>NZ_JAGGPA010000002.1 GCF_018614035.1 Streptomyces sp. ISL-96
GCGAAGTCCGGGCCTAGAGGCCACTGCCCAGCCGCCTCCCGGCCTGGACCAGGCGCCCTCAGGAGTGCTCGCTCGCTTGTACGATGCAGCGCGTCGTACTTGACGTACCTCGCGAACAGCGGTGTCCCGGATCACATCCTGGCCCGGTGGGCGGGGCACAGAGTGAGATGTGGGAGCGTGAGCAGGTGAGTGAGACGAATGCTGAGACCCTGCAATACCGCTTTGACGGGCCAGAAGACGCCCCGGTCCTGATCCTGGGACCGTCCCTCGGTACTACATGGCACAGGTTGTAAATAGCGTCCTGTGCGGTCCAGCCGGTCCACGTGAGGCGTATACGCGCAGGTCAAGGCCCTGTGGTCTAGGAGCGTCGACTCTGTTGGTGATACGTGTGTGATAGGGCGTGAGAGGTGAGGAACCCCCGTCGGCTGGTGCCGACGGGGGCTCTGGGTGCGGCGGCATGCGTCGCGGAGTCGATGCGCTCACCGCACGCGGCCAGGATTACGGCTGCTGATCGTCAGGGTGGACAACACGGCACGCTGCGCGGCGAGGCATTGTTCGCCGCGCGTACCGGTCGCCTCCCATCGAGCGATCGTCACGCGGAGGGGCGTGCCTGGTCCTGTTCAGAGATGTCCTCGGACGGTGCTGCCATGAGTTTGTGCGGGGCGTAGACCTTGGATCCCATCAGGGGGAAGCTGACGATGACCTCTCCGAGGGCGGTCGGCATGACGACTTCGCCGACGGGGCCTTCTGGGTGGTCGGGTTCATCTACTGGCATGACGCGGTCACCGACGGACCAGTGAGCCATCGGGTTACCTCCAGTGCGTTGACGCGTCAGTCCTTGGCGCACCCTGAGGGGCCGACATGCCCGGGAACCCAATACGCCGTGATGATGCTCTTGAATCCGTAGTCCTTGCCGCTTAGGTGAAGTCCTTGCTGTCGTCCACAAGGCACATCGTCCGCTTCTGCCCACCCGTGCTGTAGTTGTGTGTGCACCGGGAGATTCGCACGCCCCTCATTCGGAACCAGCCAAAGAGGGGAAAGGTCGCTCATTCAGCAAATGTGTTCAACTCCTGTGTTTCAGCCGGCCTGTCGTTCCCGCAGGTAAAAGGTGGTCTACCAACCGTGCACGGAGTGTCGCGCGACCGCACGGCGGGCGGCGATCGCACAGGCCGGTTTCGTCTCGTGTGTTGTCTTGCCTATGTCTCTCCATGAGCGCCGACGGCAGCAGGCGGTGGGTGCGATTTCACCCCAAGGGCGGCACAGACGGCCGGGCCCGGTCACCACGGGCCAACGGCGGAGCGGATGGTGAGCCCGACACCGACGAGCAGCACGAGACTGGAGGTGGCGACGGGGCCGTAGCGGGCGAGTCGCTTGAGTGCGGCCGCCCAGCGGGCATGTTCGGCGGTGCGGATGCCGGTGGTGATGCGGTCTCCGAGCCGGACAAGGAGAAGGCCGGCGAGGGTGAGGGTGCCGGCCATGCCGATGCCGTAGGCGGCGACGAGGAGTACGCCGAATGCGGTGCGGCCCAGCGCGATCGCTCCGAGCAGGACGACGATCGCGGAGGGACTGGGTACGAGTCCTCCGGCGATGCCCATGCCGATCAGTGTGGTGCGCCGGGATCTGGCGGGCGGCCGGATCGGCGGACCGGGCTGGGGGTGGGTGTGGCCGTGGGGAGCGTGCGTCTTGGTCAGCACGGCTCCGGTGCCGGAGGGCTGGACAGCGTCGGCGTCGTGGGGAGAGGGGCGAGCCGGGGACTGCACCGGCAGCTCGTGGGGCGAACCGCCGTGGTCGTGCGCGTGATCGTGATCGTGATGGTGGTGCGTGTGGCCATGGTGGTGATGGTGGGGGACGGGCCGGTGGAGCAGGGCGGAGCGCAGTAGCCACAGGCCGATGGCGGTGACGATGAGTCCGCTCGCCGTTCCGAGCCAGGTGAGGACGGTTTCCCCGGCCAGGTGGGTCGCGACCGGGAGGGTCAGTCCGAGGACGAGAACGCCTGAGGTGTGGGTGAGGGTGACGGTTGCCCCGATGGTGACCGCGTCTTTGGGAGTGCCGCGCCGGCCCGCCAGATAGGCGGCCATGATGGTCTTGCCGTGACCGGGCATGGCGGCGTGGGAAGCGCCGAGGACCACGGCAAGCAGGAGTGCCAAGAACCCGACGGGCAGAGTGAGTTCACGGGACCCGACCAGCGAGTCGAAAACGCCGGAGACTTTGTTCAGTGCGGCGCCGACAGGGCCGGCCCCGGGTAGGGAGTCGCGGACTGCCGACGCGGCGTTGCCGCGCCCCGGTTCGACGCGTAGCGTCGCCGCGCGTTGGTCGAGCGGCGTGGCGAGCGGGTCTTGCGGATAGCGGCGGAGCTCGTTGGTGGCGGAGCGGGTGGGCACGTCGGAGTCGGTGAGCAGGACGCCTTCGCCGCGGGCCGTGATCTCGCGCCAGCCGATGCGCCGGCTGTCGTAGGTGGTGCGGACCTTGATGTCGGACGCGGACCGCAGGCCGGTCCCGGTGGTCAGTGCGCACTGGAGTCTGCTGGTCTTGAGTCCGGCTTCACCGGGGTGGTGGGTCAGGGCACTGGTGGAGGGCCGCCAGGCGGCGGGACGGCTTCCCACGGACACCAGCAGCTGGTTGGCGATCTCGGTACAGGCGCGCCGGGCGTACGTACCGGCTTCCCGCGTGTCGATGCGTCCGTTGTGGTCTAGGTCGACGAGCGGGTGCTCCTGGGCGGCGGCGATCTCGGCTCGGTCGACGACGACCAGGGCTTCGATCCGGTCGGGGTGAAGGGTCAGCCCGGTGTAGTGGTTGACCGTGAAGTTTCCCAGAGGGTGAGCGGTGGCGGCGGGAGCCGCGGCCACCGCGGACGTGCAGACCAGGAAGGCCGTTACGAGGCCGGAGGCGGCGCGGCGAAGGGTCAGATTCATCGGGTGCCGTCGATTCTGCGGAGCATGGTGCGTGCTTCGGTGGCGTGCAGGGGGTGGAAGTGCGGGTCGATGGCCAGGGCGCGGTCGAGGTCTTCGCGGGTCGCGTCCAGGTCGCCCAACGCGTGATGGATCCTCGCCCGGTGGTAGTGGAACGGGGCGCTGCGCGTGCCCAGGGCCAGGGCCTGGCCGGCGTGTTCCAGAGCTTGTTCGTCACTGCCGGCGCGATGGAGAGCCCAGGCGCAGGCGTCGTGTACGGCGATGAAGGGCCTGCCGCGCAGTACGTGCCTGCACATGACGACGGCCTTGTCCGGGTCACCGTGGTCCGCCTCGAAGAGGATCGCGTCGACGTCCGGGGTTCCCCCACTCGCGGTACGCAGCCGGTCCTGGGCGCGCAGCAGCCCGTACAGCGTCTCGGCCTGTTCCTGCCGGCCGAGTGACTCATGGAGTTCGCCCAGGCCGAGGAGGTACTGGGGCAGCGGTGCGATCGCGATGGCCGTGGTGTAGTCGTCGACAGCCTCGCGGGGTTTGCCGAGGGCCGCGTGGGTGCGGGCCCGCGCTTCCAGGAGCGCGGGGTCGCGCGGAGCGGCTCGGAGCCCGGCGTTCGCTTCACGCAACGCGGTGACACGATCGCCGGTCTCCAGGGCCAGGAGCGCCAGGTGCGTGCGGGCGAACGACCTCTCCGGGCCGGTGGACGCTGCTTGGAGGGACCTGCGCATCAGCTCCCGGGCTCGGCGCGTGTCACCTCGCAGCTCCCACGTGTAGGAGGCGCGGGCAAGGGACGCGGCGTCCGGGCGCAGGTCCGTCATGCGCTGAACAGCCCTGTAGGAGGCTTCGTAGCGTCCCAGCTGGGTGTAGGCGTCGGCCAGTACGCCGTGGGCGGCGGGGCTCGAGGGGTTCGTCGCTGTGGCTTTCCTGGCCCAGGCGAGGGCGCTGGGGAAGTCGTGGCGAGCGGAGGCCAGGGCTCCCATGCCGGTCTCGGCCTGGAAGTTGTCGGCCGGCTGAAGCTTGAGGGACTTGCGCAGAGCGCTCTCGCCTCGCGCGTAAGTGGTGGGGTCCGCGGTCGTACGGGCCTGTTGGACGTAGGCCATGCCCAGATGGGCCCAGCCGACCGGGTTGTTGGGCAGGTGTCGTAACCGCTCCCTGAGAGCTTCGACGGGCTCCCGCAGGGATGCCTCGCCCGCAGCGCCGCCCAGACGGCTTGGCCGGTCAGGGGCGTCGTCAGTGGGCGGCGGGTCCAGTCCCACCGCACCGACGGTGAACAGGACCGAGCCCAGGACGAGCGTGACCAGCGTGCTGCGCAGCCGTCTGCGACGGCCGGTGCGCGGAATGCGGGGTTCGGCGTTCGTCTCTGGCGGCGGCACGCGGCCTCCTCGGTGGTTCGGTCGTTTCAGGCGGCCGGGCGGGGCTCACAGAGCCCCGCCCGGCCGCAGGCGCGTGGCCTGAAGCGTTCTGTTCGGGGGTCAGCTGGTGGCGGGGCGGCGGCGCAGTCGGTAGCCGCCCGCTCCGAGCAGGAGTGCCCCCGCCGCTCCGAGCGCGGAAGCGTGGGAGGTGTGCATCGCGGTCTGCTGCATGCCCTCGCCCTGCGGTCCGCTGTTGACGCTCTTGGTGTGCGGCAGAGCGAGGTAGGGGAACCTGCCCGCGAAGGGCACCTCGTTGGTGTCGACCTTGTCGCCCTCGGCGAGTGCGGGGACGAGCTCGCCGGTCTGGGCGGCGCCTTCGACGGCCTGGAGGGAGATGTCGATGACGTCGTCGGTCAGGCGGCGGCCGTTGGGGAAGCCCGCCAGGTCTCCGGCGAGGACGCCCAGGCGCTGGGGCTCATCGGTCGGGGGTACGGCCATGTTCAGGCGCAGTTCCTCGGCCGGCACGATCTTGCGGCGGGGTGCGTCCCTGTTGAGGCTGTGGGCGTTGAGGTCGGCCTTGATCGGGCCGCATGCCTTGCAGATGCCGGTGAGGTAGATCTCGGCGAGGTCGTTGCGCGGAGTCGCCGGCGCCGGAATCCCGTAGACCTTCTCGATCAGCTTCGGGAGGATCGGGTCGTAGACCTTGTCGACGACCGGCTGCACGGTGCGGTCCTGGTCCGGGGAGATCGTGTTGAAGGCGTCCTTGAACTTCAGGGGTACGACGACCTCGTTGACCAGCGGGTTGCCGAGCCGCGAGACCTGGCGCCAGCCGGTGTTCGTCTTCTTGTCGCGGCTGTCGGTGACGTTGACGCCGCGTCGTTCGGTGGTCGACCAGACGCCGATGACCGGGTTGCGGGAGGTGTTGCCGCGCAGGGCGAGCTGGCTCTTGGGGATCTGCAGTGCCACGGAGTTGACGTTGTAGCCGGCCAGGGTGTCCTGGCCGCGCTTGCTCAGGTCCCCGCCGTACAGGAGGTCGAAGACCCGCAGGTCCGCGAAGAACGGGTCTTCCGCCTGTCCGGCGAACGCCTTGGCTCCGCGGGGCGCGTTGCGCACCGCCTGGCCGCGCAGGGCGCCGTAGGCGGGCATCGATGCCTCACCGGTGCGTGAAGGGGCGACGGGTGCGTCCCGCAGCAGGGTTCGGGTATGACCGCGTGAGTCGGTGACGGTCAGGTCATAGAGCTGACGGAAGTTCAGGTCAGGGTCGTTGAGCGAGGTGACCGGTCCGGTGTTGTACAGGAACTGGTCGGCCGCGTCCCGGATCTTGTTCTTGAAGCGCCAGGTGTACGTGACGTCGGCGCGCCCGTCACCGGTGTTGTCGATCTTGATGTGGTAGCGCGCGTCGTCCGCGAAGGCGTAGAAGTTCGGGCCGCCGTTGGGCTCCTCGAAGGGAATCCAGTTCGCGACCAGAGTCACCGTGTCCGCGCGGTCGGGGCTGGTGAACGCGTACACATCCGTGTTGTCCGCCCGCGGGTCACCCGCGATCAGTGGTGCCTCGCGGTGGCTGGACGCGGCACTGGTCCCCGGCCCGAGGGTGAGCACGGCCAGGCCGGTGGCCAGCGCGCCGGCCCCCAGGACGAGAAGCGACTGGTCGAGGACGCGCCGCTTGCGGGGCCTCATGGAAAGGGACGTCAAGACTGATCCTCTCGGCTGCGAACCCGTCGCCCCGGCACCCGCGCGGGATGCGTCGGGCGGATTCGTCACGTGTCAGAGGCGATGACTGGACCCAGCGGGCGGGACATCAGAATGTGTCCGGGCGGCTTCCACGAGGACAGAGTCCTCGCCGGTCTTGCACATCACCACGCATCTGGTGCGCAAGCGGCAGGAAACCATGGAAACTCATCGATTTGGCGAGCATTCCTGATCGGACTGCTGGTCCCGCGCGGCACCTACGCGCAAAGCCGCAGGTGACAGCCGATTATTACGCCTCTTGGGATGCGAATTAACCGACGGCGACACGGGGCGCGGCCGTTAGCCCACCCGAGAACGAAACCCCTTATTGCAAGTAATATGCAACAACGGGTGGGGTGTTGAGCCGAAGGAACGCTCAGCGGCCTCGCGTGTCGGCCACATGTCCACAGAGAGTGGTCAGGCTCGGCAGCGCCGCGCCCAGAGGGGCGACATGCTTCCAGTGCAGGGTTCCATCCGGGGCGATGAGGAAGACAGCCTGTCGTAGCTCGGTTCCGGACGCCGTGATGCCGAAGGCCCGGGCCACACTTCGACTGGTGTCGGAGAGCAGGGGAATCCTTAAGTTGTACTTTCGGGCAAGAAGTTCATTGCTTTTGACGCACTGTGAGCTGATGCCCCACACCTGGGCTCCATGGAGGGGCACGGTCTCCAAGCCGTCTGAGTAGGAACGTAGTTGCTCGCCGTATCCCGTGGCCTCGTCGCCGTGAGGAAAGACGAGGACAAGCGGGGCGCCACGCTGTCGGCACAGCAGGAAATCGCGCCGTGCGAAAAAGGTTCCCTCGAGCACTCCACCCGGCAGGGCGAAATCGCCCATGTGATCACCCGTTTCGGGCACCGTCGACAATGTGAACCCCCGTCGGGTCATACCGAGTCAAGCCCGCGATGCGCGCCACGGGACGGACCGCTGGACTGACCATGCCCACACCGGGTCGCCCCGCCTGACCTCACTGCTGAGTGCGCCGTCCGGAGAGGAACGAAACACCTGGGAGACCCATTGTGGCGTTCCCCTCCCCCCTGGCCAAGAGGGCATCACCGCCGGACGCCGGGCGACTTCGTTCTACTTGATCAGACTGTCCGCGGGCGAGGGGACTGCCGCTGCCAGGACGGCCCGGCCTTCACCTCGGCGCCCCCGTGTCGGCGCCTTCGAGAGTGGTCAGAGCCGCTCGTGCTCTGGGGGCGTGCAGGGGATGGAAGTGCGGGTTGATGGCGAGGGCCTTGGTGAGTCCGGCGCGGGCGGCGGAGTGGTTTCCGAGGGCCTGCTGGATCACCGCGCGGTGGTAGTGGAAGAGAGCGTTGCGGGTGCCGAGGGCCAGGGCCCGACCGGATGCGGCGAGGGCTTCTTCGTCTTGGCCGTTGACGTGCAGGGCCCAGGCCAGGGCGTCGTGGGAGTCCAAGAAGGGGCGGCCCTCGACGCCTTGTCTGGCGATGGTGAGGGCCTTCTTGGGGTCTCCGTGGTCGGCTTCGAAGAGTACGGCGTCCGAATCGAGGGTGACGCCGTTGTCCGCGAAGAGCTTCTGCTCGGCTCGGAAGATCTCGTACTGCTGCTCTGCTTCCTTGGGACGGCCGAGGGACTGGTGGAGCTCGCCGAGTTGCAGGACGTATTCGGGCAGTGGAAGGCGCTGCACGGCCTGGGTGAGAGTCGCGGTGGCTTCCTCGGTCTTGCCGAGGGCGGCCTGGGCCCTGGCTTTGATCTGAAGCAGGGCGGTGTAGGAGGGGGCGGTGCGCAGGCCCGCCTCGGCCTCGGTCAGTGCCGTGGCCGGGTCTCCGTTGTTGAAGGCGATCTCGCTGAGGTAGTAGCGCGCGAACGCCTGGTCGGCCGGGGTGCTGGCGCTCTTCAGGGCCCGTCGCATCTCGGTGCGGGCGGCGGCGGTTTCGCCGCGCAGCTCGGCGGCGTAGGAGGCGCGGGCCAGCGAGGGGGTGCCGGGTTGGAGGTCGACCATCTTCTGCACGGCGTCGGCGGCGGCGGAGTAGTGGCCGAGCTGGGTGTGCGCGTCGGCGAGGGTGCCGTACAGGAAGGCGTTGTACGGGTTGACGGCGATGGCCCGCTTGGCCCAGTCCAGTGCCCGGGTGAAGTTGTGGCGGGCCGCCTCCAGTGCGGCCATGCCGCCCATCGCCGTGTAGTTGTCCGCCGGCTCCAGCGCCAGCGAGCGCCTCAGGACCTCTTCCGCCTTCGGGTAATAGGTCGGGTCTCCGGTGGTTTTCGCCTGCTGGACGTAGTTCAGCCCGAGCGTGCCCAGGGTGACGGGGTCTTTCGGGGTGCGGCGCAGGCGCTCCTGGAGTGCGGTGATCTCCGCCGCCATGGGGTCGGCGCGGAAGGCCGGGCCAGTGGCCGGCGCTTGGATGCGAGGGCTCTGCGCGGCGGGCCAGGGCGCCAGACCGAGGCCACCGGCGAGAAACAGAGCCATGCCGAGGGCGGTGACGCCCGCGGCGGACAGCAGGGAACGCCGGAGGGGCGGGAGCCGGCGGAGGCGCATGGTCAGTTCCCGTTCCGGTAAGGGTGGGTGGGTTTGGTCAGTCGCCTTCCGCGAGCGTCGCGTAGACGACGAGGTTGTGGCTGTACTCGCCCCGCTCGCGGTCGTAGGCGCCGCCGCAGGTGATCAGCCGCAGGGCCGGTGGGCCGGTGGTCGCGTAGACCTGGCTGTCGGGAAGGGAGTCCTTGTCGTACTGCCGCAGGGCCTTGACGGTGAACGCGACAGTGCTGCGGTCCTGGCGGCGTACGGAGATCCGGTCGCCCGGACGCAACGAGGACAGGCCGTGGAAGGCGCCGGGACCCGTGGGCGAGTCGACGTGGCCGACGACGACGGCCGCGCCCGCATCACCCGGTCGCGGGCCGTCGCTCCACCAGCCGACGTCGGCGGGGTCCTTGGGTACGCCGAGGCGGCCGTCCTGCTGCACTCGCAAGCCGGTGAGGGGCTTGTCGAGTGCGATGCGGTCGATGCGTATGCGTATCGGAGGGGTGGCGGATTCAGTGGCGGCGGCAGTGTCTTCCGAGTCCGGCTGGGCGGGCAGGGTGCCTATGTCGACGTACGCCGGCTTCCCGCTGGGGGCCGCGATCAGCGCCGTGGTGCCGGCCGCGGCCAGGGATATGCCGACGGCCAGGGCCGCGGACGCGACGTTTCGGCCGCGGCGGGTGAGTGCCAGGGTGCGCCGCGGTCGCCCGCGCTGCCGTGCGGCAGGCGGGCGACCTGTGGAGGCGGGGCCGGTCATGCCTGGCCGGCACGCCGCCGGCGCAGTGCCAGAACTCCGGCACATGCCAGCAGGGTGCCACCGCCGACCGCCAGGACGGACGCCACGGGGAACCCGTCGCCGAAGGCGGTGCCACCGAAGCCGGCGCCGACACCGCCGTCGGGGTGCAGGGAGTCGGCCTGGTTGACGGCCGCGGTGTTGGGCAGCGCGACATACGGGAAGGTGTCGCCCGGCTGACGGTACGGGGCGTCAACCCGGTCGCCCGCAGCCAGCGCGGGCACGATCTTGCCGGTCTGCGCGGCGCCTTCGAGAGCCTGGAGTTCGATGTCGACGACGTCGTCGTTGAGGCGGCGGCCGTTGGGGAAGCCGCCCAGGTCCTTGGCGAGGACGCCGAGGCGGTTGGGCTTGGCGGTGGGCGGGATGGACATGTTCAGCCGCAGCTCTTCGGCCGGTACGAACTTGGCCTTGTCGGCATCGGCGTTGAGCTTCTGCGAGTTCAGGTCCGCCTTGATGGGCCCGCACTCCTTGCAGATGCCGGTGAGGAAGATCTCGACCAGGTCGTTGCGCGGCGTGGCGGGTGCGGGGACCCCGTAGATGCTCTGCACGAGCTTGGGCACGATCGGGTCCTTGACCTTGTCCACGACCGGGGTGACCGTGTTGTCCTTGTCCGGGGTGAGCGCGTTGAACGCGTCCTTGTACTTCAGGGGTACGACGACCTCGTTGACCAGCGGGTTGCCGAGGCGCGAGACCTGACGCCAGCCACCTTCGCCGCCCTTGTCGGGTGCGCCCTGATCCGTTCCCTTGGCGTCCTGGGCCGGGGCGTTCTCGCTGCCCTTGCCGCCCGCGCCGGTGACGGCTGTCCCCTGGCGGTCGGTGGTGGACCACACGCCGATCACGGGGTTGCGGGTGGCGTCGCCCTTGAGTGCGACGTCCTTCTTGGGCACCTGGATGGCGATGGTGTTGACGTTGTACCCGGCGAGGGTGTTGTGGCCGGTCTCCGAGAGATCGCCTCCGTAGAGGAGATCGAAGACCCGCAGGTCCAGGAAGAACGGGTCGGACGCCTGCCCCGCGAACGTCTGACCGCCGTTCGGCAGCGGTACGACGGCCTGCTTGCGCAGCGAGGCGTAGTCCGGCATCGACGCCTTGCCCACGTTCGACGGGGCCGCCGGGGCGTCCTTGAGCAGGGTCTTGGTGTTGCCGGCGGCATCGGTGACGGTGAGGTCGTACGTCTGGCGGAAGTTCAGCGTCTGGTCGTCCAGGGTCTTGACGACGCCCGTGTTGTACAGGAACTGATTCGCGTCGTCGCGGATGCGGTCGGTGAACTTCCAGGTGTACGTGGTGTCGGGCTTACCGTCGCCGTCGCCGTCGATCTTGATGGTGTAGCGGGCGTCGTTGGCGAAGGGGTAGAAGTTCGGGCCTCCGTTGGGCTCCTCGAACGGGATCCAGTTCGCCACCAAGGTGACCGTATCGGGTTTGTCGGGGCTGGTGAAGGCATAGACGTCTGTGTTGTCGGCCTTCGGGTCACCCGCGATCAGCGGTGCCTCACGGTGGCTGGAGGCAGAGCCGGTGGAGGGCGTGAGGCCGGTGAGGGCGGCTGCGGTCACCAGGGACAGGGTGCCGACAGTGGCGAGAGTGCGTTCGGCCCGGCGGGCCGGGTGCTTTCGTCGGGACAGGCGGGAGGACTCCATGGGCCATCCGTTTCCGGTGAGAGCCGCGGCCCTCCACGAGCTGGAGGCGGGGCGGCTGAGAATGCGGACGCTCGAAGCGCCATATAGGGGCCTACGCCCGGTCTCGCCCTGCGCGGTGAAACCTGTACGGCGAAAGTCGCAAAATATGACGTTTGGGCTCTTTACAGGGCACCACGCGAGGGACGTGCCCGCAAAGACGCTTGAGCCGAATGAGGCATAAGGGGTCAAAGCCTCGTGAGCGCCCGATGTCGCGATGAGCCATGCGGGTCGCGGGTCCTGGTCGACGGCGCGCACTCACCGCGATCGGGTACGAGTGTGCTCGCGGCCCTGGACGTAACCGTCCGCCCGTCAGCTCTCGGGCGTACGAGAACCTGCATTTCTCTGCGCCCTCTCACCGGAAGCGATAAGGATGCCCTACTGGCTCGGACGCGCCCGCGAACACGTAACACGCTGCGGTCTCTCATGGCGCCCGGCAGTGGTGCCCGCCTTTATGGTGTGGCGGTACGAGGCGGCCGCACCCGACCGCCCGACCTCGTCCTCCCGGTGACCTCTCCAGCAACCAGTACACCGGCTCCTCGCTTCGGCCTGGTGGGGGTGGCGGCCTGCGGTCACCGAGACGGCCCGGCTATTGGCTGGCGTGCCCGTCTCGGCAGCCCCTCGTCGTCGGCAGCCCCTCGTCGTCGGCGGGGCCGCGTGGGCGCCGGCCGCCCGGCATCGCTGGAAGCCCTGCGTTTTCCTCCATGCCGGCCTCGGTCTGACGGCCCGCAGTCTTCTGCCCGTTCTGCCCCTTGGAGTCCTCATGACATACCGCCGGATCATCTTCAGCGCGGCCCTGCTGGCCGCGCTCGCCGTGAGTGGCTGCGCCCCGTCGCCCAACGGGTCCCTGGACACACAAACGGCAACGCCGTCCCCCAGTTGTCGGGTCCATCAGACGACGGACCCCGGCCCCCGCTACACGGCGGGCTCCCGCGCCGACACTGGATCCGTCCTGGAGATGATGCGCTACTACACGGCACACGGAAGCAAACCCTTCTGTGACGGTGAAGACCCGACCAGCGCCGACCGCCGCTGGATGGATCTCTACGCCCAGCTCGGCGGCGAAGGACGCCGCACACCCGGACCCGACACACTGGTCCCCTGAACCCGCGGGCGCAGATCCCCGCACCGCCGCGCCAGTCACAGGGGTTGGAGCTGACCGGCGGGGACCCCGGGGACGGTATCGAGTGCGTGCCGCAAATGGGGCCGGGGCTCCAGGTGGGCGGCGATTGCGGGATCGGTGCGCCCGAGGAACGCGAGATGCCTGACCGCGTGCGCAGCTACCTGGTCCAGCGAGAGATCGGTTGGTGCCGGATGGCCGGGGCGGGGTGAGCAGGCGATGTCGTGCGGGTCGGGCAGAGTGGTACCCGGCCGGCGTGGATCAGGGTCCGGGTGGACGAGATAGGTCAGGACGATGTGTCCGTCATGGGTGGCCCGCCAGCTGGTGGAGTGCACGATGTGCCGGTCGTCGCCCTCGTCGAGGAGCGCGAGGCGACGTACGGTCTGGTCGGGGTCCGGTCGGTAGCGCAGGGCCGTGATCAGCCGACGATAAGCGAAGCCCTCGGCCGGATCGTGTCGCAGGAGCAGCGCTTCGACCAGGACGGGCGGCGGTGAGTCGTGAGGGAAGGGCGTCATCGCGTCGCGGCTCCTGGGTCGACGACCGGGCCCTGTCCTTCGCGAGAGCCCCAGGTCGACCCTATTGCACATCGTGCGCAACTGCATCAAAAGGGATGTAAGGGCTGGTTCCGGCTACTCTCGTGGCGGCACAGGACGGCCGGAGCCGGGGGGAACCGCGGCGTCACCCTGCAGGAGCTGCCACAGGCTGGCTTCGGCGGTGTCCCGTATCTCGACCCCACCGGCGGCGAGGATCTCGCGTAGCTGGTCAGCCAGTTCGTACGCGCCTTCGCTGCGCAGATGCCGACGCATGCTCAGTAAGGGGTCGAGGATGCGGCCGAGGGTGTGTTCGGGTTCCAGCATGCCCTGTTGAGCCGGCTGGGTGAGCTGGCGGATCATCCCGCGCAAGACGGTGCGGGCCCATTCCCCGCCCTGGTCTTCCTCCATATCGGCGCTCCACGCCGCGATCACGGCCTCCAGTTCGAGAATCGCTTCGACCATGCCCTCGGCGTCCTGCGCCGCCCGGGCCGCGTCGAAACGCGATTCCGACGCGGTGACCGCCTCCTGGAGCGTCGCCGGCCCGCGCGCGGCAGACGCGTCGGTGCCCCGACCGGCGAGCGTTGCTCTGGGCGCGGGGACTTGACCCACCGTCTTGCCGACGACCAGGTCGCGCAGTTGCTCCAGGGGCAGGACGGAACCCGCCGGGACCAGGCAGTTTGCACCGCGGCGCCGAACGGTCATCGCACCGCGCCCCCAGACCCTCGCCAGGGAGGCTTCGAGGTCGATGATGACCGCGGTGTGCTCATCAATGCCGAGCACGGCGCTGTCCTCGGGCAGGTCCTGCTCCAGGGCGGCCAGGCGGGATTCGCCGAGGTAGCAGAAACGGGTGTCGTGCGTTCCGCCCTCGGCGTTGTCGTAATGCGGGATGACCGCAACCGGCACACCGAGCGCCCCCAGCAGGTCCAGACCCTCCAGCCACACCGCCGGGTGCCCGGCCTTGTAGACCTCGTAGACAGGCAGCGCGGCGAACCCGACGGTGCACGCTGCCGCGGACGCCATCACCGTCACCCCGTGCCCGCGCCGTACACGCTCGCGCAGAATCTCCCCCAGACCCTGCGCACGCCAGCGGCGCAGAGCGTAAGAAGGGCTGCCAGGGCCGGAGAACACCCAGGCCGCCCTGCGCACCTGATCGCGCACCCCGTCCGCGTCGCTCCCCGCCTGGGCACCGGCATCCGCATCCGGGGCAACCACCGCGGTGAGCCCCACACTGCGCCGGAAGTAGTCCCGGGCACGCGAGGAAATGTCATCACGGTTCACCTGGAACCCGTACGGGGCCTCCAGGATCACCGCACCCGGCTCAGGCGGGAGGTGTGCGACCAACTCCCGGTGCAAAGTCACCATCGTAGGACTGGTCTCGCCCGAGCCCATCAAGACCAGAAGCCCCCGCTCAGCGTCCACCTTCGACACCACCCCTCCGCCAGAGCACTCGGCCACCGGCCATCCGCCTCACCGCGGCAGCCGTATCTGTACCCCGCGGACAACAAGCCCATACCGTCGTGCCCTCGGCGGGCTCTCGCAGAGATCGGGGGCAGCACCCGCACGCGGCGCGTTTGCTGAGCTGGACGACGCGTCGACGGTTCTCGCGTCTGGGTCCTCAGGGGGCACACCGGCTCTGCGCCGGTCGACCGGGGGCCGACGGGTGGGAAAGCCCGCGTCCTCTCAGGCCGCCAGCTCGCGGAAGACCATCCCCCGGCCTGCTGGTGCTGGGGGCCCGCTGACCTCTTGGCGGTCGCCGGCTTCGGCCAAGCGCTCGCAGCCACACCTTTGGTCACAACCACGCTGGGCCTGAGCTTGGCGGCACCATCTTCCTGATGTATCAAGCGGGGAGTGTCATGAGTGCCAGGGGTGCAGTGGTGGGCTGGGGCGAGCCGCCGGTGGGTTCTGCCGTGATGCCCATGCCGGTGGCCTTTCCCATGTCTCCCTCCATCACCACAGCACCATCGTGTCCGATGAGACCGGCCGGTCTCATCGTGCGGCCGTCGTCGTCGAACCACAGTTGATTTGGTGCCGGCGGGCCCGTGGGCCGGACCCATCCGCGGACGTGCCGGTGACGAATAAGGAGTATGAGAGTCGTCGTGTCCCCGTTCCGGTCCGACCGTAGTGAGTCTGTGGCATCGGCTTCCGGCGCCCGGGCTGTGATCAGGCGGTATCTGGCGTTCTGGGACCTGGAAAGTGTCGTCGACGAGGCGCTGCTGGTCGTGACGGAGCTGCTGTCCAATGCTGTCCGTCACGGTACTCCGCCGTGGGGTGTGCGCATGTGGCTGGTGCTCGAGGAGGGCGGCCGGCGGTACGTGCGGCTGGAGGTCGCCGACGCCGGGGCGGGTATCAACGTAGGCCGGGTACGCGCCCACTGGCGCCACCCTTCGGGCTCTTTGACGAGCGGCGGGCGCGGGCTGTTCATCGTGGACACGCTTGCTTCTCGCTGGGGCGACGACCGCTCCGACTCCGGGCACACGGTGTGGGCCGAACTGGACGTCAAGCCCGGCAGCTCGGCCGCCCTGTCGCAGGCGGCTGACAGGCCCACGGCAGCGATTCCGCACCGGGACCAATCCGATCGGCCCGGTGCTGCGAATAGGTGCTGACCGGGTCGCAGGAAGGGACGCGACGGCCGGTGGAAACGAACGGCGGAGGACCATGCAGCGACGGAACATAGCAGTGGTGGGTGGAGGAGTGGCGGGCCTGACCGCGGCGTACGTACTCCAGCAGAGCTGTGACGTCACCTTGTACGAGGCGGACACGAGGCTCGGTGGTCACGCGCACACGCACGAGCTGACCACGGGCGACGGCCGTCCGCTCCGTGTCGACAGCGGGTTCATCGTGCACAACGAGCGCACCTACCCCTTGTTGCTCCGGCTGTTCGACGAGCTCGGGGTCACCACCCAGGACTCCGAGATGAGCATGTCGGTGCGCTGTCAGGGCTGCGGACTCGAGTACGCGGGAGCACGCGGGCCGGCGGGCCTGTTCGCCGGACGCAACGCGGTGCGCGGCAGCTACCTGCGGCTGCTCGGGCAGGTGCCCGTGTTCCACCGGGCGGCCCGCCGTGTTCTCGCCTCCGGCAGCGGACCGGCGTACACCTTGCGCCGGTTCCTCGACGACGGTGCCTACTCTGCCTACTTCGTCGCCCACTTCGTCATACCGCTGGTGTCAGCGGTCTGGTCGTGCGCGCCCGAGACCGCCATGCGGTACCCCGCCCGGTACTTGTTCCGTTTCCTGGAACATCACGGCCTTCTCTCCGTCAAGGGCTCCCCGCAGTGGAAGACGGTGACCGGCGGGTCGGTGGAATACGTGGACCGGATCGCGAAACAGCTCACCACCGTGCGCACAGGAGCCCCCGTACGAGGCGTGCAGCGCTTCGCCGACCGCGCAAGGGTGACGCCCGACGACGGCGACACCCAGGACTACGCGGCAGTCGTGATCGCGGTGCACCCCGATCAGGCACTGCGCCTCCTCAGCGATGCCACCGAGGACGAGCAGCGGCTGCTCGGAGCGTTCCGTTACTCCCGTAACCCGACGGTCCTGCACACCGACACCACACTGCTGCCCCGCTCCTCCAAGGCGCGGGCCTCGTGGAACTACTTCATGCCGTCCTGTGATGCGCCGGCCGACGCGGTGCAGGTCAGCTACGACATGAACCGCCTGCAGCGCCTGGGAGCCGGTAACGACCATGTCGTCACCCTCAACGGCGACGGACGGGTGAACCCGTCGAAGGTGCTGGCCCGCATGGTGTACGAACACCCGGTCTTCACGCCCGAGTCCGTCACCGCGCAGCAGAACCTGCCGCAGCTGAACACGGACGTGACCGCGTTCGCCGGGGCGTACCACGGGTGGGGGTTCCACGAAGACGGCTGTCGCTCGGGCGTCGAAGCGGCAGCCGCCCTGGGGGTGCGGTGGTGACCGCCATGGCCGGCGTAACGGTTCGGGCATCGGCACCGGCGCTCTACGACTGCGTCATTTCCCATGCTCGTACCACGCCCATGCGCCACAGCTTCCGCCACCGCACCTACATGTGGCTGGTGGACCTGGACCGGATACCCGTGCTGCCCCGCCCACTTCGCCCGCTCGCCCGCTTCGATCCGCGCGACCACTTCGGGGGGACGGCCCCCTCCATCCGCGACGGGCTCAACACATACCTGGCCGACGAAGGCGTGCGCCTGGACGGTGGCCAAGTCTTGATGCTCGCGCACGCCCGGGTCCTCGGCTACGTCTTCAACCCGATCACTGTCTACTGGTGCCACGACCGCACCGGCGCTCTCGTCTGCGTGGTGACCGAAGTGCACAACACCTACGGGCAGCGTCACTGCTACCTGCTGCGGACCGACGAAGGCGGCAGGGCCGAGGTGGCGAAGGACTTCTACGTCTCGCCGTTCTTCCCCGTCGACGGCACCTACCGCATGCGCCTGCCCGTCCCCAGCAGGCAGCTGGACCTCACCGTCCAACTCCGGCGCGGTGAAGGGAGCCCGTTCACCGCCACCGTCCGAGGAACACACCGGCCGGCCACCGCCCGGCGGCTGCTCGGGGCATCGCTGCGCCGCCCCTGGTCCACGGCCGCCGTCTTCGCCGGCATCCGCCGGCACGGCGTACACCTGCTCCTGCGCGGACTCCCCGTACAGCCCCGCCCCCCTCACCGGACGCAAGAAGGCATGAAGTGACAGCTCCGACCACGCGCGACACCGACCGCACTCTTCTGCCACCGCAGCGGACATCGACGACCGGCGACAACGTATGGCCGGACGTCACCCGCCTGCCGCGCGGCTCACATGCGCGGACCGCCATCACCCGCCTGATCCTGCAAGGCGCCTTCAAGCGGCTGCCCCTGCGGGTGCAAGTGGGAGAGGAGCCCGCAGGACCGGGAAGCGGGCCACTGCTGCACGTTCGGGACCCAGAGGCGTTCTTCCGGCGCATCGGCGCCGACGGGCTGATCGGGTTCGGTGAGTCGTACATGGCGGGGGAGTGGACCGCGGACGAGCTCGTCGACGTCCTGACGGTGCTCGCCGCCCACGTGGACGAGCTGGCGCCCAAATCCCTGAGGCGGCTGCGCGGGCTGTGGGCGCGGCGCCGCCCAGACGCCCAGAGCAACACACTCGCCGGGGCCCGCGACAACATCCGCCGCCACTACGACCTGTCGAACGACCTGTTCGCCCTCTTCCTCGACCCGACGATGTCGTACTCCTCAGCTGTCTTCTCCACCCTCCCGGCGACCGGCGCCACATTCGCTGAGGCCCAGCACCGCAAGATCGACCGACTGCTCGACCTGGCAGGCGTCGGCCCGGGGACCCGCCTGCTGGAGATCGGCACAGGGTGGGGCGAACTCGCGCTGCGGGCCGCCGAGCGCGGCGCGCAGGTGACGACGGTGACGCTCTCCGCCGAACAGCGACGCCTGGCCCAGCACCGTCTGCGGGAGGCGGGGGTGGCCGACCGGGTGACCGTGGACCTGTGCGACTACCGCCATGTCCAGGGCACCTACGACGCGGTGGTGAGCGTGGAGATGGTCGAGGCGGTCGGAGCCGACTACTGGCCCGTCTACTTCGCGACCCTGCGCGAGCGCCTCGCCCCCGGCGGACGGATAGCACTGCAGACGATCACGATGCCCCACGAGCGGATGCTGACCACCGCCCGCACCCACACGTGGATCAGCAAGTACATCTTCCCCGGCGGGCTCATCCCCTCGATGACGGCCATCCGCGGGGAGTCGGCGCGGGCGGGGCTGTGCGTCGCCGCGGACCACGGCTACGGCGAGCACTACGCGGAAACGCTGCGACTGTGGCGCGAGCGCTTCCACCAGGAGGCCGCGAGCGTGGAAGCCCTGGGCTTCGACGCCGTCTTCCGCCGCATGTGGGAGCTGTACCTGGCGTACTCCGAGGCCGGATTCCGTGCCCGCTATCTCGACGTACGGCAACTGCTGTTGACCGAAAGCACGACGACGCAAGGAGAAGCGCGATGACGTCCGTCGCCGACCGTCTTCTCCCGCTCCTCGGGCGCTGCATTCCCGGCCCCGTTCCGGTACGGCTGAGGGCCTGGGACGGCAGCGAGGCAGGTCCGCCGGGAGGCCCCCTGGTCGTCCTCCGCTCCCGCCCGGCCCTGCGCCGGCTGCTGTGGCGGCCGGACGAACTCGGGCTCGCCGAGGCATACAGCGCCGGGGAGATCGACGTGACAGGGGAACTGGCGGCCGGACTGAGCGCGGTGTGGCAACAGGTGCGCGACTTGGCCATGGTCGGCGAGCCGACCGCGTGGGTCTGGCGTCTGTACCTCGTGGGCAGCGGCCTGGCGTTCACCGAACGGCGCATGGGCGTCGACCAGATTCTCGCGGTCCGCCCCACGCGCAACGGTGACGCGGGGATGCTCGCCTGCGGGTACGACGAGTACGGGCCGGAGGCATCGTGATGAGCGGGTACCCGTGGGCGGCCCTCGCCGCCAACCTGGCGCCCGCCGCCGGTGCCGCGCTCGCGGTCATGCTCCTCGCCTTCGCCGTGGCCGCAGTCAAGGGAACACACCGGCTCGTGGACGTGGCCTGGGGCCTCGCCTTCACCGCGGTGGCCGTCGTCTCGTACGCCATGTCCGCGGACCACGGTGACGACACGAGACGGCTGCTGATCACCGGGGCGACCGCCATGTGGGGTGTGCGGCTGGCCGCCCACATCGCGTGGCGCGGACACGGACACGGTGAGGACCCGCGCTACGACCGCATGCTGGGCAAGGCCCCCGGCAACCGCACCTTGTACGCCTTTCGAAAGGTGTACCTGCTCCAGGCCGCACTGGTCTGGCTGATCTCCCTGCCTGTCCAGGCGGCACAGTACGCGCCGGAGCCTGCCGGAGCACTGACCGTGCTGGGCGCGGTGGTGTGGGCGGTCGGCCTCGGCTTCGAAGCGGTCGGCGACTACCAGCTGGCCCGCTTCAAGGCCGACCCCGCTCATCGCGGACGCATCATGGACCGGGGCTTGTGGAGCTGGACACGACACCCGAACTACTTCGGCGACTTCCTCGTCTGGTGGGGCCTGTTCCTCATGGCCTGCGGCAACTGGCAGGCCGCGGCCATCTCGCTCGTCTCCCCATGGTGATGACCCTCCTGCTGACCCAGGGCAGCGGCAAAAGGCTTCTGGAGAAGCACATGGCCGACCGCTCGACCTACGCCGCCTACGCCGCACGTACCAGCGGATTCTTTCCTCGCCCTCCGCGCCACTGTGCCCATCACAAACAGCGAGGCGCACGATGAAGCCCCCACCCTTCCATCACGAGCAACGCCGTACTGGCCATCGCTCCTTGCGACTACGGGCCGTCCCGCCCGCCTCCATGGGAGCGGTCCTGCTCCTGCACGGCGGCCGCTCGGACGCCCTGACGCCACCACCGCTGCTCAACCTGCCCAGTGCGCGCATGCGACCCTTCGGTACCGCCATTCTCAGAGCGACACCCGACCACGACGTACTGCTGGCATCGGTGCGCTACCGCTACCGCGGCTGGAACGGATCACGCAGCGACCCCGTGCACGACGCTCAGGAGGCACTCGACGAGCTGAAACTCCTCGCCCCACTCAGGCCGGTCGTCCTGGTCGGCCACTCCATGGGCGCGCGAGCAGCGCTGCGCGTGGCCGAACACTCCCACGTCAGCGGCATCGTGGCTCTCGCACCATGGTGTCCGCCGGGCGAACCCGTCGCGCACCTGAAGAACAAACATCTGATCGTCCTCCACGACGAACAGGACCGCGTCACCAACGCCCACGACTCCTGGGACTTCGTACGAAGAGCCCGGCGCGCCGGAGCGCAGGCGTGCGGCATCACCATGCCCCGCGGTGGTCACGCCATGCTGCGCGACGCGGGCACCTGGCACCGGCTCACGGCGGCCCTGACCGCGGGCATCCTCGGCGCGGAGTCTCTTCCATCCTGTCTGACCAAGACACTGTCAGCCGACATCGCGGTCGTCGGTGCGCACCGCGTTCTCAAGGAACTGCCCCGCAAAGGCTGTGGGGCAAGGTGAGCCTCGGCCTCTGCCCGTCAGCGGTCGAGCGCGGTACCTGACTTTCACCCCCGCAGGGTGTCCCGCGTACGCAGATGTCGTCCGAAGCCGGCAACCGACCTGCCCGAACGCATGGGCAGACTCTCAAGGGCCAGACCGACCGGACAGCTCCCCCGGGCGTGCGCAGATGGCCGCAACAGGGCCCCCACATAGGCCCGGGAGACCGGGCTGTACCGTCCGTATCGAGGATTGGAGTCCCATGGCTCGCACGTTCAGTGTTTCCGACAGCGTCAGCATCGCGGCCAGCCCTTCGCTGGTCTACCAACATGTCTGCGACCCGGCACTCATGGGCCGCTGGAGCCCGGAGAATCTTGGTGCCACACTGTGCGACCCGCAGGGGCCGGCTGTTGTCGGCACGGTCTTCGACGGCCACAACAAGCGAGGCTCTCTCCGGTGGACCACGAGATGCACGGTGACCGCGGCTGAGCCAGACAAGCTGTTCCGGTTTCGGGTTCACGCCATCGGCCTGAAACAACCGCGGTTGCGGGGACCCATCGCTACCTGGGAGTACCGGTTCGAGCCAACCGCCGAGGGCACGAGGGTCACCGAGACATGGACCGACGACCGTCGGTCTTGGCCCGACTTCGTTGCGAACCTGTTCGACAAAGCCGCAACGCGCGGCTCTTCCTTCGCTGACTTCCAGCGCACGAACATCCGAATCACTCTGCGCAACCTTAAAGCGGCGCTCGAAGCCCCATCGGCGATGCTCTGAAGCAAGCGGTTTTCGCTACCCGGACCTTTGGGCGTTCCTCTGCTTACCTGGTGGGCGAGGAATGGACAGCCTCGCCCACCAGGGCCTCCGTTTCAGGCAGCAGAGACCCTCATTGACTGGGGAGAATTCGCGCCCGGCCCACCCGTTGCCCCCACCTCTGCGCATCGCGGCCGCTGACGCCTGCGCGACACCACGGCGCCCTTCGCTTCGGGCGCGACGATGTTCACGGCCGGGGCCCGTGGACCTCTCACCGGAGCACCCCTCTTTCACGGCCTCCTTCGCCTCACAGAACCGGGCCGGCACAGCAGCAGGGAAGGGTTCGGTCGAAGCTCTTCGGGAACGAGTTCGGCTCGCTTGTCCGCCCCCGTGAACTGACTGCGCCAGGGCGGCTTCTGGTGCTGTTGCTCGCCGTGGTGCTGGGGGCTTCCACGCGGCTCTGCCAGCCCACGGAAAACGATCATGGCGGCCCACCTCGCCGGAGCCAGAGATACTCGCAAGGACGCCGTCACCGTCCGGGCCACCGTCACTCTCACCGATGAGGCAGGCGTCCTGACCCTGAGTCCAGCCTCTCGCCACCCACCTAGCCGGCGAGACGGTCCTGACCGGGTTCGCACTGACCAGCGGCTTCCTAGTCACGGCCGTTGGAGGGTGGTTGCTGCGCTCCGCACTGCGTAACCGCCCCACCCATCACCATCACTACGGCTACGCGACCGCATGTGGTCGGCGTGTGCTGCGCACCGCCCACCCGGTGGGCGGTGCCCAAGCGATTCGCCCGCGTCGGTCGGTCGTGACATCCGCCCTCGTCTTGATCGTCGACAGCGGGCTCACGGCCCACGCTGTCATCGGTCTGTGGTGAGCATATTTGGGTTCGACAGAGCAAGCAGGACGAGCTCACACTCCTCGGAGGGTGAGGTGCCCGGACGTGCATGCCTGACCGGCGCTTAGGGGTCCTTGCAGAATGATCTTTCTGTGGCACGGTGGAGATGTACGTGATCCCGTGTTTTGTGGGGTGGCCATGGCACGGCGGAAGCCGTGGGAGGTCAGCGACGAGCTGTGGGCGGTGATCGAGCCGCTGTTGCCGAAGCATGAACGACGGTATCGGCATCCCGGGCGCAAGCGCATCGATGACCGCAAGACGCTGCAGGGTGTGTTGTTCGTCCTCTACACCGGCATCCAGTGGGAGTTCCTGCCGCAGGAACTGGGGTTCGGCTCCGGTCCTACCTGCTGGCGGCGGCTGGCCGAATGGCAGCAGGCCGGCGTGTGGGAGGAACTCCAGCGGGTGCTGCTGGACCGGCTGCGTGCCGCAGACCGCCTCGACTTCTCCCGCGCCACCATCGACGCCTCGCACGTGCAGGCCAAGCGGGGGCGAAGCAGCCCAAAAGTCGGTCCCAGCCCGGTTGACCGCGCACGGCCGGGCTCGAAGCATCACGTGCTGACCGAGGCGCACGGCATCCCGCTGCGGGTGTCCCTGACCGGCGGTCACCGCAACGACGTCACCCAACTCCTGCCCCTCGTCGACAGCATTGGGCCGGTGAGGGGCAAGCGGGGCCGGCCCCGGCGCAAGCCCCGCACGTTATACGCCGACCGCGGCTACGACCACGACATCTACCGCCGCCGTCTGCGCGAGCGTGGCATCACACCGAAGATTGCCCGACGCGGCCAGCCACACGGCTCGGGCTTGGGCAAGGTCCGTTGGGTCGCCGAGTCCGCCATCGCCTGGCTCCACGGCCCCCGCCGCCTACGGACCCGCTGGGAAGTACGCGACGACATACACGACGCTTTCCTCCAGCTCGCCCACTGCATGACCCTCGCCCGCAAACACCCAGCTTTCTGAAAGCACCCCTAAGGGAAGACACACGGCGGATCATGAGTGGGTGCCGCCCGGAACGTCCAGGGCGTTTCGCGCCTGCTCGGCGAGGGCTGAGAGCTTCTCTTTGAGTTCCGAGGCAGCCGTCGACACCCGTCGCGAGCGTTCACCAAACGCTGGATCGTCGTACGCGCGCTTGGCGTGGATCAAGGAATACGACCTGGCGTTGTATGTGGCTGTGGTCGCAAGTTCCACGATGGCCTCGGCCAGGTCTGCGATGCCGCGCGGTCCTTCGATCATGACGATGGGGCCGGTGGTGCGCACTGCGGGCATGAGGGCGGTTACCTCCTGCCAAGCGGCGTCGAGTTCTTCCGGGGAGTGATCTCCCCGGACCGCGGCGTAGGCCATCGACGAAAGGCGCCCCAGAGCTTCTTGGTGGGCAGGGATGGCTTCGAGGAATCTGCTGTACACCTCGCGTCGCCCCTGGCGGCGTCATTGGGAGTGCTGACTGCGTCCCTGATACCTTCCCGTCAGGGCGGCTGCTCCCAGGGTCCCGCCTGCTCCGAGGAGTCCTCCCACGGCTGCACTCAACAGGGCAGCCACTCCAGCGTCCATCGCCGCACCTTCGCATGTTCGAGTCGATCGACATCGTTCCCCCGTTGTGGTGTGTCATGTGGCGGATCCAGGCGATTGCCATGCCCGGAGCGAGCCACCGGGTGGCGGGGGGAGCCTGCTCCTTCTGGTTGGACTTTGGAGTCCATCAACGGGCAGCGCGGCGAAGGGGGCCTGAGCGCCTGCGGCCGCCCGGCCTGGATCAGCGGTGTCCGGGGCGAAACGGTGATCGCTGTGGAGCCGGTTGCGATCGAGGAGGGCGCCGGGTCAGACCTTGATCACGGTGACCCGCCTGCCGCATAGCGCGGTGAGGTCCTCCGGGTCCGAGGTGAGGACCGAGACAGGGCCGGGGGCGGCGAGGGCGGTGGCGCTGAGCATGGCGTCGATGGCGTACTTGTGCCCATGCAGGCCGGCGTCGGCGAGGAGGACGGCAGCATGGCGGGCGATCGGCTCGGTGACCGGTTCGACGACGAGGCGGGAGAGGGTCCACTCCAGCGCCGGGCGGTTCATCCGCGGGTGGACGACCTCCACCAGGGTGGCCGCAGACGTGATGACCCGGAGGTCGTCGGCGCGGGCCAGGGCGAGCCATCCGGTGACGGTGCGGTCGCGCAGCACGGCCTTGGCCAGCCCCTCGCTGTCCAGAACGAGCGTGCCGCCGGGGACGGCGGGGGAGCGGGTCACGCGGCGTCCGCTCCGCCCCGCGTCTGCTCGCGGCGGGCCTGGTGGAGCTGGTCGCGCAGCGCCTGGATCTCCTCGTCGGTGAAGGGGCCGTGCTCGGCCTCGGCGACGCCGATGATCTCGTTGAGGTTGTCGCGTTCGATCTGGCGGGCGACGGCTGCGGCGACGTAGGCGGACAGGCCGGAGGGGCCGCTGCGGGCCTTGGCGGCTTCGGCGATGTCGCGCGGCATGGTGATCGAGTACTTGCCGGTAGGCTCGCTCATGCTACTGATCCTACTGCTTATCTCCTTGGAGGGTGCGGCAGGCGTCACTGCCCCATCTCAGTCCTTGCCTTTCGATGTGGCCAGGATGCGTTGCACGAGCGCGGGACGTGGCACTGGCGTCGGAATCCTCTCCGGCGACGCAGCAACGTCTGTGCAGTCGGCGCGCGGTCAGGTCTCCATCACGGCATCGCAGTCGGGGCAAACCGCGGATGCGTACTCCTCGGGGTACCACGGCGACTCGGGGTGCTCGGAGAGCTTCCGGCCGGTCGTCTCCATGGCGAAGGTGTCCTTGCCGCAGAGGGTTCGTGGTCCGGTCACGGCGGGTGTCCCTGGGGCGGCAGGCGCCGCGTGCACCCGGCGGACGGGCCGTTCCCCACCACGCGGTACACGACGGGAGGCGCGCGTGGCCGCCTTGTCGAGCTCGTACACGACGAGGACTTCGCCCATGTCTCCACGATAGGCGGCGGCACGGCCCGACCCGCCCGCGGTAGCCGGCCGGGCGGCCGCAGGGAGCCGGGCGTCGCTTCGGTCACGCCTGTGGCAGACGCGTGATCGGCCTCACCTGCTCGAGGGCACCGCCGCGCTCGCCCCGGAAGCTCTACCGTGATCCGGTCGTGGCCGCAGGCCTGGTCCGCCGGGCGGAGCCCGTCGGTCCGCCACGTACTCGCGACGGCTGGCGTCGGGGCCGTGGGCGAGGGAGCGGTCGGGGCTGCTCTGCCCAGATGGTCTTTCCTGTCGGTGTGTGACGGGTGCCCCAGCGTTCGGCGAGCTGGCCGACCAGGAACAGGCCGCGGCCGCCCTCGTCCAGGGCACGGGCGCGGCGGGCGTGCGGGGCGGTGCTGCTGGCGTCGGAGACCTCGCAGATCAGGGCGGTATTGCGGATGAGCCGCAGCTGGATGGGGGCTTCGGCGTGCCGGATGGCGTTGGTGACCAGCTCGCTGACGATCAGCTCGGTGGTCGGGACGGCATCCTGCAGGCCCCAGGTCGTGAGCTGGTCGGTGGTCCGTCGGCGCGCGTCGGCGACGATGACGGGCGCCGCGGGCAGGTCCCAGGTGGCCACGTGCGAGGGGCCCAGGGCGTGGGTGCGGGCTACGAGCAGGGCGGCGTCGTCGTCCGGGTGCTCGGGCAGGAGTGCCGTGATGAGGTGGTCGCAGATGGCTTCCAGCGATGGGGTGGGTCCGGCCAGGGCGTGCACGAGTTCCTGCATTCCGGTGCCGATGTCGCGGTCGTGGGCTTCGACGAGTCCATTCGTGTACAGGACGAGCAGGCTGCCTTCGGGCAGGCGGACGTCGGTTGCTTCGAAGGGGAGGCCGCCTACGCCGAGAGGGGGGCCTGGGGCCAGGGAGATGAATTCCACGGAGCCGTCCGGCAGGACGGCGGCGGGGGCGGGGTGGCCGGCGCTGGCCAGGGTGCAGTGGCGGGAGATCGGGTCGTAGACCGCGTACAGGCATGTCGCGCCGACCTCTCCGGCGGATTCGATGCCCTCTTCGATCTCTTCGAGGATGAGGTCGTCGAGCTGGGTCAGCAGTTCGTCGGGAGGAAGATCGACATCCGCCAACGTGCGCATCGCGCTGCGCAGTTGGCCCATGGTGGCGGAGGCATGGATGCCGTGGCCGACGACATCACCGACGACCAGGGCCACCCGGGCTCCGGAGAGGGGGATGACGTCGAACCAGTCGCCGCCCACACCGGCCTGCGGATCGGCGGGCAGGTAGCGCATCGCCGTCTCCACTGCCGGCTGCGCGGGCCGGTGATACAGGAGCAGGCGGCGCTGCAGGGCGAGGTCGGCACCGTCGGTCTCCGGCGGGGCGGCGTGGATGAACCATCCGATGTGGTCATCGGCGCCCAGCAGCGGGTAGGCCCGCACGTCGGCCTCTACGGTGTGGCCGTCCCGGTCGCGCAGCGCGACGCGCCCGCTCCACGGCTCCTGCTGTGAAAGGCTCCGCCACGCCGAGTCCGGGAGGCGAGCAGCAAGAAGATCGGATGCCGGACGTCCGATCGCCTCGGCCGGCTCATACCCGAGAAGGAGTCGTGCACCCCGGCTCCAGGCCGTTACGACGCCCTGCGCGTCAACCGCAGCCGCAGCCTTTTCCACCGCCAGGGTGTTGTCAGACATGCCCTCATCTCCCTTCTTTCCATTGTGCTCCCGCACCCGGCTCTTCCTGGCGCGCCGTCCCAGTGCTGGAAGACAGTGGAAGGAGAGACGAATGGGCTCGGGGTGAATGCGGCGTGGGCCGTTGCCGGAAGGTGTCCTACGGCCCAGAGCACGCGGCACCGGTGGAAGGCCCCGGGCATCTCGGGTGGACGCTTGGGGTGCCGTGGCGAGAGGGGGGCGGCTGGAACAACGCCGCTTGGGATTTCCCCTCCCCGGCGTTGGACGCGCTGGTCAGCCGATGTCGAAAAGCGGTCCCGTGAGGGTCAGGCCCAGGTCACCGCCCGCATGGGCGATGAGGCCGAGCAGCATGAGCGCGGCGCCGGCGAGCGCCATGTCCTTCTGGAAGTGGGCCATCTCCATCTGCCGTGCCTGCGGCTCGGTCTCCTTCCAGAAGGCGTGCATCAGCACGGCGGTCGGCACGAGGAAGACGACCAGCAGCAGCGCCCCGAGGTCCGCCCAGACCCCGAGCAGCACGCTCAGCCCGCCCGCGAGCAGGAGCACACCGCCGCCGAGCACGGCCGGAGCGGGTGCCGGCACGCCTCGCGACGAGGCGTAGCAGGCCATGGCCTTGGTCTGGGTCATGTGGCCGACCGCGCTGCTGAGGAAGAGGGCTGAGAAGAGGATGCGTCCGATCAACACCAGGACGTCCATGGCGGCCTCCAGCGCGAGTTTGATTGAAGGTTTAACCACCTGCTTCCAGGCTAGCTCCGGCAGCACGTCCCCGCGCGTACCCCGACACCGGCCCCAGACTGTAAGCGGGATCACCGTCGGGGCCCGGGGCGGCGGTTTAGCGTCGCGGCATGGGATTCCCTGACGTGCCCGGAGGTGGAAGATCATGATGCGCGCTGTGTGGCACGGCGCGGTACTGGCGGAGGCGGAGCGCACCGTGGTGGTCGAGGGCAATCACTACTTCCCGCCCGAGTCGCTGCACCGCGAGTACTTCACCGAGAGCCGGACGAAGTCGCTGTGCCTGTGGAAGGGGCTGGCCCGCTACTACACGGTCACGGTCGACGGACAGGTCAACGCGAATGCCGCCTGGTACTACCCGCACCCCACCCCGCTGGCGAAGAAGATCAAGAACCATGTCGCCTTCTGGAACGGCGTCACGGTCGAAGCGCCGCCGGAGACCGGCCGGTGAGCGCCCATCGACTTGCGCGCCTCGCGGCGTGGACCGCCGGTGCCTCGGGTGCGGTGACCGCGACCTATCTCGGGCTGGTGAGCGGCGCACTGCACGCCGACGTGGGCGTCGGGCGGCGCACCCGCCCGCTGGGCCCGCAGACCGTCGACATCACGGCGCCCAGGGACGTGGTCTTCGATGTGATCGCCCAGCCGTATCTCGGGCGGGCCACCCGGGCGATGCGGGAGAAGGTGAACGTGCTGGAGCGGGGCAGTGACATGGTGCTCGCCGCGCACCACACGCCCGTAGCAGGCGGGCGGCTGACCGCAACCACGGTGGAGACAGTGCGGTTCACCCGGCCCGAGCGCATCGACTTCCGGCTGGTGCGCGGCCCGGTGCCGCATGTCGTCGAGGCGTTTGTCCTCACCGAGCACGAGTCCGGCACGCGGCTGGCGTACGAAGGGGTGCTGGGCACCGACCTGTGGGGGCTGGGGCAACACTGGGGGCAGCTGGTCGCCCGCCGCTGGGAGGAGACGGTCGCGAAAACGCTGGCATCGGTCAAGGAGGAAGCGGAGCGCAGAGCCCGCCGGTGACGGCATACCGCGTCATGTCACGGCCCGGCCGCCGATCGCGTCGATGGCAGCGCAATATCCTGGAAGCAAGAGGAGGCCCGCCATGCCGTCACTGCGCATCGGACACGCCGAACGGGAACAGGCCCTCGAACGTCTCAAGACGGCCTACGCCGAGGGCCGGCTGGATGAGCCGGAGTTCGAGGACCGCGCCGGGCGGGCCATGCGGGCTCGCTCTCAGGACGAGCTGAGCGCACTGCTGGACGATCTGCCCACGGACCCGACCGAGCCCTCCGGTGTCGGCCCCGCGTCGCTGCGCGAGCGCGTAGGCGACCGGCTGGTCCGGGCGCTGCGGTGTGCGGTGTTCTGCTGGCTGCCCCCACCCCGCGCACGCGATTGATCCCCGGAAAGGACTGCCCCCGGCACCTATCGCTCCGGACGATCGCTGCCCTGCTCGGGGATGGGTGATTTCCCGGCCTGGACGGTGACGGGGGTCGTGCCCAGCCGGGACGCACCCCACACCAGCGTGCCGATCAGCAGCACCAGCGTGAGCGGATAGAACACCGGGCGCAGGGGGATCAGCACCGGCAGGAGGGCCGCGGCGGTGCCGGCGCCGAGGACGAGCAGGAGCGTCGGTACGCAGCAGGCGAAGCCGAGCAGGAACGCCGGGAGGACGCCGAGCAGCCGCGCGTATCTGGTGCGTCGGCAGGAGGCCGCCTGCCGTGCCGCCAGCCCGGCGATCGCGATGTTGCAGCCGACGAGCGCGGCGACGACCGTGCCGAGCAGCAGGTTGACCGGACTGAGGAACACCGCCACATGCGCGGTCGGATGGAGCGCGAGCACCGGCTCGAACAGAAACGGCCCCCGCGCATGGAAGAGCTGCCCAGGGGCGGACTGGAAGACGGGCACGCCGGTGAACCGGCCAGAGGCCGACACCGCGAGATCGCCGATCGAGAACAGGTACCCGACCAGCACCAGCGCCGCAGCCGCCAGTGCGACCCGCCGGTGACGGCGCACGGCGAGAGCGGCGCGCACGCCACGAGGAGTGGCGGCGAGGGTGGCGTCCCATGCATCGCCTGCCCTGCCGAGCGCGGTCACGAGCCTGCTCATTGCCGGACCTGGGTGTTCGGGTAGAAGGCGTACCAGGCGAACCACATGGAGTCGAGGAAGTCGGCGGACTCCCACTTCTCGCCGACGCGCTGGAGGACACGAGCCGTGTCGAGCCGGTCGTCCCAGCGCGCGACGACTTGAGTCCCCGCGACCTGGGCCTGCACGGTCCCGGCCTTGCGGACGAGATCCTTGTGGATCGCGAGGCGCTGCTCGCCG
Organism: Streptomyces sp. ISL-96; assembly: GCF_018614035.1. Classification (GTDB taxonomy): domain Bacteria; phylum Actinomycetota; class Actinomycetes; order Streptomycetales; family Streptomycetaceae; genus Streptomyces. Next base: position 29,829 of record NZ_JAGGPA010000002.1, read on the forward strand.
ACCCGTACGCCGATCACAACGTCCTTGTCGGGGAAGCGGTCGCTCGATGTGAGCACGGGGAAGAACGGGCGGCCCTTGACGTAGTAGCCGCTGCGGCCGGGGTAGGAGCCGTAGGGATCGCTGCCGTAACTGCGCAGGGCGCCGGTGTCGGTGGACAGCACCTGGGTGTCCGGATGCGCGGCCCGCCAGTCCTTCCAGGTGGTCCACACCAGGGGGACGGTGTCCAGCTTCGTGCCCTTGAGCGGGCCGCTGACCGCTTGGCCGAGCAGCTGGGGCCACTCGGAGCCGGTCTGCCGGTCGTACATCAGCAGGTTGGAGTTGACGAGCTTGCCGGTGGTGCCGAACGTCAGCTCCGGTGTGCCGGGCGGGGCGGCGAAGCCGATCACCGTGCCGGTGAGCGGGCAGTAGGTGACCGCCAGCGGCTCGCCGCCCACGGTGTCGTTGACGATCTCGTGCCATACCAGCACCTGCTGCGGATAGGCCCGTACCTCACCGCGGTACTCCAGACCGAACACCGGCTCGTCGTCCGCGAGGAAGCCCGCCTCGCGCGCTGCAACGAACCGGGGCCGGTCGACGGAGGGGATCCCGTCCTTGCCCGGTCCGCCGGAGACCGCAGCACCGGCCAACGTCTCCAGCGACGGATCCTGGCCCGGCTGCACGGTCGGCACCGTCTCGGACGGGCGGTCGGAGATGGCCTGCCAGCCCAGGACGCCTCCGCCCAGGAGCAGAGCGGCAAGCCCCCCGATCACCCCGGCGCCCTTGATGACCTGCCGACGATCCGGCTTGGGCTTTGGCTGAGCATTCACCGGGCATCACCCCTGACCACACGGGATCCGCGTGATACGCACTCGTCGAAGACGGGTCCCGTCCTGCTGATGTTCTCGCGCACGAGCTGCCGGTTCGGTGAGCGCGCTTACAGTTCTCGGCCTCCAGCTCGGCTTACGTTCAGGGCATGGTGCTGCGGATCGTGCTGGGTGCGGTGTACACGGCGATGGCGGTCGGCCAGCTCGCCTCCTTCGGGCACATGCCCGGGATTCTGGCCGCCTACGGGCTGGTCGACGGCGTCGCCGAGACCGCGCTGGCCGTGGCACTGATCGCGGGCGAGCTGGTGTGCGGGGTCTGGTTCCTGGCCCGCCCGCGCTCGAAGACGGTCGCTCCGGTGTGGGTCTTCACGGCCGTGGCGGTGATCTGGTCGTTCCTCGCCGTGCAGGCGTACGCACGCGGGCTCACTGTCACCAACTGCGGCTGCTTCGGCATCTACCTGTCCCAGCGGCTGAGCTGGTTCGTGCTCGCCCAGGACGCCTTGACGCTGCTCTACGCGGGACTGCTACTGCGCGGGACCCGAACGGCTCGCCCGCCTGCCAGGCGCGCCCTCTCCAGCCGGGGCACCGAGCCTGACGAGACCGCTGCGCCCGCGGAATCCCCGCCCGTGACCGAGGAGGCCGATCCTGATGCCCGAATCCCGTAAACGCTCCGGCCTGCGCGGCACGCCGGCCGACGTCGGTGCCGGGCTGCTGCTCGTGCTGTCCTGCGCGGGCCCGCTGCTCGTGGCCGGCGTCGTGGCCGTTGCCGTCGGCGGTGGGCGAGGCAGTCCCTTTCTGATCATCGTCGGTGCCCTGATGGTGCTTATCGCTGTCGTCGCTGTCGTCCATGCCCTGCGATGTCGGGCCCACCGCAGCCGTGGTTCAGGGCAGGAGGGCTGCCGGCCGTACGTCACTCGGCCGTCCAGCGCCGCGGACCAGCGGCGGCTGCACAGCTCGACCGTCGAGGACGTCCCACCCCGTTGATGACGCTGATGACGCCCGGTGGACGGCTGCTCTGCCAGCGTCTGCCCATACCGCCGTGTTGCAGCGCGGTGACCGCCGGCCCGGGTTCACGGCCCGGGTTCCTTTCGAGTGGAGGAGCCGAGATGACCCAAGCCCCCGCGCCGCGGCGCAAGGTGGACCGCGACGAGGTGTTCGTGGAGTTCACCAAGTCGATCTGCCCGATGTGCAAGACGCCCGTCGACGCCCAGGTCAACATCCGCCAGGGCAAGGTCTATCTGCGCAAACGCTGCAAGGAGCACGGTGAGTTCGAGGCGCTGGTATACGGGGACGCCGAGGAGTACGTCTTCTCGGCCCGGTTCAACAAGCCCGGCACCATCCCCCTCACCTTCCAGACCGAGGTGAGGGACGGCTGCCCGTCGGACTGCGGGCTGTGCCCGGAGCACAAACAGCACGCCTGCCTGGGCATCATCGAGGTCAACACCAACTGCAACCTGGACTGCCCGATCTGCTTCGCTGACTCCGGCCACCACAGCGACGGCTACTCCATCACCCACGAGCAGTGCGCACGGATGCTCGACGTCTTCGTGGCCTCCGAGGGCGAGGCGGAGGTGGTGATGTTCTCCGGCGGCGAGCCCACCATCCACAAGCACATCCTGGACTTCATCGACCTCGCGCTGAACCGGCCGATCAAGAACGTCACCCTCAATACCAACGGCATCCGTCTCGCCACCGACCAACGCTTCGTCGCCGAGCTGGGCAAACGCAACCAGCTGCCCGGCAGGTCGGTGAACATCTACCTGCAGTTCGACGGCTTCGACGAGCGAACCCACCGGGAGATCCGGGGCCGTGACCTGCGTACGTTCAAACAGCGGGCACTGGACAACTGCGCGTCTGCTGGGCTGAGCGTCACTTTGGTCGCGGCTGTCGAGCGGGGGCTGAACGAGCACGAGCTCGGAGACATCGTCGAGTTCGGCATCGACCACCCGGCCGTACGGTCGGTGGCTTTCCAGCCCGTCACCCACTCCGGTCGGCATGTGGAGTTCGACCCGCTGAACCGGCTCACCAACCCCGATGTCATCAAGCTCATCAATGAACAGCGGCCGCAGTGGTTCAAGAAGGGCGACTTCTTCCCCGTCCCCTGCTGCTTCCCGACCTGCCGCTCCATCACCTATCTGCTGGTGGACGGCGAGCCGGGCAGCCGGACCGTCGTGCCCATTCCCCGGCTGCTGCAGGTCGATGACTACCTCGACTACGTCACCAACCGCGTCATGCCCGACACCGGAATCCGCGAGGCGCTGGAGAAGCTGTGGTCTGCCTCCGCCTTCATGGGCACGGAAACGACCCAGGAGAAGCTACGGGCCACCGCCGAAGGACTCGATTGCGCGGACTCCTGCGGCATCGACCTCCCGCATGCGGTGAAGGACCTCAACGACAAGGCATTCATGATCGTCGTACAGGACTTCCAGGACCCCTACACCCTCAACGTCAAGCAGCTGATGAAGCGCTGCGTCGAGGAGATCACCCCTGACGGACGCCTCATCCCCTTCTGCGCCTACAACTCCGTCGGCTACCGCGAACAGGTCCGCGCGCAGATGTCCGGCGTTCCCGTCGCCGACGTGGTGCCCAACGCGCTGCCCCTCGCGCCCGTCCTCACCGACACCCCCTACGGCTCCAAGACCGCCCGCAGCACAAAGCCCCAGCCGACCGCCGAAGAGGGCGCACGATGACCGACCAGAACGCCCGCCCACCCATCGCGACCGGCGATGAACTCAAAGCCTGCTGCGCCGCCGCGTACTCGTCCGATGTGGTCGCCCTGCTGCTCGGCGACTCCTACCACCCGGGCGGCACCGCCCTGACCCGCCGCCTCGCCGACGGTCTCCGCCTGGCGGAGGGCTGCCGCGTTCTCGATGTGGCCTCGGGCCGCGGCACCACCGCCCTTCTCCTCGCCGACGTCTACGGCGTACGGGTGGACGGGGTGGACTACTCACCGGCCAACACCGCCCTGGCCCAAGGAGCCGCCGCAGCCGCGGGACTCGGAGACTGTGCCGTGTTCACCACCGGGGATGCCGAGCGCCTGTCCTACCCGGGCGGCGTGTTCGACGCGGTGGTGTGCGAGTGCGCCCTGTGCACCTTCCCCGACAAGGCCCAGGCCGCAGTTGAGTTCTCCCGTGTCCTGCGTCCCGGTGGACGGGTCGGCATCACCGACGTCACCGCCGCCCCCGACCGCCTCCCGCCGGAACTGACCGGTCTGGCCGCGCGGATCGCCTGCATCGCCGACGCCCGCCCGCTGGCCCAATACGTTGAGATCCTGGCCGCCGCCGGACTGCGCACCATCCGCACCGAACGCCACGACGCGGCCATGACCCGCATGATCGACCAGATCGAGGCGAGGCTGAACCTGCTGCGCATGACCGCTGCGGCCAAGCTCACCGACGCCGGCGTGGACCTGGAGGCGGCCCCAGCCGTCCTCGCCGCTGCCCGCGCCGCCGTGGCGGACGGCGTCCTCGGCTACTCCCTGCTGATCGCGGAGAAGGGCCTGCCGAACGCCTGACTGGAGGACGCGTGCATCCCGTGCAACGGCGCTTGTTGCATCGGATGCGCCTGCGCTCAGGCGCCGTCCGCAGGGGATGCCGCTTCGCGCAGACGCAGCGCCTGTGTGTCGTAGTCGTGGAGAATCTGCCGGAGCTGTTCCAACGCCTCCGTGGGGATTTCGGGCGGAGCGGACTCGGCCACGAATCGGGCGGCGGCCACCAGCGCGGCGAACTCGAACGCGTGAGCAGTCGCACTCAGGACACCCGGCCGGGCCCACTCGAGGTGCATGATCTCAGCCCTTCGATGCCAAGTAGTCCTTGATCTGCCCGAGTTCCTGCGCGAAGTCGTCGTAGTCCTCACGGATACCGTTGAGGTATGCGCTCCAGCCGAGGCTGTTCTTCGCGTAGTGGACGGCTTCCTGGATCTCCTCGTCGGTGGCCCCGAACAGCTTCGCGGCCTCCGTGTGGAAGAGCGTGCAGTAGCGACACTTCGTCTCCGAATGCAACGCGATCCCGATCAGTTCCTTGTACTTGTTCGGGATGAGCGTCTCACCGAGCTCGATCTTCTTGAAGATCTCCCACTCGTAGTCCAGCAGGTCATCGGGGATCCGGGAGAAGAAATGCGGAACGAGACCCAGCGTCTCCTTGATCTCCGACTCGACCTCGCTTCGGCTCCGGCCTGCCATGGCGACCACTCCTCTCAGCCAGCGAACGGACCCTCCTTCCACGCTAGAGCTCGCCAGCGGGCCCTGCGACCGCTGCCGCGCCTGCCTCTTCCCGCATCGCCCCCACAGATGGCGAGCCCCTCGTCCCGACGCCCGGCAGCCACGTCCGCCGGGAATATCGCCGCGGCTTGGAGTTACTGGCACGTAGGTAAGCGCGCTCACATACCTGCATCCGTCACCGGTCCTAGCGTCGTCGCTGAAGCAAGCATCCCGGGCAGGAGAGGACTTGAAGATCATGACAGCCACCGTGCAGGTATCCCCGAGAGCCGCCGTCATCCCTGTCTACGCGGCCTACGGCGCTGTGGCCGGTGTGGTCGGCGGGATCGGGTTCGGCATCTGGATGTCGGTGTCCCGGCCGATGATGGACACCGCGATGATCACCATGGTCGCCGGTCTGCTCGGATCGACCAACGCCTTCGCCGGGTGGCTGATCCACCTGGGCATCGCGGTCTTCGCCGGCATCACCTTCGGCGCGGTCCTGGGCCAGTTCGCCCAGAAGATGGCACCCGCGGTCGTGCTGGGGCTGGCCTACGGCGCCGTGTGGTGGTTCGTCGGCGCGCTGTGGATCATGCCCGCCAACATGGGCATGCCGGTCTTCGAGTGGAACGACGTCACCAGCTCCAGCCTCGGCGGCCACCTGGTGTTCGGGCTGCTCGCCGGACTGACCTTCGCCTGTATCGCCCAGATGGCGGCCAAGCGGACGGGCCGGGCCGGAGGATGACCCGCGTACCGCCGGCGTCAACACCCGGCCCCGGCACACCGCCCCGGGGTGCTGCACAGCTTCGCAGCACCCCGGACGGCTACTGTCTGGCCGACAGCGCCGGTGCGATGGCCAGCCCGGCGTGGGGCGCGGCGCCCCCGCCGTGGGCACCGGGACGACGCGAGGAGACACACCACATGACCGACGCCGGTGACGACGTGGAGAAGACGTGGTGCATCTCCGAGGTCGACATCTTCCGCGACCTCAGCGAGGCGGAGATGGACGCCATCGCCGCCGCAGCGCCGATGAAGACCTACTCCGCGGGAGAGCTTCTGCATTCCCCGGCCCAGCCGTCCGAGGTGCTGTTCATCCTCAAGCGCGGCCGGGTCCGCATTTTCCGTGTCTCCGCCGACGGCCGGGCCCTGACCTGCGCGATTATCAGCCCGGGCACCATCTTTGGGGAGATGGCGCTGCTCGGGCAGCGGATGTACGACAACTTCGCCGAAGCCCTCGACGAGGTCACCGTCTGCGTCATGAGCCGCGCCGATGTCCGCCGTTTCCTGCTCTCTGATGCGCGGATCTCCGCCCGGATCACCGAAATCCTCGGCCGCCGCCTGGCCGACCTCGAACAACGCCTGTCCGACACCGTCTTCAAATCCGTACCCCAGCGCATCGCCACCACCCTGCTGACCCTCGCCGCCGAGAACCGAACGCGCGTGCTCGGGGCCCGCAGCCCGCAGATCGCCCTGACACACCAGCAGATCGCAGCCCTGGCAGGCACCTCCCGCGAAACCACCACCAAGGTCCTGCGCGAGTTCGCCGGACAGGGGCTGATCCGCCTCGCCAGAGGGCGTATCGCCGTCCTCGACCCTGAGCGCCTCAAGGACCACGCGGGCTGACGTCACCGAACCGTAAGCACTCAGCCGTCCCGCCCACGGGACCGGCCGATCTACATTCAGAGCCGATCCCGAACATCAGGAGCCCTCATGCGTGTCCGCTCGTTCCTCCCGGCCGTCCTGACCGCCGGAATGCTCGCCCTTGCAGGCTGTGGCTCCGACGGCGGTGACGCATCCGGCAGTGATGCGGGCACGGACAGCTCTGGCGCGAACACGGCCCCCGCCGCCACTCCCACCTCAGCCGGCAGCGATTCTTCCGGGACGGTGCCCGAGGCACTGCGCTTCACCGGAATGACCATTGAGGGCAAGCCGTTTGACGGCGCGACGCTGGTCGGCAAGCCCACGGTGCTGTGGTTCTGGGCCCCCTGGTGCCCCAAGTGCAAGGCCCAAGGGCCGGAGACGGCGAAGGTCGCAGCGCAGTTCGAGGGGAGGGCCAATGTCGTCGGGGTGGCCGGGCTGGACAAGCCGGCGGCCATGAAGGACTTCGTCGCCTCGGCCAAGGTCGGCGCCTTCCCGAACCTGTCCGACGAAGGCGGTGACATCTGGAAGAAGTTCGAGATCACAGAGCAGAGCACGTACGTCGTGCTCGACAAGGACGGCAAGACCGTCTTCACCGGCAACCTGCCCGCCGGCAAGGGGCTGGCCGACAAGGTCAGCAAGCTCGTCGGCTGACGCGCCGTGTCCGACGTTCCGCTCGCCCTCGCCCTGACCGCGGGCATGCTCGCCGCGGTGAACCCGTGCGGCTTCGCCCTGCTGCCCGCCTACCTCTCCCTGCTCGTCCTGGGCGACGACTCGCCCACCCGCACGGCCGCGGTCGGCCGCGCGCTGGCCGCGACAGCTGCCATGACCGCCGGATTCGCGGCCTTGTTCGCCGTCTTCGGACTCGCCGTCGCACCCGTCGCCGGCCAGGTGCAGCAGCACCTGCCATGGTTCACCATCGCCTTCGGCCTGCTGCTCGCCCTCGTCGGCGGCTGGCTGCTGGCCGGCCGCGACCTGCCCACCCTGCTCCCCAAGCTCCGCCGTGCCCCCGCCGTGACCCGCTCCGTGCAGTCGATGGCACTGTTTGGCGCCGCCTACGCGATCGCCTCGCTGGGCTGCACCATCGCTCCTTTCCTCGCGATCGTGGTCTCCGCGTTCCGCAGTGGATCGACGCTCGAAGGTGTCGCGCTGTTCACTGCGTACGCGGCCGGGATGGGAGTGATCGTGGGCGCCGCCGCGCTGTCTGTGGCGCTGACCCGCACCGCCCGGGTGGGCCGTCTGCGCCGCCTCGGTGCCACCGCCTCCCGCCTCGGCGGCGGCCTGCTGTTCCTGGTCGGTGCGTACGTGGCGTACTACGGCTGGTACGAAATCCGCGTCCTGCGTGACCCGCTGTCCACCGACCCCGTCATCGACGGCGCAGGCACCGTACAGCGGTGGATCTCCGAAACCCTCGAGACCGTCGGCATCCCCACCATCACCGCCGTGTTCGCAGCACTGCTGCTGACGGCGCTGGCACTCCGCCACCACCTTCACCGCCGGGCCCAGGACACGCCACGAACCAACAGTGGCACTTCACCAGATGGCACCCAGCGAACTCTCTGAACTACGGGAAGTTCGCCCCACCCCATGAGGAACCGGAGGCGTGACGGGCTGCTCCGGTACCCGGCGTGCCAGATTTCGAGTGCGCTGGCTACGTCGAGGGAGTTGCTGACGACGCCGATGAGGAGGTTGACCAGGACGGGCAGCCCGCTCCACCACGCCCTCGACGCTTCGCAGCACACGGGGCCCGCCGACGTCGTCGACCCGGCCCCGGTTCGCCAGTGCTACGCAACCTTGGTCATTGTCCTGCCGCAGCAGCAGGTGGGACTGGACTGGCCGGAGCAGGTTGGCGGGGCCGCCTTGGTCACGGTCAGCTCGCATCCGCAGTCCGGGTCAGGGCAGCGATATACCTCGCCCTCACGGAATGGCATCGCTCGTCACCTCGCCTTTTCGCGTTCTCATCTTTCACGAGCGACGCTAGAACCTTGCCCCATGGGAAAGGTCAAGCGGTCAGTTCGTGCCGTCGGGGGTGGCCTCGATGATGTGGCAGATCACGGCGGTCTCGCCGCGATCGGCTGCCTGGTCGGCACGGTCGCGGGCGGCCTGGAGGGTTTCGCGCAGGGCCTGGAGGTCGGCGATGCGCTGGTCGATCTCGGCGAGGTGCTCGTCGAGAAGGCCGGTGACCAAGCCGCAGGGCTGCCGGCCCTCGCGCTGGAGGTCAAGGATGCGCTTGATCTCCTTCAGGCTGAGGCCGAGGGCCTGGGCCCGGCGGATGAAGCGCAGTACGGGGAGGGTGTCGTCGCCGTAGGTGCGGTATCCGGCCGGGGTGCGCTCGGGTGGGTCGATGAGCCCTCCGGCCTCGTACAGGCGGATGGCCTTGGCGCTCAGTCCGGTCTGCTCGGCGACGCGGCCGACGGTCAGCATGGCGGTTGCCCTCCTCGAAGGTCTCGGGTGTCGTTCGTCGGGCTTGACTCTGCCCTAAGGGCAAGGTTAGGACCGCACGCCGTGACCGGCGCCTGGCTCCTGCTCGTCGCGACGCTGCTCGCCGCCGTCGCCACGTACGTGTGCTGCATCCGCCCGATGCGCAACAAGGGCGGCTGCTGCCCGGCTCCGCCCTCGCGTACCCGGGAGAGCGTCGACGAGGAGATCAGGCGCACCCGCGAGGAACTGCGCCTGCTGCGCGACCAGGCCGCCACACGGCACACCCACCCGACCCCCGCCTCCGATCGGCGACGGGAGTCCACCGGACGGTGACATGTCCCAGCGCCCCGCACCGCCCCCGCGGTCCGGGCACCGCGCCGGCCGCATGCCGCCGCGCCACCCACTCCAGCCCGCAGGGATTCCCGGATGAAAGTGCGTGCCCTCGCTCCCGCCCTCGCCGCCGCGGTCCTTGCCGCAGGGCTGACGGCCTGTACCAGCGACTCCGACTCGACCGAGGCAGCCGTAAGCCTGAGCCATGTCCACGGGCTCGGAGTCGATCCGTCGGACGGCCGGCTCTACGTCGCCCCCCATGACGGCCTCTTCACCCCCAACGCCAAGGGCGAACCGCAGCTCGTGGGTGACAGCCGGGACGACTTCATGGGATTCACGGTGGCCGGCCCCAAGACCTTCCTGGCCAGCGGACACCCGGCCTCCGACGACGAGCCGCCCCACCGCGGCCTGATCGAGAGCACCGACGCCGGGAAGACATGGAAGACCCGCTCCCTGGAGGGCGAGGCCGACTTCCACGCCCTCGACGCCGTACACACGATCTACGGCTACGACAGCATCAGCGGCAAGCTGCGCGTCAGCAAGGAAGGCGCCACCTGGGACGACCGAGCCGCCCTGAACCTGCTGGACCTCGCCATCAGCCCCGATAACGCGAACACTGTCCTGGCCACCACGGAGGACGGCATCGCCACGAGCACCGACGGCGGCAGGACATTCCGTCCCGGCGCCGAGCCGGTGATGGCCTTCCTCTCCTGGCCCAAGACGGACGCCCTGTACGGAGTCGACCCGAATGGGAGCCTGAACCGCAGCACCGACGGCGGCACCACCTGGAAGCCCGTCGGCGAGGTCCCCGGCGGACGACCGCAGGCCCTCACCGCCATCAGCCCCAACCACATCCTCGTCGCCACACAGGACGGCATCTACGAGACCCGGGACGGCGGCGAAACCTTCACCAAGCGTCTCCCGATATCACGTTGAGACCACTGACGTACCTCTCCGCCCAAGCCGAGCTATGTTGCGCTGCCGGAAGCGGAGAACGTGAACCAGTAAGATCTCCCGAATTCATGGTTCAGAGCGGGCGCCGTTTGCGAATAGGCAAGATGCTCACGGCCATGACGGTGCCGTCGTCGTGGAACGGCCAGGACCGCGTAGAGCATCCACCTCTTGGAGGAGTTGGAGGGAAGCCAGCGAGGAACTCGCGTAGCAGGTACAGGACTTGTGGCCGGCCGTTTACCAAAAGAGAGTTCGAGGCCGTCCGTGCGACGGTCGAGGACGGACAGCCGGTACGGCGGCCAACTTGGCTGTCCGTCAATGCCGGTCACGAGTGGACGAGGAGTCAACTCATTGTCAGCCCGTCCAGGCCAGGTTGAGCACCGGTTCGGACGAAGACTTCCGGCAGTGATCAGGCCGTGCTGTTGTGCTGGGATCAATGGGACGGTTGCGCAATGCCGTCCCGGACGGGGGTCTGACTCATGAGACTTTTGACCGAAGTGTCTTGTCACAGGCTTGTCGACTGCCGTTGCGGGATGGTGCCTGCTGTCACCGAGCCACAGGGCGTGTCCCCATAGGGGCCTTGCCGTCGATCAGGCGCCATCACGGTTCAGACCGCCCGAGCGGGCCGGTGTCATCCACCCAGCTCGTCACCATGCGGGGGGCGGACCACCATGACGACCAGACAGCGCAGCGCCTTCTCCACCAGCACGGATCCTCCCGCTTGGGGCGAGGTCGTCCTGGGTGTGGACACGCACGGCGAGGTTCATGTTGCCGTCGTGGTCTCCCCGCTGGGGGAGGTCCTGGGTACCGAGTCCTTTCCGACCACGGCGGCCGGCTACCGTCGGCTGCTCGTCTGGGCCCGCAAGTTGGGGACGGTGCGCCGGGCCGGTGTGGAGGGCACCGGCACCTTCGGAGCGGGCCTGTCCCGGTACCTGCTGGCGCAGCACGTCGAGGTGTACGAGGTGAACCGGCCCGACCGCACGGCCCGCCGTCTGCGCGGGAAGTCGGACCCGCTCGATGCGCAGGCTGCTGCGCGGGCCGTGCTCAGTGGTCGCGCCCGGGCGCGGGCCAAAACCGGCGACGGTCCGGTGCACAGCGCCCGGATGTTCAAACTCGCCAAGGACTCCGCGGTCAAGGCCCGCACCCAGGCGATCAACCAGCTCAAGGCCGTCCTGGTCATAGCCGACCCGGCCCTGCGGGAACGACTGTCCAGCCTGGGCAACCGCGAGCTGTTCCGCACCTGCGCGCGCCTCAGCCTGCGCGACGGGGACGACGAGGACGCCGTGCCCCAGGCCACCCATATGACCCTGAGCATGCTGGCCCAGCGCATCGAGCAGCACACCGGGCAGATCGATGAGCTGAATCAGCGCCTGACCCGGCTCGTCGAACGCCATGCCCCGCAGCTGCTCATACCGGTGGGCATCGGCCCGGACAGCGCCGTCACTCTTTTGATCACCATGGGAGACAACCCCGAGCGGCTGAACATCGAGGCGTCTTTCGCTGCTATGTGCGGAGTCAGTCCCATCGAGTATTCCTCGGGCCGTCGGAGCTCGCGTCGGCTCAACCATGGCGGCGACCGGCAGGCCAACGCGGCCCTGCACCGCATCGTGTTCACCCGGCTGCGCTTCGATCCCCGCACCCAGGCGTACTACGAACGCCGCGCTCAGGAGGGCAAGACCCGGCGTGAGATCATCCGATGCCTCAAGCGATATACCGCCCGAGATGTCTTCAACCTGGTCAGGCCGGTATCCACCGGCCCCCTGTCATAGGGGCGTTGTGAGATGAGGAGCCCTCGCTGGTGCACTCCGGCGGGGCTCTGCGTGCGGTTGCAAGACGACGCGTGTGCTCCGGCCGATGCGCAGACCCACTGGCGGGCCGTGAACGCACCCCACCTCGTCGCCCTCGTCCGCGCCGGAGCCCGCTTCGAACGCGGCCACCTCGTCGAACGCCCGGAGAGCCACGCAGCCTGAACGACCTCAACTGACCCCCAGGCCGATGAGTTTTCCGGTTGACTGCAGTCTTCCTTGTGACATCCCGCCCGGCGGGCAGGAAGCCGGTGGATCCCGGTGTCATGGAGGAGGAGAGATGGAGGCCAGGATGAACACTCCGATTCGGCTGTACATGTCGATGTCCCTCGACGGCTATATCGCCGGCCCGGACGATCGGTCAGGCCAGGAGCTCGGACGCAACGGTGGGCGGCTCTTCAACTGGCTCGACGATCGGGAATCCGATGGGCCCAACGGACAGGTCTACCGCGAAGCGCTGGCAACCGGCGCAGTGATCTCCGGCCGTCGGACATTCGAACTCGCCGGGCGCTGGCAGGGCGACCATCACGACGGCGTGCCGATCTTCGTCCTCACCCACCACGTGGATGACGGGGACGTGCCACCAGGCCACGCGCGATTCGTCACCGATGTCGCGGACTGCGCCCGTCAGGCTCGCATGGCAGCCGGTGACCGGCCGGTCATGGTCCACGGAGCGGGAGCGGCCCAAGCCCTTCTCCGAGCCGGGCAGATCGACGAGATGGAGATCCATCTGGTCCAGGTCCTTCTCGGCAGCGGCCGACGGCTGTTCGACCATCTCGGTAGTGATCACATTGAACTCGACCTCGTCCGCCGGCTCGACGATCGAGACGTCACGCACCTCCGCTACCGGGTGCACCAACCCGAGAAGACCGCATGAAGACGCTCTTCGTGGCGTACCGCGTTACCGATCTGGACCGCTCGCTCGGTTTCTACACCGCCTTGGGCTACGTCGAGCTGGGCAGGGTCGAACCCGGTGACGGTGCTCGCCTTGCGATCCTGAAGTTCCCCGGCGAACCGGCGGCCTCGCTCGAACTGGTCGACCGCCCCGGCGACGGACGCATCGACGTGGGCAACGGTTTCGACCATCTCGCGATCCAGGTGGAAACACTCGCCACCGCCCTGGAGACACTGGCCGAATCCGGCCTGGAGCCGGAGCCTATCCAGTATCCAGGCGGCCCTCATGGCCCAAAGACGTCGTGGCTCACGGACCCGGACGGCTACCGGATCGAGTTGGTGGAATGGCCGTCCGGACATCCCGACGGCATCACCGCAGCAGACTTCTCCTGAGACAGCCAACGTGAGTGGAGTGACGAAGCACCTGTCGATGCGGCCGCGGCGCAACGCGCAGCGGCAGCTCCACCTCACCCACAGCTCTTGACGATTACTCGCTTTGAGGGGCATTCCGCGTGTCATGGCCAGGGCTCGCAGGACCCGTGTCGGCAGCGAGCCGCGGCCGGGTTGAGGGCTTTGGTGTCTCCTGTGGTGGCGTTGGCCGGTGAGGGCAGTTGTTCCGGCGGGGCCGAGCCAGCCGCCCGGCCGGCTTCAGGCGCCGGATGTTCAGGCCCTGGCCGGTGAGGAGCGCAACATACGCCGTGATCGCCGGTTGGCCAAACCGGCGATGGTGAGGACCATTGAGTGTGTCCGCGTCCGGCTCTGCCTGGAGCTGTGGACAGCGCCGAACACCCCTCGACCGCCACGCATGGTCCTGCTAACTGCTGCCCTGTCGGCTGCGGAGTTCGTCCTTCGCTGAGAGGCGGCGATGTCCGTCCTGTACGGGGCTGGCGAATCATTGAGGAGAGTGAGTAGTCCTGTCTGTTCCGATCAAGAAGCTTCCTCCGAATGCGAAGGGGCAGGTCCGGTACCGGTTTGTGGTCGATGTGGGGGCCGATCCCGTCACGGGGAAGCGTAAGCAGGTGACCCGCACCTTTGGCACGCAGAGGGAGGCGAAGGCCGAGTATGCGCGTATCACGCACCGCCGTTACGAGGGCGTGTCCGTGCCGGCCAGTGGGATCACGGTGGATGAGTGGCTTGATCAGTGGCTCGCGAGGAAGGCGGAGGATCTGGAGGAAACCACCGTCTACAGCTACACCATGACTCTGGGCCGCCTTCGGGGAAGCCTGGGGCGCATCCGGTTGCAGGAACTCACGGAGGATCATGTCGAGGCGTGGATGCGATGGGCTCTTCAGGAGGGCCGGGGCCGGGGTGGCGAGGCGGGCACGGGGCTGGGGGTGACCTCTGTCGAGATGTCGCTGGCGCGGCTGAAGGAGGCCCTTGACCGGGCGGTGTCGCGGCATCTGGTCGAGGTGAACGTGGCCAGGGAGGTGACCATCCCGCGGAAGGCACGCAAGGAGGAGCGCAGGACCAGGGTGGTGGTGGCGCCCTGGGATGTCGCAGAGGTGCTTGCCTTCGTGCGTGCGGTCAGGGATGACCGCTTGGCTGCCCCGTTCCTCCTGTCGCTGATGGGCTTGCGGCCGGCGGAGATCTGCGGGATGCGCTGGGCCGACGTCGATTTGGGCGATGCCACGCTGACGATCGCGAACACCCGGACGGTCGTGGGGAACAAGATCGTGGTCGAGAAGGACGCGAAGTCGCTCGCAGGTAAGCGGCGGCTTCCCCTGCCTCATCTCGTCGCGCAGGCCCTGACCGGTTTCAAGGCCGCACAGGTGGCCGAGAAGGCGGCGTCCGGGGGGAGGTACGAAGCCTGTGGGTACGTTCTCGTGGACGAACTCGGCGTGGCGCTCAACGGGCGGCAGTTGCGGGAGCGGGCGTACAAGGTCATGGACGAGAACGGGCTGCGGCGGGTTCGTCTGTACGATACCCGCGCAAGCTGTCTCACTTACCTGGCGAACAATGGAGTGCCGGATCACCTTCTCGCCCGCTGGGCCGGGCACACGGACGTCCAGACGACGAAGCGCTGGTATGTGAAGCCGAATGTGGAAGATCTTCGGCCGACAGCGGATATGTGGGGAGGTCTGGCGAGTGGCTCTGCCCCCGATCGCGAAGCGAATGTGAGATGTGGGAGCGTGAGTGGGTGAGTGACGAGAACGTTAAGACCCTGCAATACCGCTTTGACGGGCCAGAAGATGCCCCGGTCCTCGTTATAGGCACCTCTCTCGGTGCTACATGGCACATGTGGGACCGGCAGATACCGGACCTGACCCGCCAATGGCGCGTCTTCCGCTTCGACCTGCCGGGCCACGGCGGCGCCCCCGCGCACCCCGCCAGCTCCGTCAACGAACTCGCGGAGCGCCTGCTGGCGACCCTCGACAGCCTCGGCGTACAGCGCTTCGGTTACGCCGGCTGCTCCATCGGCGGCGCGATCGGCGCCGAGCTGGCGCTGCGCCACCCGGAGCGGGTCGCCTCGCTGGGACTGGTGGCGGCGTCGCCCCGGTTCGGCACCGCCGACGAGTTCCGCCAGCGCGGGGTGATCGTACGGACGAACGGCCTGGAGCCGATGGCGGCCTCCGCGCCCGCCCGCTGGTTCACGCACGGTTTCGCCGCCGCGCAGCCCGCGATCGTGGAGTGGGCCGTCCAGATGGTCCGCACCACCGACCCCGGCTGCTACATCGCCGCCTGCGAGGCGCTGGCCGCCTTCGACATCCGCGTCGACCTGCGCCGCATCGGCGTCCCGACCCTCGTCCTGGTCGGCTCCGAGGACCAGGTCACCGGCCCCGCCGAGGCCCGCACCCTGGTCGCGGGCATCCCCGACGCCCGGCTGGCGCTGGTTCCCGGGGCCTCCCACCTCGCCCCCGTCGAGCAGCCCGCCGCCGTCACGGATCTGCTCGTGCACCACTTCTCCACCGCGTGGCAGGCCACCCCCGCCTCGACCACGGGCATGCAGGCCATCCAGGCGCCGCCCGTGATGCCGGCGATCTCCGCGCCCATCACCCCCGTGGCCGAGATCGGCACGGCCGAGCAGCCCGTCGCCGTACCCGAAGAGGGCGGCCGCCCCGACCCGTACGAGGCCGGGCTCAAGGTACGCCGTGAGGTCCTGGGCGACGCCCATGTGGACCGCGCCCTCGGCGACGCGGACGACTTCACCGGTGACTTCCAGGAGCTGATCACCCGCTACGCGTGGGGCGAGGTGTGGACGCGGGGCGGACTCGACCGCCGTACACGCAGTTGCGTCACCCTGACCGCGCTGGTCGCGGGCGGTCACCTGGACGAGCTCGCGTTCCACACGCGGGCCGCTCTGCGCAACGGTCTGACGCCCGCCGAGATCAAGGAAGTGCTGATCCAGACGGCCGTCTACTGCGGCGTCCCCGCGGCGAACTCGGCCTTCAAGGTGGCACAGGCGGTCATCCAGGAGGAGACGACACCGCAGGCGTAGCGGGACGGCGGGAAGGAGGATGTCCGTATGAAACTGACCAAGAAGTCCCATGCCTGCATCCGGCTGGAGAAGGACGGGCAGACCCTCGTCATCGATCC
The DNA here is from genome assembly GCF_018614035.1 of Streptomyces sp. ISL-96. Taxonomy (GTDB): domain Bacteria; phylum Actinomycetota; class Actinomycetes; order Streptomycetales; family Streptomycetaceae; genus Streptomyces. The sequence continues at coordinate 46,400 of NZ_JAGGPA010000002.1, forward strand.
GGGCGACTTCAGTGAAGAGGACGCGGCGGTCGGCGCCGACGTCATCCTGGTGACGCACGAGCACCCCGACCACTTTGCCGAGGACCGGCTGCGGGCCGGCCTGGAAGCGAACCCGGGCGCCGAGATCTGGACCCTGCGCAGCGTCGCGGACCAGCTCTCGGCGGCTTTCCCCGGCCGCGTGCACACCGTCGGCCACGGCGACACCTTCTCCGCCGCCGGCTTCGACGTGCAGGTCCACGGCGAGCTGCACGCCGTCATCCACCCGGACATCCCGCGGATCACCAACGTCGGGTATCTGGTGGACGGTTCGGTGTTCCATCCCGGCGACGCGCTCACCGTGCCCGAGCAGCCGGTCGAGACGCTGATGCTCCCGGTGATGGCGCCGTGGTCGAAGATCTCCGAGGTGATCGAGTACGTACGCGAGGTGAAGCCGCGGCGCGCCATCGACATCCACGACGCGCTGCTCACCGACCTCGCCCGGCCCATCTACGACCGCCAGATCGGCGGGCTGGGCGGCGCGGACCACAGCCGGCTGACGCCGGGGGACTCCACCGAACTCTGAGTGTCAGACCTCGCGGATAAGCTGTCGTACATGCGTATCGCCACCTGGAACGTCAACTCGATCACCGCCCGGCTGCCCCGGCTGCTGGCCTGGCTGGAGAGCACCGGCACCGATGTGCTGTGCCTGCAGGAGGCCAAGACGACCACCGAGGACTTCCCGGCCGCGCAGCTGCGCGACCTCGGCTACGAATGCGCGGTCAACGCCACGGGCCGGTGGAACGGCGTGGCCGTGATCTCCAAGGTGGGCCTGGAGGACGTCGTCGTGGGCCTGCCCGGCGGGCCGGACTACGAGGGCGTGCAGGAGCCGCGGGCGATCTCCGCGACCTGCGGCCCGGTCCGCGTCTGGTCGGTGTACGTGCCGAACGGCCGCGAGGTCGGCCACGACCACTACGGGTACAAGCTGCGCTGGCTGGAGGCGCTTCGCGAGGCCGTGGCCGAGGACGCCGCGAGGGAGCGGCCCTTCGCCGTCCTCGGCGACTTCAACATCGCCCCGACCGACGAGGACGTCTGGGACCCCGCGCTCTTCGTGGACTCCACCCACGTCACCCCGGCCGAGCGGGCGGCGCTCGCCGCGCTGCGCGACACCGGGCTCTCGGACGTGGTGCCGCGCCCGCTCAAGTACGACCGTCCTTATACCTACTGGGATTACCGGCTGCTGGGTTTCCCGAAGAACAAGGGCATGCGCATCGACCTGGTCTACGGCAACGCCCCCTTCGCGGGAGCGGTCAAGGACAGCTATGTCGACCGTGAGGAGCGCAAGGGCAAGGGCGCGTCGGACCACGCACCGGTCGTCGTCGATCTCGACGTCTGACGGTGAGCGGATGTGGGCGGACGCGGGCGCGTACGGGTCTCCGCGCGCCTGTGGTGAACATGGCGGGACGAATGCGAGGGTGAGCGATATGAAGAACATCCCTTTCCTCGACAACTGGCTCAAGCGCCGCGACCTGGCGCGTGGTACGGCGGTGTTGGGACCCGGAGCCGACGCCGGCGTCGGCGTCGGCGGAGACAGTGAGACGGAAGGCCTGGCGGAACTGCTCGCCGAGTGCGAGCTGTTGCGCGTCCGGGCAGGGGATGCCGGCCTCGAACTCGACGACTCCCCGGCTTCGTTGGATGCCCTCGACCAGCTGACCCCGCGCTGGCGCGACGACCCCGAGGAACTGCCCTGGCTGGGCAATGACGCGGGCCTCTACCTCGGCTCCGTGATCGTACGTACGGTCCCCGGGGCGGCCTGGCACCTGTGGCCGAGCGGACAGCCGGTGGTCCGGCTGTCCTCCGGCCGCGAGATCAACGTGGTCGAGTTCGGTCTGGACTGGGCCGTCAACGGCGCGCCCGAGCTCTCCCAGGTGTACGCCGAGGTCTCGGAGCTCTGAGCTCTGACCGCCCGAACTCTTTAGTGCGCCTTATGCCCCATTTGAGCGTGTCGTGTGTGAAGTCCTTTATTGGGATGGATAGTTTGCGCTGACCTCGACACAGCTGAGAGTGGGTAGGGCTGCGTATGGCCGTCGATCCGTTGATCGAGCTGCGTGACGTCAACAAGCACTACGGGAAGTTGCACGTCCTTCACAACATCAGCCTCACCGTCGGCCCCGCGGAGGTGGCGGTGGTCATCGGCCCTTCAGACTCGGGCAAGTCGACGCTCTGCCGGGCGGTGAACCGGCTGGAGCCGGTCGAGTCGGGCACCCTTCGATCTCTTGCCGGCCGGCTGGCTGCTGTATCTGCTGTGCAACGGCACGGTGCTCGCCGAGGTGTTCCGTACGGGGGTCAACTCCGTGGAAAGGGGTCAGCGGGAGGCGGCGTACTCACTCGGTACATGAGGAGTTCCTCCATGCCGGAAAACTCATCGCGTCCAATCTCGACTACGATTTGCCGTTCATCCCTGTAGTGATGGTGATCTCGCCTATCTGCATCGGGATGTGCATGCTGCTCTCCTGGTTCGCCCAGTGGGTGGCCAAGCGGGAGAAGCGCAGTCCCAGGACCGAGGCCGTGGATGTGGGTCCGGCCGACGTGGGCCGGCTGCTGCCGGGCGTGCGTTAGTGCGTCAGTAGAACGAGGGCACGTGCCTGCCCGGCAGCAGCCGGAGATCACTTGTCGCGCAGTGGGACCGACACGTATGACGGGTCGGACTCGGGCGACGAGAAGGTCAGCTGCGCGCCGGACGGGTTGTGTTCGATGTAGAGCGGGTCGACGGTGTCGACCACCAGGGCCAGCCGGTGGCCTGCCGGGACGTCGTAGGCGGTGGAGAACAGCTCCAGGTCTACGGGGAACGGCCGGCCGGGTGTCTTGCCGTGGAAGGTGTACGGCGCGTTGCTGACCAGCTTGCCGAGGCCGAGCGGGCCCACGTCGTAGAGGTATGCGACGAGGGTGCCGCTCTCCTTGGTGCTGGAGACGGTCGTGTGGATCTTGGCGGTGCCGCGCACGCGCTGCGTCTCTTCGTACCGCTCCGACTGCCAGACCGAGGCGTACGAACGGGGCAGCAGCGGTATGGACGCCACCGGCGGCAGCTTCAGGAACTGGTCGAGGGCGTTGGACAGCAGGACGACCCCGCCGTTGGCACCCGAGTCGACGTTCGCGTGGATGGTTTTGTCGCCGCCCATGGCGATCTTCCGCTGGTTCGCGCCGACCGACTTCCAGTCGGGGTAGCCCTCGTACGCGCCGGTGGAGCGGGATTTGAGCTGGACCGGCTGCTCGCCGTCGATGCCGTTCGCGGCGCCGTTGAGGTGGTGGTCGAACCAGCGCTGGGCGTTCGTCCAGACGTCGCTGGGCAGCCCGAGGAGGCCGGTGGCCTCGGCGGTGGCGTGGTCGCCGGGGCGGAATTCCAGGCGCTTGGGCCCGGTGAGCTTTTCGTAGAAGTCGGCGTACTGGTTGGGCGGGAAGATGGTGTCGCCCCACGCGTTGCCCAGCATGATCGCCGAGCCGTTCTTGTTGATCTGATCGAGGTAGGTGGCGGGGGAGCGCTTCTTCCCCCACTCGATCATTTCCTGCTCCTTGGCCAAGTTGGAGCCGAGGAAGTCCTTCATCGTCTGCTGGAGTTCGGGGCTCGGGCGGCCGGTGAGGTAACCGGCGCCGCTGAGCAGCGCTGCCGCCTGCTGGTGCTGCGTACGACCGCTGTAGATGGAGTCGATGAGGTCGGCCCAGCCGCTCAGTGCGACAACTGCCTTGATGCGCTTGTCGTGTCCGGCGGCGAGGAGGCTGATTCCGGCGCCGTACGAGACGCCCGCCATGCCGACCTTCGCCGGGTCGGCCGGGGTGTTGGCGAGCGCCCAGTCGATGACCTTGGAGGCGTCGGCGATGTCCGGCGGGCCGGCGACCTCGATGTTGCCGCCGGACTGCCAGAAGCCGCGGGAGTTGTAACTCACCACGACATAGCCGGAGTCGGCGAGCTTCTTGGCCTGGGCGACGTACTCGATCTGCGGCACGGCCCAGCTGGTCGGCAGCACGATCACCGGGTACGTGCGGCTGCCGTCGGCGCCGGCCGGGGTGAAGACGTTGGCTTTGAGTACGGTCCCGCCGTCGCCGGCGATGTCGACGAACCGGACGCCGGGGAGAGCGTCGGCCGCGGTCGTGGGCTGTTGGGCGGGGGCAGTGGTGGCCTGGGCTGTGGGAGCCACGCCAGCGGCGGTCCCGGCGAGCAGTACGGCGGCGGTGGCGGCGCCGGCCGTAGTGCCGCGCAGGGACATGTGGGGGTGTCTCACGGGTCACTCCTCACTCGTGTCAGTGCAAAGTGACCCGACGGTAACCTGCGTCACTTACCGTTGGTAACTCCCCGGTAAGTTACGTCGGGGTAACAATTGTGTGGGGCCTGAAGGGTGGCGAGGCCGAAGGCCAGTCCTCCGGCGATGAACCAGGGGTTCCAGAGGGCCGGCGTCCAGGCTCGCTGCTCCCCGCTCACCGAGGTGGCCAGGTGCCTTGTGCCGGTCAGCAGCAGCACCTCGATACCGATGCCCCGGACCAGTAGGAGGGCACTGACGCCCCACCCCAGCCACCGTGCCGGCGCCGCGCATGGAGATCCACCTCTTGGAGCAGACCCGTCACGGGACCCCGTCGGACACGCCCCTAAGCGTCAGCCCGTGTCAGCCCAGGGCGCTCTTCGTCTGCCAGTCGGCCCAGGAGAGGTTCCACTCGCCGTAGCCGTTGTTGGGCGCGACCGTGCCCTTGGCGTCGTCGCCGGTCATCTCGAACGGGTCGCCGACCTGGACCTGGCGGTAGATCCACTCGGCGTCCTCGTCGCTCATGCCGACGCAGCCGGAGCTCTTGTTGGCCTTGCCGAGGTACGCCTTGTTCCAGGGCGCGGCGTGCGCGTACATCCCGGACCAGGTCAGCCGCATCGAGGAGTCGACCATCTTGTCGTAGGCGTCACCGAGGCCCACGGTCTCGGAGCGCATGTTGATCGTGCCCTCCTTGGACATCAGGACGGCCGTACCGCGCCACGACGCCTTGTCGCCGCCGGGCGTGCCGGCCGACATCGGCACGTCCTTGACCAGCTTCCCGTCACGCATCAGCTTCAGGCGGTGCTTGTCGAGGTCGACCTTGACGATCTGCTGCTCGCCGATGGTGAAGGTCGTGGCGTAGTCGCGTACGAACCAGCCACCGTCGGCGCCCGAGTCGACCCCGTCGAGGTCCGCCTTCAGGGAGACCTTCGTGCCCGGCTTCCAGTACTCCTTGGGGCGCCAGTCCACGCGTTCCTTGCCGGAGTAGTCCCGCATCCAGCCCCAGGAGCCCTCGGTGCCGTTCGAGGTCGACACCTTGAGGCGCTCCTCGACAGCGGCCTTGTTCTTGACGGGGTGGTCGAAGGAAACCGACAGGGGCTGGCCGATGCCGACCGTGGCCCTGTGGCCCGGGGTCAGGTTGAGCTTGTTGACCTTGTCGCGGGCTGCCGGGGCGGCGGTGGCCTTCGGGCTGCCGTCGGTCTCGTCCTCGGGGTGATCCCCGCGGAGGTTCGCCGAGGTCCCGGGGTTCTTTTCGGACAGAGCGGCCGCGTCCGCCTTGTCGGCCCCGTCGGCGGAACAGGCGGTGAGCGCGACGGTGAGCATCGCGGTGCCGGCCAGCAGGGTGCGGCGGCGGTTACGGGTGCGGGGGTGGTGGCGGGGGTGGCTGTGCGTGCGGCTTGAGCGGCTCAACGAGAAAACCTCCGGTGCGATGTCTGTCGTCCCGAAGATCCGATTGAACAGGGAGTGGTTGCATGAATGGCAGTAAATTCGCCCAAATCCGCTGTGACAAATACCCCAGAAGGGGAGGATAGGTGGCCTTGACGGCCGCGTACGCGGTCTTGTCGGGACCCGGTGCCTGAGTCAACGTGAGGACCGACACAGCCGTACGCTCCCGATCGGAGACGCCGTGGCCCCCTTGGTACTCCCGCGCACGCTGCTCGGTGACGGACCCCACCGGGTCATCGCCGTGCACGGCTGGCTCGCCGACCGCAGCGCCTACGCCGCCGTCCTGCCGGATCTCGACACCCGCTCCTTCAGCTACGCCGTCGTCGATCTGCGCGGCTACGGCGAGGCCAAGGACGCACCGGGGCGGTATACGACGGCCGAGGGCGCGGCGGACGTGCTCGCGCTCGCCGACCGGCTCGGCTGGGACTCCTTCTCGCTCGTCGGGCACTCGATGGGCGGCTCGGTCGTCCAGCGCGTCCTGGCCGCCGCGCCGCAGCGGGTGCGGCGCCTGGTCGGCGTATCGCCCGTGCCCGCGACCGGGCTGCCGATGCCGCCCGAGCAGTGGGAGCTCTTCGCCGGAGCGGCCGACCGTCCCGCGAACCGCCGCGTCATCATCGACTCCACGACCGGCGGGAACCGCCCGGCCGCCTGGCTCGACCGCATGGTGCGCCAGTCGGTCGAGCAGAGCGCCCCCAAGGCCTTCGGCGCCTGGTTCGAATCCTGGGCCGGTGACGACTTCCACGCCGAGGTCAAGGGCTGCGACGTACCCGCCCTCGCGGTGACCGGGGCCCTGGACCCGGCGCTGAGCGCCGAGCTGATGCGCCGGACCTGGCTGGACTGGTTCCCCCGCGCCGCGCTCACCGAACTGCCGGGCGCCGGTCATTACGCGATGGACGAGACGCCGCTCCAGCTGATCCGTACGGTCGAGGACTTCCTGCGCGCATGAGCGGCGACGTGCCTGATGTGTTCGACCCCCGGCTGTACGGCGCCGGGCTGCCGCACGAGGCCTTCCGGGTGCTGCGCGACCGGCACCCGGTGGCCCGGCAGGAGGAGTACGAGGTGCTGGGCTGGCCGGCCGGACCCGGCTTCTGGGCGGTGACGCGCCACCGCGACGTCGTCGGCGTACTCAAGGACTCGCGGACCTACTCCTCCGCGCTGGGCGCCACCCAGATCCGCGATCCCGACCCGGCCGACCTGCCCTTCATCCGCCGCATGATGCTCAACCAGGACTTACCTGGACACGGCCGGCTGCGGCGGCTCGTCAGCCGGGCCTTCACCCCCGGGCGCACCGACCGCTTCGAGGGGTCCGCGCGGGCGAGGGCCAGGGCGCTGCTGGGCGCGGCCAGGGACGACGCCGGGCCCGTCTTCGACCTCGTCACGGCCGTCACCGACGACTACGCCCTGCTCAACCTCGCCGACCTGCTGGGCGTACCGGAGAGCGACCGCGGCCTGCTGCTCAAGTGGACCGAGCGGGTCATCGCCTACCAGGACCCCGACGAGCCGCCCGTCCTGGGGTCCGACGGGAAGCCGGTCAATCCGCGCTCGCCGGCCATGCTCCAGGAGATGTTCGCGTACGCGCAGGAGCTCGCGGCGTACAAGCGAGGCCGTCCCGGCGACGACATCATGACCTCGCTCGCGCACTCGGAACTGCTGGACGCCGAGCTGGAGATGTTCTTCTTCCTGCTGACGGTGGCGGGCAACGACACGGTACGCAGCGCCGCCCCCGGCGGCTTCCTGGCGCTCGCCGAGCACCCGGATCAGCAGCGCGGACTGCGCGCCGGTGACGTGCCGATGTCCACGGCCGTCGAGGAGCTGCTGCGCTGGCACCCACCCGTCCTGACGTTCCGCCGCACCGCGGCCAGGGACACGGAACTCGCCGGTCAGCAGGTGCGTACGGGCGACAAGGTCGTCGTATTCCACGCCTCGGCCAACTACGACGAGCGGGTCTTCGACACTCCGCACCGCCTCGACCTGGCCCGGTCACCCAACCCGCACGTCTCCTTCGGCGACGGCCCGCACATCTGCCTCGGCGCGCACTTCGCCCGGCTCCAGCTGCGGGTCCTGCACGAGGAGGCGCTGCGGCTGCCCGCCCTGGAGCTCGCGGGCCCGCCGCGCCGCCTCGTCTCCAACTTCATCAACGGCGTCAAGGCTCTGCCCGTGCGGTTCGTGAACTGACCGGGAAGCCGCCCCGCTCCCCGGCTATCCGACCGCGCGGTGGGAGGGGCGGGGGGCGGCCGGGACCGGGGTCTGGGCGGCGCGGGTCACGTCGGCGATCACTTCCACCACGTCCGGGCCGTACGCGTCCGAGTTGACGACCTTCAGCAGGAGGCAGAAGGATCCGTTGCCGTGTTTGCGGGCCAGCTTCTCGTGGTTGCGGGCGAGATAGCGGGTCGCGGCCTGGTTGGTGATGGCGCGCTGCCCGCAGAAGAGGAACACCGGTCTGCCTTCCTGACCGGCTGTCAGGCGCGCCAGCATGACGTATTCGGCGACACCGGGCTCTATGCGGTAGCGCTCGCTGCCTATCTGGAAGCCGCCCCGGTCGGGTCCCGGCTCGACGTCGGTGTTGACCCGGACGCCCGGGAGCAGGCTGTGCAGGTGGGCGGCCATGCGACGGTTCGACGCCGGGCCGCCGACGCAGAACTCCGTGCGCTCGCCGAAGCCCTGCCGCGCGCCGTCGTGGGAGAGGATCCGCGCGTGGGCCCCGCAGTCCTTGATGACGGCGGCGAGTTCGAGGAGCGCGAAGACGTCGAACCGGTGCACACCGTCGCCGCCCACTTCGCGGTTCACCACCAGCAGCGCCTCGGAGTTCGTGGGCAGCCCGAGGAACGCCTGCTTGCGGCGCAGCTTGCGCCGCCACAGGTACGTACGGGTGAGCCAGCCGAGTGAAGCGCTGAGTCCGGCCGCGATCACGCCGAGCACGATGTTGCGTACGTCGTCAGTCATGGGGCGGCATGCTAGCGCCACGGCGCACCGGTGTTCGACGGGGTCCTGACGGGCATGGTGTCGTGAAGTTACGCTGCGCGGACACGTGTTGACTGGAGGTACGCATGCGCCGCTCCACCGTACGAGTGCTGTCGCTTTGGGCCGCTGCGGCGGTGGTGGTCTCGGTGAGTGCCACCGCCCCGTCCGCCGTTCCCGCGACGGCACCATCCCCACCACCCGTCAAAACACCGGTCGCCGCCGGATACGGGGGAGCGGTCGCGAGCGTCGACGCCGACGCCTCGGCCGCCGGGATCGAGGTCCTGAGGCGGGGAGGCAACGCGGTCGACGCGGCGGTCGCGACGGCGGCCGCACTCGGGGTGACCGAGCCCTACTCGGCGGGCATCGGCGGTGGCGGCTACTTCGTCTACTACGACGCCAAGTCCCGCACCGTGCGCACGGTCGACGGCCGTGAGACCGCGCCGCTGAGCGCCGACAAGTCCCTCTTCCTGGAGGACGGCAAGCCCATCCCGTTCGCCGAGGCGATGACGAGCGGGCTCGGTGTCGGTACGCCCGGCACACCGGCCACCTGGGACAGAGTGCTCGGCGCGTGGGGCACCAAGCCGGTGCGGGCGCTGCTGGAGCCGGCGGAGAAGCTCGCGCGCGACGGATTTACGGTCGACTCGACGTTCCGCTCGCAGACGGCGGCGAACGAGGCGCGGTTCCGGGACTTCCCCGACACGGCGAAGCTGTTCCTGCCGGGCGGGAAGCTGCCGGTGGTGGGGTCGAGGATCAAGAACCCCGATCTGGCGCGTACGTACGACAAGCTGGGCCGCGCGGGGGTGGGGGAGCTCTACCGGGGCGGCATCGCCCGTGACATCGTCCGTACGGTCCGCAAGCCTCCGGTCGACCCCGGGGCGACCAGGGTGGTGCGGGCCGGAGATCTGACGGCGAAGGACCTGCGGAAGTACGGCGTGCTGGACCAGGCGCCGACGAAGGTCTCGTACCAGGGGCTCGACGTGTACGGCATGGCGCCGTCGTCTTCGGGCGGTACGACGGTGGGGGAGGCGCTCAACATCCTTGAGCGCACCGATCTTTCGCCCGATGCGGCCTCGGATGCGCAGTACCTGCACCGCTTGATCGAGGCGAGCCGGATCGCGTTCGCGGACCGTGGGCGGTGGGTCGGTGACCCGGCCTTCGAGGACGTACCGGTGAAGGGCCTGCTGTCGCAGCGGTTCGCGGACTCGCGCGAGTGCCTCATCCGGGACGACGCGGTGCTGAAGAGCCCGCTGGCGCCGGGCGACCCGCGAAAGCCGGGCGGTGGTGGTGGTGATGGGTGCGGCGCCGGGGGGACGGCTGCTCCGACGACGTACGAGGGCGAGAACACGACGCACCTGACGGCCGCCGACAAGTGGGGCAACGTCGTCGCGTACACGCTGACCATCGAGTCGACGGGCGGCAGCGGCATCACGGTGCCGGGGCGGGGTTTCCTGCTCAACAACGAGCTGACGGACTTCTCCTTCGCCCCCGCCAGCCCGGCGGTCCACGACCCGAACCTGCCGGGGCCCGGCAAGCGTCCGCGCTCGTCCATGTCCCCGACGATCGTCCTGGAGGACGGGCGGCCGCTGCTCGCGCTCGGTTCGCCGGGCGGCGCGACCATCATCACGACGGTGCTCCAGACCCTGACGGGGCACCTGGACCGGGGGCTGCCGCTGGTCGACGCGATCGCGGCGCCGCGGGCGAGTCAGCGGAACGCGGCGACGACGGAGCTCGAACCGGGTCTGTGGAACAGCCCGGTGCGGGCCGAACTCGAAGCCATTGGCCATGCCTTCCGGCGGAACGCGGAGATCGGTGCGGCGACGGGTGTGCAGCGGCTGCCGGACGGGCGGTGGCTCGCGGCGGCGGAGAGGGAGCGGCGGGGCGGCGGCTCGGCGATGGTGGTGACCCCGGCCGGCGGCACGAGGTAACCCCTGCGGAGGGAAAGTCCCGAGCCCCCGGGTCTGGGACAGCGCCCCAGTTTCGGGAAGGGGCGGGTAGGGGAAAGCGCCGCAGGCACCGCACCCGCACCGCACCCCCACCCGCACCGCCCAGCGCTCCCACCTCACAGCCGTGTCAGCACCCGCGGCCCCGTGTCCGTGATCGCCACCGTGTGCTCCGCGTGCGCGGCCCGGCTGCCGTCGGACGTGCGCAGCGTCCATCCGTCCGGGGCCGGGTAGAACCCGTCCCGCCCCCCACCGATCAGCATCGGCTCAATCGCCAGCACCATCCCGTGCCGCAGCACGAGCCCGCGCCCCGCCCGCCCCTCGTTCGGCACCTCCGGGCCCTCGTGCATCGTGCGGCCCACGCCGTGGCCGCCGAAGCCCTGCGGGATGCCGTACCCCGCCGACCGGCAGACGCGGCCGATCGCGTGGGCGATGTCGCCGATGCGGTTGCCGGGGACGGCGGCCGCGATGCCCGCGTCCAGCGCCGCGCGGGCGGTATCGGCCAGGCGTACGTCCTCGGGGCGGGCCGTGCCGACGCTGAAGGTGACGGCCGAGTCGCCGACCCAGCCGTCGAGCGTCGCGCCGCAGTCGATGCTGACGAGGTCGCCGTCGCGCAGGCGGTAACCGGTCGGGATGCCGTGCACGATCGCGTCGTTGACGGAGGTGCAGATGACGGCGGGGAAGGGAACGGGCGCCCAGTCCGGGTGGTAGTCCAGGAAGGGCGAGGACGCCCCGGCGTCCCGCAGGACCGCTCGCGCCGCCTCGTCCAGCTCCCGCAGACTGACGCCGACGCCGGCCGCCTCCTGGACAGCGGTCAGCGCCTGGGCGACCACCCGTCCCGCCTCGCGCATCGCGTCCACTGACACATCCGTCTTGATCTCAACCATGCCAATTACTATACCGGTCCGAGCGGTATTAGAATGACGGCATGGTACGTACCCCCCTCACCCCCGAAGAGCGCGAACGCGGCGAACGGCTCGGCCAGTTGCTTCGCCAGGCGCGCGGCGACCGCACCATGGTGGACGTCGCGGCCCACGCCGGCCTCTCCGCCGAAACCCTCCGCAAAATCGAGACGGGCCGCGCCCCGACCCCCGCCTTCTTCACCGTGGCGGCACTGGCGGGCGTACTGGGCCTGTCCATGGACGAGGTGGCAGCACGCTGCGCCCTGGTGCCCGCGTGACCCGCACGCCCCGGCGCGCCGCCCGTCGGGCTCGGCTTCGTGGCGACTGCGGGCGGCCAGTCCGGTCAGTCCGGAGCCGCCGGCTGGTCGTAGTCTCGGAGGCATGACTTCCGACCAGGATTCGCTCGCCGTGCTCGGCCGTAGCCCGTACGTCAGCCTGACCACCTTCCGCAAGAACGGCACGGGGGTCGCCACACCGGTGTGGGCTGCCTCCGACGGCACCGAACTGTACGTATGGACCAAGGCCGATTCCTGGAAGGTCAAGCGCCTGCGCAACGACAAGCGCGTCGTCGTGACGGCGTGCGACGTGCGCGGACGCGTCACGGACGGCGCGCCGTCCGCCGAGGGCACCGCGCGGCTGCTGGACACGGACGGCCTGCGCAAGGCGCGCCGGCTCCTCGCGCGCAAGTACACCTGGCAGTTCTGGTTCACCGACGTGCCCGCCACGATCGTCCGGCTCGGCAAGCGGCCGCACGTGGGTATCGCCATCACTCTCTGATCGCAACGTATGAGCAGTCTGCCACTTCGACGAAAGCTCCCCGTAGCCGTGCCGTAACACAACTGCGGTCGAATGCCTGCGGACCGGATGGTTCCACGGCGTCGGTGACAGCTGGGCAGAGGCGGGGCGGCTATGGCGGTGAGTCAACTCCCGGAGGAGGCCGAGGCGTTCGCGCGTTACCTGCGCGAACTGACGGCGCTCGTCGACACGGGCACCGGCTGGTGCGGCGTCTTCTGGCAGCGTGACCCCGACGGCATGCGGGCCTGCCTCGAAGGCACCGAACTCCCGCCCTGGGACGTACTGGAGGCCCTGCTCCAGGACCTGGCCGCCGGGCACGGCGCGCCCGCCGCGGAGCGTGAGACCGTACGCGCGCGGGCCCTGCACGAGGCCGCGGCCGCCGCGCGCGACCGACGGGAGGGCGGGCGCGAGTCGCTGGTGGAGCGGCTGGAGGCGATGCGGCGCGAGGAGGCGTACGCCGCCGAACGCGAGCGGGAGCTGACGGCGCGGCTGCGGGCGGCCTCGGCGGGCGGCTCCGACTGGCAGGGGCTCGACGTCGAGCTGGCCTGGGCGCGAGACGACCACGATCGGGCCACGGCCCGCTGCGCGGAGCTGAGCGCGCGCCTGTCTGCCCTGGACGCGCTGCCCCGGCCGTCGCAGGGGCGCCCCCCGGCCCCGGACTCGTGGTTCCGCGCGGAGCCGCCGGCAAATTCAGCCCGTCCGGCGTTTGAGGACACGCCCGGAGGGCGTCCGCGCGGACGGGAGCCCAAGCGCCGCCCCCGTGGGGCCCGTTACGCCGGGCTCGACGACGACGGCAGTGGTGTGTTCGGCGCAGCCGCCATGCCCGCGCCTCCCGTTCAGGCCGCCGCCCCCCGCGGCGCCCGGTACGCCGGGGTGGAGCAGGAGGCGGCGCCTCGGCCCGCCGCAGCGGATTCCGCCGCCGTCGCCCAGGACATCCGCGCCGTCACCGACACCGTCGCCGTGCTCGTCCAGCTGCGTGCCCAGGGGCGTACCGGCGAGGCGCACGTGCTGCTCTGCGAGGCCGCCGGGTGGCCCGCCGCGCGGCTGCCCGTGCTCGCCCGGGCCCTGCACAGCGCCGGGCTCGGCGCCGACTGGCCCACCCTCCTCTGGGAGGCGGCCTCACTGCCGCCCGACCGGGTCGCCGCCGTCGCCGCGGCGCTCGACCGCGCGGGGCTGGGCGAGGACGGCCGGCAGCTCCTGAGGCAGGGCGTCGCGCGCCCCGCCCCCGAGATCGCGGCCGCGCTGCTCGCCCTGGACGACGAGAGCGGCCACGACCACGAAGTGCGGGCGCTGGTCGACGCGTTCGTACGCGTACGTACGCCCGAGGACGTCGCCCAGGTCGCGCGCACCGACCCGCGCCGCCTGTCCGCCCTGCTGCTCGACGCCGCGCGGCAGGTGTCGCAGAGCCGGTACCGGGACGTGGTCCACGCCCTGCGCGTGGCCGGCGCCGCGCCGTAACGGCGGCAGGGGCGCGTGAACATCGCGACGCCCCCGTGTCACCCCCTCGGGTGTGAAACGTGATCGACTCTGCGGGTTGACGACGATGGTCTTGCCCCACTCCCCGCCGGGGCTTACGTTCATCCCTCTACGTCCCGAATCTACGGGCGTAGAAGGTCTCTGACGTCCCGTTGAAGGAGACAAGTCATGGCCAACGTCGTACGCGCCGCACTCGTCCAGGCGACCTGGACAGGCGACACCGAATCCATGATCGCCAAGCATGAGGAGCACGCCCGCGAGGCGGCCCGCCAAGGCGCGAAGATCATAGGGTTCCAGGAGGTCTTCAACGCCCCGTACTTCTGCCAGGTGCAGGACGCCGAGCACTACCGGTGGGCCGAGTCCGTCCCCGACGGGCCGACCGTCCGCCGTATGCGGGACCTCGCCCGCGAGACCGGCATGGTCATCGTCGTCCCCGTCTTCGAGCGCGAGCAGTCCGGCTTCTACTACAACACCGCCGCAGTGATCGACGCCGACGGCAGCTACCTGGGCAAGTACCGCAAGCACCACATCCCCCAGGTCAAGGGCTTCTGGGAGAAGTTCTACTTCAAGCCGGGAAACCTGGGCTGGCCCGTCTTCGACACGGCCGTGGGGAAGGTCGGCGTCTACATCTGTTACGACCGGCACTTCCCCGAAGGGTGGCGCCAACTCGGCCTCAACGGCGCCCAGATCGTGTACAACCCGTCCGCCACCCACCGCGGCCTGTCCGCCCACCTCTGGCAGCTGGAGCAGCCCGCGGCCGCCGTCGCCAACGAGTACTACGTCGCCGCCATCAACCGGGTCGGGCAGGAGGAGTACGGCGACAACGACTTCTACGGCACCAGCTACTTCGTCGACCCGCGCGGCAAGTTCGTCGGCGAGACGGCGAGCGACAAGGAAGAGGAACTCGTCGTCCGGGACCTGGACTTCGACGTCATCGAGGAAGTGCGTCAGCAGTGGGCGTTCTACCGGGACCGCCGCCCCGACGCGTACGAAGGACTGGTGAACCCGTGACCCACCACGTGAACAACCTGCTCGGCCGCCACCAGTCCGTCATGCCCGACTGGCTCTCCCTCTACTACCGGCAGCCGATCGAGATCACCCACGGCGAGGGCCGGTACGTATACGACGCCGACGGCAAGCGCTACCTCGACTTCTTCGGCGGCATCCTCACCACCATGACCGCCCACGCCCTCCCCGAGGTCGCCAAGGCCGTCAGCGAGCAGGCCGGCCGCCTGATCCACTCCTCGACGCTCTACCTCAACCGCCCCATGGTCGAGCTCGCCGAGCGCGTCGCCACCCTCTCCGGCATCCCCGAGGCGCGGGTCTTCTTCACCACCTCCGGCACCGAGGCCAACGACACGGCTCTGCTCCTCGCCACGACGTACCGCCGCTCCAACCAGATCCTCGCGATGCGCAACAGCTACCACGGCCGGTCCTTCTCCGCCGTGTCCATCACCGGCAACCGCAACTGGTCCCCGACCAGCCTGTCGCCCCTCCAGACGCTGTACGTCCACGGGGGCGTCCGCAGCCGCGGCCCCTACGCGCACCTGTCCGACGCCCAGTTCATCGAGGCGTGCGTCGCCGACCTCGAAGACCTCCTCGGCCAGACGGGCGGTCAGGTCGCCGCGCTCATCGCCGAACCCGTGCAGGGAGTGGGCGGGTTCACTTCCCCGCCCGACGGGCTGTACGCCGCGTTCCGCGAAGTCCTCGACCGGCACGGCATCCTGTGGATCACCGACGAGGTACAGACCGGATGGGGGCGTACGGGCGAGCACTTCTGGGGCTGGCAGGCCCACGCCCAGAACGGCCCGCCGGACATCCTCACCTTCGCCAAGGGCATCGGCAACGGGATGTCCATCGGCGGCGTCGTCGCCCGCGCCGAGGTCATGAACTGCCTCGACGCCAACTCCATCTCGACGTTCGGCGGCAGCCCCATCACGATGGCGGCAGGCCTGGCCAACCTGAACTACCTCCTGGATCACCACCTCCAGGACAACGCCCGCCGCGTCGGCGGCCTGCTCCTGGAACGGCTGCGCGCCATCACCGCCGGTGTGCCGTGTGTACGCGAAGTCCGGGGCCGGGGCCTGATGGCGGGCATCGAGCTGGTCAAGCCCGGCACCGACGAGGCCGCACCTCAGACGGCGGCGGCCGTACTCGAAGCCGCGCGCGAGGGCGGCCTGCTGATCGGCAAGGGCGGCGGCCACAACACCGCCGTGCTGCGCATCGCACCGCCCCTGACGCTGAACGTCACGGAGGCGGAGGAGGGAGCGCGCATCCTCGAGAAGGCGCTGAGGAACGCGCAGTGAGCCGCGGAGCCGCCTCCCGCAGGGGGCGGCTCCGAGCCCGTCACGGAAATGACCTCTCGGAAGCTCTCGGAAAGGGGCAGGAATCGTGAACCGTACTGTTGTCCGTGGAGGGCTCGTCATCACGGCCTCCGACGAAATCCACGCCGACGTCCTCATCGAGGAGGGGCGCATCGCCGCCCTCGCCACGCACGGCAGCAGCGCGGCCGGCGCCTGGACCGCCGACCGTACGATCGACGCCACCGGGAAGTACGTCATCCCGGGCGGCGTCGACGCGCACACCCACATGGAACTGCCCTTCGGCGGCACCTTCGCCTCCGACACCTTCGAGACGGGGACGCGGGCGGCCGCCTGGGGCGGCACGACGACCATCATCGACTTCGCCGTGCAGAGCGTCGGCCACGCTGTACGGGAAGGGCTCGACGCCTGGTACGCGAAGGCCGACGGCAAATGCGCGATCGACTACGCCTTCCACATGATCCTCTCCGACGTCAACGAGCACTCGCTCAAGGAGATGGACCTGCTGGTGGGGGAGGGGATCACCTCCTTCAAGCTGTTCATGGCGTACCCCGGCGTCTTCTACAGCGACGACGGGCAGATCCTGCGCGCGATGCAGCGGTCGGCGGCCAACGGCGGGCTGATCATGATGCACGCCGAGAACGGCATCGCCATCGACGTCCTCGTCGAGCAGGCGCTGGCCGACGGCCGCACCGATCCGCGCTACCACGGAGAGGTACGCAAGGTCCTCCTCGAAGCCGAGGCGACCCACCGCGCGATCCAGCTCGCACGCGTCGCGGACGCCCCGCTGTACGTCGTGCACGTATCGGCGGAGGAGGCCGTCGCGGAGATCGCCGCGGCCCGCGACAAGGGGCTCAACGTCTTCGGCGAGACCTGCCCCCAGTACCTCTTCCTGTCCACCGACAACCTCGCGGAGCCGGACTTCGAGGGCGCGAAGTACGTGTGCAGTACGCCGCTGCGGCCGCGCGAGCACCAGGCCGCGCTCTGGCGGGGCCTGCGGACCAACGACCTCCAGGTCGTCTCGACGGACCACTGCCCCTTCTGCTTCACGGGGCAAAAAGAGCTGGGCCGGGGCGACTTCTCGAAAATCCCCAACGGGCTGCCCGGCGTGGAGAACCGCATGGACCTCCTCCACCAGGCCGTCGTCGACGGGCACATCTCGCGCCGCCGCTGGATCGAGATCGCCTGCGCGTCCCCGGCCCGCATGTTCGGCCTCTACCCGAAGAAGGGGACGATCGCGCCGGGCGCCGACGCCGACCTCGTCATCTACGACCCGCACGCCGAGCAGACCATCTCGGCGGACACCCACCACATGAACGTCGACTACTCGGCCTACGAAGGAAAGCGGGTCACCGGGCAGGTGGAGACGGTGCTCTCGCGCGGCGAACTCGTCATCGACAACCGTGAGTTCACCGGCCGGGCGGGACACGGCCTCTACACGCCCCGATCCACGTGTCAGAACCTGAACTAGGAGGTCCACCCATGGACTTCGGACTCGTCCTGCAGACCGACCCGCCCGCATCGGCGGTCGTCGGCCTGATGCGGCGCGCGGAGCGCAACGGCTTCCGCTACGGCTGGACCTTCGACTCCGCCGTGCTGTGGCAGGAACCCTTCGTCATCTACAGCCGCATCCTCGAACACACCGAGCGGCTGATCGTCGGACCGATGGTGACCAACCCCGGCACCCGCACCTGGGAAGTCACCGCGTCCACCTTCGCCACTCTGAATGAGATGTACGGCAACCGAACCGTGTGCGGTATCGGCCGCGGCGACTCCGCGATGCGCGTCGCGGGCCGCAAACCCAACACCCTGGCCCGGCTCGGCGAGGCGATCGGAGTCATCCGCGACCTCGCGGAGGGGCGGGAGGCGGACGTCGGCGGGCAGCGGCTGCGGCTGCCGTGGGTGCGGGACGGCAAGCTGCCGGTGTGGATGGCGGCGTACGGGCCCAAAGCGCTGCAACTGGCCGGGCAGAAGGCGGACGGCTTCATCCTCCAGCTCGCGGACCCGTTCCTGACGGAGTGGATGATCAAGGCGGTACGCACCGCAGCGTCGGACGCGGGACGGGACCCCGCGTCCATCACCATCTGCGTCGCGGCCCCGGCGTACGTCGGCGACAACCTCACCCACGCGCGGGACCAGTGCCGGTGGTTCGGCGGCATGGTCGGCAACCACGTCGCCGATCTTGTCGAGCGGTACGGCGAACACTCCGGCCTGGTGCCGGAGGCCCTGACGGCGTACATCAAACAGCGGCAGGGCTACGACTACAGCCACCACGGGCGGGCCGGGAACCCGGACACGGCCTTCGTGCCCGACGAGATCGTCGACCGCTTCTGCCTGCTGGGGCCGCCCGAGGCGCACATCGAGAAGCTGAAGGTGCTGCGCGGTCTCGGCGTCGACCAGTTCGCGGTCTACGCCATGCACGACGCGCGTGAGGAGACGATCGACGCGTACGGCGCCGAGATCATCCCCGCACTGAATTCCTGATCCACCCAGGGAAGGGTCCCGACGCCATGACCGCAACTGTCCCCAGCGATCCCCCACCCCCGATATCCCCCGCAGCCGACCCGGAGGGCCGCGTCGAGCTCGCGCCCGGCGCGGCCGGCTCCGACAGCCGCTTCGTCAACGACGACCTGCTCCCCGTACCGGTGGAGCGCAGGCGCTGGACGACGTACAACTTCGCGGCCCTGTGGGTCGGCATGGCCCACAACATCCCCTCCTGGCTGCTCGCTTCGGGACTTGTCACGCTCGGCATGGACTGGAAGCAGGCCGTCTTCACGATCGCCCTGGCCAACGTCATCGTGCTCTTCCCGATGCTGCTGACCGGCCACGCGGGCCCGAAGTACGGCATCCCCTTCCCGGTCCTCGCACGCGCCTCCTTCGGCCTGCGCGGAGCCAACCTGCCCGCACTGATCCGGGCCGGGGTCGCGTGCGCCTGGTTCGGCATCCAGACCTGGATCGGCGGATCCGGAATCTTCGTGCTGCTCGGAAAGATCTTCGGCGGCTGGGCGGAGGCGTCCCGGATCGCCGGGCATCCGTGGACGCTGTGGCTGTGCTTCGTCCTCTTCTGGGTGCTCGAACTCGCCATCATCTACCGGGGGATGGAGGCCCTGCGGCGCTTCGAGAACTGGGCGGCGCCCTTCGTGATCGTCGGCGCGCTGGTCCTGCTCGGGTGGATCACCTGGAAGGCGGGCGGGCTGGGCCCATTGCTCGACCAGCCGTCGTCGCTGGGCTGGGGCGAGGACTTCTGGAAGGTCTTCTTCCCGTCGCTGATGGGAATGATCGCGTTCTGGTCCACTCTTTCGTTGAACATCCCCGACTTCACGCGGTTCGGCGCGGGTCAACGGGCGCAGATCTGGGGCCAGTCGCTGGGCCTGCCGACCACGATGACACTCTTCGCCCTCCTCTCGGTCTTCGTCACGTCCGGCTCGCAGGCGGTCTACGGGGCGGCGATCTGGGACCCGGTGGCACTGGCCGCCAAGACGGACAACGTCTTCGGTCTGCTGTTCGCGCTGGTGACCGTGCTGATCGCGACGATCTCGGTCAACATCGCGGCGAATGTCGTGTCACCGGCGTACGACCTGGCCAACCTTGCCCCGAAGTTCATCAACTTCCGTACGGGCGCGCTCATTACGGGTGTCGTGGGGGTCGTCATCATGCCGTGGAAGCTCACGGCCACCCCCGAGCTGTACATCTTCACCTGGCTCGGGCTGGTGGGCGGGCTGCTGGGTACGGTCGCGGGGATCCTGATCGCCGATTACTGGATCATTCGCCGCACTGTCCTGGACCTGGCCGATCTCTACCGCCCCGGCGGCCGCTACTGGTACGCGAACGGCTGGAACTGGCGGGCCCTTGCGGCGTTCGCCACGGGCGGCGTTCTGGCTGTGGGCGGCTCGCACTCCGCTCCGGGGAAGGGCCCGTTCCCGGAGGACGGCGTGATCCCCTTCCTCAAGCCGCTCGCCGATTATGGCTGGGCGGTGGGGCTGGTGGGGGCGCTGGTGGTGTACGTGGCGCTGATGGCGACGGCGCGCCCGCCGCAACCGGCGGTTCCCGCCGGGTAGCCGGGCGGTGCGGGTTGCCTGCGGCGCTGTCCCCTACCCAGTCAACACAGACGCCCTTCGGGCGTGTCCTCAAACGCCGGACGGGCTGGAAAATCCAGCCCCTCCGGCGTTTGAGGAGCGGGGTCTGGGGCGGAGCCCCAGTTCGGGAAGGGGCGGGGTGGGGAAAAGCGCCGCAGGCACCCCTACGGGCGTACCGCGGCGACCACCCACACCCCGGCCCGCATCACTACCCCCCGCCCCGTCTCGTAAGGCCGGAGCGCGTCCTCCATCGCGGCCCGGGTACGGGGGGACACCGAGCCCCCCGTACCCGCCCGGCTCACCAGGAAGTCCACCGCGTCGGCCGCGTCCCGCCCCCACACCGTCGACCCCACCACCGGCGCCACCGTCACCTTCCCGAAGCCCGCCTCCCCCAGGACCTCATGGACGCGAGCGGGCTCGGACAGCGAGCCCATCGCCCGCCGCAACTCGGCCTGGCTGTGCTCCGGTTGCCCGGTCAGGGAGCCGAGCAAGCCCAGGGTCCGGGCCTCCTCGCCGTCCGGTTCGGGCGGCTGCGGGCAGATGAAGGCGAGCCGCCCGCCGGGGCGCAACGCGCGGCCGATGTGGGTGAAGGCCGCCGCGTGGTCCTCGAAGAACATCACCCCGCCCCGGCTGATCGCCACGTCGTAGGCCGCCGGGGGGAACGGATGACTCTGGGCGTCCCCCAGTTCGTACACGATCCGCGCATGGCCGGTCGAGGCGCGCGCCCGCTCGATCAGCGGCCGCGAGATGTCCACGCCCACGACGCTGCCGTGCGCGGCGAGGCGCGCGGCGAGCCGGGTGGTCTGGCCGCTGCCGCAGCCGATGTCCAGGACGCGATCGTGCTCGCCGATCGCGGCGGCTGCGAAGAGGGCGTCGTTGAAGCCGGACACCATGGCGTCGTAGCGGTCCTGGTGCTCGGCCCAGTGCGCGCCGACCGGCCCGTCCCACGCTTGGGCGACGGTGTTCACAGGGTCTCCTCGACGCGCTCGACGGCGATGATCGCGCCGTACGCCACCAGATGCACCAGACAGTGGTCGGAGTGCTGCGGCGTCCGCCACGCGGTGACGTCGTCCCCCGTGATGTCGTTCGGGGCGAGCGCGGCCAGCAGGGCGAGCCGCGCGCCGGGGCGGTCGTCCCGGCCGGGCAGCCAGTCACCGGTCACCGGCACAGGGGTGACGCCGTCCCAGTCGGACACCGTCTTTCGTACGTACGCCTGGTCGTCCTCGGTCAGCAGCCCCGCTCCCATCAGCGCCGCCTCGCGCAGCGCGCCGTACGCCACCGCGATGGGCGAGCCGGGCGCGGCCCAGGCCGGCTCCGGCCCGGACATCTCCAGCAGGGGCAGGCTGTCGCCGGGGCGCAGCTCGCGCTTGATGGTGTCGGCGAGGTGTCGGCCGGCCGTGGTGCCGAGGAAGCGGAGCTTGTGCTCGTGGCTCGGCAGGGAGTTGTCGGAGAGCAGCGCGGACGCGATCCGGTTGATGAAGTGGAAGGTGAGGGCGGTGCCGATGTACTCGGGGGCCTGCTCCGGCGGGAACGGCGGCGGCTCCGCGTCCGCGCCGATCGCCTTCCCCCACTGAAGCAGCCGGGCGTGCGCCGGATCGGCCGGTGTGTCGCCGCGCCCGATCGTCTCCGCGAGGGCGTGGTCGCCACCCGCGTACAGCAGAAGGGTGTGCGCGTTGATGCAGAAGTGGCAGTTGTTGGCCAGCGAGACTCCTGTGGCCACGAGCTCCTTGTCCGTACGGGACGCCTGCCCCGCCAGCAGGGACTCGCGCAACAGCGCCCAGAATCCGGTCATCAGCGGGGTGGAGGGGGACAGTACGGCGAAGGTCGATGCGCCGGGGACACCGAAATCGGTGACCAGCTGGGCGTAGACGTCAGCGGCAACTCCGGTCGCGGAGTCGGGCGCTGCGGGTGAGGTGAAGCGGAAAGGTCCGGTCATGGGGACGATGCTCGCCCGCCGGCCGGGTCCCCGTCGTCGTACGCCGGGAGGCATTGCCGACTGCGCCCCGCATGCGGCCTCGCCGCCGGGCTACTTCCCCGGAAGTAGCCCCAACCTCCTCTGCGGGGAGGACGTGCGGGACGGAAGCGGCGTCTAGGCCCGGACTTCGCGGGTCGCTGAAAAGGTTCGCCGCAGCGGCTCTTCGGCGTCCGAACCCGACCGGATCGGACCGGCATTGCGATCGCCGTTGCGGACCGGACTGAGCGGCGATCGGTCGTGACCAGTTGATCTTCACGATCGGGTGACCTGCGAAGTACGGGTCTAGGGTGCGATTCATGCGCGCGGATCAGCGGGGGCGGCAGGAGCAGCAGGACCAGCAGGATCAGCGAGGCTGGCGGACCGGGCTCATCGACTCGGCATTCGCTGCCGTCATCGGCGGCGCGGTCCTCATCGCCGCCTTCGCCACGTCCGGTCCCCGACCGGCTCCAGCCGACGTAGCCCTCATCACCGCAGGCTCCCTGGCACTCGCCGCGCACCGCCTGGCCCCGGTGCCGTTGCTGGTCTTCACCGCCGCCTGCATGCTCGGTTACGTCGTACACGCGAATCCGGGGACGTCGGCGGCCTTCCCGGTCATCGCAGGGGTGCACGCCGTGATCAGGGCCGGGCACCGGGCGGCGGCGATCGCGGTGAGCGTCGTCTTCCTCGTGGGCTTCTTCCTGGCGAGCCCGTCGGGGGACGGGATCGAGCGGACGCTGCTGCTGCACGGCTGGTTCATCTGCGCCGGCGTGACGGGACTCATCGACAAGAACTGGCAGGCGTACCTCCACCAGACCGAACAGCGCGCGGCAGAGGCCGAACGGACCAAGGAAGAGGCGGCGCTGCGCAGGGCGGGGGAGGAGCGGCTGCGGATCGCCCGCGAGCTGCACGACTCGCTCACCCACTCCATCTCGATCGTCAAGCTCCAGGCGGGAGTTGCCGTACATCTCGCGCGCAAGCGGGGCGAGGACGTGCCGGAGGCGCTGCTCGCCATCCAGGAGGCGAGCGGGGAGGCGATGCGCGAGCTGCGGGCGACGCTGGAGGTGCTGCGTACGGACGTCGTAGCGCCCGGCAGCGGCCTCGCCAGGCTCGGCGAGCTGGTCGAGCGGGCCCGTACGGCCGGCCTCGCGGCGTCGGTGACCGTCACCGGGCCCGAGCGCGCGCTGCCCGACGACGTCGACCGGGCGGCGTACCGCATCGTCCAGGAGGCGCTCACCAATGTCGCCCGGCACGCGGGCCGGGCGAAGACCACCGTGGAACTCGCCTACGCCCCCGACCACTTCTCCATCCGCGTCGAGGACGAGGGTTCGGCCGCCCCGGCGGCGTCGGGAGGGCAGCCTGCGCTGCCCGGCACCGGCCTGACCGGCATGCGGGAGCGCGTCACCGCCCTCGGCGGCACCCTGCACGCGGCCCCGCGCCCCGGCGGCGGCTTCTCCGTACGCGCCGAACTTCCCCTGGAGATACGGTGAGTGGTGTGAGTGGTGTGAGTGGTGTGAGCGAGGTCGGCGGGGACGCCATCCGGGTCCTGATCGTCGACGACCAGGCCCTCATGCGGGCCGGATTCCGCGCCCTGCTGGCCGCCGAGGACGACATCGAGGTCGTCGCCGAGGCCGCCGACGGCCGTCAGGGCCTCGAACTGGCCCGCCGGCACGTCCCCGACGTCGCACTCGTCGACGTACAGATGCCGGTGATGACGGGTATCGAGACGACCCGCCACATCGCCGCCGACCCGGCGCTGGCCGGTGTCCACGTCGTCATCCTCACCAACTACGGCCTGGACGAGTACGTCTTCGACGCGCTGCGCGCAGGGGCCGCCGGGTTCCTCCTCAAGGACACCGAACCGGCCGACCTGCTCCAGGCGATCCGGATCGCGGCCCGTGGCGACGCGCTGCTCTCGCCGTCCGTGACCCGCCGCCTCATCACCGAGTTCGTCGCCCGCCCACCGGACCGCCGCACCGCTCCCGGCTTCGAGACGCTCACCAAGCGCGAATGCCAGGTCGCGGCGCTGGTCGCGCACGGCCTGACGAACGAAGAGATCGCAGAGCACATGGTGATCAGCCCCTTCACCGCCAAGACCCACGTCAGCCGCGCGATGATCAAGCTGGGGGCCCGCGACCGCGCCCAGCTTGTCGTCTTCGCCTACGAGTCGGGGCTGGTGACCCCCAAGGGGGCACAGGCTTGAGAGGAGCCGCACCACATGTTCACCACCCGGCCGACTCTCCAGGGCACCTTCGGCATGGTGTCCTCCACCCACTGGCTCGCCTCCCAGTCGGCCATGGCCGTACTGGAGGACGGCGGCAACGCCTTCGACGCCGCCGTCGCCGCCGGCTTCGTCCTGCACGTCGTCGAGCCGCACCTGAACGGGCCCGCCGGTGAGGTGCCGGTCCTTCTGGCGTCGGCGGGTGGCCAGGTACGGGTGCTCTGCGGGCAGGGGCCCGCGCCCGCGGGCGCGAGTGCCGGTCACTACCGGGCGCTCGGGCTCGGCCTCGTCCCCGGGACCGGGCCGCTGGCCGCCGCCGTGCCGGGGGCGTTCGACGCGTGGATGCTTCTGCTGCGGGACTACGGCACCAAGTCGCTCCACGAGGTGCTGCGGTACGCCATCGGGTACGCCGAGGACGGGCACCCGCCCGTCGAGCGGGTCGGCGAGACCGTGGAGAGCGTACGCGCCCTGTTCGAGGAGGAGTGGACCTCGTCCGCCGAGGTGTACCTGCCGGGCGGCAGGGCGCCCGCTCCGGGCGAGCTGTTCCGTAACCCCGCTCTTGCCGCGACCTGGCGCCGCGTGGTCACCGAGGCCGAGGCGGCGGGCGGCGAGGACCGGGTGAGGCAGATCGACGCGGCGCGGGCGGTGTGGCGCGAGGGGTTCATCGCCGAGGCGCTCGTACGGCAGGCCACGCGCCCGACCACGGACACCAGCGGCGTTCGGCACACCGGGACGCTGACCGCCGCCGACCTGGCCGGCTGGTCCGCGACGTACGAGGAGCCCGCGACGTACGACTGGAACGGCCGGACGCTGTGCAAGGCGGGCGGCTGGAGCCAGGGGCCCGCCTTCCTCCAGCAGCTCGCGCTGCTGCCGCCGGAGCTGCCGGCCCACGGCTCCGCCGCGTACGTTCACCTGCTGATCGAAGGGTGCAAGCTGGCGATGGCCGACCGGGAGGCCTGGTACGGCGACGCCGCCGAGGTGCCGGTCGACGCGCTGCTCTCGGCGTCGTACAACGCTGAGCGGCGCGCTCTGGTGGGGGACAGGGCGTCGCCGGAGCTGCGGCCCGGCAGTCCCGGTGGGCGTACGCCCGTGCTGAGCGCGCACGCGCGGGCCGTCGCCGCGGGGGAGCGGGGATTCGACGCCGTGGACGCCCTGGATGCCGCGGCCGCCGCCGGTGCCGGTGAGCCGACCGTCGCCAAGGACGGCTCCACCCGCGGGGACACCTGCCACCTGGACGTCGTCGACCGCTGGGGCAACATGGTGGCGGCCACGCCCAGCGGCGGCTGGCTCCAGTCCAACCCGGTGGTTCCCGAGCTCGGCTTCCCCCTCGGCACACGGCTCCAGATGGCCTGGCTGGACGAGGGGCTGCCGAATACGCTCACGCCGGGCCGGCGGCCCCGCACCACCCTGACGCCCTCGCTGGCGCTGCGGGACGGGGAGGGCGTGCTGGCCTTCGGTACGCCCGGTGGCGACCAGCAGGATCAGTGGCAGCTGCACTTCTTCCTCACCGTCGCGCTCGCAGGCTCCTCGGCGTCGCGGGGCGGATTCGATCTCCAGGGGGCCATCGACGCCCCCAACTGGCACACCGACTCCTTCCCCGGATCCTTCTATCCGCGCGGGATGCGGCCGGGGAGCGTAACCGTCGAGTCGCGCATGGACGCGGGTGTCGTCGAGGAGCTGCGGCGCCGTGGCCACGATGTGACGGTCGGCGGGCCCTGGTCGGAGGGGCGGCTGTGCGCGGTCGCGCGTGATCCGGAGACCGGAGTGCTGTCCGCCGCGGCGAACCCGAGAGGAATGCAGGGTTACGCGGTCGGGCGCTGACGGCACTGCGAGTTGTCGGCATTGTCAGCGGGGCGTGCTTTGCTGGACGCATGATCGATGACAAGTTGTCCGACGTCGAAGAGGCCGTGCGCAAGGCGGCCGCGGCCGAGATCGTGCCGCGGTACCGGCAGCTCGCCGCGCACGAGATCGTCGAGAAGACCGGGCCGCACGACCTGGTCACCATCGCCGACCGGCAGGCCGAGGAGCACCTCACCGCGTCCCTGACCCGGCTGCTGCCGGGATCCGTGGTCGTGGGGGAGGAAGCGGTCCACGAGGATCCGGCGGTGTACGAGGCGCTGAGCGGCGACGCGCCGGTGTGGATCGTGGACCCGGTGGACGGGACCCGGCAGTTCGTGCGCGGCGAGCCGGGCTTCTGCACGCTGGTCGCCCTCGCGCACCGGGGCGAAGTGCTCGCCTCGTGGACGTACGCGCCCGCGCTCGACGAGATGGCCGTGGCGGTGCGGGGCGGCGGGGCCCGGCTGAACGGTGAGGTGCTGCGGGCGGGGATCCCGGGGATGGGCGCCACGCTGCACGTCGCCACGTCCCATCCGGACTTCACGTCGGAGCGGCAGAAGGCGGCGCTGCTCGGGCTGAATGTGAAGGGCGTCGACGCCCGCCCCTGCGGATCGGCCGGGCTTGAGTATCTGGCGGTGGCCAGGGGCGACCTGGACGCGGTGGCGTTCTCGTGGGAGCTGGCCTGGGATCACGCGGCCGGGCTGCTGCTGGTGGAGGAGGCGGGCGGGGCGCACGCGACCGTCGCGGGGGAGCGGTTCCGGCTGACGGGGGGAAACGCCCTGCCGTTCACGGCCGCACGGGACGCGGGCACGGTCGCGAGGGTAGTGGGGCTCCTGAGTGGCGGGGCGGTGTAACGGCGGGGCGGCACAGCGGCGTGGGCGGCGTAACGGCGTCGGCGCGTACATCAGGCCAACCCACCGCCCCACCACCCTCCCGCCGTCCGCGCCACCGGGGCCAGGAATATCCTGGTGCTCCTGGCCATCGGCTGACGAAGGAGTCCGAAGGTGCCGTCGATGCTCGATGCAGTCGTCGTAGGGGCGGGGCCCAACGGACTGACCGCCGCTGTCGAACTTGCCCGCAGGGGCTTCTCGGTGGAGGTGTTCGAGGCCCTGGACACCGTGGGGGGCGGCGCCAGGACCGAGGAGCTCACGCTGCCCGGGTTCCGGCACGACCCCTGTTCCGCCGTGCACCCGCTGGGTGTCGGGTCGCCGGCCTTCAAGGCCATGCCGCTGGCCCGGTACGGGCTGGAGTGGCTGCACGCCGAGCTGCCCATGGCCCACCCCTGGGACGACGGCACCGCCGCTGTGCTGTCCCGGTCGGTCGCCGAGACCGCCGCCTCGTTCGGCGCGCGGGATGCCGGGACGTACCGGCGGCTCGTCGCGCCCTACGTGGCGAAGTGGGACACCCTGGCACGGGACTTCATGTCGCTGCCCTGCACAGCGCTGCCCCGCGACCCGCTCACCCTGGCCCGGTTCGGCATAGACGGGCTGCCGCCCAGCACGTGGCTGATGCGCCGGTTCCGGGACGAGAAGGCGCGGGCGTTGTTCGCCGGACTCGTCGCGCATGTCATCGCCCCCCTCGGCGGTCTCGCGACGAGCGCCGTCGGGCTGGTCTTCGCCCTTGCCGCGCATGCCGGCGGCTGGCCGATGCCGCGGGGTGGATCGCAGTCGATCTCGGACGCCCTCGCGGCGTATCTGCGTGACCTCGGCGGCGTGGTGCACACCGGGTTCGAGGTCAAGCGGCTGGACGACCTGCCGCCCGCCCGCGCGTACGTCTTCGACACGTCCCCCACGGCGCTGGCGCGGATCGCCGGTCTCGGCCGGGCGTACGAGAACTACCGCTACGGCGCGAGCGTGTTCAAGATTGATTACGCTCTGGACGGGCCGGTGCCCTGGACGGCCGAGGAGGCCCGGCGCGCCGGCACCGTCCAAGTCGGCCCGACCAGTGGCGAAATCGGCACCGCGCTGAAGCAGGCCTCGGGCGGCACGGTCCCCGAGACGCCGTTCCTGATCACCGCTCAGCCGAGCCTGGTGGACCCGTCCCGCGCCCCCGAGGGCAAGCACGTCTTCTGGGCGTACGGGCACGTCCCGCACGCCTGGGACGGCGACCTCACGGAGGCCATCGAGCGGCAGATCGAACGCTTCGCGCCCGGCTTCCGCGACCGGGTGCTCGCCAGGGCGACCGCGGGACCGCCGCAACTGGCCGCCCGCAACGCCAATTACATCGGCGGCGACATCGCCTGCGGCGCGGCGTCGGGCCTTCAACTGCTGCTGCGGCCGAAAGTCTCTCTCTTCCCGTACGCGACCCCCCACCCGGCGGTCTTCATCTGCTCGTCCGCGACTCCGCCGGGGCCAGGCGTGCACGGCATGTCGGGACACAACGCGGCGAAGGCGGTCTGGCGGCGGCTGCGCGCGGCCTGACCGGACCGAAAGCGCCGGGAGAGGATGGCCCCATGACAGCCATCACCCTCGTCCGCGGTGACATCACCGAGCAGCACGTCGACGCCATCGTGAACGCCGCCAACTCCTCCCTGCTGGGTGGCGGCGGCGTCGACGGCGCGATTCACCGCAAGGGCGGTCCCGCCATCCTGGCCGACTGCCGCCGCCTGCGCGCCTCCCAGTACGGCAAGGGCCTGCCGACAGGGCGGGCGGTCGCGACCACAGCGGGACGGCTGGACGCCAAGTGGGTGATCCATACGGTCGGCCCGGTGTGGCAGCCCGACCAGGACCAGTCCGAGCTCCTCGCGTCCTGCTACCGCGAGTCGCTGCGGTTGGCACAGGACCTTGGGGCGGAGAGCATCGCGTTCCCCGCCATCTCCACCGGCGTTTTCCGGTGGCCGATGGATGACGGCGCGCGCATCGCCGTCCGTACGGTCCGGGAGGCGGCCGGCGGCTCGGTCACCGACGTGCGGTTCGTGCTCTTCGACGAGACGGCGTACAAGGCGTTCGAAACGGCTCTGGCCGCCGCACCTTGACGTCGGATTCTCGCCAGCCCGGGTGCGCCGCCGTGCCCGATGCTTGAGCCATGCACACCGACACCGAGCGCTGCGTACGTGCCGTGCGGTCCAAGGACTCACGCTTCGACGGCTGGTTCTTCACCGCGGTCCTGACCACCCGGATCTACTGCCGTCCCAGCTGCCCGGTCGTGCCGCCCAAGGTCGAGAACATGACCTTCTACCCCAGCGCGGCCGCCTGCCAGCTGGCCGGATTCCGGGCCTGCAAGCGCTGCCGGCCCGACACCAGCCCCGGCTCCCCGGAGTGGAACGCCCGCGCCGACGTCGTCGCCCGCGCGATGCGCCTGATCAGCGACGGCGTCGTCGACCGCGAGGGCGTGCCCGGACTCGCGGCGCGCCTCGGATACAGCACCCGGCAGATCGAGCGCCAGCTGCTGGCGGAGCTGGGCGCGGGACCGCTCGCCCTCGCCCGCGCCCAGCGCGCCCAGACCGCCCGCCTGCTGATCGAGACGACCCCGCTGGCCATGGCGGACGTGGCTTTCGCCGCCGGATTCTCGTCGGTACGTACGTTCAACGACACGGTGCGTGAAGTCTTCGCGCTGTCGCCCAGTGAACTGCGCAGCCGCGGCAAGAAGGCGCCGCAGACCCCCGGCGCCATCTCCCTGAGGCTGCCGTTCCGCGCCCCGCTCAACCCCACCAACCTCTTCGGCCACCTCGCCGCTACCGCGGTGCCCGGCGTCGAGGAATGGCGCGACGGCGCCTACCGCCGCACGCTGTCCCTGCCGTACGGCCACGGCATCGCGACGCTCACCCCGCAGCCCGACCACATCGGCTGCCTGCTGTCCTTGACCGACCTGCGCGATCTGACCATCGCCATCAGCCGTTGCCGCCGGCTGCTCGACCTCGACGCCGACCCGGTCGCGGTCGACGACCAGCTGCGCACCGACCCGCTGCTCGCCCCGCTCGTCGACAAGGCTCCGGGGCGCCGGGTGCCGCGTACGACGGATACGGCGGAGTTCGCGGTACGTGCGGTGCTCGGCCAGCAGGTCTCGACGGCCGCCGCCCGTACGCACGCGGCCAGCCTGGTCACCGCCCACGGCACGCCGGTCGACGATCCGGCCGGCGGGCTCACCCACCTCTTCCCGGACCCGGCCGGCCTGGCCGCGCTCGACCCCGAATCGCTTGCCCTGCCGCGCAGTCGCCGCGCCACTTTGACGACGCTGGTCTCCTCGCTCGCCGACGGCAGCCTGAAGCTCGGCGTCGACAGCGACTGGGAGCGGGCCCGCGCCCAGCTGATGGCACTCCCCGGCTTCGGGCCCTGGACGGTCGAGGTGATCGCGATGCGCGCGCTCGGCGACCCGGACGCGTTCCTGCCGACCGACCTGGGGATCCGGCGGGCGGCGCGGGAACTGGGGCTGCCGTCCACCCCGGCGGCGTTCACGGCGCGGGCGGCGGCCTGGCGGCCCTGGCGGGCGTACGCCGTCCAGTACCTGTGGGCCACCGACGACCACCCGATCAACAACCTCCCGGTTTGAGGACGTGACCATGAAGCAGCACAGTGTTGTCGACAGTCCGTACGGTCCGCTGACGCTGGTCGCGACGGACGGCAGGCTGTCGGGCCTGTACATGACGGACCAGCGCCACCGGCCGCCGGAGGAGTCCTTCGGTGAACGGACGTCCGGGATTCTGAGCGAGGCCGTCCGTCAGCTCCACGCGTATTTCGCGGGGGAGCTGAAGGAGTTCGACCTGGAGTTGCACCTGGACGGCACGCCGTTCCAGCGGAGCGTCTGGGCGCAGCTCCGGCGGATCCCGTACGGCGAGACGTGGACGTACGGCGAGCTGGCCGAGCGGCTCGGCAATCCGGCGGCGTCCCGGGCGGTCGGCCTCGCGAATGGCAAGAACCCGGTGGGGATTGTCGTGCCGTGCCACCGGGTCATTGGCGCTGCGGGCAGCCTTACCGGGTACGGCGGTGGCTTGGACCGGAAGCGGAGGCTGCTGGTGTTCGAGGCGGGTGGCCAGCTGTTCTAGGCGGGCGTGTCCTCAAACGCCGGACGGGCTGGATTTTACTGACGGCCGGCTAGTCGGCCACCGGGGTGAACGGGGTCGGGGGCTGTCCCGTCCAGCGGTGCAGGACCGCCCGCGCGGTCTGCTTCGTTACGCCGTCCTCGACCACCGTGCCCGCCTCAACCAGGTAGTAGCGACCGTCGCCGTGCGAGATCAGACCGTACTGCCCGCCGGACTCCCACCCGTACGTCCCCGACGCCTCATGGTGCAGCCCCGCCCGCAGCAACGGCAGCAGCTCCCCCCGCTCCGGCTTCGGCTGGCCCGTGACCGGCCCGGTGACCGGCCGCTTCGAACCGTCGGCGATGAAGAGCGAGTAGTTGGGGAACTGCGGCTTCGCGCCCTTGTAGACGGCCATCAGCCAGTTGCCCGTGTACTCGTCGTACTCCAGATTCTGCACGCCGTACCGCGTGTTGCCGGTGCGGACGAAGTACTTCCCGTCGACGTCGTCCGGACCGCTGGTGTGCGGCGCGCTCTCCGGCAGGGGGCGCTCGTACTTCTGCCACTTGCGCACGTCGTACTGGAGCAGGACCTGGTGGTCGTTGTCCTGCCGCTTGACGTTGGAGTAGATGCCGTAAGCGACCGTCAGGACCTCCCTGCCGTGCCAGGCGCGGCCGCTGCGGTCGAGTTCGGGGCCGAAGGCCACTCCGTCGATCCCGCTGCAGCCGTACCGGTGGTCGGGGGTGTTCGCGGTGTCGCCGTCGAACTTCCCGTCGCCGTTCATGTCGGCCGTGTAGTCGTCCACGACCTCCTGGAGGTGGACCGTCGACACGACGTCGCTGGTCCGCGCGTCCATGCCCATGCGGTCGATCCGGTCCACATCCACAATCGCGATGTAGAACGCCTTCGCCGCCTTGTACTCCAGCGAGCCGTAGACCCGTCCGTCCTTCGCGTTGAGGTCCAGGTCGCCCAGATGCCCGGTGAATCCGGATACGGAACCGACCGGATTGCCGCGCAAATCAGTCTTGACGAGGAGGTTGGTGAAGGAGAAGTACATGAATCCCTTGTGGCGGTCCACCGCCACGCCCTGCACATGCCCGGCCCTCCACGCGCCGCCCTTTATCTCGGCGGGAAGGTGTCTTGCCTTGGTCGCCGCGGCGGGTTGCGCCGCTCCGGCGGTGATGGTGCCCTGGGCCGCAAGCGCCCCAGCAGCAAGGACGGTCAGGACTCCGCCGGCGAAGGTGCGTCGCATGGGCTCTCCAGATTTCGTCGAGGTACGAAGCGGAACGGGAGTGGAGCGAAGGAGCGAAGGAGTGGGGGATGCCGGGCACGTTAGAACGCGCTGTGGTCCGCTCGGTGCATTCCGGTGCAACACCGGGTGAAGGCACCGAGTCAACAGACCGTAGGCGTCACGGAGGTTGGCGGACAGGCTTGATTCAGCCGAGCGCGAGCCGCGCCGTGCGGTGGGCGAGTTCGGTGATCCGTACGCCGTCGAAGCCGAACACCGCACTGCGCACCGTGTCCTCCAGCGGCCCCGTCCACTGCGGCCCGATCCCGCCCGCCCCGTACAGCACCCCGGCCACCGAGCCCGCCGTCGCGCCGTTGGAGTCGGTGTCCAGGCCGCCGCGCACGGTGAGTGCGATGGTCCGGGTGAAGTCGCCGTCGCCGTACAGCAGTCCGGCCGTGATGACGGCGGCGTTCGGGACGGCGTGGATCCAGCCGAGCCGGCCCGTCTCCTCCTCCATCGCGGTGAGCGTGTCCTCCCAGGCAGCTCCGGCCGCGTGCAGGGCGAGCGTGTGGCGGACCGTACGGGCGAGGCGGCTGCTCGCGGGTACGCGCTCCAGCGCCACCTCCAGCGCGGCCCGCGGCCCGGGCGCGGTGAACGCGGCGGCGATCAGCGCGGCCGCCCACATCGCGCCGTACACACCATTGCCGGTGTGCGACAGCACGGCGTCGCGACGGGCCAGCGCGGCTGCCCGTCGCGGGGCGCCGGGGTTGGTCCAGCCGAAGATGTCGGCGCGGATGAGGGCGCCGATCCACTCCTGGTAGGGGTTCTCGTAGGTGGCGGTCAGCGGCGGCTTGAGGCCGTTCGCGAGATTGCGGTACGTCGCCCGCTCGGCGGTGAAGGTCTGCAGGTACGGCAGGCGCAGGAGCCACAGTTCGCCGACCTCCTCGGTGGTGAAGGCGAAGCCGTGGGTCTCCAGCAGGTGCAGACCGAGGATCGCGTAGTCGACGTCGTCGTCCCGGCAACTGCCGCTGATCCTGCCGCGTACGCAATGCGGCCATTCGGGGCGCAGTTCGAAGCCGGGTATTCCGGGCGGGGGCTCGGGCAGGTAGTCGGTGAGGGGCAGGGCACCGGTCAGCCGCAGATAGCGATCGATGCGGGCCCGCGTCCAGTAGTCGCCGCGCTCCACGGGCTTGCCTAGCATGTTGCCGGCGATTCTGCCCAGCCAGCCGCCGAGAATCCGGTCGGCCGTGTGCGTGCTGTGTGGAGTCATGGGTCGGATCTACCCACTTCCGATGGTCGAGCATGGGGAGTTTATGTGCTTTTCACTGGTATGCGGCGGTCGCCCTGGTGGCCGGAGCCGCCGCCGCGGCGGGCGGGTTCGGCCCGCTGGTGCGACGTTGTTGGATCATGTCGGTACCCATGACGACCCACTATGGGTGCTAAAAGATGACAAATCGGGTTGGCGCGCCGTCCGGGGCGTCGCGCCGCGCTGGACGCCCATGGGCAGGGGGCCCTATCTGCGGATATGGTCGGGGCGGCGCGACTGCCTGTTCGAAAGCAAGGGATAGCAAGGTGACGGACGGAGCAGTAACTGAGACCGCCCGCGTGCTCGTCGCGGCGGACAAGTTCAAGGGCTCGCTCACGGCCGTGCAGGTCGCGGAGCGGGTGACGGCCGGGCTGCGGCGGGTCGTCCCCGACGTTGTCGTCGAGGCTCTGCCCGTCGCCGACGGCGGCGACGGCACGGTGGCCGCGGCGGTGGCGGCCGGGTTCGAACGCCGGGAGGTACGGGTCACCGGACCGCTCGGCGAGCAGCTCACGGCGGCGTTCGCGCTGCGCGACGGCACCGCCGTGGTCGAAATGGCGGAGGCCTCGGGCCTCCAGCACCTCCCCGAGGGCGCATTCGCGCCGCTCACCGCGACGACGTACGGCTCCGGCGAACTGCTGCGGGCCGCGCTCGACGCGGGCGCGCGCACGATCGTCTTCGGCGTCGGCGGCAGCGCCTCCACCGACGGCGGCGCGGGCATGCTGGCCGCGCTCGGCGCGCGCTTCCTGGACGCGGCGGGCGAGCCGGTCGGGCCCGGCGGCGGGGGTCTGCGGGACCTGGCCACCGCCGACCTGTCGGGCCTGGACCCGCGTCTGGCCGACGTGGACCTGGTCCTCGCCAGCGACGTCGACAACCCGCTGACGGGGCCGAAGGGCGCTGCGGCGGTGTACGGCCCCCAGAAGGGCGCCACCGAGGAGGACGTGGCCACGCTCGACGCGGCCCTGGCGCACTACGCGTCCGTACTGGGCGCGGAGCACGCGGACTCGCCCGGCGCGGGTGCGGCGGGCGGCATCGGCTACGGCGCGCTGATCGCGCTCGGGGCGAGCTTCCGCCCCGGCATCGAGGTCATGCTGGACGTGCTGGGCTTCGCCGACGCGCTGTCCCGGGCGACCCTGGTCATCACCGGTGAGGGCTCGCTCGACGCGCAGACCCTGCACGGGAAGGCGCCGGCGGGTGTGGCGGCGGCGGCGCGCGCGAAGAACGTCGAGGTCATCGCGGTCTGCGGCCGCCTGGCCCTGCCCCCGGAGGTACTCGGCGGTGCCGGCATCCGCCGCGCGTACGCCCTGGCCGACCTGGAGCCGGATCCGGTCCGCTCGATGGCGGAGGCGGGCCCGCTGCTGGAACGGGTGGCGGAGAACATCGCCCGCGACTTCCTGACCTGACGGTGCGCCGTGGGGTGGGCGGCCGGCCCTGCGGGGCTGTTCCCCACCCCGCCCCTTCCCGAAACTGGGGCTCCGCCCCAGACCCCGCTCCTCAAACGCCGGAGGGGCTGAGAGTTGCCGCTGCGCGGCAAATCCAGCCCGTCCGGCGTTTGAGGACGCGCCCGGAGGGCGTCCGGGGGCGTCCGTGTTGTCTGGGGGCTGGGGGCTTGCCCCACAGTTCGGGAAGGCGCGGATAGGGGAACAGCGCCGCAGGCAACCCGCACCACCCCACCCGCACCTCACGCCCCGGACAACCGAAACGCGTCCAGCGCCAGCGTCATCTCGATCAGATCCCGCGGCCGGGACAGCGAGCGGGACGTCAACTGCTCCAGCCGCCGCAGCCGGTTGAACACCGTATTCCGGTGGCAGTACAGCCGACCGGCCGCCCGCCCCGCCGACCCCTCGCAAGACAGCCACGCGTCCAGCGTCTCCAGCAGCACCACCCGGTCCGCCGGGTCCAGCTCCAGCACGGCGCCGAACACGTCCGCCACCAGCCGCCCCGCCAGCTCCGGCTGGCTCACCACCAGCGCCGTCGGCATCCGCTCGTCCAGCCGTACGATCCCGGTGGCGTCCGGCGCGCACGTCCGCAGCGCCAGGTCCGCCAGCCGCCGGGCGCCGCCCAGGCCGGCGAGGCCGTCCACCACCGGACTGATGCCACCCGGCCCCGGACAGCGCGCGGCAAGCAGCTCCGACAGGTCGGCCAGCGTCGTCTCCCCGCCGAGCGAGACGACCCCCACCTCGCAGTCCGTACGCATCCGCCAGATGAACCGCATCCCGGCGCCCTGAATACGCCGGTGAAAGGGCTCGCGCCCGTCCCGCCGCTCCAGCCGCAGCACCACCACCGCGTACCGCCCGTGCTCCGGCAGGTCGAGACCGGCCGCCGCGCGGGCCGCCAGGCCAGGAGGAGACTCCTTGCCCTCCAGCAGCGCGTCGAGCAGCGCCTGGAGCCGTTCGTCCGTACGGTGGCGCAGCTCGGCCTCGGTCGCCCGGTACGCCTCCGACGCGGTCGCCGTCTCCGCGTCCACCGCCGCGAACACCGTCGTCGCCGCCCGCATCAGCACCGCGAGCCTCCCCGGATCCTCCCCCTCCGCCCCCGCCGCGCCCTCCAGCAGCGCGTCCCAGATCAGATACCCCGCCTGCCGGTAGGAGTGCACCAGCAGCTCCAGCGGGAAGCCCTGCTGCGCCCGGCGCCGGCCCGTCCACTCCGCGTACTCCAGGTCGCGGCGCGGCTGCGACTTCGGGGCCGAGATCGCCTCGATGCCGATCCGCATCGCCTGCTCGGTCTCCTGCCAGTGCTGGTCCTGGGACAGCACCTGCGCGTACAGCGGCGAGTGCGCGTGCAGTTCGCGCAAGTGCTGGTCCACCAGCTCCGGCAGCCGTTCCAGCAGCGCCGTACCCGCCTCGGTCAGTACCGCCCAGTCGTGTCCCGTCCGTGCTCTGCGGCCACTCATGGGCCGGAGCGTGTCACGACCGGGGCCTGTCCGACAGCCCCCTGACACGCGGTGTTGTGCGCGTGCACAACCGGCCGTACGCGCGGCTGGTCACCGGCAGCGGTTACGCCGCCAACCGTGGACGGGCGGGCCCCGCCGGTGCTGAGGTGAGCGCCACCGAACGGCCCGAGGAAGGGGTGCCATGGCTGGCGCCGCATTGGAAATACGGGATCTGTCGGCGGGATACGGACCCGTGAGGGCACTGCGACACGTGTCGCTGACGCTGCCCGAGGGGGCCGTGGTCGCCGTACTGGGCAGCAACGGAGCGGGCAAGTCCACGCTCCTGCGCGCCATTTCCCGCACGCTGTCGTTTCACGGCGGAGCGGTCACCGCAGGCACCGTCGCCTTCGGCGGCCGGCCGCTGACCGGACTCTCACCGGACCGGGTGGTGGCCGCCGGGCTGTGCCAGGTGCCGGAAGGGCGCCAGGTGTTCGCGCGGATGACGGTCGCCGACAATCTGCGCGCCGGCGCACTCGGCTCCACCGGCAACCGCGCCGCCCGGGCCGCCGCACTGCGACGGGTCCATGAGCTGTTCCCGGTACTGGCCGAACGCGCCGGGCAGCGCGCCGGACTCCTCTCCGGCGGCGAACAGCAGATGCTCGCGGTCGCCAGAGCCCTGATGGCCGGACCGAAACTGGTCCTGCTCGACGAGCCCTCACTCGGGCTCGCCCCGCTGATGGCCCGGCGGATCGCCGAGACGATCACCGAGATCAACGGACAGGGCACGGCCGTACTCCTCGTCGAACAGAACGCGGCCATCGCGCTGCGCCTCGCCTCACACGCGTACGTCCTCGACGTCGGCGAAGTCGTACTCTCCGGGCCCGCCGATGAGCTTGCCGCGTCCGACGAGGTACGCCGCCGCTACCTGGGCGTCGTCGACGAGGAGGCCGCGGCCGACGCCTCCGAGGCCGTCGCGGCCCACCGCACCCTCAGCGTCTGGGAGGGGCGATGAGCACCGAAGCGACCCTGGAAGTAAAGGACTTGACGGTGCGGTTCGCGGGCCTCACCGCTCTGGACGCGGTCAGTTTCACCGTACGGCCCGGAACCGTCCACGCCCTCATCGGTCCCAACGGCGCCGGCAAGTCGACCTGCTTCAACGTCCTTTCGGGCGTGTACCGGGCGACCTCGGGCAGCGTCCGCTTCGGAGACGACGAGCTGACCGGTCTCGCGCCCCACCGCATCGCGGATCTCGGCATCGCCAGGATCTTCCAGAACCTCGCCCTGCCGCCCGGCGCCACCGTCGAGGACAGCCTGATGCTCGGCCGCCACCGGCTCACCCGTACCGGCTTCGTCGCGGCGGGGCTGAGGCTGCCTTCCGCCGTACGGGAGGAGGCGCGGCACCGTGAACGCGTCCGGGAGATCGCCGCGTTCGTGGGACTCGAAGATCAGCTCAGCCGCCCCGCCGGCACCTTGCCGTACGGGCAGCAGAAGCTCGCCGAGCTGGCCCGTGCCCTGTGCATGGAGCCCAGGCTGCTGCTCCTCGACGAGCCGGTCGCCGGCATGACCGCCGACGAACGACGCGTCACCGCCTCCATCGTCGCGGGCGTACGGGACAGCCTCGGCATCTCCATCGTGCTGGTCGAGCACGACATGGGGGTGGTGATGCGGCTCGCCGACTCCGTGACCGTCCTCGACTTCGGGCGGCTGATCGCCGACGGGACACCCGCGTCCGTCCAGTCCGACCCCGCCGTCGTCCGCGCCTACCTGGGAGAGGAGGCCACCTCATGACCACCTTCGCCGAGCTTCTCCTCAACGGGATATCGATCGGTTCCGTCTACGCCCTGATCGCCCTCGGCTTCGTGGTGATCTTCCGTGCCACCGAGGTCGTCAACTTCGCCCACGCCTCGCTGCTGCTCGCCGGCGGCTACGTCACCGCCGTCCTGCACGACGACATCGGCTTCTGGCTCGCCCTGCTCGCCGGGATCGGCGGCGCCGCCGCCGTCGGCGCCGGGGTCGAGTTCCTGGTGATGCGCCGCTACCGGGGCTCCAACCACAGCGTCCTGGCCATTGTCACCATCGGCGTCGACATCCTCCTCACCACCGAACTGACCCGGCGCATCGGCACCGATGTGCTCGCCCTCGGCGATCCCTGGGGCGACTCGGTGCTGACCTTCGGGGGCGTGAGCGTCGCGCACACCCGCATCGCCGCGTTCGTCGCCGCGGGCCTGCTCATCACCGTCTTCCTGCTCTCCTTCCGCTTCACCTCCTGGGGCGTGGCGATGCGCGCCGCCGCCGAGAACTCCGAGACCGCCGCGCTGATGGGCGTACGCCTGGGCAGGGTCTCCCTCGGCGCCTGGGCCGTGGCGGGCGGACTCGCCGCCGTCGCCGCGCTCTTCCTGACCGTCTTCCCGACGCCCGGACTCGAACGCTCCACTTCCCTCGCCGCGCTGAAGGCCTTCCCCGCCGCGATCCTCGGCGGTCTCGACTCCACGACCGGGGCCCTCGTCGGCGGCCTCCTCGTCGGCATCACCGAGTCACTGGCGACCGGCTACCAGAGCGATCTGACCTTCCTCGGCCGTGGCATCGGCGACCTGGCTCCGTACCTCGTGATGGTCGCCGTCCTGCTGGTACGCCCGGCCGGCCTCTTCGGCACGAAGGAGCTGGCCCGTGTCTGAAGCGAACAAGCGGACCCGCCGCCTGGTGCTGTGGACCGCCGGAGCGCTCCTGCTCCTCGCGCTGCCCTTCTACCTGGAGCGCTTCTGGCTCCAGGCCGGGCTCTTCGCGATGGCCGCCGCCATCGGCGCCATCGGCCTCAATCTCCTCACCGGCGCCACCGGCCAGCTCTCCATGGGCCACGCCTTCTTCCTCGCCGTCGGGGCGTACGGCTACTGCGTCTTCGCCGGGGACGGCACAGGGGCCCTGACCGGTCTCAACCTGCCCAGCTGGCTGGCGGCCGTGCTCGCGGTGGCTCTGGCCGGGGCTGCGGGCGGCCTCTTCAGCCCCATCGCCGGACGCCTCCAAGGGGCGTACCTCGGCATCGCCACCCTCGCGCTGATCTTCATCGGCCAGCACGTGCTCTTCAACGCGCACGACCTGACCGGCGGCTTCAACGGCCGCGACGTCCCCCCGCTCAGCCTCTTCGGAATCACCTTCGACGAGAGCGAGCTGCTGGTGGCCGCCGTGCCCTTCGGATCCGCCGAGAAGCTCTGGTACGTCGCCCTGCTCGCCCTGGCCGGCTGCGCGCTCTTCGCCCGCGGCGTGCTGCGCGGGCGCCCCGGACGGGCCATGAACGCCATCCGCGACCACCGCATCGCCGCGGGGGTCATCGGGGTGCCCGTCGCCCGCTACCGGGCCGCGGTGTTCGTCCTGTCCTCCATGTACGCGGGCCTCGCGGGCGTGCTGCTCGCGCTGGTCTTCCAGCGGACCGTGCCGGAGTACTTCGGCATGATCCTCTCCCTCGAATACCTCGCCATGATCGTCATCGGCGGTCTCGGCTCGGTCGCGGGAGCGGTGGTGGGAGCCGTCTTCGTCTCCCTGCTGCCGCAGCTCCTCACCCGGTACAGCGACGCCCTGCCCCTCGTCTCCGCCCCCGGTACGGGCGGGGTCGCTCCGGGCGAGGCGTCCCGGTACCTCTACGGCGCCGCCATTGTCGCGGTGGTGCTCTTCCTGCCGGGCGGCCTGGTGCGGCCAGTCTTCCGGCGCAAGACAACAACCTCAGGGAAGTAACGATGACTACGCCCCATCAGATCACCAGGACCACCGCCGCCACGCTCGCGGCGCTGCTCGCGCTGACCGCGGCCGGGTGCAGCTCGAAGGCGAAGGACACCAAGGACGACAAGGCGGGGGCCGGCGGCGTCAAGACCGGTCAGGGCGTCACGGACAAGACGATCAAGCTCGGTGTACTGACCGACATGACCGGCGTCTACGCATCGCTCGGCAAGAGCGTCACCCAGGCCCAGCAGCTGTACGCGAAGCAGACCAACGCCGACGGCGGCATCTGCGGCCGGAAGGTCGAACTCGTGGTGCGCGACCACGGCTACGACCCGCAGAAGGCCGTCTCCGGCTACACCGAGCTGTCGCCGCAGGTCCTCGGCTTCGCCCAGTTCATCGGCTCGCCCTTCGTCGCCGCCGTCAAGCAGCGCGTCGAAGGCCAGGACAAGGGCCTGGTCATCCCGCAGGCATGGTCGG
This sequence comes from Streptomyces sp. ISL-96, assembly GCF_018614035.1. Lineage (GTDB taxonomy): Bacteria > Actinomycetota > Actinomycetes > Streptomycetales > Streptomycetaceae > Streptomyces. The sequence goes on from NZ_JAGGPA010000002.1 coordinate 87,138, forward strand.
CCTCGCTGCTGGGCAGCCCGTACATCCGCGTCATAGGCAACACGTACGACGTCGAGACCATCAACGCCATCGACTTCCTGACGAAGGACAAGGGCCTGAAGAAGGGCGACAAGATCGGCCACGTCTACTTCGAGGGCGACTACGGCGAGAACGCGCTGGCCGGGGCGCAGTACGCGGCCGAGAAGGCCGGGCTGACCGTCGTCGAGCAGAAGATCAAGCCGACCGACAACGACATGACGGCCCAGGTCACGGCCCTCAAGAAAGCCGGCGTCAAGGGAGTCGTCATCAGCGCGGGACCGCGCCAGGCGGCCTCGTTCGTCGGCGTCGCGGCGGCGGTCAAGCTCCAGGTGCCGATCATCGGCAACAACTCGGCGTTCTCGCCGCAGCTGCTCGCCACCCAGGCCGGACCGGCGCTCATGAAGAACTACTACATCGCCAACCCCACCGAGCCGATCGGCACCGGCACACCGGCCGCCAAGAAGCTCGTCGCCGACTACAAGGCGGCGTACCCCTCGGACGCGCTCGACAACGGCGTGGTGGCCGGCTGGACGGCCGTCTCGGTCTTCGGTGAGGCGCTGAAGAAGGCGTGTACGTCGAAGGATCTGACCCGTGAGGGCGTCGGCAAGGCCCTGCTGACCATCAACGCGTACGACTCGGGCTTCGGCACCACGCACGACTTCAGTGACCCGAAGGCGCCCTCCTCGCGCCAGACCGTCATCCTGCGGCCGGACAAGAAGGTGACCGGCGGCACAAAGGTGGTGCGGGAGGCGGAGGTCTCGGAGGCCGCCAAGAGCTTCACCGTGGGCGGCTGACAGCCCCGTAGTAAGCAGGAGAAACGACTGAGGGCCCCGGGGACGAACCCGGGGCCCTCAGTCGTGTACGTACGCCGGACGCTTACGGCAGCTGCGCCGCGCGCGCCTCGCGCCGGTTGTCGCGGAACGTGTTCACGCGCCGCGCGGTCGCGAAGAGCGGGATGACCGCGCCCATGACCACCTGGAGCGCACAGCCGGTGGCGAGGAGGACCTGGCCGCCGGGGGCGTCGAACGCCCAGGCCGCCAGCAGCCCCATCGCGCCGACGATCCAGGCGAGCATCGCCACCGCGAGGACACCCCGCGGCTTCGGGTACTCGACCCGGCTCACCATCAGCCACGCGACGCCGATGATGGCGAGCAGCGTGGGGATGAAGGGCAGCTCCAACAGCACGATCGAGACGACCGTCAGCGCGCCGAAGGGGCTCGGCATGCCCTGGAACATGCCGTCCTTCAGCGTCACGCAGGAGAATCTGGCGAGCCTCAGGACCACCGCCAGCAGCACCACGATCGCCGCCAGTGCCGAAACGCGCTGGTGGGCGTCGTCCGCGACCATTCCGTACACGAGTACGAAATAGGCGGGGGCGAGCCCGAAGCTGATCAGGTCGGAGAGGTTGTCCAGCTCCGCGCCCATCGGCGAGCTGCGCAGCTTGCGCGCCACGAGCCCGTCGCACAGGTCGAAGATCGCCGCGAGGAGCATCAGGATCACGGCGGTCGCGGCGCTGTGCCGCGCCATGCCGGTCTCCGCGCTGCCCTGGAGGTGCGGGATGAGGATTCCGGTGGTGGTGAAGTACACCGCCATGAATCCGCAGGTGGCGTTGCCGAGAGTGAGGGTGTCCGCTATTGACAGCCGCAGAGACAGCGGCATGTCCTCGGCGTCGGCCTCTTCCTCGGCCTCCGGCACCCAGCCGGCCTGGGTCTCAGGATCAGTCACGGTCAATTCGAGTCACCCCCGCGGTGGTGACCTGGCCGACCTCGACATCGGCCTCGACACCTTCGGGGAGGTAGATGTCGACGCGCGAACCGAACCGGATCAGGCCGATGCGCTCGCCCTGCTCGACCTTCGTACCCTGCGGGATGTACGGGACGATGCGGCGGGCGACGGCGCCGGCGATCTGGATCATCTCGATGTCACCGAGCTCGGTGTCGAAGTGCCAGACAACGCGCTCGTTGTTCTCGCTCTCCTTGTTGAACGCCGGAACGAACCCACCGGGGATGTGCTCGACCGACGTCACCGTGCCCGCGAGCGGGGCGCGGTTGACGTGGACGTTCAGCGGGCTCATGAAGATCGCGACGCGGGTACGTCCGTCCTTCCACGGCATGATGCTCTGCACCACTCCGTCGGCCGGGGAGATGACCCGGCCCTGAGTGATCTCGCGCTCGGGATCGCGGAAGAACCACAGCATGCCCGCCGCGAGCGCGGTGGTGGGCACGGCGACGGCGGCCCAGCGTCCGGACTTGCGAGCCCGGACGAGGCTGAGCGCCGCGGTGGCGACGGTCGGCAGAAGCCACGGCGATGCTCCGCGAGCAAGGCGTCCCTTGAGGAGGCCGTCGCGTGGTGCAGAGGTTTGGCTGTGGGGCATGGATGACCTTCGTAGCGGATGATGCCGCGCTGGCAACAGGGGGACGGCGGCTTATCGGCGATGGTAGCGGTTGCGGGGCGCAACTGGGCAAGCCAGAAGCCGAGTCGGACGACCGGAAGCCGACGCCAAAGGGTGCCAGGGTGTGATCTTTTTCGCGGTGATTTACCCGCAAAAGGTGCAATCAGCCCTGGAATCGGTACTCTTCGAGGAGTCGCCGGCCGATGATCATTTTCTGGATCTCGGCGGTACCTTCACCGATGAGCAGCATCGGCGCCTCACGGTAGAGACGCTCGATCTCGTACTCCTTCGAGAACCCGTAACCGCCATGGATACGGAAGGCGTCCTCGACGACTTCCTTGCAGTATTCGGAGGCGAGGTACTTCGCCATCCCTGCCTCTAGGTCGTTTCGTTCCCCGGAGTCCTTTTTGCGTGCTGCGTTCACCATCATCGCATGCGCGGCCTCGACCTTGGTAGCCATGTCGGCCAGCTTGAACTGAATCGCCTGGTGCTGAGCGATCGGCTTGCCGAAAGTGTGACGTTGCTGGGCATATGAGACACCCAATTCGAACGCACGCTGTGCTACGCCGCAGCCACGCGCCGCCACATTGACGCGGCCGACCTCCACGCCGTCCATCATTTGGTAAAACCCTCGGCCGGTTGTCCCACCGAGTACACGATTGGCCGGAATGCGCAGTCCGTCCATGATCAGTTCGGTGGTGTCGACGCCCTTGTAGCCCATCTTGTCGATCTTCCCGGGGATGGTCAGGCCGGGCCGCACCTCACCGAAGCCCGGCTCCTTCTCCACCAGGAAGGTCGTCATCTGCTTGTGCGGGGGCGAGCCCTCGGGGAGACCCTCGTCACTGCGGCACAGGACGGCGACGAGCGTGGACGAGCCGCCGTTCGTCAGCCACATCTTCTGGCCGGTCAGGACGTACTCGTCACCGTCCTTCACGCCCTTGGACGTGATCGCCGACACATCAGAGCCGAGCGCCGGCTCCGACATCGAGAACGCGCCCCGCACCTCCCCGAGCGCCATGCGCGGCAGGAAGGTGTCCTTCTGCTCCTGCGTGCCGTGCTGCTTGAGCATGTACGCCACGATGAAGTGCGTGTTGATGATCCCGGAGACGCTCATCCAGCCACGAGCTATCTCTTCGACGCACAGCGCGTATGTGAGAAGGGACTCACCCAGGCCGCCGTACTCCTCGGGGATCATCAGCCCGAAGAGTCCGAGCTCCTTGAGGCCCTCGACGATCTCCGTCGGGTACTCGTCGCGGTGCTCGAGCTCGGTCGCGACAGGAAGGATCTCCTTGTCGACGAAGTTCCTGACGGTCGCCAGGATCTCCTGCTGGATGTCGGTCAGACCGGCGGTCTGGGCGAGACGGGCCATGGCTACTTCTCCTGCGTCTTCGGCTCTGGGCGGCCGGGCTGCTCGCCGCCGCGCTCCTTGATGTACGTCTCGGTCGGGACCATCACCTTGCGCCGGAACACGCAGACGACGGTGCCGTCCTGCTTGTAGCCCTTCGTCTCGACGTAGACGATGCCGCGGTCGTTCTTGGACTTGGACGGCGTCTTGTCGAGGACGGTCGTCTCGCCGTAGATGGTGTCGCCGTGGAAGGTCGGCGCGATGTGCTTGAGCGACTCGACCTCCAGGTTGGCGATGGCCTTCCCGGACACGTCCGGCACCGACATGCCGAGCAGCAGCGAGTAGATGTAGTTGCCGACGACGACGTTCTTGCCGAAGTCGGTCGTCTTCTCGGCGTAGTTGCTGTCCATGTGCAGCGGGTGGTGGTTCATGGTCAGCAGGCAGAAGAGGTGGTCGTCGTACTCCGTGACCGTCTTTCCGGGCCAGTGCTTGTAGACGGCGCCGATCTCGAACTCTTCGTAAGTGCGTCCGAACTGCATGATCAGGCCTCCGGGGCTTCGAACTTGGAGGTGCGCTGCATGCCGGCCGCGCGTCCCTTGCCGGAGATGACCAGGGCCATCTTGCGGCTGGCCTCGTCGATCATCTCGTCGCCGAGCATCGCGGAGCCCTTCTTGCCGCCGACCTCGGACGTGCACCACTCGTACGCGTCGAGAATCATCTCCGCGTGGTCGTAGTCCTCCTGCGAGGGCGAGAACACCTCGTTGGCCGCGTCGACCTGACCCGGGTGCAGCACCCACTTGCCGTCGAAGCCCAGCGCTGCCGCACGGCCCGCGACCTCGCGGTACGCGTCCACGTCGCGGATCTGGAGGAAGGGACCGTCGATCGCCTGGAGGTCGTGCGTACGGGCCGCCATCAGGATGCGCATGAGGATGTAGTGGTATGCATCGGCGCCGTAGCCGGGGGGCTGCATGCCGACGACCAGGGTCTTCATGTTGATCGAGGCCATGAAGTCCGCCGGGCCGAAGATGATCGTCTCGAGGCGCGGCGAGGCGGCGGCGATCTCGTCGACGTTCACCAGGCCCTTCGCGTTCTCGATCTGCGCCTCGATGCCGATCTTGCCGACCTCGAAGCCCATCGTCTTCTCGATCTGGGTCAGCAGGAGGTCGAGCGCGACGACCTGCTGGGCGTCCTGGACCTTCGGCAGCATGATGCAGTCGAGGTTCGGGCCCGCGCCCTCGACGACCGTGACGACATCGCGGTACGTCCAGTGAGTCGTCCAGTCGTTGACCCGCACGACCCGGGTCTTGCCCGTCCAGTCACCGTTGTTCAGCGCGTCGACGATGGTGTGCCGGGCGCCTTCCTTGGCGAGCGGCGCGCACGCGTCCTCCAGGTCCAGGAAGACCTGGTCGGCCGGCAGGCCCTGGGCCTTCTCCAGGAAGCGCGGGTTCGAGCCGGGAACCGCGAGGCAGGAGCGGCGCGGGCGCAGCCGGTTCACGGCGGGCGTGGGCGTGGTCATGCGGAGACCTCCAGAGGGTCGAGCTTGTTCGCTTTCCGGATCTCGTCGACGATACGGCCGATGATCTCCGTGATACCGAAGTCCTTAGGGGTGAAAACTGCGGCCACTCCGGCAGCCCGCAGCGCCTCGGCGTCCGCCGGCGGGATGATCCCGCCCGCGATCACCGGAATGTCGGCGGCGCCGGCCTCTCGCAGGCGTACGAGAACATCCGGCACCAGTTCGGCGTGCGAGCCGGACAGGATCGACAGACCGACGCAGTGCACGTCCTCGGCGAGGGCGGCGCTCACGATCTGTTCGGGCGTGAGCCTGATGCCCTGGTAGACCACCTCGAAGCCCGCGTCGCGCGCTCGTACGGCGATCTGCTCGGCGCCGTTGGAGTGCCCGTCCAGGCCGGGCTTGCCGACCAGCAGGCGCAGCCGCCCCGAGCCGAGCTCGTCGGCCGTACGGGACACCTTCTCCCGTACGTACGCGAGTGGCGTGCCCGCCTCGGCGGTGACCGCGACCGGGGCGCTGCTCACGCCCGTCGGCGCGCGGAATTCGCCGAAGACGTCCCGCAGCGCCCAGGACCACTCGCCGGTGGTGACGCCCGCACGGGCGCACTCGACGGTGGCGGCCATCAGGTTCTCGGTGCCCGCGGCAGCCCTCTTGAGGGCCGCCAGGGCCTCGGAGGCGCGGGCCTCGTCGCGGTTGTCGCGCCACTCGTGGAGCTTGGCGACGACGCGGGCCTCGTTGGCCGGGTCGACCGTCATGATCGCACCGTCCAGGTCCGCGGTGAGCGGGCTGGGTGCGGTCGACTCGTAGCAGTTGACGCCGACGATCTTCTCGTCGCCGGACTCGATGCGCGCGCGGCGCTCCGCGTGCGAGGAGACCAGCTGCGACTTGAGGTAGCCGGACTCGACGGCGGCCATCGCGCCGCCCATCTCCTCGATGCGGTCCATCTCGGCGAAGGACTCGGCGACCAGCGCCTCGACCTTGGCCTCGATGACGTGCGACCCGGCGAAGATGTCCTCGTACTCCAGCAGATCGCTCTCCAGCGCGAGGACCTGCTGTATGCGCAGCGACCACTGCTGGTCCCAGGGGCGGGGCAGACCCAGCGCCTCGTTCCAGGCGGGCAGCTGCACGGCGCGGGCGCGGGCGTCCTTGGAGAGGGTGACGGCCAGCATTTCGAGGACGATGCGCTGGACGTTGTTCTCCGGCTGCGCCTCGGTGAGGCCCAGTGAGTTGACCTGCACGCCATAGCGGAAGCGGCGCTGCTTCTCGTTCTCGATGCCGTAGCGCTCGCGCGTGACCTTGTCCCAGATGCGGCCGAAGGCGCGCATCTTGCACATCTCCTCGACGAAGCGGACGCCCGCGTTCACGAAGAAGGAGATACGGGCGACGACGTCCCCGAACTTCTCCGGCGGCACCTGACCGCTGTCCCGTACGGCGTCGAGGACGGCGATCGCCGTGCTCATGGCGTACGCGATCTCCTGGACCGGTGTGGCGCCGGCCTCCTGGAGGTGGTAGCTGCAGATGTTGATCGGGTTCCACTTGGGGATGTGGTTCACCGTGTAGGTGATCATGTCCGTCGTCAGGCGCAGGCTGGGCACCGGCGGGAAGACGTGCGTCCCGCGCGACAGGTACTCCTTGACGATGTCGTTCTGCGTCGTCCCCTGGAGCTTGGTGATGGCCTCCTTGTCGAGACCTTGCTCCTCCGCGACCACCTGGTACATCGCCAGCAGCCACATGGCCGTGGCGTTGATGGTCATCGAGGTGTTCATCTGCTCCAGGGGGATGTCCTGGAACAGCCGCCGCATGTCACCGAGATGGGAGACCGGGACCCCGACCCGGCCGACCTCGCCGCGGGCGAGGATGTGGTCGGGGTCGTAGCCGGTCTGCGTCGGAAGGTCGAACGCGACCGACAGGCCGGTCTGGCCCTTGGCGAGGTTGTTGCGGTACAGCTCGTTGGACGCCTCGGCGGTCGAGTGACCGGCGTACGTCCGCATGAGCCAGGGCCGGTCCTTCCGACGCTCGCCCATCAGATGTTCCGGAAGCGGTTGATGGCGTCGATGTGCTGCTCGCGCAGCTCGTGGTTACGGACACCGAGACCCTCGCGGGGTGCCAGCGCCAGCACGCCGACCTTGCCCTGGTGCAGGTTGCGGTGGACGTCGTACGCCGCCTGGCCGGTGTCCTCCAGCGAGTACACCTTCGAGAGGGTGGGGTGGATCTTGCCCTTGGCGATCAGGCGGTTGGCCTCCCACGCCTCGCGGTAGTTGGCGAAGTGCGAGCCGATGATCCGCTTCAGCGACATCCACAGGTAGCGGTTGTCGTACTCGTGCATGTAGCCCGAGGTCGAGGCGCAGGTGGTGATCGTGCCGCCCTTGCGGGTGACGTAGACGCTCGCGCCGAAGGTCTCACGGCCGGGGTGCTCGAAGACGATGTCGATGTCCTCGCCGCCGGTGAGCTCGCGGATGCGCTTGCCGAAGCGCTTCCACTCCTTGGGGTCCTGGGTGTGCTCGTCCTTCCAGAACTTGTAGCCCTCGGCGTTGCGGTCGATGATCGCCTCGGCGCCCATCGCGCGGCAGATGTCCGCCTTCTGGTCGCTGGAGACGACACAGATCGGGTTGGCGCCGCCGGCCAGCGCGAACTGGGTGGCGTACGAACCGAGTCCGCCGCTCGCGCCCCAGATCAGGACGTTGTCGCCCTGCTTCATGCCGGCGCCGTTGCGCGAGACGAGCTGGCGGTACGCCGTCGAGTTGACCAGGCCGGGAGCCGCCGCCTCCTCCCAGCTGAGGTGGTCGGGCTTGGGCATCAGCTGGTTGGACTTGACGAGCGCGATCTCGGCGAGACCGCCGAAGTTCGTCTCGAAGCCCCAGATGCGCTGCTCGGGGTCGAGCATCGTGTCGTTGTGGCCGTCGGAGGACTCCAGCTCGACGGACAGGCAGTGCGCGACGACCTCGTCGCCGGGCTTCCAGGCGTTCACGCCGGGGCCGGTGCGCAGGACGACGCCGGCGAGGTCGGAGCCGATGACGTGGTACGGGAGGTCGTGGCGCTTGCTCAGGTCACTGAGCCTGCCGTACCGCTCCAGGAAGCCGAAGGTCGAGACGGGCTCGAAGATCGAGGTCCAGACGGAGTTGTAGTTGACCGAGCTGGCCATGACCGCCACCAGGGCCTCGCCCGGTCCGAGCTCGGGCACCGGCACGTCCTCGACGTGGAGGGACTTGCGGGGGTCCTTGTCCCGGCTGGCGACGCCGGCGAACATCTCGGCCTCGTCCTTGTGCACGGTCACCGCGCGGTACGACTCGGGGATGGACAGGGCGGCGATGTCTGCGGCCGTACTGTCCTGCGACTGGATCGCGTCCAGGATTTCCTTCACGGGGTGCCTCCGGCGAAGCGCGTTTTTGAGGGAACGCTTTGAGGGGAAACGTCGGGATGCTGCTGTGGAGGTGTGCCGTCGGTTCGGCGGTGGTGCGGGTGTTCGGCAGCGCGGGTAGCGCGGGAGGTTGCCTGTGACGCAGGCGCCCGGGCGCACAAGCACGTGGCTTGCGGGGACAGCCGGCGTACGAGAGATCTCTGCACGCCGGCCGCCCGGACAACGACAACGTATGACACCGCGTGCCACGTGACAAGACACTGAGTGCCAACAATTTCTCTCAGATGTCACCTCGCCGTCACATGTGAGCGATGATCGATCGATTTGGATTCATCAGAGCACGCAAAGACGCCGCCCGCCTCCCGGAGATCCGGGGGCGGGCGGCGTCTGGGACCGGCGGAAAACGCCGCCGGGTCAGGCCTGCTTGAGTGCTCGCTCGATCGTACGCATGACCTCGTCCAGGGGGGCGTCCGTGCGGGCCACGGTCACCAGCACGTCGCCGCTCACGCTCGCCGACGCGGCCGGCGCCTGCTTCGGGCGGTCCGACGAGCGGCCGGCCCCGATGCCCGTACCGAACGTGTCGCGGACGATCGCGAACGCGTGGTCCAGCTGCGCCTCCACGTCGCCCTGGCCGCCCGCCCGCAGCCAGCGCCGCAGTACGTGGTTGTGCGCCGTCACGACGGCCGACGCGGCCACCTCCGCCAGAAGGGGGTCGTCGTTGTCGTCGTGGTGGTCGTGCTCGTCGAAGTGGCCCAGCAGATAGCGCGTGAACAGCCGCTCGTAGCGGGCCACCGAGGCGATCTCCGCCTCGCGGAGGGTCGGGACCTCGCGGGTGAGCTTGTAGCGGGCGACGGAGACCGCGGGGGACGCCGCGTACATCCGCATGACTTCCTTGATGCCCCGGCAGACGGTGTCCAGCGGGTGCTCGTGCGGTGACGCGGCGTTGAGCACCGCTTCCGCGCGTACGAGCGTGTCGTCGTGGTCCGGGAAAATCGCTTCTTCCTTGGAACGGAAGTGCCGGAAGAAGGTCCGCCGCGCCACCCCGCCCGCGGCGGCGATCTCGTCGACCGTCGTCGCCTCGTACCCCTTTGTCGCGAACAGCTCCATCGCCGCGGCCGACAGTTCACGGCGCATCTTGAGCCGCTGGGCGGCCGCGCGGCTGCCCGCGGCACTCTCAGGAGCGTCGGAGGTGGAGCTCGTACGGGACGGTCGTCGGGGGGAGTCAGCGGGCTGGGACATGCCCCGAACGTACTGCATCCGCGCAGGAGAGCGCGCCTGTGGGTGCGGGCTGCCGTCCGGCTCCAGCAGCCCGCCCCATCCGGTCACACCCTCCTGCTCAGCGCCCGGCATACTCCCGGAAGCCGCGTCCTGTCTTGCGGCCGAGGCACCCCGCGGCCACCAGGTGTTCGAGCAGCGGGGCCGGTGCCAGGCCCGGGTCGCGGAACTCGCTGTGCAGAACCTTCTGGATGGCGAGGGAGACGTCCAGGCCGACGACATCGAGGAGCTGGAAGGGGCCCATCGGGTAGCCGCCGCCCAGCTTCATCGCGGCGTCGATGTCGTCCAGCGACGCGTAGTGCTGCTCGACCATCTTGACCGCGTTGTTCAGGTACGGGAAGAGCAGCGCGTTCACGATGAATCCGGCGCGGTCGCCGCAGTCCACGGGGTGCTTGCGGATCTTGAGGCACACCTCGCGGACGGTCGCGTGGACCTCGTCCGAGGTGAGGACGGTACGGACGACCTCGACCAGCTTCATCGCGGGCGCCGGGTTGAAGAAGTGCATCCCGATGACGTCCTGCGGGCGCGAGGTCGCGCGGGCGCAGGCGACGACGGGCAGCGACGACGTGGTCGTGGCGAGCACCGCGCCCGGCTTGCAGACCTTGTCGAGCGTCGCGAAGAGCTGCTGCTTGACCTCCAGGTCCTCCGCGACCGCCTCGACCGCCAGGTCGACGTCGGCGAACGCGTCGAGCGAGCCGGCCGGGGTGACCCTTGCCAGCGTCTCGTCGCGGGCCTCGGCCGTCATCCGGCCCTTGTCGACAGAGCGGGAAAGAGACTTGGCGATACGGGCCTTCGCCTTGTCCGCCTTCTCCTGGCTCCGGGCCGCGAGCACCACGTCGTAACCGGCCTTCGCGAAGACCTCCGCGATGCCGGACGCCATGGTGCCGGAGCCCGCGACGCCCACCGACCGCACCGGCCGCCCGGGCGTGACGCCCGCGCTCTCCAGCGGGGTGAGCGCGTCGCGCACGACGGTCTGGCTGCCGGCCGCCTCGTACGTGTAGAAGCCGCGGCCCGACTTGCGGCCGCTCAGCCCGGCCTCGCTGAGCTGCTTCAGGATGGGGGCGGGGGCGTGCAGCCGGTCGTGGGACTCGGCGTACATCGCTTCGAGGACGGTACGGGCCGTGTCGACGCCGATCAGGTCGAGCAGGGCGAGGGGGCCCATCGGCAGGCCGCAGCCCAGCCGCATCGCGGCGTCGATGTCCTCACGGGAGGCGTACTTCGCCTCGTACATCGCGGCGGCCTGGTTGAGGTAGCCGAAGAGCAGGCCGTCGGCGACGAAACCGGGCCGGTCGCCGACCGCGACCGGCTCCTTGCCGAGGTCGCGGGCGAGCGTGGTGACGGCCTCGACGGCCTGCGGCGCGGTGAGCACCGAGGAGACGATCTCGACCAGCTTCATCGCGGGCGCCGGGTTGAAGAAGTGCATGCCGAGCACGCGCTCGGGGTGCGCGGAGTCGGCGGCGAGACGGGTGACGGACAGCGCGTTCGTGCCGGTCGCCAGGACCGTGGTGGGGCGCACGATGGTGTCGAGGGCGCGGAACACCTGCTGCTTGGCCTCGTACGACTCGTGAACGACCTCGATCACGAGATCGGCATCGGCTGCCGCCTGGAGGTCGGAGAACGTACGGAAACGGGCGAGGATGTCGCGCCGCTCCTCGGCGGTGATCCGCTCCCGCTCCACCGCTCGGGCGGTGGAGGCTTCGAGCGAGGTGACGGCCAGCCTGGCGGCCTCCTCGCTGATGTCGATGCCGATGACTTCACGGCCGGCGCGGGCCAGGGTCTCGGCTATGCCGGTGCCCATGGTGCCGAGACCGACGACGGCGACGGTACTGAGAGGGGTGTCCATCACGGGACTCCAGAGAATGAGGTGACGACTGAGGGGCGCACGGCGCGAAGAAGTCGCGTGCGGAATGCGTACCTGGGTACGAAATGCACAGGGCAGGTCGAGCTGCGGGGGCGGGGCCGACGGACTCTGTCCCGGAGTCACGTCGCGGAAGAAAACACCGAACCGACAAAGCACTCGGGGCGGCTGCGTCACCAGGCCGCCATGAGGTGATCATTCAGCGGGGGGTGGCCCGCTCACTTGAGGTTAACCGGCGAGTAACGAGCGCGCCAGCCCTGGCGGGATGTGATCTAGGCCCGGACTTCGCGGGTCGCTGAAAAGGTTCGCCGCAGCGGCTCTTCGGCGTCCGAACCCGACCGGATCGGACCGGCATTGCGATCGCCGTTGCGGACCGGACTGAGCGGCGATCGGTCGTGACCAGTTGATCTTCACGATCGGGTGACCTGCGAAGTACGGGTCTAGGACGCCTGTGCGGTGCATACCCTTGCGGCATGGATGAGGAGCTGCGGTCACTCGCCGGCCGGGTGCGGGGAGAGGCGGACGATCCGGTGGCGTACGAGCGGCTGCTCGCCACCGAGGACCTCGACGAACTGGCCCGCGTCCTCACCGAGACCGAACGGCCCCTGTGGGCGCGGGAGATGGCCGCCTTCCGCCTGGGCTGCGCGGGGGACCGGCGGGCATTCGAGACGCTGGTGCTGTTGCTGAACCACCGCGATCCGCAGCGGTGCGTCACCGCGGCGTACGCGCTGGCGCGGCTGCGCGACCCGCGCACGGCCCGCGCCGCCGCCGCGCTCGCCACAAACTCCCTTCGCACGGCGTACGCGCTGCACCCGGTGCGGCTGCTCACCGAGCTCCGGGCGCCCGAGACCGTACCGGCGCTGATCACCACATTGCGCGGCCTGCTCGCCCCGACGAACCCCCACTGGCGGGTGGCGCTCGCCTGCGTCGAGGGCCTGGGACAGCTCCGGGACGCGCGAGCGCGGCCGGTGCTCGAAGCGGCGCTGGATCATCCGCGGCTGGTCGCCGCCGCGTCCGCCGCGCTCAGCCGCCTCGCGTAACGCGTCTCGGGGACGGCGACGCCGTGCACCTCGAAGGGCGCCTCGGCCCCGTCGGGCGCGAAACCGGCCTTCTCGTAGAAGCGGCGGGCACGGGTGTTATCGGTGAGGACCCACAGGAGCACGCGGCGGTAGCCGTCGGCGGTGGCGCGGGCGAGGAGTTCGGTGGTGAGGGCGCGGCCGGCGCCGGTGCCGTGGTGCTCCGGCAGGACGTAGAGGGCGTACAGCTCGGCGTCGGCGGTCGGTCTGCCCTCCTCGCGGTACGCCCCGTAGCAGCCCCAGCCGATGACCTGCCCGTCGCGCTCGGCGACGACGTTGCGGCCCGCGCCGTCGCCCCTGGCGAGATGCGCGCGGCGCCGGGCGGCGTCCTCCTCGACGCTCATCGCGTCGAGGTACGCCTGCGGCATCATCCCGGCGTACGCCGCCTGCCAGCCGCGCACCCGCACACGGGCGACGGCCTCGCAGTCGTCGACGGTCATCTCCCGTACCTGTATCCGCGTCCTGCCGCCGCCGCTCATGGGGCCGCACTCTAGTCAGGGGTGAGGCGGCGGAGCAGCCGGACGTACGGGCTCCAGCGGGCCGGGCGCGCGACGGTGCCGGTCAGGGCCGACTCGGCGCGGTCGAGGCTGTCTTCGAGGAGCGCGTCATGGAAGGCCCGGTAGGCGAGCGGCCAGGTGAGCAGCGCCGGGCCCCTGACGTTCATGGCGAGGGTGTGGCGGAGCACGGTCCGGCCTTCGTCGACCGCGTGCACGGTGTACTCGTGGAAGCCGTCGAAGCCGCGCGGCCCGCTGAAGGTGAAGCGGACCCACTCCCGGGGGACGTACGACGTCACCGTGTAACGCACAGGCCCATGGCCTCCCTTGGAGCCGGGAGTGAGGCCCTTGTCCAGCGTCATGCGCGGCCAGTCGTCGCCCGGCCAGAGCCGGTCGCCGGGCGTGGCGAGGGTGTCGATGAGCGCGCCCACCTCGCTCGCCCTGACGGGCAGGAGGCGCTCGTGGACGTTGAAGGCCGACATCAGCGCTGCCATGGGAACTCCCGGAGTCCGTTTTAGAGGGACCTCTCTAATGAATTGGAGGGTACTCTCCACAACATGGCCAGGCCAACCCGGTACGACACTTCACTGCTTCTCGACGCTGCCGTGCGCCTCGCGGCGGAGGGCGGCCCTTCCGCCGTCACCATGGCCGCGGTCGCCAAGGCGGTCGGCGCCCCGAGCGGCTCCGTCTATCACCGCTTCCCGTCCCGGACCGCTCTGCTGGCCGAGGTGTGGCTGCGTACCGTCGAAAGATTCCAGGAGGGATACGTCGCGGTGCTCACCGCGTCGGGTGGCGCCCCCAGGGAAGCCGCCGTCGCCGCCTCGCGCCATGTGGTGGCCTGGAGCCGTACCAACCGGGACGAGGCCGCGCTGCTTCTGCACGGCCCCGAGGCCTTCGGCAAGGACGACTGGGCCCCGGAGCAGAGGGACCGCGCTGACGCCGGCAACCGCCGGGTCTTCGGGGAGATCGCCGCTCTCGGGGCCGCTCTGGGGGTGTCCCACCCTGTCGAGGCCGAGCGCATCGCCCTCGCGCTCATCGACCTGCCGCTCGCGTTGGTACGCCGCCATGTGCGCGGCGGCGCTGGCCTGCCCGCGCACGCGGAACAACTGGCCGCGGACAGCACGGCCCTGCTGCTGTCGGATCTGCCGGTTTCGGCGGTGCGCGCCCGGGCTTGACGGCCCCCGTGGCATCCTGGTCCGTATGGGTGATCATGCACATAACAACTCTGTACGTCGGAGCTATGACACCGTGGCCGAGGAGTACGCGGCCCGGTTGCACGACGAGCTCGCCGGGAAGCCGCTTGACCGGGCGCTCCTTGCCTCCCTCCTGGAACAGACAGAGCCGGGGGCCGCGATCGCCGACCTCGGCTGCGGCCCCGGGCACGTGGCGGCCTGGCTCGCCGGGAAGGGCGCGCGTACGGTCGGGATCGACCTGTCCGCGGGCATGGTGGAGGCCGGCCGGCGCCGGTTCGCACAGGTGGAGTTCCGAGAAGGTGACCTGCTGGAACTTCCCGCCAAGGACGGCGAGTTCGGCTCCGCCGTAGCCTTCTACACGATCATCCACCTCGACCCCGGTGACCTGCACCGCGCCTTCGAAGAGGCGCGGCGGGTACTGCGCCCCTCCGGTCTCCTCCTCCTCTCCTTCCACATCGGTGAGGAGGTCCGGCACCTGGACAAGTGGTGGGGGCACGACGTGGACATCGACTTCCGCTTCCTGGAGCCCGCGCACATCACCGGGCTGCTCGAAGCGGCCGGGTTCGCCGTGGAGATGCACATGGAACGCACCCACTACGCCCACGAGGTCGAGACCCGCCGGGCGTACCTCCTGGCCCGCCGCGCCTGAGCCCCGGCGCGGGCGTCAGAGCAGCGTGAGCTGCGTCGGGCCGGGAGGCTCTGGCTCGACGGCACTCGGAGTGCGCCGGGAGGTACGAGGCCCCGACGGGCCTATGCCGAATTCCGTGGCCAGGTCGTGCACCTGGCGGGTGATGCGGCGCTGGTACCACTTCGGGGCGTACGCACCTTCCGCGTACAGCCGCTCGTACCGGCGGACCAGGTGCGGATGGTGCTCCCCCAGCCACGCCATGAACCACTCCCGCGCCCCCGGCCGCAGATGCAGCACGAGCGGGGTGACAGAAGTCGCGCCCGAGGCGGCGATCGCGCGGACGGTGGCGCGCAGCTGGCCGGGGGAGTCCCCGAGGAAGGGGATGACGGGGGCCATCAGCACGCCGCAGCCGATGCCGTGGTCGGTGAGGGTGCGTACGACGTCCAGGCGGCGCTCGGGGGACGGCGTACCCGGCTCGACCGTGCGCCACAGCTCCTGGTCGGTGAAGCCGACGGACACCGAGATGCCGACGTCGGTGACCTCCGCCGCCTGCACCAGCAGGTCGAGGTCGCGCAGGATCAGTGTGCCCTTGGTCAGGATCGAGAACGGGTTCGCGCGGTCGCGCAGGGCCGTGATGATGCCGGGCATGAGGCGGTAGCGGCCCTCCGCCCGCTGGTAGCAGTCGACGTTCGTGCCCATCGCGATGTGCGCGCCCTGCCAGCGGCTGGAGGCGAGCTGGCCGCGCAGCAACTCCGGCGCGTTGATCTTGACGATGATCTGCGAGTCGAAGTCCAGGCCGGTGTCGAGGTCCAGATAGGTGTGGGTCTTGCGCGCGAAACAGTAGACGCACGCGTGCGTGCAGCCCCGGTAGGGGTTGACCGTCCATTCGAACGGCATGCGTGAGGCGCCCGGCACCCGGTTCACGATCGAGCGGGCGCGCACCTCGTGGAAGGTGATCCCCCGGAACTCGGGGGTGTCGAACGTACGAGTGGTCACCGCGTCCGTTCCGAAGAGCGCGGCCTCCCCGGTAGTGGCGGGGTTTTCGGCCAGATTGTTCCAGCGCATGTGCGCCTCCTCGGTAGCACTGACCACAGAATAGAACACATGTTCCCTTCTTTGTCGCAACCCCGATTTTGGGCGGCCGTACCCGAGGTGGTTGGGTAAGCCGCACCCTTGAAAACCCAAGTGCTGGAGGAACAGGCATGGCGCAGGTCGAGGCCACCACGGAGCGGATCATCGCGGCGGATGCGGAGACGGTGTTCGACACGCTGGCCGACTACAGCGGCGCGCGCGAAAAGCTCCTGCCCGAGCACTTCTCCGAGTACGAGGTGCGCGAGGGCGGCGACGGCGAGGGCACCCTCGTCCACTGGAAGCTCCAGGCCACCAGCAAGCGCGTGCGCGACTGTCTGCTCGAAGTGACCGAGCCGACCGACGGGCAGCTCGTCGAGAAGGACCGCAACTCGTCCATGGTCACCACCTGGACCGTCACCCCGGCCGGCGAGGGCAAGTCGAAGGCAGTCGTCAGCACGGTATGGAACGGCGCCGGCGGCATCGGCGGCTTCTTCGAGAGGACGTTCGCGCCCAAGGGCCTCGCCCGGATTTACGACGCCCTGCTCGCCAACCTCGCCGCCCAGGTGGAGAAGTAGCCCGCAAACGGTCCCCGGCACTCCCCAGTAGTCCGTAGCAGTCCTTCACCGGTTCGAGTGGTCTTTTCCGGTGTGCCGGTGGTACGCCGCAGGGCTCCCACCGGGGGTGAAGCCGCCCGCGTGCGCCGCTCGACTCGATCGCCCCGCTTGCTCCCAGTTGTCGCGTAATGCGAGAAAAGGGCGGCGCAGGGCGACGAGGGGAGCGGTACGTGGGCGGGATCACTCTGGTGAAGACGGACGCGGCAGGTGACGCCGTTGAGGCGCCACCACCGCACCGCGTCCAACTCCCCGCCGCCGGAGGGCCCGAGGGGCGGCCCCTCAGCCCCGGCCGCGTCCGGCTGGTGTTCTCCGGGCTGATGCTCGCGCTACTCCTCGCGGCGCTGGAGCAGATGATCGTCGCCACCGCCCTCCCGAAGATCGTCGGGGAACTCCAGGGCCTGGACCGGATGTCGTGGACGATCACCGCCTATCTGCTGACGGCGACGGTCGGCCTTCCCGTCTACGGCAAACTGGGCGACCTCTTCGGCCGTAAAGGCATCTTCCAGTTCGCGATCGTCGTCTTCGTCATCGGCTCGGCGCTGGCCGGCTGGTCCCGCACCATGGACCAGCTCATCGCCTTCCGCGCCATCCAGGGCATCGGTGCCGGCGGCATCGTGATCGGCGTCCAGGCGATCATCGCCGACATCGTGCCGCCCAGGGACCGCGGCCGCTTCATGGGCCTCATCGGCGCCGCCTTCGGCCTCGCGTCGGTGGCGGGACCGCTGCTCGGCGGCTTCTTCACCGACCACGTGTCCTGGCGCTGGTGCTTCTACATCAACGTCCCGTTCGGGCTGGTCACCATGGCGGTCATCGCCGTCGTACTGAAGGTCCCGAAGCCCGGCGTACGGCCGCGACTGGACGTACTGGGCGCGCTGTTGCTCGCGGCCGCCTCGACCTGCCTCGTGCTGCTGACCAGTTGGGGCGGTACGGAGCACGCCTGGGACTCGCGGGTCATTCTCGGCCTCGCCGCCGGCGCTGCCGGAACGACTCTGCTGTTCATCGTCGTCGAAAGCTGCGTGCCCGAGCCGCTCATGCCGCTGCGGCTGTTCCGCGACTCGGTCTTCACCGTCACCAGCCTGGTCGGCGCGGTCGTCGGCGTCGCGCTCTTCGGCGCCGCCAGCTACCTGCCGACGTTCCTCCAGATGGCCGGCGGCGTCAGCGCCACCGAGTCCGGGCTGCTGATGCTGCCGATGATGGGCGGGGTGGTCATCGCCTCGATCGTCTCGGGGCACCTCATCAGCCGCACCGGCCGCTACCGCGTCTACCCGGTCGTCGGCAGCGCGTGCTCGGTGGTCGGCATGTGGCTGCTGTCCCGGCTGGAGGCCGACACCTCCCAGCTGCACTACAGCATCTGGATGGCCTTGCTCGGCACCGGCATCGGACTCGTCATGCCGGTGCTCGTCCTCGCCGTCCAGAACTCCGTGCCCCCGGCCGACCTCGGCACCGCCACCAGCGCCAACAACTTCTTCCGCCAGATCGGCGGCAGCGTCGGCGCCGCCGTCTTCGGCACCCTCTTCGCGAACCGGCTCGCGGACGCGCTCGCCGAGCGGCTGCCCGCGGGCGCGGGCCTCCCCGATCCGGCGTCCATCACCCCGCAGCTCGTGCACGCCATGGAACCCCCGCTGCGCGACGCCTACATCGAGGCGTACGCGGAGGCCATGCCGCGGATCTTCCTCTACCTCGTGCCGGTGCTCGTACTCGGCCTGCTCATCGCCTGCTTCCTCAAGGAGAAACCGCTGGTGTCCCACAACGCCCCCGCAGCCGAGACCTCCGCGATCCCCGCGGCCCGCACCACCACCGCCCCCTACCTGTCGGGCGTCCCCGTCTGCGGCACCGTCCAGCACCACGACGGCAGCGTCGTGCCGCGCGCCGCCCTCACCCTCATCGACGTATCCGGGCGGCAGGTCGGGCGGGGTGCGAGCGGCGACGACGGGCGGTACGCGCTGAGCGTGGCCGGATCCGGGTCGTACGTGATGATCGCGGCGGCCGGCGGGCACCAGCCGCAGGCCGTCACCGTCACGGTGGGGGAACGGCCCGTCGAGCTCGATGTGGTGCTCGGTGGCGCCGGCCGCCTCGCCGGGACCGTGCACACCGCGGACGGGACGCCGGTGCGCGACGCCGCCGTGACGCTCACCGACGTACGGGGAGAGGTCGTCGCCTCGACGCGCAGCGGGCGCGAGGGCGGGTATGTGATCACGGAGCTGGTGGCGGGGGAGTACACCCTGGCCGGCAGCGCGCCCGCGTTCCGGCCCGCCGCCCTTCCGGTCAGCGTGCAGGCCTCGCGGGAGACCCGGCAGGACATCGAGCTGGCGGGCGGCGCGGTGCTGCGCGGCACCGTACGGGCGACCGGTGGCCGGCCCGTCGAGGACGCCCGGGTGACACTGCTCGACGCCGGGGGCAATGTGGTGGACACGCTCACCACGGGACTCGACGGCACATTCCGCTTCGTCGATCTGTCGTCCGGCGAGTACACGGTGATCGCCGCGGGCTACCCGCCGGTCGCCACCGTGCTTCAGGTCGCGGGCGGCGGGCGTACCGAACGCGATCTCCAACTCGGCCACGAGGACTGACCTTTCAGAGGATGCGAACGCCCCTTGTGCGCGGGCGCACGACCTATTGGGTCGTTGCCCCGCGCGGGGCGGTGCGCGAGCCGTACCTTGGTGGGCGAAGCCACAGAACTTTCGGCGGGAAGGGAGCCTCCCACCCATGGACAGTGGCACTGGGCCCACGGCGCCGCGCGGGCGAGCGGCCACCGGCCGGGTTCCGCTTGCCGTGGTCGTGGTGGACGGTGACGGGCTCGTGTCGCACTGGTCCAGCGGGGCGCGGCGCTTGTTCGGTCCGGCAAGGGAAGAAGCCGTCGGACGGCTCGCCACCGACCTCATGCCGGTTTCCGGAGCCGTCGGCGACACCCTGAGTGGCCTCAGTTCCTGTCCCGTCGTCGGCCGAGCCACGCTCTGCGAGCCGGGGCGCGACCGGCTCGACGTGCTGTGGTGGGCGTATCCGCTGGTCGGTCCCGGGCCCGAGCGGCTGCTCGTACTCGCGGCGGACGCCGGCCGGCTGGAGGGTGAGCGCCGTGCCGAGGGGCGTGGCACCGAGCGGATCGCCCCCGGATTCGCCCTGCACACCGAGTTCCCGGGATCCGATGAACTGGCCCGGCGGTTGTCGGAGATCCTGCCGAGCATGAGCGTCGGCGAGTCCGGCCGCATCGTCTCGCAGGTGCTCGAACTGGGCTGTCCGGTCATGGAGTTCAGCCGCCACGACCGGGTGCCCGTCACGCCCGACTGGGGGGTGCCGAGGCGGGAGCGGCGCGGGGCCGGGCGGCGGCCACGGGTGACAGGGGGCGCCGCAAAGCCCCTGCGGCTGCCGGACGTACCCACCGAGCAGGATCTCGACCTTGAGTACGCCGCCGTGCGCGAGCACCTCGAACTCCTCAACGAGGTGAGCGGGCGCATCGGTTCCTCGCTCGACCTCGCCCGTACGATCGAGGAGGTCGGCGCCGCCGTGGTGCCGCGCTTCACCGATGTCGCGGACACCTACCTGCGCGAGCAGGTCATCGCGGGCGAGGGCTTCCCCGACGGGCCGCCGGACGCCACCACGATGTGGCACAGGGTCGCCGTCGAACATGCCGACGCGCCGGGGCGCTGGGACGATGTGGTGCCGGTCGGCGAATCCATGGCCTTTCCCGTGCACACACCGTTCTTCCAGTGCATGACGACCGGCGATCCGGTGCTCGTACCGAGGATCGGCGAGGAGACGGGAACCGTCATTGCCGCGCGGTTCGAGAAACGCGACATCAGACCGCTGATCACCGGGCGCTCCATGCTCGTCGTGCCGCTCAGGGCACGCGATGTGGTGCTGGGATTCATGATCCTGCTGCGCCATCCGGGGCGGGCCCTCTTCAACGACATGGACCGCGTCACCGGCGCCGAACTGGCCGCGCGGGCGGGGCTCGTGCTCGACAACGCCCGCATGTACACGTACCAGGAGAGCGTCGCCGATTCCCTCCAGAGCAGCATGCTGCCGCGCGTCGCGCCGCGGATGGCCGGCTGCGACACGGCGACCCGCTACCTGCCGGGCACGCTGCTCGGGCGGGTCGGCGGCGACTGGTTCGACTCGGTCGGACTGCCGGGCTCGCGCACCGCGCTGGTGGTGGGCGACGTCATGGGCCACGGGCTCAACTCGGCGGCGATGATGGGCCAGCTGCGTACGGCCGTCCAGACCATGGCCGCCCTCGACCTGCCGCCCGAACAGCTCCTGCGCAGCCTCGACGACCTGGCGCAGCGGCTCGGCCCGCACTATCTGGCGACCTGTCTGTACGTCGTCTACGACCCGGTCCGCGGCGAACTGCTCCTGGCGAACGCCGGTCACATCCCGCCCGTCCTGGTGCGGGCCGCCGACGGGCGCGGCGAGCTGCTGGATCTGCCGACGGGGGCCCCGATCGGGGTGGGCGGCGTGGCCTTCGAGTGCGTGCGGGTGCCCGTTGAGCCGGGCGACCGGCTGGTGATGTGCACGGACGGTCTGGTGGAGGTGCGGGGCGGGGACATCGGCGTAGGACTGGCGGCCCTGTGCGAGTCGGCGGCCCATCCGGCGGCCTCGATGGACGAGGCCTGCGACACCGTCGTCCGGGCCTTGGCGGCGTCGTCCCGGAGGGAGGGCCGGGGCGGGCGCAAGGACGACGTGGCGCTGCTGATGGCCCGGCTCAACGGCATCGCGGAGCGGGACGTGGCCGAGTGGGAGCTGACGCTGGAGCCGCGCGAGGTGGGCCGGGCGCGGCGGCTGGTGCGGGGGCAGCTGGCGGCATGGGGGCTCGAAGAGGCCGCGGAGAGCACGGAGTTGCTGGTCAGCGAGGTCGTCACCAACGCGGTGCGGCACGGGGAGCAGCACACGGACAGCCGTCGCGGCGCCCTCCGGCTCGTACGGGGCGACGGGCTGCTCTGCGAGGTCACGGACGACGACGGGCACGCACTGCCGGCGCTGACGAGCGCGGGGCCGGACGACGAGGCGGGGCGCGGTCTCGCCGTGGTCGACAGCGTGGCGCGGGAGTGGGGCGCGAACCGTACCGGGGAGGGCAAGACGGTGTGGTTCGAACTGGCGCTGAGGTAGGCCGACGTGTGGCAGTGGGGAGCTTGGTCGAAGTGGCTGGTCGTCGGCCGTTCGGAGTGACGCCGCAGGTTCGCGGGCCGGTCCTGGCGCGCTGAGCCGGGTGGCGCCGGTGCCGGGGTCCTACGCTGAGCCCGGCCCCGGTGCGGGGCGCCGGTGAACCAGAGGGAGCAACGATGCCGGAGCAGGGCCGGGAGCCGGCCGACGGGCAGCGCGAGCACTGGCAGCGCACGTACGCCGACCATCCGCTGATGTACGGCGACGCTCCTTCCGCCGCCGCTGTCCACGCCGCCGCGGTGTTCTGTGTGGCCGGCGCGAAGGACGTACTGGAACTCGGGGCGGGGCACGGCCGCGACGCCCTGTACTTCGCCGGCTGCGGCTTCACCGTCCGGGCCACGGACTTCAGTCCGGCCGGACTCGGTCAGCTGGCCGAGCGCGCCGAGGAGTTGGGCCTCGGCTCCTCGGTGAGCGTCACGGTCCACGATGTACGGCGCCCGCTGCCGCTGCCGGACCGCTCGGTGGACGCCGTCTTCGCCCACATGCTGATGTGCATGGCGCTGTCGACGGCCGAGGTCCATGAGCTGGTGGGCGAGGTACGGCGGGTACTGCGGCCCGGCGGCACCTTCGTCTACACCGTCCGGCACACCGGCGACCCCCACTACGGGGCGGGTACCGTCCACGGCGACGACATCTTCGAGCAGGGCGGGTTCGCGGTGCACTTCTTCGACCGGGCGCTGGTCGACGCGCTGGCCGAGGGGTGGGAGCTCCGTGAGGTGCACGCCTTCGAGGAGGGCGACCTCCCGCGCCGCCTGTGGCGGATCACCCAGACGCTGCCAGGTGCGGGAGGCCGCTGAGCGGTGGGCGGTGGGCGATAAGCTGCCCGGAGATTCAGCCCAGGGGACGGACGCACGTGTTGGACGCAATATTGCCGGACTCGGTCGTGACCGTGGAGGTCTTCGGGAACGACGTGCCCCGGGACGCCGCGCTGTTTCCCGCGGAGCAGGCATTCGTCGAGAAGGCGGTCGAGAAGCGGCGCCGGGAGTTCACCGTCGTACGCAGCTGCGCCCGCCGGGCGATGGAGAAGCTCGGCGTCCCGCCCCAGGCCGTCCTGCCGGGTGAGCGCGGAGCCCCCCTCTGGCCGGCCGGAGTGATCGGCAGCATGACCCACTGCGACGGTTACTGCGCCGCGGCGCTGGCGCGCGCCGGAGAGGTCGAGGTGCTTGGCATCGACGCGGAGCCGCATCTGCCGCTGCCCGCGGGTGTCGAGGAAACGGTCGCGCTGCCGGTCGAGCGGGAGCGGCTGCGACGGCTGGCCTCGGACGACCCGGCCGTGTGCTGGGACCGGCTGCTGTTCAGTGCCAAGGAGTCCGTCTACAAGGCGTGGTTTCCGCTGGCCAAGAAGTGGCTGGACTTCAGCGAGGCGGATATCGAACTCTTCCCTGGTGACGGGGCCACGGGCCGTTTCCGAGCCGTACTGCTCGTTCCGGGCCCCGTGCACGCAGGCCGCCGGATCCGCTCGTTCGAGGGCAGCTGGGCCGTGCGCCAAGGGCTGGTGACCACCGCCGTGACCGCGGCGCACGGCTGACGGGACCCTGCGTAACAGGGGAACGTGGATGTGGTTGTGGCCCGGGCGTTCGTGGGCGCGTAACGTGACGCGGCATGAGCACGGACGTCAGGGCGCGCGATGAGGGGACAGCCGAGTCATGAAGATCCTCATCAGCGCCGACATGGAGGGCGCCACCGGAGTCACCTGGCCGGCCGATGTGCTGCCGGGCACCCCGCAGTGGGAGCGCTGCCGGTCCCTGTTCACCTCGGACGTGAACGCGGCCGTCCTCGGCTTCTTCGACGGCGGCGCCGACGAGGTGCTCATCAACGAGGCGCACTGGTCCATGCGCAACCTGTTCCTGGAGCGGCTCGACGAGCGCGCCGAAATGCTCACAGGCCGGCACAAATCGCTCAGCATGGTCGAAGGCGTGCAGCACGGGGACGTGGACGGCATCGCGTTCGTCGGCTACCACACGGGCGCCGGCACCGAGGGCGTCCTCGCGCACACCTACCTCGCCAACTCCATCACGGGGGTGTGGATCAACGGCGAGCGCGCCAGTGAGGGCCTGCTCAACTCCCACGTCGTCGCGGAGTACGGGGTTCCGGTGGTGCTCGTCACAGGCGACGACCTGACCTGCGAGGATGCCGAGGGGTACGCGCCCGAGGCCCGTAAGGTGGCGGTCAAGGACCACGTCTCGCGGTACGCCGCGGTGTGCCGCACCCCGGCCCGTACCGCCGCGGACATCAGGGCCGCCGCCAAGGAGGCGACCGCTCTGGCCGTACGCCACGAGCCGGTGCGCGGCGGATCGTTCACCGTGGAGCTGGAGTTCGACGCGGAGCACCTTTCAGGGGTCGCCACCGTGGTACCGGGGGTGGAGGCGACCGGAGAACGGCGTGTCGCGTACACCAGCGGAACGATGTATGAGGGCATTCGTACTTTCAAGGCCGTTACGACGATCGTCTCGGCCGCGGTGGAGGAGCAGTATGGCTGACAGACAGCCGGTCAACGGGGGAACGGTCATCGGGGGAACGATCGACGCGCTCGCGCTCGACGAAGTGGTGACCTTCACGTCCGATCTCATCAGGATCGACACCACCAACCGCGGCGGCGGCGACTGCCGCGAGCGCCCGGCCGCCGAGTACGTCGCCGAGCGGCTCGCCGACGCGGGCCTGGAGCCAGTGCTGCTCGAACGCACCCCCGGACGGACCAACGTCGTCGCCAGGATCGCCGGCACCGACCCGTCCGCCGACGCGCTCCTCGTCCACGGTCACCTCGACGTCGTACCCGCCGAGCCCGCCGACTGGAGCGTGCACCCCTTCTCCGGAGAGGTCCGCGACGGAGTGGTGTGGGGCCGTGGCGCCATCGACATGAAGAACATGGACGCGATGATCCTCGCGGTCGTACGGGCCTGGGCGCGCACCGGCACCAGGCCCCGCCGCGACATCGTGCTCGCCTTCACCGCCGACGAGGAGGCCAGCGCGGTCGACGGATCGGGCTTCCTCGCCGCGGACCATCCGGAGCTCTTCGAGGGCTGTACGGAAGGAATCAGCGAATCCGGCGCCTACACCTTCCACGCGGGCCCCGGCCTGGAGATCTACCCGATCGCCGCCGGCGAGCGGGGCACCGGCTGGCTCAAGCTCACCGGCATCGGCACGGCGGGCCACGGCTCCAAGGTCAACCGGGACAACGCGGTGAGCAGGCTGGCCGCCGCCATCGCGCGGATCGGCGCGTACGAATGGCCGGTGCGGCTCACCCCGACCGTCCGGGCCAGCCTCACCGAACTCGCCGCCCTGCACCACCTCGACGCACCGGACTTCGACGCGCCCGACTTCGACGTGGACGCCCTCCTCAACAAGCTGGGTCCCGCCGCCGCGCTGGTCGAGGCGACCGTACGCGGCAGCGCGAACCCGACCATGCTGGACGCCGGTTACAAGGTCAACGTCATTCCGGGCCGGGCGACCGCCTACGTCGACGGGCGGTTCCTGCCCGGCGGCGAGGAGGAGTTCCGGCAGACCCTGGACCTGCTCACCGGCGACCAGGTGGACTGGGAGTTCCACCACAGGGAGACCGCGCTGGAGGCGCCGACCGACTCCCCGACGTACGCGAAACTGCGGGCGGCGGTGGAGCACTTCGCCCCCGGCGGGCATGTCGTGCCGTACTGCATGTCGGGCGGCACGGACGCGAAGCAGTTCTCCCGGCTGGGCATCACCGGCTACGGCTTCTCCCCGCTCAAGCTGCCCGTCGACTTCGACTACCAGGCGCTCTTCCACGGCGTGGACGAACGTGTACCGGTCGAGGCCCTCCACTTCGGCGTGCGGGTGCTCGATCATTACCTGAAGACCGCCTAGCAGTGACCAGCAGGCCCTAGCAGGGGAGTTGGAAGGCATGGTGCCCACAGGGACGTACGGAAGCTGGCCGTCACCGATCGACGCCGAGCTCGCCGCCTCGCACGACGGGCACCCGGAGTACGTCGGCGTGATCGGCGACGAGGTGTGGTGGACGGCGCCGCGCCCGGCCGAGGGCGGCCGGCGCACGCTGATGCGCCGGCGGGCCGACGGCGGCGAGGAATCGGTTCTGCCGGTTCCCTGGAACCTACGCAGCAGGGTCATCGAGTACGGCGGCCGGCCCTGGGCCGGGGCGCAGCGCGCGGCGGGCGGGCCGATCGTCGTCTTCGCGCACTTCCCCGACCAACGGCTCTACGCGTACGAACCCGACGTGCCCGGCGCCGAACCCCGGCCGCTCACCCCCGTGTCGGCGGTCGGCGGCGGGCTGCGCTGGGTCGACCCGCAGCTGCGCATGGACCGGGGCGCGGCCGGCGAAGTGTGGTGCGTACTGGAGGAGTTCACGGGCCAGGGGCCCACCGACGTACGACGCGTCATCGTGGCCGTACCGCTCGACGGCTCGGCCGCCGGCGACCGCGCCGCCGTACGCGAACTCTCCGACGGCGCGCACCGCTTCGTCACCGGACCGCGGGTCTCCCCCGACGGGCGCCGGGCGGCCTGGATCGCCTGGGACCATCCCCGGATGCCCTGGGACGGCTCGGAAGTGAT
This sequence comes from Streptomyces sp. ISL-96, assembly GCF_018614035.1. Lineage (GTDB taxonomy): Bacteria > Actinomycetota > Actinomycetes > Streptomycetales > Streptomycetaceae > Streptomyces. The sequence continues at coordinate 113,666 of NZ_JAGGPA010000002.1, forward strand.
CCTCGCGGACATCGACTCCGAGGACGGCATCTTCCGGGCGCCCTCGCGGCTGGCCGGCGGGGCCGACGAGGCGGTTGCCCAGGTCGACTGGACGGCCGACGGGCAGCTGCTCTTCGCCGGCGACCGCAGCGGGTGGTGGAACCTCTACCGCGCGGACCCGAGCGGGGGGACCGTGGCGTCGCTGTGCTCCCGCGCCGAGGAGTTCGGCGGGCCGCTCTGGAAGATCGGCCTGCGCTGGTTCCACCCGATGGACAACGGCCTGGTCGCCGTCATCCACGGCAGCGGCACCACCGCGCTCGGCATCCTCGACCCGGAGATGGGCGAGGTCGTCGACTCCGCCGGTCCCTGGACCGAATGGGCGCCCACCCTCGCCGTGCACGGCAGCAGGGTCGTCGGCGTCGCCGCCAGCCCCCGCAGCGCGTACGAGGTGATGGAGCTCGACACCGGCACCGGGCACACCCGGGTCATCGGCTCCGCGCACGACGACCCGGTGGACCCCGCCTTCTATCCCGAGCCGCAGATCCGCGTCTTCACCGGGCCCGACGGCCGCGACACCTACGCCCACATCTACCCGCCGCACAACCCGGGCCGCATCGCGCCCGCCGACGAACTGCCGCCGTACGTGATCTGGGCGCACGGCGGACCGACCGGGCGCGCCCCGCTCGTACTCGACCTGGAGATCGCCTACTTCACCTCGCGGGGCATCGGGGTCGCCGAGGTCAACTACGGCGGATCGGCGGGGTACGGGCGCGAGTACCGCGACCGGCTGCGCGAGCAGTGGGGCGTCGTGGACGTCGAGGACTGCGCCGCGGTCGCCGTCGCCCTGGCCGAAGAGGGCACCGCCGATCCGCGCAGGCTCGCGATCCGCGGCGGCAGCGCGGGCGGCTGGACCGCGGCCGCCTCGCTCGCCGCCACCGACGTGTACGCCTGCGGCACCGTCATGTACCCGATCCTCGACCTGGCGGCCTGGGCGACGGGCGAGACCCACGACTTCGAGTCGCGCTACCTGGAAAGCCTGGTCGGGCCGCTCGCGGCGTACCCCGACCGCTACCGCGACCGTTCGCCCGCCCAACGGGCCGAGCGGATCACCGCGCCCTTCCTGCTGCTCCAGGGACTCGACGACGTCATCTGCCCGCCCGTTCAGTGCGAGCGGTTCCTGGAGCGCATGGCGGGGCGGGGCATCCCGCACGCGTACATCGCCTTCGAGGGGGAAGGGCACGGCTTCCGCAGGGCCGAGACCGTGGCCCGCGCGCTGGAGGCCGAACTGTCGCTGTACGCGCAGGTGTTCGGCATCGACCGCGACGACGTACCCCGTCTGGAGCTCGCCAAATGACGTCTGCGCCCCTCGAATCGCTGACGCGCCCCGCGCGACTGCGGCCGGGGGCGCGGGTCGCCGTCGTGGCTCCCAGCGGACCCGTACCCGAGGAGCGGCTCGAAGCGGGACTCGACATCCTGCGGGGCTGGGACCTCGATCCGGTGGTGGGCGCCCATGTGCGGGACACACACCCGGAGTTCGGTTACCTCGCAGGCTCGGACGAGGCGCGGGCCCGGGACCTGGAGGAAGCCTGGTGCGACCCGTCGGTCGACGCGGTGCTCTGCGCGCGGGGCGGTTACGGCGGCCAGCGCATGGTGGACCTGCTCGACTGGGCGGCGATGCGCGCGGCCGGGCCCAAGGTCTTCGTCGGGTACAGCGACATCACCGCACTGCACGAGGCGTTCGCCGTACGGCTCGGCCTGTCCACCCTGCACGGTCCGATGGCCGCCACCATGTCCTTTCTCAAGGACGCCCGCACCCAGGACTCACTGCGTGCCACCCTCTTCGAGCCCGAGTCGGTCATGACGCTGGGCCTGGAGACGGCGCGCGTCATGGTCGCGGGCCGGGCGCGCGGCGTCACGCTCGGCGGCTGCGTCAGCCTGCTCGCCGCGGGCCTGGGCACGCCGGACGCGCGGGCCGGCGCCCGCGGTGGCCTGCTGCTCATCGAGGACATCGGCGAGGAGGCGTACCGGCTGGACCGGATCCTGACCCAGCTGCTGCGGTCCGGCTGGCTGGACGGTGTGGCGGGCGTCGCCCTCGGCTCGTGGGAGGACTGCGGCCCGTACGAGCAGGAGGTGCGGACGCTGCTGTGCGACCGGCTGGGCACCCTGGGGGTGCCGGTCGTCGAGGAGCTGGGCTTCGGGCACTGCGCGACCGCCCTGACCATGCCGCTCGGCGTGCCGGCCGTACTCGACACGGACACGCGCACGCTCATACTCGACGAGCCCGCGCTGCGCTGAGGCGACGAGGGCTCAAGCGGCGTCCGGGTGCTCCCCCGTCGCCCCGTCGATGAGCTCGCGCAGGATGTCCATGTGGCCCGCGTGCCGGACGGTGTCCTCCAGCATGTGGATCAGCACCCAGCGCATCGACACGGTGTTGCCGGACCACGAGGTGCCGAGGGTGTCCAGGTCGAGCTCCGCTATGGCCCGGTCGGCCGCGGCCCGCGCGCGGCCGTAGAACTCCACGATGTCCGAGGTCGACTCGCCTTCGGCCACCACCATGTCCTCGTTTTCGAACGGATCGAACCACAGCGGTTCGCTCTCGCGCCCGAACGTCGTACAGAACCACCCGTACTCGACGCTCGCCAGATGCTTCACCAGACCGAGCAGATTCGTCCCCGACGGGGTCATGGGGCGGCGCAGCTGCTCGTCGTCGAGCCCCTGCAGTTTCCACAGCACGGCATCACGGTGCCGGTCCAGGCTGACCTGGAGACTTTCCTTCTCGCCGCCGGTGAACGGCACCCGCTTCATCGTCATGCCCGGAACCTAACAGCCGGGTCTGACAACGCACTTCCGTGCTCCGCCGTCCGGCCCGGCCGTCGTCATCTTTACTGACTCTCCATCAATCACCCGTGTATGAATGGTTGACAGTGGTGTGACACGTGTCACAGCATGGCCGGCGTCGATACTTACCGGTCGGTAAGGTGCCCTCAGCGTGGAGGTCCGCATGTCCCGTCGCCGTCGCCGCCCCGTGTCCGTGTCCCGCAGACCGATCGTCTTCGCCGCCGGTGCCGCACTGGCCGCGCCGCTCGCCCTCGCCGCCCCCGGGCAGGCGGGCGCGGCCGGCGAATACACCGTCACCCCACTGAAGTTCACGGTGCGGGCGGGCGACAGGACGTGCACCGTCGACGCCGACCTCTACCGCCCCGCCGGGGTCGACAAGGCCCACCCCGCGCCCGCCGTCCTCACCACCAACGGCTTCGGCGGCAGCAAGGCCGACGGCTCCACCGACGCCATCGCCAAGGCCTTCGCCACCCGCGGCTACGTCGCCCTCGCCTACTCCGGCCTCGGGTTCGGCAAGTCCGGCTGCCCCATCTCGCTCAACGACCCGGAGATCGACGGCAGGGCCGCTTCGGGCCTGGTCGACTTCCTGGGCGGCACCCGAGCGGCCGACGACGGCACCCGGGCCGACTACGTCGTCAAGGACGGCGCGGGCGATCCGCGCCTCGGGATGATCGGCGGCTCGTACGGCGGCACGATTCAAATGGCCACGGCGGCGAACGACCGCCGCCTGGACGCGCTCGTGCCCCTGATCACCTGGAACGACCTCGCCCACTCCCTCGACCCCAACAACGCGACGAACGACGGGTCCGTTCCCGGCGCGTACAAGTACCAGTGGACATCGGGCTTCTTCCTCATGGGGGAGGCGCAGGGCCTGCTCAACCCCAGTCTCGACCCGTCCAGGATCGGCGGCGGAGGCTGCCTGCACTTCGTCGCCAAGGCCTGCGAGACCACCCGGCTCCTGGCCTCCGGCCGCTACCCCGCCGATCGCACCGCCGCGATGCTGGCCTACGCGCGCAGTGTCTCCCCGGCCTCGTACCTCCACCGGGTCAAGACGCCGACGCTGATCGTCCAGGGCCAGGCCGACAGCCTCTTCAACCTCAACGAGGCGGAGGCGACGTACAAGACCCTCAAGGCGCAGGGCACCGAAACCCGCATGATCTGGCAGTCCTGGGGCCACAGCGGCGGTCTCACCGACCCCGCCGCCGGTGAACTCAACCTCGGGCAGGGCAATCTGGAGACCAGTTACGTCGGCAAGCGCATACTCGCCTGGTTCGACCGCTACCTGCACGGCAAGAAGGGCACCGACACCGGTCCCGCCTTCGCGTACTACCGCGACTGGCAGAGCGGTTACGGCACGGCCGCCGCGCCGCCCGCCCTGTCGCAGAAGGTCTACCTCTCCGGCGACGGCAAGCTCGTCGACAACCGGTCGAAGGTCGTGCGCGGCGCCCGCGAGTACCGCAACCACCTCCACCCCACCAGCCACTCCGAAAACTCCCTGTCCGGCCTCACCGGCCTGCCCGACCGCAAGCCCAGCGACACCCCCGGCACCTACCTGGGCTGGTCCACGGAGCCGCTCAAGGCCGCCGTGGACGTGGTCGGCGCGCCAAAGGCGACGCTCAGGGTCGTCTCGCCGAAGGCCGAGCGCGTACAGAACTCCGGTGACGCCGCAGACAAGCTCGTCCTCTTCGCCAAGCTGTACGACGTCGCACCCGACGGCACGAAGACGCTCGTGCAGCGTCTGGTCGCGCCGGTCAGGGTGCCGGACGTGACCCGTCCCTTCACGGTCTCGCTCCCCGGCATCGTGCACCGGTACGAGGCGGGGCACCGGCTGGAGTTCGTCGTCGCGGCGAGCGACGACGCGTACTACGGCAACCGCGGCATCAAGCCGGTGACGGTCACCAGCGCCCCCGAGGACACCGGCGTCCTGGAGCTCCCGGTGATCCGGGGGACGCTCGGCTGACGCCGCGCGGCGGCGGCTTCAGGGGGCGTCGCCCGGACGTAGCCTGGCCGCATGTCCGAGAGCGCCGTCCACCTTGCCGAGGGCCCGCGGGTGGCCCTGCGGCACTTCAGCTACGCCGACGCCGACGAGTTCACCGCGCGGGCGCGCGAGAGCAGGAGCCTGCACCACCCGTGGCTCTTCCCGCCGGACCAGCCGTCGGCGTACGCCGCCTACGCGGGTCCGCTCATCGAGGACCCGACGAGGGTCGGCTACCTGGTGTGCGAGCGCTCCGACGGGAGCATCGCGGGCTTCATCAACATCAACAACATCGTCGGCGGCGGCTTCCTGTGCGGTGCGCTGGGTTACGGCGCGTTCGCGCACGCGGCGGGGCGCGGTCTGATGAGCGAGGGCCTCGGCCTGGTCCTGGACCAGGCCTTCGGCCCCCTGGGGCTGCACAGGCTGGAGGCCAACATCCAGCCCGCGAACGAGGCGTCGATCGCGCTCGTCCGCAGGGCGGGGTTCCGCCTGGAGGGGTACTCGCCCGACTTCATCCACATCAACGGAGCGTGGCGCGACCACGAGCGGTGGGCGATCACGGCGGAGATGCGCGGCTGAATGCCGGTGAACCACTGGCCGTGCGACTGCCCTGCGGGCGGCTTGTTCCCCGACCCGCCCCTTCCCGAACTGGGGCGCTGCCCCAGACCCCGCTCCTCAATCGCCGGAGGGGCTGAATAATGCGGCCGAATTCAGCCCGTCCGGCGTTTGAGGACACGCCCGCAGGGCGGGGGGCCGGCGCGGGACCCCCTGGTCAGGGTGGCGTCCGGCGTGATCCGATGGGGATCGGGCGCCGGTGGACGGCGGCCCGTGTGAGGGAGTGAGGCTGCCTTGGCCACGACCGTGCGACGTGCCGTACTGACCCTGCCCGCCGCCCCATTGGGACCGGAGAACCCCCTACCAGGACTCCGTCCCCTTGACGAGCAGCATGCCATCGACGAGCGCTCGCGCGCCGGGCTGCCGCGCGACATGGCCCGGCAGGTCGGATACGAGCCGCTGCGCACCCTCCTGCCCGTACGCGTCCTGGACGGTTACGGGCGCGAGCGCACGCCGACGGACCTCGACGCGATCGTCATCGAGAACGACCGCCTGCGAGCCACCGTGCTGCCGGGACTGGGCGGGCGCGTCCATTCGCTGTTCCACAAGCCGACCGGACGCGAACTCCTCTACCGCAACCCGGTCTTCCAGCCCGCCGACTTCGCGCTCAACGGTGCCTGGTTCTCCGGCGGACTGGAGTGGAACATCGGGGCCACCGGACATACGACACTGTCCTGCGCCCCGCTGCACGCCGCGATCGTCCCCGCCCCCGACGGCGGCGACATGGTCAGGCTCTGGGAGTGGGAACGGCTGCGCGACCTCCCCTTCCAGGTCGACCTGTGGCTTCCGGCCGACTCCGACTTCCTCTACGTCGGCGTACGGATACGCAACCCGCACGAGCGGACCGTCCCTACGTACTGGTGGTCCAACATCGCCGTCCCGGAGGACGAGGGAACCCGAGTCCTCGCCCCGGCGGACGAAGCCTGGCACTTCGGGTACGAGCGCAGCCTGCGGCGCGTCCCCGTCCCGGATTCGTGCGGCGACGGCGTCGACCGCACGTACCCGCTGCGCGGCGACTATCCGGCGGACTACTTCTACGAGGTGCCACAGGACGCCCGCAAGTGGATCGCGGCCCTCGACGCCGACGGCCGCGGACTCGTCCAGACCTCCACCGACCAACTGCGCGGGCGCAAGCTGTTCCTGTGGGGAGCGGGGCGCGGCGGGCGGCGCTGGCAGCAGTGGCTGACCGAGCCCGGCACCCCGGGGTACGCCGAGATCCAGGCCGGCCTCGCCCGTACGCAACTGGAGCACGTACCGCTGGAGGCCGGAGCCGAGTTCAGCTGGCTGGAGGCGTACGGTCCGCTGGCCGCCGACCCGCGGGCGGTGCACGGCGAGGACTGGGCCGCTGCCCGCGCGGAGGCCGGCGCCCGGCTGGAGGACGCGCTGCCGCGGGCGCGGGTGGACGCCGCGTACGAGGCGTGGCGGCCGTACGCCGACCACGAGCCGGGGGAGTCGTTCGCGACCGGCTCGGGGTGGGGCGCGCTGGAGGTGCTGCGCTCCGGACTCAAGCTTCCCGGCACGCCCTTCGGCGAGGTGACACTCGGGGAACAGCAGAAGCCGTGGGTGGAGTTGCTGCGCAGCGGTACGTTTCCGGACTCCTCGGACGAGGCGGCGCCGCCCGGGCCGTCCCTGGTCGCGCCGCACTGGCGCGACATGCTGGAGACGGCGCCGGCGGAGCCCCTTACGGAGTACCACCTGGGCGTCGCCCAGTGGCACGCGGGCGATCTGGCGCAGGCGGTGCGGAGTTGGGAGCGGGGCCTTCAAGTCAGCCCTTCGCGATGGCCGTTGCTGCGCTGCCTCGCTGTCGCCGACCGGGACGCGGGAAACGTGGGGCGCGCCGCCGACCACTATGCCGAGGCGTTCGAAGACCTCTGCCGGGAGCGGCGCGACCGTGACGGCGAGGCGTGGACGGCGGCGACGGCTGCGCTGGGGCGCGAGGCGATCGCCGCGCTGCTGGCGGCGGGGCGGGCGGACGGTGCCCGCACGGTCTGGGACGCGCTGCCTTCCGCCCTGCGGGGGAGCGGACGCTTCCGGCTCGTCGAGGCGCAGCTCCTTGTCGCCGAGGGCGACAAGGAGGGCGCCCGCGCCGTCTTCGACGCCGGGTTCGAGGTGCCGGACCTGCGGGAGGGCGCGGAAGTGCTGGGCGAGGTGTGGGCGGCGGTCAGCGACGAGCCGTTGCCCGACGCGTACGACTACCGGATGCGGCCGGCGGGGGAGTAGTTCAGTTCGCCGCGCGCCGGTCGACGTACTCGAAGACCGAGCCGTCGGGGTGCGCGGCGATCAGGTTGCGGCCGACCGGGGTCGGGACGGGGCCCGCGATGATGCGGGCGCCGGCGTGGGTCAGGGCTGCGCCGGCCTCGTCGACGTCCTTGACGGCGATGGTCGCCGACACCTTGCGCAGCACTTCGAGTTCGGACTCGGGGCCGCTCATCAGGAGGAAGCAGCCTACTGCGGCGACGGAGACGCCGGCGCGCTCGAAGCGCAGGGCGCGGCTTCCGGTGAGGCTTTCGTAGAAGGCCACCGTGGCCTCCAGGTCGTCGACGCAGATGCGCAGCGTGGTTCCCAGGATTTCCATGGGGATCAGGGTAGTTGGTGCTTTGCGTGCCGGGCGGGAGAGTGCGCGGTCGGAGCCCTGCGGGGCTGTTCCCCTACCCGCCCCTTCCCGCTGTGACATTTGCGGCTCCGCCGCGTGGGGGCTCCGCCCAGGACACGAGAGCTTCGCCCTCACGCGCGGCACAGCACCTCGCCGTGCGGCACCATGAACCACGCGTCGTCCCGGTCGCCCCACTCCCGCCACGCCCCGGCGATCGCCGACAGGTCGTCCCGTGTCGCGTGGCCGCCGGCCACTGCCAGTTCGGCGTACACGGATGCCGTCGTACGGTCCGCCCAGAGGCCGCTCCACCACGCCCGCTCCTCGGGCGTCGCGAAACACCACACCGCCGCCGACGACCGCACATCCGTGAAGCCGGCCCGCCGTGCCCAGGACAGGAGTCTGCGGCCCGCGTCCGGTTCCCCGCCGTTCGCGCGGGCGACCCGGCCGTACAGCTGCTGCCACTCGTCCATGAGCGGCACCTCGGGGAACCACGTCATCGCGGCGTAGTCGCTGTCGCGTGCGGCGACGATGCCACCGGGGCGGCACACGCGCCGCATTTCGCGCAGCGCCCGCACCGGATCACCCACGTGCTGGAGGACCTGATGGGCGTGGACCACGTCGAAGGAGTCGTCGGGGAAGTCGAGCGCGTGGACGTCGGCCACCGCGAACTCGACGTTCGCCAGGCCTCGCTCCGCCGCCACCTCGCGCGCCCGTACAACGACGTCCTCCGCCGCGTCGACCGCCGTCACCCTGCCGGGGGCGACCAGCGCGGCCAGGTCGGCCGTGATGGTGCCGGGGCCGCAGCCCACGTCCAGAACGTCCAGCCCCGGCCGCAGTTCGTCCAGCAGGTACGCGGCGGAGTTGGCGGCGGTACGCCAACTGTGCGAGCGCAGTACCGACTCGTGGTGCCCATGGGTGTAGACGGCGTTCTCCTGCGGCATGGCCGGGCTCCTTCTCCTCGAAGCGTGAAGCGGTACGCCGTACGTTACGCCGCCATGCCGGAATATGAGACGTAAATCTTGCCATGTGGGATGGGCGGTCCGCCCCGGTCCCGAGCGTCGCCGGAGACCCGCGCCACCCGGTGTTTGGTCCCCGGGCTCAGGGGCACCGGGAAGGTCCACCGCCACCGCCCCGCCTACGAGGTGAACGCAGTGACCCGTAACCGTCCCCGCATCGTCATCGTCGGAGCGGGTTTCGCCGGTCATCAGGCCGCGAAGACCCTCTCCCGGCGGCTCCGGGACAACGCCGAGATCGTTCTTCTCAACCCCACCGACTACTTCCTCTACCTCCCCCTCCTGCCACAGGTCGCCGCCGGCATCCTCGAACCACGCCGCGTGACGGTCTCGCTGCCGGGGACGCTCCCGCGCGTACGGCTGGTCCTCGGCGAGGCGGACCACATCGATCTGGCGGCGCGGCGCGTGCACTACACCGGGCCCGAGGACGACACGGGCGAGCTGGAGTACGACCGGCTGGTGCTGGCCGTCGGCAGCGTCAACAAACTGTTGCCGGTGCCCGGCGTCGCCGAACACGCCCACGGCTTCCGCGGGCTGCCCGAGGCCCTCTACCTGCGGGACCACGTGACCCGCCAGATCGAGCTGGCCGCCGCCACCGGCGACCCGGACGAGTGCGCCGCGCGCTGCACCTTCGTCGTCGTCGGCGCCGGCTACACCGGGACCGAGGTCGCCGCCCAGGGCAAGATGTTCACCGACGCCCTCGTCCGCAAACAGCGCTCCTGGCGGCACACCGGGCACAAGCCTCGCTGGCTGCTGCTCGACATCGCGCCGCGCGTCCTGCCCGAACTGGACCGGCGGCTGTCGCAGACCGCGGACAAGGTGCTGCGCGGGCGCGGAGTCGACGTACGGACGCGGACGTCCGTCAAGGAGGCCACCCACGAAGGGGTGCGGCTGGACGACGGGGAGTTCGTGGATACCAGGACGCTCGTCTGGTGTGTCGGCGTACGGCCCGATCCGCTGGTCTCCGAAGTCGGTCTGCCCGTCGAGCGCGGCCGCCTGCTCGTCGAGCCCACACTCAACGTCCCCGGGCACCCGGAGGTCTTCGCGTGCGGCGCCGCCGCCGCCGTGCCCGACCTCACCCGGCCGGGGGAGTACACGCCGATGACCGCGCAGCACGCCGCCCGGCAGGGGAAGGTCGCCGGCCGCAATGTCGCCGCGTCCCTCGGGTACGGGGAGCGGCAGACGTACAAGCACAACGACCTGGGGTTCGCCGTGGACCTCGGCGGGATCCAGGCCGCCGCCAACCCCCTCGGCGTTCCCCTGTCCGGCCCGGTCGCGGGTGCGGTCACCCGTGGCTACCATCTCGCCGCCATGCCGGGGAACCGGGTGCGGGTCGCCGCCGACTGGATGCTCGACGCCGTACTGCCGCGCCAGGCCGTGCAGCTCGGCCTCGTACGGTCCTGGTCCGTCCCGCTCGACACGTCGGCGCCGCAGCTGGCCAGGGTTCCCGGCGGCCGACCGGACCGACCCGATGGAGCCGACCGATCCGGCAAGGAGTGACCCCCAAGGAGTGACATGGACAGCGAACAGCTCATCGAGCTCGGGCAGCAGCTGAGGGTGGACGCGGTACGGGCCGCCGACGCCGCTCAGTCCGGCCATCCGACCTCGTCGATGTCGGCGGCGGACCTCGCGGCCGTACTCCTCGCCCGGCATCTGCACTACGACTTCGGCCGGCCCGACCACCCCGGCAACGACCGCCTGATCCTCTCGAAGGGCCACGCGTCACCGCTGCTGTACGCCATGTACCGGGCGGCCGGGGCCATCGACGACGAAGAACTCCTGACCTACCGGCGGCGCGGCAGCCGCCTCGAAGGGCACCCGACGCCCAGGCTCCCCTGGGTCGACGTGGCGACGGGCTCGCTCGGGCAGGGCCTGCCGGTCGGCGTCGGAGTGGCGCTGGCCGGCAAGCGGCTGGACCGGGTCCCGTACCGCGTATGGGTACTCAGCGGCGACAGCGAAATGGCGGAGGGATCGGTGTGGGAGGCCGTCGAACACGCGGCCGACCAGCGCCTCGACAACCTCACCCTCGTCATCGACGTCAACCGGCTCGGGCAGCGCGGCCCCACCCGCCACGGCTGGGACCTCGGGGCGTACACCCGCAGGCTGCACGCCTTCGGCTGGCACACCATCGAGGTCGACGGCCACGACGTCGACGCCGTCGATGCCGCGTTCAACGAGGCACGCTCCACCACAGGGCGGCCCACCGCCGTCGTCGCGCGCACGCGCAAGGGCCGTGGTGTCGCCGCGGCGGAGGACAAGGAAGGCATGCACGGCAAGCCCCTGAAGGACGCCGAGAGCGCGATCGAGGAGCTCGGCGGGCCCCGGTTCGTCCATGTGGAGGTGCACAAGCCGCACAGCGCGCGGAGCGCGAACGGTACCCGCGGAGGGCAACTGAAACTGCCGGGTTACGAGAAGGGCGACGAGGTCGCCACGCGCAACGCGTACGGCGAGGCGCTCGCCGCGCTCGGAACCGCGCGCGGTGACGTCGTGGCGCTCGACGGCGAGGTGAGCGACTCGACCCGGTCGCAGTTCTTCGCGAAGGAACACCCGGACCGGTTCTTCGAGTGCTACATCGCCGAACAGCAGCTCGTCGCAGCGGCGGTCGGCATGCAGACACGCGGTTACGTCCCGTACGCCTCGACCTTCGCGGCGTTCCTGACCCGCGCGCACGACTTCGTACGGATGGCCGCGGTCAGCCGGGCCGGCATCAACCTGGTGGGCTCGCACGCCGGAGTCGCCATCGGCGAGGACGGCCCCTCCCAGATGGGGCTCGAAGACCTCGCGCTCTTCCGCGCCGTACACGGCAGCACCGTCCTGTACCCGTGCGACGCCAACCAGACGGCCAAGCTCGTCGCCGCGATGGCGGAGGGCGACGCGCAGAGCCGGGGCGTGCGCTATCTGCGCACCAGCCGGGGCGCCACACCCGTCATCTACGGGCCCGACGAGGAGTTCCCGGTCGGCGGCAGCAAGCTGCTGCGCTCCAGCGACGACGACAAGCTGACGCTGCTCGCCGCGGGCGTGACGGTCCACGAGGCACTGCGCGCCGCGGACCTGCTGGCACAGGACGGCCTGCCGGTGCGGGTCGTCGACCTGTACTCGGTCAAGCCCGTCGACGAGCGCGCCGTCCAGACGGCGGCGGAGCGCACCGGCTGCCTGGTGACGGTCGAGGACCACCATCCGCAGGGCGGCCTGGGCGACGCGGTCGCCGAGGTGTTCGCCGACGGACGGCCGGTGCCGCGCCTGGTCCGCCTGGCCGTGGGGAACATGCCCGGCTCGGCCACGGAGCAGGAGCAGCTGAGTGCGTCGGGGATCGACGCCGACTCGATCGCGGCCGCGGTAGCGCTCCTGGCGGAGAAGGTGATCGTACGGTGAGAGCGCGGTGAGAGCGCGGCGGGGCGTGGGTGGCGGGGTGCCCTGAACACCCCGCCACCCTCCCCGCGCCGTGCGGGTATGCGGGGTCGCCGGTGACAGGCGGCCCCGTGCTCGCGTCTGTGTTGCCGGTGGGGCGGTCACGTGCGTACGACGAAGGTCCTCTTCCCCGACAGCGGCCTCACCAAGGCCGATGTCGCCGGCTACTACCGGCGGGTGGCGGCGTTCATGGTGCCCCAGCTGCGCGGCCGGCCCCTGATGCTGGAGCGCCGGCCCGACGGCACCGAAGGCCCGCGCGTGCCTCACGCTGCACCGCTGGCTCTCGCGCGCCGACCGCGCCGAGCGGCCCGACCGGCTGATCCCACCCGGACGAGCTGACCACGGCCGCACGCAAACAGGCCCGCGGCGACCGGCTGCTCTACCTGGACGTCGGGCGCAACGCCTACGGCCAGACGGCCGTCGCCCCCTGGTCGCCCCGCACCAGGGAGGGCGCGCCGGTCGCCGCGCCCGTCTCCTGGGAGCAGCTCGACGACAAGCAACTCACCGCGCGCACCTGGTCGTTGACGGACACCGACGGCGTACTGGAACAGGCCCGCACGAACCCCTGGTCGGGCGTGTCCTCCAGGGGCCGCGCGCTGGGCCCCGCGCGCGGGCGGCCGCGCGCTCTGCGCTGACCGGACGCCACGTACGGGAGCGGCGCGGCGTTTGGAACCGGCGTCTTGGGTTACCCGATGTCGGAGGCTGCCATGGAAAATACATCCGATACACCCGACAACGCACGGAAAACCAACCAGAGTTCGCAGACAAAGGCGGAAAGCCTGCCGGGCCCGATGGATGTGCTGCGCGGCGCGCGGGCGCAGCTCGCGGAGCTCACCGGCATGGAGGCCGAGTCGGTCTCCTCCTTCGAACGCATGGAGGACGACGGCGGCTGGATGTTGCGGATCGAGGTCCTCGAACTGGCCCGGGTCCCCGACACGATGAGCCTGCTCGCGTCGTACGAGGTCACCCTCGACGCCCACGGAGAGCTCAGTGGCTACCGGCGCGTCCGCCGCTACGAGCGCGGCAGGGCGGACCGTTCATAGCCGCCTCACCAATCAAAGACAAACATGGGCAATCCAATACGAACCAACCCTAAGGAGGGCCGGTCGGCATGACCGTAGTCCCGGCACAGCAAGGCGGAGGCGGCGGCGGTACCAGCGGCCTCTACGACGTCCTCGAACTCGTCCTCGACCGGGGACTCGTCATCGACGCGTTCGTACGTGTCTCCCTGGTCGGCATCGAAATCCTCAAGATCGACATCCGGGTCGTGGTGGCGAGCGTCGACACGTACCTGCGCTTCGCCGAAGCCTGTAACCGCCTCGACCTCGAAACCGGCGCCAACAAGAGCCCCGGACTCCCCGAGATCGTCGGCGACATCACCGAGTCCGGCGCCCGCGGCAAGTCCAAGGGCGCGCTGTCCGGAGCCGCCGAGACCATCTCGGGCGCGTTCAAGCAGGCCCGTGGCGGCGGTGACGAAGAGCCGGAGCCGAAGTCGAGCTCCCGGCGCGGCACCGCCGCTTCCCGCCGGAAGGAGGAGCAGGAGTGAGTACGTACGTCTACGGCATCGCACGCGCCAACCACCCCGAACTCCCCGAGCCGACGAACGGAGTCGGCGACCCGCCGATGCCCGTACGCACCCTCAGGACCGGCGAACTGACCGCCCTCGTGAGTGACGCCCCCGAGGATCTCAGGCCCAAGCGCCGCGATCTGCTGGCCCACCAGACCGTGCTCGCGAACGCCGGCGCCGAGGGCGCCGTGCTGCCGATGCGCTTCGGAAGCCTGTCGGCCGACGACGAGTCCGTACGCACGGTGCTCGCCGAACGCGAGAAGCACTACCTGGAGCGGCTCGACGCGCTCGACCACAAGGTCGAGTACAACGTGAAGGCCACGCACGACGAGGAGGCCGTCCTGCACCAGGTGCTGGCGGACGACGCCGAACTGCGCGCGCTCAACGAAGCCAACAGGGCGGCAGGCGGCGGAACGTACGAACAGAAGCTGCGGCTCGGCGAGCGCGTGGTGGCCGCCGTGCAGGCCCGCGAACGGCGCGACGGCGAACTGGTGCGCCAGGCTCTGGAGGCGGCGGCGGGAGCCGTCAGCCCCGGACCGGACAGCAGCGGCTGGCTGGCGAATGTCTCCTTCCTCGTCGACCGCGACCGCACCGCGGAGTTCGTGGAGGCGGTGGACGCGTTGCGCAAGGAGCACCCCCATCTCGTGCTCCAGGTGAACGGCCCGCTGCCGCCGTACAGCTTCGTGGAGTGACGGACAAATGACGGAGAAGTGAGAGCGGAGCAGCTATGGGACTCCTGGGAGAGCTGCTGCTCCTGCCCGTGGCCCCTGTCCGCGGCACCGGCTGGGTGCTGCGGCAGGTGGTCGCGGAGGCGGAGCGGCAGTACTACGACCCGTCGGCCATCCAACGCGAACTGTCCCTCCTGGAGCGCCGGCTCGAAGCGGGAGAGATCGACGAGGCCGAATTTGACCGCCGGGAGGACGAACTCCTCGACCGGCTGGAGAAGAGGAACCCCACGACATGAACAGAAGCCCGGGCCGCCGATGACGACGCCGAACAGACTTCCCGACCCGTACGCCTCCAATGGAAGCGCGAATCTCGCGGACATTCTTGAGCGCGTACTGGACAAGGGCGTCGTCATCGCCGGAGATATCAAGATAAATCTCCTCGACATCGAACTCCTCACCATCAAACTGCGCCTCATCGTCGCCTCCGTCGACAAGGCGAAAGAAATGGGCATCGACTGGTGGGAGGACGACCCGTCTCTTTCCTCCGGCGCCCGTCGCCGTGAACTGGCCGAGGAGAACGAGCGGTTGCAGCGGCGCATCGCCGATCTGGAGGCGACGTCGTCGCCCGCTCTCGAAGAGCGCGAGGGCCCGGCATGAACGAACTGCGCTACGTATACGCGGTCACCCGGCCCTTCGACGGCGTCCCCCCGGAAGGTGTGCGCGGCCTCGACGGGGAGCCACCCCGGCTGCTGCACCACGGCGACCTCGTCGCCGTGGTCAGCCCGGTGCCGGCCGAGGACTTCGCCGAGGCGCCGCTCAAGCGGCACTTGGAGAACCTCGACTGGCTCTCCGCCACCGCCCGCACGCACGAGGCCGTCGTCGGCGCCCTGACGGCCGTCACCTGCCCCGTGCCGCTGCGCCTGGCCACCGTGTGCGTCGACGACAGCGGCGTACGCAGACTGCTCGACGCGGGGCACGACCGCTTCGTACAGACGCTGGAGCGGCTGGAAGGGCGGGTCGAGTGGGGCGTCAAGGTGTACGCCGATCCCGAGCCGGAGCCGGAGCCGGCCGAGGTGCCGCAGGTGCAAGCCCCCGCGACCGGCCGTGACTACCTGCGCCGGCGCCTCAATCGCCGTCAGGCGCGGGAGAGCGTATGGGAACGCGCCGAGACCCTGTCACGCACGCTGCACGCGGAACTCTCCCTGTGCGCGGAGGCCGGTGTCCTGCACCGCCCGCAGGACTCCCGGCTCTCCGAGACGCCGGGGCAGAACATCCTCAACGCGGCGTACCTGGTGCCGCGCGAGCGCGGCGAGGACTTCGTGACGGAGGTCGGCCGGCTCACGCCGGAGGAGCCGGGCGTACGAGTGGAACTCACGGGCCCCTGGGCCCCGTACTCCTTCGCGGGGCAAGCGGAGCAAGCGGGGCAAGCAGGGCAGGAAGAGACAGCCGGACCATGACGACGCCGCAGCGGCCCGACACCGCGTCGCCCCTCGCCCAGCGTCAACTCGCCCTCGTCGACCTGCTGGACCGGCTGCTGGCCGGCGGAGTCGTGATCAGCGGCGACCTGACCCTCCGTATCGCCGACGTCGATCTCGTACGTGTCGACCTCAACGCCCTCATCAGCTCCGTCAACGTCGACGTACCGTCCCCGTTCGAGGAGGAGGAGTCCGCATGACCACCGAAGCCACCGCTGAAGCCACCGCTGAAGGCCGCCGACGGGTGGAGCTCGACGCCGACACCGTCGAACGCGATCTCGTCAAGCTCGTCCTGACGGTCGTGGAGCTGCTGCGCCAGCTGATGGAACGCCAGGCGCTGCGCCGCGTGGAGACCGGGGACCTCAGCGAGGAGCAGGAGGAGCGGATCGGCATGACGCTGATGCTCCTGGAGGACCGGATGGACGTGCTGCGCACCCGCTTCGGCCTCGAACCCGAGGATCTCAATATCGACCTCGGGCCGTTGGGGCCACTGCTGCCCCGAGGTGAATAGGAAACAGAGGCAAACAGAAGCGGGGCGGCGGCCCGCAGGCCGCCGCCCCGCTTCTATTGCCTCTCCTACCATCGATACCAGCGGGACCTGCCACCCGTGGCCGATGTGCTTCGCATCAGGAATCCCAGAAGCCAGATGACCAGGACCGCGATGGCGATATACCAGAGAACCTTCACCGCGAATCCGGCACCGAAGAGAACCAGTGCGAGAAGTAGAACCAGCAGGATGGGAACCATTATGTGCACCTCCTGAATACGCGAGTTCCCGGATTTCGTCCCCATACACCGAACGCGCTGAATACCCTGAGAGTTGATGTGACCGGAAAGCCCGACCGCAAGACCCGGATTACCGTCCTGGTGGCGCTCGCCGCCAATCTCGTCATCGCCGCCGCCAAAACAGTCGGCGGACTGGTATCGGGATCGCCCGCCCTGCTCTCCGAGGCCGCGCACTCCGTCGCGGACAGCCTCAACGAGGTATTCCTGCTCGCGTCCCTGCACCGCAGCCGCCGCCCGGCGGACCGGAAGCACCCCTTCGGGTACGGCAAGGAACGTTACTTCTGGGCCCTGCTCGCCGCCGTGGGCATCTTCATCATGGGCGGCTGCTTCTCCTTCTTGCAGGGCTTCGAAGCAGTCGGCGGTGCCACCGGCAAGGATTCGTACACCGGTTACGTCGCCGGGCTCGCCGTCCTCGGTGTCGCCCTCCTGGCCGAGGGGGCCTCCCTGGCCCGCGCCCTCTACCAGGCGCGGCGCCAGCCCGGCACCGGCATCGGGCGCGATCCGGCCCTGCGCACGGTCGTCGCCGAGGACGGCACCGCCGTCGTCGGAGTGCTGCTCGCCGCGGCCGGCATGGTGCTCCACATGGTGACCGGGGACGTCGTCTACGAAGCGGTCGCGTCCTTCTCCATCGGCCTGCTTCTCGTGTACGTCGCCTACCGGCTCGGCCGGGACGCCATGACGCAGCTCATCGGTGAGGCCGCCGACCCCGAACTGCGCGGACGCATCAGCGCGCTCATCGAGGCCCAGCCGGAGATCGACAACGTCGACGAGCTGCTGACGATGCAGCTGGGACTCGACTCCCTCCTGGTGGCCGCCCGCGTCGACCTGATGCCCGGCCTGGACAGCGAGGAGGTGGAGCTCGTCTGCGTACGCATCAAACGCACCGTGAAAAAGACCTGGCCGCGAGCCGACCACGTCTTTCTCGACGTCACCGAGGCCCCTTCCGAGGTCTCTACTGAGCAAGCGGGCGGTACACGGTGAGCGCCTCGCCGAGCTTGTCGATGACCAACTCCCGCGGAGCCTGCGCCACTTCACCGTCGTACGCGAGCAGCGTGCCCGGCGCGAGATCCGAGATCCAGACCCTGCGCAGCCGCTGGGCCGCATGCACGGGGGAGCGGCTCAGCGGGCCCGCCAGCGCCGCCGCCAGCAGCCGCAGGCCCGGCAGCCGCCCGCCGTGCACCACGCGTACGTCGAGCAGCCCGTCGGCCAGGTCGAGACGCCGGCCGGGGGCCGCGCCGAAGCGCTGGTACATGCCGTTGCCCGCGAACAGCATCCACAGCGCGCGCCGACGCCCCTTGTGCTCTCCGATGTTGGCTTCCAGCGGCCGCTCGCCGCGCAGCACTTCGGCGGCCGCCAGTACGCCGGCGGGCCAGCCGCCGATGCGCGGGGCCCAGCGTTCCCTGACCCGTACCAGCTCGGGATAGACGCCCAGGCTGAAGGTGTTGAGGAAATGACCCGGCTCGCCGCCCGGACCGGGGCCGGGCGTGAACCGGCCCAGGTCCACCTTGACCGCGTCGCCGGACGCCAGGGCCCGGCAGGTGTCGTGGACTTCCTCGATGCCCAGGTCGTACGCGAAATGATTCAGCG
This sequence comes from Streptomyces sp. ISL-96, assembly GCF_018614035.1. Classification (GTDB taxonomy): domain Bacteria; phylum Actinomycetota; class Actinomycetes; order Streptomycetales; family Streptomycetaceae; genus Streptomyces. The sequence goes on from NZ_JAGGPA010000002.1 coordinate 132,170, forward strand.
TGCCGCCGGGGAACACGGCGAGCGGCACCCCGTGACGGACGGCGACGACCGCGGCCTGGTTGACCGTGCCGTCCCCGCCGCAGATACCGAGCGCCCGGCCCTGCTGCGCCGCCTTGTCCAGCTCCGCCGACAGTTCGTCGGGCTCGCACTCGACGACGTGGGCGAGCGGCAGCGCGTCCCGTACAAGCGCCGCCCTGGCCGCGGCCGAACCCGACCGTTTGTTGACCACGACGATCAGGTCCTTGCCGCCGGGCAGCGCGGGGGCTTCGGTGTACGGCCTCCCGGGGACGGGGATCTGGTCCCGCGTCGGTACGATCCCGCGCACCGCGAACGCCGCTCCTATCCCCAGGGCCGCCCCGACCAGTACATCGCTCGGATAATGCGCGCCCGTGTAGATGCGGGAGAAGGCCACCGACGCCGCGACCGGCGCCACGACCGCACCCCACCCCCTGGACTCCAGCGCGACACCCGTCGCGAAGGCCGCGGCGGAGGCCGAGTGGCCGGAGGGGAAGGAGGTGGTGATGGGCTGGCGCTTGAGCTGCCGGATCAACGGCACGGGGTCCAGGCCGGGCCTTGTCCGGCGTACCGAACGCTTCCCGATGGTGTTGACGGTGACAGACGCCAGCGCGAGTGAGGCGACTCCGCGCACGGCGGCCCGGCGGGCGCGGGTGCTGCCGCCGAGGGCCGCGATCGCGGCGGCCGTACCGAACCACAGCAGACCGTGGTTCGCCCCGTGGCTCAGGCGCGGCAGGACGCGGTCCGCGCCCGGCCAGTGGTGGGTCGCCACGCCGTGGAAGAGCGCCCGGTCACGGGCGCTCAGCCAGGCGGCGATCCGGCCCGGCACCTGGGGCGGGACATGCGTGTGTGCTGCGTGTGCGGAAGGCATGGCACGCGACTACCCGCCAAAGTGCCTCCCGAATCCGGCAGCGGAGTCCGGCTGCCGAATTCAGCCCCTCCGGCAGGTTTAAAGGACCGGCGCCAGGCCAATAGCGCCGGTTATGTCCCGTCCGGCCGCGACCATCGCAGCAGCGCCCCCAGCCCGCCCGCGGGGCGGGCGATGTCCGGGGCGTCGTCGCCCGCCGGCGGGACCATGACCGCCTCGGCGCCGGTCATGGCGGCCGAGCGCAGCAGCGCATCGTCGGCGCGGGCGGTGTGCGGCTCGCGCTCACTCAGGTAGCGCGCGTCCGTACGGCGCACCGCCAGCTGGTCCGGCTCGTCGCCCACCCACACCTCGCGGGCGGCGTCGGGCCCGTCGGGGTCCACCAGCAGTTCCGAGATCCGGTGCTCGCGCGCCGCGTCCACGAGCGCGGGCACCCCTTCGGCCGCGACGACGATGCCGCCGTCCGCCGACGGGTTGCGCGCGGCGCGGAAGCGCTCCAGCTCGGCGGCGGCGTGCCTGAGCGCGTGCTCCTGCCTGGCTCGTTCCACGTCCTCGTCCAGCAGCCGGGAGTCCGCCCCGGCCGACCGGCCGCCGTGGTGCGTCTCGATGGTCAGGGGCTGGAGCCTCAGTGGAAGCGCGTCGTGCACGGCGCGCCGCTCACGCTCGTCGCCCGCCAGGACCACCAGCCCCGCGCGGGTCTCCTCCTGACAGGCACTCAGCGCCTCGGCGATGTCGCGGGCGTTCTGCTCCCAGGTGTTCTCGACCTTCAGCTGGAAGTGGCGCTCGGACCAGTCGTCGCTCGCGGTGCGGTGCAGCGGCCACTCCTCGCCGTGGATCTGCCCGGCGGGACGGCTGCCCAGGGTGGTGCGCAGCTCGAAGTCGGCACCCTTGCGATCGATGTACGCGACCAGGCAGACCGGTTCCTCGCCCGCGAGACCGAGCAGCGGGCCGACCCGCGGCAGCACGGACCAGCTGGTCACGGGGGCCGGCGGGCGGATCGCCAGCGGCGGGTCCAGCACCACTTCGCCGCCGTGCGCGAAGACGGCGCGGCCCGCGGGCGCCGCGCCGTGGGTGTACGAGGCCAGGGCGTCGTACACGGCGTAACCCGTCGCCTCGTCGGCTCCCTGTTCCAGCAGGTCGCGGCAGGCCTGGCGGGCGTGGAGCTCGCGCCGTTCGGGAGTGGACTCGTCGATGGTGGAGGTATCGGCGTAGACCGAGGCCCACGGGCCGGCGCGTTCGTACAGTGGGGTGAGGAATGAGAGGTCCATTGCTCCCTCCGGGATGTCTGGTGGGACGTGCACGGCGGGTACCCGAAGGTGAAGCATGAACACCATGGACTCGAACCTCAACCCGCTCCTCACCCGCCACAGCGAAGCGCTCGCTCTCTTCGGCGGCCACGTGCACGCCGTACGCGAGAACCAGTGGCAGGCACCGACCCCCTGCACCGACTGGTCGGTGCGCGACCTCGTCAACCACGTGACCGTGGAACAGCTGTGGGTACCCCCGCTGGTGACCGAGCAGCGCACGACCGAGGAGGTCGACATCGAGGGCGATGTGCTGGGCGACGACCCGGTGGCCGTCTGGGACCGCGCGGCCGCCGACGCGCGCGAGGCCTTCGCGGCGCCGGGGGCGCTGGAGAGGACCGTGGAGCTGTCGTACGGTCAGGCCACCTGCGCGGCGTACTGCGCGCAGATGGTGTCCGACCTGGTGGTGCACGCGTGGGACCTGGCGCGGGCGATCGGGGCCGACGAGCGGCTGCCCGAGGACCTCGTGAACTTCACGGTGCGTGAAGTGGGACCGTACTCCGCCGACCTGGAGAAGAGCGGTCTGTTCGCCGCTCCGGTGGAGCCGCCCCCCGGAGCCGACGTACAGACCAAGCTGCTCGCTCTGCTGGGGCGCCGCGTCTGACGACTGACGGCCGGGGCTCGGCTAGGGCCTGGAAGCGCGCGCGAACTCCTCCGTGAAGGTCGTGCAGAACGCCTTGAGGTCGTCGGGCTTGCGGCTGGTGATCAGCGTGGCGGGGGCCGCGTCGCAGACCTTCACCTGCTCGTCGACCCAGGTGCCGCCCGCGTTGCGGATGTCCGTACGCAGACTCGGCCACGAGGTCAGGGTCCTGCCGCGCACGACGTCCGCCTCGACGAGCGTCCAGGGGCCGTGGCAGATCGACGCGACCGGCTTGCCCGCGTCGAAGAAGGCGCGTACGAACGCCACGGCCTTGTCGTCCATGCGCAGGAAGTCCGGGTTGGCGACGCCTCCGGGGAGTACCAGGCCGCCGTACTCCTCGACCGACGCGTCGCCGACCACCTGGTCGACGGGGAAGGTGTCCGCCTTGTCGAGGTGGTTGAAGGCCTGGACGCTGCCCGGCTTCGTGGAGACCAGCCGGGGTGTGTCACCGGTGTCGGTCACCGCCTGCCAGGGCTCGGTGAGTTCGACCTGCTCGACGCCCTGGGGCGCCACGAGAAACGCGATCCGCATTGTGCTCCTTCCCTTGAACGCTGTGCTGCGCGTGTTGCGTGTGCTGTCGGTGCCTCAGGCGCCGGTCCACGGTCCCGGGCTGGGTGCGGCCCGGCTGATGTCGGCGAGTGCCGACTGCGGGTCCTGGAACTCCGCGAGGTCGCCGATACTCACCACACCGAGCGGCCGGCCGTCCTCGATGACGGGGAGCCGCCTGATCGCGTGCTGCCGCATCAGGGCTACGGCTGTCGACACCTCGTCGTCCGGGCCGATGCACACCGGCGCCGGGGTGCATACGGACTGGGCGTTGACGGTGAGGGGATCGACGCCGTCCGCGACCGCGCGCAACGCGATGTCCCGGTCGGTGAGCACACCGATCAGCTGGTTGTCCTGCGCTACCAGCACATCACCGATGTCCTGCGCGCGCATCAGCTGCGCCGCTTCCACGAGCGAGGCATCGGGCCGTACGGCTGCGACGCCCGCTGTCATCACTTCCCTCACGAACTGGGCCATGGCTGTCCGCCTCATCTCTTCACTCGCGCTGTTGGCCGGCTGTTGGCTACCGGCGCGGGTACCCGTCGCGTGGGGGGCAAACATCCGGCGACGTGGGGTGTTTGAGCCGCGAGTGACGGGGGACTCGGTGCGCGGCTGAGCGGCCATGGGAAAAGGGATGAGTCTCCGGGCGCGGCCCGCACCGCTTCGAACGGCGGCGGCGCGGGCCGCGCCCGGAGTGTTCGTTCCTGCTTCCGGCGGCTTTCGGCGGCTTCCGGGTTTGCGCACCGCTGTGCTGGTCACCCGGCACGCAGGCCGTCCCAAGGAAGGACAGAGCCAATGGTGGGCTTAACCGTCCTGATCCCGGTACTCATGCCGGTTCTCATGCTGGGCGTGATCATCGCGCTCGGCCGCTACGAAGAATTCATATTGCCGACGGAATCGCCGGCGGAATTGCCGGCGAAGGCGAGGGGCAACCGCCATCGCCGGACACGCTGAGGACTCAGTCGTCCGCGCCGTGCCGGGGGCTGCCCGGCAGGAACTCCTGGAGCTTCGACTTCAGGCCCCGCTTCATCACCGCGGCCCCCTCCGCGTCGCCCTTCAAAAGCGCCGACGCCGTCGCCTCGATCTGGTCCCACGTCGCGTGCGGCGGGATCGGCGGCACCGACGGGTCGGTCACGAAGTCCAGTACGACCGGCCGGTCCGCCTCCAGCGCGGTCCGCCACGCGCTCTCCACCTGCTCCGGCTTCTCCACCCGGATCCCGGTGAGGCCGATCGACTCGGCGAACTCCGCGTACGGCACATCGGGGATCGACTGCGACGGCAGGAAGGACGGGGCGCCGCCCATCGCCCGCAGCTCCCAGGTCACCTGGTTCAGGTCCCGGTTGTTCCAGACGGCCACGATCAGCCGCGGGTCATCCCACAGGTGCCGGTACTTCGCGACGGAGATCAGCTCCGCCATGCCGTTCATCTGCATCGCCCCGTCGCCGACGAGCGCGATCGCGGGACGGTTCGGATGCGCGAACTTCGCCCCGATCGCGTACGGCACACCGCACCCCATCGTCGCCAGCGTCCCCGACAGCGACGCCCGCATGTCGCCGCGCAGCCGCACGTGGCGCGCGAACCAGTTGGTGGCCGAGCCCGAGTCGGCCGCCAGCATCGCGTGGTCCGGCAGCAGCCGGGACAGCTCCGCCGCCACCTGTTCCGGATTGACCGGATCGGCGGACAGCGCGGCCCGCCGCTCCATGACCTCCGTCCACCGCTCGACGCCCGCGCAGATCTCGTCGAACCAGTCCCGCGACTCCTGGCGCCGCAGCAGCGGGATCAGCTCGCGCAGCGTCGCCCGCGCGTCGCCGACCAGGTTCACCTCGTACGGATAGCGCATCCCGATCATGTGCGGATCGATGTCGATCTGCACGGCCCGCGCCTTGCCGAACTCCGGCAGGAACTGGGAGTACGGGAAGCTGGAGCCGATCGTCAGCAGCGTGTCGCAGTCCCGCATCATCTCGTACGACGGACGAGTGCCCAGCAGCCCGATCGAGCCCGTGACGTACGGCAGCTCGTCGGACAGCACGTCCTTGCCGAGCAGCGCCTTCGCGACGCCCGCCCCCAGCAGCTCCGCGATCTCCTGGACCTCGGCCCGCGCCCCCGCAGCGCCCTGACCGGCCAGGATCGCCACCTTGTCGCCGGCGTTGAGCACGTCCGCCGCCCGCCGCAGCGTGTCCGGCGAGGGCATCGCGGTCCAGCTGCTGCGGTCCAGGCTGGAGGGGACCATCTTGAAGGCGTGCGGCGGCGGGGTGTACTCCAGCTCCTGCACGTCCGCCGGCACGATGACCGCTGTGGGACAGCGCCGGGCGTACGCCGTACGGATCGCCCGGTCCAGTACGTTCGGCAATTGCTCCGGCACGGTCACCGTCTCCACGAAGTCGGAGGCGACGTCCTTGAACAGTGAGTGCAGATCGACCTCCTGCTGGTACGAGCCGCCCATGGCGCTGCGCGCGGTCTGCCCGACGATGGCCAGCACCGGCACATGGTCGAGCTTGGCGTCGTACAGGCCATTGAGGAGGTGGATCGCCCCGGGACCCGACGTCGCGGCGCACACCCCGAGCCGGTTCCCGAACTTCGCGTATCCGACCGCCTGGAACGCGGACATCTCCTCGTGCCGGGACTGGATGAAACGCGGCTGGTCGTCGGCGCGCCCCCAGGCCGCCAGCAAGCCGTTGATGCCGTCACCCGGATAGCCGAACACGCACTCGACTCCCCACTCGCGCAGGCGCGACAGGATCCGGTCGGCGACGTCGGTGCTCATATGAAGGCCTCCAGGGGTGCGTGCGATGCGTGCGTGTGTGCGGTTGTGCGGTGAAGCCGGTTAAAGACAGCACTGTGCCGAGTACCAGGGACGCGGTGATGGAAACCGGCCACCGGCGAACCTGACCCGTTTGGCGTACGGGAGGCGGGGCACGAGCCCCATGTGCTTCGGACTGGAGGCACGTCCGTGGGAGCGGTGGTTCGCGCTCCGGGCGTGTCACGTCCCGGTGCCCCGGCAAGCCCTCCCCACGGTGACATCCGTCCGCCGTCTGCACCGTTCAGGGAGTTGCAACGAAGATGCGTACCACCACCGTTCGCAGGACGCACCCGCACAACGACGCCCCCGACACCACCGAGGCCTTCCGCCGCCTGTGCGCCATGCCCGAGGGTGAGGAACGGGACGCCGTACGCCAGGAGATCGTGAACGCGTGGCTGCCCATGGCCGACCGGCTCGCGGGCCGGTTCCGCAACCGCGGCGAGGCCATCGAAGACCTTCGCCAGGTGGCCGCGCTCGGCCTGGTCAAGGCCGTCGACCGGTACGACCCGGACCACGGCTCGGCCTTCGAGAGCTACGCCGTGCCGACCATCACCGGCGAGATCAAGCGGCACTTCCGCGACCACATGTGGACGCTCCACGTGCCGCGCCGCGTCCAGGATCTCCGCAACCGCGTCCGCGCCGCCAGTCAGGAGCTGTCCGCGACCGTGTCGGGCCGCGCTCCCACCGTCGCGGAGATCGCCGAGAAGGCCGGCATGACCGAGGAGGAAGCCCTCAACGGGCTGGAGGCGCTCGACTCCTTCACCGCGCTGTCCCTGGACGCACAGCTGCCGGGGTCGGGCGACGGCTACTCACTCAGCGACGCCCTCGGCGGACCCGACGGCGCGCTCGACGTCGTCGTCGACCGCGAGGCCGTCAAGCCGGCCCTCAACCGGCTTCCCGACCGCGAGAAGAAGATCCTCTACATGCGCTTCTTCCGCGACATGACGCAGAGCAGCATCGCCGAGGACCTCGGACTCTCCCAGATGCACGTTTCCCGGCTGATCAGCCGCTGCTGTACCCGCCTGCGCGACGAGGCTCTGCGGGACGCCGCATAGCGAGCCCGGCATGGCGTGACATCAGGTCCATGACCTGGCCCTCCGCCATGGAGAACGCCCGCCGGGCACCCGTACGGAACAGGGTGAGCACCCCCTGTACGGGCCCGGGGGCTCCGGCCCCGGCACCGTCGAGACCCGGCGCCGTCAGCGGCACGCACAGCAGTGAGGTGACGTCCGCCCGTACGAGCACCGGATCGCCCGCCGGGTCGCGGCCGAAGCCGTCCGTGTCCTCCGGCCGCACCTGGAGGCTCGCGGAGCCGCCGCGCGCGGCCTCCATCACCAGCGGGCAGTCGGCCGGGTCCTGCCCGGCCAGCACCTGGGCGAGCGCCTCGTCGCCCGGTGCGGCGTCGGGGCCGAGCACCAGCGTGCGCTTGAGCGGCTTCCCGGCGACGATGTCGGCGACGACCCAGTCGGCGAACCGTCCGTGCAGGGTCCGCGCCGCGGCCCCCAGAGCCGCCTCCTGGTCCCCGGGCGCGACGGACAGCAGCTCGGTCGTCATCGCGTCGACCAGGTCGAGAAGCTCCGCGTGCCGGGTCGTCTCGGACAAATCCGGCACGGCCCGCCGGCCCGCCGCGACGGCCCCCGGAGGCGGATACGCGCCGGTGGAGACCCCGGACTGGAAGACGACGAGCACCGCTGGATGCAGCTCGTCCGGCGGGCGCAGCGGGGTCAGGGTGGTCAGCAGCCGTTCCTCCGGTCGCTGCTGGAGGTGGACGGTCAGGCTCCGGTCACCCTCGCCGCGCGCCACGGCCGCGGCCTGCGAACGGAACGCGGCCCGGTCCCCGGGGCTCAGCAGCGCCGCCAGCGGGCGGCCCGTCGCATATCCGGCGCGTACGCCGGTGAGACCCGTCGCGGCGAAGTTCATCCGCCGTACGACGGTGTCCCTGTCCACCAGGGCCACCGGCAGCGGCAGCCGCTGGAACAGGGCCTTGAGCAGCTGCCGTTCCTGTCGCTCCTGCCGGTCGGGGGAGGAGGCGTTCGGGGCGGCTGCTTTCAGTTGCTCGTACCGGGGCCACAAGGTGTCGGCCACGTGCCGGAGTTCGAAGAGCGCCGCATCCAGGACGGCGAGGTGCTCGTCGGGCGGCAGGGCGCGGGCTGTCCTCAATTCGCCGACCCGTCTGACGAAATCCGCCAGCTCCGCGCCGAAGTCGTCCGTCTGCGTCATACGAGAAAGCTAACCGGTCCAGCGGTTTTGCGGACAGGGAGGGGGGAAGCCGCAGAAGGAAGGGAGGACGCCAGCATGCTCTCCGAGCGGGAAGTACAAGGACCGGAACCCGATTCAGCTGTGCGCCGGCTGTCCGAGCTGGCGGAACAGTCCGCACGCTGCGCCCCCGCCAGCTGCGGCGCCGTGGCGACGATCACCGACGGGGGCCCCGAGCGGCGCACCACGGCGACCCATCCCGACCTGGACGCCTTGGCAGCGGTCCAGCTCGCCGTGGGCGAAGGACCGATCCCGACCGCGCTCGACCGTGGCGAACCCGTGGACACGGAAGACCTGCTGAACGAGGAACGGTGGCCCCAGTACCGGGCCCTGGCGCTTGACTCCGGCGTACGGGCCAGCGTGACCATCCCCTTCTGCCGCGACGGCATCGAAGTCACCGTCAGTCTCTACAGTTTCCGCCCCGGCTCCCTGGAGCGCGCGGCGTACGGCCCGGTGGGCGTCCTCGGCGAGCAGATGACCGCCGGCCTGGTCCGCGACCGGCGCTACCGCGAGGCCCTTACCGAGGTGGAGCAGCTGGAGACGGCGCTGCACTCGCGCGCCGCCATCGACCAGGCCAGCGGCATCGTGATGCATGTGCTGCGCTGCGACGGCGAGGAGGCTTTCGCGGTGCTGCGGCAGATCTCGCAGCGGACGAACCGCAAGCTGGCGGAGGTCGCGGAAGCGGTCGTCGAGGGCAAGGGACGTGGCCTGGAAAGCACTCTGGCCCGGCTTGCGGGACGCCTCTAGGATCACCGTCCCTGTCTTCTCGTCTTCTCCAGACGGACGTGTGAGGAGTTCCGCGATGAGCACTGCGACGACCCCTGGGCCCGACCGCTCCAGACTCGGCCAAGTGGGCCGCCGTGATGTGCTGAAACTGCTCGCCGCGGGCCCGGCCGCCGCGCAGTGGGCCGCCGCCGGGCCGGCTGCGGCCGCTGTGTCGCCCGGCGGCGTGCCCGGCATCGTGAAACCGCTGCCGCCGGAACTGTTCACGATCCGCGGCACCAACGCCGAAACGAATGTCAGCGCTTTCGCCGGGACCGGCCGGCTCACCCCCGCCGACCGCTTCTTCGTACGCAACCACACGTCCACACCGCGGCTCGGCGAGTCGGACTGGAAGCTGACGGTGTGGGGGAGCGGGCTCGGCGGCGGCCGCCGGGCCGATTTCACGTACGGGCAACTGCGCTCCCTGCCCCCGGTCACCCGCACCGCCTTCCTCGAATGCGCGGGCAACGGCCGCAACTACTTCGACACCCAGCAGGGACAGCCCGTCATCGGCACCCCCTGGACCCTCGGCGCGATCGGCGTCGCGCGCTGGCGCGGGGTGCGGCTGGCGGACGTACTGCGGCTCGCCGGCATCACCGACCGCGCGGTCGACGTCATGCCGCGCGGCCTGGACGACGACTTCGTCGCCGGCGGTGTCAACCTCGGCAGGCCGCGCAAACCGCTCCCGGTCGCCAAGGCCATGAACGACGTGATCCTGGCGTACGAGATGAACGGCGAACCTCTCCCGTACGACCACGGCTTCCCGGTACGGGTTGTCGCTCCCTCCTGGGTCGGGATCGCGTCGGTCAAGTGGCTCGCCGACATCGAGGTGAGCGACACGCCGCTGTCCTCGCCGTGGACCACGCAGTTCTACCGGCTGTTCGGCGAGGCGTATCCGCCGGAGGGCAGTGTTCCGCTCACCCGGCAGACGATCAAAAGTACGTTCGAGTTAGCGGAAGGGGCGGTCTTCGAGGCGGGCCGGATCCACCACCTGACCGGCCGCTCCTGGTCGGCGGCCGGGGCCGTGCGGAGGGTGGAGGTCAGCACGGACGGCGGGGCGCACTGGCGCCCCGCGAAGCTCCGCGACACGCCGCACCGGGACAGCTGGGTGCGCTGGTCGGCCGACTGGCGCCCGCGCCATGCGGGGCCGGCGGAACTCCTGGCCCGTGCGACGGACACCGCGGGCAACACGCAGCCACCGACGTCGGTGCACAACACCCAGGGCTACCTGTTCGACGCCGTCGTCCGCCACCGGGTCACCGTGCGGTGAGATTTCCGGCTTGCGCCAGATGTTCCGGTGCGGGCTGGAGACCGTGGCCCTCCGGCGGCATCCGGTCGCGAGGCGAAAACAAGCCCGTCCGGCGATTGAAGACCGGGGGCTGGGCGGCGGCCCAGGTGGGGGGCGCCCGGAAGCGGTGGGCGATAACCGCCCGTATAACCGTATACAGGGCGGCGAGCCGATCGGCGTGGAGGTGACCGCATGCAGCGGACGGGCGAGGAAGGGCGCGGCCAGGTCCGGTACGGGCCGCCCGCCCCCAGCCCCGGCCTACCCGTACTGCCGGAATTGTCCGCCGTCCTCGCCGCCGCGGCCGGCCGCACCCACGCCGAGCCCCCCGGCGGCGGGCCCGCCCTGCGAGGGGCCGCCGCCGCGTACTGGTGGCGGCGCGGGCTGCACGTCGAGGCGCGGTGCGTCGCCGCCGCCTCCGGCGCCCAGCCGCTGCTGTTCGCCCTGATGGCGGCCGTCGGCGGCGACGTCATGCTGCCCCGGCCCTGCCCCGCCTGGTGGGTGCCGCAGGCCACCATGCTCGGCCGCGCCTCCTACCACGTGCCCACCCCGGCCGAGTGCGGCGGCGTACCCGATCCGTTCGCGCTGCTCGAGACCGTACGACGGGTCCGCGACGAGGGCGGTGACCCGCGCCTCCTCCTGCTCTGCGTACCCGACGACCCGACCGCCACCGTCCCCCCGCCCGAACTCCTGCACGAGGTCTGCGAGGCGGCGGTCTCCGAGGGCCTGCACATCATCAGCGACGAGACCTGGGGCGACACCCTGCACCGGCCGCAGGAGACGGTGTTCGTCAGCCCCGCCGAGATGTTCCCCGGCCAGGTGACGGTCCTGGCCGACCTGGCCGGGGCGTACACGCCGGAGAGCTGGCCCGTCGCCGTCGCCCGCTGCCCCCTCACCGCACAGGGCGCCGCACTGCACGCCAGGACCCTCGACCTGCTGACCGCCATCGGCGCCGTCGTGCCGGGGCCCGTCGCCGAGGCGGCGACGTACGCGCTCGGCGAGCCGGAGCCGGTCGCCGTCAGGCTCCGGACCGCCGCCGCACTCCACGCACGCGTCGCCGCCGCCGCGCACCGCGCGGTCCTCGCGTCCGGCGCGCTCGCCCGCCCGCCGCATGCCGGCCGGCACCTGTACGCCGACCTCGGACCGCTGCGCGCCGGCCTCGCCGCCCGCGAGGTCACCGACTCCCTGGAGCTGGAGGGCTACTTGAGCGCACGGCTCGGCGCACCCGTACCCGGCGGACACCGCTTCGGCGACGAAATGGCCACGCTGCGCGTGCGCATCGCGACTGCTCCGCTGCTCGGGGCAACCCCCGAGCAGCGTCTGGAGTCACTCACGTCAGTACAACCCCTGGAATTGCCTCACGTGGCCCGAGCGTTGAGCACGTTCGTAACGGCCTTCGACGAACTTCGCCGACCCGACGCCTGATCACATCGCCCCACGCCGCACGCCTTACGCCTTACGCCACCGAACGGAGCCCCCTCGATGACGGAGACGCAGCAGCAGACCGAGGAGCAGACCGACCCGCAGACCGAGTTGCAGGCAGAACGCTTCATCGTCGCTCCCGGCACGCTCGCTCCGCCCCGTCCCCTCGGTGAAATCCGCACCTGGCCCCGGTCGTTCGCCGACCGCCTCACCACCCCGCTCCCCGGCGTCAAGGCCTTCGCCAGACTCGCCCGCGAAGGCGCCCTGCGCCCGGGCCCCGAGGGCCTGCGTGACATCGCACTCGTGCCCTACGAACCCGCCCCACTGCCCGCCGCCGACGTCTCCACCCTCGCCGTCACCTGGGCGGGCCACGCCAGTTGGGTCGTACGCATAGGCGGGCTCACCATCCTCACCGACCCCGTCTGGTCACAGAAGATCCTCGGTACGCCCGCCCGCGTCACGCCCGTCGGCGTCCGCTGGGAGGACCTGCCGCAGATCGACGCCGTGGTCATCAGCCACAACCACTACGACCACCTCGACGTCCCCACCCTCAAGCGCCTCCCGCACGACACGCCGCTCTTCGTCCCGGCCGGCCTGGCCCGCTGGTGCCGGCGCCGCGGCTTCACCCGGGTCACCGAGCTCGACTGGTGGGAGGGCGCCGAACTGGGCGGCGTCCGCTTCGACTTCGTCCCCGCCCACCACTGGAGCAAGCGCTCCCTCACCGACACCTGCCGCTCCCTGTGGGGCGGTTGGGTGATCAGCGACCAACAGGGCTACGGGCAGCGGCTGTACTTCGCCGGCGACACCGGCTACGGCCACTGGTTCAACGAGATCGGCACCCGCTACCCCGGCATCGACCTGGCGCTGCTCCCCATCGGCGCGTACGACCCCCGCTGGTGGCTCAGCGACGTACACGCGGATCCGGAGGAGGCCGTGCAGGCGTGCGAGGATCTCGGCGCGGCGCGGATGGCCCCGATGCACTGGGGGACGTTCGTGCTCTCGGCCGAGCCGGTCCTGGAGCCGCTGACCCGGGTACGAACGGCCTGGCAGAAGGCGGGGCGGGTACGCGAGCGGCTGTGGGACCTGCCGATCGGCGGCTCGCGCGTACTGGGCGTGTAGCTACGCGCCCCGCAGCCGCCGCCACACCGCCGGCGCCCCGCTGATCAGCAGCGTCAGCGCCACCGCCGCCACCACGCCCTGCCACGGCTCGGGGAAGAGCGAGCCGCCGAGGATGCCGATCAGCTGGTACGCCGCCGCCCAGGCGAGGCACGCCGGTACGTCGCCCCGCGCGAAGCGGTGCATCGGCATCTTCGACAGCAGGCACGCGACCATCACCGGAATCCGGCCGGCCGGCACGAGCCGGGAGAGCACCAGCACCCGAGACCCGTGCTCGTGGAGTCCGCGCCGCGCCCGATCGAGGCGGTCGGGTGCGGCTCGGGCCCGCAGTGCCTCCAGCCGGCGTGAGCCGTTCTTCGAACGAACTCCGCGCAGGCCGAGCCAGTACAGACCTATGTCGCCGAGAAACGCGGCGCACGACGCCAGCGCGAAGACGACCAGCAGAGCGAGCGGGTCGCTGTGGTGGAAGGCCACCACGGCGGCTGTACTCACCAGCGCCCCCGTGGGCACCACCGGCACCAGCGATCCCAGCACCACCAGCACGAACAGCGCCGGATAGCCGACCGCCTGCTGCGCCGACTCCGGGGGCACTGTCTGTATCAGCGTGGCGTCGATCACCGGCAGGCCTCCGGCCGGACACTCTCGCCGTGCCCGAGCCGGTGCACCGCCACGCCCGGTGCGAGCCGCGCCGCCTGCCGTACGAACTCGTCGCCCGGCGAGTGGAACTCGTGCGGCCTGACCCCGTCCATCCCGATCGGCCAGTACGTCCCGTAGTGCACCGGCACGGCCGCGCGCGGAACGATCCGCGCGAGCGCCTGCGCCGCCCGGCGCGCGTCCAGATGCCCGTGCCCCAGGAAGGGCCCCCAGCCGCCGACCGGCAGCAGAGCGACGTCGACGGGCCCCACGGCGTCGGCCATGTCGTCGAAGAGCCCGGTGTCCCCGGCGAAGTACGTACGGGCCTCACCGGTGACGACGTATCCGAGCGCGGGGGCGTGGTGCGGCCCGAACGGCAGCCGCCGCCCGTCGTGCAGCGCCGGAACCGCCCGTACGACCAGATCCTTCACCCGTACCTCGTCGCCGGGCTCCACCTCCGTGACGCGCAGCCCCTGCCCGGAGAGCCTGCGCAGGCCGGGCACGGCCCGCGGGGCGCCGCGCGGCACGATCAGTGCGGTGCCGGGCGCGAGGCGGCCCAGCGACGGCAGGTGCAGATGGTCGTTGTGCAGGTGCGAGACGAGCACGGCGTCGGCCTCGGCGGCCTCGGGCGGCGGCAGCGCACCGCGCCTGCGGCGCAGATGGGCCAGGCGCCGCGTGAAGAGCGGATCGGTCAGCACCCGGGCCCCGGAGTCCGCGACGGTGCAGGTGGCGTGACCCCACCAGGTGATCTCCACCGTCACGTACGGCCTCCTCGTCGTCGCCGGGGGCGCCCCCTGTACGAGCGTAGGCCGGAGCGCCCCTCATTGCGCCTCCTCCCCGTGACATGATCGGAGTAGGGTCGGCCGCGAGAGCTAGCGCGGGGGCGGGTCATGGACGAGATGCGGGACGACGTACGGGACGACGTACGAGTGGCGGCCATCGCCAGCCTGACTCCGCTCGAAGAGCTCGACAGGGATCCGTTCCTGGTGGACACCCGCAGCCAGCAGGCGATGTGCGCGCGGTGGGCCGCGGACAAGGGCTATGTCGTCACACGGCAGCTGATCTTCTACGCGATGGCCCCGGACCACTGCTCACTGTGGGCGGACGTCGAGGCGAGCACGGTGGATGTCTTCGTCGTGCCCAACGAACGCGTGCTGGAGCGGGCCCTGACGTCCGTGCCGGAATTCGCCGCGGAATGCGAGCGCCGGGGCGTACGCCTGGAGACGGCAGGCCTCGACGAGCCCGCGTACACCGCGGCCATGAAGGCCGGCGTGCACCGGAGACTGTCGATGCCGACGGCCGGTTACGACGGCTGCTGACGGTTTCCGACCCGGGCACTTCACCACGCTGTGCCACGCTGGAAAGGAAGCGGGCCCCAGGTTCGGCCCGGGACGTGAGGTGGGGACGGCGTGGTCCGACGGCGATGGCGCAGCGCGGGCAGCGCCCTTCTGCGCGTGGTCACGGTATGGATGGTGTCGACGCTCACGATGCTGGCGCTCGCCGGCATCCTGCCGGACTTCCAGCTCAAGGCCGACGACGGCGACAGCATCACCCGTGTCGCGCTCACCGCGGTCTGGGGCGCGGGCGCGTTCGGTCTGCTGGGCGCGCTGGTGTGGCCCCTGGCCGTACGGGCGCTGCTGCTCGTACCCGTACTCGTACTGGGCCTGCTCGTCTTCTTCCTCAACGGCTCGCTCCTGCTCATCGCGCTCAGCCTCATCCCCGACGGGCGCGGCGAGGCCGAGCCCGAGACCGCGGTGGTCGTCGCCGCCGTCATGTCCGCCGTCGCCTCGGCGACCTCGGGAGCCCTCGCGGTACGCGATGACACCGCGTACCGGCGCAGGCTCTACCGACTCGCCCACCGTCGCCACCGGCGGGGCGGCGACGACGGACGCCACGGACTGCCCGGCACCCTCTTCCTCCAGCTCGACGGCGTCGGCCACGAAGTGCTGCTCCAGGCGGTCGCCGACGGACTGATGCCGACCGTCGCCGCCTGGCTCGACGGCGACGAACCCACGCACCGGCTGACCCCGTGGCGCACCGACTGGTCCAGCCAGACCGGCGCCAGCCAGCTCGGCATACTCCACGGCTCCAACCACGACGTCCCCGCTTTCCGCTGGTACGAGAAGGAGACCCGCGAGGTCGTCGTCTCCAGCCGACCGGCGAGCGCGGCCCTCATGCAGCGCCGCGCGGTCGCCCGTACGGGAGACGGCGGACTGCTCACCTTCGACGGCGCGAGCCGCGGCAATCTCTTCAGCGGCGGCGCCGACCAGCTCGCCCTCGTCCTGTCGATCACCGCCCGGCGCGGCCGGTCCAACCGGTCGCGGGCCGGTTACTTCGCGTACTTCTCCGACCCGGCCAACGCCGTACGTACGGCCGTGTCCTTCGTCGCGGAAGTCGTCCGGGAGATCGGCCAGTCCACGCGCGCACGGCTGCGCGGCGACATCCCGCGGGTGAAGCGGGGCGGGCTCTACCCCTTCATCCGGGCCTTCGCGACCGTCGTGCAGCGGGACGTGGTGGTCGCGTCGGTGCTCGGCGACATGCTCGCCGGACGCACGGCCATCTATGCCGACCTGGTCGCGTACGACGAAGTGGCGCACCACTCGGGGCCGCACAGCACGGACGCGCTGAAGGTTCTGGAGCGGCTCGACCGGTCGGTGGAGCTGATCGCCAAGGTCGCCGAGCACGCCCCGCGCGCGTACCGGATCGTGCTCCTGTCCGACCACGGGCAGAGCCCGGGGGAGACCTTCAAGGCCGCGTACGGGCTCGCCCTCTCCAACCTCGTCAGGGCGGGGTGCGGGCTGCCCGTCCCGCGCCGCGCGGCGAGCACGACGAGCGCCTCGGAGGCGCGCGACGCCGTACGTACCGCGCTGCACCGGCCGGTGCCCGACGACGAGGAGGAGCCCGAGCACCCGGAGCCGGTCACCGACCCGGTCGTGCTGGCATCGGGCAATCTGGGGCTGATTTCCTTCCCCGACGCGGCGGGGCGTGCGACGCGCGAGCAGATCGACCGCCACCATCCGGCGCTGCTGACGACGCTCGCCAATCACCCCGGCATCGGTTTCGTGCTCGTACGGAGCGAGGAGCACGGCGCACTGGTGCTCGGGGCGGGCGGCGCCGAACTGCGGCTGGACGGCGACGGTACGGGCGACACGGTGCTGCTCTCGGCTTTCGGGAAGGGCGCCGCCGACGCCGTGCGCAGGAGCTCCGGCTTCCCGCATGTCGCCGACATCATGGTCAACTCCTGGCACGATCCGCAGACCGGCCGCGTGCACGCCTTCGAGGAGCAGATCGGCTCGCACGGCGGCCTCGGCGGCGAACAGGCCCGCCCGTTCCTCCTCTCCCCGTACGTTCTCTCCGCACCCGTCCCCGACGGGGAGGAGCTGGCCGGCGCGGAGCAGGTGCACCGGGTGCTGCGGCGGTGGCTGCGCGAGTGTCAGGGGCCGCAGGTGACGGTGGTGGCGACGCAGGATTCCCGGCCGGAAACGGAAGCGGAAGAGCCTTTTCCGGTTGGCGATGGCGCCGTACAGGATAAATCCGCCTGATTTGGTGCACCGTTCCCCGTACCCGAACATGGTCAGGGCAAGCACGCCAGGCGCTTCGGTCTGCCTGACAGACGCCACCAGGAGCAGGGGTGCCAGAGAAAGCGAGAAGATCCCCGGCCGCGGCCGGGGATCTTCTGTGTTCTGGCGCTCCTCAGGGCTTCTGCCAGGTGATCTTCTGGCCGTCCGGGGTGACCGACACCTCGAACTTGTCCAGGGCCGGGGAGCCGGCCTCGCGCCAGAGGCGCACGTAGGTCTCGATGTCGTCCCAGATCCGCTCGGAGCCTCCCTGGCGGACAGTCCAGCGTCCGCCAGTCTCAGATAGTGCCGCCCAGGACCCGTCAGCAACATCGACCAGTACGTGTTCCGTACGGCCATCGCGGTCGAGGCTGACGCGCTGGGCGCCGGGGGCGGCGATCTGGGCGACGAACCGCGTGTCCCAGTGGTTGATCACGTCCGCCCCAAGAGTGGTAGGCCGCTCGTCGCCCTGGTCGAGGTCGGGCAGCAGTCCGAGCGGGGGAGGCGACTGGGGGCGAGCGAGCATGAAGGAGATCTGGCCGCCGAGGAAGGGCCCCGATGCTGTCCCGTCGTCCCTCACTGTGAGCCGGGCGAGTTCGGAGGAGAACATCCAGCCGCCGAGAGTGGCGAGGATGGTCCCGCCCGGTCGCGTCTGCTCGATCCACGCATACGGAACGGAGACGAGCCCGCACGTGACGATCACGCGGTCATAGGGCGCACCGCCCGTGTACCCGGCCAGTCCGTTACCCACGATCAGGTGGGGGTGGTAGCCGCACTTGGCCAGTGCCGTTCCTGCGCGTCCGGATACTCCCGCATCGACCTCGATCGAGGTCACCTGCTCGTCACTCAAGCGGTGACAGCCGAGCGCGGTCGAGTAGCCCGTGCCCGTACCGACTTCGAGAACCCGATCGTCGTCCTGCACCTGGAGGTCTTCCCACATGCGGACGACCAGCCCCGGCATCGTGCTGGAGGACGTAGGGGGGCGCATGATCTCGCCCCGCAAATCGGCGGGAACGATCGTGCCGGCGATCTGAGTGACCAGTGACTCGTCCTCGTAGCACCGTTCCAGCCACAGCGGAGTGTCGGGCATGATCGGCGTCCAGGCCGTAGGCCCGTTTCCGTCGATCCTGTCGAAGAACCCGCCGCGAAGGAACTCGTGTCGGGGCACGGACTCCACCGCGTCGCGCCAGGGCTGCGTCCGCAGATGCCCGTTGGTCGTCAACGTCTTCGCGAGCCGGAGGCGAAACTCCTGCTCTTCGTTGCTCATGTCGTCTTCCTCTCCAGCAGGTCTGCCATTGCCGCAGTCATCGGCAGACCAGTTTCCGGCTCCAGCCAAGCCCACTGGCCGGACGCGTTGCACTCCAGGAACCACCATTGCCCAACTGCGTCGATGGCCAAGTCGAACGCACCAAAGACCAGCCCGAAGTGTTTGAGGTAGGCACGGATCGACTCCTCGGTCCCTGGAGGTAGCGGGACTACCGAGTACGTGAGTTTCGAGTAGTCGGTACGCCAGTCCAAGAGGTCCGAGTCGATGCGGACGGCGAAGATTTGCTCGCCCATGACCGTCAACCGCACGTCCGCGATCTTCTCAACGCGGTGCTGGAAGAGGTGGGCCGTGCCGGAAATGGAGTCGTCGATCTCGTCGGCGCTCACCTCCTCGACCTTCACTGTCGAGGACATCCCGTCGAGCCGATACAGCGGCGTCGCTAGCGGCTTGTAGATGACCGACTGGTAGTGGCTGATGAACTTGCGGGCCTCGATCGGGTCCGAAGTGATCAGCGTTGCGGGAACGCGGAATCCGCTCGCAACGGCCGCAGCGAGACCGGAGGGCTTGAACTCGGCATCCCCGATCCTGTGCGGATGGTTCACGTAGAGGCAGTGAGGGAGCGAGGCCATGACTCCCCCGAGCCCGTAGCGCGCCTGCGTGATCGCAAATCGGGCCGTTTGTTCGTCCAGGTGGGGAAATGCGAAACCCGATGGCCGGCGGTAGTACATCGAGCGAATCCGGGTGAGATCCGCGGTGCGGGTGGAGGTCGTCAATGACCCCTGGATGCCGTGAGGCGTGATGTGCGCCGCGATCGACAAGGTGGTGGGGAAATCCCCGGAGTCGAACCGCACGACCGGGACTCCCCGGCCGTGCAGCTCGTCAATCACCAGGTCGGCCGTGGGGTCGTCCAGATTGGTGACGACCAGCACCGGACCGAGGTCAGTCACTGGTCGGTGTCGTTACCCGTGTCCGAGTCTCCGCCACCGGAGCCGCCACCACTGCTGCCGTCCGAGGGGTTGCCCGTGTTGGTGGACGGGTTGGTTCCCGAGCTGGTGCCGTGACCCGGCATCATGAGCGGCTTGCCGGCCTGGTCGAAGTAGCGACCGGTCTGGGAGACGGGGTCCAGTACGACCTTCGCGTATCCGGGAGCGAAGGCGGGGTACGGGGCCATCCGGCGCACACCCCAGGGGACGGGCGTGCTGATGCCGTTGGGGAGCGGCGTCCCCTGCGGAATCCGGTCGGAGTGAACGAACATCAATGCCTCCGTGGTCAGTGGTGGTCGATTGCGGTCAAACGATGGAGCTGACCCGCCCCCTACAAGAGCCCTTGGTGTGACGTCCGTTGGCGTCGAGTAGGGGGCGGGGAACTGCCCCCACCCCGGAACGGGTGATGATCTCCGGTCCTTCCATCAGACCTGGCCGTGCCGTTGCGTACAGGACTGCTCCGGGGCGGGGAGTCTGCTAAGCGGTTCGGGCCGCCCTATCGCGGGCGAGCTTGACCAGGCTGGCGTACTGCCGACGCTGGTGTTCCGTGGGCGCCCTCAGCCGGCACTTGTTCGCTTTGAAGGTGTTGCCCCAGGGGCGCTTGAGGACCGCGATGTTGGAGCTGACCAGGTGGTCTACGACCCCAACCATCTCGGAGGCGGGGTCGTACACGAGCTGCCCGGCCTGCAGGGTAATGCGCCTGTAGGGTCTGTTGGTCTTGGTCATAAGAGGACCTCGGCTTATGGCTGTGGGGTCAGATCCGCCCCACCCGGACGGCTGGAAGATCTGGCCGACGGTGAAGCAGATGGATAAGACTCGATGGGATCGAGCCGCAAGTCAGCCGGTGATAATTCGGCTGGTCAAGAGAGCGACGGCGCTCGCCCACACGACGCTGAGGGCCATGTCGGCGGTGCTAGGACGCCTCACGTTTCAGTCCCTTCTCTCGGCAGCGGTAGCACTTAGAGGGCGGCCACCTGGACGACGCCTCCGGCGTGAGCGGCTTGGTCTTTGTGCTGCTCGGATACACAACCTGAGCGTTGTAGGTCTTTCCGCCGTCACGGGAGACCCGCACAGACATGGTCACGAGAACTTCGCCGCCCTCATCTTTCGATGCGGGTGCTTCAAGATCTCCCTGTTGCACTCCCCTACGGTTCGGAAGTCCTGCTCGCGGTGGGCTTCGGCGCGCTCCTCGTCCATGCGGGTGCAGGTCAAGCAGCAAGGGACAGGCTCGGGGTCATTGCAGGGCGCACGCTCTGAGGCGGGCTCCAGGACAGCGTCGTGGCGTCGGGTCGGGCGACTGGGGAGGGTCCTGTCCATGGCGCTGCTCCTGCCGTCGTAGGGGAGGAGTCGCCCGGAGTTTGGGGGAGCCAGTGGTTGAAGGTGGCGCTCCGGGCGACTGACAGCTAGTCAACGCCGATGCTCAACCGGCGGGTAGGGCGA
This sequence comes from Streptomyces sp. ISL-96, assembly GCF_018614035.1. Taxonomy (GTDB): domain Bacteria; phylum Actinomycetota; class Actinomycetes; order Streptomycetales; family Streptomycetaceae; genus Streptomyces. The sequence goes on from NZ_JAGGPA010000002.1 coordinate 153,061, forward strand.
ACAACGTCGTTGAATGCAGCGTTCCCTAGGGCGATTTGACCTGTCGTTTACATGCGTGCATGGGGCAGCGAGCCCTACCGTGGAGTTGTGGACACAAGGCGAAACGACGCACTCGTGGTATGGATGGAAGAGCAGGACCTATCGGCGCGGGGACTCGCTGACCTGGTGAATCGGGCCGTTGGCGAGCTAACCGGCCGGATGGGCGGATTAGAGGACTCCAACATCCGCGCCTGGCGATCGGGTCGTGTCCAGTGCCCGAAGGGGGCGCAACTGCGCGCTCTTGAACTTGTCTCAGGCAAGTCCGCTGCGGAATTAGGGTTCGTGCGTCGAAGCCGCGACACGCACAGCACGTCTCACCAGGAGTCGCCAGTGGAACGCCGTAGGTTCATGACCACCACTTCTGTCCTCGCCGCAACCGCCGTGGCGGGATCGGCGTCCCCGGTAGCTGCACGTGCGTCGAGCCGAGTCGGTATGTCCGACGTGGCCCGCATCCGGCAGAGCTTTGCGGACATCATCGCTTCTGATCATCGGCATGGTGGCCAGCTCGGGATTGAGCACGAGGCCGCTCGGCTGGCCGACGAAGCACTGGCCTTGCAGGAAGCGGGCACGGCATCGCAGCGCGTACGCCGAGCCTTGTACGGGTGTGCGGCAGCGTTCAGATCTTCGGCCATGTGGGCGGCCATCGACGGCCGGCGCTTCGATGACGCGCGCCAACACATGGCGCAGGCGCAGACAATCGCTGCTATGTCTGGTGATCAGGCGATTCAGTTTCGGATCTGGTCGCACGTGGGGACGATGTACCGACACATGGGTCGGCCAGGCGAAGCCGAGGCGGCCAACATGGTTGCCAGGAACCTTGGCATTGTGCGGACAGACCCCATGTTCGCGTCGCTGGGCCTGGCGCGGCATGGGGCGATCCATGCTGCTGGCGGCGACGCCAGTGCGACACGTCGCGCATTCAGGCAGGCGGAAGAAGCATGGCACCGAGCGGAGCGGCGCGATGATGCGGGGCGACCGTCATGGCTGCTCGCCTTCTATGACGTGGCGGAGATCAATTCCCTGGCGCTGTCGGCGTACCTGAGTCTTGGGCGTTGGGCAGAGGCCGAAGCGCATGGTCACCGCTGCCTCGCCGCTCTTCGCCCGCACATGCACCGGTCGCGGGCAATCACTACAGCCCGTCTTGCCCGAGCCCAGCTCGAACAGGGCGAGGTGGAGGCGGCGGTCACAACGGCTATGGGGGTGCCAGCAGACGCAGCAGTGAGTCATCCTCGGGTTGTAGGGATGCTGACCAGCTTTGGCAATCGGCTCATGGAGATCACCCCTGCGAACCCTCACACCGCCCTGTGGTGCGATCACACCTTCCCGGTCAAGGAGAACCATCGGTGACATCACGTACGGCCCGTTTGCAACATCACACCGCATACATGCCCCACCTTCGAGCAGTGCTGGCAGGTCTGTACGAGCAGGTGCGCGCTGACCTGCTGGATCATCCAAACTACCGCGTGGGCGTCTTCCTGGAGCGCTTGGACCGGCACGGGGTCGAGCCCGGCTGGGCCGCCGTCATCGGCCATGACTCGGAGACCGGTGAGCCTGTCGGATACGCGTACGGCAATACGGTGTCGCCTGGAGACCGCTGGTGGAAGCGGATGACTACGCCACCACCCAGCCGGTACGCCGCTCGGGATGCCGTCGCGGTGAAGGAGATCGGCGTGATTCCCTCGTGGCGCGGCATAGGCGTCGCCCGACAGATGCACGATGAGCTGCTGACTCACCGAGCGGAACCTCATACGACGCTGATGGTCAACCCAGCCGCAGGCGAGGGAAAGGTCATGCGGCTGTATGAGGGCTGGGGGTACAAGGAGATCGGCGTGGTGCAACCAGCGCCCGAGTCCCCCTGGCTCGTGTGCATGGCACGGCGCTCCCGCAGATCTCTCTGAACGAGGGCCCCGCCCTGGCCGAGGGGTGGGGCCCTGAGCGTGCTCGGAAGTTCATCCCGACGTTGCGCAGGATGGGGCTGAAATACTCCTCGGCCTGCAAGAGCTTGTGTTCCGAAAGGATGCCGGCCACGGGGATGTACCCGGCCGGGAGCCAGCTGCCCCCGTAGTAACCCTTCTCGCGCAGGTACTTCTGGGTATCCATGATCCGCTTGGTGATGCGCTCAAGCTCCTTCGTCGCCATCGTGGCCTTGGCGTAGGCGATCATCCGGCCTTCTGGGAGAGGATGTCGAAGCTCGGGTCGTCCAAGATGACGATGCTCTTGCCCCAGTCCATGACATGCTGGATGAAACCCATGAACTGGAGATCATTACGGCTCATGCGGTCCTGGGTGGAGACCGCGAGCGCGTCCCACATCTCCAGGTGATCGGGAGTGAACCACTTCCCGAGTTTCGGACGGCTCAACGGGGCCAGGTTGCCGGAAACCGAGCGATCTTCCACCTCTGCGACGACGTGGTGATTACAGTCGATGGCCCATGTCCGGAGGGCATTGATCTGCCTCTCAATTACGTGGACTTGTCGTCGTCGCGGCTCAGGCGCGCTGAAAGGATCACGCGCTGGGGAACAGGTGGTGTTGCGTGGAACATGCAGACAATCTTCCTGCCTCCGTTCCTGTGACCAGGAACGTCGGCTCTTCGGAACCGAAAGTGTCCACGCGTTCTCCGACGCCGTGAACGCGATGTTCGGTGGCTCGTGGGGCGGCACGGCTGTCGCCTGCGCGGCCCTGGTCTCGATGGTCGGCGCGCTGAACGGCTGGACGCTGCTGAGCGCGCAGACGCCGTACGCGGCGGCGAAGGACGGCCTCTTCCCGGCGGTATTCGCCACGAAGCGGCGCGGTGTTCCGACGGTGGGCGTCCTGGTGACGGCCGTACTGGCCTCGCTTCTGACGGTCTACAACTACACGGCCGGGTCCGAGGGCGTCTTCGAGATCCTGGTCCTGGTCACCACGTTCACGGCGACCGTCCCTTACCTGCTGTCGACCGCCGCCCAGATCTACTTCCTGGCGTCGGGGCAGTCCGCCCGCGTCAACCGCCCCGCCTGTTCCGCGACGCGGTCCTCGCGGTCCTCGCCTTCGGGTTCTCCATGTGGCTGGTGGCGGGGTCCGGTTACGCGGCGGTGTACCAGGGCGTGCTGTTCCTGTTCGCGGGCGTGCTGGTCTACGCGTGGATCGCGGCCCGCAAGACCGGCGCCGCGGCCGCCTGAAATCCAGCCCTCGGCGTTTGAGGAGCGGGGTCTGGGGCGGAGCCCGAGTTGTGGGAAGGGGCGGGTAGGGGAAAGACTCCGTCCGAGACCAGGAGGAACATATGACCGCCCACCCCGTGACGCCGGCCGCCGAGCGCCCCGAGCGGGCCTTCCCCACCCCGAACGGTCTGACCGGCGTCGGTGTCATCGTCGTCGGCCCCGGCGACCGCATCCTGCTCGGGCTCGGGCACGACGGGCGCTGGGAGCTGCCCGGCGGCAAGGTCGACCCCGGCGAGAGCTTCGAGGAGGCCGCCGTGCGCGAGCTGGCGGAGGAGACCTCCCTGCGCGCCGACGCCGCCGGGGTACGCATCGTCGCCGTACTGGTGGACGGCGCCCGCGGCGTCACCCGCGTGACGGCCGCGGCGGTGCTGGAGAGCGCCACGGGCACGCCGCGCGTCACCGAACCGCACAAGATCGTGCGATGGGAGTGGTTCGGGACGGACGGCGGCGTACCCAGGGACCTCTTCGTGCCGTCGGCGTCCGCACTGCGCGCCTGGCGCCCGGACATGGACATGGACATCCCACAGGACTCCGCGCACTGCTACCCGACCGCCCGCTGACCCCGAAGAGCCACGTGGGACCGCCCGCCGGGTCAGTCCTTCGCGGGACCGCCCGCGGTCTCCGGGCCCGGTGCCTCGGCGGCGGACGGGTCCAGGATGCGGTTGAGGAAGTTCCGGGTCCGCTCGTGTCGCGGATCGCCCACGACCTGCGCGGCCGGGCCTTCCTCGACGATCACCCCGCCGTCCATGAACACGACGCGGTCGGCGACCTCCCGCGCGAAGCTCATCTCATGGGTGACGACCATCATCGTCATGCCCTCCGAGGCGAGCACCCGCATGACCGCGAGTACGTCGCCGACGAGCTCCGGGTCCAGCGCCGAGGTGGGCTCGTCGAAGAGCATCACCTCGGGCCCCATGGACAGCGCACGGGCGATGGCCACCCGCTGCTGCTGCCCGCCGGACAGCTGCGCCGGGTAGGCGTCGGCCTTGTCGGACAGCCCGACCCGCTCCAGGTTCTCCCGGGCGGTCTTTGCCGCCTCGGCCTTGCTCCGGCCCAGCACCCGTCGCTGAGGCAGGGTCAGGTTCTCGGTCACCGTCACGTGCGGGAAGAGGTTGAACTGCTGGAAGACCATGCCGATCCGGCGGCGTACCGCATCGATGTCGACCTCGATGTCGGTGACTTCCGTGCCGCCGACGAAGACCTGGCCCGAGCTGGGCTCCTCCAGCAGATTCACGCACCGCAGCAGCGTCGACTTGCCCGACCCGGAGGGACCGATGACGCACACCACGTCCCCCCGGGCGACCTCCAGGTCGATGCCGCGCAGGACGTGGTTGTCCCCGAACGACTTGTGCAGAGAGCGGATCTCGATCTCAGGCTCTGGCATCTGCTCGTCCTCACTTGGCCTTGTCGGCACGGGCCTCGAGGCGGCGCACCACGAAGCTCAGCGGCACCGTAATGATCAGGTAGCAGAGCCCCGCGACCAGGATCGGGGTGGAGTTGGCGGTCTGGCTGGCGAGGTCCCTGCCGAACTTGGTCAGTTCCCGCTCATCGAGGGTGATGCCGAGGAACAGCACCAGCGAGGAGTCCTTGAACAACAGGACGAGTTCGTTGGTCAGCGGCGGGATGACGATGCGGAACGCCTGCGGGATGATCACCGACACCATCGCCCGCCCATGAGAGAAGCCCAGCGAACGCGCGGCCTCCATCTGTCCCTTGGGCACGGCCTGGATGCCCGCCCTGATGGTCTCGGCCATGTAGGCGGCGGCCACCAGACCGAGACCCAGGGCGACTTTGCCGTACGTACCGCCGGGAATCTCGGTCCCCGGGAACGCGAGCGGCACCGCGACGCCCACGAAGATGAGGATCAGCAGGGCGGGCAGGCCGCGGAAGAACTCGATGTAGACGCTCGCGAGCCACCGGTAGGGGGCCACGGACGACAGCCGCATCAGCGCGACGACCAGGCCCAGTACGAGCCCGAACGCGAAGCCGGAGAGCGTGTACACCACCGTGTTGCGCAGGGCGGTGGTGATGATCTCCGGGAAGAGCTGCGCTACGAGGTCCTTCTGCGCGAACTGGTTCTGCAGCCGGTCCCAGTCCGCCAGCAGACCGACCAGGACCAGGGCCGCGACGAAAATGGCGTACTGGATGCCCTGCGAGATACGGCGCCGCTGCCGCCTGGAGAGGCGAGAGGTCACGACTGGCCCTTGGGCAGCGGTCCGATCCACTTCTCGTAGAGCTTCTTGTACGTGCCGTCGGCCTTGGCGTCGGTGATGGCCTTGTCGATGGCGGCCTTCAGCTTGGTGTTGCCCTTCTTCACCGAGAACCCGTACTTCTCACCGGTCTCGATGTTCTGGCCGAGGACGAACTGGTCGGCGTTGGCCTTGTCCTTGAGCCACCCCTGCACGACGGGGTAGTCGATGATGACGGCGTCCACCTGACCGGTCCGCAGCCCGTTCAGTACGGCGTCGGAACTCTCGAACGCCACCGGGTCGAAGCCCTTGCTGGTGGCATAGCTCTCGCCGGTGGTCTCCGCCTGCGCGCCGAGCTTCTTCTTCTCGGACTTGACCTCGTCCAGCGAGGTGACGCCGCTCTTCTTCGTCGCGAGCAGCGCCTGTGTGGCGTCGAAGTAGGGCACGGAGAAGTCGACGTTCTTCTTGCGGTCCTCGGTGATGGTCATGCCGGCGGCGGCGAGGTCGCACTCGCCGGAGTTGAGGAACGCACCGGTCTTGAAGTTCTCGAACGGAGTATCGAGGATCTTCTGTTCGACCTTGAGGTTCTTGGCCACCAGGTCGATGAGCGCCACGTCGAAGCCGACGACCTTGCCGCCCTGCTCGGACTGGAAGGGCGGGTACGGCAGGTGGGTGCAGGTGGTCAGCTTGCCCTTCTCGACCACGGGTACGCCGCCGGCCGCCTCGGCAGGCCCTTCGTCGTCCGAAGAGCAGCCGACGGCGAGGAGCAGCCCGGCTGCTGCGGCGCCGGCGGTGGCGAGGGTACGGATGGGGCGGGCGCGGTGGCCCTTGGCCGTCCTGGACACGGTTGACCTCCATGGGGCGGGGGCGGACGTCGGCGGGGGAACCGAGCCGTCAGCCGTGATCGTAAGCCAGCGACGTCTTCTTGGCGGCGATCTTGCGTGAGCTTCATGGTGCCTTTACAACGCGCATCGCCCGCCCCCACGGATTCGGGGCGGGCGATGGCGTGTGCTCGGTGCCGTGGCGGCGTGAGGCCGACTACATGTTGTTCTCGGCGTCGATCAGCTGCTTGATCCTCCGGTCGACCGCCGCGGCCTGCGCACGGGCGCGGTTCGCCGCCTCGCGCTCGCCCAGCCGGTCAAGCTGCTTGGCCTTCTGCTTCAGATCGGCGGACTGCTTGCGCAGCTCTTCGATGTTGACGGTGATGGCGCCGCCGCGAGCGGCCATGGTCTGCTGGCCGGTGGTTGCGGCAGCGTGCGCCGGAAGAGCCGCGAAGAGAACGCCACCGGTCAGTGCGGCGGTCACGGCCATCGTGGAAATGCGTCGAAGCATGAGTGCTTCCCCCTGGTGCGGGTCGGTCATTACCTGTCGGTAACTATATATGAAGTGATCTTGTGGCCCGTTTCACCATTACCTCCGGAGTAATCGACGCTCTCCCGTGGGCGCGGCATCGTTGCGGTTACCGGGGCCCGGGCGGCGCACTCCGCCCGGACCCCGATATCCCTTCCCGTACGCACGACTCCGACGGAGGCTGATTCGCCATGTCCGCGACCATGCTCGCCAACCTTTCCAGGACCACCGACCCGCAGACGATGCTCCGCCGCTTCCTCGCGCTCGACGCCGTGGTCACCACCACCAACGGGCTCGTGTACGTCGCCGCCTCCGGCCCCGTCGGGCGGTTGCTCGGGGTCGGGTCCGGGCTGCTGCTCGAACTCGGTTTGCTGCTGGTGGTGTTCGGGGCCGGGGTCGGATATCTGGCCTCCCGGCGGGAGCCCGCCGCGTTGCCCGTCAAGGCCGTCATCGAGGTGAACCTGGCGTGGGCCGTGGCAAGTCTCGCCGCGCTCGTGCTGTGGTTCTCGCCGACGACGGCCGGGACGTTCTGGATCCCGATGCAGGCCGCGACCGTCGCCGGCTTCGCCGGGCTCCAGCACCTCGCGCTGCGCGCCCGGGGATGAGCGGGCCGGGGACTCAGGGGGCCAGTGACTGGAGGTACTTGACCGTCGCCGCGTCGGCCGGGAGGAACGTTTCGATGGCCAGCTCGGCGACCGTCACATCCATCGGGGTGTTGAAGGTCGAGATCGACGATATGAACGACAGCACCTGGCCGTCGTGCTCGACCTGGAGCGGCAGCGCGAAGTAGGGGTACGGCGGATCCGCCGGGCGCCGCGCGTCTGCCGCGTCCGGCTCCGGTACGGGATAGGCCGCCACCTCGTCGTACACCGCACGCAGAGCCGGCGACCTCGCCAGCGCGAGCTGGCGCTCCATCTGCTCCATGAGGTGCCCGCGCCACTCCCGCAGATTGCGGATCCGCGGGGCAAGGCCCTCCGGGTGGAGGGTGATCCGCATCGCGTTCAGCGGAGGCGTGAGGAGATGCTCGGGCAGTCCGTTGAGCAGCATCGTCATCCCGCGGTTCGCCGCGACCACGGTGTACGAACCGTCGACGACGACGGCGGGGTACGGCTCGTAGCCGACCAGCAGCCGCTCGATGCCCTCGCGCAGGGCGGCGAGCGAGGGGTCGTCGAGCGGGGTCTCGGTGTACTGAGGAGCGTAACCCGCCGCCAGCAGAAGGGCGTTGCGCTCCCGCACCGGTACGTCGAGGTGCTCGGCCAGGCGCAGCACCATCTCCTGGCTCGGGCGGGATCTGCCGGTCTCGATGAAGCTGATGTGCCGGGCGGACGAATCAGCGCGCAACGCCAGCTCCAGCTGGCTCAGCCGGCGCTGCTCACGCCAGCCGCGCAGCAGCGTACCCACACCCTTGTCGACTGCGACAGTTGTCATGGGACAAGACGGTAACCGACCGACGGTTACGCCAAACCGCCGATGCACCGCCGGTTCACCGCCGGAAGGTGGCAGGCTGATCAGCAACACCGCCTCTTGGATGGAGCTTCGCCATGGCCACTGAGCCGCTGTCGCAGAAGGAGATCGAGGACCGTCTCCGCGAACTCCCCGGCTGGTCGCTGGACGACAGCCGGATCGCCCGTACGTACCGCCTCGGCTCGCACTTCGCGGCCGCCGCGCTGGTCGTCCACGTGGCCGGGATCCAGGACGAGCTGGACCACCATTCCGACCTGACGCTCGGTTACAACAGTGTGGCGCTGACCGTGAACACACACAGCGCGGGAGGGGCCGTCACCGACCTCGACTTCGAGCTCGCGCGCCGGGTCGAGGACATCGCGCCGGCACACGGAGCGAGCTGAGCGCCGGCTGGGCCACGCACGCTGGACTACGACACCGAAGCGACCGTGTACGACGCCACGCGCGGCGGCGTCCCCATACCCGCCCCGCGCTACCGGCTGCCTGGCCTGCACAAGATCACTCGGGGGACGCCCGGCGGGTGAAATCCATGACCCAGTTGGTCAGCCACGTCTTCTCGCCGTCGGCGGAGAAGGCCTGCTCCCAGCGGGCCGTGGTGGCGCTGATGCCCGACCAGACGAAGCGGATCCGTATGTCCTTGCCGCCGCACGTGTCGTCGCCCACGAAGACGCCGCGCCCGTCCGCGCCGAACCGGCCGGTCACGGGCGGTTCCAGGCGGCCGGTGCGGCTGTTCACCCAGTTCAGCGTCCACTCCTCGCGCTCCTGGTCGTAGAGGCGGAGGGTGAGTCCGGAAAAGCCCCGGCTGGGAAAGGTGATCTCGTCCACCTGCGCGGCGCCGCCGAAGAGTGGCTGCACGCGCGTGCTGCCTTCGAATTCCGACCAGCCGCTGTCCGGGTCGAGGAAGTCCGTGAGGATGCGGTTGTGGACGTTCCACTCGCCGTTGAAGAAGTCGAAGTCGTTCACGAGCGGTCTCCTGTGGTGCCCTCGGGGAGGGAGTCGGCGATGTACGCGTCGAGATCGGGGACGGGCGGGGCGAGCATGTGGCGTACCCACGCGTCGCGTTCGTGCAAAATCGGCGGCAGCTCCCACACGCAGCCGATCCAGGGGGAAGCCGGCCTGATGAAGTGGGTGGGGTCCAGGTCGGGGCAGCCCAGGGCGGGCTGGCCGGCCGCCGCGCCGCCGAAGTGCAGGACGTTGTCCCACACCCAGCTGTACGCGTTGAGGTACGCCCCGCTGTCCCCGCCGCGGTGCAGGACGACGAACGTGGCCGGCGGTGTGCCGTCGGGCTCCGGCAGCAGGTCCGGGAGGATCGCGTACGCGGCCTTCTCGACCCGGGGATCGATTCCGGCGGGGTCTGCGGTGACGTGGTAGCGCTTGATGCGGCGGCCACCGATTTCGAGGGGTGGCGGCACTGTCAGGAGCTTCTCCGTAAAGGGCATGGCAGGAAGGTAGGACCGCTTCACTGACATCCACTGTCAGTGGAGTGCGCGAGACTTCCGGCATGCGTGCGAGCCGACTCGTCCAGATCCTGCTGCTGCTCCAGACCCGGGGCCGGATGACCGCTGCCCGGCTCGCCGAAGAGCTGGAGGTGTCGGTACGTACCGTCTACCGCGACGTCGAGGCGCTGCACGCCGCGGGAGTCCCCCTGTACGGCGACGCCGGACACGCCGGTGGCTACCAGCTCCTCGCGGGCTACCGCACCCGGCTCACCGGCCTCACCACCGGCGAGGCCGAGGCGCTGTTCCTCTCGGGCATCCCAGGTCCCGCCGCCGAACTCGGCCTCGGGTCCGTCCTTGCCGCCGCCCAGCTGAAGCTGCGGGCGGCGCTCCCCGCAGAGCTGCGCGGACACGTGGACCGGATGCAGGGCCGCTTCCACCTCGACGCGCCCGGGTGGTACGCCGAGGACGACCCCGTGCCGTATCTGGCGCAGGTCGCGGACGCCGTGTGGAACGGCACGGTGCTCGCCGTGCGCTACCGAAGGTGGAAGGAGCCGACCGACGTCGACCGCCGCCTCGAACCGTACGGCCTGGTCCTGAAGGCGGGCCGCTGGTACGTCGTCGCGGGCGGCCCGGGTCCACGAACGTACCGGATCGACCAAATCCTCCAACTCCACGTCCTGGACGAGGAGTTCGAGCACGAACTGCCCGAGGATTTCGACCTGGCCGAGTACTGGCGGCAGTACCAGGTGGATTTCCGGGCCCGGCTGCACCGCGCCGAAGCGGTCGTACGGATCTCGCCGAGCGGGGTCGGCCGGCTCACCGGAGCCGCCGCCGCGGCCGTGGCCGCCACCGGAAGACCGGAACCGGCCGGTGACTGGATACGGGCCGTACTGCCCATCGAGACCACCGACCACGCGCACGCGCAGTTCCTCGGACTCGGGGCGGAGATCGAGGTCCTGGAACCGGCCGAGCTGCGCGAGCGCCTGCGGCAGACGGCGCGCGAGCTCGGCGCCCTTTACGCCGCTGGGGCGCCCTGAGCGCGGCATTCAGACCCGCGGGAGTACCGGAGCGGCGGGGTGGGTTTGCCGGACCGGCAACAAGGTTTGCCGCCGGAACGGTCTGGCCTGAAGGTGGAGGCATGACTGACAGCCACAGGCACACCCACAGCCACCATCACGGCAGCCACCATTCCACCGACTTCGACTGGGACGCGCTCGGCACCCACCTGGAGCACGAGGCCGAGGTGAACCGTCCCGTGTACGAGCAGGCCGCGGCCTGGATCGCCGAGCGCGTCCGGGCGCCGCAGGGCGTACGCCGCGTCCTGGACATCGGCAGCGGCCCCGGACTCATCACCTGCATGCTCGCCGAGGCATTCCCGGACGCGGAGATCGTGGCCGTCGACGGTACGCCGGCGCTCCTTGAGCGTGCCCGGGCGCGGGCGGAGCGCTCCGGCCTGGGGGAGAGGGTACGTACTCTCGTCGCCGAAGTGCCCGACGAGCTCGGCTCCTTGGGCGAGGCCGACCTGGTCTGGGCCGCCAACTCCCTGCACCACGTCGGCGACCAGCGCGCGGCCCTCACCGGCTTCGCCGGGCTGCTGCGCCCCGGCGGGACGGTGGCCCTGTTCGAGGGCGGCCTGGCCCCGCGCCACCTGCCCCGCGACTTCGGGATCGGCAGGCCGGGCCTGGAGGCGCGGCTGGAGGCCGCGCGGAGCGAGTGGTTCACCGAGATGCGGGAGGCGCTGCCCGGCGCGAAGCCCGAGGTGGAGGACTGGAGTGCGCTGCTGGCCGCCGCCGGGCTGACCCCGGGCGGCAGCCGCTCCTTCCTGCTCGACCTGCCGGCCCCGCTGCCGGCCGCGGCGCGTGAGCTGGTCGTCGAGACCTTCGCGCGGCAGCGCGAGGTCTCCGCCGATCGTCTCGCCGACGACGACGTGGCGACGCTGGAGCGGCTGCTGGACGCGCGGGACCCGGCCGGCCTGGCTCAGCGCCCCGACGTTTTCATGCTGCAGGCGCGCACGCTGCACATCGCGCACCGCCCCGCCTGAGCAGCCGGGCGGACCCTGCGGCCTACGGGTTGAACACCGGCTCCAACTGCCACCACTGGCCGGGTGAGTCGGTGTCCTCCCACTGCCGTACATTCGCGCCGTCGTCCATGCTGCCGTCCGCCACTTCGAGCAGCAGCCCGCTGACGTAACTGATCAGCGTGACCGTGCCCGGTGCGTCCAGGTGCTGTTCGACGATCCACTCCTGGGCGCCGAAGTTGTTGGCCTTCCACTGCTGGATGTTGGCGCCGTTCTCGGTGGAGGCCCCGGCCACGTCGAGCCGCTTGCCGCTGGCGGCGTTCACCAGGTGGTAGAGGCCGCCGCCGCTGTGCACCGCCGACACCTCCCACTGCTGCGCGGGTGCGCCGGTGTCCTTGCCCTGCTGGACGTTGGCGCCGCTGCCCTTGTGGCCGCCGTACACCTCGAGCAGCAGCCCGCTGCCGACATTGCGCAGCCGGTACGGGCCTTCCTGGATGGGCTGCGGCTGCTGGGCGACGCCCCCGCTCATGTTCCGTACTCCTTCAGGCAGTTGGGGCATTGAGGACGGCGGTCGCGAGTGGCGAAACGGCGCCAACCGGGCCGAACCGGTTGGCCCGTGCTGTGTCAGGTTGTCAGGCGCCGAAGTCGAAGGTCGCCGGGTCGGGGCCGAGGCGCCTGCCCTCGTCGAGCGCGGCGAACGCCGCCAGGTCGTCTGCGTCCAGCTCGAAGTCGAAGACGTCGAGGTTCTCCTCGATCCGGGACGGGGTCACGGACTTGGGGATCACGACATTGCCGGTCTGGAGGTGCCAGCGCAGCACCGCCTGAGCCGGGGTCTTCCCGTGCTTGCGGGCCACCGCGACCACCGTGGGGACCTCCAGCAGCCCCTTGCCCTGGCCGAGCGGCGACCAGGCCTCGGTCGCGATGCCGTGCTTGGCGTGGAAGGCGCGGGAGGCCTCCTGCTGAAGCTGCGGGTGGAGCTCGATCTGGTTGACCGCCGGGACGACCGAGGTCTCGCCGATCAGGCGCTCAAGGTGCTCGGGGAGGAAGTTGGAGACGCCGATCGCCTTGGCGCGTCCGTCCGCGTAGATCTTCTCGAAGGCCTTGTACGTGTCCACGTACGCGTCCTTGGACGGCAGCGGCCAGTGGATCAGGTACAGGTCGACGTAGTCGAGGCCGAGCTTCGCCAGCGAGTTGTCGAAGGCGCGCAGCGTGGAGTCGAAACCCTGTTCGGAATTCCAGAGCTTTGTCGTGATGAACAGCTCGTCGCGGGCGACACCGGAGGCGGCGATGGCCTTCCCGGTGCCGGTCTCGTTCTCGTAGATCGCGGCGGTGTCGATGGATCGGTACCCGGCCTGGATCGCGGTGCCGACGGCCTTCTCGGCCTCGTCGTCAGGCACTTGCCATACGCCGAAGCCGAGCTGGGGCATCTCGACGCCGTTGTTCAGAGTGAGGGTGGGGGCCTTGCTCACGAGCGATCGATCCTTACGTCGTCGGTTGGTACTCCCAGCGTCAACGATCAAGTGCCCCGGTGCATTCCCGCGACGGTCCCGAGATATGCGTCACGGACGGCGGGGTTCTGTCGCACCCGCGTGGCGCCGCCCTCGCGAGAAACCGAGCCGAGGGCGAGGACGACGGCCGCCGAGTGCCATATGGCGACGGTCAGTTGCTCCCCTTCCTTTCCCGACGATGCGGGCAGGGCGGTGTGGTGATCGGAGACGCCGTCGCCCTTCCCCTGGGCGGACGCGCCGCCCCCTTCCGGCCTCCCTGCGGGGAGGGCCGGGGCGTGCTCGGCCCTCCCCCTTGTCCCGCGTGGAGCGGGTGCTATCCCACGTTGCGGTGGAGGTCCCGCACGTCGGCGCCGGTGGAGGTGAGGGTGCCGTCGTGCTGCTCGTAGTGGGACAGGGCGAGGCCGAGCCCGAAGAACGTGGGCGCCCACTCGCCGACGAACAGCCCCCACCGGTCGGCGCGGGCAAGCCCGGTGCCGGGCTCCAACTTCAGTGACCCGGCCCATACGGCGACGGTGAGGCCGATGGAGGCGAGGGCGGCGGTGTAGGCGTGCTCGCTGCGCATGCCCATGTCGTGCAGCTTCTTGATGACCATGGCGTGCTCCGTTCAGTTCGTTGCGCTTTCACACGACCCCCCGGAACGTTCCGATCTACCGTTGCACAACAAATGCCAGGCCGCCGGTTGGGTGTTTACGCCGGTCGTCACCGGTACAGGGCGTCGACCTCCACCGCGTACGCCGCCTCGATCGCCCTGCGCTTGAGTTTGAGCGAGGGGGTCAGCAGCCCCTGCTCCTCGCTGAACTGGTGGGCCAGTATCCGGAACGTACGGATCGACTCGGCCTGGGAGACCAGCGTGTTCGCGGCCACGACCGCGCGCCGTACCTCCATCTCCAGATCGGGATCCCGCACCAGGTCGGCCGCGTTCAGCGGCGGTTTGTCGCGCATCTGGAGCCAGTGGTCCACGGCCTCCTGGTCGAGCGTGACGAGGGCCGCGATGTACGGCCTGTCGTTGCCGACGACGATGCACTGGGCCACCAGCGGATGCGACCGGATCCGTTCCTCCAGCCCGGTGGGCGACACGCTCTTGCCGCTCAACGTCACCAGGATCTCCTTCTTCCGCCCGGTGATCGTCAGATAGCCGTCCTCGTCCAGCGCCCCGATGTCACCCGTGGCCAGCCAGCCGTCGCGCAGTACGGCGTCTGTGGCCCTCGGATCGTTCAGATACCCGGAGAAGATCTGGCCGCCGTGCAGCCAGATCTCGCCGTCGTCCGCGATACGCACGGTCGTGCCGGGCAGCGGCAGCCCGACCGTGCCGAAGCGGGTGCGCTCGGGCGGGTTGGCGGTGGCGGCCGCCGTCGACTCGGTGAGCCCGTACCCCTCGAAGATCGTCACGCCCGCGCCCGCGAAGAACAGGCCGAGCCGCCGCGACATCGCGGAACCGCCGGACATCGCGTGCCGCACGCGCCCGCCCATGGCCTCGCGTACCTTCGCGTACACGGCCTTCTCGAAGAACTGGTGCTGGAGCCGCAGCGCGGGGGAGGGCCCGGGCCCGGTGCCGAACGCGCGGTGCTCCTGCGCCTCGGCGTACCGCACCGCCACCTCGACGGCCTTGTCGAACGCCCCGGCCTTTCCGGCCGCTTCCGCCTTGCGCCGGGCACCGCTGTAGACCTTCTCGAAGATGTACGGCACGGCCAGGATGAACGTGGGCCGGAAAGCGACCAGGTCCGGCATCAGCGCATGCGCCGCCAGCACCGGCTGGTGCCCGAGCTTGACCCGCCCCCGCACCGCCGCGACCTCGACCATCCGCCCGAAGACATGGGCGAGCGGCAGGAACAGCAGCGTCGCCGCCTCGTCGCCCGGCTTGGAGTGGAACACCGACTCCCAGCGGCCCAGGACGGTGTCGGACTCGTACATGAAATTGGCGTGCGTGATCACGCACCCCTTGGACCGCCCCGTGGTCCCCGACGTGTAGATCACCGTCGCCACGGAATCCGGCGTCACCGCCCGCCGGTGGCGGTGCACCACGTCGTCGTCGATGTGCGCCCCCGCCCGGATCAGCTCCGCCTCCGCCCCCTTGTCCAGCTGCCACAGGCGCTTGAGCATCGGCAGCCGGTCGATCACCGAGCCGACGGTCATCGCGTGGTCCTCGTGCTCGACCATGCAGGCGGTGACTCCGGCGTCGTGGAGGGTCCAGAAGACCTGATCGGAGGAGGCGGTGGGATAAATCGGCACGGGCTGGGCGCCGACGGTCCACAGTGCGAAGTCGAAAAGTGTCCACTCGTAGCGCGTACGCGACATGATCGCGACACGGTCGCCGAACCGCACACCGTGCGCCAGCAGCCCCTTGGCGATGGCCAGCACCTCGTCACGGAACCGGCCCGACGACACATCGCGCCAGCGGCCGTCCTCGCCCTTGCGCCCGAGCGCGACGCGGTGCGGATCCTCCTCCGCGTGATCGAAGACGACGTCCGCCAGACCGCCGACCTGAGGCGCCGTCGCCATGGGTGGGACAGTGAACTCGCGCAATGACCTGCTCCTTGTGGCGCTCCGCACAGCGCCGTGACGCTACCTCACGGTTTCTGCACGTGGGAGGGGAACGCGAAATCCGAACTACTGTGCATATGCACAGCTCAACAGGTGAAATACGGTCACACGGGGAAGGCGCGGGCCCTTTCCTGACCGTGGAGTAAGTAAGGCGCGCGGGAATCTCCACGGGATCTGTACGCCCGCTCCGCAAATCCCGACGGGCCTCGATTCCTTGATCCGGACACCACTGTCCGACCACGACGTGCTGTCCGGGGGCGTCATCGTCGGCTGACCGGTGGCCGGTGCAGGCGGTCGCCGCCGGCCAGGATCGCCGCCGCGAGCGCGTCCGCCGCGTCCTGGGCGGCGGCCCGCCTGCGGCCGTGCAGCAGGACGAAGTCCACGCCGCCGAGTTCCGGCAGGCCCGCCTTCGCCGGTACGGGGACCAGGCCCGGCGGGATCAGGCCCCGGGTGTGCGGCATGACGCCGAGGCCGGCGCGGGCCGCCGCGATCAGTCCGCTGAGGCTGCCGCTCGTACAGGCGATGCGCCACGGGCGGCCGTCCTCCTCCAGGACTTCGAGGGCGCGGGCCCGGGTGATGCCGGGCGGCGGGAAGACGATCAGCGGGACGGGGCGGTCGGGGTCCAGGCGCAGGGACGGTGCGCCGATCCACGTCAGCGTCGACTGCCAGACCAGCTCGCCGTGGGTGTCGCCGGGCCGCCGCTTGGCCAGCACGAGGTCGAGGCGGCCCGCTTCCAGCTGCTGGTGCAGGGTGCCGGAGAGCTCCACGGTCAGCTCCAGCTCGACCTCGGGATGGTCCCGGCGGAACGCCTCCAGAATCTCCGGGAGCCGGGTCAGTACGAAGTCCTCCGAGGCGCCGAAACGCAGCCGCCCGCGCAGGCGGGTCCCGGTGAAGAAGGCCGCGGCCCGCTCATGGGCGCGCAGGATCGTACGGGCGAAGCCGAGCATCGCCTCGCCGTCCTCGGTGAGTTCCACCCGGTGCGTGTCACGGGTGAAGAGCCGGCGCCCGGTCGCCTCCTCCAGCCGGCGTACGTGCTGGCTCACCGTGGACTGGCGCAGGCCGAGGCGCCGGGCGGCCTGGGTGAAGCTGAGGGTCTGGGCGACGGCCAGGAAGGTGCGGAGCTGGGTGGGCTCGTACATGGGGCGAGCGTACCCCCGTCATCGGGATTCATGATGGCAGTGAGAGCGGTATACGGGATTCCCGATCGCCCGGCGGAGGAGGAACATGGAGCGGGCACGTACTGCCCGAGAGCAAGCAAGTGGAGCCAATGAGCCGCCGCACGTCGCAGTCGCAGTCGCAGCCGCTGTTTCGGTTTCGGTTGCCGTCCTGGCTGCCGGTCGATCCGTACATCCTGATGCTGATCGGGACGGTCGTCCTCGCGACACTGCTGCCGGCGTCCGGCACAGCCGCCGAAGCCGTGGGCGGGGTCTCGACCGGTGCCGTCGCCCTGCTGTTCTTCCTGTACGGCGCGCGGCTCTCCACCCGTGAGGCGCTCGACGGCCTGCGCCACTGGCGGCTGCACCTCACGGTGCTCGCCTGTACGTTCGTGCTCTTCCCGCTGCTCGGTCTCGCGGCGAAGGGCCTGGTCCCGTACGTCCTCACGCCCGAGCTGTACGGCGGCCTCCTCTTCCTCTGCCTGGTCCCTTCCACCATCCAGTCCTCGATCGCCTTCACCTCCATCGCCCGCGGCAACGTGCCGGCGGCGATCTGCGCGGGCTCCTTCTCCAGCCTCGTCGGGATCCTCCTGACTCCGCTGCTCGCGGCGCTGCTGATCGGCGGGAGCGCGGGCGGCTTCTCCGCGGACTCGGTGCTGAAGATCGTCCTCCAGCTGCTGGTTCCGTTCGTGGCGGGCCAGCTGCTGCGCCGGTGGGTCGGCGGGTTCCTGGTGCGGCACAAGAAGGCACTGGGCTATGTCGACCGCGGCTCGATCCTGCTGGTCGTCTACACCGCGTTCAGCCACGGCGTGACCGAGGGCATCTGGCACCAGGTGAGCCCGGGCCGGCTCGGCGCGCTGGTGGGGGTGGAGGCGGTGCTGCTCGCGGCGATGCTGACGCTGAGCCGGTACGGGGCGAAGCGGCTCGGCTTCGGGCGCGCGGACCGGATCGCGATCCAGTTCGCGGGGTCGAAGAAGTCGCTGGCGGCGGGGCTGCCGATGGCGAGCGTGCTGTTCGGGGCGGAGGCGAGTCTGGCGGTGCTGCCGCTGATGTTGTTCCACCAGATGCAGCTGATGGTGTGCGCGGTGATCGCGAAACGGCGGTCGGGGGATGCGGATGCGGTGCGGTCGGCGCCTTCGGTGACGGTGCCGGGGTGAGGCCCTGCGGTCCTCAAACGCCGGACGGGCTGATGGTTGCCGCAACGTGGCACTATTCACCCCCTCCGGCGTTTGAGGAGCGGGGTCTGGGGCGGAGCCCCAGTTTCGGGAAGGGGCGGGTAGGGGACAGCGCCGCAGGCAAACCGCACCGCACCTGGCAGGATCGTCAAGTGACTTCCGAGATACGTCCCTTCGGCCCCCGCCCCTGCGCCCTCACCGTCTGCCGCGGCTGCTGCTGCGGCGACGCCCGCAAGAACCCCGGTACGGACCACGACGGCCAGCTGCTCCGCCTGCGCGACGCGGCCGCCGCTTCCGGCGGGCGGCTGATCGTGCGTACCAGCGACTGCCTCGGCCCGTGCGGACAGGCCAACGTCGTGGTCGTCCAGCCCTCCACCGAGGGCCGAAGGAGAGGCGGCCGCGCCGCCTGGATCGGCTGGGCACTGGACGACGACTGTACGGACGACATCCTGGCCTGGGTCGCGGCCGGCGGCCCCGGTATCGCGAAGCCCCCGGCCACGCTGACGCTGCAGTTCATCCCGCCCCCGGCGGAGGCCAGGCAGCGAGCCCGGCGCGGCAAGCGCTGACGGCGCCGCTGAGGCGGAGAGGCCCGGCCGGCGCAGGGGGCGCTCCCCGCCGGCCGGGCCCGTATCCCGTGTCGCGGGGCGCCGTCAGACCCCGGAGTGCAGGGCGATGCGCTCGTCGCCCGTGTACACGTTCATGTTGGGCCCGCGCAGGAAGCCGACCAGCGTCAGGCCCGTCTCGGCCGCCAGGTCCACGGCCAGCGAGGAAGGCGCCGAGACCGCCGCGAGGACCGGGATCCCGGCCATCACCGCCTTCTGGGCGAGTTCGAACGACGCCCGGCCGGAGACCAGCAGCACCGCACGGGACAGCGGAAGACGCCCGTCGCGCAGTGCCCGGCCCACCAGCTTGTCGACCGCGTTGTGCCGGCCGACGTCCTCCCGTACGTCGAGCAGTTCGCCCGCCTCCGAGAAGAGCGCGGCCGCGTGCAGCCCCCCGGTCCTGTCGAACACCTCCTGTGCCGCCCGCAGCCGGTCGGGCAGACCGGCAAGCAGCTCGGGCGTCAGCCGGACCGGGGGAGTGTCGGCGATCGGGAAGCGGGCGGTCGTGCGTACGGCATCGAGACTCGCCTTGCCGCACAGCCCGCACGACGACGTCGTATAGACGTTGCGCTCAAGGGTGATGTCGGGGACGGGCACACCGGGCGCGAGCTTCACGTCCACCACGTTGTACGTGTTCGCGCCGTCCGCCGTCGCCCCCGCGCAGTACACGATCGACTGCACGTCATCGGCGGCCGCCAGCACGCCCTCGCTCACCAGGAACCCCGCCGCCAGCGCGAAGTCGTCGCCCGGCGTGCGCATCGTGATGGCGAGCGGCTTGCCGTTCAGCCGGATTTCGAGGGGTTCCTCGGCGACCAGCGTGTCCGGCCGGGCGGTGACCACGCCGTCCCTGACGCGGATGACGCGGCGGCGCTCGGTGACCCGTCCCATGATGATCAGTCCCGACTTTGTACGTGCTGGTAGCCGAAGCGGCCCTTGATGCAGAGGTTGCCGTGGGTCACCGGGTTGTCGTGCGGCGAGGTGACCTTGACGATCTCATTGTCCTGCACGTGGAGCGTGAGGTTGCAGCCGACGCCGCAGTACGCGCACACCGTCGTCGTCTCCGTCTGGGACGGCTCGTCCCAGGTCCCGGCCGCCCGCATGTCGAACTCAGACTTGAAGCTGAGCGCGCCGGTCGGGCACACCTCGATGCAGTTCCCGCAGTACACGCACGCCGAATCCGTCAGCGGCGCGTCCTGCTCGACCGAGATGCGGGCGTCGAAGCCCCGGCCCGCGACGGCGATGGCGAAGGTGTTCTGCCACTGCTCGCCGCATGCGTCCACGCACTTGTAACAGAGGATGCATTTGTCGTAGTCGCGGACGTAGAGGTCGTTGTCGATCCTGGGCTGTTCGTTGACGCGGGCCGCGTCGGGGCCGAAGCGTTCGGGCTTCGCCTCGTACTCCTTGATCCACTCGGCGGCGCGCGGTGTCGTGGACAGGTCGGTGGACGAGGCGAGCAGCTCCAGCACGATCTTCCGGCTGTGCCGGGCGCGCTCGGTGTCCGTACGTACGATCATGTCGGGTTCGGCGCGGCGCGAGCAGGCCGGTGCGAGCGTACGGGCGCCTTCGACTTCGACGACGCAGACGCGGCACGCGTTCTTGGGGGTGAGGGTGTCGCCCTGGCAGAGGGTCGGGATGTCTTTGCCGGCGGTCCGGCAGGCGTCGAGGATGGTCGAGCCCTCGGGGACGCGGGTCGCGGCGCCGTCGAGGGTGAACTCGATGAGCCTGCGCGGCGGTTGAAGCGGGATCGCGGTCATTCGAAGGCTCCCAGGCGGTCGATGGCGGACTCGACGGCGTTCCACGCGGTCTGGCCGAGGCCGCAGATCGAGGCGTCCCGCATGGCCCCGCCGACCTCGCGGAGCAGCGCGATGTCGCCGGCGGCGGCAGCGCCCGTACGGTCCTTGATCCGGTGCAGGGCTTCCTCCTGGCGTACGGTCCCGACCCGGCAGGGCACGCACTGGCCGCACGACTCGTCGCGGAAGAACTCGGCGATGCGGAGGAGGATTGCGGGCAGTTCGACGCTGTCGTCGAGGACGAGGACGACTCCCGAGCCGAGGGTGGCGCCGGCGGCGCGCGTGCCTTCGAAGGTGAGAGGGATGTCGAGTTCGTCGGGGCGTACGAAGCCGCCGGCCGCTCCGCCGAGGAGGATGGCGCGGAGGTTGGGGGGTGGGCCTCCCGCGAGTTCGAGGAGGTCGCGGAGGCGGGCGCCGAAGGGGAGTTCGTAGATGCCGGGGCGTTCGATCTGTCCGGATACGCAGAAGAGTTTGGTGCCGGTGGACGATTGGGTGCCGGTACGGGCGTACGCGGCGGCCCCTTCGGTGAGGATCGGGAGGACGTTGACCAGCGTCTCGACGTTGTTGACGGCGGTCGGCTTCCCGAAGAGGCCCTTCTCGACCGGGAAGGGGGGCTTGCTGCGGGGTTCGCCGCGCTGCCCCTCGATCGAGTTGAAGATGGCGGTCTCCTCGCCGCAGATGTACGCGCCCGCGCCGCGCCGGATCTCGATGTCGAAGGCGTAGCCGTGGCCGAGGACGTCGGGGCCGAGGAGGCCGCGGTGCCTGGCCTGGCCGATGGCGTGGGCGAGGCGTTCGTACGCGCGGGGGTACTCGCCGCGGAGGTAGAGGTAGCCCTGGTGGGCTCCGGTGGCGTACCCGGCGATGGTCATGGCCTCGACGAGGGCGTACGGATCGCCCTCCATCAGGACGCGGTCCTTGAAGGTGCCGGGCTCGCTCTCGTCGGCGTTGCAGACGAGGTAGTGGGGGTGGTGGGGCTGCCGGGCGGTGGCGTCCCATTTCCGTCCGGTGGGGAAAGCGGCGCCGCCGCGGCCGACGAGGCCGGCGTCGAGCACCTCCCGGATGACGTCGGCGGGGCCGAGGGTGAAGGCGCGGCGCAGGGCGGTGTAACCACCGGCGGCGCGGTAGGCGTCGAGGCTGTACGGGTCGATGCTGCCGATCCGGCGCAGGAGTACGAGGTTCGGATCGCCGGCCTGCGGTACGGCGGCGGTGGCGTCGGGCTCCGGCGGTGCGTGCTCCGGCGCGGCGACGGCTTCGGCGAGGGCGTCTGCCGTGGCCGGGGCGATGACGGCGGCGGCGCGGGGGCGCGGGGCGGTAACCATGGGGCTCCGCCCCCTCGACCCCCGGTCCTCCGCAACCCCCGCCTGCAACAGCAGCGCCGCCGGGGCCCGTTCGCACAGGCCCAGGCACGGGCTCGGCTGCCACACCGCACCCCCCGCAGCCGAGCCCGCCGCCCCCACCCGCTCCTCCAGCCCCGCGCACACCGCCCCCGCCCCCCGTGCCGCGCAGGCCAGGTC
>NZ_JAGGPA010000029.1 GCF_018614035.1 Streptomyces sp. ISL-96
CGACCATCCAAAACAGTCACGTTGGTCGTGCGTTGGTCACGTGGCCAACCCTGCTGCCACATCACCGGGAGCCCGTCAGTGCGCCAGTACACCCTTGACGATCTGGACCCGCCGCAGGGAAGCTCGTGCAAGTTGGCGTAAGCCACTCGACACCGGAGGCAGTCATGGCACTACGGTTCATCGGGATTGATCCAGACACCGGGCAACAGGGTTCCCCCACCGTTTGGGTGGACGAAGAGAAGAGGGAACTCGTGCTCCAGGGTTGGAAGCCAGACGAGAAGCTAGAGGCAGAGTGCGCAGCGTTCGAGGCTCCCGGACACGCGCCGGGCATTCCGGCGCACGAAGCCGTCATTCGGATTCCGGCCCGCATGGTGCCGATGCTCAGGGAGGCGTGTGATGTCGCAGAACGAGCCGGGCTTTAACGAACTGCTGGCGGCAGCCAAGTACTCAGCCGTGCATCTGGAGATGCGCGACTCGTACGGGGTGGGCGATGAGGCCGAGGACTTCGAGAACTGGAAGCGCACGGGGCAACGCGACGTGGACCCCGCCTCCGAGTACTGGACGCCTTGGGTCGATTTGATTCGGAGCACGGTGGCCAGAGGCGTTGCGGTTCGTCGTGCCCGCGTCGTCTCCGAACCGGTCACCGACTACATCCGGTACGAGCACGCTGGCACCGTGGTCAACCTCCAGGCTGGGGAACAAGTCCGCTGGTTGCCCAGGCGGCAGGCGTCGGACATCGCCCTGCCCGGTAATGACTGCTGGGTGTTCGACGGTGAGACCGTGCTTTTCAACCACTTCTCGGGTGATGGAAACTGGTCCGAACCGGGCTGGGAGGTTCGCACTGAACCGGCCGTAGCCAGGCTGACATCAGCCGCATTCGAGGCGGTGTGGGAGCGGGGCATCCCGCACGAGAAGTACCCCGTCTGACCTAGCGAAACACTGAAGAGCCAACTCATGTCCGCGTCCCCCTCGTCCAGTGCTCAGGCCGCCCGCGAAGTCCTTGCCGCTCGCCTCGGGGAGCTACGCAGAGATGCGGAGCTGACCGGACACGAGCTGGCGCTTCGGTGTGGCTGGAGTCCCGCGAAGTCGTCACGCATCGAGCGGGCGAAGACGCCCGCGTCTGATGCCGACATCCGTGCATGGTGCAAAGCGTGCGGTGCGGAAGACCAAACCGCCGATCTCGTCGCAGCGAACCGCCAAGCCGACCAAATGTACGTCCACTGGAAGAAGCTCCACCGGCACGGAATGCGCCGGGCACAGGAGGAAGTTGTTCCCCTGTACGAGGGCACGCGGCACTTTCGCGTGTACTGCTCAAACGTCGTGCCCGGCATGCTCCAGACCGAGACGTACGCGGCTGCTCTGCTCTCCACAATCGCCACCTTCCAAGGCACCCCCGATGACTCGTCCGAAGCCGCAGCCTCACGCGTGGAGCGTTCACATGTCCTCCACGAAGGCGGCCACCGGTTCGCGTTGCTCATGGAAGAAGCGGTGCTTCGCTACCGCATCGGTGACGCCGACACGATGGCCGGCCAGCTTGGCTACCTGCTCGCGGTGATGGCGCTTCCGAACGTGAGCCTCGGCATCATCCCGTTCGCCGCTGAGCGACGTGTGTGGCCCCTGGAGGCGTTCTACCTGTTCGACGACCACCGCGCGAGCGTCGAACTCCTGACGGCGGCTGTGAACGTGTCGGCTCCGAGTGAGATCAACATCTATGCCAAGGCGTTCTCCCAGCTCGCAGAAATGGCCGTGTACGGCTCGGATGCCCGCGTCCTCATCACAGAGGCGATTAGCTCGCTCCGGTAATCTGTGTGCAAGCTCATGCAAGAACATGGACTGGCAACTTTCCCTCTCTCTACTGTCCTTGACATAGCGGAGTCACCGGAGAGGGCGGGCCATGGTGGGCGAAGGCAGGACGCACGACACTCGAGCGACTGATCACATGGGCAGCAGCGAGGCCCGACAGTTTCTCTCCCGTCTCTCCGGGGCTCTGGGAGTCGGCGGCGTGCTCATGGTGCGCAAGTCCGGCCCGAGACCGGAGGGGGCGGACGTTGTCCCTGGCGACGGCCTGAAGTGGCCTAAGTGCCAGTGCGGAAGCCCCCGTTGCCCGGACTATGTGCCCCCGGCGAAGTCCGCGACGGAAGACCTGAGTCCCAGGGTGGCCGAAGCCAACAGGCGGAGTCGTAGGGGCGGACTGTGAGCATCAAGGCGGCCATGCGGTACGTGGTGCACCGGATCACGGAGCACCCGGATACGGACGTGAGCTTTGGGGCCGAGTGCCTTCACTGCAAGTGGAAGGCGACGCCTGCCGATGACTCGGCGGCTGTCGATGTGGAGTGCATGACCCACACCGGCCGGTCTGGCCACGCTGCCTTTCGGCGCATCCGTACGTCGTTCGCGATGGTGGTGCGCGCCGAGTAGAGACCCCCGCCCCGGTGGATCACGGCCCTAGGACGGCCAGAGTGCCCGCCGGGGCGGGTCAGTAAGGTGCAGTGCACCACTCCCATTTGAGAGAGGTACCACGCATGACCGTTCCCGAGTTCGAGTTCCGCACGTCCAGCGCGTGCCAGTACAACAACAACGACCCGCGCTGTGTCGAGGTCGCGACCAACGTCCCCGGCAAGGTGGCAGTCCGCAACTCCGTGACCGGCCAGACGGTTGAGTTCACCGCCGTGGAGTGGGCGGAGTTCCTTCCTGGTGCCAAGGTGGGGGAGTTCGACGTCACGGCGTAGGGAGTCGTCATGCAGCAGTGCCCCCGGTGTGGTGGCAGCGCGGAGAGAGACCCGGAGCACTCAGGGGTGATGCGCTGCCTGTCGTGTTGGGACGTGTGGGCACTGCCAACTGAACGACGTTGTCCAGGTGTAGGCCGGGGCACCTTCGCCCCCGCACTGCGGCTGTTGGAGGAGTACCGGGAGCTGAACCGCTGATCTAGCCAACGAACGCCCCTGCCGGACAACGGACGCTGTTGGTTAATCCGGGGGCCTGCGTGACGACGGCCTGTACGACCCCGTTGGGGTTGTGCAGGCCGTCGTCGTGTTCAGGGGTGGGTTCGTGTCGTTGCGTGGGGTGGAACTGGCGGAGATCCCGGGGGAAACCGTGCGGGTGGCGCGTGCGGTGTTCCCGAAGGGGTGTCTGGCAATGCGGGTGCGGGACGTGCTCGGGCCGCACTTCACCGATGCCGACTTCGAGGAGTTGTTCCCGGTGCGAGGGCGACCAGCGGTGTCGCCGGCCAGGCTGGCGCTGGTGTCGGTGTTGCAGTTCGCGGAGGGGCTGACCGACCGGCAGGCCGCGCACGCGGTCCGCTCGCGACTGGACTGGAAGTACGCCCTCTCGTTGGAGCTGACCGATACCGGTTTCGACTTCTCGGTGCTCAGCGAGTTCCGGTCTCGGCTGGTCGACGGCCACGCACGTGCTGGCCGCGACGAGGGATCTGAACCGGCTGGAGTTCGTGGTCGAGACTCTGCGGGCGGCGCTGAACCAGCTTGCCGTGGTTCGACCGCTATTCCGCCCGGCCGGAGGACAGCCGTTTCCCGTCTCGGTGGGCTGCCCGTGTCGAACACGGAGACCAGTGCGGCGCCGACGGAACGGTGCTGCTGGAGGCCCTCTGGTCGGTCTCGGCGCCGCCCGGATTGCGGGTTCTGCCTGCGGTGGAGTTCCTGCGCCGGACGTGGGTGCAGCAGTTCCACCAAGTCGATGATGTCGTGCGCTGGCGTGAGCCGAAGAACCTTCCGCCTGGCCTGATCCGCTTACGCACCCCGCATGAACCCGAGGCCAGGACCGGATCGAAGCGGGATCTGGGCTGGTCCGGCTACAAGGTCCATCTCAGCGAGACCTGCGAGCCGGACGCCCCGCACCTGATCACCCACGTCCACACCACCCCGGCCCCGGTCAACGACGTTGTCGTCCTGGAGAACATTCATACCGCCATGGCGGAGCGGGGACTACTGCCGGACGAACACCTGGTGGACGCCGGATACGTCGACGCCGAACAGATCCACCACGCCCAGCGCGATCACAACATGGAGCTGGTCGGACCGGTCAAGAAGATCTCCAACCAGAAGCAGGTCAGTGGGAACTTCTTCGATCGCCGGGCTGCACTATGCCCGGCACGGGCACTCACGTAAGAACTGAGCGCGGAAGCTCGCCGCCTCCGGTGCCGGCCGACTCGGCCTGTCGTTCCTGGTCTGATCAGGCGATTCGCTGGGCTGTTGGTCACGTGATGGGTCACGCCAAGCCGAGAAAAGCAAAAAACCCCACGCGCAGTGGGGTCCCAGCTGGTGTCCGAGGGGGGACTTGAACCCCCACGCCCGATAAAGGGCACTAGCACCTCAAGCTAGCGCGTCTGCCATTCCGCCACCCGGACTAGGTGGTCGGCCCCGGTTTCCCGCGGCGACATGGAAAACAATACCAGGGGTTGGGGGCGCGTTTCACCTGCGTATCCCGTGGTCAGTGGCTTGCGGCGGCCTTGATCGGCGCGACCCGGCCGACGTCGTTCGGTGGCGCGCACAGAGTGTTGCCATCTGTGTACGCGTAGCGTTCGCGGGATGAGTTTCGGATACGGATTCGGCCGGCGCGGGCGTGGGTCTCGGCGGCCGCGTGCGCTGTCACCGTTGCGGGAGCATCTGCGGGATACGTTCTGGTTCGCGCCCACGCTGGGGCTGGTCTGTGTGTTCGCCGTGTGGTGGGCGGCCTCGGCGCTCGATGCGGAGATCGTTGAGTATCTCCAGGGCGAGGAGGCGTACGACGAGGTCAGCGATCTGATCGGGATCGTCGAGGACGCCAAGACGATCGTCACCACGATCAGCTCAGCGATGATGACCTTCATCGGTGTGGTCTTCAGCATCTCGCTGGTGGCGGTCCAGATGGCGAGCGGGGGCTTCACGCCCCGGGTTGTGCGGATCTTCGTCCGGAGCCGGATCACCAAGCTCACGCTCACGGTGTTTCTGGCGACGTTTCTGTTCTCGCTGCTGGTGCTGACCCAGTACGACAGCAAGTCCGATCCGCGGCTGGTGACAACGGTACCGCTCGTGCAGAGCGTCCTGGTGATGACCATGGTCGTGCTGAGTTTGTTGTTGTTCATCGCTTATGTGTCTTCCACGCTGCGGCTGATGCAGGTGGGGCCCGTCGTCGACCGTATTGCGCGTGAGTCTTTCCGGGTGCTGGGCAGGCAGCCGGGTGGGGAGTCCGGTTCGGAGCCGCTCGTGCCTGAGAGTCGGAGGATCGCGCATCAGGGGCGGGCCGGTGTGCTGCGGGATGTGAATGTCGCGCGGCTGGTGCGGGCCGCCAGGCGGGAGGGTGTCGTGCTGCGGCTCATTCCCCGGATCGGGGACTTTGTCGTGCCCGGGACGCCGGTGCTGGCTGTGCACGGTGAAGGCGCGCCGTCGCGGCGGGCGCTTCAGTACACCGTGTCCGTCGGGGTGGAACGCACCTCGCATCAGGATCTCGGGTTCGGGCTGCGGCAGTTGTCCGACATTGGGTTGCGGGCGCTGTCGCCTGCCGTCAATGACCCGACGACCGCCGTGCAGTGTCTGGACCGGATCGTGCAGTTTCTCGCCGCTGTGGTGGAGATGCCGCTCGGGGCCGTCCATCACCGGGACCGCCGCGGTGTGGTGCGGCTGGTGCAGGACGTACCGGAGTGGGGTGATCTGGTGGATCTCGGGTTCGCCGAGATCAGGGGGTACGCGGTCGGCAGTCCGCAGGTGTCGCGGCGGCTGCTCGCCGGGATCGACGATCTGTTGCTGCTGGCGCCGGAGAGCAGGAGAGGACCGCTGGTGCGGCACCGTACGCTCCTCGTTCAGGCCGTGGAGCGTACGGTGCCGGAGGCGGCCGAGCGGGCGTTCGCCCTGCTTCCCGATCACCAGGGCATCGGCTAGGGCATCAGGTGGTAGTCCGGGAAGTTGCCTGGGAGGCGTTCGTCCTGCGCGCCCTCGGTCACTGAGCGGATCAGGAGTTCTCCGCCTACGAACGCGCCTCGCCAGGATGCGCCGAAGCCGCCGAAGAGTTCGTCGCGGTCGCCTCGGGAACGGGGCTTTCCGTGGCCGACCTTGAAGGAACGGATCTGGGGTGCCAGCCGTTCATACGTCGAGGGGTCATCGGTGGAAAGCGTCGCCACCAGGGCTCCGTTGGAGGCGTTCATCGCGGCGAGGAGTTCCGCCTCCGTGTCTACGAGGACGATCGTGTCCACCGGACCGAAGGGCTCCGCGTGGTGGAGGGGGGACGATGGCGGCGGGTTCAGGAGGGTGACGGGCGGCAGGTAGGCGCTGGTGTCCTGGCCGGGCAGGAAGCGGGCGTCGGTGAGGGAGCCCCGGTGGAGCGGGACCGCGCCCCGGTCTATGGCCTCGGTCACCTGGTCGGCCAGTTCCTTCGCCTTGGCCGCGTTGATGAGCGGGCCGAAGTCCAGGGTGGGGAGCGGGTCTTCGGGGTTCTCGACGGCCAGGGGGTGGCCGGTGCGGATGGAGCGTACGGCGGGCAGGTACGCCGCCAGGAACTCGTCGAACAGCGTCCGCTGGACGACGAAGCGGGGGTAGGCGGTGCAGCGCTGCTTGCCGTAGTCGAAGAGCTTGGGGATGAGGGAGGTCAGGGTGGGCCAGTCCGAGTAGTTCCAGATGCCCCAGGTGTTCAGGCCCTCCTGTTCGAGGATGTGGCGCTTGCCGAGGTCGGCCACGGCGGTGGCGATACGGGCGCCCGTGTCGCGGCCTCCGACGAACGAGACGCAGCCGATCTCCGGGGAGCGGACCAGGGACGCGGAGAGTTCGCTGCCGCTGCCGCTGAGGAGGGTGACGGGGATGCCTTCGCGGGCTGCCAGGGCCGAGGCCAGGGTGAGGCAGGCCACGCCGCCGTCGGTCGGGGTCTTGGCGATGACCGCGTTGCCGGCGAGGGCCTGCACCAGCATGGCGTGGACCAGGACGGACATCGGATAGTTCCAGCTGGCGATGTTCGAGACCGGGCCGGAGAGCGGGGTGCGGTGGGCGAGCATGGGCTCGATGCCGTCGACGTACCAGCGCACGCCGTCGATCGCGCGGTCGACGTCGGCCTGGGCGAGGCGCCACGGCTTGCCTATCTCCCAGACGAGGAGGAGGGCGAGGAGTTCGCGGTGTTCGGTGAGGGCGTCGAGCGTGGCCGCCACGCGGGCGCGGCGTTCCGGCAGGGGGACGTGGCGCCAGGCGCGGTGCTGGTCGAGTGAGGCGCGTACGGCCTGGTCGGCGGTGGGGGCGTCCAGGCGCGGCGGGCCCGCGATGGGGCTGCCGTCGATGGGTGAGGTGGCTGCCAGGGTGCGGCCGTCGGGCTTCCAGGCGGAGGCCCAGTGGTTGAGTACGCGGTCGTCCTGGAAGGCCTCCGGTGCGACTGCCTGGCAGCGCTGCCAGGCTTCGGACCATGCTGTTCCGGGCTTGAGGGTGAGGGTGGGTGCCATCTGTTCTCTCCGCTCGTGAAAGGGGGCGGGGGTGCGATGGGTCGAGTGGCGTGGCCGTCCCTGCGCCAGGGCGTGTCCGGTGGAGCTTTTCCCCTACCCGCCCCTTCCCGAACGGGGGCGCTGCCCCCGACCCCGGTCCTCAAACGCCGGACGGGCTGAGAATTGCCGCTGCGCGGCAAATCCAGCCCCGCCCGGCAATTCCAGCCCGTCCGGCGTTTGAGGACACGCCCGCAGGGCGTCCGGGGCCTGGGGCTTGCCCCAGTTCGGGAAGGGGCGGGGAGGGGAAAGCCCCGCGCAGCGGCCGCCACGCCCTCAGGGCGTTCCTGCTTGGACCGTAGTGACGTCAGCCCGCCCTGGGTATCACCGGCGGCTCAACTGTGCGCGACGTCACGCCAGTTGGGACAGCACGAGCCTCGCCGTCTCGGAGGGGGTCGAGCCGACTCGTACGCCTGCCGCCTCCAGGGCCAGCTTCTTCGCCTCCGCCGTGCCCGACGAGCCCGAGACGATCGCTCCCGCGTGGCCCATCGTCTTGCCTTCGGGGGCGGTGAAGCCCGCGATGTAGCCGACGACGGGTTTGGTGATGTGGGACGAGATGTACGCCGCCGCCCGCTCCTCCGCGTCGCCGCCGATCTCGCCTATCAGGATGATGAGTTCGGTGTCGGGGTCTTCCTCGAAGGCCGCCAGGCAGTCGATGTGGGTGGTGCCTATCACCGGGTCGCCGCCGATACCTACCGCCGTGGTGAAGCCCGTCTCGCGCAGTTCGTACATGAGCTGGTAGGTGAGCGTGCCGGATTTGGAGACCAGTCCTATGCGGCCCGGCTCGGTGGCGATGTCGGACGGGATGATGCCCGCGTTCGACTGGCCGGGGCTGATCAGGCCGGGCAGTTGGGGCCGATGATGCGGGTGCCTCGCGCTTTCGCGTACGCGTGAAAGGCGACCGCGTCGTGGACCGGGATGCCTTCCGTGATGACCACCGCTAGGCCGATGCCCGCGTCTGCCGCCTCCGTCACGGCGGCCTTGGCGAACGGCGGCGGGACGACGACGATCGTGACGTCGGCGGCCGTGGCGGCCATCGCTTCGGACACCGTGCCGAAGACCGGCACCGTACGGTCGTCGAAGTCGACCACCCGGCCCGCCTTGCGCGGGTTGACGCCGCCCACGACATCGGTGCCCGCGGCGAGCATGCGGCGGGTGTGCTTCATGCCCTCGGCTCCGGTCATGCCCTGGACGAGGACCTTGCTCTCCTTGGTCAGGTAGATGGCCATGTCGGTCTCTCCTCGGTTCAGACAGTGAGGGCTAGTTGAGCGGCTCGGCGGGCGGCGCTGTCCATCGTGGTGGCCTGGTGGACGAGGGGGTGGGCGCGGTCGTCGAGGATGGCGCGGCCCCGGGCGGCGGCGTTGCCGTCCAGGCGTACGACCAGGGGGCGGGTCAGCCGGACCGACTCCAGGGCCTGCACTATGCCGTCGGCCACCGAGTCGCAGGCCGTGATGCCGCCGAAGACGTTGACGAGGACGGACTTCACGGCCGGGTCGGAGAGGATGACGGAAAGGCCGTCGGCCATGACCCGGGCGGACGCCCCTCCCCCGATGTCGAGGAAGTTGGCGGGGCGGGCGCCGCAGCCCGCGACCACGTCGAGGGTGGACATGACGAGGCCCGCGCCGTTGCCGATGATGCCGACCTCGCCGTCGAGCTTGACGTAGTTGAGGCCCTTGGCCGTCGCCGCGGCTTCCAGCGGGTCCGTCTGCTGGTCTGACGCATACGCCCCCCAGCGCGCCTGGCGGAAGCGGGCGTTGTCGTCGACCGTGACCTTGCCGTCCAGGGCGAGGATCCGGCCGTCTGTGCACCGTACGAGCGGGTTGACCTCCACCAGCAGGGCGTCCTCCTGGGTCAGGACCTGCCACAGCTGCTGGAGTACGGGCGCCACCTCTGGCGGGAGCCCCGCCGCCGCGGCGATTTTGGCGGCCTTGGAGGCGGTGACGCCCTCGTCCGGGTCCACGGGGATGCGGGCCACCGCCCTGGGGCGGGTCGCCGCCACCTCCTCGATGTCCATGCCGCCCTCGGCCGACGCGATGGCCAGGAAGCGGCCGGCGGTGCGGTCGAGGACGTACGAGACGTAGAACTCCGTTTCGATGCCGACCGGTTGCGCCAGCATGACCTTGCGGACCGTGTGGCCCTTGATGTCCATGCCGAGGATCTGGCGGGCGGTCAGTTCGGCCGCCGCCGGGTCGACCGCGAGCTTCACCCCGCCCGCTTTACCGCGGCCCCCGGTCTTCACCTGCGCCTTGACGACGACGCGGCCGCCCAGGCGCTCCGCCGCGTCACGTGCCTCACGCGGCGTGTCCGCCACCTCGGCGTCCGGCACCAATACGCCGTACCGCGCGAAGAGTTCCCTTGCCTGGTGCTCGTACAGGTCCATACCGGCTCCTCGATCCTCAGTCAGTCGGAAAGTGCCGCACGCCCCCTGGACACCACCCACCGGATGCGGGATAACAAGCTTCATACAGTATTCGTCGACTGTATACAATTTACCGCGTCACCGCTCCAGTACGGCTCCAGCACCCCTACGAAGGGAACGGACTTCGCCATGCCCGACGACAGCCAGGAACTCATCTCCGGTGGGCATTTGGTCGCCAAGGCGCTCAAAGCAGAAGGGGTCGACCGCATCTACACCCTCTGCGGCGGCCACATCATCGACATCTACGACGGCTGCGTCGACGAGGGCATCGACGTCGTCGACGTACGCCACGAGCAGGTCGCCGCCCACGCCGCCGACGGCTACTCCCGCATCACCGGAAAGCCGGGCTGCGCCGTCGTGACGGCCGGGCCCGGCACGACCGACGCCGTCACCGGTGTCGCCAACGCCTTCCGCGCGGAGTCGCCCATGCTGCTGATCGGCGGCCAGGGCGCGCTCACCCAGCACAAGATGGGGTCCCTCCAGGACCTGCCGCACGTCGACATGATGGCGCCGATCACCAAGTTCGCCGCGACCGTGCCGGACACCGCACGGGCCGCCGACATGGTGTCCATGGCGTTCCGCGAGTGCTACCACGGCGCCCCCGGTCCTTCGTTCCTGGAGATTCCGCGCGACGTCCTCGACGCCAAGGTGCCCGTAGACAAGGCGCGGGTGCCGATGGCAGGGCAGTACCGGGCCTCCACGCGCGCCGCCGGTGACCCGGACGCGATCGAGAAGCTGGCCGATCTGCTCGTACACGCCGAGAAGCCGGCGATCCTGCTCGGCAGCCAGGTGTGGACGACCCGCGCGACGGACGCGGCAACCGAGCTCGTACGGACGCTGAACGTGCCCGCGTACATGAACGGCGCGGGGCGCGGAACGCTGCCGCCCGGCGACCCGCACCACTTCCAGCTCTCGCGGCGCTACGCGTTCGCCAACGCCGACCTCATCATCATCGTCGGTACGCCCTTCGACTTCCGGATGGGATACGGAAAGCGGCTCTCGCCGAACGCGACCGTCGTGCAGATCGACCTGGACTACCGGACCGTCGGCAAGAACAGGGACATCGACCTGGGAATCGTGGGTGACGCCTCACTGATACTGCGGTCCGCCACCCAAGCCGCGTCCGGCCGGCTCAACGGCGGCTCCGTCATGCGAAAGGCATGGCTGGAGGAGCTGCGTACCGCTGAGCAGACGGCCATCGAAAAGCGCCTGCCGCAGCTGAAGTCGGACGCGTCGCCCATCCACCCGTACCGGCTGGTGAGCGAGATCAACGACTTCCTGACCGAGGGCTCCGTCTACATCGGCGACGGCGGCGACATCGTCACCTTCTCCGGGCAGGTCGTCCAGCCCAGGACCCCCGGCCACTGGATGGACCCGGGCCCGCTCGGCACGCTCGGCGTCGGCGTCCCCTTCGTCCTCGCGGCAAAGCAGGCGCGTCCCGACAAGGAGGTCGTGGCGCTCTTCGGGGACGGCGCGTTCTCCCTCACCGGCTGGGACTTCGAGACGCTGGTCCGCTACAACCTCCCCTTCGTCGGGATCGTCGGCAACAACTCGTCGATGAACCAGATCCGTTACGGCCAGAAGGCCAAGTACGGCGACGAGCGCGAGCGGGTCGGCAACACCCTCGGCGACGTCCACTACGACAAGTTCGCGCAAATGCTGGGCGGTTACGGCGAAGAGGTCCGCGACCCCGCCGACATCGCGCCCGCCCTGCGCCGCGCCCGCGAGTCGGGGCTGCCGTCGCTGGTCAATGTGTGGCTCGACCCGGACGTGTACGCCCCCGGAACCATGAACCAGACCATGTACAAGTAGTGGAGGCCTCCCATGACCAAGGCCCTTGAGGGCGTGCGCGTCCTCGACATGACCCACGTACAGTCCGGCCCCTCCGCCACCCAGCTCCTCGGCTGGCTCGGCGCGGACGTGGTGAAGCTGGAGGCACCGACCGGCGACATCACGCGGGGGCAGCTGCGCGACCTGCCGGACGTCGACTCCCTCTACTTCACGATGCTCAACTGCAACAAGCGGAGCATCACCCTCAACACGAAGACCGAGCGCGGGAAGGAGATCCTGACCGAGCTCATCCGCCGCTCCGACGTGATGGTCGAGAACTTCGGCCCCGGCGCCGTCGACCGCATGGGCTTCACCTGGGAGCGCATCCAGGAGATCAACCCGCGGATCGTCTACGCCTCGATCAAGGGCTTCGGGGAGGGCCCGTACACCAACTTCAAGGCGTACGAAGTCGTCGCCCAGGCCATGGGCGGGTCCATGGCCACCACCGGCTTCGAGGGCGGACCGCCGCTCGCCACCGGCGCCCAGATCGGTGACTCCGGGACCGGGATCCACGCCGTCGCCGGGATCCTCGCCGCGCTCTTCCAGCGCGAGAACACCGGGCGCGGCCAGCGCGTCAACGTCGCCATGCAGCACGCCGTGCTCAACCTGTGCCGCGTGAAGCTGCGCGACCAGCAACGCCTCGCGCACGGTCCGCTCGCCGAGTATCCGAACGACGATTTCGGTGACGAGGTGCCGCGCAGCGGCAACGCGAGCGGCGGCGGGCAGCCCGGCTGGGCGGTCAAGTGCGCGCCCGGCGGGCCCAACGACTACGTGTACGTCATCGTCCAGCCCGTCGGCTGGCGGCCGCTGGCCGAGCTGATCGGCCGGCCGGAGCTGGCCGACGATCCCGAGTGGGCGACTCCGGCGGACCGGCTGCCCAAGCTCGGCAAGATGTTCCAGCTGATCGAGGAGTGGTCCTCGACCCTCCCCAAGTGGAACGTGCTGGAGCAGCTGAACGCCCACAACATCCCCTGCGGGCCCATCCTTTCGACGAAGGAGATCTTCGAGGACGCGTCGCTCGCAGCGAACGAGATGGTCGTGGAGGTCGAGCACCCCGAGCGCGGCCGCTTCACCACCGTCGGCAACCCCATCAAGCTGTCCGACTCGCCCTT
Source organism: Streptomyces sp. ISL-96 (assembly GCF_018614035.1). Lineage (GTDB taxonomy): Bacteria > Actinomycetota > Actinomycetes > Streptomycetales > Streptomycetaceae > Streptomyces. Next base: position 12,806 of record NZ_JAGGPA010000029.1, read on the forward strand.
CGACGTGGTCACCTCGCCGCTGCTCGGTGAGCACAACGCGGAGGTGTACGTCGGCGAGCTCGGCCTCGGCGACGAGGAGCTGCGGCTGCTCAAGACGAACGGAGTGATCTGATGGCCGCCCTGACCCATGACGTCGCTGCGGTACGGGCCGTGCTGGACGCGGCGAGCCGCGACGGCCGCAGCGCGCTCACCGCCCCCGAGGCGAAGCTCATCGCCGACGCGTACGGCATCCCGGTGCCGGCGGAGGCGCTGGCCGAGACCGTGGACGAGGCCGTCGCCTTCGCCGACCGGATTGGCTTCCCGGTCGCGCTCAAGATCGTCTCGCCCGAGATCGTGCACAAGACGGACGCGGGCGGGGTGCTGATCGGGCTGAAGTCGGCGGGCGAGGTGCGGGCGGCGTACACGGAGATCGTGGCCAATGCCCGTGCGTACGATCCGAAGGCGCGCATCCAGGGGGTCCAGGTCCAGCAGATGGTGCCGGCGGGGCAGGAGGTCATCGTCGGGGCCGTCACCGATCCGACCTTCGGGAAGATCGTGGCGTTCGGGCTTGGCGGGGTGCTGGTGGAGGTGCTGAAGGACATCACCTTCCGGCTCGCGCCCGCCTCCGAGGACGACGCGCTCTCCATGCTCGACTCGATCCGGGCCGCCGAGGTCCTGCGCGGCGTGCGGGGCGCGGCGTCCGTGGACCGTTCGGCACTCGCCGGGCTCATCGTGCGGGTCTCGGAGCTGGCCGCCGACTTCCCCGAGATCGCGGAGGTCGACCTCAACCCCGTGTTCGCGACGGCCGGCGGGGTGATGGCGGCCGACGTACGCATTCTGCTCGGCGGTCCGGCGCCCCCGCCCCGGCGCAAGTACAGCCGCGACGAGATCCTCACCTCGATGCGGCGGCTGATGCAGCCGAGGTCGGTCGCCGTCGTCGGCGCCTCCAACGAGCAGGGCAAAATCGGCAATTCGGTGATGCGCAACCTCATCGACGGCGGTTTTCCCGGCGAGATCCATCCGGTGAATCCCCGGGCCGATGACATCTTGGGCCGCAAGGCGTACAAGAGTGTGACGGACGTTCCGGGTGAGGTGGATGTGGCGGTCTTCGCGATCCCCGCCAAGTTCGTTGCGGCGGCGCTGGAGGAGGTGGGGCGCAAGGGGATTCCCAATGCCGTGCTCATCCCGTCCGGCTTCGCCGAGACCGGCGAACACGCGCTCCAGGCGGAGATCGTGGCCATCGCGGAGCGGTACGGCGTACGTCTGCTCGGGCCGAACATCTACGGCTACTACTCGACGTGGCAGGACCTCTGCGCGACGTTCTGCACGCCGTACGACGTCAAGGGCGGGGTGGCGCTGACCTCCCAGTCCGGGGGCATCGGGATGGCGATCCTCGGGTTCGCGCGTACGACCAAGACGGGTGTCTCGGCGATCGTCGGGCTCGGCAACAAGTCGGACCTCGACGAGGACGACCTGCTGACCTGGTTCGGTGAGGATCCCAACACCACGTGCATCGCCATGCACTTGGAGGACCTGAAGGACGGGCGGGCCTTCGTCGATGCGGCGCGGGCGACCGTACGGAAGAAGCCGATCGTGGTGCTGAAGGCGGGGCGTACGAGCGCGGGCGCGAAGGCCGCCGGTTCGCACACGGGGGCGCTCGCGGGTGACGACGCGGTGTACGAGGACATCCTGCGGCAGGCGGGGGTGATCAGGGCGCCCGGCCTGAACGAGATGCTGGAGTACGCGCGGGCCCTGCCGGTGCTGCCGACGCCGCAGGGCGACAACGTCGTGATCATCACGGGGGCGGGCGGGTCCGGTGTGCTGCTGTCGGACGCGATTGTCGACAACGGGCTTTCGCTGATGGAGATCCCGGATGATCTGGATGCGGCGTTCAAGGCGTTCATTCCTCCCTTCGGGGCGGCCGGCAACCCGATCGACATCACGGGTGGCGAGCCTCCTTCGACGTACGAGGCGACCATCCGGCTGGGGATGGAGGACCCGCGGATTCACGCGCTGGTGCTCGGCTACTGGCACACGATCGTCACGCCGCCGATGGTCTTCGCGGAGCTGACGGCGCGGGTGGTGGAGGAGTTCAGGGCGCGCGGCATCGAGAAGCCGGTGGTGGCGTCGCTGGCCGGTGACGTGGAGGTGGAGGAGGCCTGCGCGTACCTCTACGAGCGGGGTGTCGTCGCGTATCCGTACACGACGGAGAGGCCGGTGGAGGTGCTCGGCGCGAAGTACCGGTGGGCGCGAGCCGCCGGGCTGTTGGGGGGCGGTCGATGAGCTGAGCGGCGGCTCGGACCACCGGGGCCCCGCGGCGTCCGCTCGCCGCGCGGCCCCGGCACGAAGAACGGACAGGGGGCGCTGCCCAGGCTTCTTCGACGCAAGGGGTTCGATCGACATGGCGACAACAGACATCTCATCGTCCGTCCCGTACAGGGAGGTGACGGACGCAAACGGCCGGATGTACCGGCTGGGCGAGACCGATGTGGACATCATGGGCCGGCCGCGCAAGTGGATGGTCATCCTGCCGTGGGTGGGAATGATGGGGATCAGCTCGGCGGAGTACGCGTTCGCGTCCGCAGAGGAGACCCTGCACACCGCGCACGGGTGGGGCAGCCAGCACATCTTCTGGATGCTGGGCGTGTGGGTGTTCTTCCAGGCGGCGGTGGCCTTCCCGGCCGGAAAGCTGCGGGAGAGCGGGAAGCTGCCGGCCCGCTGGGCGATGATGCTGGGTGCGGTGGGCACTCTGCTCGGCTATCTTTCGCTGGCCTTCGCGCCGCATGTGATCGTGGCGTACGTCGGCTTCGGCATGTTCAGCGGGATGGGCGCCGGCATGGTCTACGCGACCTGCGTGAACATGGTCGGCAAGTGGTATCCGGAGCGCAAGGGCGGCAAGACCGGCTTCGTGAACGGCGGTTTCGCGTACGGCTCCGTGCCGTTCGTGTTCATCTTCACCGGCTACACGGACCTGACGAACTTCCGGTGGGTGCTGGTCGCCGTCGGTGTCTTCCTCGCCGGTGTGGTGGCCTTCGCGGGGTACTTCTTCCAGGACCCGCCGAAGAACTGGTGGCCCGCTGAGATCGACCCGCTGCGCAAGCCGGACGACCCGCGGGCGCGGCGCGCGATGGAGAAGAACCCGCCGGCCGTGAAGCAGTACACACCGAGGGAGGCGTGGCAGACGGGACGCGTGGGCCTGATGTGGTTCTGCCTGCTGTGTACGTCGGGTGTGAACATATTCGGCATCGCCTTCCAGGTGCCGTTCGGTGACGAGGCCGGGTTCGCGGGCGGCATCGTGGCCACGGCGATGTCCCTGAAGGCGATCGTGAACGGGACCGGGCGCGGGGTGATCGGCTGGCTCTCCGACCGGTACGGCCGCAAACAGTGCCTGATCTTCGTGTGCATCGTGCTGGGCCTTTCCCAGTACGGAATTCTCTTCTCCGGGAACATCGGCAACCTGCCGCTGTTCCTGCTCTTCTCCAGCATCTCCGGATTCGGCGGCGGCGCGATCTTCCCGATGTTCGCGGCGATGACCGCGGACTACTTCGGGGAGAACAACAACGCCTCCAACTACGGGCTCGTCTACAGCTCCAAGCTGGTGTCCGGGCTGCTCGGGTCCGGCATGGGCGCCGTGGTGGTGGGCGCGTGGGGGTACGGCGGAGCCTTCGTACTGGCCGGGTCGATCTCCCTGTTCGCCGGCTTCATCGCGATCTTCCTGCACCCGCCGGGGCGGCCGCGGGCCCGGCACATCAAGCCGAACCCGCAGCCGATCAGCCGCGACGCGGTCTGACCGCTGCTGCTGTCAGCAGTCCTTCTCGCGCAGTGAGTGCAGGTGCGCGCTCGACTTGCGGGCGAAGGCGAACGACTCGACCGGGTTGTCGTGTTCCGCCTGCCAGTGGTGGTCACGGCGCCCGCCGCGGGTCTTCGAGACAGCCGATATGAAGCGCTGATAGTCGATGTCTCCGTCCCCGACGTCCACCATCCGGTAGCCGTCGCGGGCGGATGCGTCGTGTTCGCCGTCCTTGACGTGGAAGAGCGGGTAGCGGTCGGGCTGCTTCAGTACGTAATCGAGGGGATCGAAGGGGGCGGGTGTGCCGTCGGCACGCTTGCCGAAGCGGAATTGGGCGGCGTACGCCCAGTAGATGTCCATCTCCAGATAGACCAGGTCGGGGTCGGTCTCGGCGAGGAGTACGTCGTAGAGGCGGACGCCCGGCTTGTCGGTCGCGAAGGAGAACTCCTCGGCGTGGTTGTGCTGGTAGAACTTCATGCCGCGCGCCTTGGCCGCCGCGCCGTACGTGTTGAAGTCCTGGGCCGCTCGCTTCCAGCCGTCGACGGTCGCGCCGTAGCGCCAGGGGCCGGACGCGGTGCCGATGTGCTTGAGGCCGAGGGCCTGGGCGTCGTCGAGGACCTTCGTGAGGTTCTGGGCGAAGGTGTACGCGTTGGGGTTGCCGTCGGAGTAGTAGCCGACGTGGCTGCCTATGCCGCGCAGGCCGTGGTCGCGGGTGAGGCGGCGGAGCTGGGCGAGGGTGATGGGGCCCGCTGAGCCCTGGGTGTACCCGGCGTACTCGACCTCGTCGTAACCGAAGCGCTCCAGCTCGGCGAAGACCTTGGCGAAACCGAGGGTGGAGACCTTGTCGCGGAGCGAGTAGAGCTGGATGCCGAGGCGGCCGGGGGGCAGGACGGGGCGGCCGTGGCCTGTCGCCGTCTGGGCGGCGGCGGTGGGCGCCGTGGCGCCGAGGAGGGCGGCCGCGGTGGCCCCGGCGGCTACGCCGAGCATGCCTCGTCTGGAGAGCTTATGGGTGAGCTCGGGGTCGGTGGTCGTACTGGTGGTGGTCTTGCGGCTCATGGGGAGAACTCCCTTTGTCAGTGCAGTCCGGCAAGATGAAGGAGCAGGGCTTTCACATCGGTGGCCGCTACGCGGCCGGTGACGGCGTGGGGGGTGGAGCACAGGATGAGCGGACCTTCTTCGTCGCGCTCCGGGAGGCGGCCGTGGCTGCCGCGAATAGGTGCGGTGTCGAGGGGCACGACCGCCATGCGGTAGCGCATGCCGAGCTTCTTGCGGGCGAGGGCCTTGGCAGCCTTGAGGCGTACGTACGGGTCGAGGGGGTCCATGAAGAGCTCGACGGGGTCGTAGCCGGGCTTGCGGTGGATCTCGACGAGCTGGGCGAAGTCGGGGGCCTTCGCGTCGTCGAGCCAGTAGTAGTACGTGAACCACGCGTCGGGTTCGGCCACGGCGACCAGTTCGCCGGAGCGGGGGTGGTCGAGGCCGTGGTTTTTCTTGCCCTCGTCGTCGAGGAGTTCGGCGATTCCGGGGACATCCGCGAGGGCCGCACGGGTCGCTGCCATGTTCTCGGGGTTCTCGGGCTGTCGTACGTAGACGTGCGCGAGCTGGTGGTCGGCCACGGCGAACGCCCGTGAGGTCATGGGGTCGAGGTACTCCATGCCGTCCTGGGTGTGGACCTCGACGAGGCCGGCGCGGCGCAGGGCCCGGTTGATGTCGACGGCGCGCGAGACGCGGGTGATGCCGTACTCGGAGAGCGCGACGACGGTACGGCCCTCGGCCCTCGCGTCGGCGAGCAGCGGCGCGACGGCGGCGTCGAGCTCTGCTGCGGCCTGATGCGCGCGGGGGTCGTCGGGGCCGTAGCGCTGGAGGTCGTAGTCGAGATGCGGGAGGTAGCACAGGGCCAGGTCGGGGTGGCGGGTGTGGAGGATGTGGCGGGTGGCGTCGATGATCCACTGGGAGGAGACGATGTCAGCGCCCGGACCCCAGAAGTGGAAGAGGGGGAACGTACCGAATTTCTCGGTGAGTTCGTCGTGGAGCGACGGGGGCCGGGTGTAGCAGTCGGGTTCCTTGCGGCCGTCGGCGTAGTAGACGGGACGGGGGGTGACGGTGAAGTCGGTGTCGGCGCCCATCGCGTACCACCAGCAGATGTTGGCGACGGTGTAGCCGGGGTGGGCGCGGCGGGCGGCGTCCCAGATCTTGTCGCCGGAGACGAGGCCGTTGTGCTGGCGCCAGAGGAGGACTTCACCGAGCTCGCGGAAGTACCAGCCGTTGCCGACGATGCCGTGCTCGGCGGGGGTGGTGCCGGTGAGGAACGTCGACTGGGCGGCGCAGGTGACGGCGGGCAGGACGGTACCGAGGGGAGCCTGGGAACCAGCTTGCGCGAGCCGCTTGAGGTTCGGCATGTGGGTGAGCAGCTGGGGGGTGAGGCCGACGACGTCCAGGACGAGGAGGGGGGTGGGCGAGGTCTCTGTCTCTGTCTTCACGGCAGCTCCTTGAGGCCGAGGTCGACCAGGAGGTCGCGGGCGAGAGTGAGTTCGGCGGCGATCCCGTGGGCGAGCTGGGTGCGGTTGCGGGGGCGCAGCTCGGGCGGGAGTGCCTGCCAGGTGTACGTCTCGACTTCGAGGTGGCGGGTGAGCGGGGCCGGGCCGCCGACGAGGCGGGCGAGCGCGTCCTGGAGTACGGGAAGGGTCGAGGCGAGCGGCGGGGCGGGCGGGGCGTGGAGGGGGACGTGGAAGTGGGCGCGCCAAGGGGCGCCGTCGGGAAGCACCGTGCCGGTGACGGCCTCGGCGAGGTCGTCGGTGCCGCGCAGGCCTGCGCTGGTGCTGGTACGGGTCTGGTGGAGGAAGCGGGGTTCGGCGAAGGCGGCGAGTACTTCGCGTACTTCGGGCAGGTGGGGGTGTTCGGCGTGCAGAGCGGCGGAGAGCTGCGCCTTGGGGACGGTGACGCCGGCCGTGGTCAGTGCGCTCAAGGCGGTCGCCGGGTCCTCGAAGGAGGTGGCGAGGTGGCAGGTGTCGACGCAGATGCCGATGCGCGCGGCGGCCTGGGCGGCCAGGTCGGTGAGGGGGCCGATGGCGTCGGCGGTCGTCTCGATGGTGCAGCCCGGCTCGGGTTCGAGGCCGATGCGGATGGACTTGCCGGTGAGCTCCTCCAGCGCGTCGAGGCGTTCGGCGAGAGTGGTGAGCGCTGTGCGGGCGGCGGCGGCGCGGGCCGTGTCGAAGGGGGTGCGCCAGGCGATGGGGAGGGTGGAGATGGTGCCTTCGGTAATGTCGTCGGGGAGCAGGGCGGCGAGGAGGTGGGCGAGGTCGGTGGTGTGGTCGAGACGCGCGGGCTCGGTCCAGTCGGGCCGGTAGACGCGGTACTTGACCTCTTCGGCGCCGAAGCCTTCGTACGGGAAGCCGTTGAGGGTGACGACTTCGAGGCCGCGCCGGTCCAGCTCGCCGCGCAGGCCGCGCAGGGCGGCCGGGTCGGTGATCAGCGCGTGCGCGGCGTCCTTCGCGAGCCACAGGCCGATGCCGAGGCGGTCCCGGCCGAGGCGTCTGCGTACGGGCTCGCAATGGTCCCGGAGCTGGGCGAGTACTCCGTCGAGGGTCTCGGCGGGGTGGACGTTGGTGCAGTACGCGAGGTGGACGGTGGAACCGTCGGGGTGGCGGAAGCGCATGATGGCTCTCCTCCCCCTCATTCCCCGCCGCGGAGGATGGAGTTGCCCTCGTGGACGGGTTCCGGAGCGTCGGACACGTCGAGCTGGAGGCGGCCGCTGAGGCCGTAGAAGGCGACGGGGTTTCGCCACAGGACCTGATCTACGTCGTCCTCGGAGAAGCCTGCGGCGAGCAGGGCGTCACCGACTTTGCGGGTCTTGAGCGGATCGCTCTTACCCCAATCGGCGGCGGAGTTGACCAGCACTTTCTCTGTCCCGAACTCCTTGATGACGGCGACCATGCGGTCCTCGTCCATCTTGGTGTCGGGGTAGATGGAGAAGCCGAGCCAGCAGCCACTGTCAGTGGCAGCCTTTACGGTTGTCTCATTGAGGTGGTCGAGCAGGACGCGGTCCGGGGGGAGGTCCGATTCGCGGATGACATCGACGGTGCGGTGGAGACCGGCGAGCTTGTCGCGGTGCGGGGTGTGGACGAGGGCGGGCAGCCCGTGGTCGGCGGCGAGCTGGAGCTGGGCGGCGAGGGCGGTGTCCTCGGCGGGGGTCATGGAGTCGTAGCCGATCTCGCCGACGGCGACGACCGAATCCTTGACGAGGTAGCGGGGAAGCGCGTCAAGAACGGGGGTACAGCGGGGGTCGTTCGCCTCTTTGGGATTGAGGGCGAGCGTGCAGTGATGGGCGATGCCGTACTGGGAGGCGCGGAAGGGCTCCCAGCCGAGGAGCGCGTCGAAGTAGTCGTAGAAGCTGGCGGGCGAGGTGCGGGGCTGGCCCAGCCAGAAGGAGGGCTCGACTACGGCGCGGACCCCGGCGGCGTACATCGCCTGGTAGTCGTCGGTGGTGCGGGAGGTCATGTGGATGTGGGGGTCGAAGATGCGCATCAGAGCTCAGGTCTCCTCTGTGGGGGCGGCCGTGAGGTACGGGCGGGCCGTGAGGGTGAGGACGCGGTGGAGATCGTCCGGGACGGGGCGGCCCGCGGCGGTGCGTTCGGCGGCGTAGTCGCGGAGCATCCGGGCGAGTTCGCTGTCGGATCGGGCGCGCGGGGCCAGGCCGTCGACGGCGTCGACCGGTACGCCGGTGAACAGGCACTTGAGGACGGCGTGCCGCCAGGCGTGCTGGTCGAGGTGCTTGGCGGCGTACGGGCCTACTGCGGCGGCGACGAGGCGGGTGTCGTTGGTGCGCAGGGCGTCTTCGACGAGCGGGAGGGCTGAACCGGCAGATCCGGCCGTGGCACTCAGGTGCGGCAGGGCGAGCAGAACCGCGCGACGTTCGGCGGCGGTGCCGTGCGTGTAGAGGCGGGTGATGGTGGCGTGGTCGGCTCGCACGGCGTGCAGGAGGAGGACGCGGGCGGCGTCGGCCAGGTCCTGGGCGGCCGGGGTGGACGGGGTGGACGGGGTGGACGGGGTGCGTTGGGCCGGTCGGCAGTGGCGGCCGGCTTCTGCGAAGCGCATTTCCCAGGTGGGCAGTTGTGTACCGGACACGGCCTCGGGGGGTGACGTGGCTTCGGCTTCCGCCTGGGCAAGGGCCTGGTGCAGCCACGCGCGGCCCGCTCCGGTCAGTTGTGCTTCGAGTGCGGCCTGGAGGGCGGAAGGCGGGACACCGTTCGTCAGTTCGGTCAGCATCGTCCACCTCCTGCCGGGAGGGCCGGTTCGGTGGGCAGCGCCTTGCGCAGGAAGTCGAGGGAGCGTTCGGCCAGGTCGGGGCCGGCGTGCGAGTGGCGGGGCAGTTCGACGACTGTCAGGCCCTGGTAGCCGGTGGCCGCGAGGGCTTCCAGTACGGGCGGGAAGTCGATCTCGCCGTCGCCGAACGGCAGGTGCTCGTGTACGCCGCGGCGCATGTCCTCGATCTGGACATGCCGCAGCCAGGGCGCGGCCTCGCGTACGCAATCGGCGGGCGAGGACGATTCCAGGCACTGGCAGTGGCCGATGTCGAGGGTGAGGCCGAGGGAGGAGGGGTCGCCGAGGGTGCGACGCAGGTGGTGGAAGTCGGCGACGGTGGAGAGGAGGTGGCCGGGTTCGGGCTCGACGGCGAGCGGTACGCCGGCAGTGGCGGCGGCGTCGATGACGGGGGCGAGTGACTCGGTCAGCCGCTGCCAGGCGGTGTCGGGCGAAACGCCGTGCGGGGTGACGCCGCTGAAGCAGTGGACGGCGTGGGCGCCGAGGTCTGCGGCGACGCGTACAGCGGTGACGAGCAGTTCGGCGCGGGCGGCGCGGCCTTGCGGATCCGGGTCGAGGAGGGACGGGCCGTGTTTGCGGCGCGGGTCGAGGACGTACCGTGCGCCGGTCTCGATGGTCACGGCGAGGCCGAGCCGGGACAGCCTGCGGCCCACTCGGCGAGTGCGGGCGGGAAGTTCGGGAGCGAGGGGGTCGAGGTGCATGTGGTCGAGGGTGAGGCCGACGCCGTCGTAACCGAGGTCGGCGAGGAGGGCGAGGGCGTCGTCGAGGCGGAGGTCGGTGAGGCCGTTGGTGCCGTAGCCGAAGCGGACGGGGGTGCGGGTGGGAGTGGCACCGGCGTTCATGTGGGGCTGACCTTTCGCGACAGCTTCCGGGCGATGGGTACGAGCCCCATGAGCGCCGCCCCGGCCCCGACCGCGCCGCTGCGCGCGGCGAGCGCGGCCTGCAGCGGGATCATGGCCCGGATCCCGCCGCCGACGGCGCGCTGGGTGAGGGGTGGGGAAGGGTTGAGTGCGGCATGGAGGAGGGGTTTGGCGGCGGTGCGGAAGTAGGCGGTGGCCGCGAGGGTGGCGCCCAGTTTGTGGCGGGTGGGCGCAGGCAGCGGGCGTTTGCGGGCGAGCAACGCGGCCAGTACGGCGGCCGCCGCGAGCGCGGTGAGCGGCGCGGCCGTCGATCCGCCTTGGGTTTCGCGGCGCGATACCGCTGTGACGGCGTAGGTGTGCGCGCCGAGCATCGCTGCGGCGGTCAGCGCGTTCCGCAGGCCGGAGTCGCCGGCCGCGGGCCTCGCGGGAGCGGGTCCTGTCCTGCGGAGCCTTTCCCCTGCCCGCCCCTTCCCGATGGTGACATGTGCGGCTCCGCCGCGTGAGGGGCTCCGCCCCAGACCCCGGCCCTCAAACGCCGGACGGACTGGATGAGGACACGCCCCCGCCCGCGTCGCCGACGCGCCCAGGAGCAGGTCCAGGGCTCGGGCCGTGGCCATCGTGGCGGGGGCCGCCGGGGTGTGTTTCAGGTGCAGGTCGTACGCCCAGATGGTGGCGGCCAAGGCGGTGGCCGTCCCCAGGGCCCGGCGGCCAGCCCCGGCTGCCAGGGCCAGGCCCGCCGCCGTCAGGGCGGCGGACGCCGCCAGGGCCGCGCCGGGGGTGATGCGGCCCGACGGGATCGGGCGGTGCGGGCGGTCCACCGCGTCCTCCGCGCGGTCCGCCCAGTCGTTCAGGGCCATGCCCGCCTCGTACAGGCACAGCGAGGATCCGACCACCAGGGCAGTGCCCCGGTTGGGGCGTACGCCGATGGACGCCGCGCCCGCCACCGCATCACCGGGGACGGTGAACAGGGCGGACAGGCGAAGGAGTTCCGCCCAGGCGGCGAGGCGGGCGGGCGGCGTCATCGGGCCTCCCGCAGGCGGGACCCGAAGCCCAGCAGCGCCTCGTACTGTTCCGCCAGCGCCGCCGGGCCACCGTCCGGGTCCTTGAAGTAGAAGCCGAGCTCCGGGAGCGGGCCCGAGATGCCCACCTCGTGGGCGCGCGCCAGCAGCCGGGCCAGGTCGAGAACCAGCGGCGCCGCGAGCGCCGAGTCGCAGCCCTGCCACGTCGTCTGGAGCGTCATCCGCGAGCCCAGGAAGCCGTCGAAGGCGATGTGGTCCCAGGCCGTCTTCCAGTCACCGAGCGCCGGTACGTCGTCGATGTGGACGTCGCCCTCGGGAAGCGCGCCAAGGGTGTCCGTCAGCACGCGGTTCTTGCCCGCGTTCTTCGCCGCCGCCGCGGCCGGGTCGGCCAGCGCTGCCCCGTCCCCGCCGCCGAGCAGGTTCGTACCCGACCATGCCCGTACGGACAGGGCACGCTGCACGAACATCGGGGCAAGTACGGAACGGAGCAGCGTCTGGCCCGTCTTGCCGTCGCGTCCCGCGTGGGGAAGGCCGCTGGCCGCGACGGCGTCCTGGAGGGCTGCCGCGCGCAGCCCGGTGGAAGGGGTGAAGTTGACGTACGGGCAGCCGACCCGCAGCGCCGCCGCCGCGTAGAGCGAGCTGGGCGGCAAGGAGTGGGGGTCCGCCGGTGCCGGTTCCGTCGAGGCGACGTTGACGACCACGACCCGGTCGAGGCGCTGCCGGCGCGTGAAGTCCAGCAGGTGCGCGGCGAAGGCGTCGATGAGTTCCTCGTCGGCGCGTGTGTCGCCCGGCAGCGGCCCCCCGGTCCTGATCTCCCGTTCCGCCGCTGCCAGTTCGCTTCGTACGGCCGAGGACAGGCCGTGCGGCAGGACGCCGCCCGCCTCCAGCTCCTCGGCCCGCTTGGGCAGGGGGCAGCTCGCCGTGTCGTGCCCGCCGAAGACGAGTGAGGAGAGCGGCGCCAGGCCGCTTCCGGCGAACGGCGGGGTCTCGGTGACCATGCCGTCCGGCGCGTGGAGGCCCGCGCTGAGGGCCGCACAGCCGGCTACGGCGGTCGTGGCGACGGAGCCGCGCGCTCCGATGAACCACACTCCGGTCCGTGCCGTGTGCGTCGCCGTTGCGTCTTCGGAATGGGGCGTGGTCGTCACGGGCTGCCTCCCTGCCAGAGAGATCGAGATATGAACAGGTCCACAAGACGGCGGGCGGGGGCTCGGCGTGCTCCCGCCCGCCGCCGGTCCTGGTGGTGTCGGCCTCAGGAGCCTGCGGGCAGCTCCTTGACCTTGATGTTGCGGAAGGAAACCTGGTCGTCGGCGCCGTGGTTCTGGATGCCGATGTGGCCCTGGGCCAGGCTGCGGGCGGGGTCGGTGTTCGTGAAGTCGTTGATCTTCACGCCGTTGAGGAAGACGCGGAGCCGTTCTCCCTCGACCCTGATCTCGTACGCGTTCCACTCCCCCGGCGGCTTGAGCGCGGCGTCGCGCGCGGTGATGTTCGCCGCCTTGAAGCCGTACACGGACCCGGTGGTGCGGTCGGGGGCGTCGGTCGCGTCGATCTGGATCTCGTACCCCTTGTTGACGGCCGACCACGGGTCGTCGGAGGCCGGGAAGCCCACGAAGATTCCGGAGTTGTCGTCACCGGTCATCTTCCAGTCGAGTTTGAGTGAGTACGACTTGAGTTCCTTGGCCTGGTGCCACAGGAGGCCCATGCCGCCGACGGAGTTCAGCGTGCGGTCCTTGACTTCGAAGGAACCGGGGCCTGCCTGCTTCCATCCGTCGAGGGTCTCGCCGTTGAAGATCGACCGGTAGCCCTTGGCAGGCCTGCAGTCGGCCTTGGCGATCCCGGTGGCGTACAGCATTCCGCCCAGCAGGTGCTTGCGGAACGCCGGTTCGGCGTACGACTCCTTCGTGTGGCCGCCGCCCGTGTAGAAGGAGCGCCCGCCCTCGTACGGCTGGCACCAGGCGATCGGGTGGTCGCCCTTCATGTTGCCGCCGGTGTAGCTGGTCTCGTCGAGGGTGGCCAGGACACGGGCCTGCTCACGCGGGTTGGTGCGGTAGTTGTACCACTCGTCGGTGCGCTGCCAGCTGGTGTCCAGGTGCGCGGTCGCGGGGTGGTCGTGGTCCTCCACGCGTGCGGTCGCGGACTGGATCTGCGGGTGCGAGTGGAAGTACGCGCCGACGAGTCCGCCGTAGAACTTCCAGTCGTACTCGGTGTCGGCGGCGGCGTGGATGCCCAGGTAGCCGCCTCCGTCGGCGACGTACTGCTCGAAGACCGTCTGCTGGTTGGTGTTCAGGACGTCACCGGTCGTGGAGAGGAAGGCGACCGCGTCGTAGCGGGCGAGGTTCTCCGGTGTGAACTGCTTCGCCTCCTCGGTGGCGTCGACGGCGAGGCCGCGCTCCGCGCCGAGTTCCTTGAGTGCGGTGATGCCCGCCCCGATGGAATCGTGGCGGAAGCCGGCCGTCTTGGAGAAGACCAGGACCCGCTTCTTGGGGGTGGCGTCACTCTTCGCCGTGGAGAAGGTGAAGTCGTCGACGTCATAGAGGGCTCCGGCGCTGCCCTTGAAGACGAGGTAGAGGGTGGTGGTCCCGGTCGGGGGCCGCTTGATGGTGGTGGTGACGTTCTGGAAGACGTCCCAGCCGCCGGTCACGGGTACGACGGTGGAGCCGATGAGCCTGCCGTCCGGTGATCCCGTACGGATTTCGAGGGTGCCGCCCGCTCCGCCCGACGAGACGCGCGCGGTGAGGGAGGTGGCGTCACCCACGCGGTACGGCTTGAAGGCGATCCAGTCGCCATCGCTGATGTCGCCGACGGTCTTGCCGCCGTGCGCTGTCGGCTTGCTCTGCGGGGCTACGCCGCTCTGGCTGGAGTAGTGCTCGGCCTGGCGCTGCTTGGGCTGGAGCACCTTCTGGTCGTGGCTGGTCAGCGGGGCCTGGCCGCCGCCTCCGCCGTCCGTGTACTCGGCGTCGAAGACCGCGAAGATGTTGGCGTTGGGGTCGTGGCTGCTGTCGGCGGGGGTCTTGACGGTGCCGGTGCAGCCGTTGGCCGACGTGATCGGGTGGCCGTGGCTGTCGTGGCCGAGGATGTACGTCACCTTGACCTTGGCGCAGTCGACCGTGCCGTCCTCGGGGTCGGTGACCTTCACCTTGAAGGGCACGTCGTCGCCGAAGTTGAACAGCTGGCCGTCACCGGGCAGTTCCAGCGTCACCTTCGGCGCGGTGTTGCCGACGACGATCTGTACGCTCGCCGAACCGGTCCGCCCGGTGGTGTCCTTGGCGGTCACGGTCGCGGTGTACGTGCCGTTCTTCTTGTACGTGTAGGTCGGGTTGGCGGCCGTGGACTTGCCGCCGTCACCGAACGTCCAGGAGTAGGTGAGGGCGTCGCCGTCGGAGTCGGTGGTGCCGGCGGAGGAGAACTTCACGCGCAGCGGGGCCTGGCCCGATGTCTTGTCGGCCTTGGCCTCCGCGACCGGTGAGTGGCCGTCGGTCGCGTTCTCGATGCGGTAGAGACCGGAGTGCTCGTTGCCGCCGAACCAGGCGGTGCCGTAGTCGAGTACGTACAGCGCGCCGTCGGGGCCGAAGGCGGAGTCCATGACCTGGGTGCCAGTCCAGGGGAAGGGGTTGATGGACTGTACGGCGCCGTTGGCGTCGTGCTCGACGCGCTTGATCCAGCGCCGGCCGAACTCGCCCGCGAAGAAGTCGCCGTCGTACGCCTCGGGGAACTTCACCGGCGAGTCGAGGTTCGCGTCGTAGCGGTAGACCGGGCCGCCCATCGGGGACTCGGAGCCGGTGCCGAACTCGGGGACGGATCCGCCGTCGTACGGGATCCAGGCCTCTTGGGAGGGCGGCAGGTCGGTCAGGCCGGTGTTGTGGGGCGAGGTGTTCTTCGGGGCGGCGCAGTCGAACTTGGCGCCGGATTCCCTGGTCGCGAAGTCGTAGTCGACGTACGCGTCGTTCTTGCCGGTGCAGAAGGGCCAGCCGAAGTTGCCGGGCTTGGTGACGCGGGCGAACTCGACCTGGCCAGCGGGGCCGCGCTTGGGGTCGGCGGCGCCTGCGTCGGGGCCGTAGTCGCCGACGTACAGCACGCCGGTGGGCTTGTCGACGCTGAAGCGGAAGGGGTTGCGGAAGCCCATGGCGTAGATCTCGGGGCGGGTCTTGGAAGTGCCGGGGGTGAAGAGGTTGCCGTCGGGAACCGTGTAGGACGCGTCCTCGTTCACCTTGATACGGAGGATCTTCCCGCGCAGATCGTTCGTGTTGCCGGAGGTGCGGCGTGCGTCGTACGCCGGGTTGCGGTTGGGGCGTTCGTCGATGGGGGTGTAGCCGTCGGAGGCAAAGGGGTTGGAGTCGTCGCCGGTCGAGAGGTAGAGGTTGCCCTGCGCGTCGAAGTCGATGTCGCCGCCGACGTGGCAGCAGATGCCGCGGGTGGCGGGTACGTCGAGGATCTTCTTCTCGCTGGCGTTGTCGAGGGTGCCGTCGGCCTTGAGTACGAAGCGTGAGAGCCGGTTGACGCCGTCGAACTTGGCGAAGTCCGCCGCTGTGCCCTCGTTGGGGGCGTCGCCCGGTGGGGTGTCCAGCGGGGGTGCGTAGTAGAGGTAGATCCGCCGGTTCTCGCTGAACTTCGGGTCTATGCCGATGCCCTGGAGGCCTTCTTCGTCGTGCGAGTAGACGGGGATCGTGCCGACGACGCGGGTGTTGCCGGCGCTGTCGGTCATGCGGAGTTCGCCGTCGCGGGACGTGTGGAGGACGCTGCGGTCCGGGAGTACGGCGAGCGACATGGGCTCGCCCGTCTCGGGCTCACCCTTGGCGAGGGTGACCTGCTGGAAGTCCTCGGCGGCGACGGGTGCTACCGGTGGGTCGGCGGCGGTGGCGGGGGCGGAGAGGGTGAGTGAAGTGGCGGCGAGGAGGCTGCCGGTGAGGAGTGCGAGGGCCTTGCGGGCCGATCCGGCTCTGAGCAGATTCCTGTGCACGAGTGTCCTCCGGGAGTGGGCCGGGCGGTGCTCGTCCTGCACCAACACCGGGCGGGAAGCTCTCTTTTCGGGAACCGGAACCGGAGTGCGCCGTCACGCCGGAACCGGACTCATGTCCTGTACACCTCAGGGACGGTAGCCGCGTTCGTCCGGAACGGAAAGTGCTTGCGCGGCGGGTAAGTTGAGCTTTTTCCCGCCGCAGGACAAAGGGGTGCGGGGCAGCCGGGACCATCCCGGCGGCGGCGGTTCCGCGGGCTGCCCTGTGGGGCTTTCCCCTACCCGCCCCTTCCCGAAGCTGGGGCTCCGCCCCAGACCCCGGTCCTCAAACGCCGGACGGGCTGAAGTGGCCAGGGGCGGGCTGGGCTGCGCCCCAGCTAGTCCCCGCCCCCGAACGCCGCGTCGAACGACGCGCTCGGCGGGTCGAAGTCGTACCGCTTCAGCGTGGCAAGCGCCTCCGGCGCCCCAGTCAGGCGGTCCATCCCCGCGTCCTCCCACTCCACCGACACCGGGCCCTCGTACCCGATCGAGCGCAGCATCCGGAATACGTCCTCCCACGGCACGTCACCGTGTCCCGCCGACACGAAATCCCACCCCCGCCGCGGGTCCCCCCACGGCAGGTGGGAGCCGAGCCGGCCGTTGCGGCCGTCGAGCCGCTTGCGGGCCTCCTTGCAGTCCACGTGGTAGATCCGGTCCCGGAAGTCGTACAGGAAGCCCACCGGGTCCAGGTCCTGCCACACGAAGTGGCTGGGGTCGAAGTTGAGGCCGAAGGCCTGGCGATGGCCAACCGCCTCCAGGGCCCTGTGCGTGGTCCAGTAGTCGTACGCGATCTCGCTCGGGTGCACCTCGTGCGCGAAGCGAACACCCTCCGCGTCGAAGACGTCGAGGACGGGGTTCCAGCGCTCGGCGAAGTCCTCGTAACCCCGCTCGATCATGTGCGGCGGTACGGGCGGGAACATCGCCACCAGGTGCCAGATCGACGACCCGGTGAAGCCGATGACCGTACGGACGCCGAAGGCCGCCGCCGCCCTGGCCGTGTCGGCCATCTCGGCCGCGGCCCGCTGCCGTACGCCCTCGGGCTCCCCGTCGCCCCAGATCCGCGACGGGAGAATGGCCTGGTGCCGTTCGTCGATGGGCGCGTCGCAGACCGCCTGGCCGACCAGGTGGTTGGAGATCGCCCAGCACTTCAGGCCGTACTTGTCGAGCAGCTGATGCCTGCCCTCCAGATAGCCGGGTTCGCTCAGTGCCTTGTCGACTTCGAAGTGATCGCCCCAGCAGGCCAGTTCGAGGCCGTCGTAACCGAAGTCGCGGGCCAGTCGGCAGACCTCCTCCAGCGGCAGATCGGCCCACTGGCCGGTGAAGAGCGTGAATGGACGTGGCATACGGAAACGACCTCCTACGGGAGTACGGGCGTGTAGACCGCGTTCTTCTCGGCGCTCTCCTCCACCGCCGCCAGCACCCGCTGCACCTGCAGCCCGTCCGCGAAGGACGGCTCCGGCGAGGTCCCGGTGGCGATGGCGTGCAGCAAGTCGCGCGCCTGGTGGACGAAGGTGTGCTCGTACCCCAGGGCGTGGCCGGGCGGCCACCACGCCTCCAGGTACGGATGGCCGGGCTCGGTCACCAGGATCCGCCGGAAGCCGGAGGAGACGGCGGGCTCGGTGTGGTCGTGGAAGGACAGTTCGTTCAGCCGCTCCAGGTCGAAGGCCAGTGAGCCGCGCTCGCCGTTGAGTTCGATGCGCAGCGCGTTCTTTCGGCCCGCCGCCGTACGGGTCGCCTCGAAGGAAGCCAGCGCGCCCGAGGCGAGCCGTCCGGTGAAGAGCGCCGCGTCGTCGACCGTCACCGCCCCGCGTTCGGAGCCCCCGGCCCCCGAAAGCCCCTCCGTCGCGCCCGCCGGCAGCGGCCTCGACCGTACGAACGTCTCCGTGATGGCCGAGACCCCCACCAGCGGCTCCCCCGCCAGGTACTGCGCGAGGTCCACGATGTGCGCGCCGAGGTCGCCGAGCGCGCCGGAGCCCGCGTACTCCCGCTGGAGCCGCCAGGTCAGCGGGAACTCCGGGTCGACGAGCCAGTCCTGGAGGTAGGTGACCCGTACGTGCCTCAGCGCCCCCAGCCTGCCCTCCGCGATCAGCCGGCGGGCGTACGTCATGGCCGGCACCCGGCGGTAGTTGAAGCCGACCATCGCCACCTGGCCCCGCCCACGGGCGCGCTCGGCGGCGGCCGTCATGGCCTCCGCCTCGGCGACCGAGTTGGCCAGCGGCTTTTCGCACAGCACGTGCTTTCCCGCGTCCAGCGCGGCGACGGCGATCTCCGCGTGGCTGTCCCCGGGCGTGCAGATGTCGACGATCTGCACGTCGTCGCGGGCGATCAGGTCCCGCCAGTCGGTCTCCGCCGCCGCCCACCCGTGCTGGTCCGCCGCCGCACGTACGGCCGTACGGTCGCGTCCGCAGACGGCCGCGAGGACCGGCCGCGCCGGCAGGTCGAAGACGCGGCCCGCGGTGCGCCAGCCCTGTGAGTGGGCGGCTCCCATGAACGCGTATCCGACCATGCCGACACCGAGCGTCGGCGGGGCGTCATCAGCGACCGCCTCCGCACCTGTCTCCGTCTCTTCCTTACCGGCCATACGGATTCCTCCTCGTCGAACTCGTCACTCGCACAGTGGGGGCTGGCGCGCGCGGCCCGGTCAGCTGAAGCCCGTCGGCAGGTATTCGTCGACGTTGTCCTTGGTGACGACGGCCGAGTAGAGGGTGATCGAGGCTGGAATCTCCAGCTCCGCCATGCCGCCGACGCCCTTGCCCTGGCCGAGCGCGCGCGCCAGGTCGATGGCCGAGGCGGCCATGGTCGGCGGGTAGAGGACGGTGGCTTTCAGCACGCTGTTGTCCGCCTTGATGGCGTCCATCGCGGCCTTGGCCCCTGCCCCGCCGACCATCAGGAAGTCGTCGCGCCCGGCTTGCTGGATGGCGCGCAGGGCGCCCACGCCCTGGTCGTCGTCGTGGTTCCACAGCGCGTCGAACTGCTTCTGCGCCTGGAGCAGTTGCGCCATTTTCGCCTGGCCCGACTCGACGGTGAAGTCGGCGGCCTGGCGGGCGACGCGCTTGACGTTGGGGTAGTTCTTGAGGGCGTCGGCGAAGCCCTGGCTGCGCTGCTTGGTGAGCTCCAGGTTGTCGAGCCCGGCGAGCTCCACCACCTTGGCGTTCGGCTTGTCCTTGAGCTGCTCGCCGATGTAGTTGCCCGCGTTCAGGCCCATGCCGTAGTTGTCGCCGCCGATCCAGCAGCGGTAGGCCTGCGGCGAGGCGAAGATGCGGTCCAGGTTGATGACGGGGATGCCCGCCTTCATCGCCTGGAGGCCGACCTGGGTGAGCGCCTTGCCGTCGGCCGGCAGGATCACCAGTACGTCGACCTTCTTGTTGATCAGCGTCTGGACCTGGCCGATCTGCGCCGCGGTGTCGTTCGACCCCTCGGTGATCTCCAGGGTCACCTCGGAGTACTTCGCGGCGCGCGACTTGGCGTTCTCGTTGATGGCGTTCAGCCAGCCGTGGTCGGCCTGCGGGCCCGCGAACCCGATCGTGACCTTCTTGCCGGGCTTGTCGTCGGCGGTGGCCGGCTCGCTGTTGGCGGCCGGTGCCTTCTCCTTGGGCTCGTTGCTGGTGCATGCGGTGAGCAGGGCGCCCGCGGAGACGGCTGCGGTGCCGAAGAGCAGCCCTCTGCGACTGGTTTGTGGCATGGCGGTTCCCATCCTTCGGTCAGGGCGTACGAACGTGTGGGAGAAAAGCGGTGCGGGGTCAGGCCTCGCCGTCGCGCGCGGTGCGGCGCTGGACCAGTACGGCGGCGACGATGATCGCGCCCTTGGCGATCTGCTGTACGTCGCTCTGCAGGTTGTTGAGCGCGAAGATGTTGGTGATCGTGGTGAAGACGAGGACACCGAGTACGGAACCGACGATCGTGCCCCGCCCGCCGCTGAGCAGCGTCCCGCCGATGATCGCGGCGGCGATGGCGTCGAGTTCGTAGAGGTTGCCGTTCGTGTTCTGGCCGGACCCCGACAGGATGATCAGCAGGAAGGCCGCGATTCCGCAGCACAGTCCGGACAGCAGGTAGAGGTAGAGGCGCTGGCGGCGTACGTCGATGCCGGCGAGCCTGGCCGCTTCCGCGTTGCCGCCGACCGCGACCGTACGCCGCCCGAAGGTGGTGCGGTTGAGCAGCAGCCAGCCGACGACGGTGACGACCGCGAAGACCAGGACCAGTGGCGGAATGCCGAGGACGTACGAGTCCGGGATGCCGAGGTCGAGTACGGACTCGACGGTGACGATCTGCGTCTTGCCGTCCGTGATCTGGAGGGCGAGTCCGCGAGCCGAGGCCAGCATGGCGAGCGTCGCGATGAACGGCACCATCCCGCCGTACGCGATGAGCAGTCCGTTGACGAGTCCGCAGGCCAGGCCGACGACCACCGCCGTGAAGAGGATGCCCGCGAAGCCGTACTCCTGGGTGGCGAGCGTCGTCGCCCACACCGAGGCCAGCGCCACGATCGCGCCGACCGAGAGGTCGATGCCGCCGCTGGTGATGACGAAGGTCATGCCGACGGTGACGACGCCGATGACGGAGGCCTGGGTGAGGACGAGCTGGAGGTTGCTGCTGTCCAGGAACTGCTCGGGTTTCGTGAAGCCACCGACCGCGACAAGGACCGCGAGTACGCCGAGCAGCGACAGGTTGCGTACGTCGAGGCGCAGCCCGAGCCTGCGCCAACCGGCCTGTTCGGTGGGCGTCTTGGCCGTGGTGACGACCGGTCCGTCCTGCTGATGCTGTTGCTGCGCCGGTGAGACAGGCTGCGTCATGGCGTCGGGCTCCCTTCCATCACGAGGTCGAGTACGCGGTGCTCGTCGAGCTCCCGGGCGGGCGCCGTGTGGACGACGCGCCCTTCCCTGAGCACCAGCACCCGGTCGGCGAGGCCCAGGACTTCCGGGACTTCGCTGGATACGAGAAGTACGGCGAGGCCTTCGTCGGCCAGCCTGCGGATCACGGCGTACAGCTCGGCGCGCGCCCCGACGTCGACGCCGCGCGTCGGCTCGTCGAGCAGCAGGACACGGCAGCCGCGCAGCAACCAGCGTGCGAGTACGGCCTTTTGCTGGTTGCCGCCGGAAAGGGTGCGGATGCGGGCGTCGGGGTGGTCGGGCCGCAGGGACAGTTCGCGGGTGGCTGCCTGGGCGGCCTTGCGTTCGGCCGTACGGTCGAGCCAGCCGCCGCGCGAGAAGCGGGACAGGGTCGACACGGACACGTTGCGGGTGACGGATTCGAGCATCAACAGGCCCTGGGCCTTGCGCTCTTCGGGTGCGAGGCCGATGCCGGCGCGGACGGCGGCGCGGACGCTGCCGGGGCGCAGGGGACGCCCGTCGACGAGGACGCGCCCGGTGGTGGGTTTGCGCGCCCCGTAGATCGTCTCCAGGACTTCGGAGCGCCCGGAGCCGACGAGACCGGCCAGGCCGACGATCTCACCGGGCCGGATGTCGAGATCGAGTGCCGCGAACTCCCCTTCTCGGGCGAGCCCTTCGACCCTGAGTACGGGATCGGCGGCTGAAGGGTCTTCCGCGCGGCGCTCGGGAAAGACGTACTCCACATCGCGCCCCGTCATCAGCGCGACGACGTCACGCGTCGGGGTGCTCTTGGCGGGCAGTCCGACCGCGACCGCGCGTCCGTCCTTGAGTACGGTCACGCGGTCGCCGATGCGGCGGATCTCTTCGAGCCGGTGGGAGATGTAGACGACGGCGACGCCGTCCGCCGTGAGCCCGGCGACGATACGGAAGAGGTTGTCGACCTCGTCGGGGTCGAGGGCGGCGGACGGCTCGTCCATCACGATGAGGCGTACGTCGTGGGACAGCGCCCGCGCCATGGAGACGATCTGCTGCTGGGCGGCGGAGAGCGTACCGACCAGGCTGCCGGAGTCGATCTCGCAGTGCCCGAGCCGTTTCAGCAGGGCGGTCGCGGACGCGCGGGCCTCCCTGCCGCGTACGACAAAGCCGGCGGTGGTCGGCTCGTGGCCGAGGAAGATGTTCTCGGCGACCGACAGGCCCTCCACCAGGTCGAGTTCCTGGTAGATGGTGGCGATGCCGAGGCGCATGGCGGCGATGGGCGACTTGAGGGTGACCGTGGCGCCCTGCCAGGTGATCTCACCGCCGTCGGGCTGGTGTACGCCCGCGAGCACCTTGATGAGGGTGGACTTTCCGGCGCCGTTCTGGCCTAGCAGGCAGTGGACCTCGCCCGCCTGGACCTCCAGGTCCACGCCGTCGAGGGCGCGAACGCCGGGGAAGGACTTGGTGATGCCGGACATCGTGAGAAGAAGGGGCGGGGCTGCGTGGGGTGGGGCTGCTTGCGGTGGTGCCATGACGGTTCCCCTCGGCTGGTGCGGCGGCCGGTGAGCGAGCAGGGCAGGGCAAATCCGGGCACGGCGAAGCCGGCCTTGTGCGGTGGTGCTGTGTTGCGTACGGAGCGGTACGGGTCGTACGTGCGCCGGCCGGGGTCAGGCAGGCGAGAACAGGTGGTCGCTGATGAGTCTGGCCGCGCCGATCACGCCGGCGGCGGGCCCCAACTCGCCCAGGACGATGGGCAGATTGCCGGTCGCGAGCGGCAGCGACTGGCGGTAGACCTGGGTGCGGACGCTCGCGAGCAGGGTGTGACCGAGGCCGGTCACCCCGCCGCCGATCACCACGAGCCCGGGGTTGAAGAAGCTGACGAGGCCGGCGATGACCTGGCCGACGCGGTTGCCGCCCTCGCGGATGAGGTCGAGCGAGGTGGCGTCGCCGGCGGCGGCCGCCGCGGCGACGTCGGCGGCCGTGAGCCGTCCGGCCGCTTCGAGCCGCGCCGCCAGTTCGGGTGAGCGGCCGGAGCGGGCCGCGTCCTCGGCGTCGCGGGCGAGCGCGGCGCCGCTGAAGTGGGCTTCCAGGCAGCCCTTGTTGCCGCAGGCGCAGGCGCGGCCTTCCGGTTCGACCTGGATGTGGCCGATGTCGCCGGCGCTGCCGGTCGTACCCCGGTAGACCTCTCCGCCGACGACGATGCCGCAGCCGATGCCCGTGCCGATCTTGACGCAGAGGAAGTCGCCCACCGAGCGCGCGACGCCCGCGTGCTGCTCCCCCATGGCCATCAGGTTCACGTCGTTGTCGACCATGACGGGGCAGCCCAGCTCCTGGCTGAGTGCCTCGCGTACGGGAAAGCCGTCCCAGCCGGGCATGATCGGCGGCGCAACCGGCACACCTTCGGGAAAGCGGACCGGGCCCGGCACGCCTATCCCCGCCCCGTCGAAACCCTCGGCGAGGCCGGACGCCTTGAGCTTGGCCGCGAGCGCGAGTGCCTGCTCGAAGACCGCGACCGGGCCTTCCCGCACGTCCATGGGGTGGTTGAGGTGGCCGAGTACCTCCAGCTCCGCGTTGGTGACGGCCACGTCGATCGAGGTGGCGCCGATGTCGATGCCGAGGAAGCGCAGGGCGGGCGCGAGCCGGATGTTGTGCGAGCGGCGGCCGCCGCGCGAGGCGGCGAGGCCGTCGGCGACGACCAGACCGGTGTCGAGCAGCCGGTCGACCTCGACGGCGAGTTTGGAACGGGAGAGATCGATCTGATCGCCGAGCTGGGCGCGGGAGTTGGGTCCGCCGTCACGCAGCAGGCGGAGCAGTCGCGCCTGATGCGCGTTCGCCGGTCGAGCCGTCATCCGTCTCACGCGTCCCTCCCTGCCTCATCGGCCTTCTCCGCCGGGCTTTGGAGGGGAACGTAGCAGCGGCTGCCGGGAGTGGGAAGAAGTTGCGCAGGAATCCACTACAACTTTCTCCACAGCGAGGACAAAGAACGGCCTGCTCTAAAACGCCGAACGCGCCCGGCCGTGGCCGGGCGCGTTCGGAGCAGGTGTTTACAGGTGCTTACTGGCCCTGGGCGGGGGGCTGTTGGGTGTACGGGTTGGGGGTGCGCGGGGGCTGGTTCGGCGGAGGGGTGGGGTACGCCTGACCTTGCGGCATCGGCTGGTACGGGGGCTGGTATCCGGGCTGCTGGGGGCCCTGGTACCCGGGCTGGTACGGGTATCCGCCCTGGGCGGGTGCTGCGCCCGCGCCCTGACGGTTGCGCCGGCTCGCGACCACGGCGATGACGATGCCGAGGACTACCAGGCCCACGACGGCCGCCCCGATGAGGATCATCAATAGCATTGGGCTGTTTCCATCCTTGGGAAGTTGCTGGTGGGGGGCGGTACGGCGCGCCCTACGCCACGCGCTGATGGTAGGTCGTGCGGGTGTGCTCCGTGTGGGCGCGCATGATCTCGGTGGCCCGCTGTTCGTCGCGGTCCGAGATCGCCGCGATCAGCGCGCGGTGCTCGACCCAGGACTGTTTCCCGCGCTGCCGGGCGACCGGCGTGTAGTACCAGCGGACCCGCCGGCCCACTTGCGCCGCCAGTTCGGCGAGGACGACGTTGCCCGCCAACTCCATGACTTTGGCGTGGAATTGGGCGTTGAGCGACACGGCGAGGTCCACGTCGTCGTCCGCGACGGCCTGCTCGCCCTTCGCGCACACCTCTTCGAGCGCGGCGATCCCCGCTGACCCGGCGTTGACTGCGGCGAGTCTGGCCGCCTCCGCCTCCAGGAGCGTACGCACGGAGAGCAGTTGGTCGGCCTCTTCCTCGGTCGGCTCGTGTACGAACGCGCCCTGCGCGGGCCGCAGATCGACCCACCCCTCGGTGTTGAGCCGCTGCAACGCCTCGCGCACGGGCTGCCTGGACACTCCGAGGTGGCCGGCGAGCTCACTCTCGATCAGGTGCTGGCCGGGCCGCAGGGCCCGGGTGGTGATGAGTTCGAGCAGCGCCTCGTACACGCGCTCGCGGAGCGGTCCGGGCCTCTCCAGCTTGGGTACGGTCCCTTGCGGCAGTCCTGCGGACAACATCGCGGTGTCCCCCTTCGGGCCAACATCGGCGAGCGTCGCCAACGCTAATTGGCTATCGTCTACAGTCTACCGAGCGCACCCACGGCACAAGTCTGGGCCCCGGCGGGACACCACCGAGGCCCAGTCACCATTCCACGGAGACGCTCAGGGACAGCGGATGACCTGGCCCGCGTACGACAGGTTGCCTCCGAAGCCGAAGAGCAGGACCGGAGCGCCGGACTCGATCTCGCCGCGCTCGACCAGCTTGGACAGGGCCATCGGGATACTGGCCGCCGAGGTGTTGCCCGAGTCGACGACATCGCGGGCGATCACCGCGTTGACCGCGCCGATCTTCTGCGCGACGGGCTCGATGATCCGCAGGTTCGCCTGGTGCAGGACGACCGCCGCCAGCTCCTCCGGCGTCACGCCGGCCCGCTCGCACACCTTGCGCGCGATGGGCGGCAGCTGAGTGGTGGCCCAGCGGTAGACCGACTGGCCCTCCTGGGCGAAGCGCGGGGGCGTGCCCTCGATCCGTACGGCGTGCCCCATCTCCGGCACCGAGCCCCACAGCACCGGGCCGATCCCCGGCTCCTCGTTCTCGGCGCAGGCCTCGACGACCGCCGCGCCGGCGCCGTCGCCGACAAGCACGCAGGTGGTGCGGTCGGTCCAGTCGGCGATCTCGGCCATCTTGTCGGCGCCGATGACCAGGGCGCGGGTGGCTGATCCGGCTCGTACGGCATGGTCGGCCGTGGCGAGCGCGTGGGTGAAGCCCGAGCAGACGACGTTGAGGTCCATCACGGCGGGCGAACCCATGCCGAGGCGGGCCGCGACGCGGGCGGCCATGTTCGGGGAGCGGTTGATCGCGGTGGAGGTGGCCACCAGGACGAGGTCGATGTCTGCGGGCGTGAGACCCGCCGCGGCCAGTGCCTTGGCTCCGGCGTGCGCGGCCAGCTCGTCCACGGGCTCGTCGGGACCCGCGACGTGGCGGGTCCTGATGCCGACGCGGCTGGTGATCCACTCGTCGCTGGTGTCGACCATGGCTGCCAGATCGTCGTTCGTGAGCACCTTGGCAGGCTGATAGTGCCCGAGCGCGACGACTCGTGAGCCGGTCATTGGCGGTTCCACCCCTCTTTGCGGACAGTCGGAACGGTCCAGTCTTCTTTGCGACTCACCAGTACGACGGCATGTGAATCGACAGGATTCGCCCCCGACTCTTTGGAGCTTCTTGCTGACGGCGACCCTTGACCCCCCTAAAGGCATACTGTAGACAATATCCTGTCGACCTCCTTCCAGAGAGTCCAGCACCTTCCAGCACCTTCCCCGCTCCCCCTTACTCGGCCCCTCACCGATCGGAGAGCCCCGTGAAAGTCGCAGTTGTCGGCGCCGGAGCAATCGGCGCGTATGTCGGGGCCGCGCTCCACCGCGCGGGCGCCGAGGTCCACCTGATCGCCCGCGGCGCACACCTGACGGCCATGCGCCGTGACGGCGTACGCGTCCTCAGCCCGCGCGGCGACTTCACCGCGCGGCCCGCCGCGACCGACGATCCCGCCGAGGTCGGACCCGTCGACTATGTCTTCCTCGGCCTCAAAGCCAACTCGTACGCGGAGTCCGGCCCCCTCGTCCACCCGCTCCTGCACGACCGTACGGCGGTGATCGCCGCCCAGAACGGCATCCCCTGGTGGTACTTCCACGGCCTGCCCGGCCCGTACGCCGGCCGCCGCATCGAGAGCGTCGACCCGGCGGGCGCGGTCACCGCGACGCTGCCGCCGGCGCGCGCCATCGGGTGCGTCGTGTACGCCGCGACCGAGCTGGAGGCTCCCGGCGTCGTACGGCACCTGGAAGGAACCCGCTTCTCGATCGGCGAGCCGGGCCGTGACGTGTCGCGCCGCTGCCTGGACTTCAGCGAGGCGATGCGGGCGGGCGGCCTGAAATGCCCCGTCGAGCCGGACCTCCGCAACGACATCTGGATCAAACTGCTCGGCAATATCTCCTTCAACCCCATCAGCGCGCTGGCCCGAGCCACCATGGGTCAGATCTGCCGCCATCCGGACACCCGCGCACTGGTCGAGTCGATGATGCGCGAAACGCTGGAGGTCGCGGCCGCCGTCGGCTGTCACCCCGAGATCTCCGTGGAGCGGCGCATCGCGGGGGCCGAGCGCGTCGGCGACCACAAGACGTCCACCCTCCAGGACCTGGAGAAGGGCAAGCCGCTCGAACTCGACGTGCTGCTGGCCGCGGTCGTGGAACTCGCCCGCCTGACCGGCACCGACGTACCGACGCTGCGCGCGGTGCACGCGCTGGCGGACCTGCTGGCCACCACCTCCTCGCCGACCACCTCCTCCCCCACCTCAACCGGGAGCGCACAGTGAAGAAGAAAGACAGGCAGCCGAAGCAGTACACCCGGCTGACTCACCCGCTCGTACGTGACTCCAACGGCACTCTGCGGCAAGCGACTTGGGATGAGGCCCTGGAGCGGGCCGCGGCCGGTTTCCGGCGGGCGACGGACACGTACGGCCCGGACGCCTTCGCCATGCTGTCCTGCGCCCGTGCGACCAACGAGATGAATTACGTCGCCCAGAAGTTCACCCGGGTCGTGATGGGAACCAACAACGTCGACTCGTGCAACCGGACGTGTCACGCGCCGAGCGTCGCCGGTCTCTCGGCCGCTTTCGGCTCCGGCGGCGGCACCTCGTCGTACGAAGAGGTCGAACACGCCGACCTCATCCTGATGTGGGGCTCCAACGCACGCTTAGCTCACCCGATCTTCTTCCACCACGTCCTGAAGGGCATCAGGAACGGCGCGCGCATGTACGCCGTCGATCCGCGCCGCACCTCGACCGCCGAGTGGGCGGAGGGCTGGCTGGGCCTGAACGTCGGGACGGACATCCCGCTGGCCCACGCGATGGGGCGGGAGATCATCCACGCGGGGCTGGTGAACCGGTCGTTCGTGGAGCGCGCCACGACAGGCTTCACGGAGTACGCCGGACTGGTGGAGCCGTGGACTCTCTCGGCGGCGGAGAAGGTGACGGGCGTCCCGGCGGCCGCGATCCGGGAGCTGGCACACGCGTACGCCACCGCCGAACGGGCGCAGCTGTGCTGGACGCTGGGTATTACCGAGCACCACAACGGCACCGACAACGTGCGCGCGCTCATCAACCTGTCGCTGCTGACGGGCCATGTCGGCCGGTACGGCGCGGGGGTCCAGCCGCTGCGCGGTCAGAACAACGTCCAGGGCGGCGGCGACATGGGAGCCATCCCGAACAAGCTGCCCGGCTTCCAGGACATCCTCGACCCGGCGGCGCGGGGCAAGTTCGAACGTACCTGGGAGACGGTCATCCCGCCGCGATACGGCATGACACTGACCGCGATGTTCGAGGCGATGGAGAGCCGCGAGCTGCGAGCGGTCTACTGCATCGGTGAGAACCCGGCCCAGTCGGAGGCCGACAGCGAACAGGCGATGCGGCGGCTGGCGGCGCTTGACCACCTGGTCGTACAGGACATCTTCCTGACGAAGACCGCGCAGATGGCGGACGTGGTCCTGCCCGCGACGGCCGCTTGGGCGGAGACGGACGGGACGACGACGAACAGCGAGCGGCGCGTGCAGCGGGTGCGGGCGGCGGTGAAGCCGCCGGGCGAGGCGCGGGAGGACATCGACATCATCTGCGCACTGGCCGAACGGCTCGGCCACGACTGGAAGTTCGCGGATTCGGAGTCGGTCTGGAACGAACTGCGGTCCCTCTCCCCCGACCACTACGGCATGACGTACGACCGCCTGGAGGAACACCAGGGGTTGCAGTGGCCGTGCCCCGACACGGACCGCCTGCCCTCCAGCTTCCTGCACGCGCGCCTGTGGGAGACGGACCCGGAGCGGCGTGGCCCGGCCGCTCCCTTCGGCCTGGTGGCACACGACCCGCCGGTCGACCTGACGGACGAGGACTACCCGCTGCGGCTGACCACGGGCCGTCGGCTGGACTCGTACAACACCGGTGTCCAGAGCGGGAGTTTCGCGTCCCCGCTGCGCCGCGGCGAGTACATCGAACTCTGCCCGGAGGACGCGGCGGCGTACGGCGTCGAGGTGGGCGAGGAGGTCCGGGTCTCGTCACGGCGGGGCGCGGTAACCGCCCCGGTGTGGGTGGACCCCGGGCTGCGGCCGGGGCTGGCCTTCATGACGATGCACTTCCCCGACGAGGTCGACACGAACCAGCTGACGATCGAGGCGAACTGCCCGATCGCGGGGACGGCCGAGTTCAAGGCGTCGGCGATCCGGATAGAGAAGCTGGTGCCGGCATGGACCTGAAGTACACGAACGCGGAGCCGTCCGGGGACGAACGGGCGGCGGTGGACGAACTGCTGGGCCCGCCCGAATCGGGATGGGAGGGCGCGGACCGCTCCGGGGCCGACCTGCGGTGGGCGCGGGGCGGGGCGGCGGCGCGTGAGCGCCGGGACCTCCTCCTCCCGGCGTTGCACGCGGTCAACGACCGGGTGGGGTGGCTGAGCGAGGGCGCGCTGGACTACATCTGCCGCCGGCTGACGGTGCCGCCGGCGGAGGCGTACGGGGTGGCGACGTTCTACGCGATGTTCTCGGTGAAGCCGCGCCCAGCGAAGGTTCTGTACGTGTGCACGGACCTGGCCTGCGCGGCACGGGGGGCGGGGGCGGTGTGCGCGGGGCTGGAGGAGCAGGTCGGGGCGGCGGGCTCGGCTGCGGGGGGTGCGGTGTGGCAGCCGAGCCCGTGCCCGGGCCTGTGCGAACGGGCCCCGGCGGCGCTGCCGTTGCATGCCGGGGTTGCCGAGGACCGGGGGACGGTGTGCCGGAGCCCCACGGATACCGCCCCGCGACCCCGCGCCGCCGCCGACAGCGCCCCCGCCAC
>NZ_JAGGPA010000030.1 GCF_018614035.1 Streptomyces sp. ISL-96
CACTGGACTTGAAATCTTCCGTATGGGATGGCCACCGCGGTCTACTACCCGGCTCCCTGGGACCTTTACGACGACATGTACGTGAAGCGTCAACGGCACACGGTCACGATCGCGGCGAAGAAGAACGCCGCCGCTGCGAGTCGCTACGCGCCGATCATCGAGCAGAGCGCGAAGACCGATCTGGACCTGTGGAAGTCAAAGGCCCCGTCGGTTCCCAACACTCCCAAGGGCTTCCTCGTCGTCGTCGAACCGGACCGGAAGACGTACACGAAGCTCTACAACAATGGTGGCCTGGACGTTGGCTGGGATGCCGGGCAGAGCGTGCCGATGCCGACCTTCAATGAGGGATACGGCGGCAAGGAGGACCGGCTCGAATTCGGCGGCGCGCGCATCAAGATGGATGCCTCGTCAGAGCGCTTCACTTCGTCTGCGTGGAGGCGCGGCGTTGCGGATATCTCGCGTCATGAAATCGCGCATGCTCTCGTGCAGCCACAAGACAGCGGCTCCTACTCCTTCGACGACGAGAAGAGTCTCCGTTCTTGGGTTGTCGAAGGGTTCGCGGAATACGTCACGAACCGATTCGACCGGGAGCTGGGGGATCAGGGCGTTCGAAACGCCCTGGCAGGCCAGGAATTCGACGGTGAGTTGCCCAGCAGCGACTTCGACAGTGACGCCAACCCGGTCAGCATGAACTACGCCCTCAGCTACCTCGCCATCCGGTTCATCGCCGAGGAGGGCGGCGAGGAGGCGGTCTTCAAGTTCGTGGTCGACCACTACAAGAAGCCCACGGAACTCGACCAGCAGCTGCAGAGTGCCGTGGGTATGGGCGAGAGCGAATTCCAGGCCGCGTGGGCCCAGTACGTCAGGAGCAACAGCCGATGAGCACCAACGGACCCGTGCCGGGCACCAGCCCTTATGGGCAGCAGCCGCCGATGCCGCCGCAGGCTCCCGTGCCGCCTCAGCAGCAGCCGTCTATGCCGCCTCAGCAGGCTCCCGTGCCACAGCCCGGATACGGCTACCCGCAGCAACAGCCCACGCCCGCACCGCAGCAGGGATACGGCTATCAGCGGCAGCCGATGGCGCCCCAGCCCCAGCAGGGCTATGGCTATCAGCAGCAGTTCCCCGGGGCTCCCGTTCCGGCAGCGCCGCCGCGTAAGAAGAAGACCGGCCTGATCGTGCTGCTGGTTCTCGCGTTGATCGTGCTCGGTGGGGCGGGCGGCGCCGCGTGGTACGTGCTGGCGAGTGGCGCCGTCGAGCCGTTGTGGACTGTGGAGGCGAAGTCGGGAGAGGGCTCGAGCGAGTTGGACGGAGCCGGCACCTGGTTCACCGACAAGGCCGTGATCCAGACCGCGCCCGGTGGGGTGAAGGCCTACGCTCGCGACACAGGAAAGAAACTGTGGGCCACACCGCTGCCCGGCGCGGGTAACACAGCATGCGTCGCTCCTTCTGCTTCTGATGGCGGAATCGGGATCGTTGCGTATGGCGCCTCGGGAGGTGTGGAGGGAGGCGAGGGCGAATGCAACAACGTCGCCGCGTTCGACCTCAAGTCCGGCAAGGAGTTGTGGCATCGAGGCTTCTCCGGCAAGGGGCTGAGCGTGGCCCGCACCGGTGAGACCGTGGTGCTCGGCGGGAAGGTACTGAAGGCGGCGGACGGCTCCGTGGCCTGGGACTTGAAGAAGACGGCTACGCCCTACTGCGGAACAGGCCAATTCACCGGCGGCAAGAACCTGATACGCCGGGCATCGTGCAGCAAGGGCGATCCACTTGAGGGCAACGAGAAGAAGTGGACCGAGGTATCGCTGATCGATCCCGCCACCGGTGAGCCTGAGTGGACGAAGAAATTTGGTGAGGATGCGGTCTCGGGCATCCTCACCACCTCGCCGCTTGTCATCAGCGGATACGAAGGTGCCTTCGCGCTCGATGAGAAGACCGGTGAAATGCGTGGGAAGGTGCCGGAGTTGGAGGAGAAGTACTACGTCCACTTCGGGGACGGCGGTGACCCGACGCATGAGGCGGCTGGGTTCGGCAATATCTTCGTCATGGAGGTTTCCCCGCGGAACAACCCCAAGGGTGAGCAGAATGTGCTGATTGCCTACGACCTGGACAGCGGGAAGGAATTGTGGAAGACGGATCCTGTGGACACGATTCATTACATTCCGCTGACGGACACCGGTAGCGAGCGACCGCTGGTGTACGTCACCCAGGCCTCGCATGAGCCGAAGCTGGTGGAGTTCGCCCCCAAGGACGGCGCGATGGAGACAGTCGCCGAGTACCCCGAAGAGGTCGACAAGGGCAGCAGCGTCTTCGGGCGGCCGTATTGGAACAAGGGCACGCTCTACCTGTCCGACAACGGCGGAGCCTCCGGCCTCGCAGGTAGTTCGTCGTACTCACTTATCGCGTTGCCGACGACGGATTCCTAGCGATCTCCGACGAGGCGAGGCAGCCATCGCTGTCTGTCTCGCCTCGTGCCGTGGGACATCGTTCGTTCGTCGTAACTTTCCTGCTGGCGAGTGCACTTGGCCCGATGGGCCCCGGTAGCCCTCCCGGGGAACGCTTGCCCGGGCGTCAGCTAGGGTCGTAGAACACGATCAACGTCCTGTCCGGAGCGGGAGATTGCGCTGCCCCATGGCGCGCCGCGGTTTCTTCCGTCACGCAGCTCCCGAGCCAAAGAGCTCGTAACACGATCACGAGGCGTGTCTCTTGAGGCGTCGCCAGCAGATGAGGCTGCAGGCGAGTCGGCATCGTCGGTCTCCTCGCTGCGCTCTCGAATATTCCAGTTGCCATTGTCGTCAGAGCCAGCACCAACAGCTTGCCGCTGTGGCTGCGACAGCTGCTCAGAATCCAGTGACGCCGACGACAGCCAACGCGCGCCGTTCATCACACGCATGGCGACGCCGAAGCCCGGCAGGCAAGCCGCTGCAAGGCCACCCAGGGCCACCATCGCGCTGAGGATGCCGGCGAACAACGCCGCGTTCCACCAGGGCCGAGAGGTTAGTCTCTCCCGGGTGTTGTATCCATGCCATTCAGCAGCATGTGCCGCAGGCGCTGTGCCTGCGGCACAGCCGAAGCCCGGTCAGGCCGAGACTTCGCATGATCCCGGGTGGTGAGTCGCTTGTGAGTGACGTGCTCACCGTCCTCGCGGAGTCCGGGTTGCGATCCGGAAGGTGCCGTCCGATACCGGTGAACCTTGCATAAAGCGGGAGATGCCGAGGGCAGTGTGCGCAGTCGTCTGACGCAGAAGGGGCGCCCAGTGGCCGGCGGCGAACCGGAGCTGGTTCACCAGTTCGTCTCCCCGGGTGCCTCCGGTAGCGGCGACCAGCCTGATCGCCGCTCCGGCCGTGACCGTACAGCGCGCCGCATCTCCTTGAGCTGGGGCGGATAGAGGTTTATGACCACCGGAGTGACGTCCGTTGTCCTGAAGCTTCACGATCCAACTGTTCGCCGTGTGAGCGGTGCCTGCCTGTCTACTACCCGACGTCCGCCCTGACCTGGTCGGAGGTACGGGCTCTCCTTTCACCGCCGTTCTCCGGGCCAGAGGCAGGCGGTGGCTCCACGCCGCTGGAGATCGTGAGGTCGTGGGCCGACTTCGACAACAGTGAGACGTAGAACGGAAGATCCGGCAGCGACGGAGTGGTCAGGCTCATGACGAGGAGCCGACGCATGCGGGGGAGGGGGAGGTAGACATCGGCCCGCGCGAGGGGCAGGGACGGCGCCGTGTCATCGTCCGGGTCGGACTGCCATTCCAGGCCGCACAGCACGAGCACGCCCGGCCCTGCTGGAACGCGGATGTCCTCGACCGTGTTTGTTCTCGTTCGCGGAGAGCGCCTCGAAAAGGCCGTGCGCGGACAACTCGGCATCGGCCTCGTCCAGAGGGTCGAGGCGGGCCAGCAGCGAGGCGGTGGTGAGGCGGCCGTTCGGTGCCTCGTCCAGGCAGAAGCCCGCGTAGAAGGAGTCCTCTGTGAGGGCGTGATCGCCAATCTCACGGTAAGTGTGGAAGGTGACTTCGCGTTGGAGCCGGTGCCGTGCGGCCAGACTTCCTCCGCGATGGACCAGAGTTGCTCGAGACGCCCCTCTTCGTCCAAGTCCAGGCCCAGGGAGTGGAATCCACCAGGTATGTCCAAGTGTACCGATCTGGGCGAACTCGCAAGGGGCATCCGGCTGTGAACGACCTTTTCGATATCGCGGCTGTTGAGCAGAAGCCGGCCTTCTGGTACGGACTTCCCCTCGGCTACCGCCAGGTGGATCTCCAACCGTCACCCGCCGGACTCGCAGAGGTGGCGCGGCAGATCAACGACCTTCCCAGCGAGGTCCGCGACCGCGCAGACCAGGTGTTCCGGCTGTACGCCATCGTTGTGATGATGCTGCAGAAGCAGCAGGTGCAGGGATGTGCGCTGGGTATGCATCCCGACGACAGCGGCGGTTCCGCGCTTTCTGTCCTCACGGTTTTTCAGCGTTCCGACGCCAGGAATGAACCCCAAACGCGTACTCACCAAGATGCTGGCCGGCGGCGCGGGGAGCGGTTCCGGCGACGGTATGCGACCCGTCGAACTGCCCATTGGTACTGGGTTCTTGTCGGAGTCGGTGCAGACCACGGTGGCCCCGGGCGTACCTCCTGAGGGACAAGAGGAGCCCAGACAGGAAGAGGTCTGGCAGGGGATGGTGGCGATTCCGGACACGCGATCCTCGTCAGTCATCGCAGTACAGATGGTGACCGCGTCGGTGGAGTTCGCCGATGACTACCGCGGCGTCCTGCTCGGCACCGCCCGTACAGTGACGTTCACCGATCCGGCGCGGGCTGAAGGGGAACACGCCTTCGAGTCGGTAGCTTCAGGCTCCGTCGCAGAAGCGATGAAGAGCGATTTCGGATGAACGCAGAAGAGCAAGAGGACAATGCCATGCCGGAGACTTCCCAAGCTCCGTACGCAACCGATGGAACCGACTTCAAGTCAGCGGTGAAGTATCACTACGTCACGGCCCTGAAGCGGTTCGCGAGGTACTTCGTCATTTTCGCGCCCATGTTCATTCTGGTTTTCGTGACGGGGATTGATTATCTGTTGCCGCTGGCCATCGTGGGGTTCGTCGGTCTGTTGATCGCGTTGATATTCTTTTGGGCGGCTCTGTCCTGGACCTGGAGGTGCTCGCGGGTCCTCCGTAGGTACCCCCTTGAATTCCGCGGTCCGGTCGAGACGCTGCAAATGAAGGGGAACAGGGTGCGGGTTCTGACCATCGGAGAGAAGGGCGCCGACCGCTCGCCGGTGCTGGCGGCCGTGGACCCCCTTTCGCGTCCGGGCTGGCTGAAGGGCATGGAGGGCGGCGTTTGGTTCGCCGGTGACGAGGTCTTCGGGGGTGCGGCGCTAGTACCGGGGTCCGGTCAGCTGTTGTTCATGCAGCCCCGCGATTGGGAGCTGATGTCCGGGCAGCGAGAGGAAGCCGGAGCGGAGCGCCTCAAGAGGGCGATGCAGGCCGGCCTCAAGCGGCGGGCGCCGATCCGGTAGGTCACCGGGCCGCGCCCCTGGAGGTCCCGGATCAGGTTCGCTCGCCCGGTAGGCGCGCCTGCTCTGCGTATGGGCACGCCTACGGGTCGCCGCCCGCTAACTCAGAGGCACCCATGGAGCAGGGCACTTCTCCGGGAGGCCGTCCCTTTCACTGGCCAGGGCATGCTCGCCTGAGGCGGGCAAACGATCAAGGAGAGGTTGGAATGAGCGGGAAGCTCCGAGCGGTGTCGGCCTGGCTGGCAGTCGGAGGCCTCGGGCTGCTTGCGGCAGTGGTGCGACTGCTGCTGAAGCCGTCCTTGCCGCCACCCCGGTGGGACGCTCTCGCCTGCCTTGTGGTGGCAGCAGTTGGCATCGTCGGCTGCCTCACGGTTGTTCGGCGAGGGCCCTCGCCGGAGCCGGGCGGAGTGGCTACGCGTCGACGCTGGTGGCCTGAAGGGCGCAGAGCCTGAAAGCCGGCCGCAGCGTAGAGGATCGTCGATGCGGGCCCGTAATCGCCAGGTGGAAGTCCACAAGGTGCTGTCATCGGAGTTCGTCGAGAAGCTCAAGGGGGCCGACTACTACCGTACCGGGGTCCAAGATTCCGTGCCCTTCGACGGCGGGAGCCAATCGGAGGAAGGTACCGTCTCCTCAAAGACACCCGCTGAACCTGGTGACCACGTCTGGTCTCTCTACGCTCCGTCCTCGCCGCACGTCGGTGTATTCCTCGACGCTGGCAGGGATTCCCTGGAGCGTAAGGTCGGCGGCCCAGCGTGGGGGCTGTTGCTCTTTGTGCTGGTCTGGACGACAGGGTGTCTGTTCTTCGCTGTGGTGGGCGGCAGGTCGGTTGGCACGCCCGGTTTGCGGGCGGGACGCTTCCGCTCTCTGGTGGTCACCCCGGTCGGCGGAAGAGTGGCCGTGCCCAGGAGAACGCCGAAGGGAGTGGCTGCGAGGGAGCCGAAACCTTGCCTGGGGCTTGAAGGAAACGGGGAGCGGCTCGGCCTCTTCATGGACGCGGCATTCGAGCCCGATACTCTCGCCCGGCACGTCAGCGGCAGTCCGGCGAAGGTCTACTGGGGGGAAGGAGCCAGAGCAGAACCTCAGGGCGCCCCGGCCGCCCAAGCGGTGCTCGTCGTGGACGGCGAGCATTACGTCCGGGCTGGGTGGAGGCCAGTGATGGCTCGGATCTGCCCGAAGGCTCGCCGGTCCCGGCGGCCAAGCGCCTTGTCGAGGGACGCGAGTTGCGTGCGATCAGTCCGTACCCAGTCTGGGACCCGGCGCTGTACGCCGGCGGTTTCTGGGCCCTGCTGCTCAGCCTGCTGGCCTTGGGGATTGCCATGATCGGCGTAGGCACCGTCATGACCATCATCCTGGCCGTCGTGGCGTTCCTGTCACCCGGTCTCGCGTGGGTCAACGCTGCGGGCGTCCGTAAGGAGTACCTGGACAGCCTCCTCCTGACGTCCGTCGCCACTCCGGCGGGATCCGCTGCAGAGGAAGGGCTGGACGACGGCGATGGAGCAGGGTGCCAGGGTCGCCGGTGATGGGGAATTTGAGTGCGGGTCTCCGCAGGTGATCATCTTTGCTGAACCCCATGACGAGGAGTCGTACACGTGAAGTCCAGTCTCTCTGTCCCCCTTCCCTTGGCCGAGTGCGCCTTCGACGACCCCGCCACTCGGCAGGGCTTTGAGAAGGTCCGACGCAGGGCTCGCATCAGCCTCCTGATCAGGGTCGCGGTGTGGCTGGGCCTGCTCATCGTGGCAACGGCGTTCAAGGAAGAGGAGACGCAGCTCGTCTCGGGCGCCGCATCCTTCCTGCTGATACCGACTGCGTTCCTGCTGCCGGCTCCGGGCAGGGCGCTGTTGTGGCTGCGTGCCGTCGAGAAAGTTCTGAAGTCCCACCCCTGGAGGTACTGCTCCGCGGTCCGCAGGCCGGACGCCAAAGTCAGTGCAGGCACGGCCGTACAGCTCAGGTTCGGTGACGGCGGTGACGGCGGTGACGCGGGTGACGGGCGTAACGGGGTTGGCGACGAGGGCTGGACGCCGGTGCTGGCCGCGGGTACATGGCGTCTGCGTAAGCGCTGGTCGAAAGAGCTGGAGTACGGGGCCTGGTTCGCGGGCAACCCTGGCCGCGGTGGCGTACTTGCTCTGCCGGGCGGGCACCGACTCATGACCCTGCACCTGAACCGACCATGACGAAGGGTCGCGAAACGTAATGAATCGGAATTGCGAATGTATGGAGCCGGCAACATGACGCCAGACGCCCAAATCCCGCCGGACCAGCGGGCCTTCGACCATGCCCCGACACGGCAGGCGTGGCGGCGGGCGCGACTGCGCGTGGCCGGTGGACTTGTCGTCCTCATCATGGTGACCTTGGTGGCGTTTGGCCTTGTGGGCACGTACGAGACACAGATCCGCCTGGCCGGTGCGGGTCTTCTGCCCGCTCTCTTCTTCGGCATCGTCCTTCCCGCCGGCCTGTACGCCTACATCGGGTCGCTTCGCCGCCTTGGCCGCATGCGCAAGGTTCTGCAGTCCAACCCATGGAAGTTCCGGGCAGCTGCCCGCAAGCACCCGCACGCCAGGGAAGCCAAGGGCGTTGCCGTGCAGCTCAAGGCCAAGGAAGGGGAGGAGTGGGGGCAAGTCATGGCTGCCCGTAACCCGCTGCGGTGGTATCGCTGGGACCCGGCGATGGAGCAGGGCATCTGGCTGGCCGGTGTTGCCACCACTGGGGCAGTCATCGCGCTGCCGGGAGGTCGTGGGCTGATGACCCTGGAGCGGGACTACTGGGGCTCGGCGTCCGGTCGCCGTCGGAGCGAGCACGATCGCAGCCGGGATCGCTTGAGCAAGGAGCCCGGCCGGGGCCGAGCGTGACGCTCCGGCGCCGCTCGCCCGCTGCCCTGGCTCCGCACGGCAGTACGCTCGCGGGCAAGGCCCTGACCAGCGCCCTGAGCCGCGACATCACGGTCGGCAAGGCCGACCGTGATGTCGCGGTGACGGGTGCCTGCCCCAACTCTCGGAACCCGAACAGGAGCCAGCCAGATGTACCCCACAGCCCAAGTCCCCCCGTACAAGTGCGCCTTCGATCATCCTCAGACGCGGCGGAATTGGCAGCGAGCACGACTGCGCGCGGTGGCGGTTTTGCCGGTGACCATAATTCTGCTGCTGGCGACCTTGGCGGTGACGGGAATACTGGCGGATCAGCCCAGAACCCAGCCGATGTGGATGCGCATCGCGGCCGTCCTGTGTCTGATCGCGGCACCGTTCGCCTTCGCCATGGCTCTGTACTCGTGGGGGCCGGTCCTCCGCCTGCGCAAGATCCGGAAGGTGCTCCGCGAGTATCCCTGGGAGCACCGCGCTTCCGTGCGTCCGTGCAATGACGTCAAGGATGTCATGGCACTGCCTGTGCGGCTCAAGGCCGACGCGGACGGCGCCTGGTCCAAGACCATGCGCGCGGTCAACCCGCTGCGGAGGAAGCGCTGGACGGGGGAGATGGAGGAGAGTGCCTGGTTCGCCGGTGACCCCGAATTCGGTGGAGTGATCGCCGTGCCGGGCGGCAGTGAGTTCATGACCCTGGAGCGTGGCAGCCGGACGCCCCTGGAGGAGTACCGGGAGATCGTACGTGACAAGAACCGTATGGCGCGGGCCAGGAGGGCCGGTGTCGGGGCCCTGAGTCTCGGCCCTCCCACCTGATCGGCGGTGCGGCGACACCCCCGTATCCGCTCGACAGGAGCCGTGGGCGCCGAGCAGGGCACCTCATGATGCGAACGAGAGTCCCTCGGAAGAAGAGGCTGACCAGGTACGAAAGCCCAAGCCCGGCCCCCACGATCCCCGCGCCGATCATCCCGACCACGGCCGCCCGCGTCACGTTCCGTCCCGCCGCTTCCCATGCCTCGTTGTACGAGATCCGGCTCCGGCCGGAGGGTGCGTAGCCCGTGGCGA
The DNA here is from genome assembly GCF_018614035.1 of Streptomyces sp. ISL-96. Lineage (GTDB taxonomy): Bacteria > Actinomycetota > Actinomycetes > Streptomycetales > Streptomycetaceae > Streptomyces. Next base: position 9,407 of record NZ_JAGGPA010000030.1, read on the forward strand.
CGCAGAAGACGCCGAGGTCGATGAGGACCCAACCCGTGAAGAAGCCGGCGACGAGGTAGTTCACCTCGCATCCCTCCACCTTCACGGTGCACTGCGTGCCGACCCACCCTGCTGCGTACGCCCCTTGGTACGCGCCGACGCACTTCCCGCGAGCCGGGACAGTGAGCGGTTCGTTCCCTGCGCGCTGCTGCGATCGAGCCATGGCGATTCTGGCCTTCTGCTTCGTTCGTCTGTGCGGATCATTGCTGACTCAGGGCGTCTGCACGTCAGTTCAAGCGCCATTCGAATGACTTTTCTATCACTTCAGTGCGCTAGGTTTTTGACTGCATCAAGTTGCTCGTGCGTGCGAAGCGCAAGGTAATCGGGGGAGTGGGCATGGCTGTTGGCGGTTTCGACGTCGATCACCGGACGCTGAAGATCCAAGGCGAGGAATTCAGGGAGATCGGTAGAGAATTTGTGACCGCGACTGGTGAGCTCAAGAAGACCCTGGAAGGCATCGGGACGCCCTGGGGTGAGGATGTCATCGGCGGACCGTTCGATGTCGTCTACCAGCCGGTGAAGGACGGGATGCTCGACTCCATGGAGAGCCTCGGTGGCCGGCTCAAGAAGATGGGCACGAACCTGCGGCACATGGGTGATGCGTACGGGGGCGTCGAAAAGCGTACGTACGAGGCGTACAAGGCCATCTGAGGGCGGGCCCCATGTGCGGGGCCTGTGGAACGACGACACGGGGGTTGTGACCCACATGGCACTGATGCTGCCTCGCGAGGTCGACTGGGTTCTCGGGCTGCTCGGTTGCGAGTGGCCCGATGCGAACGAAGACGAGATTCACAGTGCCGCCACGGCGTGGCGGCAGTTTGCCTTGACGGCAGCCCGGTTGGGATCGCGTGGAGTTGCTGCGGCATCCGCGATTCGGTCGTCGAATGCGGGTGAAGCTGTTGAAGCTTTCGAGGAGAAATGGCGCAAGTTCGAATCCGGCGGGGACGGCTATCTGAACGACGCAGTCGAGGCCGCCAACGCCATTGCCTTTGCTCTCGACACGGTCGCCATGTGCGTACTCACAAGCAAACTCGCCGTCATTGCCCAACTCATCGCGCTGGCCTTTGAGATCGCCGCAGCACAGGCAGCGGCTCCGCTTACCTTCGGGCTCTCGGAGCTGGGCGCGGTGGGCGCCGTTCAGATCACCCGTGTCGTCGTACGAAGGCTGCTCGACGAGCTCAAGCAGGTCATCGTCACAACGATCGCGGACACCCTGAAGGAAGCATCAGTCCGGGCGCTCAGGGACATGGTTCAGGAAGTCGTCACCGCAGCGGCAAAGGAAGGCGCGACGGCGATGGGGCAGGACCTTATCGAGCAGGGGGTCAAGGCCAACTTCGGCGCGCAGGACGGTATCGACCTCAAGGACGCCGCGGGAAAGGGCCTCGGCGCCTTCAAGGAGTCGGCCACGAAGGGGCTCAAGGACGGTCTCATGGGTGTCAAGGACAACATCGTCGGGCTCGCCGACCCCGGTACGTACGTGGATGCCGTAACGCAACGGGCTGCCCAGCGCGCGGAGGCAGCCGCGGACTAGGGCCTGAACCATGCCACCGGACGAGGGTCGGCGGCGGCGGAAGCGGTCGGAGAGAACGGAGAGCCGGGAGCGGCGGCAGTGCCCGCGGCAGCGGACTCGCAGCCGGCCGCACCAGCCGACAGCCGGGCCGCGACCGCCCCGGACACGCCGCCCGCCGCCCCCAGGGCCTCCGCATCCGCGCCCGCGCCCGCGAGAGGGGCGTTGCCCGGACAACCGTCAACAGCCGACCGAATCCGTACCGACTTCGGGTGACGAGAGATACGACGAGAGATACTTCGGGTGACGAGAGGTGAGGAGAAGCGAGATGGCTCAGCAGCAACCCCGTAACCCCCAGGGGCCTTCCCCCGACCGCGGCGTGTGGGACGAAGCGCTCGAACCGGAGCAGGTCCGCTCACTGAACTCCGCGCTGCGCAAACTCGCCGACGGCGGCGGCGCCAGCAAAGAACTCCAGGACGCCGCAAAGAAGTTGCTCTCGGGCCGCGTCACCCTGCGCGACGCCATGGACGACCCTTCGACGGCACGAGCCCTCGGTGGCGGCATGGCATCGCTGCGCGGCGAGTGGGAGGCGCTCTCCGACGAGGAGCGCGAGCAGATCAGGCAGGGTGAGGTACCGGCGAGCAGCGACCCGTCCTCGGACCCGTCCGAGCCGAGGCGCTCCCAGGGCGAGCCCTCGCCGGCTCCGAAAAAGAGCCAGGGGCGCCACAGCGGCGGATTCTCGCTCTACTGAGCCACCCGCTCACCTGCCATTTTCAGGCCGTACGCCGGCGGGCCCCCGCGGCGTACGGCCCGATCGCGTTGTCGTGCCCTTCTAAACCGAGGGCCCGCCCGCCATCGAGCAGCGCTTTCCGGACGTTCACGACTGCTGGTTCTCGTCGGGCTCACGCTTCGCTGACCGCTCTATCGCTCGGTAGTACGGGAAGTGGACCGGGCGGCGTAGGACTCTCTGAGTTCACTGGCCTTCACTCAGAACAGCCCGTGCCACATCTGCTCGACGATCAACGACCACCACGAGCCCGGATCTGCCAGCGCCGAGGCGTCGATGGCAAGCAACTGAGCCTGGAACGCCGCCACCGCCGTACCGGCCGCAACCGGGTCCATGCCCTGCATCTGCTGCCGTGTGGTGACCAGGAGCGCGAGGGCGCGCGCGAAGGCGGCGGCTGAGACGTTGACGTAGCAGGTCGCCGCGTTGACGGGGTCGATCGCCCAGAGGGCGCCGAGGCCGTTGGGCTCCGTCGTGCCGGGCAGGCACTGCACCGCGATGACGGCTACCCCGTCCCAGCCGATACGGACCAGATGCGCCAGCGCGCTGATCTTCTCTTCGCCGGCCGGGCTGCGGCGCTCGCGCAGGTTCGTGGCTATGTCGCTGAACAGGCCGCCGGCGGGCGGGCTGTCGGGCCGGTCGGCGGTGAAGAAGAGGGGGATGTCGGCGGGGACTCCAGCCCAGGTGAGCGTCGAGCCGGTGGTCTCGGGCAGTTGGCTGCCGGCGACGTCGTCGGCGTCGTAGCGGCGTACGCCGTCCTGACCGAAGATCTCGACGAGGTGCCGGCCCAGGGCTACGTCGCGCATCGGCTCGGCGGGAGTCACGCTCGCGGGGACCGGGGTCCGGTAGGGGCGCGGCGGCGGCTGCTGGCCGGCGATCTGGTGCATCATCTCGACGTGCTGAAGCAGCGAGGCGATGCCTTCTTCGCGCGTTTCCGGTCGGGCGCCGTAGCTGTGGGCGCAGGACAGCTTGGCGTTGGGGAACGCGTTGAGGAGCTCGGCGGTGTAGCCGCCGGGGAGCAGGCTGGGGCGCAGGTCGGTGTGGACTGCCACGACGTTGTCGATGGGTACGTTCATACGCTGCAGCTCGGCCCACGCCTGGTACTCGACCGGAGGCAGGCCGGGGCCCGAGTTGCGGAAGAGGGTCGTCTCCTCGCCGCTGGCCGGGTCGACGTACGTGAAGACGGCGGTGTTGCCGGGCCCGGTGACCGGACGACCACTTTCCGACGAACCGCCGCCGTGCTTCTGCTTGTACATCCGTACGGCCTCGTCGACCGGAACCGAAGGCCAGACCGTCAGCTCACCGGTACGCCGGTCCACGACCCCGCACGCGTCCCCGATCTCCGCGGGCGGCCGCCGCTCCCCGGTCTCCGGGTCGCGCTCCATCGGCGCGGGTGCGGCCCACACGACCCACCCGAGGTCGAACTCCCGCATGCGGACCTCGCGCCGCGGAGCCCCCGAACCGTCGGGGTTGAGCCACCGGTCGGCGGTGGCGAATGCCCGCTCCTGGCTGATCACGCGGGGCTCCTTCGAGGGCGTCGGGGACATGGTGCTACGAGGCTATCGGTGTGGTCGGCGCCGGGACCCGCAGGGTCTTCGCGCCGCGCTCGTCGGCGAGGAAGAGGACTCCCTGCGGGAAAGATCTGCACCGGGGGATCGAGGGACCCGCTGGACCAGGCCGTGGACGAGCAGCACGGACGCGCCGCCGTCGCCGACCAGGTACGCGCCAGGTGTGTCCCCTGGGACAGCGAGTGCTGCGACGGGGCCCGGCTGTTCCTCGCCGGACGCCGGGATGCTGCCCACGGTCACGGCGTGGATGCCAGGGACCGGCAGGCTCCACAGGGTCTGCCACGGGAGGTCTCGGTCGTTGCGCGGGCCGATACGAAGAGCGCCTGGCCGATCTGCATCGCGTGACACAGGCCGGCTACCAGGTACGGCTGCCGTGCGTAGTCGTTCGTTGCGCCGGTCATGGTCCCTTGTCGTCCACCCTTGCGGATGGTGCGTCAGTCGTTGTGCAGTGCGTAGGTCCACGCCTCTGCGCGGGAGCCATCCGCGTCGATATCCCAGATGGCGTCTTCGATGTGCTGCCGGAGCAGATGGTCCTCGTCCTGGTTCTCCAGCGTCCCGAGAATGCGACGCCCAGTGAGCCACTGGGCGACCATGGCCAGGAAGCGGTCGAGGGACGTTGCGACGAGGAGGCCGTCCAGTCCGCTCTCCTCGGCGGTACGCGGCATGCGCAGGACGTGCCCGGAGGGTCCGTCGATCACGATCTCGGCGCCCATCCACAAGCCGATCTGGAAGAACGGTCCGTCCTCTGCGGGCTGCTCGACCTCCTTCGGCCAGGGCACTTCCCACAGGAATCTCTCGTACTCGGGCTCCAGCCTGATTGCCTTTTCATCCATGACGGGAAGGCCGGTATCGGTGAGTACACGGCGGGCGGTTTTATCGGTCAGGCCGGCCGGCAGACGGTCCGGGCCGTGGTGCGCAGAACGGGGGCGCGGGGGAAGAGCGTTCCCAGGTCGGCCGCAGTGGTGGTCGAGGCATTGACGGGCCGTGTGAGGCCTGCTGCGGTCCTGGTGCCGAGCAGCGGTGCCCCGCGCAGTGGCGTGAGCACGTGCTCCGCTTCCGCGTGGGCGGCTTCCACGGCGAAGACACCTCCGGGGCCGGCGAACACCGTGAGGTTGCCAAGACGCACTGAAACAGGAAGGAACTCGTCGTCGATACCCTCGTCGAGGTCCTCGTGCGCAAGGAGTTCGCTGCGACGGGTCGGGCCGGTTTCCCCAGTTCCCTGCGGCCAAGCCAGCGCATCCGCTGCCTCGTCCGGAAAGTTCTTGTCGAACCACGGGCCCGCCACGAGCTCCGAGGTCTCGGCGTCCCACACGCGTACGCCGCCGTCCTCAGCGCTCGCGGCCACGGCCAGGCGATCTCGCCAGCACACCCGGAACAGCTGGTAGACCGGACCGGGTTCGAGGTAGCCCGGGTCGAATCCGCCCGGTGGGCGCCAGTGTGTCCACCGGGCCTTCCAGGGAAGACGTACGCCGGAGTGCTCGATGGCGGCGCACAGCTCGGTGTCCTTTCGCGCCATGGCCATCAAGTGCAGCCATGAAGCCCATTCGCCCTGATCTGGCGGGGCCACCCCGTACATCCACAAGTACACAGCATCGGCGGCCGCGTTCGAGCCGGGCAGCGAACCGCTGTGCGCGCAGTGGGCAGCGTCCAGGAGCGCGTTCTGGGGAAGATTGGCAAGGACACTGCCGTCCCGCAGCAGCTCGTCGAACTTTCCCGCCTGCGCCGCGTGCATGGCCAGACCATGGGCGGCGTAACGGCCCAGGGGACCGGAGGCGGCCCAGCCGTCAGGATGCCGCAGCTGGGGGGCGACTCCTCGCAGCCACTGGACCATGTGGTCATTGACGTGCGTGCTCAACTCGGCAGATGTCTCATGACGCAGGGCGTCGGCCACGGAATCGTCGGCGAATGCGACCTCCGCGTCGGACACCGTGATGAGGCCGGAGAAACGGTCGGCAAGCTGGTGCAGGGCTGCCACGTCGGAATCTGCCACACCGACAGCCCGAGCCAACTCTCTCCATGCCTCCCACGGCACGCGCCGCGGCTCGGACAGGGCCAGTGCGCGCAGTTGCGGCGACTGCGAGGCAGCCGCGACGGCGGCCCCGAGTGCGTTCTGCGGGTGTCGAGCGATGTGTCGTCCAGCCAGAGTGAGGGCGTACCGCGCCGCGCCGTCCCAGGATCCGGGGGCGGCGTATCGACCACAACGCTTGGTCCGGCGAGGGAGAGGCACTCCGCCGCCTGGTTACCAACAAGAGCGGGCTGGGCGGACCTGCGGGTGAGCCCGGCCCGTCCCGCGTGCGTGATCAGAACCAGCTTGCCACCGCCTTGCTGGCGGGCAGCCCTGCGCCAGGTGTAGGGACTCGCCTTGTCATCGGGCACCCCGATGAGCCTCAAAGCCCTTCGGAAAACGTCCTCCGCATCCGCTTCCGTGGCATCGAGCAGGACACTTTGGGGGATGTGCCGGTGCACCTCTTCGAGGACGCCCGAGGTGCCGGTGAGGCTGATGACGTCCAGGTTCTTCTTCTTGGGGGAGCCGTCGCCCCACCAGTCACGTACCTGTGCGACTGCCTGGGCAGGAGCGAAGCGTTGGGGGTCGGGAGAGGACTCGGACATGGGGACTCCCTACTTCGACGGAACGACGTTGCAGCGTAGCCTTCGCAAAGGCCGAGCCGATGGCCGTGAGGTGGTTATCCATGTCCTTGTGCTCGTGCTGGTCGTCGCTTGGGTAGTTGCGCACCGCCTGTTGCGGCGAGTCCGGAGAGAGGTCAATGTGCTCCTCCGCCGGGTCTTCCGGCTTGGGCGGCGGCCGTGGGCCTGCCTGCGTACGGGGCCACCATGGAGAGGGCCACGTCGACACAGTTGTTGTTGCCGGGGGAATTGGGTCCATCGCCGTTGATGTTCTGGCCCCAGGGGCCCTTCGTGGGGTCGGCCTGCCGAGTCGGGTCGCCGTTCTCGTCTCGGGGACCGAGTTGTCCAGGCCGTCCTGCTCGGCGCGGGTGGGGTTGGTGACGCGCCGGGAGGTGTGGCGTTGCGGGTCGCGGACGCCGGTGGTGGGGGTGGGCTTGGTGTTGTTGTCCTGGCCCTGCTGCTGGGGCGGCGGGGTGGCGTGGGGGCTGGTGGCGTTCGGGCCGGACGGGGAGTCGCTCGGGGTGGTCCGATGCGGAAGCGGCGGCGGTGATCAACCCTGCGTACCTTGCCGGGAATCACACACAGAGCGGAGCCGAACACAGTCGGAAGGCACCCTGTGACGGGTACTCGCACGGTCATTCCTGCGCTGTGATGTTCGCGGAGCTACGAGGTGGCCGACGCCGATTGCCGGATCCGCAGCGCCTTCGCCCCATGCTCGGTCGCGGCGACCAGGATGCCGTCGGGGGAGAGGTCGGCGCCGGTGAAGGGGGAGTCCGAGATCAGGGAAGCCACGACTGTCTGGCGTGACTGGTCCCATACACGGAGCTGATCTGTGCCTCGGAGGAGCGTGAGCTGGGCGGCTGCCCGGTCCTGTTCGGACAGCCGCAGCAGCTGTTCCGGTCCGGGCTCGTTGAAGAGAGTCGGCTGTACGAGGCTATGCATGAGCAGCGCGGAATCACTGTTCCCGGCCACGGGGAACGCGCCGGGCGTGCCGGTGGGTACCGTGAGAGCGGCGACAGGAGTAGGCGCTTCCGCTGGGCGTGGGAGCGTGCCGATCGTGACTTCGCTGATGTTGCGCAGGCGGACGCTCCACAGGGTCTGCCAAGGCAGGTCGAGGCCGAGCCGGTGCACCGCCGCGGCGAAGTCCGGAAGCTCGTCCTCGACGAACGCGCTCTCCAGCAGCGCAGCGCGGGCCAGGGTGGGTGCCTGCGTACGGGTCAGTAGAGGGGCGATACGCAGGTACGTACGCCCCGGAGCGCCGAGTGCTTGCGCTGGGACGGCCTCGACTGCTGCGCGCAGCGGCACTGGGGCGGCGTACACGAACAAACCGGGGTCGGTGAGGAGTTGGGGCAGCAGCCCGGCCTCCAAGGTGTGAGCTGCGATGTAGTCACGTACGTAGGGATCGGCCTTGCTCCAGTCCTGCCCGGGCACGGATTCCAGGAGTGCCATCGCGATCTGCGATTGTGCGGCCCGGACGTTGGGAAGCCCGGAGCGGATCTCGTCGGCGATGGCCGGGTGAAGTAGCTGAAGCAGCGCGCGCTCGCTGTTCGCGCCCGTCTGGAGGGACTGTACGAATGGTCCGGTCAGCGCTGCGGTGCCCGCTATCGCCGTGGTCATGTCCTTGTCGGCCAGGGTGCTGACGAGCCGTTCCCACAGCTCGACCGGCAGACTGTCCCCCTCGGCAAAGGCCAGGGGCGCGAGCAGTTGGCGCAGCGTCTGCGGATCGGCTCCGAGGCGGCGTGCGTGCAGGTCGAGTGCCTCGCCCGGGGAGGCGGGCAGTTGGCTTTCGTCTCCCGGTATGAAACCTGCTGGACTCGCCAGGATGCTCCGGACGGCGAGCTGCACCGTGAGCGGGCCGGTCCCGGCGCGACGCCCGATCGCCTCGGCGAGGGCCCGTCGGGTGGCAGGGTCGGTGGTGAACGGCAGCTCCGGCGCCCCGTGCTCGGGGCTGAGCAAGGCCTCAGCCTGCAGCGACAGACCCTGCGGGTCGGCCCACTGGGACTCGTCCAAGTCGATCACCTGCGCGGTGCCGGGCGGCAACCCCTCAACCAGACGCGCGGCGAGCTCACGCGGTACGTCGGCCAGAAGCCGGACGTTGGCCGTGGTGGCGAGCGGCTTGAGTACTTCCCGTACGACCCGGGCCGGTTCGCCGGTCGTCCGTACCGGGCCTGCGCGATCGACGTCCGGTACCACGACGGTGACGGTCCGGTCGAGGGCGGCCAGTTCGGCGTACACGTCCTCGATACGCGTGGCCTGCAAGCCGTAATGCTCCGCCAGCAGCCACCCGACCTGTGCAGCGGTCAGCCCGGCCGCACTCGGCACCGCCGGGGCGGGGAGCTCGGGCGGCACGGTCGACGGGTCCAGGTCGGCCAGCGGAAGCCGCTTGCGGAACTCCGGGTCGCACAGCATGAGGAACCCGGTGAGCAGGTGCGAACGCCCGCTGCCCGGGTTGCCGGTGAGCACGATGACGCGCGGCGCACCCGGCCACTCCATCCGCCAGGCGGCGAGAGCGCGCAGCACGGTGACGCGGCCGCCTATGTGGGGATGTGGCACGTAGCCGGTGGTCGGGGCGGTCATGGGTGTAGTCCTCGCGGGTGTGCCGGGGTAGGGGTGAAGGCTGGTCGCCAGGCGTCAGGCACCGGGCTCAGATGTCGGGCGACAGCTAGGCGTTGCGTTCGACGTTCTTGCGGTAGAGCGCGATGGCCTTCTCGGTCGGGTAGTTGGGGACGGTGACGGTTTCGCCGGTCTCCTTGGAGACCACGATCTTGGCGCCGCCTGGCGGGGAGGGCTGTGGGCGGCCGGCTGCGTCGGTGCGGGGCGGGAAGACCGCGAACACCAGGTAGCCGATGTCGAACTCGTGGACCTTGAGTTCGGCGGGAGTGCCGTCGGGAAGCTTGGGCTGGGCGTAGCGGCTGCGGACGATTTCCACGGCTTGGGTGGGGGTTGTGGGTGGGGCCTCGGGGGTCATGCGGGTCCTGTTCGTCGGTTGGAGTGTGCTGGGGGGCAGCGCGTTGACTATGTGGGGAACTCGCCCACCCAGCCACCGTCGAGCAGGTACTTGGGTAGGTACTCCGACTCGACTTCCACGCTGAACCCTGAGTCGAGGGCAAGGCACGCGAGGGCCAGGTGGCCGAGGGCGATGATTCCGTCGGAATCGCGCTCCCGCTCCTCGTCGCGGGTCCAGAAGTCCTTGTGCCATTCGACGGTCTTGGCCAGCTTGGTGGTGAACCTGTCCTGATCACCGCGAACCAGTTGAGTCAAGAGGGTCATGGGGGGATACATGAGGTTGAGTACAGCGCTTCGCAAGGCGGGCCGGACTGCCTCGGGGGCGGTGTCGTCGCGCGGGCCGAGGCGAAGAGGGCGGAACCCACGTGCATCGCGGTGACACAGGCTTCCCAGGTCTCGAGCTTGTCGGCCTTGGGATCCCCCCCCGAGCAGCGACTGGCGAGGAGCGTGGTCCCAGAACTCAGGGCCATGGAGAACCACTCGGGGTTCTCCTCGAGGTCCTCGAGCTCCTCCTCAAGATCTGTCTCCAGCTCTCGAAGTACCTGAGGGAGAGCCCCAGTCAGAAATTCATGACGTGGGATCTTGATCATCTTCGTCCTTCTCCACCTCCGTTCCATCTACCGCCGCCAGCACCAACCAGAAGCTGGTCCGGAGTGGTGGACGGACCTTGTTCTGTTGCTTGGGGTGTCTGGCTGGGGGCTACGTGGGGAATTCGTTGATCCACGCGCCGACGATGAGGTGCTTGGGGAGGTACTCGGACTCGACGCTGATGGTGAACCCGGCCTGGACGGCGAGACAGGTGACGGCCAGCGGGCCCAGGGCGATGAGGCTTTGGGGGTTCAGCTCGCGGTCTTCGTCGCGGGTCCAATAGTCCTTGTGCCACTCCAGGGCCTTGGCCAGTTCGGCGTTGAACTTGTCCTGGTCGCCGCGTGCCAGCTGGGTCAGGAGGTTCATCGGGGGATACATGATCTGGAGGACGCTGTCGCGCGGCGCGTGTCGCAGGACGGCGGGATCGGTCCCGTCCACCGCGGCCACCAGTTTGTCGCCGAACTCTGGGCGCTTGAGCCAGTAGGCCTGCAGCGCTTCCACCCAGTCGTAGATGTACTCGTCGAACTCTCCTTCGGCTTGCCGAAGCCGTGAGACCGGGAACTGGCTCAGTTCGGTCATTCGCTTCTTCTCGCGGCAGACACAGGCGAGCCAGAAGGCGTTGAGCCAGTTGCCGGCATGAGCGCGGGGCAGGGCGCCGGCGCGGATGGCGTGCATCGTGTGACCGATGCGGCACTCGATGCTGTCGGTCGTGGCCTGAGCCGACGCGAAGAGGGCGGAGCCGACCTGCATGGCGGTGACGCAGACCTCCCACGTCTCGAGCTTGTCGGCGTCCGGGTCCACGACGCAGCGCAGGCCGAGGAGCTTGATGGCGTCAGCCAGAACGTTCGAGAACCATGAGGGTTCGGTCTGGAGGTCGTCGACGTCGTCCCAGAAGTCCTTGGTATAAGACTCGAGGATCCTCGGGACATTTCGCGTTGGGAAATCATGTCGCGGAATCTGCATCGTTTTGCTTCTCTGCTTCCGTTCTGATGTCGAACTGCTGCATCTCGTAGCCCTGGTGCTGCCCCCCGGAAGACTTTCCCTTGACGAGTATGTACGTGACTCGTGACGGGTTCGCGTTCAGGGCCTTTCTGAGGTCGCGTGCTAGTTGCCGTTCCGCCTCGGCGGCCTCCCGCTCGGCGTCGGTCTCGGCCTTGAGGTCGTTCCGGCGTGCGCGCTCCTCCATCTCATGGAGGATCGTCTCAAAGTACGCGCGAGTGCCCTGCCGTACTTTCGGGACGCCTGGGGTCGGTGCGTCCTGCCCGCTCTCGCCGGTCTGGTCGTTCTGATCGCTGTCGACCTGATCCTGGCGGGAGCCGTTGTCCGGCTCGGCAGAGGGGCCGGAACCGTTGTGCTCGGGGAGTCCACGCCGCTCGCCGAGTCCGGCCTTCAGTGAACCCTTGGCCTCTACGACGACGAATTCGGGCGGGTCGGTGCTCGGGTCCACCCATATCTGGTCGAACCGGTTGTTTCCTGTTGCCCGGTCGTCGATCCGCGTGTAGTCGGGGAAGTGTCGGGGCATGGCGTGGAACTCGGCGACCTGCTCGCCGTAGTCCTCGCTGGCCCTGGTCATTTTTCCGTGCAGCGGGCTGTGCTTCTCGTCTGCTTCCTGGAACTTCTTCAGGTTCTCGTCGGTTTTGTTCTTCTCGTAGGCTTCCTTGGCCGCCTGCCGGTCTTTATGCGGCTGGTCGTCGGCGTCGATCGCGTCCTGGCGGGCCTTTGCGGCCTCGTCGAGCCGCTTGAGGTTCTCCTCGGAGATCTCTTCGTCCCGTTTGCCCTTACCTTCGCCCTCGTCGATGTACGACTCCCGTTCGGCGTCCGGTGCGTCGTTGGCCAGCATCCACGGCGCATTGGGGTCGTTCGTGGGATGCAACTGAGGGACGGGGCGGCCGTCTTCTGCGGGGTTTGTCACGCTCCGGCGGTAGCCGCTCTTCGGGTGGTAGTACTTCTCGAACCAGGCCCTGTCCTTCGGGTCCTTTGAATTGGCGCGCGCGAGCATGTCCAGGTCACGCTGCCGAAGGCTTGCCTGGTCGTTTGCGTTTGGGGTATTGCCCGCAGGCTCCGCAGGACCGGAGGGGCGCTCAGGGTTCGTCGACCGGGAGGTCTGCGCCGGGTTCTCGGGTGCGATGTCGCCGTAGAGCGGTTTCTTGCCGTTGACGGAGTCCTTGACGTAATTGGCCGCATCGGCGTTCTTGCCCTCGGGGAGGTTCTCCCGCTTCGGAACGGCCGAGTCGTTGTTCATGCTGCTCGAACGGTCGGGCTGGTCGTCGGCTGGCGACTGGGCCGGGACTTCGGGCCGGTTCTTGTCCGGGTCCTCCGGCCGTGATTCCTCGATGTTGTCCGGGCGTGACTCGTCCGCTTGCGGCGGCGTGTTCGGCCGCTGACCGTCGGGCCGGTCGCTGGTCTCCTCCGGCTTCGCCTCCGTGGGGTTCTCCCGACGCGGGTCGGTCGTACGGGGGTCCGAGGTTTGCGGTTCCGTGGTTCGCGGGTCGGGGATGCGAGGGTCCGAGGGCGGGGTGGTGGTCTGCTGGGGCGTGGGGTCGCTCGGAGCGTCGCGTTCAGGGCTGGGGGCCGGGGTGTCGGTCGCAGTCCGGGTAGGCGCCGGTTCGTTGTCCGACGTGGATTTGTCGGTGCCGTCGGGAGTAGTGGTGTGCGCCGTGGATGGCGAGGACTCCCCGTCGCGCGGCCCGTCCTGTGCGTCGGGACGTGTCTGCTGGTCCTTGGTGTCGGGAGTCTCAGGGGTCTCGGCGGTCTCGGACGTCTCGGACGTATCGGCCGGGGACGGATGGTCCTGTTCGGCGGACGACTCCGGTGTCTCCGAGGGCCCGGGTTGCGTCGAGTCGCCGGTTTCGGGGGACGCCTGCTGGTCCTCGGGCGTGGCGTCGTTCTGCGTGTTGTTGTCCGGTTGCCCGTTGCTGTCGGAGTTCTCCGCGTTCTCGGAGTTCTCGGAGTTTTCCGACTGAGACTCGTCGTTCGGATCCTGGGAGTCGTCGGTGTCCTCCGTCTCCGCGGGGTGGAGCGGATTCCCGTCCGGGTCCATCGGGATGTGCCAGACGTGCTCGGCATCGGCGATGTGCAGCGGGTCGTGGCTGACCTCGCCGCTCTGGGTGTCGATCCAGACGACTTTGCCGTTGTGGTTGACGGCATTGAAGGCGTGGCCGCCGCCGCCGGGCCAGTCGACCTGGACGATGGCGTGCGCGCCGTGCCCTGCCTGCAGGAGGTCGTCCGCGATGCGCTGGGCGGTGTCCGGGTCGCTGCCTTCACCGGCGTACGAGTGCGGAGCACCCGACCAGCGGATCTGGTTCTCGTTCGCGTCGTTCTCCGGCGACCAGGGGTCCGGGTTCCCGTCCTCGTCGGTGTCAAGGGTGCGGGGGGCCGAGACCTGCGGGTTACCGCGCCAGGTCTCGAGGAAGGACCGGGAGCAGTCGGCGCAGTTGTTGCTGCGCCCGGGCACTTCGTTGCCGCCGTCGTTCTGGAGCTGGCTCCAGGGGCCGAAGGGATCGGGGAACCGCTGGGGGGTGCCGTCGGGATTCCGCGGCACGGCGTTCGCCAGCAGCTGCTGGTCCTGGGGGTCGGGCTCCGTCAGCCCTCCCGGGTATTGATCCAGGTCGTCGCGGATGTCGTCGAGACTGTCCGTCTGCGGCTGCGTCTGCGGCTCCGGCTTGTCGGACGTGTCGGGGTCTGCCTGTGGCGAGCCCGGTGCCTGCGGGCCGGACCGGCTGGGGTTCGACGCCTGGGACGGGGCGTTAGGGCCGGGGACCGGGGTGTGGATCGGTACCGCGGTCAGAGGCTGTTGTTGCTGCTGGTTCGGGGTGCTCGACGGCGTGCCGGGGTTGCTGCTGGGCTGCTGGGGAGCGTTGGGCGTACTGCCCGACGGCTGGTGAGGCCGTGTGGGGGAGTTGCCCGCGCCCGGTTGCGACGTATGCGGTTTGTTGCCGGCCGGAGTCGGTGCCGTATCGGGTGTACGCCCGGGGGCGCCGGAGCCGGGTGTGCCGGAGTTGGGCGTACTGGGCGTGCTCGGCGTCGGCGTTGGAGTACTGGCGGGCGACGGTGTGTTCCTGGGCGGGGCCGGCTGCCGCGGGTCCTGGTTCGGGGTAGTCGGGCTTGGGCTCTGGTTCGTGTGGGGGCTGCGGCCGTCCGACGCGCTCTGGCCGGTGGGGCCTTGGCCGGGAGACCGACCGCCGGTTGAGCCTGGGGTGTTCTGGTTCGGGGTGCGGCTGTCACTCGTGCCGGGTGTGTTCTGGTGGGGTCCTGGACTACGGGTGCTTGCCCCGCCCGGCGTGCTTTGGTTCGGGCTGGATACGTGTCCGGGCACCGCCCCGGGGGTGCGGCCGTCCGTCGATGGTGTCGGCGTACTGCGTGGTGGCGTCGACGGTGTCGGGCCAGGGGTTGAGGCCGGGCCCGTTCCGGTGGGGTTGGGGGTGCCTGGGGTGGTGGAGGGGGTCCTAGGCGGGCCCTGTGAGGGGTTGGGGCTGGTGGGGCTCGTACCGGACGGGGAGCCGCTTGGGGTGGTGTTTGTGCCTGTACGGGCGCCTGCCGCACCGTCCGCTGCCGTTGAGGGCGGCGTGGGCGAGGTCGGCATCGAGGAGTTGCCGTCCGGGCGCGGGGCCGCGGTTGAGGGGTCGGCCGTGGTCGGTGTCGGGGCGGCGTTGGACTGGGTGGGGATGCTGGCGGCGAGGCTGTCGATCGACCTACTGATCCCGCCGCCGCTGTTCGTGGAGGACGGTGTTGCGCCGGCTGTCGGTGTGGGAGCCGATTGCGGGGAGGGTGAGGAGAGGCCGCCGGGGGAGGAACCACTGCGGTTGTCGCCGGCACTGGGTGTGTTGCTGCTGGTGTCCGGGGCGGGGGACGGGGACGGCGACGTATTGCTGGGTGCGGGGTCGTCGAAGTCCGACAGCGTCGGCCGGGAGGGCGAATTGGAGGAGGAAGGATTCTGCCCGGAGTCAGGGGTGCTGGGCGTCGAGTCCGGGGTGCCGCTTGGCGTGTCGGTACTGGGTAGCCCTCCGAGGTCGGGGGCGTTGTAGCTCGCGGGTTCGTCGCCGTCGGCGGATATGTTGCCGCCGATGTTGGTGTTGCCCGTGTTGGCGTTCGCACGTGAGGTCGTCGACGAGTCCGAGCTGGAGGAGTCCGAGGTGTTTGACGAGTCCGAGGTGTTCGACGAGTCAGTGTCCCCCGAACTGTCGTCTCCGTCGCCGCTGTTGCTATTGGTGCCGTCACCGCTGTTGTTGCCCGCCGCAGGGTTGTTGCGGTTGTTGTAGGCATCCCTGCTGCTGTTGTAGCCGCTGTCGATGCCGTCGCGGATGCTGCTGCCGGCCTTCCTGCCCAGGCCGTCGCGCACGCCCTCGGCGAACGTCTGCGGGGACTGCTTGATGGCTTCCCATCCGCCCTGGGCGCCGGCCGAGACGGTCTTGCTGAGGTCGAAGCCTTCCTGGGTCCCGAAGCCGACGTTGACGGACTGCTTGACCAGGTCGGTGACCATGGCCTGGACCGCCGATACGGCGGGTTCCTTCATCATCTCGATGATGGCCTGCATCAGCGCGTCTTTGAGTGCGTCGAGGATACGGCGTACGGCCACGCGGGTCAGTTGCGTGGCTGCCATGCCGGCGGCAGCGGAGAGGCCGAAGGTGACGACGGACGCGGCAGCGGCGGCGGCGATCTGGATGGCCAGCGCGATGAGTTGGACGATGACCGCCCACTTCGCGAACTCCACCAGAAACGCCGCGGCCTCAAAGGTGGCCGCGATGACGTACGCGGCTTCCGCGGCGTTGGCGAGGTAGCCGTCCGAGCCGCCGTCGGAGAACTTCTTGTAGTGCGTGGTGAACGCGTCGATGGACTCGCCCGCGTTGTGCGCGACCACGGTCTGAGCGCTGGTATTCGCCCGTATGTGCAGCTTCTGGGCGTCGTCACCGAACTGGCGCCACAACGCGGCGGAGTCTCTGAGCAAGTCCTCATTCGCTGTCGGCCACCTGTAGCCGAGCATCTCCAGGACCCACTCGACCTCGTCCGGCAACATCATCGCCACAGCGCGCCACACCCCCGATAGGCAACCGCCGCACAACGCCCCCCAACGACAAGGGGAATCACACGCAGTGCAGCCGTCCCCAGAGCTTACTGACCATCACCGGAGCAACTCGAGAGGGTTCCTGTTACAACCCTGTCGCAGGGGTGCCTAAAGGCCGCAACGTCGTCAGACCGACTTGAAGTTGTTCACCTTCGCGCCGCCGTCGGCATCGTGCTGCGCGGTGAGCGCCGCGTACTTCGCGTCTTCTTCGATCTCGTGCTTCTCGTGCCGCACGCCCATCGCGGTGAACTTCAGGCCCATACCAGCGATCCGCTTCGCGAGGCTGGGCATCGAGTCCTTCATACCGTCGCGCAGACCTTCGTAGACGACGCCAAAGTGCTCGCCCAACTCGTCGTCGCCCCACGGCGGAGTCTTGCCCGACTTGCCCTCGATGGCGTTCAGTCCCTCGAACAGTGCCTTCGCGGCCTTGGCATAGTCCTGGCCCACCTCGAACATGTGGAAGCCCTCGCCCTTGAGCACCGACGCATCGGTCCTCATCGTGTCGTCCCCCACCTGCAACTACCCCCCACGCTCGCACGTCTGTCGCAGCGTCAGCCTAGCGCCCGCGCCACACTCCTTCCAAGAAAAACGCGAGAGGGACGGCGCCCACCAGGCGCCGCCCCTCACACACATGCGTACAACCGAACAGGTCAGAACCGCGGCGGCAGCCAACCCGTCTGCACCATCTGCCCACTGCGCCGCCGCGTGTGGAAGTACCCACGCCCCGGCGGCAGCTGCGACGGCGTGATGTTGCCGAGCAGCGCACCCTCCGACCGGTCGCCGGACATCACCAGACCCTGCGCCCCGAGCTCCCGCAGACGCTGCATCACCGGCTCGTACAGCGACCGGCTCGCGCCGCCCGCCGAGCGCGCGATGATCACGTGCAGGCCCACGTCACGGGCGTACGGCAGATACTCCACCAGCGGCGACAGCGGGTTCATGCCGGTGGCCACCAGGTCGTAGTCGTCGATGATGACGTACGCGTCCGGGCTGTTGTACCAGCTCCGGTTCCTCAGCTGCTCCGGCGTGACATCCGGACCCGGCATCCGACGGCTGAGCGAGCCCGCCAGACCCTCCAGCGTCTCCGTCAGCGCGGGCGCCGAAGCGCAGTAGCGGGACAGGTGCGAGTCCGGTACGGCCTCCAGGTGTGCGCGGCGGTAGTCACCCATGACGATCTTCGCCTGGTCGGGCGTGTAGCGCTCGGTGATCTGCTTGATGAGCAGCCGCAGCACCGACGACTTTCCGGACTCGCTCTCACCGAACACGATGAAGTGCGGGTCCGTCTCGAAGTCGATGAAGACCGGCGCGAGCGCCGACTCGTCGATACCGAAGGCGATACCCCGCTCCGGGTGCTCGAAGCCCTTCGGCAGCCGGTCCGCCTCCATGATCCTCGGCAGCAGCCGCACGGCCGGAGCCGGGTTGCCCTGCCAGTTCTCGTTGATGCCCCGGATGAGTACGGCCGTGGCCTCCGCCAGGTCCTCCGTCTCCGAAGAGCCGTCGACCCGCGGCAGCGCGGTCATGAAGTGCAGCTTGTCCGTGGTCACACCACGGCCCGGCACGGACGCGGGCACGTTCTGTGCCACCTTGCGGTCGATCTCCGACTCCGTCGGGTCACCTAGCCGCAGCTCGATGCGGTTCTGCAGCATGTCCTTGAGCGCGGGCCGCACCTCGGTGTAGCGGCTCGCCGTCAGAATCACGTGTACGCCGAAGCCGAGCCCGCGCATCGCCATGTCGGTGATGGACGCCTCGAGCATCTCGTAGTCCGTCTTGAAGGTCGCCCACCCGTCGATGACGAGGAAGACGTCACCCCACGGCTGGTCGGGCAGCTGCCCGGCCGCCCGCCGCTGACGGTAGGTCTGGATGGAGTCGACGTTGTTCGCGCGGAAGTACTCCTCGCGCGCGTTGAGGATGCCCTCGACCTCGCTGACCGTACGACGTACCTTCTCGCCGTCGAGCCGGTTGGCCACTCCACCCACGTGCGCCAGATCCTCCATCGCGATCAGACCGCCACCGCCGAAGTCCAGGCAGTAGAACTGCACTTCGCTCGGCGTGTGAGTAAACGCGAAGGACGAGATGAGCGTGCGCAGCAGAGTCGACTTGCCGGACTGCGGACCACCGATGAACAGACCGTGGCCCGCACCGCCCGCGAAGTCCCGGTACAGCACGTCGCGTCGCTGCTCGAACGGCTTGTCCACCAGACCGACCGGCACATTGAGCCGGCCGAGCGCGGTGTACTCGGGCGCCGTCAGACCGCGCTCCGCCGTGACCGCCAGCGCCGGCAGGAGCTGCTCCAGCGAAGGCGCCTCCTCCAGCGGCGGCAGCCACACTTGGTGGGCGGGCGGCCCCTGGTTCTCCATCTTGGCGACGATGACGTCCAGGACGGTGTCGGCAAGCGCGTCGTCGATCCGGTTGTCGGCCTCCGGCTCCTCGATCACCGGCTGCGGCGGCAGCGCCACGTGCTGCGCCGTGAAGAGCGCGGGCCGCAGCTGAGTCGAGCGGTGCACCCGCGACGGACCCTCACCGTGGTACGCCCCCGACACGTACGCCGCCTTGAAGCGGACCATGGTGTCGGTGTCGTACCGCAGATAGCCGGAGCCGGGAATCGACGGCAGGTGGTAGGCGTCCGGCACACCGATCGCCGTACGCGACTCGGCGGCGGAGAACGTACGCAGACCGATCCGGTACGACAGATAGGTGTCGAGCCCGCGCAGCTTGCCCTCCTCCAGGCGCTGCGAGGCAAGCAGCAGGTGCACACCCAGCGAACGGCCGATGCGGCCGATCTGGATGAACATGTCGATGAAGTCGGGCTTAGCCGTGAGCAGTTCGGAGAACTCGTCGAGCACGATCACCAGCGAAGCCAGCGGCTCAAGTGCGGCACCGGCCGCCCGCGCCTTCTCGTAGTCGTGGATGTTGGCGTAGTTGCCGGCCGTACGCAGCAGCTCCTGGCGGCGCTGCATCTCACCCATGATCGAGTCACGCATACGGTCGACGAGCGTGAGGTCGTCCGCCAGGTTGGTGATGACGGCCGCGGTGTGCGGCATGTCCACCATGCCGGCGAAGGTGGCACCACCCTTGAAGTCCGCGAGGATGAAGTTCAGCGTCTCCGAGGAGTGCGTCACCGCGAGGCCGAGTACGAGCGTACGCAGCACCTCGGACTTACCGGAACCGGTCGCTCCGACACACAGGCCGTGCGGGCCCATGCCCTCCTGCGAGGCCTCCTTGAGGTCGAGCATGACCGGCTCGCCGTTCTCACCGACACCGATCGGTACGCGCAGCCGCTCGTGCAGCGTGCGCGGACGCCAGGTGCGCGAGACGTCGACGGAGCCGGCGTCGCCGATGCCCATCAGATCCGTGAAGTCCAGGTTCGACAGCAGAGGTTCGCCCTCCTCCGCCGTACCGACCCGGAAGGCGGCGAGCTGCCTCGCCAGCGAATCGGCCTGCTCCTGGCTCAGCACATCCGGCTTGCCGCTGTACGCCGACTCGTGCCCGACGTACAGCTGAAGCTTGTTCGGCTTCAGATACGCCGTCAGGTTGCCCCGCAGCTCGTCCTCCAGCTCCCCGGGCGAGATCTCCAGGAACGTGACGCCCTGAAGCCCTTCCGTGCCGGCGAGTCCCGAGTCCGGCGGTACGGTGCCGCCGTCGAGCACCACGATCAGGTGCGGCTGGTCGTACACCGGGTTCGCGTCGCGGTTCCAGCGCGGCCGGTCGGCCAGCTGGTCCTCCAGCGCCTCCTCCAGCTCACCGAGGTCGTCGAAGAGGAGCCGGGCCGAGCCCGCCCCGTCCTTGGCCTTCGGGTGCTGGCTGTGCGGCAGCCACTTGATCCAGTCCCAGTCCGACGCGGCGGAGGGGTGCGCGACCACGGCGACCATCAGGTCCTCGGGCGAGTGCAGCGTCGCGAGCTGGGCAATGGCCGCGCGGGCATTGCCGTACACCGTGTCACTGTCCCCGGCCAGCACCACGTGGTAGAAGGCGCGCAGCGAAACCGACACCGGCAGGTCGGCCAGACTTCCGTGCGCGTCGAGGAACGCCTTCATGGCCGCGGCGGTCAGCGGCTCCAGCTCCTCCTTGGGCGCGGTCTCCGGTGCGGCGAGCGGAGTTGCCAGCTGCTGGTTGCCGAGACCCATGCGTACGGACGCGAAGTCGGCGTCGGTCGGGCGCCGTTCCCACAGCCGTTTGCCGTCGGCGGCGAGGGCCCACAGCTGGTCCGGGTCCGGGTGCTGGAAAAGCTGTGTACGCCGCTGGAGTTCAGCGGTCTTGTGCACGTCCTTGCGGACCTGCTCGAGATAGCGGAAGTAGTCACGCCGGTCCTGCGCCATGCCCGCACCGCCGCCCTGGCGGGACTTGGCGAACTGGGCGATGCCCATGGCGAGGGTCGAGGCGAGCATCAGCCCGCCCACCACCCGCATATAGGACGGCAGGTTGGGCATGAAGAAGAAGCCGACAGAACCCAGCATGCCCATCATCGGCAGCAGGCTCATCAGCACACCGTCGTCGCCCTCCCGCGGAATCTCGGGCGGCGTCTCCAGTTTCACCTCGCCGTCCGGGACAGCAGGCGGCTGGATCCGCGGCTGCCGTTTGATGATGACGACGCTCACCGATGCACTCATCCTTCGCGATTGCTGTGTCTTCCCGGGTGCAACCCCCGGGCCCCCGGCCCGAAGAGCAGGCAGGCACAGCCGCTGATCCTACTGTCACGTATGAGACCGCCGGGAGGCAGGAGCGTGGAGATGCGGGGGAGTGCGAGGAGGAATGAGGGAGGCGGGACCTGTGCCCCCCGCACCGGACGATAAGGTGGCGCTCCGCGTCGTACGAGCGACGTAAAGAAGCTTGTCTAGCAGGGGGAACTACCAGGTGAGCACGGGCACATCGACGGGTTTCTGCCGAGTCACCGTCGCAGCTCCGGACAGTCGTATCGATGTGGCGCTGCCGGAGGACCTGCCGATCCAGGACATCTATCCGGAGATCATCAGGCTCTCGGGCATGGTCCAGTCCGACGGCACCCTTGCCGGCTACCACCTCGTACGCCGCGACGGCCATGTGCTCGACGCGAGCCGTTCGTTGCTCGAGCACCGCGTCAGGGACGGCGAGGTGCTGCTGCTGCGCACGTTCGCCGATTCGCTGCCGCCGGCCGTTCACGACGACGTGGTCGACGCGGTAGCCACCGCCGTCAAGCAGGATCTCCGCGGCTGGAACGACAACCTGATGCGGGTCGCGGGTCTGATCTCAGGAGTACTCCTCCTGACGATGCTCGGCTTCGTGTTCTGGTTCGCGGACCCGCTGCGGCACGACATGCACGGCCTCCAGGGCATCGTCGCCGGTGTGGTCGCGCTGGCTCTGACGGCTCTCGCCGGTGTACGCGGCCGGGTGTACGACGACAGAGCTTCCGCCGTGGCCCTGGGCATCGCCGCACTGCCGCACGCGCTCATCGCAGGCTCCGGTGTCATTGGGCAGGACGCGGGTGAAGGCCCGGGCAGGCTGCAGTTCCTGGTCGGCTGCGTGGCCGTCCTTCTCTTCTCCGTCGTACTGATCATGCTGCTGCCGCAGGGAGACGCCCCGTTCGTCGCCGCGGCGCTGGCGGCGGCCATCGGTACGTTCGCCGCGTTCGGCGGAGTGCTCACCGAGGCGCAGCCCCGTGAGATCGCGGCCGTCACCTCGGTCGTCGGGCTGGCGGTCGTCGGCTTCCTGCCGGGCTGGTCGGCCCGCTTCGCGAAGCTGCCGATCGGCTTCCGCAACCCGGAGGACCTGGCCAGGGCCCGCCGCGAGGGCCAGGAGGGCAACCTCGAGGCCGTCGACGTACAGCGCATCGTCGCCCAGACCAGCCGCGGCCACGAACTGCTGCTCGGCCTCGTCGGCGGCTGCGCCGTCGTCATCCTCGGCGCGGGCGGCGCGGTACTCGGCTTCAGCGACAGCAGCTGGGCCCAGCTGATGGCCCTGGTCACCGCGCTGGCCGCGATGCTCCGGGCGCGCCTGTTCCGCTACACCGCGCAGGTCACCTGCCTGCTGGTGGCCGGCGTCCTCACGACCGGCCTGCTGATCCTCGGCCTCGCGATCTCGCCCCCGACCCAGATCCTCGTGGACCTGGCCGGAGGCAACTCCGCGGGCATCGACGTACGAACCCTGTGGCTCGGTGCCTCGGTCGCCGTCGGTGCGATGCTCCTGATCGCGATCGCCCTGATCGTTCCGAACAAGGGCCTGTCCCCCTTCTGGGGCCGCATGCTCGACCTCGCCGACTCGCTGGTCCTGCTCTCCCTGATCCCGATCTGCCTCGCGGTCCTCGACGTGTACGCCCAGGTCCGAGGCGGCGTCTGACCCGCACCGGCGCCCGCACCTTCACCAAGCAGCGCACGCACACGTTCCCCCTCCCCTCGCTCTCCGGCGAGGCGAGGGGGACTCGTCGTCCGAGGGGGATTCACGCATGGAACGCCTACGCCAGGACGACCCGCCACAGATCGGGCCGTACATCACTCTGGCGCGGCTCGATGCGGAGAGCGCGGAACGGGCCGTCCCGGAGCGCCGCTACATCGCGCGCACCCTGGACGGGGACCGCACGGTCGTGGCCTGCGTCCCGCACATCGGCACTGACCCGACCCGCTGGTCGATCGAGGCGGAGAGTGCCCGCCGCATCTCCGTCCCCGGTCTGTGGCCGGTCTCGGAGGTCGGCGGCACGGCGGGCTTCCCCTGGCATACGACTCCGTACGTCCCCGCGCTCCCGCTGACCTCTGGCCTGGAAGCTCATGGCGGTCCGCTTCCGGAGCCCTGCGTACGTTCCTTGGGCACGGCCCTGGCCGAATTGCTGACCACGGCGCACGCGCAGGGTGTGGTGCACGCCGGGTTGTCCCCTTCCGCTGTGCTGCTCAGCGCGGAAGGCCCGCGCCTGGGCTGCTTCGGAGCGGTGCGTTCGGCAGCCCCGGACGGGGAACAGCGCGCGGGCCTCCCGGGGTTGGACCCCGGCAGTCTCGCCCAGGAGCAGGCCCAGGGGGGTCGTCCCCGCCCACCCGGCGACGTATACGCCCTGGGAGCAGTGCTCTCGTATGCGAGCACTGGTCACACTGCCCCCCAGCGCGAGCAACTCCCCGCCTCCCTGTGCGGGTTGATCACGGCGTGTCTGGCCCCCGATGCCGCAGCGCGCCCGCAGGCATACCAGATCCTCACCGACCTGACGTCGGGCGCGACGACCGCGAATCCCGCGACGCCTCAGGCCACCGTTCTGGACACCGCTGCCCCGGTCCTCCTGCCCGCCCGCGTCGTCGCCGCCCTGGCCCGCCAGTCGGCGGAGATCCTCGCCGCCGAACTTCCCACGCGCACCCGCACTCTCACCCCTAGCGCCCTGGACTGACGGCCGATGTTCTCCCCACTCACCCACGACGACCCGCACCAGCTCGGCGCCTACCGCCTCATGGCCCGCCTGGGCAGCGGCGGCATGGGAACTGTCTACCTCGCCCGGTCGTCATCCGGCCGCACCGCCGCGCTCAAGACCATGCACGCCCGCATCGCCACCGATCCCGCGTTCCGCACCCGCTTCCGGCTCGAAGTCGACGCGGCCCGCGTTATCGGCGGCGTACACGGCGCCCAGGTATTCGACGCGGATCCGCTGTCCGATACGCCCTGGCTGGCAACGGAGTACATCCTGGGCCCACCGCTGGACGACGCGGTCGTGCTCGCCGGGTCCTTCCCCGAGTCGGCGGTACGCGCCCTGGGCGTCGCTCTGTGCCAGGCGCTGGCCCAACTTCACGCCTCTGAGGTGGTCCACCGCGACCTCAAGCCGTCCAACATCATGCTCACCGCCGACGGCCCCAAGGTCATCGACTTCGGCATCGCCCGCGCGACAGGCGACGACCGTCTCACCCGTATCGGCGCAGCGGCGGGCACCCCTGCCTTCATGTCCCCGGAGCAGGCAACGGGCCAGGAACACACCTCGGCGGGCGATGTTTTCGCCCTGGCGGGCGTCCTGGTCCACGCGGCAACGGGCCACGGTCCGTTCGGCTCGGGTCAGCCGGCGGACCTGCTGTATCGCGTGCGCTACGCCGACCCGGATCTGACAGGTGTCTTCGAAGCCCTGGCCGCGGTACTGGCTCGCGGCCTGAGCAAGGCCCCGGCGGACCGTCCTACGACAGCGGAACTCGCGGCCCAGCTGTCCACCGGCACAGCCGGCCCCGGCTTCGCCGAGCACCTCCCGGAAATTCTGCTCACCGAGATCACCCGCCGAGCGGCAGAAGTCTGGCACGTCCAGCCGCACCGCCTCCTGCCTCCGGCGGACACGCTGCCGGAGCCGTCGACGGACCCCGTGCCACCCTCCTTGTCCCGCCGCAAGCTACTGGCGCTGGGCGGAGGCTCAGTTCTCGGGGTAACCGCGGCCGGCACGGGCGCCTGGGCCTGGCTCGGGCGGCGGAGTACCAAGAGCGGCGGCACGGGCACGCCGAATGACGGCGCTACGTCCAGTGCTTCGGCGGCAGCGAAGGGAGACTCGCTGTGGCGAATCGCGATCAGCACCTCGAAAGCCACGATCGTGCCGCCGGTTCCTCTCACCTACGGTGGATGGATTGTCGTAGCGGATGACAACGGCGTGCGTTTCATCGATGCCGAGCGCGGTGGGGTCGAGTTTCCTTCCCTCAGTAAGGCCCCGTCGCACCAGTGCGTCGTCGAGCTGGAGCGGGTGCACTGGTGCGAACTGCCCCCGTCCGCCGACGGGGCCCTCAGGATCAAGTCTTTCGACCCCGTCGGGGGATCCCTGGACCCTGCCCTCGTCAAGTTCGAGGACTTCAACGGCAGTCTCCCGGGAACGCAGCTGCTGTGCGCCGAGGATGGCGTCGTCTATCTCGCTGCCGGACAGGGGAAGAAGTCGGGGGAAGGCATCGGCTTCAGTCGCGACCAGTCCTGGTTCCTCCTGGCTGTCGACACCCACACGCTCCAGATAATCTGGCGTCGGCCTCTGCCGCGACGGCCCGGCACAACGCTGCGACTGCATTTCCTCGACTCGCGGGTCGAAGGCGAGGCCCTCGTGCTGCTGCAGGAGACCTCGGACGGCAAGGTCAGGCTTTCGGTGCGTGACAGCCGTACCGGGAACGTCCGCTGGGAGCAGCCGCTGGCGGTCTCCGAACCGGAGGACGTCCGGGGCAAGTTGGCGGTCGATGGTGGCATGCACGTCTATCCGCCTACGGGAGCCCTGCGAGCCTTGAGCCTGATTGACGGCAAAGAGGTATGGAACTTCGGTAACGGACGATCCCGCCGTACAGGGCCCCCAACGGTCACAGACAGTGCCGTGTACGCCGTCGAGGAGGGGCTCGGCGTTGTGGCTGTCGACTCGCGCACCGGAGAGCTGCAGTGGGAGGAGAAGGGCGGCCGGGGCGCGGACGCGGACCTCGCCGCTCCGCCCCTGGCCGGTTATCGGAACGTCTACAGCAAGGGCCCCGGGCATCTCAGGATCATCGACATCAAGACGGGCAGGACCAGCCGGTCGTACAAGTCCACAGAGGACCGCTTCTTCGCCTACGAGTCCGTCGTCGACGATGCCAGCAGGATCGTCGGCATGGGCGAAGAGTTCATCGCCTGCTACCCCCTTGACTGACCCCCAGAGAAGGCAGCTTCCCCCATGGACCCCCTCGGTACCGGCGACCCCCTCCGGCTCGGCCCCTACCGTCTCCACGGCGTACTGGGCGAAGGCGGCATGGGCAAGGTGTATTTCGGGCAGGACCGCGCAGGTGCCACGGCCGCGGTGAAGGTCCTCAGACCCGAGCTCGCCCACGATCAGAACCTCGCTCAGCGCTTCGTCCGTGAGGCCCACATGGCACAAGCCGTCACGAGTACAGGTGTGGCACGCGTCCTTGTCGCCCAGACCGAAGGCGGGCGGCCGTGGATGGCCACTGAGTTCCTGACCGGGCCGACCCTTGACCAGGCCGTCGATGCCCACGGGCCCTTCGACGAGACGGCCGTGCGCGCTCTGGCCACCGCACTCGCCCGCACGCTGGTGGACATTCACGCGGCAGGCCTGGTCCACCGTGACCTCAAGCCTGCCAACATCGTGCTGACTTCAGTCGGTCCCCGCATCATCGACTTCGGCATCGCCCGCCCCGAGCACGGCCTCACCCTCACCACAACCGGCCAGGTACCGGTCACGCCCGGCTACGGCGCCCCCGAGCAGGCGCTGGGCCGGCGCGTCGGCCCGCCCGCCGATGTGTTCTCACTGGGAGCCGTCCTGGTGTACGCGGCCAGCGGATGCCCGGCATTCGACGGCGGCCATGTCGCGGCCGTGCAGTACGAGGTCGTACATGGCGAGCCTCAACTGGGCCGCATACCTGCGCGACTTGAGCCGCTCATCGCGCCATGCCTCGCCAAGGACCCTGCCTTCAGGCCCACTCCGGGCCAGATGGCAACAGCCTTCGCCCCGCCCCGTGGTGCGGACCGCGTCTGGCGCCACGGCCCTGTGGCCACCGACATCAAGCAGCGCGAGCGCACGGTTCACCAGCTGACCACGGCCGTTTCTGGAACCGGCACCGCTCGGCGCATGTCGCGGCGTCGCCTGCTCACCACGCTCGCGGTCGGCGGCACAGCAGTCGTGGCCGGCGGCGGTTCAGCGGCTTGGTGGCTGCGAGAACGTCAGCGGCCCGACGCGTTCGCCCTGCCGCCCGCCGCCAAGATCCCGGAGGCGCAGGTTCTGTCAGCCGCGGGCGGGAAGGCCACCCCCTTGTGGGGGCCGCTGGCGGTGCTCTCCAAGGAATCGCCGATTTTTCGGCCCGTACGCGACGTCATAGTCCTCGGCGCCAAGAACGGGGGTATCACCGCTCACAGCGTCGTGGACGGAAAGCTTCGCTGGACGGCGCCCGAGGCTGACGCAGCCGCCGGGATCCTCTCCTTGTCGGACGCGCTTGTCGCAGCCGTTGATGCCAAGGGGGCACTGATGACGTTCGTCGCCTCCACAGGTGATCCCAGGTGGACAGCGCCAGCGGCAGGAGCCAGGACCGTCATCGCCGCGGACGACACAGCCGTGTACGTCGCCACCAAGGACGGCCGCCTGCGCAGCATCAGCCGTTCCGACGGCACGACCCGCTGGACGGCGCACGCCAAGGTGGATCTCGAAAAGGAGAGACGGCCGATAGGCATCGCGGCACAAGGCCGTTTGGTCGTCACCACAGACTCAGGTGCCGTCATCGCCGTCGACTCCGGCAACGGTCGCCATGTATGGGATATCCCGAACCAGGCCACTGCCGACGAGGAGAAGCTCCGTCCGGTGGTCTCTGGACGGACCGTTTACATCAACGGCACGACCCTGACCGCTCGTAGTATCGCCGACGGCACGGAGCAGTGGGCAAAGACCGAGGTCTCCGGTGGAAAGACCCAGCCCGCGGGCCCTCCCGTTGTCCGCGGGAAGACGGTCTATGCCACTGCGGGGCCGCATGTCATGGGTTATAGCGCCGATGACGGGACCGAGCTGTGGAAATCGGCCGAGGGGTACTTCATCCACAGCCCGGTAGCCTTTCAGGGCAACGATGTGTGTGTCATCAACACAATCCGGTCCAGCAGCGACGACATGGGCGTGTGGGCCATGGCCCACGACAGCCGCCGGCGGTCCTGGACGTATCCCCTGCCCGCCGACGCCGGCTCCTACGGGATGGCCGGGAGCGGCAACCGGGTCTTCGTCACGCATGGCGATGCACTGCTCGCGCTGCCGGTATCCGCACAGGGATCGTAACCAGGACGCCCGGCCCGTGCACTGACCTCCTGACCGGGCTGGTAAGCTGCATGACGGCCGCTTGTGTATGCGCCTCCGGACACCCGGAGGCTGCGCCCAGCGGATCCCGCCTCCCGAGTAACGGAAGCTCCCCAGAGAATTCGACCTGGGGCACTCGATGGCCATACGAAGACCAAGAGGAGTACGCGTGCCGCTCGACGCCGCTACGAAGAAGCAGATCATGACCGAGTTCGCCCAGAAGGAAGGCGACACCGGCTCCCCCGAGGTCCAGGTCGCCATGCTTTCGCGCCGGATCTCGGACCTGACCGAGCACCTGAAGCTGCACAAGCACGACCACCACTCCCGTCGTGGTCTGCTGATCCTGGTCGGCCAGCGTCGCCGCCTGCTGCAGTACCTGGCCAAGAAGGACATCCAGCGCTTCCGTGCCCTGGTCGACCGCCTCGGCATCCGCCGTGGCGCGGCCGGCGGCGCCAAGTAAGACGGACGTCGTGAAGGGAGCGGTACCCCACTTCTAGGGGACCGCTCCCTTTGCTGTACGTGCGAGACGTACCGGACGCTCAGTAGTCTGGTCGTACAACGAAACACAGAACACGAGCGAGAAGCGGCTTCCCCGCCGCCGGTCCTCGGTAGTGGCCCCCGGAGCACAACGACCCCGGGGTCTTCGATCGAAGACCGGCCCCGCAGCAGAAGCGCTTCTCCGCCACCGTCCCTCCGCCACACGGGCGTATGGGACGAAAGACGAAAAGTATCGGAGATAACGCTAGTGGAGAACGAGACCCACTACGCCGAGGCCGTCATTGACAACGGTTCCTTCGGCACCCGCACCATCCGCTTCGAGACGGGCCGCCTGGCCAAGCAGGCCGCCGGCTCCGCCGTGGCGTACCTGGACGACGACACCATGGTGCTGTCGGCCACCACCGCTTCGAAGAAGCCCAAGGACCAGCTCGACTTCTTCCCCCTGACGGTGGACGTCGAGGAGCGGATGTACGCAGCCGGCAAGATCCCCGGCTCCTTCTTCCGTCGTGAGGGCCGGCCCTCCGAGGACGCGATCCTCACCTGCCGCCTGATCGACCGCCCGCTGCGCCCCTCCTTCAAGAAGGGCCTGCGCAACGAGATCCAGATCGTCGAGACGATCATGGCGCTCAACCCCGACCACCTGTACGACGTGGTCGCGATCAACGCCGCCTCCTGCTCCACGATCCTGGCGGGCCTGCCCTTCTCCGGCCCGATCGGCGCCACCCGTGTCGCCCTGATCAAGGGCCAGTGGGTCGCGTTCCCGACGCACACCGAGCTCGAGGACGCCGTCTTCGACATGGTCGTCGCCGGTCGCGTCCTGGAGGACGGCGACGTCGCGATCATGATGGTCGAGGCCGAGGCCACCGAGAAGACGATCCAGCTCGTCGCGGACGGCGCCGAGGCTCCGACCGAGGAGATCGTCGCCGCCGGTCTCGAGGCCGCGAAGCCGTTCGTCAAGGTCCTCTGCAAGGCCCAGTCGGACCTCGCCGCCAAGGCTGCCAAGCCCACCGGCGAGTTCCCGGTCTTCCTCGAGTACCAGGACGACGTGCTGGAGGCGCTGACCGCCGCCGTCAAGTCTGAGCTCACGCAGGCGCTCACCATCGCCGGCAAGCAGGACCGTGAGAACGAGCTCGACCGCATCAAGGAGATCGCGGCCGAGAAGCTGCTCCCGGCCTTCGAGGGCCGCGAGAAGGAGATCTCGGGTGCGTACCGCGCGCTGACCAAGCACCTGGTGCGCGAGCGCGTCATCAAGGACAAGGTCCGCATCGACGGCCGTGGCGTCACGGACATCCGTACGCTCGCCGCCGAGGTCGAGGCCATCCCGCGCGTGCACGGCTCAGCGCTGTTCGAGCGTGGCGAGACCCAGATCCTGGGCGTCACCACCCTCAACATGCTCCGCATGGAGCAGCAGCTGGACACCCTTTCCCCGGTGACCCGCAAGCGCTACATGCACAACTACAACTTCCCGCCGTACTCCGTCGGTGAGACCGGCCGCGTGGGCTCGCCCAAGCGCCGCGAGATCGGCCACGGCGCGCTCGCCGAGCGTGCAATGGTGCCGGTGCTGCCGACGCGCGAGGAGTTCCCGTACGCGATCCGTCAGGTGTCCGAGGCTCTCGGCTCCAACGGCTCGACGTCCATGGGCTCGGTCTGCGCCTCCACCATGTCGCTGCTGAACGCCGGTGTGCCCCTCAAGGCCCCCGTCGCCGGTATCGCCATGGGCCTGATCTCGCAGGAGATCGACGGCAAGACGCACTACGTCGCCCTCACCGACATCCTCGGTGCCGAGGACGCGTTCGGTGACATGGACTTCAAGGTCGCCGGTACGAAGGAATTCGTCACCGCCCTCCAGCTCGACACCAAGCTGGACGGCATCCCGGCCTCCGTCCTGGCCGCGGCCCTCAAGCAGGCCCGCGACGCCCGCCTCCACATCCTCGACGTGATGATGGAAGCGATCGACACGCCGGACGAGATGTCCCCCAACGCCCCGCGGATCATCACCGTCAAGATCCCCGTGGACAAGATCGGTGAGGTCATCGGCCCCAAGGGCAAGATGATCAACCAGATCCAGGAGGACACCGGCGCGGACATCACGATCGAGGACGACGGCACCATCTACATCGGTGCCCAGGTCGGCTCGCAGGCCGAGGCGGCCCGCGCGACGATCAACGCGATCGCGAACCCGACCATGCCGGAGGTCGGCGAGCGCTACCTGGGTACGGTCGTCAAGACCACCACCTTCGGTGCGTTCGTCTCCCTGATGCCCGGCAAGGACGGTCTGCTGCACATCTCGCAGATCCGCAAGCTCGCCGGTGGCAAGCGTGTGGAGAACGTCGAGGACGTCCTCGGTGTGGGCGCGAAGGTCCAGGTCGAGATCGCCGAGATCGACTCCCGCGGCAAGCTCTCCCTCGTCCCCGTGATCGAGGGCGAAGAGGGCACCGACGCCGACCAGAAGGCCGACGCCGACCAGTGACATCCCGTAGTTCCGTGACGACGGCCCGCACCTCTTCGGAGGGGCGGGCCGTCGCCCGTACCCAAACACTGCTCAAGGGCCAGAACGGCATCGGCACCGTCCGCAGGACCACCCTCCCCGGCGGCCTGCGGATCGTCACCGAGACCCTGCCCTCCGTACGCTCCGCCACCTTCGGCATCTGGGCACACGTCGGCTCGCGCGACGAGACGCCCACCCTGAACGGCGCCACGCACTACCTGGAGCACCTCCTCTTCAAGGGCACCGAGAAGCGCAGTGCCCTCGACATCTCCTCCGCGATCGACGCGGTCGGCGGCGAGATGAACGCCTTCACGGCGAAGGAGTACACGTGCTACTACGCACGTGTCCTGGACACCAACCTCCCCCTCGCCATCGACATCGTCTGCGACATGCTGACGGGGTCCCTGATCAGGACCGAGGACGTCGACGCCGAGCGCGGCGTCATCCTCGAAGAGATCGCGATGACCGAGGACGACCCGGGCGACGTCGTCCACGACCTGTTCGCCAGGACGATGTTCGGCGGCACCCCGCTGGGCCGCCCGGTCCTCGGCACCGTCGACACCGTCGAGGCGCTGTCCGCGGACCGCATCCGCCGCTTCTACAAGAAGCACTACGACCCGACGCACCTGGTCGTCGCGGCCGCCGGCAACGTGGATCACGCCACGGTCGTACGCCAGGTCCGCAAGGCCTTCGAGCGCGCCGGCGCCCTGTCCCGTACGGACGCGGTCCCGCTCGACCCGCGCGACGGCTCCCGCATCATCCGCACCGCCGGCCGCGTCGAGCACCTGAACCGCAAGACCGAGCAGGCGCACGTCGTCCTCGGCATGCCGGGCCTGTCCCGCACCGACGACCGCCGCTGGGCGATGGGCGTACTCAACACCGCTCTCGGCGGCGGCATGTCCTCCCGCCTCTTCCAGGAGGTACGGGAGAAGCGCGGCCTGGCGTACAGCGTGTACTCGTACACCTC
Organism: Streptomyces sp. ISL-96; assembly: GCF_018614035.1. Taxonomy (GTDB): domain Bacteria; phylum Actinomycetota; class Actinomycetes; order Streptomycetales; family Streptomycetaceae; genus Streptomyces. The sequence goes on from NZ_JAGGPA010000030.1 coordinate 41,242, forward strand.
CAGCTTCGCCGACTGCGGCCTCTTCGGCGTGTACGCGGGCTGCCGGCCCGCCCAGGTCCACGACGTACTCAAGATCTGCCGCGACGAGCTCGAAAAGGTCGCCGCGGACGGTCTGCCCGACGAGGAGATCGACCGCGCCGTCGGCCAGCTCTCCGGCTCCACGGTCCTCGGCCTGGAGGACACCGGCGCGCTCATGAACCGCATCGGCAAGAGCGAGCTGGCCTGGGGCGATCACATCTCGGTGGACGACATGCTCGCCCGGATGGCGGCAGTGACGCCCGATGACGTACGGGAGGTGGCCGCCGAAGTCCTGGGCCACCGTCCCTCGCTGTCGGTCATCGGCCCGCTGAAGGACAAGCAGGCAGACCGCCTGCACGAATCAGTCGCCTAGAGACGTCAGACAGAAAGAAGCAAGCAATGAGCAAGCTGCGCGTGGCCGTTCTCGGTGCGAAGGGCCGTATCGGCTCCGAGGCCGTACGGGCCGTCGAGGCCGCGGAGGACATGGAGCTGGTCGCGGCGCTGAGCCGGAGCGACAAGCTCGAAGCCCTCGTCGAAGCCGACGCCCAGGTCGTGGTCGAGCTGACCACCCCCGCGTCGGTGATGGGCAACCTCGACTTCTGCGTACGCCACGGCATCCACGCGGTCGTCGGCACCACCGGCTGGACCGACGAGCGCCTCGCGCAGCTGCGCTCCTGGCTCGACACCTCCCCGGAGACGGGCGTGCTCATCGCGCCCAACTTCTCCATCGGCGCCGTCCTCACCATGAAGTTCGCCCAGCAGGCGGCCCCGTACTTCGAGTCCGTCGAGGTCGTCGAGCTGCACCACCCGAACAAGGCCGATGCCCCCTCGGGTACGGCCACCCGCACCGCCCAGCTCATCGCGGCGGCCCGCGCCGAGGCCGGCAGCGCCCCCCAGCCCGACGCCACGACCACGGCGCTGGACGGCGCGCGCGGCGCGAACGTGGACGGCGTACCCGTGCACGCCATCCGCCTCCGCGGTCTCCTCGCCCACCAGGAAGTCCTCCTGGGCGGCGAGGGCGAGACGCTGACGATCCGTCACGACTCCCTGCACCACAGCAGCTTCATGCCGGGCATCCTGCTCGGCGCGCGCCGCGTGGTGACCACTCCCGGCCTCACCTTCGGCCTGGAAAACTTCCTCGACCTGAACTGACGGCAGAACAGCAGCCATGCGCGCAAAGATCACGTACTTCGTCCTCGCCGCCGTCCTGGTCGTCTACTTCGTCCTGGCCGGCAGCCGCGGCTACTTCCTCATCCGGGAAGGGACCGTCCTCACCGTCACCTTCGGCGTCGCCGTGCTGATCCTCCCGGCCATCGGTGTCTGGTTCCTCTGGCACACCACGCAGTTCGCCCGCAAGGCGGACGCGCTGTCGGCGAAGCTGGAGGCCGAGGGCGGCCTGCCCGTGGACGAGCTGGTACGTACGCCCGCCGGACGCATCGACCGCGACTCGGCCGACGAGGTCTTCGCGCGGCGCCGCGCGGAGACCGAGGACGCGCCGGACGACTGGCGCTCCTGGTTCCGTCTCGCGATCGCCTATCACGACGCGCGGGACACCCCCCGAGCCCGCAAGGCGATGCAGCGGGCGATCGCGCTGCACGAGGGCAAGTAGACCCATGTGAAAGGGGGCGTCCGACCGGACGCCCCCTTTCCCATGCGCTGCCGCGTCTCAGACGGGCCGGTACTCGTCGCCCCACGCCTCGACCGTGTCGGCCGCCCGGTCGAAGGCCTCCACCCGCGACAGGAAGTCCGCGTTGTGGTCGGTGAGCAGCTGAAGCCGCTCACCGTTCTGGTGCACGAGTACGAGCGCCTGCCCCTGCACCGTGCGCGGCAGCCCGAGCCACCGCACCGGCTGCTGAACCGTGCGTACGTCCGTGGCCCGGGCCCACGGCACCGTGGTCGTCGAGAAGAAGCCCACGCGCCGCAGGCCGTGCCGGCTGACCCAGGCACCGACGCGCAGCAGCCGCAGGGCGCAGGCGACGAAAACCACGCCGAGGCCCAGACAGATCCCGGCTCCCGGCATCGCACCGGCAAAGGAAATGATCATCGCCGCCAGCAGAACGAAGGACGCCATGAGCAGCAGCAGGGCTGCCGCTCCGACGCGCCACGGCCCGGGGCGGTAGGGCCTGCGCCATTGATCGTGGTCGTCGAAGGGCAGCGCGACATCGTCGGAAGTCTCGCCGGCCACTTCGAAAGCACGGTCGGCCGTCAGGAAAGGCAGGGGCACGACTGATCCTCACTCACCAGCACGCTCGATTGGGCTGTGCCCGGTGAGGCTACCGAGGAGGTCTTCGCCGGGCCACCTCAGGGGGCCCGGACGAGTCAGCGACCCTCAGCGGCTTCGGATTTCTGGGTCGCACCCGGGCCCTGTGCGGGATCCAGGGCGGGAACCCCGAAGAGCAGCGATCCCACCAGTCCGGCGACGACGGTGAAACCGATGAGCATACGACCCGCGATCTGGGACGCACTCGGACGTTCGGGGGGCGGAGGGGTGACGTTACTGCGGAATCGGTCGGCCTCGGCAACGAATGCGAAGGGGACGGACTCTCGCCGGCGCAACATGGGGCGGCACTCCTTTGTTTTTTTTGACCTGGTACTAGGGCTTCTACAGTGACAGACGTACAAAACTGCCGCTTGGTGCCCGATTTCCCCGAATCGGCCGAACAATGTCCCCCGACCGCCGCGGGCCGTCACTGTCACCCCGGCCCGTAGAGTGTGGGGCGCCCGAGCGATGTACATGGAAGGACCCCGCCGGTGACTGTTACCCCTGATGGCACCCCCACAGAGACCCCGAAGCCCAGCTTCCGCAGCGAAGTGACCGTCGAACTGGTGAAGCACACCGCCAGCGACTCCGACGTCCTGTGGGCCGCCCGTGTCTCGACCGCCGGCGAGCAGTCCCTGGAGGAGCTGAGCAAGGACCCGGAGCGCTCCAAGGGCCTCATCAACTACCTGATGCGGGACCGCCACGGCAGCCCCTTCGAGCACAACTCGATGACGTTCTTCATCAGCGCCCCGATCTTCGTCTTCCGCGAGTTCATGCGCCACCGCGTCGGATGGTCGTACAACGAGGAATCGGGCCGCTACAGGGAGCTGGAGCCGGTCTTCTACGTCCCCGGTGAGTCCCGCAAGCTCGTCCAGCAGGGCCGCCCCGGCAAGTACGAGTTCGTCCAGGGCACCCCGGAGCAGCAGGAGCTCACGACCCGCGCGATGGAGGACTCCTACCGCCAGGCGTATGACGCCTACCAGGAGATGCTCGCCGCCGGAGTGGCCCGCGAGGTCGCCCGCGCGGTGCTCCCCGTCGGCCTGTACTCCTCGATGTACGCGACGTGCAATGCCCGCTCCCTCATGCACTTCCTCGGCCTGCGTACGCAGCACGAGCTCGCGAAGGTGCCGTCCTTCCCGCAGCGCGAGATCGAGATGGTCGGGGAGCAGATGGAAGCCCACTGGGCCAAGCTCATGCCCCTCACCTACGCGGCCTTCAACAACAACGGCCGAGTCGCGCCGTAAGGCCTGAATACCGGCTTGAGTACAGATGTACGGGCCCACCGTCCGAAGTGTCCGTATTGCCGCAGTTCGAGAATTTCATCTAGGCTGATCAAACGGACCCGGCACTGCTTGAACCCCCGAGCAGGCAGTGTCGGGTTCTACTCTTCCTGTACGTCTGACCTCCCCCGAGGGGACACCACGCGTTGAGCAGCGAGTAGCGTGTTACCCATGGCTCCGATCTCCACTCCGCAGACCCCCTTCGGGCGGGTCCTCACCGCCATGGTCACGCCGTTCACGGCGGACGGCGCACTCGACCTCGACGGCGCCCAGCGTCTCGCCGCCCACCTGGTGGACGCGGGCAACGACGGCCTGATCGTCAACGGGACCACCGGCGAGTCCCCGACCACCAGCGACGCGGAGAAAAACGACCTCGTAAGGGCGGTCCTCGAAGCCGTCGGAGACCGGGCCCACGTCGTCGCGGGCGTCGGCACCAACGACACCCGCCACAGCCTTGAGCTGGCCCGCACCGCCGAGCAGACCGGCGCCCACGGCCTCCTCGCCGTGACGCCGTACTACAACAAGCCCCCGCAAGAGGGCCTGCTCAGGCACTTCACGGCCATCGCCGACGCCACCGAGCTCCCCGTGATGCTCTACGACATCCCGGGCCGCAGCGGTGTGCCGATCAACACCGAAACGCTCGTCCGGCTCGCCGAGCACCCGCGGATCGTCGCCAACAAGGACGCCAAGGGCGACCTGGGCCGCGCCAGCTGGGCCATCGCCCAGAGCGGCCTCGCCTGGTACTCCGGCGACGACATGCTGAATCTTCCCCTTCTGTCCGTCGGCGCGGTCGGCTTCGTCTCGGTCGTCGGCCACGTGGTCACCCCCGAGCTGCGCGCTCTCCTGGAGGCCCACCTCGCCGGCGACGTGCGCAAGGCGACCGAGATCCACCAGCGGCTCCTCCCGGTCTACACCGGCATGTTCCGCACCCAGGGCGTCATCACCACCAAGGCCGCCCTCACCCTCCAGGGCCTGCCCGCGGGCCCGCTGCGCCTCCCCATGATCGAGCTCACGCCCGACGAAGAGGCACAGCTGAAGCGGGACCTGGCAGCCGGCGGAGTCCAGCTCTAGCCGGCCACAGACTTCACAACTGAATAAGCAGGAATCCCACAGACAACAGCAAGTGCACGAATGTCATGCGCGCCACGTGCCTCAGCGGTACGTGGCGTGTGTGGTGAGGAGAGTCTTTTGAGTCATCCGCATCCTGAACTCGGTACGCCGCCGAAGCTCCCGAAGGGCGGCCTGCGCGTAACTCCGCTCGGCGGTCTCGGCGAGATCGGCCGCAACATGACGGTCTTCGAGTACGGCGGTCGCCTGCTCATCGTCGACTGCGGCGTGCTCTTCCCCGAGGAGGAGCAGCCCGGCATCGACCTGATCCTGCCGGACTTCACGTCCATCAAGGACCGCCTCGACGACATCGAAGGCATCGTGCTCACGCACGGCCACGAGGACCACATCGGTGGCGTCCCCTTCCTGCTCCGCCTGAAGCAGGACATCCCGCTGATCGGCTCCAAGCTGACCCTCGCACTGATCGAGGCGAAGCTCCAGGAGCACCGCATCCGCCCGTACACCCTCGAAGTCACGGAAGGCCACCGCGAGCGCGTCGGTCCCTTCGACTGCGAGTTCGTGGCGGTCAACCACTCCATCCCGGACGCGCTGGCCGTCGCCATCCGCACCCCGGCGGGCATGGTCGTCCACACCGGCGACTTCAAGATGGACCAGCTGCCGCTGGACCGCCGTCTCACCGACCTCCCGAAGTTCGCCAAGCTCGGCGAAGAGGGCATCGACCTCCTCCTCTCCGACTCGACGAACGCCGAGGTCCCGGGCTTCGTCCCGCCCGAGCGCGATATCTCGAACGTCCTGCGTACGGTCTTCGCGAACGCCCAGAAGCGCATCATCGTGGCCAGCTTCGCCAGCCACGTGCACCGCATCCAGCAGATCCTCGACGCGGCCCACGAGTACGGGCGCCGCGTCGCCTTCGTAGGCCGCTCGATGGTCAGGAACATGGGCATTGCCCGCGACCTGGGCTACCTCAGAGTCCCGGCCGGCCTGGTCGTCGACGTAAAGACCCTCGACGACCTCCCCGACCACGAAGTCGTCCTCGTCTGCACCGGCTCCCAGGGCGAGCCGATGGCCGCGCTCTCCCGCATGGCCAACCGCGACCACCAGATCCGCATCGTCCAGGGCGACACGGTGATCCTGGCGTCGTCGCTGATCCCGGGCAATGAGAACGCGGTCTACCGGGTCATCAACGGTCTGACCCGCTGGGGCGCCAACGTCATCCACAAGGGCAACGCCAAGGTCCACGTCTCGGGCCACGCCTCGGCCGGCGAGCTGCTGTACTTCTACAACATCTGCAAGCCGAAGAACCTGATGCCGGTCCACGGCGAATGGCGCCACCTGCGCGCCAACGCCGAGCTCGGCGCCCTGACGGGTGTTCCCAAGGACCACATCGTCATCGCCGAGGACGGCGTGGTGGTCGACCTTATCGACGGCCGCGCGAAGATCGTCGGCAAGGTCCAGGCGGGCTATGTGTACGTCGACGGCCTCTCCGTCGGCGATGTCACCGAAACCCACCTCAAGGACCGCCGGATCCTCGGCGAAGAGGGCTTCATCTCGGTCTTCGTCGTGGTCGACACCGCCACCGGCAAGATCGTGGGCGGCCCGAACATCCACGCACGAGGCTCCGGCATCGAGGACTCGGCCTTCTCTGCTGTCGTCCCGCGCATGGAGGAAGCCATTGCCAAATCGGCTTCCGACGGCGTCCTGGAGACACACCAGATCCAGCAGCTCATCCGCCGTACGGTCGGCAAGTGGGTCTCCGACACCTACCGCCGTCGTCCGATGATCCTGCCGGTCGTCGTCGAGGTCTGACGGGCCCAACTGCGAGCGGGGTGCCTCGATTTGCATCGAGGCACCCCGCTCCAGTACGTTTACGACTCCTCCTCAACGGGAAGCGCCCGGCACCCTCGTGTGCCTGGACCACTCCGAACGGGGCGGGAATTCCGACTCGGAACCTCTGATAAAGTCGGAATCGCCGGAAAGGGAAACGCGAAAGCGAAGAACTGGAAAGCGCCGAGGAAGTCGGACACGAAAGAGTCTGATAGAGTCGGAAACACGAAATACCGAACGAAA
>NZ_JAGGPA010000031.1 GCF_018614035.1 Streptomyces sp. ISL-96
TTCCGGTGCTGGTTGCTCATGGGTGGAACGTTGACTACTCGGCACGGTTGGTTGGAACTGTTAGTACTGCTTCGGCGTGGAAAACAGTTCGGATTGATCGGGTCGGGCACGCTGTTGGGTATCTGAGGGTACGGACCATTTGGTTTGTAGCTTCGCGATGCCGGCCCCAGTGCACTCGTTCTTCGGAGCGGGGTGATGGGTGGCTGGTCGTTACTTCAGAACTAACACAGTGGACGCGAGCAACTGAGGACAAGCCCTCGGCCTATTAGTACCAGTCAGCTCCACCCGTTACCGGGCTTCCACATCTGGCCTATCAACCCAGTCGTCTACTGGGAGCCTTAACCCCTCAAAGGGGGTGGGAATACTCATCTCGAAGCAGGCTTCCCGCTTAGATGCTTTCAGCGGTTATCCTTTCCGAACGTAGCCAACCAGCCATGCCCTTGGCAGGACAACTGGCACACCAGAGGTTCGTCCGTCCCGGTCCTCTCGTACTAGGGACAGCCCTTCTCAATATTCCTACGCGCGCAGAGGATAGGGACCGAACTGTCTCACGACGTTCTAAACCCAGCTCGCGTACCGCTTTAATGGGCGAACAGCCCAACCCTTGGGACCGACTCCAGCCCCAGGATGCGACGAGCCGACATCGAGGTGCCAAACCATCCCGTCGATATGGACTCTTGGGGAAGATCAGCCTGTTATCCCCGGGGTACCTTTTATCCGTTGAGCGACAGCGCTTCCACAAGCCACTGCCGGATCACTAGTCCCGACTTTCGTCCCTGCTCGACCCGTCGGTCTCACAGTCAAGCTCCCTTGTGCACTTACACTCAACACCTGATTGCCAACCAGGCTGAGGGAACCTTTGGGCGCCTCCGTTACTCTTTAGGAGGCAACCGCCCCAGTTAAACTACCCATCAGACACTGTCCCTGATCCGGATCACGGACCGAGGTTAGACATCCAGCACGACCAGAGTGGTATTTCAAGATTGACTCCACACACACTGGCGTGCATGCTTCACAGTCTCCCACCTATCCTACACAAGCCGAACCGAACACCAATATCAAACTGTAGTAAAGGTCCCGGGGTCTTTCCGTCCTTCTGCGCGAAACGAGCATCTTTACTCGTAGTGCAATTTCACCGGGCCTATGGTTGAGACAGTCGAGAAGTCGTTACGCCATTCGTGCAGGTCGGAACTTACCCGACAAGGAATTTCGCTACCTTAGGATGGTTATAGTTACCACCGCCGTTTACTGGCGCTTAAGTTCTCAGCTTCGCACGCCCGAAAGCGCACTAACCGGTCCCCTTAACGTTCCAGCACCGGGCAGGCGTCAGTCCGTATACATCGCCTTACGGCTTCGCACGGACCTGTGTTTTTAGTAAACAGTCGCTTCTCGCTGGTCTCTGCGGCCACCCCCAGCTCACCGTGTAAAACGGATCACCAGTGATGGCCCCCCTTCTCCCGAAGTTACGGGGGCATTTTGCCGAGTTCCTTAACCATAGTTCACCCGAACGCCTCGGTATTCTCTACCTGACCACCTGAGTCGGTTTAGGGTACGGGCCGCCATGAAACTCGCTAGAGGCTTTTCTCGACAGCATAGGATCATCCACTTCACCACAATCGGCTCGGCATCAGGTCTCAGCCTTAATGTGTGACGGATTTACCTACCACACGGCCTACACCCTTACCCCGGGACTACCACCGCCCGGGCTGGACTACCTTCCTGCGTCACCCCATCGCTTACCTACTACCACCTTGGGCCGGCGGCTCCACCACTTCCCTTTGCCCGAAGGCTCCAGGACGGCTTCACGGCCTTAGCATTAATGGATTCGATACTGGGCGTTTCAAAGCGGGTACCGGAATATCAACCGGTTGTCCATCGACTACGCCTGTCGGCCTCGCCTTAGGTCCCGACTTACCCTGGGCAGATCAGCTTGACCCAGGAACCCTTAGTCAATCGGCGCACACGTTTCTCACGTGTGTATCGCTACTCATGCCTGCATTCTCACTCGTGAACCGTCCACAACTCGCTTCCGCGGCTGCTTCACCCGGCACACGACGCTCCCCTACCCATCCACACTCCCGTTGGGGATATATGTGTGAATGACACGACTTCGGCGGTACGCTTGAGCCCCGCTACATTGTCGGCGCGGAATCACTTGACCAGTGAGCTATTACGCACTCTTTCAAGGGTGGCTGCTTCTAAGCCAACCTCCTGGTTGTCTCTGCGACTCCACATCCTTTCCCACTTAGCGTACGCTTAGGGGCCTTAGTCGATGCTCTGGGCTGTTTCCCTCTCGACCATGGAGCTTATCCCCCACAGTCTCACTGCCGTGCTCTCACTTACCGGCATTCGGAGTTTGGCTAAGGTCAGTAACCCGGTAGGGCCCATCGCCTATCCAGTGCTCTACCTCCGGCAAGAAACACACGACGCTGCACCTAAATGCATTTCGGGGAGAACCAGCTATCACGGAGTTTGATTGGCCTTTCACCCCTAACCACAGGTCATCCCCCAGGTTTTCAACCCTGGTGGGTTCGGTCCTCCACGACCTCTTACAGCCGCTTCAACCTGCCCATGGCTAGATCACTCCGCTTCGGGTCTAGAGCGTGCAACTCAATCGCCCTATTCGGACTCGCTTTCGCTACGGCTTCCCCACACGGGTTAACCTCGCTACACACCGCTAACTCGCAGGCTCATTCTTCAAAAGGCACGCAGTCACGACGCACTGAGTAAACTCAATGCGCGACGCTCCCACGGCTTGTAGGCACACGGTTTCAGGTACTATTTCACTCCGCTCCCGCGGTACTTTTCACCATTCCCTCACGGTACTATCCGCTATCGGTCACCAGGGAATATTTAGGCTTAACGGGTGGTCCCGCCAGATTCACACGGGATTTCTCGGGCCCCGTGCTACTTGGGTGTTGCACAAGCAAGCCGTTGATGTTTCAGCTACGGGGGTCTTACCCTCTACGCCGGACCTTTCGCATGTCCTTCGCCTACACCAACGGTTTCTGACTTGCCCAACAGCCGGCAGACTGTTGAAGTGCAATCCCACAACCCCGTATGCGCAACCCCTGCCGGGTATCACACGCATACGGTTTGGCCTCATCCGGTTTCGCTCGCCACTACTCCCGGAATCACGGTTGTTTTCTCTTCCTGCGGGTACTGAGATGTTTCACTTCCCCGCGTTCCCTCCACATACCCTATGTGTTCAGGTATGGGTGACAGCCCATGACGACTGCCGGGTTTCCCCATTCGGAAACCCCCGGATCAAAGCCTGGTTGACGGCTCCCCGGGGACTATCGTGGCCTCCCACGTCCTTCATCGGTTCCTGGTGCCAAGGCATCCACCGTGTGCCCTTAAAAACTTGCCCACAGATGCTCGCGTCCACTGTGCAGTTCTCAAGCAACGACCAGCCACCCATCACCCCGCTCCGAAGAACGAGTGCACTGGGGCCGGCATCGCGAAGCTACAAACCAAATGGTCCGTACCCTCAGATACCCAACAGCGTGCCCGACCCGATCAATCCGAACTGTTTTCCACGCCGAAGCAGTACTAACAGTTCCAACCAACCGTGCCGAGTAGTCAACGTTCCACCCATGAGCAACCAGCACCGGACGTTCGCCGATGAACTGGCCTCTGACCAAGCAAGCCTGGTGAGAAGTGCTCCTTAGAAAGGAGGTGATCCAGCCGCACCTTCCGGTACGGCTACCTTGTTACGACTTCGTCCCAATCGCCAGTCCCACCTTCGACAGCTCCCTCCCACAAGGGGTTGGGCCACCGGCTTCGGGTGTTACCGACTTTCGTGACGTGACGGGCGGTGTGTACAAGGCCCGGGAACGTATTCACCGCAGCAATGCTGATCTGCGATTACTAGCAACTCCGACTTCATGGGGTCGAGTTGCAGACCCCAATCCGAACTGAGACCGGCTTTTTGAGATTCGCTCCGCCTCGCGGCATCGCAGCTCATTGTACCGGCCATTGTAGCACGTGTGCAGCCCAAGACATAAGGGGCATGATGACTTGACGTCGTCCCCACCTTCCTCCGAGTTGACCCCGGCGGTCTCCTGTGAGTCCCCATCACCCCGAAGGGCATGCTGGCAACACAGGACAAGGGTTGCGCTCGTTGCGGGACTTAACCCAACATCTCACGACACGAGCTGACGACAGCCATGCACCACCTGTATACCGACCACAAGGGGGGCACCATCTCTGATGCTTTCCGGTATATGTCAAGCCTTGGTAAGGTTCTTCGCGTTGCGTCGAATTAAGCCACATGCTCCGCTGCTTGTGCGGGCCCCCGTCAATTCCTTTGAGTTTTAGCCTTGCGGCCGTACTCCCCAGGCGGGGAACTTAATGCGTTAGCTGCGGCACCGACGACGTGGAATGTCGCCAACACCTAGTTCCCAACGTTTACGGCGTGGACTACCAGGGTATCTAATCCTGTTCGCTCCCCACGCTTTCGCTCCTCAGCGTCAGTAATGGCCCAGAGATCCGCCTTCGCCACCGGTGTTCCTCCTGATATCTGCGCATTTCACCGCTACACCAGGAATTCCGATCTCCCCTACCACACTCTAGCCTGCCCGTATCGAATGCAGACCCGGGGTTAAGCCCCGGGCTTTCACATCCGACGTGACAAGCCGCCTACGAGCTCTTTACGCCCAATAATTCCGGACAACGCTCGCACCCTACGTATTACCGCGGCTGCTGGCACGTAGTTAGCCGGTGCTTCTTCTGCAGGTACCGTCACTTTCGCTTCTTCCCTGCTGAAAGAGGTTTACAACCCGAAGGCCGTCATCCCTCACGCGGCGTCGCTGCATCAGGCTTTCGCCCATTGTGCAATATTCCCCACTGCTGCCTCCCGTAGGAGTCTGGGCCGTGTCTCAGTCCCAGTGTGGCCGGTCGCCCTCTCAGGCCGGCTACCCGTCGTCGCCTTGGTGGGCCATTACCCCACCAACAAGCTGATAGGCCGCGGGCTCATCCTTCACCGCCGGAGCTTTTAACCCCTCCCCATGCAGGGAGGAGTGTTATCCGGTATTAGACCCCGTTTCCAGGGCTTGTCCCAGAGTGAAGGGCAGATTGCCCACGTGTTACTCACCCGTTCGCCACTAATCCACCCCGAAGGGCTTCATCGTTCGACTTGCATGTGTTAAGCACGCCGCCAGCGTTCGTCCTGAGCCAGGATCAAACTCTCCATGAATGTTTTCCCGTAATCGGGATCACACCACGAAAGAGCGGAACAGATCGGGCCGGAATATGGCCCGCTGTTCTCAGCGTCCTCGCTGTGTTTGCCTGGACCGTCACTAGGACAGCCAGGTCTTTTTCAAAGGAACCACCAACCCACCGAAGTGGGCCGGGGTATCAACATATCTGGCGTTGACTTTTGGCACGCTGTTGAGTTCTCAAGGAACGGACGCTTCCTTTGTACTCACCCTCTCGGG
>NZ_JAGGPA010000032.1 GCF_018614035.1 Streptomyces sp. ISL-96
GAATAAACCAACAGCGTCCGCACCGGTGAGGGCCCCTCGCCATGCAACGTCGTGCCGTCAGCGCTCTCGCACGCGCTCCACCCGCAGCTCCGGTGACCTGAGGATGTCCTTCTCGCAGAACCGGGACGTTACCCAGCGCTCGCCCGAGTACAGCTCGGTCTGATCGCTGTAGTACGGCGAAGACGGGTTCGACGACTGCGCGTAGGTGAGCAGCGTGCGCGCCACCGGACACCGGCCGCCGTCCCAGCCCACTGCCTGGATGTGGCTGGATCCGGTCGTCACGTCCGTGTAGCCGCCGCCCGCGGAGTCCCAGACGGGCTCGATCTTGTTCCAGATGCCGAGCGACTCCGTGCCGCCGTGGAGTGGGACGCGCTTCCCGTTCCGTACGACGAACTGGTGCTTGCCCAGCGGTGCGTCGAGCGTGATGCCCGCCGCCTTCAGCTCCGCCACCGCGCCGGCTAGGGCGGTCTCGAAGCCGGGTGCGGCCGTGTTGAGGGTATTCGGCGTACGCACCGGATCAGCCGCGGAGAACGGCACCTTCCACAGCTGCGCCGGAGACACGGACGCCACCAGCCTCCGCCAGAACCGGTCGAAGAGCAGCGCGCCCCTGCTGCCCGTGTTCACCGTCCTGTCCCATCGCCCCAAAACCTCGCACGCGTCCCGCAGATCCGGACGGTCCGCCGCCAGCGCCGTGCACCCCTTCGCCGCATCGGCCGCCGCCAGGTCACCCGCGGGCGCCCGGTTCGCGAACTGCTGCCGCTGGAGATCGCCGACCGTCAGCCCGCCCTTCTCCGCCATGGCCGACACGTCCTCGACCGCTCCGCGCGTGCGCATGGAGCGGGGAGTCGCGACCGTGCCGAAGATCCGCTCGTAACCGGTCAGCGGACGGTCCGCGTTGGTCAGCCAGGCGCTGTCGTTGGAATTGTTGGTGTACGGCGCGTCCCCCAGCGTCGGCATCTTCGACGGGCCGAAGATCCCCGGCTGCACCGCGTCCTTGTCCGAGCCCAGCGCGCAGTCCGTGCGCGACCCGTCCAGTACGGCGACCCCTGACGCCGGGTACGTCACCTTCCCGAGCGTCGTCGAGCAGCGCTGCGCCAGCTCGTCGGTGATCCTCGGCAGGACCTGCGACTGACTGAAGAACGAGTGCCCGGCGGAGTCCGCCGCGACGGTGTTCACCCAGGGCAGCCCCTGCACGCGGCGCAGGGTCTCCTGGATGTCGCGTGTGGAGCGGGACTTGGCGAAGCCGAGCGCGGTGTCGGAGCCCCGCATGTTGGCGGCGTTCGGGTCATTGAGGGCGTACGCCGTCGTCGCCGACCAGGGGAGTGGCAGCGAGGGGCCGAGCCCGGTGACGACCGGCCCGTAGCGGGTCCACCACTGGGACCGCGTGACCGGGGCCCCGCCCTTGACCGGCACGGACACCGTCCGCTTCGTCATACGCTCCGGCTTGCCGTCCACGAGATACGCCGTCGGGTCGGCCGGATCCAGCGTCAGCTGGTGGAGGTTGAGCGTGACGCCCGTCGCGACGGTGTGGCTCCAGGCCACCTTGTCGTTGAAGCCGATGTTGACCACGGTCGTGCCGAGCAACGAGCCGCCCGAGACGTTCAGTTCGCCCGGAATGGTCTGCTGCGACTGCCAGAAGCGCCGCCCGCCCTTCCAGGGGTAGTGCGGATTGCCCAGCAGCAGTCCGCGCCCGTTGGCGGTCGTCTTGCCGCTGAACGCCACGGCGTTGGAACCCATGTCGGCCTTGTCGGAGGCGAAAATCTCGCGCGCCGCACCAGCCGCCCGCTCCGGATCGACCGCGCCGACGGGCGCGGCGCCCGGCGGCGTCGCGGCCGTGATGCCGTCGATGCCGCGCCCCTGGCCGCCCAGGACGGAGACCGCGAACCCGCGCCTGGCGACGTCCAGCGGTGTCACCGGGCGTACCCAGTCGGCGTCCTTGCAGGCCGGGTCGGTGATGCGGTTCTGCTTGAGCCACGCGTTGTACCCGGCGGCCCAGCCGCGCATCGAGTCCTTGATCTGCCGGCTGGGACCGGCGGGGGCGGGCGTGGCGAGCAGCTTCTCGACCGTGCCGGCGTCCCGTACCCCGGCGAAGTACAGGTCGCTGGAAAGGTTCTTGGTGGCCGACGACAGTGAGCCGTCGGGCGCCGCGTCCGGGCCGAAGTGGCGCGAGCGCTCGCCGCGCACGGTCACGAAGCCGTCGGCGAGCGTGCACACCTGGTCGGCGGCCTGGGCCCAGCCGGTGCCGAAGCCGAGGTTCGCGTAGTCCTTGGCCACGATGTGCGGAATGCCGTGTTCCGTGTAGCGGATGAGGGCGGACAGTCCGCCGGACGAGGGATGCCGGTCACGGGACGCGGCATCGCTGGCTCCGGCGGTGGCCGGTGGCAGCCCGGCCGCGGCCGTGACGAGGGCTATTGAGGTGAGTGTGAGCTGTCTCAGGCGGGTGCGGAGGTGCAACGTGTCTCCCAAAGGGACTGCGGTGCAAGGTGGTTGGCAGTGTGGGCAAAGTGGTTGGCAGAGTGATTGGTCCATGCACGCAGCCGGGCGCGCTCATGTCAACATCCCGTTCGGTATCCAGCCGGATCCCGTCCTGTCCAGGGCCGTCCAGGCCCGTTCAGCCCCTTGACCCCGGTCAGCGCCGCGACCCAGGATCGCGCCATGACGACAGACGTACGCAGCAGCACAGTCGACGGGATCGTGCGCCGCAGCGCCCGCCGGACCCCGGAGCGCACCGCGCTCCGGTACTCCGGCCGCACCTGGACGTACGCCGGACTCGACGCGGCGGTGTCCACCGCGGCGGCGTGGCTGAGTGCCCAGGGCCTGCGGCCCGGCGACCGGGCCGCGTCGTACGGCCACAACTCCGACGCGTACCTGATCGGCTTCCTCGCCTGCGCCCGCGCCGGCCTCGTCCACGTCCCGGTGAACCAGAACCTCACCGGTGAGGACCTGGCGTACATCCTCGGCCAGTCGGGCAGCGCACTGGTCCTCACCGACCCGGACCTGGCCGGCCGCGTCCCGGAGGGTTTTCCCGTACGCCTCCTACGCGACGGCGACGGCGACGGCGGCGACGGTGACAGGGACGACTCACTGCTGCGCGCGCTGGACACACCGCAGCCGTTTACGCCCGAACGGGCCCCGCGGTCCGAAGACCTGGTCCAGTTGCTTTACACGTCCGGCACCACAGCCCTGCCCAAGGGCGCCATGATGACCCACCGGGCGCTCGTGCACGAGTACGTCAGCGCCATCGCCGCCCTGGATCTGAAGGCCGCGGACCGGCCCGTGCACTCCTTGCCGCTCTATCACTCCGCGCAGATGCATGTGTTCCTGCTGCCGTACCTGGCTGTCGGCGCCGAGAGCACCATCCTTGACGCGCCCGACGCGGCACAGATCTTCGACCTCGTAGAAGCGGGACGGGCCGACAGCCTCTTCGCGCCCCCGACCGTATGGATCGGCCTCTCCAACCACCCCGACTTCGCCACCCGCGACCTCGGGGCGCTGCGCAAGGCGTACTACGGGGCGTCGATCATGCCCGTACCCGTACTGGAAAGGCTGCGTACGCGCCTTCCGGGGCTCGACTTCTACAACTGCTTCGGGCAGAGCGAGATCGGCCCGCTCGCCACCGTCCTCGGACCCGACGAGCACGAGGGGCGGATGGAGTCGTGCGGGCGGCCCGTCATGTTCGTCGAGGCGAAGGTCGTCGACGAGAGCGGCAAGGAGGTCCCGGACGGTACGGCGGGCGAAGTCGTCTACCGCTCACCGCAGTTGTGCGAGGGGTACTGGGACAAGCCGGAGGAGAGCGCCGAGGCCTTCCGTGACGGCTGGTTCCACTCCGGCGACCTGGCCGTACGGGACGTGGAGGGGTATTTCACCGTCGTCGACCGAGTGAAGGACGTCATCAACTCCGGTGGCGTGCTGGTCGCTTCCCGGCAGGTCGAGGATGCGCTCTACACCCACCCCGGCGTAGCGGAGGCCGCGGTCGTAGGGCTCCCCGACGAGCGCTGGATCGAGGCCGTCACCGCCGTCGTCGTGCCGCGCGGCGAGGTGACCGAGGCCGAACTCCTCGCGTACGCCCGCGAGAAGCTCGCCCACTTCAAGGCCCCGAAACGGGTGCTGTTCGTGGACGAGCTGCCGCGCAACGCCAGCGGGAAGATCCTCAAGCGTGAGCTGCGGGACCGCTTCGGTTCGTTCACTTCGTCCGCAGATCCTCGATCCGCTTGAGCTTGCCCACCGACCGCTCCAGCGTCTCGGGATCGACGATCTCGACCCCGACCGAGACCCCGATGCCGTCCTTCACGGCGGTCGCGATGGCCGCCTCGGCTGCTGCCCGCTGATCCCCGGTGGCCGCCGCCCGCGCCTCCGCCCGTACGGTCAGCCGGTCCATCCGGCCCTCGCGGGTCAGCCGCAGCTGGAAGTGCGGGGCGACGCCGGGCGTACGCAGCACGATCTCCTCGATCTGGGTGGGAAAGAGGTTCACTCCGCGCAGGATGACCATGTCGTCGCTGCGGCCGGTGACCTTCTCCATCCGCCGGAAGCCGGGACGCGCCGTTCCCGGGAGCAGCCGCGTGAGGTCTCGGGTGCGGTAACGGACGACCGGCATGGCCTCCTTGGTGAGCGAGGTGAAGACCAGCTCGCCCTGCTCGCCGTCCGGCAGTACCTCGCCCGTGACGGGGTCGACGACCTCCGGGTAGAAGTGGTCCTCCCAGATGTGCAGACCGTCCTTGGTCTCCACGCACTCCTGGGCCACTCCCGGACCGATGACCTCCGACAGCCCGTATATGTCGACGGCGTCGATCGCGAACCGCTCCTCGATCTCGCGCCGCATCTCCTCGGTCCACGGCTCGGCACCGAAGATGCCGACTTTGAGGGATGTCGTACGAGGATCCACGCCCTGGCGCTCGAACTCGTCGAGCAGCGTCAGCATGTAGGAGGGCGTCACCATGACGACCTCGGGCCTGAAGTCCTGGATCAGCTGCACCTGGCGCGCGGTCATGCCGCCGGACGCCGGGATGACGGTGCAGCCGAGGCGCTCGGCCCCGTAGTGCGCGCCGAGGCCGCCGGTGAACAGGCCGTACCCGTACGCCACATGCACCTTGTGGCCGGGGCGGCCTCCCGCCGCGCGGATCGAGCGGGCGACCATGTCGGCCCACATGTCCAGGTCCCGTTCGGTGTACCCGACGACCGTCGGGCGGCCCGTCGTACCGCTCGACGCATGGATGCGACGGATGTCGGACTGCGGTACGGCGAACATGCCGAAGGGGTAGTTGTCACGCAGATCGGTCTTGACGGTGAAGGGGAAGCGGGCGAGGTCGGCGAGCGACCGGCAGTCGTCGGGACGCAGTCCGGCCTTGTCGAAGGACTGCCGGTAGAACGGGACGTTCTCGTACGCGTGTCGCAGAGTCGCCCGCAGCCGTTCCAGTTGCAGAGCGCCGAGCTCCTCGCGGCCGAGCTCCTCCGCGGCGTCCAGCAGAACCGTCATAAGTGACTCTCCATGACTCTCCCGTACCGACCGGACAACCGATCATTCGGTCGATCTTCTGTGGAGCCAGTAATCCAGGAGGCCGGTCGGGCGTCAAGAGGAGAGCATTGCTTTGAGCGCCCGGCAGTTGTAATGATCTTGGGCATGACGGCCACGCGAACATTCGCCGCGCACGACGGGACAACTCTCGCCTACCACCTCGTGGGTGAGGGCGAGCCGCTGATCTGCCTCCCCGGCGGCGCCATGCGCGCCTCCGCCTACCTCGGTGACCTGGGAGGACTCTCCGCGCACCGGCAGCTCGTCCTCCTCGACCTGCGCGGCACCGGCGGCTCCGCCGTCCCGGCCGACCCTTCGACGTACCGCTGCGAGCGGCTGGTCGCCGACGTCGAGGCGCTGCGCGAGCATCTGGGCCTGGAGAGCATGGACGTACTGGCGCACTCGGCGGCGGGCAACCTGGGCATGCTGTACGCCGCCGCCCACCCCGGCCGCGTCCGCCGCCTGGCGCTCGTCACGCCGACCGCGTGGGCCGCGGGGGTGCCGGTGACAGCCGAGGACCGGCTGGCGGCGGCGCGGATGCGAAAGGGAGAGCCGTGGTTCGAGGAGGCGTACGCCGCCCTCGACGCACAACTGCGCGGCGTCGACACGCCCGGCTCGGCGTACCCCTTCTTCTACGGACGCTGGGACGCGGCCGCCCGGGCGCACGCCGCGGCAAGCCCGCAGCAGCTCAACCAGGCGGCGGCAACGGTCTTCGCCACGGAAAGCACCTTCGATCCGCCGGCGACGCGCACCGCGCTCGCCGCGCTCGCGGCGCCCGTTCTCGTGCTCGCCGGGGAACGCGACGGCGTGCCCACCCCGGAGCGCGCCGCCGAGATGGCCGCCCTCTTCCCCGACGCCGAGTTGGCGGTCCAGCCCGGCGGCGGGCACTTTCCGTGGCTCGACGACCCGGGCTGGTTCGCCCGTACGGTCGGCGCCTTCTTCGACGCCGGGCTGCGGAGCGTACGGGTGAACGGCATCCGGATCGCGTGAGCGACTGGCCGGGCAGCTACACGTACCCCCGGATGCGCGACGACGTACGGGCGTTCCTCGCGGAGCTCAAGACGGCCGACTGTTACTGACGGGATGTCTAGCAATGCCGCGTACCGACTGGTAATAATCATGCTGCCGGACTGCCACGACCGCCCAGGAGGCTCACCTTGACCGCCACCGACCGTTCCGCGCGTCTTCTCGTGGGTCTCCTCGCCGCGGCGGGCGCCGCCCACGTCGTGGCGCCCAAGCAGTTCGACGCGATCGTGCCCGAGGTGCTGCCGGGAAGCCCCCGCGCGTGGACGCACGCGAGCGGCGTCGCAGAGCTGCTGCTGGCGGCGGGTCTGGCTGTGCCCCGTACGCGGCAGGTCAGCGCCGTCGCCGCCGCGTGCTTCTTCGCGGGCGTCTTCCCGGCCAACGTGAAGATGGCGTACGACTGGCGCCACAAGCCCGCCCCGCTCAGGGCCCTCGCCTACGCGCGGCTCCCGCTCCAGGTCCCGCTGGTGCTCTGGGCCGCCAAGGTGGGGCGGGACGCCGCCCGCTGACTCAGCGCCGGTGCGTGCGCGTGGTCTTGCGCCAGCCGAAGGGGCCGGGCAGATCCACCGAGGTGGTGCGGCGGCCCGTGCTGCTGGTGGTGCGCCGGGGGCCGTTCCTGCCGCCGGTGGTGATGGACCAGGAGCGGCGGTTGATGTTCAGCCGCACGCCCGGGAGGATCCGGAAGCTCTTGCGGAATGTGATCGGCATGTGTGACGTCCTTGTGGGATGGGAGGGGATTGGATGGGATGCGTTGCTGTACGGGTTTCCCGTCCGGCCCGCGCCATGCCACCCCCGCCCGCCCTGCCTGCCCGCCAAATCTCGCTGGTGGAACGGAAACTGGCCTGCTTAGTATCCGACCGTGACCACGCCGACGGACGAACCCGCCGAAACCCGCCCCCCGGCCGTCGTCCGGCGTCTCGTCCTGCTGGCAGAACGAGTGGCGTCGGGCCGCACGCCCGACGAGCGGGAACTCGCTGAACTGGCGGGGCTGATGGCGGGCCCCATGGTGGAGCCGCCGGAGGCGGCGCTCGCCCTGGCCGGGCTGTACGAGCGACTGGGGTCCCGCATCGGCGGACCGCCCGCGCTGGGGTGGCGTACGGCTGAATCGCCGGTAAAGGTACGGATCGCCTGGCTGCGCGCCGAGTTGCTCAACGAACCGGCGGTGGTGCGGCAGGAGCCTCCCGGCGAACTCCTCTACCAGGCCGTGCGGCAGGCGAGCATCACGAGTGCGCACCGGCCCACCCGCCTCGTGGCCGAACTGGCGGGCAGCGGCGACCCCGTGCTCCAGGCCGATGCGCTGCGCCTGGCCCGGCAGGGGCTGCACGCCGGACTGCTGGCCCCCGCGCTGGTCCGCGAACACCTGGTCGGCCTGCTCGGCGCCGAAAGTGCCGAAGTCGTGGCCGCCGCACTGGGCGAACTCACCCAGCCATGGGCCGCGCAGCACCCCTTGCCGCCTGTACTCCTGTCCCCCTTTCTCGCCCCCAGCCAGGCGGCCACACGTCCCGGAGTAGCCGACGCCGCGCTCGCGGCCGCTGCCCATCACGGTCACCGTGACGTACTGCGGCAGGCTGTCGGGGATCCGGACCTGCCGCCACGTCTTCGGCGGCGGGCCCTGGAACTGCTCGGTGACCTGGCCGAACGCGGCGACATCCGTGAACTGGCGACCGTCGCCGCACGGGACCCGTTGCTGCTCGGCGGGCCGGCGGTGACCTGCCTGCGCCGTCTCCACCGGCGCGGGCACTTCCCGGACGACCAGGCCGTCCCGTCCATCGTCGGCCTGGCGCTCGCCGACCACACGATCGCCCCGGACGACATCGCGACGGTCCTTTTCACCTGCCGTCAGGTGATGTTCCGGGTGCTGGTGGACGTGGCCGCCGACGATCCGAGCTGGCCCCGGCGGCTCGCCCTGCTGGTCGCCCTCGCCGGGCAGGGGCCGGGGGAACTGCCGATCGGGGAGGAAATCACGCGATTGCTTCCCCTGTCACCTTCACCCGGTCCTTTTCTCGACGCCATCCGTCAGCTGCGCCACGCCGATGCCGAAGAAGCCGTGATCGCTCTCCTGCCCTCGGCCCCCTTGGCGGCCCTGCACGCCCTGGAGGCCATGGGCGGGCACCGGACGGTTACGGCGCTGGCCGAAGGGCTCGGCCTGCCGCCGGACGGGGCGCCGTACCCCGCCGCGGGCGAGTGCATGATCGTGCCGCACCTTCGCGCCGTACGGAACCGGGCCCTTGAGGTCCTGTGGCATCTGAGTCACGATCCGCACCAGCGGCACCGCATCCTCGTCCGTCTCGACCCCGCCGATCTCCCGGCCCGCATCGCCACCGACCTGGGCGCCCCCGACGAACGGGAACTGGCCCTCCTCAGTTCCCACTTGGACCCGGACAAACCGGCGGAGGCCCTGTGCAGGCTGGCGGCCCACGGCGGCGCCGGCACGCTGCCGCTCATCGCCGACCTGCTGCTCGCCGTTGTGCGCGAGCTGGCGGCAGCCTCGGAGCCGGGCGGCGCAGGCACCCGCCCGCCCGCCGGTGGAGAGCCGGCCGGCGAACCCGCGGTGCCTCAGGAGGTGATTGACGCCCTGTACGCACTGGGCTGCCGCCTCCACGAGCGGGGGAAGATCAGACCGTCCTGCCTGCTCGACGCCGCCGATGTGCCGGAGGCCGGTCACGCCCTCGTCGCGAGCGTGGCGCTGGATCTGCTGGACCGGCCAGGGCTGTCCGGCGCCGAGCAGTCGATTCTGCTCGGCATGCTGCTAGCCGCCCCCGGCCCGCGCACCCGCCCGCGTGTGCACCGACTGCTGCGCTCCCATGACCGGCATGTGCGCAAGCGCGTCATCGCGCTGCTCGCCCAGGACACCACGGGAGACGATGCCCGGGCCTTGTCGGCGACGTTGATCACCCTGACCGCCGCCCGCGACATCCAGACCGTACGCCAGGCGCTCCTGGCTCTCGGTCATGCGCGGGCCGGCTGGGCCTCGGCCGCGATCGCCGCGTGTCTGAACCACCCGAACATGAACGTCAAAAAGACCGCCGCCGAGGTCCTGGCCCAGGCGGGCACATCGGCGGCGGCGCCCGCCCTGCTCTTCTGGCTCGGGCACCACGACAATCCGGGCCTGCGCGCCACACTCGTCAAAGCGCTGCGTGGCATCCTCGGCGCCGCATACGCCGCGACCCTCCTCGCCGCCGCAGAACGCGGCGAGGACAGCCGCACGCGCGAACTGCTCCTGGCCGGCCTCGACGGCGTACTGCCGGCGCGTTCGGTTCTCGCTCTGGACAGCCAGGCGTCACCGGTCGCACCGACGCTGCTCACCCTGGTGGCGGCCGGGCGGGTGGCTCTCGCCTCCGGGACGGTCGCGGATCTGGCGATACCGCTGGCCAGACACGGCATCACCGTACCCGCGGCCCGGAAACCGCAGCCGGACCCCGAGCCTGCACCGGACACAAACGGAACGGACCCCGAAGTCACGTCGCTGCTGACCGAAGGCTGGAACCCCTCGGTCGCGCTGCGCATCGCGGAGCGCCACGAGCCGCCGCACCCCGACCGCCTCCGGGAACTGCGGCCCATGCTGGCGGACTGGCTGCGCCTGGCGGCCTCCGCGCCCACCGTACGAAGCCGTGTACTGAAGCTCACGCTCCGGCTCTGCCCCGCACCGCGGTCGGCCGGCGAACTGGCGACCTTCGCCAGGTTCGTTCACGTCCTGCTCAACGGCCTCAGCGACGCCCAGGGCGGGAACGGTCACGACCTCGTCGCGCTACTCGAAGCGGTCGCGCCGATCCTGCCGGCCGTCGAGAAGCTGTCGGTGGCGGACGCGGTACGCGCACTGCCCGCCGAAGCTGCCAGCGGCCGGTCCGTTGTGCCGTTGCTGCGACGCTGTGGCGCGGTACTGGTCCGCACCGACCTCAACCGGGCCCTGGCCGCCGTACGGCTCGGCGCCAACCCGTGGCAGGCGGAGACGGCCGTACTGCGCGACGCTTTCGCCGTCCCGCGCCCACCAGTTCCTGCCGGGACAGACCCTGAGGCCGAGGCCGAGGCATGGCGGACCCGGCTGAGGGAAGCGGTACGTACGCCCGCCGGCCTGGAGGAATTCCGCCGCGATGCCGCAGTCGACGGCGCTCCGGGCTCCCGGGACCGGCTGAGCGCCCTGATCGACGCCTATGCGGCCGCCGGTCCGGACGTCCGCGACGCTCTCCTCGACTGGATGACGGTTCTTCAGCCCCTCGACGCACCGCCCTGGACCATCACGGAGACCCCCGGCACACCGGTGCCGCGAGTCGTGCACATTGACGATCTCGACCAGCCACGTTCGGGCGCACAGCGGGAGCGTCTGCTGGCCATGCTGGACGCCGCGACCCCGGACCGCCGGGACGCCGCCGCCCTGGCGCTCGCGAAGTGGCCGGAGCCCGAGATCGCCCGTCACGTGCTGCGAGCGTTTCTCCGCGGCCGTGCCACCGTGCCCGTCGACGCCGGTCTGGCCCGAACGCTGAACACCTTCAGCGAGACGGAACTCAGGAGCGACGACATCCTGCCCGACAGGGTGACCTTCGCGGCCCGGCGACTCGACGACCCGGAGGCCCTGCGGCCGCTCCTGCCCCTGCTGCTGCGATGGTGGGAGCACGGCCCGCCCGCCGTCCGCCCGGAAGCCGGACAAGCCCTGCACGGTGTCCCTGCTGACACGCTGGCGGCAGCCCTTGCCGATCGCCTCGACGCGGGCGCCCGAGGGCTCCTGGACCTGCTCGCCGGCCGTCCGGTGCTGCGCACTCCCCAACTGGACCGGGTCAACCGGCGGCTGCGCGCAGAAGGTCGCGACGACCTGGCGGACCGGCTCCGGTTCGTCGACGGCCCGCTGCGCGGCCCCGACGCCGAACAGCGGGACGCCGCCGTGCTGGCGGAGCTGCGCGAGCGCGCACGAACGGCGCCCGGCCCTGCGGACCGTCCGTCCCGGAAGGACCTCCTGCACCTGGCCCGGACAGGCGACGCCGAGCAGATACGCCGCGCACTCAACCGCCTGGCCGAGGAGCACCACGGGCCGGGCCCGGACCAGGACCCCGCGCTGCGGCTGCTGATCGGTGAGCTGCTGAAGCACCCGAGGCCCAAGGTCCGTCTCCACGCCCACCGGACCTCGCGGGCGATGCTCGACCGGCCGGCCCACCTGCACCACACGGCGGTCCTGCTGGACGACGCCCAGCCCGACGTGGCGCGCCTGGCCATCCGGACGCTCTGCCACGCCGCCTGGGAACCCGCGATCCCCACCGTGATCGACATGCTCCAGCACACACATCCCGTCGTCCGCAAGGCGGCACGCGAGGGACTGACCCGGATGGGCACGTCGGTCGTCCCTGCTCTCAGACACGCCGCCGACCACGCCCGCCCCGACAAACGGTCCCTCTATACGGCCCTCCTCACCCGGATCACGTCCGCCGACGACAGGCCCTAGGCGAGCCGAGTACGGCCGTTCAGTCCTGGGCCCGCACCGGACCCGTCGCCAGCACGGTCTCGACCGTGTCCGCCTCGGCGGCCGGCTTGTCCTCCCGGTAGCGCACCACGCGCGCGAAACGCAGCGTCACACCCTCCGGGTAGCGCGTGGACCGCTGAAGCCCGTCGTACGCGATCTCGACGACGAGTTGTGGACGTACCGTCACCACATGGCCGTTGTCACCGATCGCCAGCTCCAGCAGCCGCTGCGTCTGCCAGTCCAGCATCGCGTCGGTGAGGCCCTTGAATGTCTTCCCGAGCATGGCGAACGTACCGTCGGGCCGCCGTGCCCCGAGATGCAGATTGGAGAGCTTGCCGGTCCGCCTGCCGTGCCCCCATTCGGCGGCCAGAACCACCAGGTCGAGCGTGTGGACGGGCTTCACCTTGAGCCACGACGTGCCGCGCCGCCCGGCCTGGTACGGCGCGTCCAGCGCCTTGAGCACCACCCCTTCGTGGCCGCGCTCCAGCGTCCGCGCCAGGAAGTCCTCGGCCTGCGGCGCGTCGTCAGGGCCGGTCACCACCGTCCGGCGTACGCGCATCGGACCGGGCACCAGCCGTGCCAGCCGCTCGTACCTGTCCGCGTAGGGCAGGTCCAGGAGGACTTCGCCGTCGAGCGCCAGTACGTCGAAGAAGACGGGGGCCAGGGGAAGCGCCTCCCGCGCGGCCGCCACGTCGAGGCGGGAGCCGACGCGGCCCGCGATGTCCTGGAAGGGGAGCGGCCTGCCGTCCGGGCCGAACGCGATGACCTCGCCGTCGAGAATGAACGCATCACCGGTCAAGTCGGCGGCTACGGAGGTGAGTTCCGGTACGCGGTCCGTGATGTCGTCCAGGGTGCGGGTGAAGACGCGTACCCGGGTGCCGTCGCGGTGCACCTGCACCCGGATGCCGTCCAGCTTCTCCTCCACCGCGCACGGCCCCAGCTTGCCGACCGCCGCACCGACGCTCTGCCCGGGATGCGCCAGCATCGGCGGCACGGCGCGGCCGACCTGAAGGCTGAACTCCGCGAGCGCCGCGGGCCCTCCGGCCAGCAACGCCTGACCGACGGTCACCAGCGAACCGCCCAGCATCACCGCCCGCCGCACATCGGCGGCGGGCACCGACGCCGCCGCGGCCAGCCCTTCCGCCGCCAGCGCGTCCAGCGCCCCTTGCCGCACCTCACCCGTGAGCAAACCGAACAGGAACTGCTGCTCCTCGTCGGTCGCCGCCCCCATCAGCTCCCGCACCAGCCGCCGCCGCTGCGCCTGCGCGCCCGGCCCGGCGACGCCCGCGAACGCGGTCAGCGCGTCGTCCACCTCACGCACGGTCAGCGTGGGTTCGACGGCGGGCGTGACGGGCTCCCGCAGCAGGCTCCAGCCGGTCCCGATGCGCCCCTGGGGGAGGCGGCCCGCCAGATAGGGGATCACGATCGGTACGTCGTCGGGCCCGGCGCTGCGGAAGAGCTCCGCCAGCAGCGCGGTCTTGCGCGAGCGCGCGGACGTCGAGGCGATCTCCCGCGAGACGCGGGCGAGTGTGGCCAGCAGCATGCCTCCATCCTGCAACGCTGCCCGCCGTCCCGCCGTCCCGCCGTCCCGCCACCCCGCCCCCTCAGCCCTAAGGTCGGGCTGTGGCCCTCTTCCGTATCGAACGCCGAACGCCGCTCTCCGTCGACGAGGCATGGCGGCGCCTGACCGTGTGGGAAGACCACGCCGCCCAGGTCCCGCTCACCCGCATCACCGTCACCACCCCGCCGCCGACGGCCGCGGGGACGGTGCTCGTGGCCCGCACGGGCCTGGGGCGCCTCGGCTTCGACGACCGCATGGAGGTCGTGGCCTGGGATCCGCCGGAGAGAGGCGGCTCAGGCCATTGCCGGCTGGAGAAGCGGGGCGCGGTGGTTCTCGGGTGGGCCGAGATCGACGTACGCCCGGCTCCGGGCGGGGCCGTGGTCGTCTGGACCGAGGACCTGCGGCTGCGGGGGCTTCCCCGGGCGCTCGACGGGGTGATCGAGCGCGCGGGCCGACTGGTCTTCGGCCGGGCGGTCAAGGGCCTGATCGGTTACCGGCCCGGCCGATAACCGCCTTGCCGGACCGCCCGCCTTCTCCACCGCCGGGCCGGGAGGGCGAACGGCCGTGCGATCGGGTGACTCTTGCGGTCGGCCGACATGCGAGGGCGGCCGGGAGGTTAATCGTGCGGTCATGAACCTTCAGCCCATTCACGTGCACCGCGCCGGCACCCCGCGTGCCCGGCGTGTCCGTACTGCCGGCGTCCTGTACGTCGCGGCCGCCGCCGCGGCCGCCGCGCTCCTCAGCGGCTGCGGGAACAGCGGCGACGACAAGACGGCCCGCGCCGCCGCCGGGCAGCCGGACGTACAGCCGACCCCCTCGCCGAGCCCCACGGGCTCCCCCCGGCTCACCGAGGACCAGGCCGCGCGCAAGGACCTGGTCCCGACCGCCAGGGTGACGGCCGAGAAGGCGGCCGCCACGGCGGTGGGCGAGGTGCCGGGAAGCACGCTCCTGTCGATCGAGCTGAAGCGTGCGGCCCGTGGTGCGAGCCCCACGGCGAGCCCCACAGGCAGCCCGAGCCCAAGTCCCAGCCCAAGTCCCAGCCCGAGCCCCGGCGCCCAGCGGTCGGTATGGGTCGCGGAGGTCTCCGAGAAGGACGGCACGGAGCACACCGTCCGCATCGACGCCGCGTCCGGTGACGTGATCCGGACGCGGACCGACGCGGGTCAGGACGCCGACGACAAGGCGGAACGGGCCGAATGGCTCACCAAGATCAAGCAGTCTCCGGAGCAGGTGGCCAAGGCCGCCACCGACCGGAAGAAGGGCACGGTCACCTCCATGGAACTGGATGACGCCGACAGCGGTGACGTCATCTGGTCCGTCGAGGTAGTGACCACCGACGACTGGAACAAGTCCACGTTCGACATCGACGCGACGACCGGCGAGGTCCTGAGCGAGGACGTGGACCGCGACTGACGCGGTCGCGTCCCACCCCACTCGGGCGCGGTGGGCGGCCAGGCGGCCCTAACGGCCCCCGGAGCCCGCCGCGACGGTACGGGCCCACCGGTAGTCCGCCTTACCGCTCGGCGAGCGCTGTATCTCCGGGGTGATCACCATCTGGCGGGGGATCTTGTATCCCGCGAGCCGGGTCCGGCAGTGCGCCTGGATGGCGTCCAGGCCGGGGGCGTCCGCGCCCTCGCGCAGCTGCACCACGGCCGCCACCCGATTGCCCCACTTGTCGTCCGGTACCCCGGCCACCAGCGCGTCGTACACATCCGGATGGGACTTGAGCGCCTGCTCGACCTCCTCCGGGTACACCTTCTCGCCGCCCGTGTTGATGCACTGCGAGCCCCGGCCGAGCACGGTGACGATGCCTTCCTCGTCGACCGTGGCCATGTCACCCAGCAGCACCCACCGCTCGCCGCCCGCCTCGAAGAACGTCTCGGCGGTCTTCTTCGGGTCGTTGTAGTAGCCCAGCGGGACATGCCCGCGCTGCGCGATCCGGCCCACCTCGCCGGGTGCGACCGGGGCGTACGTCGCCGGATCGACCACGGCGGTACGGGAGTTGACGCGCAGCCTGAACCCCTTGCCGGGACCCGAGTCGTCCGTCGCCGTGCCGTTGAAGCCGGACTCCGAGGACCCGAAGTTGTTCAGCAGCATCACATTCGGCACCAGCGCCTGGAACTCCTCGCGCACCGTCTCCGACATGATCGCGCCCGACGAGGAGACGCTGAAGAGGGATGAGCAGTCAGTGCCCTTCATCGGGCCGTTCATCGCGTCGATCAGCGGCCGCAGCATCGCGTCGCCGACCAGAGACACGCTGGTGACCTTCTCCTTCTCGATCGTACGCAGCACCTCCTGCGGCGCGAACTTCCGGTGGATGACCACGCGTTGGCCGAAGAAGAACCCGATGAACGCGGTGAGCGTCGACGTGCCGTGCATCAGCGGGGGAGTGGGGAAGAACGTGATTCCGTCGCCGCCGGCCGCCACCCGCTCCGCCAGCTCCTGCGGGGACTTCACCGGCTCCCCGGTCGGCGCGCCGCCGCCGAGCCCGGCGAAGAACAGGTCCTCCTGGCGCCACATCACCCCCTTCGGCATGCCGGTCGTGCCGCCGGTGTAGATGATGAACTGGTCGTCGGTCGAGCGCGGCCCGAACCCCCGCCCGGCCGCACCCGACGCCTCGGCCTCCGCGAAGGGCACCGGCAGGACCGCGGGCTCCGGCGTGCCGCCGGCCGGCGTACCGACCCGTACGAGATGCCGGAGCTTGTCCGTCCGCGGCAGGGCGGCCGCGACCCGCTCGGTGAACTCGGCGTCGAAGACCAGCGCCACCAGGTCCGCGTCGCGGTAGAGGTAGACCAGTTCCTCCTCGACGTAGCGGTAGTTGACGTTCACGGGAACGACCCGCGCCTTCAGGCAGGCCAGCACGGTCTGGAGGTATTCGATGCCGTTGTAGAGGTGCAGCCCCAGGTGCTCCCCCGGCTTCACGCCCGCTTCGATCAGATGGTGGGCGATGCGGTTGGCCGCCGCGTCCAGCTCGGCGTACGTGAGCCTGCGCTCCGCGCCCGTACCGGGATGGTCGGCGTACACGAGCGCCTCACGGTCCGGGACCGCGTCGACGACCGACTCGAACAGGTCGGCAAGGTTGTACTCCACCGTTCCTCCTGACCCAGGCTGCGGAATTCTCATCAGAGCAAAGGGCGCCACAAGTGGGAAGGGGCTGCGCCCGATAAATCTGACTGACTGTCAGAAAGCTATTGAAGTGGGCGCCGCCCTACTGCAACCTGTTCTCGTTCCTGAGACAGGAGGCAGTCACATGGGTGGCGGTACAGAACACCTCACCGTGCGGCGCGAAGGTGCCACGCTGGTGCTCACCTTGAACAGGCCCGAGGCGAAGAACGCGCTGTCGCTGCCGATGCTGGTAGGGCTGTACGACGGCTGGCTCGCCGCCGACGCTGACGACGAGATCCGCTCCGTCGTGCTGACCGGCGCGGGCGGCGACTTCTGCGCCGGGATGGACCTCAAAGCCCTCGCGGGCGACCGGGGGATGGGCGGCGACCAGTACCGCGACCGTATGAAGGCGGACCCCGACCTCCACTGGAAGGCGATGCTGCGCCACCACCGCCCCCGCAAACCGGTCGTCGCCGCCGTCGAGGGGTACTGCGTGGCGGGCGGTACGGAGATCCTCCAGGGCACCGACATCCGCGTCGCCGGACAAAGCGCCACCTTCGGCCTCTTCGAGGCCAAGCGCGGCCTGTTCCCCATCGGCGGCTCGACGGTACGCCTGCCGCGCCAGATCCCGCGCACGCACGCCCTGGAGATGCTGCTCACCGGCCGCCCGTACCCGGCGGCGGAAGCGGAACGCATCGGACTCGTCGGCCATGTCGTCCCCGACGGCACCGCTCTCGACAAGGCCCTCGCCATCGCCGGGCAGATCAATGCCTGCGGCCCGCTCGCTGTCGAGGCAATAAAGGCGTCGGTGTACGAGACGGCGGAGATGACCGAAACCGAAGGCCTGGCCGCCGAACTCAAGCGTGGCTGGCCCATTTTCGACACCGCCGACGCGAAGGAGGGCGCCCGCGCCTTCGCCGAGAAGCGCGATCCCCTCTACCGGCGCGCCTGAGAAGGAAGCCTGAGAAGGAGCCGTACATGCCCGAAGTCCTCAGTGCCCCGCTCGTGGTCGAGTTCCCCTTCACCCGCTCCCTCGGCCCCGTACAGAGCGCCTTCCTCACCGGCCTTCGCGAGCGCACCGTCCTCGGCGTGAAGACCGCCGGCGGCGGGGTCCTCGTGCCGCCCGTCGAGTACGACCCGGTCACCGCCGAAGAGATCCGCGACCTGGTCGAAGTCGCCCCCACCGGCACCGTCACCACCTGGGCCTGGAACCCGGCCCCGCGCCGCGACCAGCCCCTCGCCACCCCCTTCGCCTGGGTCCTGGTGAAGCTCGACGGCGCCGACACCGCCCTCCTGCACGTACTGGACGCGCCGGGCCCCGACGCCGTACGCACCGGAATGCGCGTCCGTATCCGGTGGGCCGCCGAATGCACGGGCGCCATCACCGACATCGCCTGCTTCGAGCCGTACGAGAGCGAGAACAGCGGACCGGCGGCCCCGCACGACGGCAGCTTCGCCGACCCCGTCACCGGCATCACCGCCCCCGCCCGCCTCGACTACACGTACAGCCCCGGCCGCGCCCCCACCGACTACATCAACGCGCTCGCCGAGCAGCGCACCGTCGGCGAGCGCTGCCCCTCCTGCCGCAAGGTGTACGTCCCGCCCCGCGGCGCCTGCCCCACCTGCGGCATCGCGACCGCCGAGCGGGTCGAGGTCGGCCCGCGCGGCACCGTCACCACCTTCTGCATCGTCAACATCAAGGCGCGCAATCTCGACATCGAAGTCCCGTACGTCTACGGGCACATCGCACTCGACGGCGCCGACCTGGCCCTGCACGGCCGGATCGGCGGCCTCCTGTACGACCAGGTGCGGATGGGGCTGCGCGTCGA
This sequence comes from Streptomyces sp. ISL-96, assembly GCF_018614035.1. Classification (GTDB taxonomy): domain Bacteria; phylum Actinomycetota; class Actinomycetes; order Streptomycetales; family Streptomycetaceae; genus Streptomyces. The sequence goes on from NZ_JAGGPA010000032.1 coordinate 18,477, forward strand.
GCCGGTGTGGACCGAGGGCGGCCGCTACCCCGACCACTACCGGCCCACCGGCGAACCGGACGCAGACTACGACGCGTACAAGGAGCTGATCTGATGCGCGAGATCGCGATCGTGGCCTTCGCGCAGACGGATCACCTCCGCCGCACCGACGAGCTCTCCGAAGTCGAGATGCTGATGCCGGTGCTGCACGACGTGCTCGGGCGGACCGGCCTGAAGACCAGCGACATCGACTTCACCTGCTCCGGATCGTGCGACTACCTCGCGGGCCGCGCCTTCTCCTTCACCATGGCCCTCGACGGCGTCGGCGCCTGGCCGCCGATCTCCGAGTCCCATGTGGAGATGGACGGCGCCTGGGCGCTCTACGAGGCCTGGGTCAAGCTCCTGACCGGCGAGGCCGACACCGCGCTCGTCTACGCGTACGGCAAGTCCTCGCCCGGCGAGCTCCGCGACGTACTCACCCGCCAGCTCGACCCGTACTACGTCGCCCCCCTCTGGCCCGACTCCGTGTCCCTCGCCGCTCTCCAGGCGCGGGCGCTGATCGACGCGGGCGACACGGACGAGCCCGCCCTCGCGGCGGTCGCGGCCCGCAGCCGCAGCGCCGCCTCGGCCAATCCGCACGCCCAGCTCGGCGGAGCCGTCCCCGCAGGTGATTACCTCGTACAGCCGCTGCGTACGGGCGACTGCCCGCCCATCGGCGACGGCGCGGCCGCGGTGATCCTGGCCGCGGGCGACACCGCGCGCCGGCTGTGCGAGCGGCCCGCCTGGATCCGCGGCATGGACCACCGCATCGAGGCGCACAGCCTGGGCGTACGCGACCTCACCGACTCCCCGTCGGCCCGGCAGGCGGCCGAGCGCGCCGGAGCCTTCGACCGGCCCGTCGACACCGCCGAACTGCACGCGCCTTTCACCTCCCAGGAGGTCGTCCTGCGCAAGGCCCTGCGACTCGGCGGTGACGTGAACGTCAACCCGTCCGGCGGGCCGCTCGCCGCCAACCCCGTCATGGCGGCCGGACTCATCAGGCTCGGCGAGGCAGCGGCCCGTATCCACCGCGGACAGTCCGACCGGGTGCTCGCGCACGCCACCTCGGGGCCCTGCCTGCAACAGAACCTCGTCGCCGTCCTGGAGGGGGAATGATGACCAAGGAGCCCGTCGCCGTCGTAGGCATCGGCCAGACCAAGCACGTAGCCGCCCGCCGCGACGTCTCCATCGCCGGTCTCGTACGCGAAGCCGCCCAGCGGGCCCTGGACGATGCCCAGTTGACATGGCCGGACATCGACGCCGTCGTCATCGGCAAGGCCCCCGACTTCTTCGAGGGCGTCATGATGCCGGAGCTCTACCTTGCGGACGCGCTGGGCGCCGTCGGCAAGCCCATGCTCCGCGTCCACACGGCGGGCTCCGTCGGCGGGTCCACTGCGCTGGTCGCCGCCAACCTGATCGCCGCCCGCGTCCACGGCACGGTCCTCACCCTCGCCTTCGAAAAACAGTCCGAGTCCAACGCGATGTGGGGCCTGTCCCTGCCCGTCCCGTTCCAGCAGCCGCTGCTCGCCGGGGCCGGGGGCTTCTTCGCGCCGCACATCCGGGCGTACATGCGTCGCAGCGGCGCACCCGACACCGTGGGCTCCCTGGTCGCGTACAAGGACCGCCGCAACGCCCTCAAGAACCCCTACGCCCACCTCCACGAGCCCGACATCACTCTTGAGAAGGTCCAGGCCTCCCCGATGCTCTGGGACCCGGTCCGCTACTCCGAGACGTGTCCCTCCTCCGACGGCGCGTGCGCGATGATCCTCACCGGTCGGGCCGGCGCCGCCCGCGCGCCGCACCCGCCCGCCTGGGTGCACGGCGGCGCCATGCGCAGCGAACCCACCCTCTTCGCCGGCAAGGACTTCGTCTCCCCGCAGGCGGGCAAGGACTGCGCCGCCGACGTCTACCGCCAGGCGGGCATCACCGATCCGCGCCGGGAGATCGACGCCGTCGAAATGTACGTGCCCTTCTCCTGGTACGAGCCGATGTGGCTGGAGAACCTGGGCTTCGCCGCCGAGGGGGAGGGCTGGAAGCTCACCGAGTCCGGCGCCACGGAACTCGACGGCGACCTGCCCGTGAACCCGTCCGGCGGTGTCCTGTCCACCAACCCCATCGGCGCCTCCGGCATGATCCGCTTCGCCGAGGCCGCCCTCCAGGTGCGCGGACAGGCCGGAGAGCACCAGGTCGACGGCGCCCGCAGGGCCCTGGGCCACGCCTATGGCGGCGGCGCCCAGTTCTTCTCCATGTGGCTGGTCGGCACCGAACCACCCGCCGGCTGAGAGCCGCCGCGGCCTGTCCGTCGGCGGGGACGATCGCTAGGCTGACCGGCGGACGACGAACCGGGAGGAGCAGGGACGTGGCCGAGAGCATCACTGCGCAGCGGCGGTTTCCGGGCTGGGACAAGCCGGAGCAACTGGACCTGAGCAAAGCGGACTGGCAGTCGGGCAGTCATGGGGCGGGCGACGTTCAGATCGCGTTCGTCGAGGGATTCATCGCGATGCGCAATGCCACGGCCCCCGGCAGCCCGTCACTGATCTTCAACCCGGCCGAGTGGCGAGCCTTCGTCCTGAACGCGCGGGCCGGCGCCTTCGACCTGACCTGAGCCTGTTGAGCTCTTCGAGTCGGCCCGATGGTCGGCCACGAGGTACGGCAGACCGGGAACCATCATCAGCAGGGGCACCCACAGCGGCAGTTCGATTAGCGGATCGTCGCCGGTCAGCCAGGCCGTGAGGAAGGCGGCGGAGAGCCCGGTCAGCAGCTGGACGAGCAACAGCTTCCTGAACCCGAGGCTCCCTCGCCGCGTCTCCCAGGTGACCACGACCATCGCGAGCACGGCGCAGAGGATGAGGCGGCTCGGGATGACGGGCCGCTCGTACGACCAGTGCAGCAGGTGGGAGAGCAGCAGCATCGGGGCGAAGACGCACGGGATCAGCGCCACCATGCGCAGAGCCCGCTGACGCAGCGGCTTGCGCGCCCGCGCCCACGCGGCGGCGAAGGACTTCACGTCCTGGCCGACGACATCCTTCGCGCCGCGCCCGGCCGCCGCGGCGTCGTCCAGGTGCGCGGAGAGCTCGTCGAGCATCTCGCGTACGGAGACGTCGTCGATGCCTCGGAACTCCCAGTTGCTCCTGCATATGGCCAGTACGTGCTCACGCGTCATGGTGTGTTTCCCCCGGGTCGTGGTTCAAGGTCCGCCCGACCGCTTCGGAGAAGCGCCGCCAGGCGGAGCGGCCGACGGTCAGTTCGGCCCGCCCCTCGTCGGTCAGCCGGTAGTACTTGCGCGGCGCGCCGCCGGTGGCCGAAGGGGCGCGGAAAGTTTCCACGAGACCCGCTCGTTCCATCCGGGCGAGCAGCGGATAGATGCTGCCCTCACTGACCAGGTCGAGCCCGCTCGCGGCCAGCGCTTCGACGAACTCGAAGCCGTAACGCGGCCGCTCTGCGATCAGCGCCAGCAGGCACAGGTCGAGCACGCCACGAAGCAGCTGACTGCGCCGCTGGTCACCTGCGGCGGCGGGCGGCTTCTCTGTCATGCGGTACAAGATAGTCGCCGCTACCTTGCGCCGCAAGACACTGCCGTGCCCCGACGCCGGAAGGGCCCCCGGGCCACGTACCATGGCGGCATGTCCTTCCTCCGCCGCCGCCCCTCCGCCACGCCCGCGGGCCCGGAATTCGATGTCCTGGCCATGGATCCGGGCGACTGGCCGGGCAACCTCGGAGCGGGCCTGCTGCCCGCGCCCGACGGCAGCTGCCAGGGTGTTTTCCTGCGCTACGACCTGTTCGGCGGCCGGGGCCCCGCGATGATCATCGGCAACCTGCCGGAGGGCTCGCCCGCCAGGGAGCTCGAGGAGGGCCAGGTGCCCTTCGAGGTGGCGCAGCTGCTCCTGGCGCTCGAGAACGACGAGCCCGTCGAGGTGACCGGCAGCGAGGACATGCCGGTCATGCAGGGTGACAATCTGTTGATCGTGCGCCGTATCAAACTCTCCGAAACCCGCATCTCCTGCGTACAGTTCGACCGCAGCGACAATGTGCTCGTCACCATCGCCAGCTGGGACCGGCCGATCACCGACGACCTGTACGCGCTGCTGAAGCCCTTGCCCGCGGAGCTGTTCCAGCAGGGCTGAGGACCCTGTGAGGCGAGGAGTGGTTGTGGGAGATGTGGCAGTCGGGGCACCGGACACGCAGCAAGCCCGGCATTCGAAAGTGAAGAAGCAGCGCCCCTTCTGGAAAGAGTTCCCGCTTCTCGTGGGGATCGCGCTGCTGCTGGCGCTGCTGATCAAGACGTTCCTGCTGCAGGCCTTCTCCATCCCCTCGGACTCCATGCAGAACACCCTTCTCAAGGGTGACCGCGTCCTCGTCGACAAGCTGACCCCGTGGTTCGGTTCCGAGCCGCAGCGCGGTGAGGTCGTTGTCTTCCACGACCCGGGCGAGTGGCTGAAGAATGAGCCGATCCCGCGGACGAACGTCGTCCAGGACGCGCTCAGCTTCATCGGGCTGATGCCGTCCGCCGAGGAGAAGGACCTGATCAAGCGGGTCGTCGGAGTCGGCGGCGACACGGTGGAGTGCGAGGGCACGGGCCCGCTGAAGGTCAACGGCAAGGCACTCGACGAGCCGTACGTCTTCCCGGGGAACACGGCGTGCAGCACGGACGACGGCGGCCAGTTCAAGGTCACGGTGCCCGCCGGTCACATCTGGGTGATGGGCGACCACCGGCAGGCCTCCGGCGACTCCCGCTACCACCAGCACGAGCCCGGCGCCGGCATGGTGCCGGTGGACGACGTGGTGGGGCGCGCGGTCGTGGTCGCCTGGCCGCTCGGCCGGCTGGACAACCTGCCGGTGCCCGCCACCTTCGGTCAGACGGGCATCGACGCGCGACCCTGACCGCGCCCTCAGTCTTCCGGCGCCGCCGGTGAACAGGCCGTACACAGCGGCCTGTTCACCGGCGGCAGGCCGGTCGGAGCTACGCGTGCGCCGCGGCCGGCCTGCCCAGCAGGGTGACGATCTGCGCGGCCGAAGTCCCCACCCCCGTAGGGCCGCTCAGCTGCCACGTGGCGCCGCTCGTGCCGCCGGTGCCGCCCCGCAGGTCCTCGTCGCGATAACGGACGCACTCCCGGTGCCAGTTCAGGATTCCGGCCATCCAGTCCTGAAGCTCACGCACGTACCCGTCGAGTACGTCGCGTGCCTCGGCGTTCAGCGCGAAGTCGTCGTAAAGGATGGGCAGTTCGACCTTGATGACATGCTGGAACTGCTCCATCCGGCCCTTCATCAGCTCGTGCACCATGTCGACGCCGGTCGGATAGTCGACCCCGAAGAAGTTCTGCACGACCAGGACGGCGTTGTGCACCTCGCCCTCGTACTCGATCTCCTTCTGGTACGAGAAAAAGTCGTTCAACAGCATGGCGTAGTCGACGGCGGAGTTCTCCAGCGAGCGGATGGGGCCGCTCCGGTAGATCTCGTCGGGCACCCGGTCCCCGTGCGACAGCCGGCACAGCCGCATCGTCATGTCCGCGCCGAAGGTGAACCGCCGCATCTCGATGTAGTCCACCGGGTCGGGAATGCGGTGCAGCGCCTGGTTGGCCAGCTCCCACTCCCAGCTCGCGATCATGTCCTCGACCGCCTTGCGGAACGTACGCCGCGAAGCCTCGTCCATCGGCCCCGCCGTCCGCTCCCACAGGTCGGCCAGCCCCCGCTCCATCGGGTCGGACGGCTCCGGCGCGGGCTCCCCGTCCAGCGGCATGAAGAGCCTCAGCCGCTCGTTGGCCGCGTGGGCCCCGGCCAGGTCGCGGGTGCGCCCGTAGATCACGGGGTACAGGTCGTCCCCGTACGTTCCCCAGGTCAGCCAGTTCGACGACAGATCCAGTTCCTCCGGCGTCGCTTCCGGGTGCAGGCCCGCCGAGCAGAGCGGCAGGTCGAAGTTGCGCGCCCGCCGCTCGTCCCAGATCTGAGACGCCGGCCGCCCCGGCACCGGCTCCAGCATGGCCATCCGCCGCGCCCAGGCGATGTTCCGCTCCCGCGCGCCCGGCAGGTGCGGACTGAGCTGAAGCGCGTACGGAAAGTCCAGATCAGGAACGATGGACGGACCGACGTGCTGGTACGGCACATGGGTGTGCCGACGCGGGCGCGCCGCCTCGGCCCGCGCGGTGAAGTGGATCGTCGCCGCCGCCATGCCCCAGCCGCTCTCGCCGGGCGCGGCCGGCGCGGCCGCCCTGGCCGCCGCCCCGCCGCCGTTCATGTACCGGCTGGATCGCATGTGCCACTCGTGCCCGCCCGACTGCCAGTCCTGCAGCCCCTTCGCGTACGCCAGTACGGCGGCGGTCTCGGCGGGGCTCAGGCCCTTCTCGGCGCAGAGCGGCCCGACTTCGGTGAGCGCGGTGTTCTCGAACTGCTGGAGCCGTGACGTCAGCAGATCGTTGACGGCCTCGGCCGCCTCCTGCGTCGTACACCCCAGAAAATGCTCAAGTACCAGCACGCCATTGCTGTTCTCCTTCTCGTCCTCGACCTCGCGCTGGTACGAGAAGAGGTCGTTGCGCAGGTGTACGGCGTCCGAGAAGGCGTCGCGCAGCACGCCTAGCGCCCGCGAGTGGGCCACCGACGCCGGGACCTCGGCGTTCGACGCGAACTCGACGATCCCCGCCGACTAGGAACGCCGCCGACCTTCCGGCGCATCTCGATGTACTCGACAGGGTTGGCGATCCGCCCCTCGTCCATGTTGGAGAGTTCCCACAGGGATTCGTTGAGCAGATTCCTGGTCGATTCGGCGAACCGTTTCCGCCACGCGCCCGTCATGCTGGGCACGGTCCGCGCCCACAGGTCGGCGAGCCCCGCCTCGACCGGATTCTCCGGCTCCGGAGTGCCGTCCGCCAGATCCATCGGTATGAAGGCCGGCAGCCGGTCGAGGTAGCGTTTCCCGCCCTCGCGGTCCAGGGTCCGCTTGAAGGTCTCCAGGAAGTGGTCGTCGAAGAAGAAGACCCACACGTACCAGTCGGTGACCAGCGCCAGCACTTCGGACGAGCAGTCGGGATGGGTGTACGCACAGAGCAGCGCGTAGTCATGGGCTTCCAGGTCGCGCTCCTCCCAGATGCCGGAGCCCTCCAGCATCTCCATCCGGCGTGCCCACTCCCTCGTGTGCCGACGTGCCTCGTCGACATGGGGATTGAGCCGCGCCGGATACGGAACGTAGAAGTCCGGCAGTGTGAAGGGCTGCTGTGCCATGTACGTCGGGCCTTTCCAGGACGTCCGCGACCCACCGTGGGCGCGGACAGGTCAATTCCGCCCAGCCCTACCCGTCGCCGCTGTCCCCCATTCGCCACACCGACTAGTCATACAAAAGGCCGCCACCGCCCCTCGTGGCCGATGGCGCCCCTCTCCTGCCGTGACCCGCTACGAGGCGAGTACGCGCACGTCAGAGGCCTTCACATAGGCCACCCGGTGCCCGAACTGGATCTCGTAGTACGCCTCCTTGCCGCGTATCACCCGGTGCCCGGTAGTTTCGAACGTCGGAGCGAACAAGTACTCGCCCGGTACACGGTCGCCCACCACATAGCGCTGGCCCGCGAGCAGCTTGTACGGCAGCGGCGACACCGCCTGCACCGGTACGGACGTCCCCGCGTACGCCGCCGCCTCCGGGTAGGCCCGCCCGTACACCGGAACGTCGGAGGCCCCGTCCTTCGGCGTCAGCAGCAGACCGCGGGAATTCACGGCGGTCGGCTGCGTGCCGGGATTGTGGAACCACGCCCGCTGCCCCAGATACCAGATCGCGGTCCAGTCACCCCTGCGCTCGGCGACGGCGTACTGCTGACCGGTCGACGCGCGGGCGCCGGTGTCATTGACGCCGGTCGTCGAGTCCTGGCCGCCGGGCCGCAGCCCGATGTCCTTCACCAGCGGAGCGTCGGCGGCGGGCGCGGTGTGCAGCCGGACGGCGCCCGAGCCGTGCGGGGCACACGGCTGGCCGGCCTTCACACAACCGGTGTACGGGGGCTGGTGCTTGGCGTACTCCGGCCGGATGGTCACCACACCGCTGTTCGGACCCGCCGAGGGGGTGAAGGGCCTGCCGAGCAGTTGGAAGTAGTGCGCCCAGTCCCAGTACGGACCGGGGTCGGTGTGCATCCCGCGGATGTTCGCGGTGGTCGTTCCCGGCACGTTGTCGTGGCCCAGGATGTGCTGCCGGTCGAGCGGGATGCCGTACCGCTTCGCCAGGTACCTCACCAGCCGCGCCGACGTCCGGTACATCGCCTCGGTGTACCAGGCGTCCGGCGACGTCAGAAAACCCTCGTGCTCCAGACCCACGGACTTGGAGTTGATGTACCAGTTGCCCGCGTGCCAGGCCACGTCCTTGAGCGGCACGTGCTGCGCGATGTGCCCGTCCGACGAACGCAGCGAGTACTGCCAGGACACGTACCGCGGGTTCTGGACCAGCTTCAGCGTCGTGTCCCAGGTGGCCTCGGTGTCGTGGACGATGATGTAGTCGATGCCCTGGCTCGCGGGCCGGTCGGCCTTGTCGTGGTTGCCGTAGTCGCCGTCCCCGAACTCCTCGTACGGCGCGGGAATCCACTCGCACGCCACCGTCTTCGGACACTCGCTGAGCCCGGCGTCGGCGGTCCGCAGCCCAAGGTCCGCGACCTGTGTACGGTCGGGTACGAGCCCCGGGTCGGCGACCAGCGCGACCTGCTGACCGCTGTCGGTCATGCGCCGCTCGCCCGCCCCGATCACGTCGAACACCTCATTGGCGTACGTCGTCGCGGTCGCCGTGTCGTCGGCCCCCGAGAAGCGGGCGACCGCCCCGTACCAGTCGGCCGGATCCGCGCTGAGCGGCTGCCCGAGCTGCTTCTGCGCGGCGGCCAGCAGCGCCGCCCCGCCCCGGATGTTCGCGGCAGGGCTCTGCCGCAGCTCCGCGTCCGGCAGCCCGGTGAGGGCGGCGGCCCGCTCCAAGGTCTTGAGCCGGGCAGGGAGTTCGGACGCTGTCGGCAGCTGGACCTCGCCACCCGTCCGCACCGCGCGCGAGTCGTCACCGCGCGGATCCTCGTCCAAGTCCGTGTGGTGCGGCGCTTCTTCGCGCGCGACGTGGAGCGCGGCATCGGCGTCGGTGAGGTGCATCGGGCCGTAGCCGCCGGTCACACTCGGCGCGCCGGCGTGCGAGTCCCAGCGGGACTGTAAGTACGACACGCCGAGCAACACGCTCTGCGGCACTCCGTACTGTGCGGCGGCAGCGGCGAAGTCGCGCTGCAACGCGCCGGACGCGGGCTGCTCCGCGGTGGCGGAAGGGCCGGCCGACAGGAGCGGCAGAACGAGCGCGGCGGACGCCACGAAGCCCCCTGCCTGCCAGGCACGTCTGCGTGCGACGCGCATGGACCGTGACGTGACGGATCCTTGCAATGCGGCCTCCAGGGACGAGTGGTACGCGAAGGGCCTGCGGGCTGGGACTCGCCTACAGGCGTATCGGGTCCCGGACGATCCGTCAATGAGCGCGGGCAGCAGCCGATTTCGCACGTCAGCCCGGTGTGGCGGAGTTTCGCAGCGACGGCGTACGGGCCTGCGACGCGTCAGTGGTGTGAACCAATAACCGCGTTCAGGCCCCCGCGCCCGCGGCCGGCGCGCACCGACTTCAGGGCGAGCAGCAGCACGCCGATGTCGTCGAGGTACATCGGGTCGGGCATCAGATCCGTCGGCAGGACGAGGTAGGCGACAGCGGCCCAGAAGACCCAGGGACGGTCTTCCGGAACTCCCGCCGCTCGCAGACTCCGGCGGGCCCGGACCAGCCGTACGAGCACGAAGACCGCCACGGCGAGCGTCGCCACCACCAGAAACACGGCGACGGCGAGCAGGATCCAGGCTTCGGTGCTCATGAGACCTCCGGGCGGCTCGCGTAGGGCACACTCTCTCGCACTCTCACCGTCTGCCCGTACGCGGGGCGGTTCAGGCACCGGACGACGGCACATCGCGCGTACGGGCCCATGTCAGCAGGTCGTCCATGGCCCAGGTGTTCACGACACGCTCGGGAGGCACCCCGCACTCCTCGGCCCTTGCGCACCCGTAGATCTGCCAGTCGAGCTGTCCGGGCGCGTGCGCGTCGGTGTCGACGGAGAACAGCACGCCCGCGTCGACGGCTTGCCGCAGCAGCCGCCGGGGCGGATCCAGGCGCTCGGGCCGGCAGTTGATCTCCACGGCCGTGCCCGACGCGGCGCACGCGGCGAAGACCTCGTCCGCGTCGAACTGCGACTCGGGCCGCCCGCGACCGGTCAGCAGCCGGCCGGTGCAGTGACCGAGGACGTCCGCGTGCGGGTTGCTGACGGCGGCGACCATACGGCGGGTCATGGCGGCGGCGTCCATCCGCAGTTTGGAGTGCACGGACACGACCACGATGTCGAGCTGGTCCAGCAGCTCGGGTTCCTGGTCGAGCGAGCCGTCGAGGAGGATGTCGCACTCAATGCCGGTGAGGAGCCGGAACGGCGCCCAGCGCTCGTTGAGCCCGGCCACCACTTCCAGCTGTTCGCGCAGCCGCTCGGAAGACAGCCCGCTCGCGACCGTCAGGGTGGGGGAGTGGTCGGTGAGGACCGCCCACTCGTGCCCCAGCGCCGCGGCGGTCCGTCCCATCTCCTCGATAGGGCTTCCGCCGTCCGACCAGTCGGAGTGCAGATGGCAGTCGCCGCGCAGCAGCGCGCGCAGCTGCTCGCCACCCTCGGTCCGAGGTCCCCCGCTCTCCTCCTCCAGCCGCTTCAGATAGGCGGGCATCCCGCCGGCCAGCGTCTCGCGCACCACCTGCGCGGTCTTGGGCCCGAGGCCTTTGAGGGTTTCGAGCGACCCCGCGGCCGCTCGGCCTTCCGCCTCCCCCTCGGGGAGGGCGGCGACGGTGGCGGCGGCGGTGCGGAACGCGCGTACGCGGTAGGTGGGTGCCTGGGACCGTTCCAGCAGGAACGCGATCCGTTCCAGCGCCTCGACGGGATCCATCGGCACCTCTCGTACGTACCCGGGCAGCAGGGGTGTCCAGCTTCCCCCGGCCTTTACCGGCGCGCACGTCCGGCTACGGCGGACGGCTTCACCCCATCCCCCTACGGCAGCCCCATTCCCGGCACCCGCTCAGCCACCGGCACGGGCCCCGGCGGCGTACCGTCCCCGAACGGCCGACCGCCCAGCGCCTCCCGGTCGTGCGGGCTCAGCCACCCCGAGAGCTCCGGCCCCAGCGGCACGATCCCGGTCGGATTGATGCCCGTGTGCACCCGGTAGTAGTGCTGCTTGATGTGGTCGAAGTCGACCGTGTCCCCGAACCCGGGCGTCTGGTAGAGATCACGCGCGTACGCCCACAGCACCGGGTTCTCGGCCAGCTTCCACTGATTGCACTTGAAGTGTCCGTGGTAGACCGCGTCGAAGCGCACCAGCGTCGTGAAGAGCCGGATGTCCGCCTCCGTGATGCTGTCGCCGACGAGATACCGGCGGTCCGCGAGCCGCCGCGACACCAGTTCGAGCCGGCGGAACACGTCCCGGCAGGCGTCCTCGTACTCCTCCTGCTTCGTCGCGAAGCCCGCCCGGTACACCCCGTTGTTGACGTCCCGGTAGACGCCTTCCACGACCTCGTCGATCTCCCCGCGCAGCGGCTCCGGATAGAGGTCGGGCGCACCGGGCCGGTGCAGCGCCTTCCACTCGGTGGCGAAATCAAGCGTGATCCGCTGGTAGTCGTTGGTCACCAGCTTCCCGCTCGGTACGTCCACGATCGCGGGCACGCTGACCCCACCCGGGTACTCCGTCTCCCGCGCGTCGTAGGCCTCGCTCAGGTACCGGATGCCGAGTACGGGATCGCGGCCGCCGGAGTCGAGAGTGAACCGCCAGCTGCGGTCGTCCTGGATCGGATCGGCCACGGCCAGCGAGATGGCGTCCTCCAGGCCGAGCAGCCGCCGCGAGATCACCGCGCGGCTCGCCCAGGGACACGCGCGGCTCACCACGAGCCGGTAGCGGCCCGCCTCGACGGGCCAGCCGTCCTTGCCGTCGGCGGTGATGCGGTTCGCGAAGTGGCTCTTCGACCGCGTGAAGGACTTCTTCCCGTACGCGGCGTTGCCGTCCGTGCTCATCGTGACTTTCCTTCCCGGTCGGGTAGTGCGAGCCTTCCCCCTCAGCGCCCGATCCCCCTGCTCCGGCATCGCAGACGGGTGACACCGCCATTGTGCCGCCGGTCACCCCGCCACCGCGTTCCCCCGCCACCACGCTCAGGACGCCGCCCCCAAGCCGCCGGCCCACCCGGCTGACGATCACTGGGTGGGCCAGTGGGTTCCCCCTCTTCAATCAGCGGGTGCCGACCGCCGCGCGCACCGCCCGCCGGGCCATCCCACAGTCGTCGTGCAGCCGCCGCAGCAACAACCGCTGCTCCTCGCCGGTCGGCAGCGCACCCGCCGGCGCCTGCCCCGCCGCCCCGCTCACCGGAGCGGCCTCGCGCATGGTGCGCTGGACAGCGGTCTCGTACGTACGGATCTCCCGCGTCAGTACGAGCATCAGGTTCACCAGGAACGCGTCCCGCGCCGCGGTGCCCGGTGCCTGCGCCAGCTGGCTGATCTGCCGCCGCGCCGCCGGGGCGTCGCCCAGCACCGCCCACAGCGTCGCCAGGTCGTACCCGGGCAGGTACCAGCCCGCGTGCTCCCAGTCGACCAGGACGGGCCCGGCCGGCGACAGCAGGATGTTGGAGAGCAGCGCGTCGCCGTGACAGAACTGCCCCATGCTCTGCCGCCCGCCGGCCGCGTGCGCGACCCCGTGCAGCAGCTTCTGCAGATCCCCCAGATCGCGGTCCGTGAGCAGACCCAGTGCGTGGTACCGGGAGATCCGCGAGGCGTAGTCGAGGGGCGCGTCGAAGGTTCCGGGCGGCGGCCGCCACGAGTTGACCCGCGTGATCGCACCGAGGACCGCTCGCAGATCGGCACGCGGCGGAGCCTCGGCCGGATGCCGCGTGAGAGCCGCGACCCGGCCCGGCATCCGCTCGATCACCAGAGTGCAGTTGTCCGGATCCGCGGCGATCAGCCGGGGTGCGCGCACCGGTGGACGGTGCCGGACGAACGCGCGATAGGCAGCTATTTCGTGCCGGAACCGCTCCGCCCACGCGGGGGAGTGGTCCAGTAAGCACTTCGCGACCGCGGTCGCGCGGCCTGTGGTGCCGACGAGCAGTACGGACCGTCCGCTGCGGCGCAGTACCTGCACCGGATTGAACTCCGGGCAGATCCGGTGCACCGAAGCGATCGCCATCCGCAGCTGCGCGCCCTGAGGGCCGGACAAGTCGAGTCTCCCGCTGAGCGGTTGAGTGCCCAGCCCCGCCGCCGCGCGCCGGGCCCGGCCCGCGCCGAGTGACGCTCCGCCGGCGTGGTTGGGGTCGAGATACGGTCCGCTGCCCGTCGCCACTGGACGGTACGGCCGAGGCGGGGCGGACACGGAGGACGATGCTGTGTACATGGGACAGATCCCTTCGCGCGCCGACGAGTTACGTGCGCCACCCGCCCCGGCAACCGGGCAACACCCTGGGGAGTACCGGCCGGTCGCCGGAACGGGGTGGCGCTTTCTTACCTGACACCCGCCCGCGGGTGGCACACCATCTGGCGGACCCTGGCGAACCCTGGCGAATATCCCCGACGCATCTGACACGGGGTTACTGTCGAAATCAGCCGAGAACCTGGGGGCTTGACGTGACCGGAGAACCCAACACCCGCCTGGCAGACCTGTTCGGCCTCGCCGGCTGGTCCAAGGGCGAACTCGCGAGACTGGTGAACCGGCAGGCGGCGGCCATGGGCCATGCGCAGCTGGCGACCGACACCTCGCGCGTACGACGCTGGATCGACATGGGGGAAGCCCCGCGCGATCCGGTGCCCAAAGTGCTGGCAGCTCTGTTCACCGAGCGACTCGGCCGTGTCGTGACCATCGAGGACCTCGGGTTCGACCGGCACGGGCGCACGGGGAAACGGCGGGACGTCAGGAACGCAGAGAATCCCGACGGCCTTCCGTGGGCGCCCGAACGGACGGCAGCGGTCCTCACCGAATTCACGGGAATGGACCTCATGCTCAACCGACGCGGCTTGGTGGGCGCGGGCGCCGCGCTCGCCACAGGCTCCGTACTCAGCAGCGCCATGCACGACTGGCTGCACACCGACCCCGCTCTGACGTCCGACGCTCCACGCCTCGACGATCCCCTGCACGCCGACCCCGCTGGGTACGACCGCTATGAGGCCGCCCCCATCGGGTCGCAGGAGATCGAAGAGCTCGAGCGTTCCGTCGAAGTGTTCCGCGCCTGGGACGCCGCCCGTGGCGGCGGGCTCCAGCGCAAGGCGGTAGTGGGCCAGCTCAACGAAGTGGGCGGCATGCTCGCCTACCATCACCCCGACCATCTCCAGCGCCGCCTGTGGGGCGTCGCCGCCAACCTGGCGGTTCTCGCCGGCTGGATGTCGCACGACGTCGGCCTCGAACCCACCGCCCAGAAGTACTTCGTCATCGCCGCCCACGCGGCCCGTGAGGGTGGCGACCGTCCTCGCGCGGGCGAAGCTCTCTCCCGGGCGGCCCGCCAGATGGTGCACCTCGGAAAGCCCGACGACGCCCTCGACCTGATGAAGCTCGCCAAGTCCGGATCCGGCGACGAGATGCTGCCCCGCACCCGCGCCATGCTGCACACCATCGAGGCCTGGGCACAGGCCGCCCTGGGCCGCGGCCAGGCCATGCGGCGCACGCTGGGTGAGGCGGAGGAACTGTTCGTATCGGACAAGGGCGATGTCCCGCCGCCGAGCTGGATGCAGATGTTCGACGAGGCGGACATGCACGGGATGCAGGCCCTCGCCTTCCGTACGCTCGCGGAGCACGACCCCTCGGCGGCGATCACGGCCCAGCGGCACGCCAAGCAGGCGCTCGATCTCCGGGCGGGCGGCAGGCAGCGGTCGAAGATCTTCGACTACCTCTCGCTGGCCTCCGCATGCTTCATCGCGGACGACCCGGAACAGGCCGACCGCTACGCACGCCTCGCACTGGTGTCGATGGGGGAGACCTCCTCGCACCGCACGTGGGACCGGCTGCGCCAGATGTACCGGCTCACCGGCGAGTACGCGGGCTACCCGAAGATCGAGGACCTCCGCGAGGAGATCCAGCTGGCACTGCCGGTGAAGAAGACGAACAGGAGCACCACCATCTAGACCGGCTGCCCCGTACGACAACTACGCCCGACTACTCCCCACTCATACGCCTAAGCCGCGATCCGGGCGATCAGCAGGCACGCGTCGTTCTGACGCTCCGCCTCGCCGAACTCCTCCACGGTCAGCCGCACGCACTCCTGCGCGCTTCGGGCCTCGGCGAAGCGCGGCGCGAGGTCCAGCAGCCTGGAGGGGCCCGCGTCGTCGGTGGCGCTGCGGCGCGAGATCCCGTCGGTGTGCAGCACCAGCAGGTCGCCGGGGCGAAGCCGCACTTCGGCCTGCTCGTACGCGGCACCGGATGTCGCCCCGAGCAGGACGCCCTGGGGCGGCGTCAGCGAGCGCCCCGTCCCGTCGCGGAACAGCAGCGGGGCGGGGTGACCCGCCTGCGCCCAGGTCAGCAGCCGGCCGACCGGGTCGTAACGGCAGCACATCGCGCTGCCGAGCGCGGGCTGGGCCGAGGCTTCCAGCAGCTGGTTGAGGTGCCCCATGAGCACTCCGGGTGCGATGCCGGCCACGGCCATCCCGCGCAGCGCGCCGACCAGCATGGCCATGCCGGAGGTGGCGGCGACCCCGTGGCCGGTCAGGTCGCCGACGGTCAGCAGCGTCTGGCCGTCGGGCAGTTCCAGGGCGTCGTACCAGTCCCCGCCGATCATCGCGCTCGACGCGGACGGCAGGTAGTGGGCGGCGAGATCGAGCGCGGCGGGCCCGCCGTG
This sequence comes from Streptomyces sp. ISL-96, assembly GCF_018614035.1. GTDB lineage: Bacteria > Actinomycetota > Actinomycetes > Streptomycetales > Streptomycetaceae > Streptomyces. Next base: position 34,345 of record NZ_JAGGPA010000032.1, read on the forward strand.
CGGGAGCCGCAGGGAACCGTGCCGCGGCGGCAGCACGGATTCCTGCAGCTCGACCGCGATCCGGTGCTCGGTCCGCGCGATGTGCTGTTGCCGCTGGAGCGAGTCACGGGTCTCGCGTACGACCCGCTGGCTGCGGCGCAGCTCGCTGACGTCGCGCAGTACCGCCCACATCGAGGCGGTGCAGCCGTCGGAGTCGAGCACCGGCTCACCCATCATGTGAAGGGTCCGTACGACGCCGTCGGTGCGCACGATGCGGAACTCGCCGTCGATCGGCTTCCCGTCGACCAGGCAGTCCGTGACCATCGAGGCGAGGAAGCCCTGGTCCTCGGCGAACAGCATGGACGGCAGCTCGTCCAGGGTCAGTGGCCCGCTCTCGGGCGGACGGCCGAAGATCTCGTACAGCTCGTCCGACCAGTGCGCCTCGTCGGTCAGCAGGTTCCACTCGGCGCTGCCGACCCGGCTGAGTAATGACGTGCCGCTCGCGGGGGCCGGGGGCGGGCTGGCGGGTGCCGGCTCGGGCTCGGCGGGCAATCCGGCCTTGAGCTGCCCCAAGTGGGCGCCCAAATCATCGAGTTGATGGACCGCCAGGTCGCAGATAGCTCGCTGCCAGCGCCCCTGCGGGTCCTCGTCGTCCACCGCGACCGTGTCCCGGCGCACCGCTGCCACATCGACGCGCAGCCGACGGGTCTGCGAAATCAGTGCGTCGACGACCTCGCCGCCAGAGCCCCGCTCGGGAGGCTGTGGCGCAGGACGGTCCGCGAAGAGATGGGACGGCATGTCGTACTCCGATACAGGCGCGGCCAGGCCAGGTCTGATGGATGGACCAGATACGACTGTGGCACAGCCGGGAAAGGCCCGTAAGGGATTTGGCAACACTCGATACGGTGGTGCTTCTGGCATATGCCAGAAGCCTCCCTGGAGGTGGCCGGATACGCTCCACGGGATGCCGGATGCACGAGAAGTCGTCCGGGATGTCAGGATAGAACCATGACGATCAAGGCTTACTTCGACATCAGCATCAACGACAAGCCCGAGGGGCGCATCACCTTCAACCTGTTCGACGACGTGGTTCCCAAGACGGTGGAGAACTTCCGCGCGCTGGCCACGGGCGAGAAGGGCTTCGGCTACGCCGGGTCCTCCTTCCACCGCATCATCCCCGCCTTCATGCTCCAGGGCGGCGACTTCACCAGGGGCGACGGCACCGGCGGCAAGAGCATCTACGGTGAGAAGTTCGAGGACGAGAACTTCAAGCTGACGCACAACAAGCCGGGCCTGCTGTCGATGGCCAACGCCGGCAAGAACACCAACGGCTCCCAGTTCTTCATCACCACCGTGGTGACGCCGTGGCTGGACGGCAAGCACGTCGTGTTCGGCGAGGTCGCCGACCAGGCCAGCATGGACCTCGTCAAGAAGATCGAGAGCTTCGGCACGTCCGGCGGCAAGCCGAAGGCCAAGGTCACCATCTCGGAGTCCGGCGTCATCTGAGCGCCTCCCGCTCCCTGAGCCTGTGACCCTGAGCGCGCCGGCCGACGCCACTCGCCGGCCGGCGCTCCCACTTTTGGCCCTGTTCGGATGTGTTGCCTCCGTTTTGCGCGGGAACGCGCAGTGCGTAGGTACGTACGTCTCGATCAGAGAGCAGGGATCGGAATGTCGAATCCGCAGCAGCCTGAACAGCGGCGCAGCGACAAGGGCGGCGCCACCTCGCAGGACAGCGCCGAACTGAAGGCGTCGCAGGCCGACCAGGCGGGGAAGCGCGGCAGCAAGCAGGCCCACGGGACCGACAAGGGGAACAAGGGCGGCGGAGAGGGCGGCGGGACACCGCCGGACCAGCGCGCCGACCACCCGTGACTTGACAACCGTGACCGGGGCTAGCCCTGGGTCCTGCGTACGCACTCGGTGACCACACCCCGCAGGCCGCCGTTGCGGTGCAGGAGATCGCGCTGGACCAGCGCGCCGTTCCCGCTCTTCAGAAGCGCCGCGAGACCTTCCTGAGCGGCAGCCGCGTCACCGCTGTCCTCCAGCGCGTCCCGGACATGAGCGAACAGCGCCCGCACCACCGCTTCGGCCGGTGCGGGACGCATCGTGACCGGATGGATCAGCTCCGCCTCCAGGCCTGACCGCCCGGCTCGCCACGCGGCCAGCCGCAGCAGCACCACGGCATGCTGTGCGGGCGGCTCGCCCGCCCGCCACTGGCGGGCCGCCGTCTCGACCAGGCCGCGGACCAGCGTGGCCAGCAGCACCGTCGTGGAGGGATCCAGACAGACGTCGGCGACCCGTACCTCGACGGTCGGGTAGTGGTGCGAGAGCCGGGCGTCGAAGTACACCATTCCCTTGTCCCGCAGCGCACCCGTGCCCAGCATGGCGCTGACCTGCTCGTGGTACCGGTCCGCGCTGCCGAAGATCTCCACCGGGCCCGACGACGGCCACCGGCCCCACACCCGGCTGCGATAACTGCTGTACCCGGTGTCCTTGCCCTGCCAGAAGGGGGAGTTCGCGCTCATCGCGAGCAGCACGGACAGCCACGGCCGGATGCGGTCCAGGACGGCGACACCCTCCTCGTCGGAGTCCACCGACACATGGACATGGCAGCCGCACGTCAGCTGCTCCTGCGTCGTCAGTCCGAACTGCTCCTCCAGCCACCGGTAGCGCTCGCCGTTTCCGACGGCCGGACTGGCCGGGAGCGGAGACGTCGCCAGCGCGGCAACGGCCGCGCCCAGATCCCGCGCATGGCGCGCCGCCTCGGCCCGCCAGCGGACGATCTCCTCCGCGAGATCTCCCATCGCGGTGTGCGGCCGGGTGGCGATCTCCAGCATCTGCCGTTGCAGCTCAGCCTCGAAGACCGGGGGCTCACAGCCGCCCTCCCGGGACACGGCTGCCAGTACCGCTGCCGACAGCGCCCGCGGCTCGCCGGTCCGCGCATCCACCAGGAGGAGCTCCTCCTCCACTCCGACACTACGCACGACGACTGCCTCTCCGCGTTGCGGTTTCTTTGCCTCTGCCCCGCGTCAGGGTCTTAATGCCGCGAACTCACCGGCTCGCGAGAGGTACCGCCCGACGGATGCCCCGGCTAGGAGGCCCGGGCCTTGCGCCGCCCGCGTCTGCCGCTCAGGGCCTTGATGAGCTCTTCGCGCGTCATGGAGGAACGGCCGGGCACATCGGCATCCGCGGCGCGCTGGTAGAGCTCCGCCTTGGTCAGAGATTCGAGCGACGAAGCCTTCTTCCCGGCCTTGGGCTCGGGCTTCGCCGCACCGCCGGTCCGGCGTTTTCCGGCGGCGTCCGTGATCCGGGCGACGGCGGCGTCGCCGGTGGCCGACTTGCCCTTGCCCTTGCCCCGGTCCTTGGGGCTCCTGGCCTGGTCGACGCTGGCCCGCAGTGCCTCCATGAGGTCGACCACGTTCGTGGCCTCGGCCGGGGGCTCCGCCTTCTCGACCGACTCGCCGGCGCGCTTGGCCTCGATGAGCTTCGTCACCTGTTCCTGGAAGGTGTCGTGGAACTCCTCGGGCCTCCACTCCATGCTGAGCGTCTCGATGAGCTGCTCGGCCATTTTCAGCTCGCGGCTCGTGACGTCGGCGTTTTCGGGCAGGGTGCCGATTTCCTCGCGCGGATCCCGGATCTCGTCGGCCCAGTGCAGGGTGTGCAGCGTCAAGAGGCCGCCTTGGGCCTTCACGGCAACCAGGTACTGACGATTTCGCATCACGAACGTGGCGATCCCGGCTTTGTCAGCCTGCGCCAGAGCCCGCTCCAGCAGGGCGTAGATCTTCGCGTACTCCTTGCCCTTGGGAGCCAGGTAGTACGTCTTGTCGAAGAAGATCGACTCGACCTGCTCAAGGTCCACGAATCCGCTGATCTCCACCGCCTGGGAGCGGCCCGGAGCGATGTCCTCCAGCTCGCCGGGCTCGATGATTACGTACTCGTCCCCGGCGTCGTAGCCCTTGACGATCTCGTCCAGCGGGACCTCGTCGCCCGTGCGTTCGTTCACCCGCTTGTTGCGGACCCGGTCCGGCGTTCCGCGCTGAAGCTGATGGAAGTGGACGGTGTGGCTGTCCGTCGCGGTGAACATCTGTACCGGCAGGGACACCAAACCGAACGTCAGAGCACCACTCCACACCGGACGCGCCATGGCAGCCGCCACCTCCTTCTGCATCCATGGCACCCCCGCCCGCCGTGATCCGCATCCCGGGCCGATGGCGGCGGCGGGCTGCTTCACGGCGCGTCAGGCACCGGCGTCACTGGAGGGCGCGGACGGCCGCTGAGAAGACCGAAGGCATCCTGGCCGCCGCCGGTACGACCAGACGGGCGCCGGCCGCGTGAGCGCTCAGCCGTACGAGACCTTCGGTCAGCAGGCGGTGCCGCAGGGACAGCCGCCGCCAGTACCGCTCGTACGCCTGCGGCCGTCCGGCCCTCAGGCACCGCACGGCCGCTTCGGCCGACGCCAGCGCCAGCGCGACGCCCTCACCGGTCAGCGCGTCGGTGTAGCCCGCCGCGTCGCCCACGAGCACGACCCGGCCGGCGGTACGACGGCGAGCCCGCTGGCGCAACGGACCCGCGCCCCGCACCGGGCCGGCGGCGGGCCCGTCCAGGAGCCGGGAAAGCCGGGGGAAGTGGGCCAGGTGCGCGCCGAAGCCGCACCTCGCCGTACTCAGCACGGCCACTCCGACCAGGCCGTCGCCGACCGGTGTCACGTACGCCTCACCGAAGACCGACCAGTGCACCTCGACGAAGTCCGTCCACGGGCTGACCCGGAAATGCTGTCGCAGCCCGAAGCGCCGGGGCCGGCGGCTGGGCAGATCCAGGCCGAGCGAGCGGCGCAGCGGCGAGTGCAGGCCGTCCGCGGCCGCCAGCCAGCGTGCTCGCAGCCCTCCGGCGCTCACCGCGTCCGCACTCTGCTGCACCTCACCGACCCGGCCGCTGAGGACTACGACGCCGACTTCGGCGGCCCGCCGGGCCAGCGCCGCGTGCAGCTCCGTACGCCGCACACCGAGGCCCGAACCGTCGCTGAAGAGGGCCTGCGCCCGGTGCAGCCCGTCGACGTAACGGATACCGCGCAACGCGTGACCGCCGACCCGTACGCCCAGCCCTTCCAGGGCCCGCACGCCGCCGGGCATGATCCCCTCACCGCACGCCTTGTCCACCGGCGTGCCGCGCGGTTCGATCACCACGGCCTCCATACCGGCCGACGCCGCGTGGATGGCGGTGGCCAGCCCGGCCGGCCCGCCGCCCGCCACCAGCAGGTCGATCACAGTCCCGCCCCGGCGCCGCTGCCGGCCATGCGCCCCGGAGTGAGTCCGAGCGCCTCGTTCTCGCAGCGGATCCGTACGGTGAGCAGCGCCGCGTTCAGGGTGGTGAAGAGCAGGGCGGTCAGCCAGGCGCCGTGCACCAGGGGCAGAGCCAGCCCTTCGGCGACCACCGCGACGTAGTTGGGGTGACTCAGCCACCGGTACGGTCCGCCCGTCACCAGGGGCAGGCCCGGCACGACCAGTACGCGGGTGTTCCACCGCGGCCCCAGCGTACGGACGCACCACCAGCGCAGTGCCTGCGCGGCCACCACGACGGCGACCATGAAGCAGCCCAGCACCGGCTCGAACGGCCGCCCCGCCCACCGGACTTCCGTCACACAGCCGACCAGCAGCGCGGTGTGCAGGACGACCATCACCGGATAGTGCCGCCGCCCCGCCTCGACGGCGCCGCGGGCCAGGCTCCACCGTCCGTTGCGGCGGGCCACGACGAGTTCGGCGACGCGTTCCACGCCGACCGCCAGGACCAGCAAGGCGTACCAGAGCATGAATTCCTCTCCCTCGGCGACTACCAGGCGACTACCAGCGGAGCAGGACGAGTTCGGAGCAGAATCCCGGCCCCATGGCGAGCAGCAGTCCGGCGGTGCCCGCCGGCGGGCGGCGCTCGGCGAGGGTGTCGCGCAGGACGTGGAGCACCGAGGCCGACGAGAGGTTGCCCACGGCCGCCAGGGACCTCCAGGTGACATCGAGCGCGCCGACGGGCAGTTCGAGCGCGTCCTCGACCGCCTCGAGCACCTTCGGCCCGCCGGGATGACACACCCAGGCGGTGATGTCCTCGCGGCGCAGACCGTGACCGATCAGGAAATCGTCGACCTCCGCGGCGAGGTTCTTGCGTACGACGTCACAGACACTGGCGTCGAGTACGACGCGGAAGCCCGAGCCGGTGATGTCCCACCCGAGCACATGCTCGCTGTCCGGGTAGAGATGGCTGCGCGTGTCCACCACGGCCGGTCCGTGTGCGCCCGCCGACCGGCGGCCCCCGCACGCGACCACAGCCGCGGCGCCGTCCCCGAACAGCGCGGTGGCGACGAGGTTGGCCTGTGAGGCGTCGCTGCGCTGGAACGTGAGCGAGCACAGCTCCACGGACAGCAGCACGGCTACGTCGTCGGGGCGGCCCAGCAGGTAGTCGTGCAGGCGCGCGATACCGGCCGCGCCCGCGACGCAGCCCAGGCCGAAAACGGGGACGCGTTTGATGTCCGGGCGCAGCCCGAGCGGCCCCACGAGACGCGCGTCCACCGAAGGCGCGGCGATGCCGGTCACCGATGTGAACATCAGGAGGTCGACGTCGCGCGGGGAGAGCCCGGCCGTGTCGAGCGCCGCGCCCACGGTTTCGGCGCCGAGGCTCACCGCCCCCTCGATGAAGGCGTCGTTGACCGCGCCGAAGTCCTGTAGTCCCGCGTACGCGTCGAGGGGCAGCGCCGTATGGCGGGTGCGCACCTTCGCGCTGTCATGGAGCCGGTCGAGAACCCGGCGGTCGCTTCCCTCGGGCAGACACACCCCGGCGACCATGTCCGTGATCTCGCGTTGGGCGTGCCGGTGCGGAGCGAGAGCTCCGTGAACAGCTGCGATCCGGGTCATCTGGGTCCGAAGTCGGGTGGGGGACCTGCGGGGACCTTGCAATGAGTGCCCCGGCTCGCCATCGTCCTCACGCCATGTCGCTCGTCCGGCGGCGGTGTGCGCGGCTGTCTAGCATGGGCGCGTGGACGCTGACGTTGTCGCAGTGAGGCGTCGCCCGCCACGGGCGAGCGGGGCGAGCGGGCTTCTGAGGGCATGCCACCCCGTCCCGACCGTCGCGGTCAGTCTCCTGATGACCGCGCTGGCGGTGGCCTGCGGGCAGGACGCGGCCGGGTGCCTGCTGGTGGCCGCCGCGGTGCTGACGGGACAGCTGTCCGTCGGCTGGAGCAACGACGCCGTCGACGCCGCGCGTGACCGCGCCGTCGGGCGGCGTACCAAACCCGTGGTCGCCGGCTCGGTCGGCGTCGGCGCCGTGCGCGGGGCGGCGGTCACCGCCGTGGCCCTGTGCGTACCGCTGTCCCTCGCGTACGGACCACTCGCCGGTACGGTCCACCTCGTCGGGGTCGCCGCGGCCTGGGCGTACAACTTCGGCCTGAAGGCGACCGCACTGTCCTGGCTGCCGTACGCCGTCGGGTTCGCGGCGCTTCCCTCCTTCGTCTCGCTGGGGCTTGAGGGGCGGCCCTGGCCTCCCTGGTGGATCGTCGCCTCGGCCGCACTGCTCGGCGTCGGCGCGCATCTGGCCAATGTGCTCCCGGACATCGGCGACGACCTGGCCACCGGTGTACGCGGCTGGCCCCAGCGACTGGGACCCGCCCGGGCGCGCCTGCTGCTGCCGGTGCCGCTCGTGACGGCCACCGCGCTGCTGGCGTTCGCCCGCCCCGGTGCTCTCGATTCCGCCGGGGCGGTCGCTGTGTCGATCGCTCTCGTCCTGGCGGCCGGCGGCGCACTGCTGGGCCGCCGGCGCCCGAGGCTGCCGTTCCTCGCGGCGATCATCGTCGCGGCGGTCGATGTCGCGATGCTGCTCCGGCAGGGCGCGGCCGTCACCTGACGCGGCGCCCGTGTGCGTCCGTACGGGCGACGGGCGGCGCCGTCGGCGCAACAAGACGTGCTGGAAGGGCTATGGGGTGGGGATCCTGAATCACTCCCCCGAGGAAAGGTTCAGCGATGCTGGAGCGCAGCCGACGTAAGAAGCACACCGAGATCACCTTCGTCATCCCGGCAGGCCAAGCCTGCGGGCAGGTCAGCGTAGTCGGCGACTTCAACGACTGGCAGCCGGGAGCCCACCCCTTCACCGAACGGCCCGACGGCACGCGCTCCGTCACCGTCACGCTCCCCAAGGAACAGCGCTACGGCTTCCGCTACCTCGCCCACGGCGACTACTGGTTCAACGACGGCCACGCCGACGACCAGGACGGTCACAACAGCATCGTCCACACCTGACGACGCGCCGCTTCGGTGAGCGGTGAGTTCACCGACGGAGCCGACTGCGGATGGCATGGTTCAGGAACCGGAGTCACGACGGGGCTGCGGCTTGCGCGGCGTGGGCCGCGCCGAGGCATGGGATAGGGATTGAACTGATGGCAACAGGCACTGTGAAGTGGTTCAACGCCGACAAGGGCTTCGGCTTCATCGAGCAGGACGGCGGCGGCCCGGACGTGTTCGTCCACTACTCCGCGATCGAGGGCTCCGGCTTCAAGGAGCTCGCGGAGGGCGACAAGGTCCAGTTCGACATCACCCAGGGGCCCAAGGGGCCGCAGGCGGAGCGGGTCAACCGCACCTGAGGCGCGACTCGTCGCCCTGCCCCTGAAGCGTCGGCCCGGGGGCAGGGCCCGGGCGTGCCGGGTGCCGGACATGGCCTAGGGCCGTCCGGCATGGGGCAGACATAGACGGTGTGATCGAGGGGCCGAAGCCGCCGCAGTGGAATGGGACGCGCCACTGGCCGACGGGCCCGCCTGGTCGCCTGGTGCGGCTGACTGCCGGGATCGGCTCAATTTCGCCGCATAGCGGACCGTGGCGGCGCGGATTATGCTCGCGCCCGATGGTGAGCGGCCCGGCACCGGCAGAAGAGTGCCCGATCGAGCGGACCGGCTAACCGCGAAAGTACTGGGTACACGCTGCTCAGTACTGGGACCGATCGGGCGGCCCGATGGGCTGCCCTCAGGAGAAAGAAGTGCGGTAATGAGCGCTCAGCACCGTACGGCATCGATCGCCCGGACCCCTGTGCAACAGGCAGCGCTGCTGGTCGGCGTCCTCGGCTTCATCCCCGGGATCACCACCGACTACGACACGATGAAATTCGCCGAGCACGGCTCCGGGGCCAAACTGCTCGGCGTCTTCCAGGTGTCGGTACTGCACAACATCGTGCACCTGCTGTTCGGCATCGCCGGTGTGGCCATGGCCCGCGCCCCGCTCACCGCCCGTAACTTCCTCATCGGCGGTGGTGTCATCTACCTCGCGCTGTGGCTGTACGGCCTGTTCATCGACCACGACAGTTCGGCCAACTTCGTACCGCTCAACACGGCCGACAACTGGCTCCACTTCGCTCTGGGCCTGGCCATGATCGCCCTCGGCGTCCTGCTCACCCGCCGCCCCCGAGCCGGCGCGGGCCGCTAACCGGGGCCGGCGTGATAACTGTGGGAGTCGAGGAGGAGTACTTCCTTCTCGACCCGGATACGGGCCTGCCGGTGCCGCTGGCAGAAGAGGTACGCGGATCGTCCGCTCTGGAGCCGGCGGTGGACCGGCGGGAGGTCCAGAGTGAGCTGCTGCAGGCACAGGTCGAGATCGCCACTCCGATCTGCAGCGAGCTCGAGGAGGTCGGCGGCCATCTGCTGCGCCTGCGCCACGCGGTCGGCGCCGCGGCCGAAGAGTTCGGATGCCGGCTCGCCCCCTGTGGGACGGCGCCGTTCCGGGAGGTGGCGCCGGTCCCGGTGACCCGGCACCCGCGCTATCTCGCCATGCAGGCCCAGGCTCCGCAACTCGTCGCGGAGCAGCTGGTCAACGGCATGCACGTACACGCTGCCGTGTCCGATCCGGAGATGGGCGTCGCTGTCCTGAACCGGATCAGGGTGTGGCTGCCCGTGCTGGTGGCCATGTCGGCGAATTCGCCGCTGTGGGACGGCCACGACACCGGGTTCTCCAGCTGGCGCACGGTGATCTTCGGCCGCTGGCCGGTCAGCGGGCCTCCGCCGCACTTCGCCGATCTGGCCGACCACGAGCGGCGGGTCCAGGGGCTGCTGGCCGCCGGGATCGTCAGCGACGCCGGTCAGATCTACTGGCAGGCCCGTCTGTCGGACAAGTACCCCACTGTCGAGGTGCGGTGCATGGACGTGCAGCTGAGGGCCGATGACGCCGTCATGTTCGCGGGCATCGTGCGCGCTCTGGTCGCGACAGCCGTCAGCGACGAGAAGGCCGGCGTGCCGCTGACCGTGTGCGCGCCGGAACTGCTGCACGGCGCGAACTGGTATGCCGCACGTGACGGCATCAGCGGTTCGCTGGTGGACCCCGACGGCAAGCTGCGCAGCGCGGGCGATGTGCTCTGCCGGCTGATGGATCACATCGCACCCGCTCTGGAGGAATCCGGAGACGCACGGGAGGTGTCCTCCCTGGTCCATCGGCTGTTGCGGCAGGGCACCGCCGCGGACCTGCAGCGCCGTGCTCTTGCCGAGGGCGGCGTGCGGGCAGTGACCGACCTGGTCACGATGCAGGGGGCACCGCAGTAACGGCGTGGGCGGTACGGGCTTCGCGCCGGCGTGGCCGGGAAACCCCGATGCGTACCGGCGTCACGCCCGGCGAAAAGTGCACCAGGGGTTCGCCGGCGGGTGCGGGCAGACCGACGGCCGTGGTCAGCGACTGCGCCAGGTTCTCCACCGTGCCGGTGTGAAGGGGCCACGGCGCGTGCTCCACGGGCGTGTCCCAGATCAGGCCGGCGCGGCGCGTGAAAGCGTGCCACCGGGTGGTGAGCCACACATCGCGCTCCGAAGGCGCCGTGACCGGTTCACCGCGCCGTACAGCCAGGTGGTACGAGGCTCCGCCGCCGTGACGCATGCCGGAGTAGAAGTACGTCCTGTCGTCGCGCCGCAGGGTCAGCGAGCCCGAGTGGTACGGCGCCCCCATGGCCCTCGCAGCCAGCATGGCCGCAGTGGACACCTCGATGGTCAGAAACCACAGCGCCTGACGCCCGCCGGGCCCTCGGACGTACGTGCGCAGATTCGTCTCCAGGAAGCTGCCGGCCGCGGGGACGGGAGGGGGCACACCTGCGGGGCGTACATCAGCCATCAGGAACGGGGAGAGGGTGACCCAGGCCGAATCGTCGTAGGTGTCTGCCGTCAGCCCTCCGGGAAGCAGCGCCTGAACGTCGGCGGGCCGGTAGCGCCAGTGCACGAACGCCTGGTTCAGCCAGGCGGCTCGCAGCACCAGCAGTCGAAGGTGCTGCTCCGCTTCGGCGGGCACCACGCACTCACCCATGCCTCCATCTTGCCCCTGGGAGGGGGCAGGCGTGCGGCTGTTGACGAGCGCCCCCAGCGAACCGCGCACCGGATGCGATCACGGCTCTGTTGGGGTGCTATGAGGGAAGCAGACCTCGGAACTTGGCTGCCGAGTTGCTTCCCGCCGCGCGAGACGCGGGCGAATTCCACAGGGCTTCGAGGCGTTTTCCCAGCCCTCTACCTGACCAGCCCCGCCGGGCGCCGGTCAGGGTTGTCGGTGCACTGCCGCGAAGAGGAGGTGGTTGGTGATGCGAGTAGCAGTCGTCGGACAGGGTTACGTCGGACTGACGGGTGCCGTCGCGCTGGCCCTGCAGGGGCACAGCGTCACAGGCGTCGAGCAGGACCAGGGCCGGCTGTGCATGCTGAACGCCGGCCAGGCGCCGGTGTTCGAGCCGGGCCTGCCCCAGCAGCTGGCTGCCGCGCTGGCCACCGGCAGGCTGCGGTTCGTAGGAGGGCTGGCGGAGAGCCACTGGCGGACGCCCTTCGACATCGTGCTGATCACCGTGGGTACGCCGCCCGGACCCGACGGGGCCGCGGACCTGTCCCAGGTGAGCGCCGTGCTGGAGGAGATCAGGAATCTGCTGCCCGTACCCCGGGTGGTGCTCAAGTCCACCGTGCCGCCCGGCACCAGCAGCAGACTGGCCGACGCGCACCCCTGGCTGCGCGAGCGTTACGCGTACAACCCCGAGTTCCTCAATCAGGGCAGCGCCCTGGAGGACTGGGCCGTCCCCGCACGGGTCGTCGCCGGCACCTGGAGTGACGACAGCCTGCGGGCGCTGCGTGAGCTGTACGCCGGTGTGGCCAGTCCATGGGTGGCCACGACCCCCACCAGCGCCGAGATGATCAAGTATGCGAGCAACACCTTCCTCGCCATGAAGATCAGCTTCTCGAACGAGATCGCCCGGATGTGCTGCGGGCCCGACGTCGACGTCGACCGCGTCCTGCAGGGCGTCGGTTACGACCCCCGCATCGGACACGCCTTTCTCCAGCCCGGCCTGGGCTACGGCGACTCCTGCCTGCCGAAGGACACGGCCGCCCTGGCCCACTGGGCGAGCAGTGTGGGTATACCGGCTCCCCTCCTGCAAGCGACGATCGCCGTCAACGAGGCGCAGGCGGGCCTGGCCCTGCAGATTCTGCGCACCGAACTCGGCGTTGCCCTGCGTGACGCGACGGTCGCCGTGCTCGGCGTGCGCTACGAGCCCTGGAGCGACGATCTGAGGGCCGCTCCCAGCCGCAGCGTCGTCCCGGCGATTCTGGGTGAAGCGGCGCATGTACGGGTCTGGGATCCGGCCACCGACGCGGCGGCCGTCGCCGGGCTCTTCCCGGCCGCGGACACCGTCGCCGAACTGCCCGACGCGCTCAGCGGCGCACACGCGGTGGTCCTGCTCACCGAATGGCCGCAGGCCATCGAGGCGGACTGGCAGCAGCTGTCCTCGCGACTCGCCGAGCCGCGCCTGCTCATCGACGGCAAGAACTGCCTGCCTCCGGAGCGGATGGCCGGCCTCCCCATCCGGTACCGGAGTATCGGCACCAGGATCCCCACTCCGGCGCCGACCGCGACCGCCGAGCCGCAACTGGAGGCGTGAGGCGACGGCGCGGGCGTAACTGCACCGACCTGAGACGTTTCGGGCAATAACATCCCTTATCGAATAGGGCGTGGACCGCTCCATGACTCCGACGATGAGGAGAGCGTTCAGGTGAAGCAGTCACCTGCCCAGGACTGGGGCCCGGAACCGTCGGCGTGGGCACCCATGCGCCGACCGGTGTTCCGGGCCCTGTGGATCGCCCAACTGGCGGCCAATATGGGCACCTGGATGCAGACCGTCGGAGCCCAGTGGCTGATGGGCGACCTCGGCGGCGGCGCCTTCGAGGTCGCCCTGGTGCAGACGGCCACCACACTGCCGGTCTTCCTGCTGGTGGTGCCCGCAGGGGCGCTGGGGGACATCCTCGACCAGCGAAGACTGCTGCTCGGCGGGCAGTTTCTGATGTTCCTCGGCGCGGCAGGGCTGGCCGGCGTGACGGCGGCCGGTGCCGCGACCCAGGGGCTGCTCCTCGGGCTGACCGCGCTGATGGGCGTGGGCGAGGCGTTCTGCATCTCCTCCTTCCAGGCCATCCAGCCCGAGCTGGTCAGCCGTGAGGAGATCCCGCAGGCCGCCCTCCTCAACAGTGCGAACGGCAATGTCGCGCGGGCCGCGGGGCCCGCTCTCGGCGGCGCGATGATCGCCGCCACGGGCCCCGAGGCCACGTTCGCCCTCAACGCGCTGTCCTTCCTCGGCGTGCTCGTGGTGCTGTACACCTGGAAGCGCCCGGCGACCCACCGGCCGCTCGGCTCGGAGCACATCCGTGATGCCATCCGGGCGGGCGCCCGGTACGTCCGCAGCGCGCCGCTGTTCGGAGCGGTCATCGGCCGCTCGGGCCTCTTCATGATCTTCGCCGGAGGTCTGTGGGCACTGCTCCCGACGATTGCCAGGGGGCCGCTCGGTCTCGACGCCGGCGGCTACGGGCTGCTGCTCGCCAGCGTGGGGCTCGGGGCCGTCCTGGGGGCGCTTGTGCTTCCGTCGGTCCGGGCGCATCTGCAGACGAACGCCCTGGTGACGGGCGCCATGGTGATCTACGCGGCGATGATGGCGGCGATCGGCCTGGTGCCGTCCGCGCTCGGCGTCGCCGCCGCTCTGATCGTGTCCGGCCTGGCGTGGGTGGCGGTCCTGTCGACGCTCTCCGCCTCCGCTCAGGTGCTGTTGCCCGCGTGGGCGCGGACCCGCGGTCTCGCCTACTACCAGCTGGTCTTCATGGGCGGCCAGGCGATCGGCGGTGTGGGATGGGGCATGGTCGCTGACTGGCTGGGCGTGGGCACCGCGTTCGTGGTGTCGGGCATCGGCCTGCTGGTGACCACGCTGCTGAGCATGCGGCCGCTTCCGATGCCGTCCGGCCCGGTCGACGTGGGACCGGCCCAGGTCTGGGCGGATGTGCCCGACGTCGCGATGCCGGGACGGGACACGGGCCCGGTTCTGGTCACTGTCGAGTGGCGGGTGGACCCGGAGAACGCCGAGGCGTTCATCGAGGCGATGCGCGACGTGGGCAAGTCGCGCCGGCGTACGGGCGCGTCCATGTGGGGGCTCTTCGAGGACATGGCGGATCCGACGCTCTTCCTGGAGACGTTCACCGTCGGTTCGGAGCGGGAGCACTTGCGCCTGATCATGGAGCGCGGGAACAAGTGGGACCAGCAGCTGGAGGCCCGGGCCATGGCGCTGACCCGTCCCGGCTCCAAGCCGTACGTACGCCACATGATCTGGGCGTACGCCTCCGGCCGCGACGAGGAGCTGTCCTCCTTGCCCTGAGCGGGGCGCCGGGCCTCCACGCCAATATCTGTCGTGACGATGGTAGACATCCGGGTTCTCGGTGATTAGAGTTTCTGACGTAGCCAACGGAGTCAGCACAGCGCGGCAGAGACGACCGTGCAGCGGTGCAACGGCACCGCGTGAAGGACAGTGAACCGGAATTGATCAGCAAGGGAGGAGCAGACGCCATCAGGATCACTTGAGTGAGGAACCAGGTCGCTCAGGTACCGCAGACCCCGGATTGGAAGGTGGTCCCCGGTTAGGCATCCAAGAACCCCGCATCTCCGGCCTCCCCGGCGGACATGCGGAAAAACAGCAGTCGGCGCCAAGCGCCGATAGATGGTGTTGAACCCCTAAGGCCCCGGTGCCGGACGCACCGGGGCCCCTCCATGCGCCCGAGCGAATATCTGCGGCCGTCGGCACAGAAAATGGTGCGATATGAAACGAAGGTTTTAGGGATTCCGGGCGAAATGATATTACTTGCCGCCCTCCCGTGCCCAAGTCGTGCTACGGTAAATATCAGTTGCAGTTGTGGTTCCCAAAGACTTCAAGTGCTCTTGTCGGCGTTCGCGTCGACGGGTGCACTTTTGTATTTCCGGTGCTTTTTCCGGAGGGGCGATCATCGCGCGACACCGGGTCCGCACAGTGCGGACCCGGGCACTGCCCCGAAGGAGATATGACATGGCTACTGGCACCGTGAAGTGGTTCAACGCGGAAAAGGGTTTCGGCTTCATCGAGCAGGAGGGCGGCGGCGCTGACGTCTTCGCTCACTACTCGAACATCGCCGCCCAGGGCTTCCGCGAGCTGCAGGAGGGCCAGAAGGTGAACTTCGACGTCACGCAGGGCCAGAAGGGCCCGCAGGCCGAGAACATCGTTCCCGCCTGACGCTGAAGCGTAGGGCGTAGCTGGGACCCGCACCTTGGGGTGCGGGTCCCAGCTCGCTGCATTTTGAGGGCGTATTGCCGTGGCCGATTACCGGCGGTCCTGCTTCATTTCGTATTTTCTTGGCTCGCCGTGCCGCACAAGCCTCAGTTTTTCGTCCTTCATGCCGTCCGTGAGGACGTCAACCATCTCCGGCTCTCTTCAACCTTGCTGAGGCATTATGCGCTGCGTCATCGCCCGTTTCCCCTTCGACCTGATCAAGAGCGACGTGCAGGAGTCGATGAAGGGCATCAAGCCCGAACCCGTCACCGGCGAGTCCGTGATCATCGGCCGTCGTCACTACCCCGTCAAGCAGGTGGGCGAAGTGATCACCGGACAGGACCGCCGCGACTTCAGTGCCAGTGAAGTGACCAGGGCGCTGACCCGCCTGGGCTTCACCTGCCGCGCCGTACCCACACCGGCCGTGCCCCCTGTCCTGACCCCGCTCGAGACCGCGTCGGCACTGCTCGGAGCGCCGGAACGCGTCTGAGGCCGGACAGCGAAGCGGGCTCAGCGCGCGACGTACACGATCCACATCTGACCGGCGGCGAACGTCATGGGCTTGCCGTCCGGGGTCGTGAACGCGGTCCGGGACTCGGCGGCGTCCCTTGCCCATTCGGCGTCGTACGCCTTGCCTTCGCGCAGAACGGTCGCGGATCCCGAGCCGACGGTCTCGGTGAACGGTGACGCATGGCCCGACCGGTCCCTGAACTGCGACGGGCGCACGGTGACCTCCTGCATGACGACCGTGGCGGCGGCCAGCCGTCCCCCGTCGGCCGTACGGGCAGGTGCGCCGTCCATCTCCACCAGCCATCGCTTCTGGTCCGCCGACCACGTGAAGGCGAAGTGCGCCGCCGGATAGCGAACCGTCTGCTCGCTGACGGGCTTGCCACCGGCCGGCGCCGCTGCGAAGCGCATCCCGATGTCCTCGGCGGCGTTCGAGCCGGAGCCCCGGTGCGGTATGTTCCCGGGCCGCAGATACAGGTTGTACGGCGCCTGCCGGTCATTGCTGCGGAAAAACGCGTCCGGGTCCTTCGAGGGGGGCAGCGGATTCAGCGGCGCCGCCTCGATGAGCGGCGTGAGCCTGCTCTGCGCGCCGGAGTAGGCGAGCGTGGGCCGGTCGAACTGGCGCAGTAGCTCCAGGTCCGTCTCGCGGGCGCTGCGCACCGGGCCGACGACGGGTGGCACAGCGGACGAATAAACGGCGAGTATGCGGCTGAGGCCGGCCTCCACCTGCTCCACGTAGACGATGTCCGCCTTGTCCAGCCCCGTCGGCGGCCGGGCCGGCACGACGTTGTCGATCTTCACCGCGAGGACGCGGGCACTGGACGAGACCCGGTTGTCCGGCGGGGGAGTGGTCTGCTGCCCGCCGCCTGCGATTCCTCCCCCGCCTGCGCACGCCGTCACGAGGAGCAGTGCCAGCGTGGCGAGTGAGGCTGCGGCTGATCTCTTGGCGCCGGCTGCGTGCATGGCTGCCACCCTTCCGAGTCGTTCCACATCAATCATCACGCCATCTCGGCACTGGCCTGTCATGCACCCGTAACACTCTGGTGTGGAAGGTCGCAACAGTAGGCCCTTACCTCGAGCAGGGCAGGGGATGCGGGCCCATCGTGGGTAGAGAGACGATGGGAGATAACGGCGGCGGGCGGAAGGAGCCCGGGATGCGCGCAACCGAACCCGTCCCTGCCCACCCGGACCAGCCGGGGGGTACTTCGTCCGCGTCGGGGGGCCTGCTGGATCTGCTGAGCGTCGCCGCCGTGGTGCTGGACGCCGAGGGACGGATCGTGCTGTGGAGCCCGCAGGCCGAAGAACTGTTCGGTTACTCCGCCGATGAGGCGCTCGGCCGGTACGCGGGCCGGCTGCTGGTGCAGGAGCAGCACCTGAAGCTGGTGAACGGGTTGTTCCAGCAGGTCATGGCCGGCAAGGCAGGAGAAGGAGCGTCCGGCTGGGCGGGCGTCTTTCCCATGCGCCACAGGGACGGCAGCACGCGGCTGGTGGAGTTCCGCAACATGCGGCTGGAGGACGACCGGAAAGATCTCTACGCCCTGGGCCTGGCCACCGACCAGGTCACGTTGCGGAAGGTGGAGCGCGACCTCGCCCTGTCCACCCGGCTGGTCTCCCAGTCCCCGATCGGCCTGGCGGTCGTGGACACCGACCTGCGGTACGTCACTGTCAATCCAGCACTCGAACGCATCAATGGGCTGTCCGCCGCCGAGCATGTCGGCCGTATAGTCCACGAGGCCCTGCCCTTCCTGGACGCCGAGCGCATCGAGGCCTCCATGCGTGAGGTTCTGGCCAATGGTGTGCCGATCCTCGACCAGGAATCCGTCGGGCGTACCCCGGCCGCCCCGGACCGTGAAGCCGTCTGGTCGGTGTCTTTCTACCGGCTGGAGGCATCCAACGGGAAGGTCCTCGGGGTGGCCACCTCGGTCGTGGACGTCACCGAGCGGCGGCGCGCCACCATCGAGGCCGCCCAGGCCCGCCAGCGCCTCGCGCTCGTGGCCGACGCCTCCATTCGCATCGGCACCACACTCGACCTCGACGTGACCGCTCGCGAGCTGGCGGACGTGTCGGTGCCGCAACTGGCCGACGTAGCGGCCGTCGACGTGCTCGACAGTGTGCTCAACGGCCGCTCCGCCGCGACCTCGGGGCCCGCCGTCTTCCGTGCTCTCGCCGTGGCCAGCGCCTACCCCAGCGAGGCGGTACGGGCGGCCGACCCGCCCGGGGACGTCGCCCAGTACGAGGCCGACCGGCTCGTCACCCAGTGCGTGAACACCGCCCGCCCCGTCCGCGTGGCCCACGTGAGCGACGACGACCTGCCGTCCATCGCCCGCAGCCCCGAAGCCGCCGCGCTCCTGGCCACCGCCGGACTGCACTCCTACCTCGCCGTGCCGCTGATCGCGCGTGGCAAAGTCCTCGGCGCCCTCGACCTCAAGCGCACCCGTAACCCGGAACCCTTCAGCGCCGACGACGAGGTCCTGGCCGGCGAACTCGCGGCGCGGGCGGCGGTGTGCATCGACAACGCCCGCTGGTACCGCCAGGCGCGCAACACCGCTCTCACCCTCCAGCGCAGCCTCCTGCCCCAGCAGCCACCGGACCAACCGGGCCTGGAGATCGCCAGCCGCTACCAGCCCGCGCAGGCGGCGGACGAGGTGGGCGGCGACTGGTTCGACGTCATCCCGCTGACGGGCGACAAGAGCGCGCTCGTCGTCGGCGATGTGATGGGCAGCGGCATCAGCGCCGCCGCCACGATGGGTCAACTGCGCACCGCCACCCGCACCCTGGCCGAACTCGACCTCGACCCGGCCCAGGTGCTGCACCACCTCGACCGCATCACCGACCGCATGGGGCAGCCCATCACCACGTGCATCTACGCCGTCTACGATCCGCACCAGGCCCAGTGCCTCATCTCCAACGCCGGGCACCTGCCACCCGTCCTGCTACGCCCCGGCCGGCCCCCCGAGCTGCTGGACCTCCCCACCGGCGCCCCGCTCGGCGTCGGTGAAGTCACCTTCCACACCACGAGGCTCGCCCTGTGTCCCGGCGACCGGCTGGTCCTGTACACCGATGGCCTGGTCGAGACGCGTGACCGGGCCATCGATGTACGTCTGGACACCCTCCTCAGCCACCTCACCGACCCTCCGAGGTCACTGGAAGAGACGTGCGACCTCCTGCTGCACGCCCTGCGTCAACCAGGAGACCACGACGACGTGGCGCTGCTCATGGCCCGGGCGACGGTCATGGCCGCGCCCGGCGCTCAGTCCTGACCACCATTCAGGAAAGGACCCATTTCTGGTTCGGTCCGGTGTGACAGCTCCACAGATGGATGCGGGTGCCGTCGTTCCAGGTGGCGCCCTCGGCGTCCAGGCACTTGCCCGACTGCGGGTTGCGTACGGTCCCGTCGGCCTGGGGCGCCCACTGCTGCGCACCGGTGCCGTTGCAGGTCCACAGCTGGATTTTCGTCCCGTTGGCGCTCCCGCCGCCGCTCACGTCGAGGCACTTGTTCAGCGCCCGGAACGTGCCGTCGCCGGGCCGGGTCCATTTCTGTGCGTTCGCACCGCTGCAGGTCCACAGCTGGATCTGGGTGCCGTCGGTGGTCGCGCCGCCGGCGACATCCATGCACTTGCCGTTGACGCCCCTGACCTCCCCCGGCTGGGGACCCGGCGGCGTACCGCCGGATGTCTTGACGCGGACGTTACGGAACGACACCTGGTCGTCGGCGCCGTGGTTCTGGATTCCGATGTGGCCTTGGCGCAGGCTCCTGGCGGGGTCGGCGTTGGTGAAGTCGTTCACCTTGCGGCCGTTGAGGAAGACCTCCAGCCGTTCGCCCGTCACGCGGATCTCGTACGTGTTCCACTCGCCGGGTGGGTTGAGCGCGGCGTCGCGGGCGGCGACATCGGCGGACTTGAACCCGTACACGGATCCCGTCGTCCGGTCCGCGGTGTCCGTGGCGTCGATCTGGATCTCATACCCGTTGTCGACCGCCGACCAGGGGTCGTCGGACGCCGGGAAGCCCACCAGGATACCGG
Source organism: Streptomyces sp. ISL-96 (assembly GCF_018614035.1). Lineage (GTDB taxonomy): Bacteria > Actinomycetota > Actinomycetes > Streptomycetales > Streptomycetaceae > Streptomyces. Next base: position 54,426 of record NZ_JAGGPA010000032.1, read on the forward strand.
AGTTGTCGTCACCGTCCATGCGCCAGTCGAGCTTGAGGGAGTAGTCGCCGGTGAACTCCTTGGCGGAGTACCACAGCATCCCGAGCCCGCCCTGGGACGTGAGCGTGCCGTTGGCCAGCGTGAACGAACCTGGTCCGGCCTGCTTCCAGCCGGTCGTGCCCGTACCGTCGAACAGTGGTGTGTATCCCGTCTCCGGGCGGCAGTCGGCCTCCGTCATGCCCGCAGCCCAGCGGATGCCGCCGAGCAGGTGCCTGCGGAAGGCCGGTTCGGTGTACGACTCGTCGGTGTGACCGCCGCCGGTGTAGAACGCCCGGCCGCCCTCGTAGCCCTTGCACCAGGAGATCGGGTGGTCGCCGGACATGTTGCCGCCCGTGTAGCTGGACTCGTCGAGTGAGGCCAGGACGTGGGCCGTCGTACGGGGGTTGGTGCGGTAGTTGTACCACTCGTCGAAGCGCTGCCAGGTGGCGCCGAGATGGGCGGTGGCGTCGTGGGCCCGGTCCTCGACCTTGACCGTCGCCGTCTGATTGTGGGGGTGGGAGTGGAACAGGGCTCCGGCGAGACCGGCGTAGAAGGGCCAGTCGTACTCCGTGTCGGCGGCCGCGTGAATGCCGACGTAACCGCCGCCGCCCTTGATGTACTGCTCGAACGCCGTCTGCTGCGCGGCGTTCAGCACGTCTCCGGTCGTGGAGAGGAAGACGACGGCTTTGTACTGCGCGAGGTTGGCGGTGGTGAAGGCCGCGGAGTCCTCCGTGGCGTCCACGGTGAAGTTGTTCACGCCGCCGAGCTCGCGCAGAGCGGCATGGCCGGCGGCGATGGACGAGTGACGGAAGCCCGCCGTCTTGGAGAACGCGAGGACCTTGTACGCCGGATCGGCCGCGATGGTGGTCGTACGAGCCGGCTCCTCCGGTGTCTGTGCGGCGCTCGCGGCCACAGTGGGCGCGGCGGCCACGCAGAGCAGCGCTCCGGCCAGCCAGCAGCCGGCCTTGGTGAGAGTGGTACGCATATCGGTTACGCCTCCTCTCCTGCTACGGCAGGGTCCATTTCTGGTTTGCTCCGGTGTGGCAGGTCCACAGATGGGTGCGGGTGCCGTCGTTCCAGGTGGCGCCCTCGGCGTCGAGGCACTTGCCGGACTGCGGGTTGCGTACGGTTCCGTCGGCCTGCGGCGCCCACTGCTGCGCGCCGGTGCCGTTGCACGTCCACAGCTGGATCCTGGTTCCGTCGCCGGTGCCACCGCCGCTGATGTCCAGGCACTTGTTCAGGGCCCGCAATGTGCCGTCGCCGGGCAGCGTCCACTGCTGGGCGCCGCTGCTGTTGCACGTCCACAGCTGGACCTGTGTCCCGTCGGCGGACGAACCGTTCGCGACGTCAAGGCACTTGCCGTTGACACCCTTCACCTGACCCGTCCGGGGACCTGCGCCCGCTGTGGTGAAGCGGAAGTCGTCGACGTCGAAGAGCGCGCCGAGGCCGCCCTTGAAGACGAGGTACAGCGTCGTCGTACCGGCGGGCCGGTTCGTCAGCGCGGTGCTGACGTCCTGGTACGTCTCCCAGCCGCCCGTCAGGGGCACGGTGGCCGTGCCCAGCACCGTGCCGGTGGGGGAGCCGGCCCGTACCTCAATGGTGCCGCCGATGCCCGCGGAGGCGACCCGCGCGGTGAACCGGGTGGCGTCGTCGAGGGCGTACGGCTTGAAGGAGATCCAGTCGCCGTTGTCGATGTGTCCGACGGTCTTTCCGCCGTGGGCCGGTGTGTGGCTGACGACCTGGACGCCCGATGAGCCGCCGTAGTGCTCGCCCTGCCGGTGGCTGGGCTGGCTGATGTGCTGGGCGTGGGTGGTCAGGGCGGGCTGGCCGTTCGCGCCCTTGTCCGTGTACTCCGCGTCCCAGACGCCGAAGATGTTCGCGTTCGGGTCGTGCTCGCCGTCCGCGATGGTCTGTACGGTGCCGGAGCAGCCGGTCGCGGAGGTCTGCGGGTGGCCGTGGCTGTCATGCCCGACGATGAAGGTGATCTTCACCTTGGAGCAGTCGATGGCGGCGTCCTCCGGGTCCGTGACGGTCACCTTGTACGGGACGGCCGCGCCGGGGTCGATGATCCGTCCGTCCACCGGAAGCTCCAGCTTCACGGTCGGCGCCGTATTGCCGACGGTCACCTGCACGGAGGCGGTGGCGCTCTTGCCGGTGCCGTCGGAGACCGTGAGCTCGGCGGTGTACTGGCCGTTGGCCGTGTACGTGTGGGACGGGTTCGCGGCGGTCGACGTGCCGCCGTCGCCGAACTTCCACGCGTAACTGAGGGGGTCGCCGTCCGGGTCGGAACTGCCGGCCGAGGAGAACGCGACGGCGAGTGGCGCCTTCCCGGAGGTGCGGTCGGCCTTGGCCTGGGCGACGGGGGAGTGGCCGCCGGTGATGTGCTCGATGCGGTACAGCGCGGAGTTCGCGTCACCGTTGAAGTAACCGGTGCCGTAGTCCAGGACGTACAGCGCGCCGTCGGGGCCGAAGGCCATGTCCATCACCTGGGTGCCGCTCCAGGGGAAGGCGTTGATGGACTGGACGGTGCCGTCGGTTCCTTGCGCTATCCGCTTGATCCACTTGCGGCCGAACTCCCCGGCGAAGAAGTTCCCGTCGTAGCTCTGGGGGAACTTCACGTCGGAGGTGGAGGAGGCGTCGTACCGGTAGACCGGTCCGCCCATCGGGGACTCGGAGCCGCTGCCGAACTCGGGGACCGAGCCGCCGTCGTACGGGATCCAGGCGGGCTGGGCCGGGGGCAGGTCGGTGAGGCCGGTGTTGCGGGGCGAGGTGTTCTTCGGGGCGGCGCAGTCGAACTTCGCGCCCGATGTGCCGGTGGCGAAGTTGTAGTCGGTGTACGCGTCGTTCTTGCCGTGGCAGTACGGCCAGCCGTAGTTGCCGGCCTTGGTGATGCGGTTGAACTCGACCTGGCCCGCGGGGCCTCGGGCCGCGCTCGCCGTCCCCGCGTCGGGCCCGTAGTCGCCGAGGTACACCGTGCCGGTGGCCTTGTCGACGCTCATCCGGAACGGGTTGCGGAAGCCCATGGCGTAGATCTCGGGGCGGGTTTTCGCGGTGCCGGGCGCGAAGAGATTGCCCGAGGGGGTGGAGTACGTGCCGTCGGCGTTCACCTTGATGCGCAGCACCTTGCCGCGCAGGTCGTTGGTGTTGCCCGAGGAACGCTGGGCGTCGTACGCCGGGTTGCGGGACGCGCGTTCGTCGATCGGCGTGTAGCCGTCGGACGCGAAGGGGTTCGAATCGTCGCCGGTGGTGAGGTAGAGGTTGCCCTGCGCGTCGAAGTCGATGTCACCGCCCACGTGGCAGCAGATCCCGCGCGATGCCGGTACGTCGAGGATCTTCTTCTCGCTGGCGAGATCCAGGGTTCCGTCGGCGGTGAGGGAGAAGCGGGAGAGCCGGTTCACGCCGTCGAAGGGGGCGAAGTCCGCGGCCGTACCGTCGCCCGGTGCGTCGCCGCCCGGAGTGGTGAGCTTGGGAGCGTAGTAGAGGTAGACCAGGCGGTTGGAGGCGAAGCCGGGGTCGACGCCGATGCCCTGGAGGCCTTCCTCGTCGTGGCTGTAGACGTCGAGCTTGCCCGCGACCTTTGTCGTGCCCGCCGCGTCCGTGAGGCGCAGCGTGCCGTCGCGCGAGGTGTGCAGCACCGAGCGGTTGGGGAGGACCGCCATCGTCATCGGCTCGCCGGTTTCCGCGACACCCTTGGCGAGAGTGAGCTGTTGGAACTCTTCGGCCGCGGCTGCGGCCGACGCCGCTTTCGCGGTCCCTCGGTCCGCGTCCGGGCGGACGGCGGAGGCGGATCCTGCGGGCGCCAGAAATCCGGCGGTGAGTAACGCTGTGAGCAGGAACGCCGGTATCACACGGGGTCTGAAAGGTTTTTTGCGCACAGAAGTCTCCCGAAGGGGGTGGGGGTGTCCGGCGGACCAGGATGGGAGTCCTGCCGGGGGAGCCAGGCGCGCGCCGTCGCGCCGGAAAGGTCACCGGTCACGCATTCATGTCCGGTTCATTTCAAGGAAGTTAGCGGGCTTGGTCCCGCCGCGTAACCCCTTTCGCATCAGCTTTCGCAACTTCTTCCGCGCACAGGACAAAGCGCGTCAGCAGTGCGGCATGAAGCCGTCGTCGCCCGCGCGGACCCTCGCCCTGGGCGCGAAACCGGCGCCACGCGGGGCTTCCGCGTGGCGCCGGTCAGTGGACGGAATCGACTCGGTCAGAAGGCGAACAGTGCGCCTTCCGCCAGGCCGCCCTCCATCAGGCAGCGGTTGCCGAAGGTGGTCGACCAGGAGACGTGCTTGCCCTGCCACACGCCCTGGGCGGTGATCACGACCGGGTCCCACTCGCGCGTACAGTTCCGCTGCGGCGCCGTATCGATCAGGCCGGAGAACTCGCCGCCGACGTCGCGCAGTTCGGCGCAGGCGTCCGCGGGCGACGGATGGGTGCCGCCGGGCGTCGGTTCGCAGGTCAGGGTCACCGCGCGTACGACGGTCGCCGTGCCGGCTTCCTCGCCCGTACCCACGGTGAGCACTAAGGCCGACGGTGCGTAGAGGCTCGTCGTTCCGGCCGGCTGTGCGTGCGCCGGGCTCGTGGTGGCAGCGCCCGTCAGTGCGAGGACGATGGCCGCGCCGACGGCGCCGAGCGTGTTCCGGAGGTGACGCATGAATGACTCTCCTCTGATTGCGGACAAGTTGCTGGGGTGTTGCGGTTTGGAGTGTTGCTGACGCGGCCGGTGAGTGCACACTGATCACCTCATTCCGGCCTTACGCGATCCGGAGTCGGTGACCGAATGGTCGTTCGGGCAGCTCGGGGGTGGTGTGCGTGCCACCCGACGGGGCGTCCATCATGTGGACAAGCCTCAGTGGTACAACGCAAAACGACCCGCTGACCTGCAGTCATGAGTAAGTGGTTCATCGCTCACTTACGCCGCTTCGACTGGAAAGCATCGCTTCGGGACGGTTTCCCGGCGGACGGCAACGTGCCCGGACCACACCGCGCGTGGCGATTGACGGTGGCGCCGCCCCGTCCTGCGTTGTGTACGAGCGGCGCTACGGTCCGTCATTCCGGACGTACGGGGGAGACCTTTGAAGGAGTCGCCATGCACACAGGTCCACCCCGCACGAAGAGGAGACTTTCCGCCGTCACCGTGCTGCTGGCACTGCTCGCCACGCTGCTCGGCGCCGGCTGGACCACTTTCGCGCCCGCGGCCCGGGCCGCCTCGCTCACCGAGGTCACCGGTTTCGGAACGAACCCGGGCAATCTGCGGATGTTCCGGTACGTTCCGGACGGCCTGCCGGCCGGTCGGCCCCTCGTCGTGGCGATGCACGGCTGCACGCAGTCGGCCGCCGCGTTCGACACAGAGACCGGCTGGACGACCTGGGCCGACCGGTGGGGATTCGCGCTCCTGCTGCCGCAGCAGCAGTCGGGCAACAACCTCAACTCCTGCTTCAACTGGTTCGAGTCGGCGGACATCAAGCGCGGCTCCGGTGAGGCGCTGTCGATCAAGCAGATGACGGACCGGATGAAGTCCGACCTGGGCAGCGACCCCGCCCGTGTCCACGCCACCGGGCTGTCCGCCGGTGCGGCCATGACCAACGTCATGCTGGCCGCCTACCCCGACGTCTTCGCGTCCGGAGCACCCGTGGCCGGCCTGCCGTACGCCTGCGCCACTACCGTCGCGGCCGCCTACACCTGCATGAGCCCCGGCACCAACCACTCGCCCGCCGCCTGGGGCGACAAGGTCCGCGCCGCGTACCCCGGTTACGCGGGCCCGTGGCCGGCCGTCTCCGTCTGGCAGGGGACGAGCGACACGACGGTCGTGCCCGCCAACATGACCGAGACCGTCGAGCAGTGGACCAATGTCCACGCCACCGACACCACGGCCGACACCACGGACACCGTGGCCGGCTACCCGCACGCGGTGTACCGCGACACCGCCGGACGGCCGGTGGTGGAGACGTACTCGATCACCGGCATGGGCCACGGCCAGCCGGTCGACCCCGGAGCGGGCGCGGAGCAGTGCGGCACCGCGGGCGCGTACATACTCGACGTCAACCTGTGCGCCTCGTACCGCATCGGCCAGTTCTGGGGCCTCAGTGGCGGTGGAACACCACCCCCCGGAGGCGGTACGAAGACAGTGGTCGTGCCGAGCCGGGCCGCGGACGATGGCTACGTGAAGGCATCGGCGACCGGTGGCGCACCCGCCGTCGGCACGCTGGAGGGCACGTACGGAGTGGCGGTGGGCAGGGGTGCGGACGGGCAGCACAACCGCGCGCTGCTGTCGTTCGACACGTCGTCCGTCCCCGACGGGGCCACCGTGAAGCGCGCCTACGTGAGCGTGACGTACGCCAGTGGCAGCGGTGACCCCTGGGCGTCCGGAAACCGTATGGCTGTGGACGTCAGATCCGGTTGCTTCGGCGCCGCGTGCGCGACGGGCGGCGACGACTGGAGCGCCGCCGCGTCGGCGTCCGAAGTGGCGGAGATCGGCCGGTTCACATCCGGCGCGCAGACGTCGACCGACTTCACGGCTGTCAACGACACGGGGACGACCCAGGTGCGCCTGCGTCTGACCTCCGCGCCCGCCACCACGGCGTACGTGTTCCTGAAATCGGGAGCGTCGGCGACGCTGACGGTGGAGTGGGAATGACTAGGCCAGCAGGCGCAGCAGCTGGGCGCAAGCCTCGCTCTCGCTCGCATGACGGGTGACGGTCTCGTACACACCGCGTTCGTACACACCGGTCTCCCACGCCCCCTGCTCGTCCTGGCTCCTGGCCAGGTACAGGAAGTCGGGGGGCGTGGGGGCCGGTTCGTGGACGCCTTCGATGCGGTAGTAGTCGTCGGGCACTCCCGCCGCGCTCAGCGCGGCCCGCAGTTCGTGGCGGTCCATGAGGGTGAGGCTACGCGCCGGCCGGTTCGAGGTAGTCGTGCTCCAGCAGCCACTTCACATTCAGCCGCTGCCCCTCGCCCGGATCCAGGAACACCCGGTCCAGCTTGATCTGCTGTCCGCCGCCCGGCTGCTCGAACCAGGGCGCGATGCTGCCCTGCCACACCCGGAAGGGCTTGGCGACCTTGTAGACGCGGTAGTCGCACGGCACCGACGGCTCGCGGGTGTTCAGGTTCTGCGGGGGCAGCGCACGCTTGGCGTACGGGTCGCCGGCCGGCGCCAGATAGGCGCCGTACTCCGAACCGAACCGGTCCAGGTGCTGGCCGCTCCGCAGCTCGGTGGGTGCCTTGTCCACCTCTCCGTTGACCTCACCGAACCCGTCGTTGGGCGGATACTTCCAGCCACCCGAGTCCGCGGGACCCTGCCAGTACTCCTTCAGGAATTCCTCCGACGACAGTTTCCCGGTCCGCTTGTAGCCCTTCAGCAGCGGGCCGACCGGCTTCTCGTGCTTGCGCGGAAGCCACTTCGGCCCGAGCCGTGCGTCGTCCTCGTACGAGCCGGTGCACGGCCCGGGCCGGGAGGCACCGGCGGCGGGCCACTTCTCGGGCGGCTGTGGAGCGGCGCTCGCGGCGGGCGCGAGTACCGTCGCGGCGGTGATGCCGAGTGCGGCGAGTACGGTGCGGATTCGGTTCACTCAAGGTCCCCTCGGACTACTGCGTCCAACACATGACGCGGCGCAGCGTAGTGGATCAACTACGCCGCGCCGCGTCGGTTCCGTGAGGATCACCCGGAAGGGGGGCGGGTTACAGCCAGTCCCGCGGCAGGGTCTCGTTCCAGGTACGGGAGAAGACCCGCCGCTCTCCTTCGTAGCCGTCGAGGGTCGCGTCGACGAAGAACTCCGTCTCGCTGCACCGCAGTTCGGTACGGGTCTCCACGCGTACGTCCCAGTCGTCACGGCTGAAACGCATGGTCCAGGCCGATTCGCCGCCGACAGAGGTGAAGTCGTCGGCGGTGGCCGTGTAGCGCTCGTACGCACGGCACCCCACGTCGAGCCCGATGTCGTCGATGCGCACCGTTCCGCGGTCCTTCACGATCTCCAGCGCGGAGTCGTACCCGATCAGGTCGCGCTTGACCTCCCAGCGCTGCTCGGGTGCCGACAGCCGCGTGGTCGTGATCGGCGGGGCACTTTCCGGCTCGCCGAAGGGGCGCTGCGGCAGCTCGTCCGGTTCCTCCACCGGACGCACCGGCAGGGTCAGCGTGCTGGAGCGCTCGTGAACGCTCAGCAGGACGGGCCTGGGCGGCGGCCAGGCCAGGGGCCAGTACGACGTCGACAGGGAGAGCCGGATGCGGTGGCCGGGCGGGAAGACCTGGGCCACACCGTTCAGCTGCACGGTGGCGCGGTAGCGCCGGCCGGGCTCCAGCGGTTCGGGCTCGCCCGTGCCGTCGCGGTGGGTCAGGTTCAGCACGCCGTAGGTGACCCGGGTGGCACGCCCGTCGGGCGCGACGTCGGAGAGGCGGGCGGCGACGGTGGCCACCGGTTCGCTGACGGACAGGTCGAGTTCGACCGTCGGTGAGCCGAGGATCTCGACCGGCTCGTCCAGCGGCCCGGTGTCGAAGACCAGGGAGCCGCCGTCCTCCTCGCGCTGGTCGTAGGGCAGGTCCGGCGGGGCGTTGTACGAGGCCCACTTGCCCGCGAACTGGCCGACGGACAGCGGCGACTGCACCGTCATCACGCCGTCGGCCCCGTCGCTGCGGTCGCTGTCGTCCGCCGGGGGCAACGCCTCACCCGGCCTGACGATGCGGTGCCTCAGCAGCGGATGCCCGACGGGCTTGATGTGCGGCGAGGGCCAGTGCGGCTCGCCGACCCACCGGCCGGGCCGCTCCTCGTACGACGTCGAGGGCGGCACGCTGTCCTGCATCCACGCCTGGAGCATCGGCCCGTCCATGACGCCGTTGTCGACACCCTTCAGCCAGTGGTCCCACCAGCGCACGACCTCCTGGAGGTAGCCGATGGCCGGACCGGGCTCGCCCAGATGCGGGAACTTGTGGGACCAGGGCCCGATCAGCCCCTTGCGCGGTACGTCCAGATGCCCCAGCAGCCGCGTGACGGCGTTCGAGTAGCCGTCGGCCCAGCCGCTGGACGCGAGGACGGGACAGCGTACGGCCGCGTAGTCCTCACAGACCGAGGCATGGCGCCAGTAGGCGTCACGGCGCTGGTGACGCAGCCACTCCAGGACCCACGGGCGGGTGTTTTCCATCCGCTCGTGCCACATGTCGCGCCAGCGGTCACCGACCACGGCGGGGTCCGGCGGACACGTCGCGTACGCGAACATCGTGCCCGCCTCCGCGAGGTTGTCCGAGAGCATCGCACCGCCCATGTAGTGCATGTCGTCGGCGTACCGGTCGTCCGTGAAGGACGCGATGACGAGGGCGCGAAGGCTCGGCGGCCGGCGGGCCGCGGTCTGGAGGGCGGCGAAGGCACCCCAGGAGATGCCCATCATTCCCGTACTGCCGTCGCACCACGGCTGCTCGGCCAGCCAGGCGAGGACCTCCTCGGCGTCGGCCTGTTCCCGCTCCAGGTACTCGTCGGCCAGTACGCCCTCGGAATCGCCGGTGCCGCGCAGGTCCACGCGTACGCACGCATAGCCGTGACCCGCGATGTACGGGTGGTTCATCGAGTCGCGCACCGCGGTCAGATCGCGCTTGCGGTACGGGATGTACTCCAGCACCGCCGGCACGGGCTCCTCGTCCGAGGAGACCGGACGCCAGATGCGGGCGGACAGGCGCGTGCCGTCGGACATGGGGACGACGACGTGTTCTTCTTCCTTCGTCGCGTGCGGCAGATTGCTCACGAAACGCATACGGCGGGGCCGCTCCCTTCCCTCGGGGACTTGGAGGTCCTCAGACGTTCTTCTGGTCGCGTCCGCCCGGTGTGGTCTCGTCGAAGGCGAGACCGAGAGCCGCCACACAGCGGTCGTACTTCTCCCGCAGCTCCTTCTCACTGTTCCCACCGGTGAAGATGTGGGCCAGCTCGTAGCTGTAGCTGTCCTGATGCGGAGTCTCGGACAGGCGCTGCCCCTCGTCGGGTACGACGTCGACCCGTACTCCGGGGATCTCGCGCTCGATGCGCGCGATGTCCTCAGGCGTGGGCACCTGGTGCGCCGCGCCGTCGGCGAACCACCGGTAGTACCACTTCGCGGCCACCTCGTACGGCCCGGCCCGGTGCGGAAGGGCAGGGTCCTCGTCCAGCGCGAGAGCCAGCATGCAGTGGTGGTTGGGGACTCCGTCGACGTACTCGAACAGCTCGGCGTGCGACTGGGAATGCCGGGGGTTGATCTCCAGCAGATTGATCGCGTCGGTCCGCGGATCGTAGAAGTACTCGATGCTGAAGGTTGCCGCGTCCATGCCGATCTGCCGCATCACCCGCTCCGAGACGTCATGCAGCCGGCGTACGACCGGCTCGGGCAGGGCGGAGGGGTACTGGTGACGCAGGAAGCTGGAGGAGTCGGGGTAGTTGATCGAATCCAGGACGCCGTACACGGTGACGTCGCCGTTGTGGACGTACCCCTCCACCGCGACCTGGATACCCGAGAGTGCCTCCTCGGCCAGACAGACCTGACCTCCGACACCGGCCATCTCGTCGGGCAGGTCGAGCCGGTCGAGGATGTACTCGAAGGGCCGGCCCACCCGGGCGACGCCCTTGCGGATCTCGTCGACCGCTTCGCGGAACTCCTGCTGGTCCTTGACGCCGAAGGCGAGCTCCGAGGAGTACGACAGGGCGGGCTTGAGCCACATGGGGAAGCGCACGCCCTCGGGCGGGCGCGGATCGTCCGCCTCCAGATCGACCCGGCCGAAACGCGGATGCTCGTCGACGACCTTCTGCTGTTCCAGCCGGCTCCAGTACTTGTGCTCACACTTGACCACGGACTCCAGGCCGGTGCTGCGGGTGCCGTAGCGCTCGCTGAGCATGGGGACGAGCGTGCTCACGGGGAAGTCCCAGTAGCCGACGATCGCGTCGATGCTGCCCTCGAAGGCGTCGAGGGCGGCCTGCGCCTTGTCGAACAGCTCCGCCACCGACACTTCGCCGTGCTGAAGCTCCTCGATGGTGAGCAGAGGGTGGAAGTCGTACCTCTGCGCGTCGGGCACGGCTCGCAGGGTCGGCAGATTGGCCTCGTCCAGGCCGATCACGAATATGTTCTTGCGATCGCTCACTGACTCTCCTTCGTTCGGATCGTCCCGGTCGCCTTCCTCGTCAGAGGCATCTCACACATCGGATCGGGTGAACAGGTCAGTCAGTGGTCTTTCAGGATGAGCCGCGGACGATCAGCTCGGTCGGGAGCACGATGTGCTGCCGCGGTGCGCCCGGGTCGGCGATCTCGCGGAGCAGCGTCCGGGCGATCGTGGTGCCGATCTCCTCGATGGGCTGGCGCACGCTCGTCAGGGGCGGGTCGGTGTGGCGGGCGAAGAAGGCGTCGTCGAAGCCGACCACGGCCACGTCGTCCGGAACGCGCCGTTCCTGCCTGCGCAGCTCCATCATCGCGCCCGCGGCCATGACGTCGGATGCCACGAAGACGGCGTCCAGATCCGGGGCTGCTTCAAGAAGTGAACGCATGGCGTGTTCGCCCCCGGCCTCGGTGAAGTCGGCCGTGGCCACCAGCCGCTGCTCTGTCGCCCGGCCCGCTTCCTCCAGCGCGTCCTGCCAGCCCCGCAGCCGGGTACGGCCCACATCCATGTCCAGCGGACCGGTGATCGTGGCGATCGTCTTCCGGCCGCGCGCCAGCAGATGGCGGACCGCGGCGGTCGCGCCGCCGAGGTTGTCGGAGTAGACGTGGCTGAGGGATTCGTTGGGGGAGCGGCGGCCGGCGAGTACGGTCGGCAGACCCATGTCCTCCAGCAGGCCGGGCAGCGGATCGTGCTCGTGCACCGAGACCAGCAGTACGCCGTCCACGCGCCGTTCGGCGACCGAGTCGGTCAGCTGGTCCTGCTCGCCCTTGTCCCGTACGAGCATGAGCTGGAGCTGGGTCCTGGTATCGGCCAGCGCGGTGCTGACGCCACGGATGACCGCCGAGAAGTAGGGCTCCGAACCCAGGCGGCTCTCCGACTCGGGAATCACCAGCGCGACGGAATTGGTCCTGCTGGTCACCAGGCCGCGGGCGACGGAGTTGGGCACGTAGTTGAGTTCGGCGATCGCGGCCAGGACGGCGGCGCGTGCTTCGTCGCTGACGAGCGTCGAGCCGTTGATGACACGTGAAACGGTCGTACGCCCGACTCCGGCTCGTGCGGCCACGGTTTTGATGGTCGGGCGCTGCCTTCCCCCCATGGCTTCCTCCTCGTAGAGCGACGTCCGGACGCCGTTCACCAGCGCATTGTGCCAGACGGTCGCCGGGGCGGCGCGGGCGTCAGCGGATGGTCGGCGGACATCTCCGCGCAACGAAGTCGATTCAAGTTCTTGACAGAGGGTACGCGCGGCGGCCAGTCTTCGGGAACCTTGGTGGGTACGTTCCCACCCGGCTAGTGGGAACGTACCCACTCCACTATTCCAAGCCACAGAGCGGACTGACCGGCTCGTACTCCGTGCGTTCGGCGCCGCCACTGGGAGGGCTAAATGAGCAGGGCTCGCAAGCTGTTGCGTACAAGGGTTGTGGCCGGTGTTTCGGCTGTTGCCGCACTGGGCCTGGTCGTCGGCTGCAGCGGCGGCGGCGACGGCGACGGAGGGACCGGCGGTGGAGTCAAGGACGGCAAAGTCACCATCACCATGGGCCTGTTCGGCGTGATGGGATACAAGGAGACCGGCCTCCTCGACCGGTACATGAAGGAGAACCCGAACGTCCGCATCGAGGCGGAGGTGGCGGGGGACGAGCAGACGTACTACACCGCCCTGCAGACCCACCTGTCGGCGGGCAGCGGCCTCAAGGACATCCAGGGCATAGAGATCGGGCGCGCCAAGGAACTGGCCGACACGCAGGCCGCGAAGTTCACCGACCTGTCCGGTGTCCCCGGCGCCGACCACTTCCTCCCCTGGAAGCTGAGCCAGGTCACGGCCAAGGACAACAAGGTCATCGGCTTCGGTACGGACATCGGCCCCATGGCGGTCTGCTACCGCAAGGACCTGTTCGAGCAGGCGGGTCTGCCGACCGACCGTGAGGAGGTCGCCAAGCTGTGGGAGGGCGACTGGTCGAAGTATGTCGAGGCGGGCAAGGACTTCAAGAAGGGCACCAAGAACGACAAGGTCGCCTTCATGGACAGCTCCAGCGGCTTGTTCAACGCCATGATCTACGGCAACTCCGAGCAGTTCTACAACGAGTCCGGCGAGCTGATCTACAAGGACAACCCCGCCATCACCGAGGCCTGGAAGCTCGCCTCGGAGGCCGGCGGGACCGGACTGACGGCAAAGCTGCGGCAGTTCCAGCCCGGCTGGGACCCCGGCCTGGCCAACAGCACGTTCGCGACGGCGGTCTGCCCCGCCTGGATGCTCGGACACATCAGTGAGAAGGCCGGCCCGGCGAACAAGGGCAAGTGGGATGTCGCCAAGGCACCGAAGGGTGCCAACTGGGGCGGCTCGTTCCTCGGCGTCATCGACAAGAGCCCGGTGAAGGAAGAGGCGAAGAAGCTGGTCGCCTGGCTGACCGCACCCGAGCAGCAGGAGTTCGTCTTCACGAAGGTCGGCAACTTCCCGTCCTCTCAGGAAGCCCTCAAGGCCCCCGCGGTCGCCGACGCCAAGTCCGAGTACTTCAGTGACGCGCCCATCGGCAAGATCTTCGGTGACGCCGCCCAGGAGATTCCCGACAAGCAGGTTCTCGGTCGCAAGGACGGCACGATCAAGGACATCTTCTCGCAGGGTCTGACGCTCATCGAGTCGCAGAACAAGAGCGCGGACGAGGCCTGGAAGTCCACGGAGGACCGGATCAAGAAGGCCACCGGCTGAGACCAGCCGCCCCGGTGACCCGGCGACCGCGCGCCCCGAAAAGCAGCGCGGTCGCCGGGCCCCGCAGCCCCGCCCACGTCTCACGAAGGATGCCCTCTGGTGGCCACCTCCCTCTCGACAGCCCCGACCGGCGGACGGGAACGCCCGCGCCAGCGGCGGCGTACGCTGCTCCACCGCCTCGACCTTCGCGGAGCGCCGTACGCCTTCGTCACTCCGTTCTTCGTGGTGTTCGCGGCCTTCAGCTTCTACCCGCTCATATACACCGCCTGGATCTCCCTGCACCGCGTCGAACTCGCCACCATGAACGTCATGGAGTGGGTCGCGTTCGACAACTACACCGCTCTGTGGGCGGATGAACGCTTCTGGAACGCGCTGCTCAACACCATCACCCTCGGCGTGATCTCCACCGTGCCGCAGCTGATGATGGCGCTCGGGCTGGCGCACCTCCTCAACTACCGGCTTCGCGGCTCGACGTTCTTCCGCGTCGCCGCCATCACCCCGTACGCCACATCGGTCGGTGCGGCGGCGCTCGTCTTCACCATGCTCTTCGAGCGCGACTTCGGCATGATCAACTGGATGCTGAGCCTGGCCGGCGTCGACAACGTCGACTGGGAGAACAACAAGTGGGCCGCGCAGAACGCCATTTCGGTCATCGTGATCTGGCGCTGGACCGGCTACAACGCCCTCCTCTACCTGGCGGCGATGCAGGCCATTCCGCGTGACCGGTACGAGGCGGCCGCCATCGACGGCGCCTCGCGCTGGCAGCAGTTCATCTCGGTCACCGTTCCCGGCATCCGGTCCACCATCGTCTTCACCATCGTGCTGTCGACCATCGGCGCCACACAGCTCTTCGGCGAACCGCTGATCTTCGGCCAGGGCCCGATGGGTGTCACCGGAGGAGCGGACAACCAGTACCAGACCCTCGGACTGCTGCTGTACGAGGAGGGCTGGAAGAACTACCAGATGGGGCGGGCGGCCACGGTCGCCTGGGTGATGTTCCTGCTGCTGATCCTCGTCTTCGTCGTCCAGCGGGTCGTCAAACACCTCGCATCCCGCCGAGCGTCCTCAGTACGTACGTCGTGACCAGGAGCCAGCCAGCCATGACCCCCGACAGCCTCCACGTCCGTACGGACGTCCGCCCGCAGCCGCCGAAGGACAGTGCGCCCGGCCCCCGGCGACGGCTGCGTACCGCACTGCGGCCCGGCGCCGGCCGTCAGCACCACGCGGGCCCCGTCACCTACATCCTGCTGACCGTCGCCGCGCTCGTCTCCCTCTTTCCCCTGTACTGGACGATGGTCGCGGCATCGAGCGACAACACCCGCGTCAGCCAGGCCCCGCCACCGTTCCTGCCGGGACCGCACCTCCTGGAGAACCTCGGCAAGGCGTGGCAGGACGCCGCGCTCGGCAAGGCCATGATCAACAGCTTTATCGTGGCCGGTGTCATCGCGCTGTCCACCGTGCTGTTCGCCACCCTGGCCGGCTTCGCCTTCGCCAAGCTGCGCTTCAAGGGCCGCAACATCCTGCTCATGCTCGTCATCGGAACGATGATGGTGCCGCCGCAACTCAGCGTCGTACCCCTGTTCATGATGATGACGGACCTCGGCTGGGGTCAGAAACTTCCCGCCGTCATCTTCCCCACCCTGGTCAGCGCCGTCGGCGTGTTCTTCATGCGGCAGTACCTGTCAGAGGCGCTGCCCGACGAGCTCGTCGAGGCGGGCCGGGTGGACGGCGCGCATTCGCTGCGCATCTTCTGGAGCATCGTCCTGCCGATCGCCAGGCCGCCGATGGCGGTCCTGTTCATGATCACCTTCGTGCACGCCTGGAACGACTTCTTCTGGCCGTTCATCGTGCTCGACATGACCAACCCGACGGTCCCCGTCGCCCTCACCCAGCTGAGCGCGGGCTACATCCGCGACCAGTCCCTGATCATGGCCGGCGCCTTCCTCGGCACCCTGCCACTGCTGGCGATGTTCATCGTCTTCGGCCGCCAGATCGTCGGCGGCATCATGCAGGGCGCGGTCAAGGGCTGAGCCCACCCTCACGCACGCACGCACCGGACACCGTGTCCCCACCCCGGAAGGACCTACGTACGTGGCCACCGCAATCCGACGCACCGCGCCCGCCCCCCACGCCGCCGCCGACAGCCGCGCGTTCCCCCCGGCATTCCTCTGGGGCACGGCGACCGCCGCGTACCAGATCGAAGGAGCGGCGGCGGAGGACGGGCGTACCCAGTCCATCTGGGACACCTACGCCCGCACCCCCGGCAAGGTCCGCAACGGCGACACCGGGGACATCGCCACCGACCACTACCACCGGTGGCGCGAGGACGTCGCCATCATGGCCGACCTCGGCGTCGACGCCTACCGCTTCTCCCTCGCCTGGCCCCGCATCCAGCCCACCGGCCGCGGCCCCGCGGTGCAGAAGGGCCTGGACTTCTACCGCAGACTGACCGACGAGCTGCTGGAGAAGGGCATCCAGCCCGTCGCCACGCTCTACCACTGGGACCTGCCCCAGGAACTGGAGAGCATGGGCGGCTGGCCGGAGCGTGCCACCGCCGAACGCTTCGCCGCGTACGCCGCCCTGGCAGCCGACGCACTCGGCGACCGGGTCCGCACCTGGACAACCCTCAACGAGCCCTGGTGCAGCGCCTTTCTCGGCTACGCGTCCGGCGTCCACGCACCCGGCCGTACCGACCCCGTCGCCGCCCTGCGCGCCGCGCACCACCTCAACCTGGGCCACGGCCTGGCCGTACAGGCACTGCGCGCCGGCCTTCCGGGCGACGCGCAGATCGCCCTCACCCTCAACATCCACCATGTGCGCCCGCTGACCGGGAGCCCCGAGGACGTGGACGCCGCCCGTCGCATCGACGCGCTGGCCAACCGGGTCTTCACCGGCCCCGTGCTCGGCGGCGCGTACCCGGCCGACCTGCTGCGCGACACCGCCCACCTGACGGACTGGTCCTTCGTACAGGACGGCGACACGGCCGCCATCCGGCAGCCGCTCGACTTCCTGGGCGTCAACTACTACACGCCGACTCTCGTATCGGCCGCCACCGGCGGGGCCGGCCACGGCTCCGACGGACACGGCAACAGCGCGCACAGCCCGTGGCCGGGCGCCGACAACGTGCAGTTCCACCTGCCGCCGGGCGACAGGACGGCGATGGGCTGGGCCGTGGACCCCAGCGGCCTGTACGACCTGCTGCTCGGGCTCAAGGCGGACTTCCCGGACCTGCCCCTGATGATCACGGAGAACGGCGCGGCGTTCGACGACTACGTCAACCCGCAGGGCGAGGTGGTCGACCCGGACAGAATCGCCTTCCTGCACGGCCACCTCACGGCGGTGCACCGGGCGATCCAGGCAGGGGTCGACGTGCGCGGCTACTTCCTGTGGTCGCTGCTCGACAACTTCGAGTGGGGGTACGGGTACAGCAAGCGCTTCGGTGTGGTGTACGTCGACTACCCGACCGGCCGGCGCATCCCGAAGGCCAGCGCGCGCTGGTACGCCGACGTGGCACGTACGGGCACGCTGCCGGCGGCGGACGTGACTTGATCCGCCGCACATGACCACTGCGCCCGGCGTGCTGGGTGCGCGCCGGGCACAGTCAGTGGCCGGGCTTGTCGCGGGGGCGGGGTTTCGCGCGTACGTGCATGCGCTCGCCCTGGCGGCCGAACAGGCTGAGGACCTCGACAGGGCCGTCGCCGGTGCTGCCGAACCAGTGCGGCAGC
This sequence comes from Streptomyces sp. ISL-96, assembly GCF_018614035.1. GTDB lineage: Bacteria > Actinomycetota > Actinomycetes > Streptomycetales > Streptomycetaceae > Streptomyces. Next base: position 71,956 of record NZ_JAGGPA010000032.1, read on the forward strand.
CGGGTCTCGAACTCGGCGGCCTCGCCGGCGCCCAGGACGAGGTCGCGGTCGGCCAGGACCAGACGCAGGCGTCCGGAGAGGACGTACAGCCACTCGTACCCCTCGTGGGTGCAGGGCTCGGGGGTGCTGCGGGTGGCCGGGAGGATCATCTTGAAGGTCTGCAGCGGCCCCGGCTGCCGGGTCAGGGGCAGCACGGTGCTGCCGTTGACGCGCTTGGGCTTGAGGCGGACGCGCGGGTCGCCGACCTCGGGGGCGCCGACCAGTTCGTCCAGCGGAACCTGGTGGGCCTGGGCGATGGGAAGCAGGAGTTCCAGGCTGGGGCGCCGCTGGCCGGACTCCAGCCTCGACAGGGTGCTCTTGGAGATGCCGGTGGTCTCGGACAGTGCCGTCAGCGTCACACCGTTCTCGGTGCGCAGGCGTTTGAGGCGAGGGCCGACCTCGGTGAGGACTTGGGCGATGGCGGGTGAGTGTTCCACGCGTCCATTGCACAAGCTCGTTCCGGAAAGAGCAACAAAGATTGCCGCCTGCTACGGGGAGACACGCAGAACAGCGGCGTGTCCAATGGTCAGCTCCGCCGGGCGCTCACCGTAGACGGTGAGGCGCACGGCGTTGACGTACCCGCTCGTGGCCTTCGTGTCGAAGGCGTACCGGCCGTCCTTGCCGAGAGTGGGCCGGCCCAGCGCGTCGGTGGTGACCTGCTCGTTGAAGACGACCAGTGCGGCGACGGGCTGGGAGGTGTCGGCGGGAATGCGTACCGAGAAGTTCACCGGCCACTCGGCCGGCACGGTGGCCACCTTCTGCCCGGCCGACGTGACATAGGCGTGCCGGGCACCGCTGGCGAGGGTGACCGGCTGGCCCGGCTTGGTGACGGCCTCGGCCGTCGCCGCCTCGACATGCACACCGAAGGGCGAGAGCGGCGCGCCGCCATCGGGATTCACCACGTACGCAATGGCGACATCCCCGCTCGCCAGACGGCTGTCGGCGTGGGCCGTGCCGCGCTCCGCCGAGACATCGGGACCGGCCGAGGGCGACAGCAGGGCGTTCTGCGCGGCGCGCGACATGGGGGCCGCGACCTTCCCGAGCGCCGAACCGGACGCCTCCAGCTCGTGCAGGGTCTGCCGCCCCGACGCATGCCCCGGCGCGTCGGCCGTCGCGGGAGCGTGTGCCTCAAAGAAGAAGGAGTCCTGCGGGCCGAACCCTGTCAGCCGGGCCGTCCAGGCGTGCGCCTGACAGGGATGGCTGCCGGCAGCGACGATCCCCCAGCCGTTGTCCGACGGCTGGGGGAGAGGGGGTGTTTGCAGTGTCATGGCGGTGACTCCTCGACTCGGTGAATCTCGCCACCAGTCAACGCGCCGCACCTCCGGCGGGCACGACAGCCGCGCACTGCCACCGCACACTCCACCCGGCAGCACCAAGGCCGGACCGAGCCTACGGGCCGGTCCCCGCCGCGGGCGCGCTCGCCGAGCGGAGCAGCTCGTGCAGCAGGTGCGAGGCGGTGATCACGCCGATGAGGCGGGTCCCGCCCTTGGTCTTCTCCGCCACCGCGACCAGCGGGCTGCGTACCCGTCCCATCAGCGCGGCCACCTCCAGCGCGGTGTCGTCGGGAGCGGCAATGGGCGGCGGGGCCGTGGTGCGGGGCAGGCAATCGCCGACGCGGCGCCCGGCCAGGGACGCGCACAGCCGGTCGGCGTGCTTCTCGTCGATGACGGAGGCGAGCGCCGGATCGTCGATCACGTAGGAGGGGACCAGGGTCTTGACCATCTGGGACGCGGGCAGGATCGCCTTCGGCTCGCCGCGTTCGTCGAGCACCAGCAGTGCGGGAAGCCGGTGCTCGGCCATCAGCCGGGCAGCGTCCAGGGCGTCGCTGTCGAAGCTCACGGCTTCGTACTCCTCTGCCAGGTCTCGCGCGCGCACGGTCGGCTCCCGTCTGTGGGAAGGCTCCTCTGGGGGAAGGCTCCTCGTTCCAGCCTCATTCACATCCCGCGTTCTGGCCAGGCCATTGATGCGGAAAGTACGAGAAGACCCTGGCCGCCCGGCTACTGGGCCGCGACGAAGTAGCGCAGCCAGACGTACACCGCGGAGAGCGCCGAGGTGACAGCGGTGACGACGAGGCCGTACTTCGTGAACTGCCAGAACGAGATGGGTGTGCGGTTGCGTTCGGCGATGCCCAGCACGACGACATTGGCGCTGGCCCCGATCGCGGTGGCGTTGCCGCCGAGGTCCGCGCCGATGGCCAGCGCCCACCACATGACGTGGTTGCCGGAGCCGCCCATGGCCTCGACGACGTCGCTGGTGACGGGCGCCATGGTGGCGACGTACGGAATGTTGTCGACGATGCCGGAGAGCACGGCGGAGGAGCCGAGCAGCAGCATGGACCCGCCGATCTCGTTGTCGCCGATGGTGTCCGCGAGTTTCGTGGCGACCTGGCCGATCACACCGGTCTCGATCAGCCCGCCGATCATCACGAAGAGCCCCGCGAAGAAGGCGAGTGTGGGCCACTCGACGTCGGCCAGCACATCACTGGTCCGCACGCTGGAGACGGCGATGAGCAGCCCGGCGCCGAGCAGGGCGACGACGCTGGGTTCGTAGTGCAGCACGGGGTGCAGTACGAATCCCGCGACGACGAGCACGAGCACGACCAGGCCCTGGACGAGCAGGCGCGGGTCGTGGATCGCTTCGCGCTCCTCCAGCGACATCACCTCGGCCGCGCGCTCCTCGTCGTACACGAAGGATTTCCGGAAGAGCCAGCGGCACAGCGCGATCAGGACCAGGATCAGCACCGCGGAGAGCGGGGCGAGGTGCACCAGGAAGTCGTTGAAGGTCAGACCGGCGCGGCTGGCGATGATGATGTTCGGCGGATCACCGACGAGGGTGGCCATGCCGCCGATGTTGGACGCCAGCACCTCGGCGATCAGGAAAGGGGCGACCGGCAGTGCTAGCCGCTCACAGACCAGCAGCGTCACCGGGGCGATCAGCAGGACGGTGGTGACATTGTCGAGGAGGGCCGAGGCGACGGCCGTGATGACGACCAGCCACGTCATGACCCTGAAGGGCTTGGCCCGCGCTCTCTTCACGGACCAGATGGCGAGGTACTCGAACATGCCGGTCTTCTTCAGCACGCCGACGATCATCATCATGCCGAGCAGCAGGAAGATGACGTTCCAGTCGACCCCGCTGTGCTCCGAGTAGAACGCCGCCTTGTCGTCGGTCGCCCCGATCACGAGCATCAGCGCGGCGCCCCCCAGGGCGGCGGCCGTGCGGTGCAGCTTCTCGCTGATGATCAGCGCGTACGTAGAAGCGAATACGACGACCGCGGCCCAGCTCTGCCAGTCGTTCACGCCTCTCCGACGAGATGCATCATCAGGGAGGCGGCCGTGATGGCGCCGAGCAGGGTGATCCGGTCGCCGTCGCGCTCGATCACGGCGACCAGCGGACTGCGGGTACGGGCCATGAGCGCCGCCATCTGCAGCAGACCGGCATCGGGCCCGACCACCGGCGGCGTGTACGTGCGCTTCGGCAGCCATTCGGCGACCGTGAGCCCGGAGATCTTCTCCGCGACCTCACCGAGGTGCCGGTCGTCGATCACGGCGGCGAGCAGCGGTTCCTCCATGAGGTAGTCGGGCACCAGCTGCTTGACGAGCTGGGAGCCGGGCACGATGGCGTACGGCCGCTGATCGGCGTCGACAACGAGCAGCGCGGGCAGCTTGTGCCCGGCGAGCAGCCGGGCCGCGTCCATCGCGTCGGCGTCGACCGATACGTAGGGGTAGGTTTCCGCGAGATCACGCGCGAGCATGGCCGTTCTCCTGAGTGCGCCGACCCTGGGACCGGGGCAGCAAGCGGCGCTACTGTGCCGAGGGGCTGTGCGGCGGGGAGGGGACGGTGGCGGCGCCACCCTCACGTATCGCCGCCACCACGGCGTCGTGCAGGTCGCGGCTGTCACCCTCCGAAGGAGAAGACACGGGACTGCCCGACATGGTGAACCAGTCGGACGACCCGCTGTACTGCACAGCGATCCGTGCCTCACCATCGGCCCACGTGGTGTGCACTGTGAGATCACCGGTCAGAACGCCCACCTCGTCGGTGAGCACCCCGCCGCGGCCCGTCAGCACCCCGAGCGTCGTCCATGAAGCCCAGCCCATAGTCCAAGTCTCGCATTCGTGGCCGCATCCGCGACCGGCGTGAAGGAGGGGTGGTCAGGATGAGTACGGACACCGGCTCACGTCAGTCCGCATCGCGATCGTCCGGGTACGTCGCGGCACCCGGCTCCACGGACGGCTCACCGGACGTCTCACCTGACTCGGAGCCCCGGTCAGGGGACTTCCGTTCCTGCTCCCTGGCCTGCCGCTTCTCCTCCTCCAGCCGCTTGCGGACCTCTTCCGGCTTGTCTCCGAGCTGATCCATCCCTGTCTCCCTCGGTCGGCACGGCCTTTCTCGCGGCAAGGGTCACACAGCCCCACCACGACCGCACGTCGGCGTCTTCGGCGTGAGCGGATCCATTGGCCGGTCCTCAGCCCTCCGGGCGGGCGGACAAGCGGGGTGATGGATAGCCTGGCCAAGAGCCAGGAGAACGACGGCCGGATCAAGACCGGAGAGACGCTGATCCCGGGGGTGCGTGTGCGCATTGCTCGCAGCAACGACGATCCCCTCGACGCAGGCAACGCGGCCGGGCTTCTCGTGGACGGCAACGGGACCATCCTCGGCTGCACTCCGGCGGCCGAAACCCTTCTGCACCGGCGGGCCGACGACCTGTGCGGCCGACGGGTCCGGGACCTGCTGGCCGACCCCGGCAGATGGCGGGACGTCATGGCGCAGCGGGACGGCCCGGTGTGGGAGGGCCGGGCTGTAGTGCGTGAGGGCGGTGGCGGGGAATCGGAGGTCATGTTCCGCGTCCTTCCGCTGGACCGGGGGCAGCCGGACCGGCAGGCGTCGCGCTTCTTCCTGCTGGGAGCGCCCTGGGCCCTGGTGTTGAAGTGGCGCCAGGATCACGCCTTCATGCAGGAACTGTTCCTCCAGGAACGCGTCGGCTTCGCGGTGTTCGACCGGGAGCTGCGACTGGTGCGGACGAACACTCAGCTTCTTCCGTACACGGGCGTGCCCCCCGACTTGAGCGGCCTGCGGCTCGCGGAGTTCCTGTGGCCCGAGGACGCGCGGGTGATCGACGAGCAGCTGGGGAAGGTGCTCACGACCGGCACCCCGCTGGTGGCGATGGACGCGCTCGTACGCACTCGGGTCGACCCGGGCAGGGGCCGGATCATGGCACTGTCCGCGTTTCGCCTGCAGGAGTCGGACGGGCGCGTCATGGGCGTCACCGCGCTCTTCACCGACGTCACGGAACAGCGCGGCGCACGTGAACGCCTCGACCTGCTCCACCGTGTCACCGCCGTGCTCGGCAACTCGCTGTCGGTCGCGGAAACCACGCAGGACCTGGCTGATGTGCTGGTTCCCGTGCTTGCCGATCTGGCGGCCGTCGACATAGCGGAGGCCGTGTTCGCCCACGAGGAGCCCGGAGCGGAGCATCAGCGACATCACGTCATGCGGCGGGCGGCGGTTGCCGGGGGAGCGGGCGCCGGGCGGCTGCCGACCGGTGGGTCCATGCGGGTGGATGTCGGCGGCGGGCTGCGGGGCCGCGTATGGCCGCGACTCGCGGAGCAGCCGTCGGCCGATGCCGAGGGCGATACAGGCGCCGACGCCTGGCCCGGTTCGTTGCCCGGGCCGGGCATCCACTCGGCCATGAGCGCGCTGCTGCGAGCCAGAGGCAGGCTCCTGGGCCGGGTCACGGTGTGGCGCGACGGCGACCGCGCACCCTTTGGCGCGGACGACCTGGACCTGCTGGAGGAGATCGCCTCCCGCGCGGCCCTGGTGGTGGACAACGCGCGCCGGTACGCGCGCGAGCGCCACGCCTCCGTGAGCCTGCAGCGCAGCCTGCTGCCGCCGATGACGACCGAGACGGCCGCGGTGCAGAGCTCCAGCGTCTACCTCCCCACGGATACGGCCGGCGGAGTGAGCGGGGACTGGTTCGATGTCATCCCGCTGTCCTCCGCCCGGGTCGCCCTCGTGGTCGGCGACGTGGTCGGCCACGGCCTGCAGGCCACAGCGATGATGGGACGGCTGCGCACCGCTGTACGCACGCTGGCCGACCTCGATCTCGAGCCCGACGAGCTCCTCACCCATCTCGACGACCTTGTCTCCCAGCTCACCGTGGAGAACAGCAGCTACGAGAACGGCACGCAGGCTCCCGAACGCCGGAGCGCCTACGACTCGTTCGGTGCCACCTGTCTGTACGTGACGTACGACCCGGTGTCGCGCCAGTGCGCCATGGCCAGCGCCGGACACCCCCCGCCCGCCCTGGTCGCCCCCGACGGGACCGTCGGTTACGTGGATGTGAGCCCCGGGCCGCCCCTGGGAGTCGGCGGACTGCCCTTCGAGCCCGTGGAGATGGAGGTCGAACCGGGCAGCGTGCTGGCCCTCTACACCGACGGCCTCGTCGAGCGGCCCCAGGCCGATCTGGACGAGGGAATGGCGGCCCTCAAGAGCCGGCTGGCGGCTGCGGACGTCCTGGCCCGTCCGCTGCGGGAGGTCGGCCGCGAGGTGGTGGCGGATCTGGCCCCGAGCCCGCTGTCGGACGACGTGACCCTGCTGCTTGCCCGTACCCGTGGGGTTCCCGCGCAGGACAGCGTGATGTGGGTACTGGAACCGGATCCGGCGGTGGTGGCCGACGCCCGGGCGCTGGTGGTGGGGCAGCTGTCCCGCTGGGACCTGGACGAACTCGTCTTCACCACCGAACTCGTGGCGAGCGAGCTGGTCACCAACGCCATCCGCTACGCGGGCGGCGGCCCCGTCGAGCTCAAGCTCATCCGTACGACGACGCTGATCTGCGAGGTGTCCGACCCGAGCAGTACGCAGCCCAGGATGCGACGCGCACGCGCCACGGAGGAAGGCGGGCGCGGCCTCTTCCTGATCGCGCAGCTGACCGAGCGGTGGGGCAGCCGGTACACGCGCCACGGAAAGACCATTTGGACGGAACAAACACTCCCGGGAGCGCCGTGAGTCCAGAACGTTCGGGTACGACGACGGGACCGGCGGGACCGGGCCGGCGGGCCCCCCAGGACGCCGTGGACGGTCGTACCACCGTCGTGGTGATCACCAAGGACCGCCGCACGGAACTGCTCCGTACCCTGCGGAAACTGTGCGAACTTCCGGAGCGGCCACGGGTGATCGTCACGGACAACGGGTCGGGCGACGGCACGGCCGAAGCCGTCGCGCGGGATTTCCCCGACGTCCTCCTGCTGCGGCCGGGGCACAATCTGGGCGCGCTCGGCCGAAACCTCGGAGTGCGCCACGTGCGTACTCCCTATGTCGCCTTCTGCGACGACGACACATGGTGGCAGCCGCACTCCCTGCGGCACGCGGCGGACATCCTCGACGAACGGCCGCGGCTGGCCGCCGTCACGGCCCGGATCGTCGTCGAGCCGTCGGGCGAGGAGGACCCCATCGTCGCCGACATGCGCGATTCACCGCTGTCCGGCCCCGACTGGCTGCCCGGCCCCGCGCTGGGATCGTTCCTCGCCGGCGCGACGGTCATGCGTACGGACGCCTTCCGCGCGGTGGGCGGATTCCACCCGGGCCTGTGGTTCGGCGGCGAAGAGGAACTGCTGGCCACCGACCTGCTGCGGCGGGGGTGGTGGCTGAGTTACGTACCGAGTCTCACGGTGCACCATGCCGCGTCCAGGGCTCGCGACAGTACGGCGCGGCGGATCGTGGGGCTGCGCAACACCCTGTGGTTCACCTGGCTGCGCCGGCCTCTGTTCCCGGCCCTGCGCCGTACCGGCTATCTGCTGCGGACAGTCCCGCGGGACGTGGCGTCCCTGCGGGCCTTCGCCCGCGCCGCGGCGGGTATGCCGTGGGTGCTCAAGCAGCGGGAACCGGTACCGGCCGAGCTGGAGGAGCGCCTGTGGGCGCTGGAGAAGGCACAGCGTGCCTCCACCGCGCGGAGGTATGTGGGGTGACCATCACGGAAATGCGGGAAATGCGGGAAATGCGGTGTGGTGTGGGTCCGGCCCGGGTACTCAGATCAGCGCGCTTGGAGGGGAACACCTCGATGCGGAAAGGAACCAGCTGATGTCTGAAGAAGCAGCACGAGGCGACGACGTCTACCAGCCCGGACACTCCGACGTACAGAACAGGCCGACTGACGACCTCGACCTGGAGAACGCGGTCGGGGAGCGGGACCTGGACGAGATGCTGGACGAGGGGTACTCCCCGCCCGAGCGGCCCCTGGGAGTGACCAAGTACGGCACCACGGGCGAGGAGCAGCGTGAGGGGGAGTCCCTCGATCAGCGCCTGGCGCAGGAGACGCCCGACGTACGGCCGCCCGAGGGCGACGAGGTCGGCGACCTGCCGGAGAGCGAGGGCGAACCTCTGGACGAGCAGTCCGCCGACACGCGTGCGGGCCGCATCGCCCCGGTGCCTGAGGAGGCACCGAGGCGCAACATCGGCGTACTGGGACGGGATGTCGGCATCGACGGCGGTGCGGCATCGGCTGAGGAAGCCGCGATGCACGTGGATGCGGCGGAAGACAACGCAGAGAACGAGAACGACGCCTTGTAGCGGCGTGCTCAAGCGCGCGACCGGCTGCGGCCTCCTGCCACCAAGCGGTACAGCACCAGGAGGATGAGCGATCCGACGATGGCGGCGACCCACGTCGACACCTCGAAGAAGCCGTCGATGGAGTCGACGCCGAAGATCACCTTGCCGAGCCAGCCACCGAGCAGTCCGCCGGCGATTCCGATCAGCATGGTGATGATGAGGCCTCCGGGGTCCTTGCCCGGCAGCAGCGCCTTGGCGATGAGACCGGCGAGAAGGCCGATGAGAATCCAGGCAATGATGCCCATGGGGCACCTCCAAGTGTCGTTACGTGTCACTCGACGGGTTTCTCGTAAGCGCGTAGGCCTCAGCCGAGTTTCCAAACATGCGGCCGGTCAGGCCACTAGCGAATCTCTTCGGGCTTGACGACCAGCCACCGCTTGTCGGCCGTCACCGGCCCACCGAGCTCCCGCTGGCGGGCGGCGTTGGACCGCTGCATGTCCTGGATCTGCTTCAGGTACTTGTCCTTGCGGTTGACCCAGAGCCTCGTGCCGGCATTCTTCGAATCCGTGCTGTGGAACAGCATAGGGCCGTCGCTCACCGGCGTGTCACCCGCCACCAGAATCGGCTTGCGCCACTCGTCGATGTAGGTCCTGATCGCCGCGGGCTTTCCCTCGAACCATGTCAGCGGCGCCCACAGCGTCGGGGTCAGCTCGCGGTCACTCAGCTTGGCGGGATCGTATGCGCCGGCTGCTATCTCCTTGCGGGCTGTGGTGACATCGCCGGTCGCACGGTCCTTCAGGAGCATCGATACACCAATGACGTTCTGCGGCTTGACGTGGTATCCGTACCGGGGGTCGGCCAGCACCATGCGGACCAGTTCCTCGCTGGCCGCGCTGACGACGTAGACCTCGATGCCGTTGTGCCGCAGTGTCTTGTACAACTCCTGCATGCCCGTCAGGAACTCGGGGGCCTTGACCTCGGTCCTGGTCAGTCTCCCGTCCTCGTAGTACTCGGCCGGAATCGGCTTGCCGTACGCGAGCAGGTCATCGACATGCCCCTTGAGCTGCTTCAGCGTCAACCCCGAGAAGATCTGGGCCACCCACGGGTAGCAGACCTGGTCGTCAATCTCGCACAGCCTGTTGTAGTAGCTGTACAGGCTCTCCTTGTGGCCGGTGGTGTCCTTGAAGGGAATGGTCTTCAGCGACGGGTCCATCGACTCGCGGGTGACGATCCCGCGCATCTCCAGGAAGGGGAGGAGGGATTCCTCAAGGTCGTTGCGGTAGGTCGTGTTGTCCGCGTCGAACACGGCGTACGCGCCCTTGTGGGCGTTCTTCGAGATGACGTGGCCGAGTCGGTCCGCCACGGGCTTGGGCCAGTGCCGCAGTTCGGCCGTGGCCCGGCCGGACACATCCGCCGCCTTCGCCTCGGGACGCGAGTCGATGAGACCGGCCCCTGCCACCAGAGCCCCGGTCAGTACGCTCACGGTCCCGAGGACCGCCAGCCTGCCCTTTGTGCGCTTTGCCATCTTGGTTACCCCTGAGATCGATCTTCACGGCGACCCGCGATCGTAGCTGTCCGTGCTCCGTACGCCCGTTAGCGAAGTCACCGTTCAAAGAAGCGTGGTAGCAGCCGATTTGGGTATTCCGGCGCTTGCCGGTTGGGTGTTTGTCATCAGGGGTGGCACGGGAGTTCCGCACCGGAGGTTCTGCAAGAGCCACAAAAGTGAGTAGCATCCGGCCCCAACAGTTGTACAAGGAAAGTGAGCTGTCATGCCAGAAGGCAACCCCACTCTGCAGACCCAATACGCACAGCAGGTCGATACCGACCTGGAGCGCAACACCAAAGAACAAGAACGCATCACGGCCGAGGTTGCCGCCCTCCAGGACCAGCTCGCGGCACTGCAGAAGGACCATGAACTGCTGGTCAGCATGCAGGCGGCGCTGGGCACTTCGCACGTGAAGAAAGCCAGGGCGTCCAAGGTGGCCAAGCCCGCCAAGACCGCCAAGGCGGGTAAGGCGGCCGCGGCGGCACCGGCCGTAACGGTTCCCGCCGCGCGCCGCGCAAAGGCAAACCCCGGCACCGACAAGCGTTCCAGGAAGACGGCGGAGTCGAATACCGGAGCGAAGGCGAACAAGACTTCGCCTCCCCTGCGCGAACTCGTCGTCGCCGTCCTTGCCAAGCACGAGGAGCCCCGGTCGGCAGCCGAAGTCACCCAAGAGCTGGCACAGGCACACCCCGAACGCACGCTCAGCGTCACGGTGGTGCGCAACGCCCTTGAGGCATCGGTCGCCAAGAACCAGAGCGAACGAACCAAGCAGCAGAAGTCCGTCTACTACCGCGTCGTCAAGAACGACCAGGCAACGGAGGAGCCGGCTGCGGCGCCCAGCACAGCGAGCGCGTAACCGGCACACACCCTGAGGGCGGTGACACAGCCACCCTCATATCAGTTCACCGAGGGCTTGGGCCGCCCGCACGGCGAGCCACACCTCGGTGTGGTCGGCCGTGGACGCGAGGTTCTTCCCGGTCAGTTCCGTGAAACGGCGGATGCGGTAGGCCAGGGTGCGGCGGCGCGGGCCGGCGCCCACGCCGCCTCCCGGCTCGCCACCTGGAAGGGGCAGCCCGCGGCAATGGGGCTGCCCGAGGCGGCGCCGCAGCGTCTCGCGCTCGTTGCCACGGCCGCACGCCGGCTGACCCGCGCAACTCGCTACGCAGCCCCGCGCCACCCACCGCGTGATGAGGGATGCGCAGTGTTCAGAGGGCGCCTGTCCGCCCGTCCCGGAGGGTGGCTCGCGCGCGGTGCCAGGTCTTTACCGGGTCGAATCCCGCTGCCTGCCAGGTGGTTGAGGCCAGGGTGCCGCGTCCCTTGTACTGGCGCATGATCGCGACGTGCGGCGGCCAGGCGATGAAGCCGTGCAGGGCGGCCGCGTCGCGCCAGACGGCCACGGCGCCGCACCGACGGGCTGTGGGGACGGTCCACAGCCACAGCCCGTGTGCCCCCTCCAGCTCCGGCCAGTCCGCCACGAGCCGGCGGGCCGCGCGGTAGACACCGGGCAGGTCCGTGATCCTGTGGAGCCTGAAGTCGGTGACGCTGACCAGCACCGGGCCGCCGCGGCCGTGGTCCTGGCCAGGCGTCCAGGAGGACCTCAACATGTCATGTCGCGCACTGCGGCGCCGTGGGGCAGGCCGGTGGCCGCATTCGGGGACGGGGTCGGCCGGGGTATGTCCTCGGGGGTCACCCGGCGTACGAGGGCGATGCTGTCCCGAACCGCCCGCGCGTGGAGGCGTCGTGTGCGGTCGAAGTCCGCGTACTCAGAATTAGTAAGCATGTGCTTACGATCAGTGGGTGCGTACGAACTGTCAACGGGCATTCCCGGCCATGGCTCAGAACGCTCCTTGAACATGTCGCCCACACCTTGCGTACGTCTCTGTGCCAACGACAGGAGCGGACATGGCTGATCGCATGGAATCGATGATGCAAGGGCTTCCGGGTGGCGGTGCTGAGCTCTCCGTAGTGCTGACCCTGCGCTGGGACGACGTGGCCGCGCTCGGCCGGGAGGCGAGCCGGCTGGCCGAGCAGCGCGGAGCGCCCGTGACTCTCGACGAGGCCGCCAGCCACCGGCTCCGTACGTGGTCTTCGGTGGCGAACGCGCCTGACGAGCGCAAGAGTCAGGTGCCCGCGTCGGCTCCGGCGACCGCTGCCATTGCCGGTGCCCAGACCGCCGACCGGGCCCGCACACACGTGGGGCACTTGAGCGAGACGGCCCCGGTGGCGTCCATCTCGCCGCACTCCGCCCCCGCGCAGCCCTCGCACTCGCGGTAGTCGCCGCGGGCCGCAGGCGGTACGCCGCCGCCACCACGACGCCGGCCATGTGCAGCGGTGGAACAAGCCGAGGCCGACGTCCTTTTCGGACGTCGGCCTCTTTCTCGTACAGCGTTACGGTCCGGACAGTGCCGCGGTCATGTACGACGACCACACCTGCAGCGGCAGGAAGTCGCCCCGCTCCGCCCCGGACCCACCCACACCGGTCACCGGCAGCAGACCACCCTCGCCCGGCTTGTCCCGGAAGACGGTCACGGCGGTCGACATGTCTTCGGTGCAGCCGATGAACCAGGCGGCCGGCAGCCGGTCGGTGTCGCCGGTGCGGCCCGCGGCAATGGGCGTCGCCAGTGCGCGCAGCGTGTCCGGGCCCAGGGCGTCCACCGCCACGTCCCGCATCGCCCTGGAGACCTCACGGGCCACCTCGGTTTCCAGGACTTGCCTGCCGGGCGGCAGCTCCAGCCCCTCCAGCTGTGTGCCCCGGTAGGTGACCGCGGTGACCGAGTACGGGTCCGTCCGCCGGCCGTCCTCGGTGAAGGTGGCGTAGGCGTCGGCCATCCGGATGGCGCTCGGGGTGGAGGTGCCGACGGAGAAGGACCGCTCCAAGGGGGCCATGCTCTGCGGAAGCAGGCCCGTACTGACCGCGAGATCCCGTACCTTCTCCAGGCCGATGTCCTCACCGAGCCGGCTGTAGACACTGTCGCCGCCGTTGCCGCCGTCGCCGTCGCCGTCGTCGTCGCCGCCCGCGACCAGCGCCTCGCGCAAAGTGGTGGGAAAGCCGGTGGAGAAGGACAGGGCGCCGGTGGCGGATCGCTCCGGCAGCAGCCACGGCGTTCCGGTGGTCAAGGCGCCGGTCCCGTCGTAGAAACTGTCGGCGGTCACCGGCAGCCGCGGCAGGACCGTACCGGCCGAACGGACACCGTGCTGCAGAGCGGCGGCCAGGACGAACGGCTTGAAGGCCGAACCCACCGGCACACCCGCGGTGTCGGCGTTGTTGGTGAAGTGTTCCGTCGCGTCGGAGCCCCCGTACAGCGCCAGCACTGCCCCGTCGCCCGGGCGTATCGACGCGGCGCCGAACTGGACATCCCGGTCGGCGGCCCGGCGTTCGGGATCCAGTGTCTGCGCCGTGACCTTGTCCACGGTCTGCCGCAGTTGCTCCACCTTGGTTCTTTCGAAGGTCGTACGGATCTTGTATCCGCCGCGGCCCAGATCCTCGGCGGTCAGCCCGGTACGTTTTTCGATGTACTTGTTCGCCACGTCCACCAGGTAACCGGTCTGGCCGGACAGCCCGGTGGACACCGACTGCGGGCGCGGCTCCGGGAAGACGGTGTACTTCGCCCGCTCCTGCCACGACATGTGGCCGAGCTCCACCTGCCGGTCCAGGACGTACTTCCACCGGGCCTCAGCCCGGCGGTGGTTCGCCTCGCTCAAGGAAGGGTCGTACTGCTCCGCTCCCTTCAGCAGCGCGGCCAGCAGCGCGCTGCGCCCGGGATCCAGTTCCCGGGCGTCCATGCCGTAGTAGGCCATCGCGGCGGCCTGCACCCCATAGGCGTTGCGGCCGAACCAGCTGGTGTTGAGATACCCCTGGAGGATCTCCCGCTTGGACAGGGAACTGGACAGCTTGACCGCCAGGCACAGCTCACGCAACTTGCGGTCCACGGTCTGCTCCGGCGTCAGATACGTGTTCTTCACATACTGCTGCGTGATGGTCGAACCGCCCTGGATCTCCCCGCCGCGCGCCATGTTCACCACGGCCCGGCCCAGGCCGCCGACGGAGAATCCCGGGTCACTGTAGAAGTCGGCGTTCTCCGCCGAGATCACGGCGTTCTGCAGAGACGGCGGGATGTCGGACAGCGGGACGTTCTGCCGGTTGATCGCCCCGACACTGACCATCTGGGTGCCGTCGGCCCAGTAATACACATTGGCTTCGGCTCGCGCGGTGGCGTTCACATCGGCGATCTGCACAGTGGAGTAGACGTAACCGACCAGAGCGGCGACCGCCGCGCAACAGATCAGCGAGAGACCGAGCAACTGGCGCCACGACGGAACAAACCGCAACAGTCCGCGACGGCCTTGGCGCGGGTAATCGAAGCGCAGCCGACGGCTCTTGCCGGAAGGCGGGTGCGGCCGCCCCCACGCTTTCGGTCCCATTCGACGCATCACAGACGCTCGCCCTTCTCCGTACGGTCCATCCTGCCGCTCCCTACTACGCGGTGTGACGGCGCCCTGTTCAGGGGGCCGGCGGCGCCGCCGTGAACGACTCTCACGTCTGCGGAGCCAGCCAGGACGCGACCGCTTCCGCGATCGGCTGGCCGGTCTCCAGTTCCACGAAGCCGAACTGACCACCCTGGTTGCACTCCAGGAACCACCAGACCTTCTCGGTGTCCTCGGCGAAATCGAAAGCCGCGTACGCGAGGCCTGCCAGCTCCGTGTAGTCGCGAACCGCCCGCGCGATGCGGTCCGGTACGCCGACGGGCTCCCACACGTGGCCCGTATCGCCGTAGCGTCCGTCGACCTGCCCGGGCGCGGAGAGCTTCCGGGCGGCGAACGTCCGGTCACCGACGCTCGTCAGCCGGATGTCGGCCCGTTTGGGTACGTACCGCTGAAGCAGCGTGGGGCCGGCCGCGACGTCGGCGAAATCCGTACCGGGCTCGACGAGTGCGGTGGGCAGGGAGACCGGGGGCTCGCTGCGCGGCGGCCCGGACAGGCACTTCACCACGACCTTCCCGTACTGCGCCGCGAACTGCTGGGCCACCCGCGGGAAGGTCGTGATGACGGTGGGCGGCACGGCGAAGCCGCTCTGGTGGGCGAAGCGCAACTGCCAGGGCTTGAGGCGGGCCTGCGCCGCCTGTCGGGGATGGTTCATCCAGCGTGCCGTGGTCGAGTACAGCGCCCCGTACAGGGCTTGTCCGGTCTCGGCGGTGAGCCACTGCGACGGCTCCGGGGCGTGCGCCGCGGGCTCACCGGGCCGTCGTACCCAAACGGAGGTCAGGGCCTCGGAGCTGACCACGCGCCCGTCCGCCGACAGGTAGCAGTGGAAGTCACCACGGACGTACTCGGCCGACAGGCCGGCCTCGCCGGGGAGATCGGCGGGATCCAGGCGCACCAGCGGGACGCCCCGCTCGTGCAGCCTGGCCACCACCAGGTCGGTCGTAACGTCCTGATGGCACGTCAGAATCAACACCGTCATCGGCGTGCCGGCCGGTCAGTCGTCGAAGTGCGTCTGGGAACCGGCCGTGGACGTCGTGGTGCTGGTCGCCAGGAGCAGCGCCCGGTCGCTGATGGCGGGACGCCCGTCGGACAGCACGTTCAGCTGGAGAGCGGGGCTGTATCCGTACGGAACGGGGATGCCCGCCCCCGTCCCTTCATTCTGGCGAGCGTAGTTGAGTACGAACGGTTGCATGGGGCCCCCTCGTCGCGTGACCGGTCAGCGGTGTTCGTGGGTCAGTACGTACCGGACATGTAGGGAGTTCACTACTTTCCGCTACGCCGGCCTGGTGCGAGCCGAAGAGATCCGCGCCGCCAGGGCGCCGCAGGGCGGATCTGACAGGATTCGCGATTGATGACGGAAAATCCAGGCTGTGTGATGTGTGGCGGAACGATTGCGCCCGACGGCTATTGCTGGGACTGCGGTGAGGCGCAGCCGGCCTTCCGCTCGCACATGGAGATTACGGCGGATGACGGTGCGGCGGGAGTCAGCGACCGGGGCAAGCGACGCGGCACCAACGCGGACGCCATGGCGTTGACGACGACCGGGAGGTGGACGATCGGTGTCGTCTGCGACGGCGTTTCCATGTCGCCACGCGCGGAACGAGCCGCTCAAGTCGCGGCCGAAGTCGGCATGACAACCCTCGCGGCACGGCTGGGGGCGGCTGCTCTGCCGGAGGTCGCGCTCAGCGATGCCGCCGTCCGGGCGAGTCGCGCGGTCACCGCCTTGGCCGCATCGGTCGATGCGGCACCGGCCTGCACATATGTGGCGGGCATCGCCGGTCCGGAAGGGATCTGGTGCGCTTGGATCGGCGACAGCCGCGCCTACTGGCTGCCCGACGAGGGGCCAGGGATGGCGCTGACCGAGGACGACACGGGTGACTACGAGGCTCTCACCGCTTGGCTGGGAGCCGACGCCGGCGAACCGCTACCGAGCATCCGGAGCTACCGGCCGTCGGTGCCGGGGCGGCTGCTGCTGTGCACTGACGGTCTGTGGCGGTATCTGCCCGATGCCGGTGAACTGCGGGGTGCGCTGACTTCCCCTTCCCGGCGCGCGTCCTCGCCGGGCAGCGGGCTTCTGGAAGACGCCCGAACGCTCGTCGGACACGCCCTGGACGCAGGTGGGCACGACAACGTTACGGCGCTACTCCTCCCCGTCACGGCAAGCGTGCCGACGGCGGACTGAACGGACGGGCCTCATCCCGTGCGATGTCGGGTCCCATAGGCTGACGCCGTGAAACGAATACAGCGGACCGCCGGCGCGGTCATCGGCTCCGCCGTCGGTGACGCACTCGGCGGCCCCTTCGAGTTCGGGCCGGCGGGGGCGTTCTCCGCGCGGTTCCCGGAACCCGGCGAAGACAGCGAGATGTGCGGCGGCGGTGGCTGGGACCCCGGCGAGGCCACGGACGACACACAGATGGCCGTTCTGGTGGGGGAGTCGCTGCTGGAGCGAGGCGGCCTGGAGCTGCCGGACATCTTCGCGCGCTTCCAGCGATGGGCGGCGTCCGAGCCCAAGGACATCGGCCTGCAGACCGAGGACGTCCTCACCAACGGCATGCCGTGGGACCTGGCCGCCGCAACCCACTTCCAGGTCAGCCAACACGCCGCGGGCAACGGCTCCTTGATGCGGGCAGCCACCTCGGCGGTCTACTTCGCGGCCGGCGGCCGCGAGGACACCATGGACGCCGCCCGCCGCATCGCTGCCCTCACCCACGGCGACCGCGCCGCCTGGGAAGGAACAGCCGTCTTCCACGAACTCATCCGGGTCACCCTCGACGGCACCGAGCCCCTCGCCGCCCTCTCCGGCATCCTGGACCACGTCCACCCCGACCACCGCCCGCGATACGCCACGGTCCTCGCCGACGACTGGCACCCCGATCAGGCCACCGAGTTCAACGGTGCCGTCTGGCCGTGCCTGGGCTCCGCCGTCTGGGCCCTGCGTACCACGGCGAGTTACGAGCAGGCGGTACGCGCCGCGATCGACCTCGGTGGTGACACGGACACCGTCGCCGCGGTCACCGGCGCTCTGGCGGGCGCGTACCACGGACTGGACTCGATACCCACGCGCTGGACCGATCCCCTGCACGTCCCCCTGCCGGGCTCCGGCGGACGGGTGTTGCGCCTGCCGCACCTGCTCGACCTCGCACACCACCTCGGAGCCCGACCCCCGGCCAACACCCTCGCGGCTCAACTCTCCTGACGTCGTACGACGGGGGCGGACCAGCCGAGCCTGAGGAAGCCGTCGGAGCCGGGCTCCGGCTCCACCGCCGTACCGAAGGCCTCGCCTGCCCTGGTCAGAACCTCGCACAGCCACCCGGCGTCCCGCGCCGACGCGTGGTGCAGCGACATCCGCCGGGCCTGCATGGGGGCGATCCGCAGACCGGCCAGTTCGCCCGTGCCCGCGTTCAGCGACGGAAAATACAGCAGCCGCAGGTCGTCCCGGTAGCGCTCGTACCCCGTGATTCCTTCGTAGTCGTCGACGAGATCCCCGCAGCCGTACAGGATGAGTCTGCCCCGGTAGACCTCGATCGGGCGCGGATGGTGCGAGGAGTGACCGTGGACCACGTCCACACCGCCGTCGACGAGCCGCCGTGCGAACGCGATCTGGCTCCGTGCCACCGCGTACCCCCAGTTCGACCCCCAGTGGATCGAGACGACCGTCAGATCACCGTCCCGGCGCACCGCCCGCAGCCGCCGTACGAGGGCGTCCGCGCTGCGGACCGACAGATCGGGTACGAAATCGACGCCCGGCCGGTTCTCCGTGGCCGACCAGCGCGACGGGATCCCGCTGGACGCCATCCCGCACGACAGCACGACCACCCGCCCGCCGCCCTTCGTGGCGACCGCCACCGGCCGCCGCGCCTCGGCCGCGTCCCGCCCCGCGCCGGCGGGCCCGAGCCGCGCAGCGCGCAGGACGTCCAGCGTCTCCTCCAGGCCGCGGTATCCGAAGTCGAGTACGTGGTTGTTCGCGAGCGCGCACACATCGGGCCGCGCGACGGTCAGGCACGGTACGTTCGCCGGGTGCATCCGGTAGTTCACGGCCTTGCCGGGAGCGAAATCATCGCTTGTCGTGATGCTCGTTTCCAGATTGATGACCCGGACGTCGGGTGCGACTGCTTCCATCACGTCCAGCGCCACCCCCCACGGCCAGGTGTGGTCCACGGGCGCGGGGATCGGGCCGTTGGCGGCCTCGGCGAGCGAGACGTAATCGCGGGCGTCCCGGATGTAGCCCTCACGCAGCTCCGGATCGCCCGGGTGCGGAAGGATCTGGTCGACACCCCGGCCCGGCATCACGTCGCCGCTCAGCAGGAGCGTCACCAGGGCCTGGCCCATGCCCCAATTTTATCGGCATCAGGTGGTCACGGACCGTAGTGGCTTGAGTTCGATCTCCACAAACGCCAGCCATGAGCCACCGGTATTGACGACATCGTGTTCGCCACCCGCCGGGCGGGCGTACGACTGACCGGCCCGCAGCTGCGACTCGGTCACCGACCGTCGGGCGCGACCGCGCTGATCCGGCCGTCCACCACGGGCACGACCACATAGTCATACTCATGCACATGGCGGCCGGTACGCGTGCCGGGCTCGAAGTCCCAGCGTGTGACGCGCACTTGCTCGTCTTCGTGCTGCACGCTCGCACGGGCCGTTGTCGTCATCGGTCCTCTCCTCGCAGCAGTCGAGACTGGCGGTGCGACCGACCAGACCTACGTCGCCGCCGACACACTACGCGCGGTCCTCCGGCCGCCGCAGGTCCGGAAGCCCATGGCGAACGCCCCTGACTCAGCGCTGGTAGAGGCCGACCAGTGTGCCGCTCGCCAGTTGCTGCTTGTCCACGGCCGCGTGCACGTCCGCCGCACTCGCGTCGTCGGCCAGATCCGCGGGCTCCGCGAGCGCGTAGAGGCGGAAGAAGTACCGATGAGCCTTGTCGCCGGGGGGAGGGAGCGGGCCTCCCCAGCCGGACTCGCCGAATCCGTTCATCAGGGGCTGCCCGCCGTCGGGCGTCTGTCCGGCCTCCACGCCGGTGCTCGCGGGGTTGATGCCCGTGACGAGCCAGTGCACGAAGGTCCCGCTCGGCGCGTCGGGGTCCTCACACAGCAACAGCAGCTCCGACGTGCCGTCCGGCACTCCGGACCAGGACAGGTCGGGGGAGACGTTTTCGCCTTCCATGGCGTAGCGGCGCGGGATGAGCGCCCCGTCGTTGAATGCGGAACTCTTGAGTTCGATACCAGCCATGCGGAAGTGGTACCCCGCAGCGGTGTGGCTCTGCCGAGCCGGTCGGCAAGATGCACCGAGTGGCGCAGTCGCTCACTGCGCGTTCATTGCGCGACAAGCACGGCCACCCCGGTGATCCGTCCCGCCCCCAGGTCCTCCAGGGCGTGGTCGGCCAGCCGCATGGGATAGGTCGTCACCCGCACCGTGGGGCGCAGTTTCGTCACTTCGGTGAGGTACGCCCGGCCGTCCTCGCGGGTGTTCGCGGTGACACTGCGTACGGTCCGTTCCTGGAACAGGTGGCGGGCGTACTCCAGCGGCGGGATGGAGCTCAGGTGGATCCCGGCGATCGCGAGCGTGCCGCCCCGGTCCAGCGCCGCCAGCGCGACCGGCACCAGGTCCCCGGCCGGGGCGAAGAGGATCGCGGAGTCCAGCGGCTGCGGGGGCGCGTCGGCTCCGGCGGACGCCGCCCCCAGTTCCAGGGCCAGTCGCCGCGCCGTCGATGAGCGGGTGACGACGTGGACATCGGCTCCGCGGGCGATGGCGAGCTGGGCGGTCAGGTGCGCCGAGGCTCCGAATCCGTAGATGCCCAGCCGGCCGCCCGGCGGCAGGTCGGCCCGCCGAAGTGCCCGGTAGCCGATGATCCCCGCACACAGCAGGGGAGCGGCTTCTTCGTCGCTCCACCCCTCGGGCAGCCGGTAGGCGAACCGGGCGTCGACGATGATGTGGCCGGCGAATCCGCCGTCGATGTCCCAGCCGGTGTAGCGCGAGCCGGGGCACAGGTTCTCCCGTCCCGTCCGGCAGTAACGGCATTGCCCGCAGGTTCCCGCCAGCCAGGCCGCCCCCACCCGGTCACCGACGCGGAACCCATGCCCGTCGGCGGGCCCGCACGCGACCACCTCCCCGACCACCTCGTGGCCCGGCGTGCAGTGCGGTCTGCGAGGGGCCAGGTCTCCCTCGGCCAGGTGCAGATCGGTCCGGCATACCCCGCAGACGCGCACACGCACCAACAACTCGTACGGGCCGGGCTCCGGAATCCCACGCTCCACGAGCCGCAGCGGTGCGGACGCGATCGGCCCAGGGCGCTTGACCACCCAGGCGGATGTGGTCGTACGCCCTGACTCTCCGGCCTCTGGTTTCACGGGCCCGTCGGAGGTCCGGCGACCGCTACCTGGGCGGGACGCAGGAGGTGGTCGCCGACCCGGTGCCCGGGGCGCAGGATCTCGGTACAGACGGGGCGTTCCAGCGTGTCGGAATCGCTGTACGACACGGCCTCGTGCACGAACGGATCAAAGGGGTCGCCCGCCGTCCCGAACGGCTCCAGGCCCAGTGCGGCCAGTTCGGACCACAGCACCTCGGCGACGCGCTCGAAGCCGCCCTCCACCTCGCCCTGCTCGTCGGCCTCCGCCAGGGCGTCGAGCACGGGCAGCAGCCGGGCGAGTACGTTGGCCACGGCGATCTCGCGGACCGCCAGACGGTCGCGGCGTACCCGCTTGCGGTAGTTGTCGTACTCGGCCTTCACCCGCTGAAGGTCGGCCGTGCGCTCCCGCAGTTGTGCACGCAGCGCCTCCTCACGGGACGGCTGAGGTACGAGGTCGGTCCCGCTCCGGCCGGCCGACACCCGTTCAGCCCGTTCAGCCCGTTCAGCCCGCTCAGCCCGCTCAGCCCGTTCAGTCCGCTCGGCCTGCTCCTCGCGCCGGGCGGCGCCACGGGTCGGAAGCGAATCCTGGGAGCCGCGCCTTCGCCCGTTCCGGACCATCTCCAGCGACGGCACACCGGGGTGGCCGCGACCGTCGGTCGGGCGATTCATCCCGCGCCTCCCTGCTGCTTGTCGTCGTCGACGATCTCCGCGTCGACGACGTCCTCCTCCGCGCCGCTCTCCGCGCGCGCCCCGCTCTCGCCGGCGCCGCCCGTGGCCCCACCGGAGCCCTGCGCCTGTCCTTGCGCCTGGGCGTTGGCGTACATGGCCTGGCCGAGCTTCTGGGAGACGGCCGCGACCCTCTCCATGGCCGAGCGGATCTCGGCGGTGTCCTCACCCTTGAGCTTTTCCTTCAGCTCGGTGACGGCGGTCTCGACCTCGCTCTTCACATCACCGGGAACCTTGTCCTCGTTGTCCTTGAGGAACTTCTCCGTCTGGTAGACGAGCTGCTCGGCCTGGTTGCGCGTCTCGGCGGCCTCGCGGCGCCTGTGGTCCTCCTCCGCGTACTGCTCCGCGTCACGGACCATCCGTTCGATGTCGTCCTTCGGCAGCGCCGAGCCACCGGTGACGGTCATCCGCTGCTCCCTGCCGGTGCCCAGGTCCTTGGCGGCCACATGCATGATGCCGTTGGCGTCGATGTCGAACGTCACCTCGATCTGCGGGACACCGCGCGGGGCCGGCGGCAGACCGGTCAGCTCGAACATGCCGAGCTTCTTGTTGTACGCCGCGATCTCACGCTCACCCTGGAACACCTGGATCTGCACGGACGGCTGGTTGTCCTCGGCCGTCGTGAAGATCTCCGAGCGCTTGGTCGGGATCGTCGTGTTGCGCTCGATGAGCTTCGTCATGATGCCGCCCTTGGTCTCGATACCGAGAGACAGCGGCGTGACATCGAGCAGCAGAACGTCCTTGACCTCACCCTTCAGCACACCGGCCTGGAGCGCGGCGCCGAGGGCGACGACCTCGTCGGGGTTGACGCCCTTGTGCGGCTCCTTGCCGGTGAGTTCCTTGACCAGCTCGGTCACGGCAGGCATACGGGTCGAACCGCCCACCAGGATCACGTGGTTGATGTCGGACAGCTTGATCTTCGCGTCCTTGACCGCGTTGTGGAACGGGGCCTTGCACCGCTCCAGAAGGTCGGCGGTCAGCTGCTGGAACTGCGAGCGCGTGAGCTTCTCGTCCAGGTGCAGCGGGCCCTCGGCCGACGCACTCAGGTAGGGCAGGTTGATCGTGGTCTCGGTCGCGGCCGACAGCTCGATCTTGGCCCGCTCGGCGGCCTCGCGCAGCCGCTGCGTGGCCATCTTGTCCTTGGACAGGTCGATGCCGTACGCGTTCTTGAACTGCTTGGCCAGGTGATCCACGATCCGCTGGTCCCAGTCGTCACCACCCAGGTGAGTGTCTCCGTTGGTGGCCTTCACCTCGACCACACCCTCACCGATCTCCAGCAGCGATACGTCGAACGTGCCGCCACCGAGGTCGAACACGAGGATGGTCTGGTCGTTCTCCTTGTCGAGGCCATAGGCGAGCGCCGCGGCCGTCGGCTCGTTGATGATCCGCAGCACCTTCAGGCCGGCGATCTCCCCGGCCTCCTTCGTCGCTGTGCGCTGCGAGTCGTTGAAGTACGCCGGAACCGTGATGACCGCGTCCGTCACGTCCTCGCCGAGATAGGCCTCGGCGTCGCGCTTGAGCTTCTGCAGGACCCGCGCGGAGATCTCCTGCGCGGTGTAGCGCTTGCCGTCGATGTCCCCGTGTCCCGGGAAACGCCACTGCGCCTCGCCGACGTGGCGCTTCACCGATCGTACGGTGCGTTCGATGTTGGTCACGGCCTGCCGCTTGGCGATCTCACCCACCAGCACCTCACCGCTCTTCGCGAAACCGACCACCGACGGGGTGGTCCGGGCGCCTTCGGTGTTGGTGATGACCGTGGGCTCGCCGCCCTCCAGCACGCAGACCACAGAGTTCGTCGTACCGAGGTCGATACCCACTGCACGTGCCATTGCCTTCTCCTCACCCTGCGCTCCACTTCCACGGCGGCGCGCCATGCCCGGGCGGAGCCGCGTGCGTCGTCGTTTTCATGGTCACACGTCGGTGGCCAGATGGCTCGGGGCTGGCCCTCGCGCCCACCTCCAACCGCTCTGACCTGCGGAGATGGAGGAACTTTCTTCAAAACCTTGGATAGAACGCACCGACGCGATTGTCAAGATATTCACGGGTGGACAGGACAGCCGGTCAGGGGTTTCTCTGGATGAACAACCCGTCCGCCTTTCCGAGGGGGCGCCGTGAACGACACGATCCAGGTCGGCGTTCACGCCACCGGACCCGACAGCTGCCGGATCACCGTGGCGGGGGACCTCGATGTCGTCGGCGCGCCGGATGTCAGGGAGGCCCTTCAGGCTGCCGTGGCCACGCGTCGGCGGGTCCTGGTGGACTGTGCGGGACTGACCTTCTGCGACTGCTCGGGGTTGAACGCGCTGCTGGCCGCGGCCCGTACGGCGAAAGCGAACGGAACCGAGCTGCGGCTGTGCGCCGTACCGCGCGCGCTGGCCCGGCTCCTGCGGCTGTCCCATACCGGCAGCGCGTTCACCATCGAGAACCAGCAGGCGGGCGTCGACGCATGACGGGCCGTTCGAGCCCTGCGAAGCCGCGAGCAGGCAGGCTTCAGCGCCCTTGCGCCGAGCCAGGTCACCGATCGCCGGGAACGTAGGTGCCGTGGCCATGGCCGTGATCGAGCACATCGCCAGATCGTCCTGAGCGGCCGGCCCCGCCTCAGGTGACCGCGCTCAGGGTGTCCGCCAGCCGGCGGTGGGCGGCGCGGGCGGCCGGCAGGGTGGCGAGCGCGGCCGCGCCCAGTACGGCCGCAGCGCCCAGCAGGAGCAGCAGCCACGGCGACGGGGTCTGGGCGATACCCGCGCCGATGCCGCTCGACCGGCCCTGGGCGTCGATCAGCAGGCGGGCGAGCGGCACTCCCAGAGCCGCCCCGACGACGGCGGCGGCCAGTGTGGTGCCGGCGACGGCCGTCACCGTGACGGCGGTGATCTGGCGCGGTGACAGTCCGACGGCCTTCAGCGCCAGCAGGTCCCGCTCGCCCTCCCGTACGCTGCCGCCGATCACCGTCGACAGTTCGGTCAGCCCGATGAGGGCGAGTACGGCGATCAGTCCGAGTACGACGCCGCGCAGCGGGGCCGGACCCCCGGCCGGGTTGGTCACTTCGCGGATGTCCAGCCGGCCGTCCGAGGCCCCGGTCAGCGCCGCGGCGACGGCGTGCGGGTCCGCGCCCGGGCGCAACTGGAGCTGATAGAGCGCCGGCCGGAGCCCGGGGTCGTTCTCACGCAGGGTGTCGAGCGACGTCGAGATGACGCGGCCGGCGTTCTCCGGCTCGATGCTCCGGCCGACGATGTGCAGGATCTGCGGGCGCCCGCCGACCGTCATCCGTATCCAGTCACCGACCTGTACGTCCAGCAGGTCCAGCAGCCCCTGCCCGGCCACCGCCTCGTCGGGCCCCTGCGCCGTCCGGCCCGCCGCCAGCGTGAACGGATACGGCTCCTCGCGGGTACCGAGACCGCGCAGCGCGATCGTCCCGGTCTGGCCCGGTACCAGCGCCGCCACCTCCACGCCCGGGTGGGCGGCCAGGACCCGGTCGTCGGCTTCGAGCAGGGCGCGTGCCTCACGGTCGTCGAGTCCCCTGTCCGCGCGGGCCGTGAGCGCCGCCGTGAGACCGAGCTGTTCGGGTTCGCTCTCGAACCGCTCGACGGTCGTCCACGCGCTGAGGGCGACCGTGATCAGCACCAGCGGCAGGGCGAGGCGCGCGATCGTGGCCATCGAGCGGGGACTGCGGGTGAACGTCCGGTGCAGACCGAGGACGAGGGCCGGCGGCAGCCGCAGCCCCAGCGCCCTGCGGGCCGGACCGGAGAGCCGGCGCCCGGCGGGACCCGCCGACCGCATCATCGGTACGGGCGAAACCCGGCCTGCCCGCCAGGCGGCGAGACACGTGGTGGCGCCGATGAACAGCACCGCGCCGGCCGGCACCGCGAGCAGCGCCGCGGCATGGCCGGGCAGTCCCTGCCACACCCCGACCGCGTCGCCGAGCCTGCCCGGGATGCCGCTGCCGAGCGTCTCGATGAGTACGGTCGCCAGCACGGCGCCCAGCAGCGCGAACGCCACATGCTGGGCGAGGAAGACACGTACCACCTGGCCGGGCGTGAAGCCGATCGCCTTCAGTACGGAAATGTCCCGCAGATGACCCCGGATCCGGGTGCTGATCGCGCCGAACACGGCCAGCGCCGCGGCGAGAAGGGCGCCCAGCCCGAAGAGTCCGAGGACCTGGCCGAGCAGCCGGGTGTCGCCCTGCGCCTCGGCGCGCGCCTGCTGCCAGCTGGAGACCTGGGTGACGGCCCCGGCCCCGAGCTCGGTGACGGATCGCTGTACGGCGTAGTCCGTGTCGCCGGGGTCGCTCAGCCGCAGCCCCACGACCTGCCCGGTGCGCTCGCCGACCCGTTCCACGACCGACGACAACGCCCACACCGTGCCGGACCGTTCACCCGGGCTGTACCGCGGCTCGGCATGGTTCGCGACACCGAGCACCGTCAGGGGGCGCGGGCTCCCCGGGAGCGTAAGCCTGTCGCCGGTTTCCACCCACAGGGCGCGGGCGAGATCCCTCTCCAGTACGACGCCGTCCGGCGTGCCGGGGTCCAGCCACCGCCCGGAATCCAGCAGTGGACGCCCGGTGGTGGGCGGGGTGTCATCGGCGCCGCGGAGTTCGACGGTCGCCCGGGTCCCGCGCGACTCCACCGTGGCGGACGCGGTGCGGTAGGGGCCCGACACGGATTCGACGCCGTCCAGCGCGGCGAGCCGGGCCGCGTCGGCGGACGGGCCGGTGTGGATCCACAGGTGAGCGCCGTTGGCCCTGCTGAAGACGCGCTGCCAGGGGTTGGTGGCGTAACCGAACAGCGCGGTGGCGAGCAGCAGTGAGGCGACGATTCCGGCGGTGGCGAGGACGATGAAGAGCGCTTCACCGCGATGCGTCCGCAGATCGGCGTGCGCCCAGCGCAGGGTGGCTCGCACGGCTCAGTCCTTCAGTTCGAGCACGGAGGATATGCCCGTACCCGGCAAGCCCGCGTCGTCGTCGAGCTCCGCGTCGTCGGCGATCCGGCCGTCGTAGAAGCTGATCACGCGATCCGCCGCGCTGGCGAGCCGCGCGTCATGGGTCACCAGGACGATCGTCTGGCCGCGCTGGTGGAAGCGGGTCAGCAGCCGCATCACCTCACGGGTGCCCTTGCTGTCGAGGCTGCCCGCCGGCTCGTCGGCGAGCAGCAGCCCGGGGTGGTTGACCAGCGCCCGCGCCAGAGCGACGCGCTGCTGCTCACCGCCGGACAGTTCGCCCGGCATGCTGCGCGCCTTGCCCTGAAGACCCAGCTCCGCCAGCAGGCTCTCGCGCTCGGCGCGGGCCCGCTTGGGGGACGTACCGGCGAGCAGGGCGGGCAGCTCCACATTGTCGGCGACGGTCAGGTTCGACACGAGGTTGAAGAACTGGAAGACGATGCCGATCCGGCGGCGGCGCTCCACCGCCCAGCGGGCCTCGCTGTAGGAATCGGTGCACGCGCCGTCCAGCCAGACGCTGCCGCTGTCCGGCCGCTGGAGCCCGCCGAGCAGATGCAGCATGGTGGACTTCCCGGCGCCCGACGGCCCGGTGACGGCGACGAACTCACCCTGCCGTACGGAGAGATCCACACCGCGCACGGCACGGACCGGCGCGCCCTCGCCGTGGTGGGTCTTGACCAGGCCCTCTGCGCGCAGAGCGGGAACGGGGGTGTCGCTCATTCCAGCTCCTCCTGGCAGCGTTCCAGCCAGTCGAGGTCGGCCTGCAGATGCAGAATGGCGCCCTCGACGAGCAGATGGGCGATGGGGTTTTCCCGGTTGTCGGCGGCGGCCAGTTTCGACAGATTGCGCATGGTGTTCAGATACTGACGGCGCTGCTTGTTGATCAGCGCGATCTGGTCGGCGAGGCCGGTCCGGGGAGCGAGGGCGAGCTTCATGAAGAAGTCGTCCCGCACCCGGGGCTCGTCCGAGGTCTCCTCGAACCAGGCCTGCAGCGCTTCCCGCCCGGCATCCGTGAGCCGGTAGACCTTCTTGTTGGGCCGGCTCGACTGGGCGACTTCTTCGCCCTCGATCAGGCCCGACTTCTCCAGCCGCCCCAGAGTCACATAGATCTGGCCGACGTTCGGCTGAGGGTACTCGGCGCCCAGTAGTTGCTCAAGGTCCTGTTTCAGTTCGTAACCATGGGCCGGTCCGCGCGCGAGGAGAGCCAGGAGGGGCAGCCGCACTCGTGCTCTCCTCCTTCGCGTCCTTGGCTTCGTCTGCATGCTTGTTGCGCAGTGATTCCGGCCGCGGTTCGCAGTGTGGTCCGGATCGCCTCGTCATTCTGCCGCAGGCCCTAGTATCGCCCATGCCTAACGGGTATACATGGCCCGTCACGCCGAGGGTGCTCGGCGCCGGTGTACAGGGAGGAACCTATGCGGTGGATACGTGCCGCCGGTAGGGGCCTGCTGGTCGCCGCGGTCGTCGTGGCCGGATCCGTCCCATCAGTCCCGGACGCGCCCGGTGGCGGGGCGCGCGACGACGGGCGTGGCCCGATGACCCTCGCCACGGCCGGTGACCTCACGGACTACCTCGGCCCGCTGCTGGACGGCTGGAACCGTACGCATCCGGACGAGAAGGTCACCCTCGTCGAGCTCCCCGACTCCGCCGACGAGACCCACGCGCAGATGGTCACCGGGCTGCGTTCCGGCCGGGGCCGGTTCGACATCCTCAACATCGACGTCGCCTGGACCCCGGAGTTCGCCGCCGCCGGATGGATCTCCCCGCTCGACCCAGGCCGCTTCCCTCTGAAGGGCTTCCTGCCGCCGGTGGTGGGCACGGCGACGTACGACGACAAGCTTTACGCCGTTCCGTACGTCACGAACGCCGGGATGCTCTTCTACCGCAAGGACATCCTGGACCGGGAGGGCGAACGGCCCCCGCGCACCTGGCAGGAGCTGGAAAGCCAGGCGCGCGCCATCGCCCCGAAGCACGGGCTCGGCGGTTACGCCGGTCAGTTCCTGCCGTACGAAGGGCTGACCGTCAACGCGGCCGAGGCGGTGTACTCGGCGGGCGGCAGCATCCTCGGCGACGAGGGCGAGCGCGTCACCGTGGACTCGGCCGGCGCCCGGGACGGGCTCGGCTTCCTCGCGCGTGGTGTGCGCGACGGGTGGATCCCGCGCGAAGCGCTGACGTACAAGGAGGAGGAGTCCCGAGAGGCGTTCCAGAACGGCCGGCTGCTCTTCCTGCGCAACTGGCCGTACGCCTACGCGGGTATCTCCGGCAAGGACTCCGAAGTCGCGGGGAAGTTCGGCGCGGTGCCGCTGCCGGGCGCCGACGGGCCGGGCACGAGTGTGCTCGGCGGCTCGAATCTCGCGGTCAACGCGCATGCCCGGCACCCGGAGTCGGCGGCCGATCTGATCGCGTATCTGACCAGCGAACCGGTGCAGCGCAAGGTACTCACCGAAGGCGCGTTGCCGCCTGTGCTGGCCGGTCTGTACGGGGATGCCGAGCTGGTACGGAAATATCCGTATCTGCCGGCCCTGCGTACGAGTGTGCTCGCGGCCGCGCCGCGCCCCAAGAGCCCGCGCTACGACCAGGTGAGCCTGGCGGTGCAGGCCGTCGTACACGACGCGATGACGCAGCATCAGTCGCCGGCGGCGGCTGTGCGCAGGCTGGCCGGGGAACTGGCCGCCATCGCGCGCCGCCAGGGCTGACCCCGACCACCTAGTTACGTGTTAGGTAGAGGGCCCGGTCTGTGAACGCGCCTAGGTCAGGGTCAAATACGGGCATAATCCCCCAACTTCGAGGCGCTTTCTGTTCAGTCGTTGACACCCTCTCGTCACACCTACTTAACATGCATGCATAACAGCGCGGCTCACCTCTTCTGGTCTCCGGCCGCGCGCACCCCTTCACGTAGAAAACAGGTCAACGGGTGATGCTCAAATGGTGGCGCGACGCGGTGATGTACCAGGTGTACGTCCGTAGCTTTCTGGACAGCACCGGGGACGGCATCGGCGACCTCGCCGGCGTCCGCGCGGGACTGCCGTACCTCAAGAAACTCGGGGTCGACGGCATCTGGCTGAGCCCGTTCTACCCCTCGCCCCAGCACGACCACGGCTACGACGTCGCCGACTACTGCGACGTCGACCCGGTCTTCGGAGACCTCGGCGAGTTCGACCGGCTCGTCACCGGCGCGCGGCGGCTCGGCATCAAGGTGCTGCTCGACATCGTCCCCAACCACTGCTCCAGCGAGCACCCGTGGTTCCGCGAGGCGCTCCACTCGGGGCGCGGCAGCGCGGCGCGCGCCCGCTTCCACTTCGCCGAGGGGCGCGGCCAGGGCGGCGAGGAGCCGCCCAACAACTGGCACGCGATGTTCGGTGGCCCCGCCTGGAGCCGGGTCACCGAGCCGGACGGCAGCCCCGGCCAGTGGTACCTGCACATGTTCACGCCCGAGCAGCCGGACCTGAACTGGCGCAACCCCGAGGTCGGGGCCCACTTCGACCACGTACTGCGCTTCTGGCTCGACCGTGGCGTCGACGGCTTCCGCATCGACGTGGCCGCCGGACTCTTCAAGCACCCCGAACTGCCCGACTCGCCGGACCCCGAGGCCGACGCCCGCACCCGCGACTCCGTCAACCCGCTTGCCTGGAACCAGCCCGAAGTGCACGACGTGTGGCGGCACTGGCGGTCGGTGTGCGAGGAGTACACCGGGCGCGACGGCCGGGAGCGGCTGCTGGTCGGCGAGGTGTCCGTACCGACGACCCGCGAACACGCCCTGTACGTACGCCCCGACGAACTGCACCAGGCCTTCTTCTTCGACCTGCTCAGCGCCCCCTGGGACGCCGACCACTTCCGCAAGGTCGTCTCCGAGGCCATGCAGGACATCGCCGGCACCGGCTCCACCGTCACCTGGGTGCTCAACAACCACGACCAGGTCCGCACCGTCACCCGTTACGGCGAACACGGCACCGAGGGCAGCGGCCTCGGCACCGCCCGCGCCCGCGCCGCCGCACTGCTGATGCTCGCGCTGCCCGGCGCGGCGTACCTCTACCAGGGCGAGGAACTGGGCCTGGCCGAAGTGCTCGACCTGCCCGACGAGGTGCTCACCGACCCGATCTTCCGCCGCACCGGAAGCCGGGCCCGGATACGCGACGGCTGCCGGGTGCCGCTGCCGTGGTCGGGCCACGCCTCCCCGTTCGGCTTCAGCGCGGACGCCGTGGACGTCAAGCCGTGGCTGCCGCAGCCGGACTGGTTCGGCGAGCACGCCACCGACCGCGCGCTCGCCGACACCAGCTCCTTCTGGCACCTCTACCGCGACGGGCTTCAGCTGCGCCACAGCCTGCCGCAGCTCGGCGAAGGCACCTTGCGCTGGCTGGACAGCGCACCCGGAGTGCTGTCCTTCGTCCGCGGCGACGGCCTGGTCTGCGCCGTCAACTTCGGGACCGCCCCGGTACCCGCCCCCGTCCCCGGAGCCCCTCTGCTGGCCAGCGGGCCCTGCCCGGCCGGCCTGCTGCCCGGATCCACCGCCGCCTGGTGGGTCAGCGACAACACCTCCCACAACGCCGACACCGACACCGACACCGACGACTCGATGGGACTTTCACGATGACGACGCAACGACGCACCACCACCACGCTCGCGTGCTGCACGGCCCTCGTCCTCGCGCTCGGCGCGACCGCCTGCGGCGGCGGCCCCGTCACCACCGCGGGCGGCGGCGACAAGGCACTGGACGGCCAGACGATCACCGTCGCCGGTGTCTGGTCGGGCACCGAGCAGAAGAACTTCCAGAAGGTGCTCGACGCCTTCACCGAGAAGACCGGCGCCAAGACCCGGTTCGTGTCCACCGGGGACAACGTCTCCACCGTCGTCGGCAGCAAGATCGAGGGCGGCAACGCCCCCGACGTGGTGATGGTGCCTCAGGTCGGCGTACTCCAGCAGTTCGCGAAGAACGACTGGCTCGAGCCGCTCTCCCGTACGACCGAGGAGT
This sequence comes from Streptomyces sp. ISL-96, assembly GCF_018614035.1. GTDB lineage: Bacteria > Actinomycetota > Actinomycetes > Streptomycetales > Streptomycetaceae > Streptomyces. Next base: position 103,537 of record NZ_JAGGPA010000032.1, read on the forward strand.
CCGTCGACACCAACTACGCCAGTGTGTGGAAGAAGTACGGCAGCGTCGGCGACGACTTCTACGGCCTGTACTTCAAGGCCGCCCACAAGTCGACCGTCTGGTACAGCCCCGACGCCCTCGACCAGGCCGGCGTCAAGCCGCCTACGACGTACGCCGAGATGCTGAAGTCCGGTCGTACCGTGTCGGATTCGGGCCTGTCCGCCTTCTCGGTCGCCGGTGAGGACGGCTGGACGCTCACCGACTGGTTCGAGAACATCTACCTCTCCCAGGCGGGCCCCGAGAAGTACGACCAGCTCGCCGCCCACAAGATCAAGTGGACCGACCCCACCGTCGTGAAGGCGCTGACCACCCTCGGCAAGCTCTTCTCCGACAAGCAACTGATCAACGGAGGCCAGAAGGGCGCCCTGAGCACCGACTTCCCCGGCTCGGTCGAGAAGGTCTTCGGCCCCGAGCCCGAGGCCGGGATGGTGTACGAGGGCGACTTCGTCGCGGGCATAGCGAAGGACCAGTTCGGCAAGAAGCCCGGTGAGGGCGTCTCCTTCTTCCCCTTCCCCGCGGTCGAGGGCGGCGAGGCACCGGTGGTCAGCGGCGGCGACGCGGCGGTCGTCCTGAAGGACGGCAAGAACCAGAAGGCCGCCATGAAGTTCCTCGAATACCTGGCGAGCCCCGAGTCGGCCGCCGTCTGGGCCGGGGCGGGCGGCTTCCTGTCCCCGAACAAGAAGGTCGAACCCGCCGCCTACGGTGACGACACCACCCGGAAGATCGCCAAGTCCCTTACGGACGCCGGCGATTCGGTCCGGTTCGACATGTCCGACCAGGCCCCGGCGTCCTTCGGCGGCACCAAGGGCACCGGCGAGTGGAAGATCCTCCAGGACTTCCTGCGCGACCCGTCCAACCCGCGCGCCACCGCGAGCCGGCTGGAAGACGCGGCAGCCAAGTCGTACGAAGGCTGAGGGACCGTCATGACCACGGTCACCGCATCAGGCACAACGGCGGGACCCGGCACAGCGAAGGACCCCCGGTCCAACGACAAGCACAACAAGCACAACAGGCATACGGACCACCGGCGTCGCGCCCGGCGGCGCATGCGGATCGTCGCCGTGGCGTTCGTACTGCCCGCGCTGCTCCTGCTCGGCGCACTCGTCGTCTACCCCGTCCTCTTCTCGGTCGGCCGCAGCTTCTTCGACGCTTCGGGCACCCGGTTCGTCGGCGGCGAGAACTACTCCGAGATGTTCCGCGACCCGGCCACACTCACGGCCATCCGTAACAGCACCATCTGGGTGGTCGTCGCTCCGACCCTGCTCACCGGGCTCGGACTCATCCTCGCCGTGCTCGTGGAGAAGGTCCGCTGGGCCACCGCGTTCAAACTGCTGCTTTTCATGCCGATGGCCGTGTCCTTCCTCGCCGCGGGCATCATCTTCCGGCTGGCGTACGAGGAGGACCCCGACAAGGGCGTACTCAACGCGACGGTGGTCGGCGTGCACGACGCCTTCGAGGGCGCCTCCTCCTACCCGACCGCCCGCGCCCGTGACGGGCAGGGCCTGGCCAGGGCAGCCGACGGTTCGTACGGTACGGATCGAGCGGCGTCCCCAGGCAGTACGGTCAACCTCGGGCTCGTCGGTGTACAGCCCAAAGAGCTTCCCGCCGGGGCGAAGAACGCGCTCCCCGGCGCCACCCAGCAGGCGGGCCGCGACGAACTGCGCGGAGTCGTCTACCTGGACTTCGCGCCGGGCGGCGGCGGCAAGCAGGGCACGGTCGACAAGACCGAGAGCGGACTGCCGCAGATGCGGGTCGAGGCCGTACGGGACGAAAAGACGGTAGCCACCGCCACCACCGCGGCCGACGGCTCCTACCGGTTCCAGGATCTGGCGCCGGGTTCGTACACCGTACGGCTGCCGGCGGCGAACTTCGCCCAGCCCTACGAAGGCATCTCGTGGCTCGGGCCGGCGCTCGTCACCCCGGCCATCATCGGCGCGTACCTGTGGATCTGGACCGGCTTCGCCATGGTGCTCATCGGCGCCGGGCTGTCCACCCTGCCGCGCGACACGCTCGAAGCGGCCCGGATGGACGGCGCCAACGAGTGGCAGGTCTTCCGCAAGATCACCGTGCCGCTGCTCGCGCCGGTGCTGACCGTGGTGTTCGTGACCCTGGTGATCAACGTGATGAAGGTCTTCGACCTCGTGTACATCATCGCGCCGGGACCGGTGCAGGAGGACGCCACCGTACTGGCCACCCAGATGTGGCTGGTCTCCTTCGGCGGCGGCAACAACCAGGGCCTCGGCAGCGCGCTTGGCGTCCTGCTTCTCCTCCTGGTGATCCCCGCCATGGTCTTCAACGTCCGCCGCTTCCGCAGGAGCCAGTCATGAGCGCGGCCACCGCCACCGTCCCCGCGAAGGAGCAAAGGCCGGCCCCAGCCCCCATGCGCAGGCGACCGGCCGGGCGGCTGAGGGGGTGGCTGGGCAACGGCGTGGTCCAGGCGTTCCTCGTCGTCGTCAGCCTCGTCTGGGTCACCCCGCTCGCCGGGCTCTTCCTCTCCTCGATGCGTACGACGCAGGACAACTCGGCGAGCGGCTGGTGGACGGTCCTGACCAGCCCGGGACAGTTGTCCTTCGACAACTACTCCACTCTGCTCGGCAACGCGGGCATCACCCACGCGTTCTGGAACACCGTGCTGATCTCGGTGCCCACCACCACCCTCGTCGTGGTGATCGCCGCACTCGCCGGATACGCCTTCGCCTGGCTGGAGTTCCCGGGCAGGGACTGGCTGTTCCTGCTGGTGGTCGCGCTGCTGGTGGTGCCGGTGCAGGTAGGGCTGCTGCCGGTGGCGAAACTCTTCGGCCAGCTGGGTCTGTTCGGCACGATCCCGGGCGTGGTGCTCTTCCACGTGGCCTACGGGCTGCCCTTCGCCATCTTCCTGCTGCGCAACTACTTCGCCGAGATACCGCGCGAAATGCTCGAAGCCGCCCGGATGGACGGCGGCAGCGAATGGCGGATCTTCACCCGGCTCGTCCTGCCGGTGGGCCGCCCGGCCATCGCCAGCCTGGCGATCTTCCAGTTCCTGTGGGTGTGGAACGACATGCTGGTGGCGCTGCTGTTCGCCGACAGCTCCGCGCAGCCGCTCACGGTGGAACTGCAGTCGCAGATCCGCCAGTTCGGCAGCAACATGGACGTGCTGGCGCCCGGTGCCTTTCTCTCGCTGATCGTGCCCGTGGCGGTCTTCTTCGCCTTCCAGCGGCACTTCGTGCAAGGGGTGATGGCCGGCTCCGTCAAGTGACGCGGTGACGCGGATACGCCCCTGGCCCCGG
>NZ_JAGGPA010000033.1 GCF_018614035.1 Streptomyces sp. ISL-96
CCGCGAAGTCCGGGCCTAGACTGCTCATATGCCTTACGACGCTGAGCTCTCCGAGCGGGACCGGGCCGTCCTCGCCGTCGAGCGGCGGTCGTGGCCGGGGCCGGGCGCGAAGGAGCGGGCGATGCGGGAGCAGCTCGGTATCTCGCCGACCCGCTACTACCAGCTCCTCAACGCCCTGCTCGACGACGAGCGCGCCCTCGCCCACGACCCCGTCACCGTCAACCGCCTCCGCCGGGTACGGGACGCTCGCCGCGAACGGCGCTGAGCCTGTGCCGGACGGGGCGTGCGCCGGTAGGGTCAGGGGGCATGGGCAGCCAACCGCAAGAGCACTCGCACCCCCTGCCGACCGACTTCACGCCCTCCACCCCTGCCGGCCGCGACGGTCTCGCCGCGCTGCTGGCGGCGCCGGAGCGGGCGCTGATCGCCCTTGACTTCGACGGCACGCTCGCCGACATCGTCCCTGACCCGGAGCAGTCGCGGGCCCACCCGGGAGCGGTGGCCGCGATGGCGGCACTCGCGCCGCTGGTCGGGTCCGTGGCCGTGATCACCGGTCGCCCGGCGGGCGTCGCGGTCCGTTACGGCGGCTTCGCCGGGGTACCCGGTCTCGAACGCCTCGTCGTGCTGGGCCATTACGGCGCCGAGCGCTGGGACGCCGTCACGGGTACGGTCCGTGCCCCTGCCCCGCACCCCGGCGTGCGGGCGGCCCGTGCCGAACTCCCCGGCTTCCTTGAGGGCATTGGGGCCTGGCACGGATCGTGGATCGAGGAGAAGGGGCAGGCCGTCGCCGTCCACACGCGCCGCGCGGAGGACCCCGTGAGGGCGTTCGAGTCCCTGCGCGTCCCTCTCGCGGAGCTCGCCGCCCGCCACGGACTGATCGTCGAACCCGGCCGTATGGTGCTGGAGTTGAGGCCGCCGGGCACGGACAAGGGTGTGGCGCTGGCGGAGTACGTGCGTGAGGTGGGGGCGGGGTGCGTGCTGTACGCCGGGGACGACCTCGGTGACGTCGCGGCGTACTCGACGGTCGAGAAGCTTCGTACGGAGGGCGTTCCCGGGCTGCTGGTGTGCAGCGGCAGCGAGGTTCCTGTCCTCGCGGACCGGGCGGACGTGGTGGTGGACGGCCCGTCGGGAGTGGTCGGGCTGCTGGCGGCCTTGTCCTCAATCGCCGGACGGGCTTGATCGCAGCCGGGCTTGGTGCTGCGGGTGCGGGTGCGGTGCCTGCGGCGCTTTCCCCAACCCGCCCCTTCCCGAAACTGGGGGCAAGCCCCCAGGCCCCCGGACGCCCTCCGGGCGTGTCCTCAAACGCCGGACGGGCTGGAAAACCCAGCCCCTCCGGCGTTTGAGGAGCGGGCGCGCACCCAAAACACGCGGCCCGGGGTCGCACTCCCCAGCACGCGCGCCCGGAGGCGGAGCCCGTCTAATCCGCCGTCAGCGCCGACAGCTGCGCCAAGAACCACGTCGCCGGCGGCAACGCCGTCGCCGCCGCGGCCAGGCGCTTCGTTCGCTCCGCCCGTTCACCCGGCTCCATCGTCAGGGCTGCCCGCAGCGCCTCCGCCGTCGCCATGACGTCGTACGGGTTCACGACGATCGCGTCGCCGCCGAGCTCCTCATACGCCCCCGCCTCCCGCGAGAGCACCAGCGCGCACCCCTCGTCGGAGACGACCGGCACCTCCTTCGCCACGAGGTTCATGCCGTCCCGGATCGGGTTGACCAGCGCCACGTCAGCCATCCGGTACGCCGCCAGCGACCGCGCGAAGTCGTCGTCCAGCTCCATCAGCACCGGCTGCCAGTCGTCCCTCCCGTACTCCGCGTTGATCTCGTCGGCCAGCCGCCGCACGGCCGCCGTGTACTCGCGGTACACCGCCAGGTCCTGCCGCGACGGGTAGGCGAAGGCCACGTGCACCACCCGGCCCCGCCACTCCGGCCGGTCCGCCAGCAGCTGCCGGTACGCGAGCAGCCCGCGCGCGATGTTCTTGGAGAGTTCCGTACGGTCGACACGGACGATCGTCTTGCGCCCATCCCCGACCCGCTCCCGCAGCCGCACCAGCCACTCGTTCACGTCCTCCTGATGCGCCCGCTCCCGCAGGAACTCCGCGTCGGCGCCCAGGCCGTGCACGCCGACCGCCGTGCCCTCCAGGGCCTCGGCGCCCAGCACATCTACCGCGCACGCCACAAAGGCGTCCGCCCAGCGCCGGGTCAGGAAGGCCACCCTGTCCGCCCCCAGCAGACCGCTCACCAGCTGGCGCGCGATGTCGTCCGGCAGCAGGCGGAAGTAGTCCACGGGGGCCCACGGGGTGTGCGTGAAGTGGCCGATCCGCAGGTCCGGGCGCAGCTCGCGCAGCATGCCCGGCACCAGGCACAGGTGGTAGTCCTGCACCAGCACGGCCGCGCCCGGCGCCGCTTCCGCCGCCAGCGCGTCGGCGAAGGCGCGGTTGTACGTCTCGTACGCCGCCCACTGGCGACGGAACTCGGCGTCGAAAGCGGGCTCCAGCGGCGTCTGGTAGAGCATGTGGTGGACGAACCACAGCACGGAGTTCGCGATGCCGTTGTACGCGTCCGCGTGCACACCGGCGTCGATGTCGAGCATCCGTACGCCCGCCGTGCTCGTCCCGCGCCGTACCGCCTCCCGGTCGCCGTCTCCCAGCGCCGAGCACACCCAGAGGGAATCGGCATCCCGGCCGATCGCCGACAGGCCCGAGACCAGACCGCCGCCGCCGCGCTTGGCGGCGAGCGAGCCGTCCTCGCGGAGGGTGTACGAAACCGGGCCGCGGTTGGAAGCGACAAGAACCTGTGCAGCGTGCTCGGAGACCATGTGCCGAAACCTAGCCCGTCATGGAAGCCCTCAAACGTGCGTACGGCTCAACTCCGGGTTACGCCGCCCGCCGCGCCGTGTACTCGTCGATCTCACGCATCGGCGGCCGCTCCTGGGTGTCGACCGCATGCGTACGCGGCACGAACCCGGATCCGTCCTCCCCCCGCTCGAACTGCGTCAGCACCGGCCGCACCAGCGGGCCGCGCGAAAGCCGCAGGTGAGCGGTGCGGTAGATGGCCGCGGCCATCCGGCCGAGCGCCTGCCCGTCCTGGTGGCGGTGTCTGCGTACGCCGACATCCACCTGCGCCAGCGCGTCGAGGCCCACCGTGTGGAGCGAGTCGACGAGCAGGGCCAGCTCCACTCCGTAACCGACGGGGAAGGGCAGCTGTTCGAGCAGCGAGCGGCGTACGGCGTACTCACCGCCCAGCGGCTGGACGAAGCCGGCCAGCTGCGGCCAGTGCAGATTGAGCAGCGGGCGCGCCACCAGTTCCGTGACCCGGCCGCCTTGGCCTGGGGTCTTGCCGGAGGCGAGCAAGTCGGACTCAGTACCGAGTGGGCGGTCGTACATCGCCTTGACGAAATGCACGTCGGGCTCGGTCAGCAGCGGTCCGACGATGCCCGAGACGAACGAGGCAGAGAACTCCTTCAGGTCCGCGTCTATGAAGCACACGATGTCGCCGCTCGTCACCAAGAGTGACCGCCACAGCACCTCTCCCTTGCCCGGGACGGCCGGTATCCGAGGCAGTATCGCGTCGCGGTGGACGACCCGCGCCCCCGCCGCCGTCGCCACCTGGGCGGTGCGGTCCTTCGAGCCGGAGTCGATCACGACCAGCTCGTCGACGAGGGGCACGGCCAGCATCAGCTCGCGGCGTATCGCCGCGACGATGTCGCCGACCGTCTCCTCCTCGTCGAGGGCGGGCAGCACGACACTGACGGTGAGGCCGCGCCCGGCCTTGGCCGCGATCAGCCGGTCCAGCGGCCGGTCGGCCGTGGACCAGGACCGCCGGTCCAGCCAGCGCTCCACCTCTTCCAGCACGTGCCTCTCCCTCGTCAGGTGAGCCGTCGTCCGGCCCGTCGTTGATCCATCTCGCGTTGCGGACGACAGTCTCATCCGTCCGGGGGTTCGGTTACAGTCTTGAACAACGCGGAGGTCCCTCGCATTTCGGGGGTGCCGCGGAACAAACGCGCCGGGTCCAGACCCGGCGCCATAGCGCTCATCCAGAGGGACAGAGGGAACGGCCCGTTGAAGTCCCGGCAACCATTCCGCCGACCGCGAGGTAACGGTGGGGACGGTGCCAATTCCGTCTCACGGCGAAATGCGTCGTGGGGAAGATGAGGAGAAAGGGCCTCGCCATCATGGCTGTGCAGTCTGTTGAAGCTGATGCAAGCACCACGAATCTCCCCGTAGACCTGGGACCCGCCACCGCGCTTTCCTGCCGCGAGTGCGGAGAACGATTCGAACTCGGCCCGATCTTCGCCTGTTCTTCCTGTTTTGGTCCCCTTGAGGTCGCGTACGACCTCCCGCTCGGGAACCCCGAAGCGCTGCGCAAGGAGATCGAGGCCGGACCGGACAATATCTGGCGGTACGCGCCGCTCCTGCCCGTGCCCGCCGACGTGGCGTCCAAGCCGAGCCTGAACCCGGGCTTCACCAAGCTCGTCAGGGCCGACAACCTGGCCCGCGAGCTGGGTGTCACCGGCGGTCTGTACGTGAAGGACGACTCCGGCAACCCGACGCACTCCTTCAAGGACCGCGTCGTGGCCATCGCCGTCGAGGCGGCCCGCGCGTTCGGCTTCACCACCCTCTCCTGCTCCTCCACCGGCAACCTGGCCGGCGCGGTCGGCGCCGCCGCCGCGCGGGCCGGCTTCCGCTCCTGCGTGTTCATCCCGCACGACCTGGAGCAGGGCAAGGTCGTCATGGCTTCGGTGTACGGCGGCGAGCTCGTCGGCATCGAGGGCAACTACGACGACGTGAACCGCTTCTGCTCGGAGCTCATCGGCGACCCGCTCGGCGAGGGCTGGGGCTTCGTCAACGTCAACCTGCGCCCGTACTACGGCGAGGGGTCCAAGACCCTGGCGTACGAGATCTGCGAGCAGCTCGGCTGGGAGATCCCGGACCAGCTCGTCATCCCGATCGCCTCGGGCTCGCAGCTCACGAAGATCGACAAGGGGCTCAAGGAGCTCATCGCGCTCGGTCTCGTCGAGGACAAGCCCTACAAGATCTTCGGTGCTCAGGCCGAGGGCTGCTCGCCGGTGTCGACGGCCTTCAAGGCCGGGCACGACGTCGTACGGCCGCAGAAGCCGAACACGATCGCCAAGTCGCTCGCGATCGGCAACCCGGCCGACGGCCCGTACGTCCTGGACATCGCCCGCCGCACGGGCGGCGCGGTCGAGGACGTCAACGACGAGCAGGTGGTGGAATCCATCAAGCTGCTGGCCGAGACGGAGGGCATCTTCGCGGAGACCGCGGGCGGCGTGACCGTCGGCGTAACGAAGAAGCTCATCGAGGCCGGGCTGCTGGACCCGACCCTCACGACTGTTGTGCTGAACACCGGTGACGGTCTGAAGACCCTCGAAGCGGTGGCCCCGACCACGGGTCAGTCCGCCGTCATCCGCCCCAACCTGGACTCTTTCCGAGAGGCTGGCCTCGCATGAGCGTCAACGTCCGCATCCCCACCATTCTTCGCACGTACACGGGCGGCAAGGCCGAGGTCCCGGCCGAGGGCGCGACCCTCGCCGAGGTGATCGCCGACCTGGAGAAGAACCACACGGGCATCGCGGCCCGCGTCCTGGACGACCAGGGCAAGCTGCGCCGCTTCGTGAACGTGTACGTGAACGACAACGACGTGCGCTTCGAGGGTGGCCTGGAGACGGCCACCCCGGACGGCGCGGGCGTGTCCATCATTCCCGCCGTCGCCGGCGGCTGATCTCTCTCACTGTTACGCCGATTGCCCTCTCCGCCAGAGAAGCGGAGGGGGCAATTCTGCATGGTTGAGCGCGGTACAGTTGGGGAAGCCCCCTCCGCTGCCTGTGCCCGGCGCATATGAGAATGCGTCCCCGCGCGACAAGAAGCAGCCAAAGTGCCGGACCCAATTGCCGCTTGTGCGCGCCTTGTCCGGCCCGACTTGCCCTGGAAGCCAGGGAATTCTTCGCATTCGCGTGTTCCGTCATGCCCAGATTTCTCGTCCGATTGCCCTGTTGCAGAGGGCAGTTGGGCGGATACATTCAGCCGCGGTCGACGCGTTCCGGCGCACGCCCTCTCCTGTCGGAGGGTGGAGGAGTCTGACCCAGGACGCGCGAAGTGCGCTCCTGTGCAAGGGCCAGAAATAGGGGAGTTAAGCCATGGCTCAGGGCACCGTCAAGTGGTTCAACGCGGAGAAGGGGTACGGCTTCATCGCGGTCGACGGTGGTGCGGATGTTTTCGTCCACTACAGCGCGATCCAGATGGACGGGTACCGCACCCTTGAAGAAGGTCAGCGAGTCGAATTCGAGATCTCGCAGGGCCAGAAGGGTCCGCAGGCGGACATGGTCAAGCTCGCCGTCTGATCTCGGCGCGATCGGCCACCGACGCACTCACGCATGAAGGGCCTGCACCCCACACCGGGTGCAGGCCCTTCGTGCGTGTGCTGTTCCCCGGGTGACGCTTGCACTCGAAGGGGTCGAGTGCTAATCATTGGCGTTAGCACTCTCCCAGTGAGAGTGACAGAAGGACTGGGTCGGCGAGGCCCGCAGGCCGGGTGGGGCAAGGAACCACCCGGCGTCGCAGGCCGTCCGTCGCGGGCGCCACACAGTCCTCCGCTATCCACCCCAGTCCGGGAGGACCACTTCACATGGCTAAGATCATCGCGTTCGACGAGGAGGCACGGCGCGGTCTCGAGCGCGGGATGAACCAGCTCGCCGACGCCGTCAAGGTCACCCTCGGCCCGAAGGGCCGTAACGTCGTCCTCGAGAAGAAGTGGGGCGCCCCCACGATCACCAACGATGGTGTTTCCATCGCCAAGGAGATCGAGCTCGAGGACCCGTACGAGAAGATCGGCGCCGAGCTGGTCAAGGAAGTCGCGAAGAAGACCGACGACGTAGCCGGTGACGGCACGACGACCGCGACTGTCCTCGCCCAGGCTCTGGTCCGCGAGGGCCTGCGCAACGTCGCCGCCGGCGCCAACCCGATGGCCCTCAAGCGTGGCATCGAGAAGGCCGTCGAGGCCGTCTCCGCCGCTCTGCTGGAGCAGGCCAAGGACGTGGAGACCAAGGAGCAGATCGCTTCTACGGCCTCCATCTCCGCCGCTGACACCCAGATCGGCGAGCTCATCGCCGAGGCGATGGACAAGGTCGGCAAGGAAGGCGTCATCACCGTCGAGGAGTCGCAGACCTTCGGTCTGGAGCTTGAGCTCACCGAGGGCATGCGCTTCGACAAGGGCTACATCTCGGCGTACTTCGCCACCGACATGGAGCGTATGGAGGCGTCGCTCGACGACCCGTACATCCTGATCGTCAACTCGAAGATCTCCGCGGTGAAGGACCTCCTTCCGCTGCTGGAGAAGGTCATGCAGTCCGGCAAGCCGCTGCTGATCATCGCCGAGGACGTCGAGGGCGAGGCGCTGTCCACGCTCGTCGTCAACAAGATCCGTGGCACCTTCAAGTCCGTCGCCGTCAAGGCTCCGGGCTTCGGTGACCGCCGCAAGGCCATGCTCGGCGACATCGCCATCCTCACCGGTGGCACCGTCGTCTCCGAGGAGGTCGGCCTCAAGCTTGAGAACGCCGGTCTCGACCTGCTCGGCCGTGCGCGCAAGGTCGTCATCACCAAGGACGAGACCACGATCGTCGACGGTGCGGGTGAGAGCGACCAGGTTCAGGGTCGCGTCAACCAGATCCGTGCCGAGATCGAGAACTCCGACTCGGACTACGACCGCGAGAAGCTCCAGGAGCGCCTGGCGAAGCTCGCGGGCGGCGTGGCCGTCATCAAGGCCGGTGCCGCCACCGAGGTCGAGCTCAAGGAGCGCAAGCACCGCATCGAGGACGCCGTTCGCAACGCGAAGGCCGCCGTCGAAGAGGGCATCGTCGCCGGTGGTGGCGTGGCTCTGCTCCAGGCCACGGCCGTCTTCGAGAAGCTTGAGCTCACGGGCGACGAGGCGACCGGCGCCAACGCCGTGCGTCTGGCGCTTGAGGCCCCGCTCAAGCAGATCGCCGTCAACGGTGGTCTTGAGGGTGGCGTCATCGTCGAGAAGGTGCGCAACCTGCCGATCGGTCACGGCCTGAACGCCGCGACCGGCGAGTACGTCGACATGATCGCCGAAGGCATCATCGACCCGGCGAAGGTCACGCGCTCTGCCCTGCAGAACGCCGCGTCCATCGCCGCGCTGTTCCTCACCACGGAGGCGGTCATCGCCGACAAGCCCGAGAAGGCCGGTGCCCCCGCGGGCGGCGGCATGCCGGGCGGTGACATGGACTTCTGATCCGCCCAGGATCAGTAGCTCCATCGCTGACGCGACCGAGGGCGGTACTCCCCATGCGGGGGTGCCGCCCTCGGGCGTTTTCAGCGGGCGCTGATCTCACTACACAGTGTGTTCAAACCACCGCACAGAGTGATTGCGGGGGATCGTTTCTGCATGGTGCCATCGTGACCATGCCAAACCTCATGAGGATCGCCCTCGCGGCTGCCGTCACGGCTGTCCTGGCGACCGTAGGCCCGTTGTCCGCCTCCGCTCAGTCAGCTCCGGCGGATGGTTCCGCTCTCGCTCCGCTCCGCCTCGCGGACCAGCCCGTTCCCGGCCAGTACGTCGTCGCCATAAAGCCCACGTCGGACGTCGCCATGGCCGCGCGCCAGGTCGGCGCAACCCCCCTGTTCACCTTCGAGAAAGTGATGCACGGCTTCGCGGCCAAGCTCACCGACGCCCAACTCGCCGAGGTACGGGCCGATCCGGACGTGGAGGCCGTGGAGCAGGACGCCGAGGTCACCGCGTCCGGGCCCGCCGCGTCCTGGGGCCTGGACCGCATCGACCAGCCCTTCCTGCCGCTCGACGGCCAGTTCACCACCGACGCGACCGGTGCCGGAGGCAACGCGTACATCCTCGACACCGGAATCGACTACGACCACGCCGAGTTCGGGGGGCGCGCCCGGTTCGGCTTCGACGCCTTCCCGGTGGAGGGGCGTTTCGGGAGGGACTGCCAGGGCCACGGCACGCACGTGGCGGGCACGGTCGGCGGGGCGACGTACGGCGTGGCACGCCAGGCCGACCTCATCAGCGTCCGGGTCCTCGACTGCGAGGGCAAGGGCAGCAACGCCACGATCATCGCCGGACTGGAATGGACGGCGAGGAACGCCGCGCTGGACCCCGACCGGCCGGCCGTGCTCAACGGATCGCTCGGCGGCTCCCGTTCCTACCTGGTGAACAAGGCCGCCACTGCCCTCTCGGACAGCGGTGTCCTGCCGGTCATCGCGGCCGGCAACGACGGGAAGGACGCCTGCGGCGTCTCCCCGGCGTCCGCCGAACGCGTGGTCACGGTCGCCGCGTCCGACAGCTCCGACGCGCAGACCTCCTTCTCCAACCACGGCCCCTGCGTGGAGATCTACGCACCGGGCGCCGTCATCGTCTCGGCCAGGATGGGTGGCGGAAGCGTCCCTCTGAACGGCACGTCCATGGCCTCTCCCCACGTGGCCGGGACCGCCTTGCTCTACAACACGGTCGCCCCTGCGGCCACCCCGGGCGACATCGCGGGCTGGCTCGACGACACCTCCACGAAGGACGTACTGTCCGGCGTCACCCCGGGCACGCCGAACAAACTCCTGTTCACCGACGGCCTCTGACCTCTCCACGGCGGCGCCTGCCCTTCACCCCTGGACCGGGGGGTGGAGGGCAGGCGGCGGTTGGTCAGCCCCGGGCGCGCTCAGCCCGTGTAGTCCTTGAGCTTCTCGGTTTCGAGGGTGATGCCGACGGGGTCGGGGAGCGTGACGGTGGCGCCGTAGGGATATGAGGAGTGGAACTGGTACGCCCCGTCCTCCGGCTTGCTGTAGACGACGAGGGTGTCGTTGTCGCGGTCGACGAGGAGGTAGACGGGGGTGGCCGCTTCCGCGTAGGCGTCGCGCTTCTCGACGCGATCCCGGCTCTCGGTGTCGGAGTCGGAGTCGTGCGAGGTGACTTCGACGACCATGAGGACACCATCCGGGTCGGCCCACTCGCCCTTCTGCTCCACGAAGTGATCGAGCGGCGCGAGTGCGCCGTCCGCGCGAGCACGGCCCTTGCGGTAGGCCGCCACCTTCAGGCCCTGTTCCGGATACAGGGCGAGCTCGGGGCGTTGCTGCATGCAGTGCCGCAGCAGCCACATGACGATGGCCCCATGAGGCATGTCCGGCACAGGTTTGACCCTTAGCTTTCCGTTGATGAGTTCGAGCGTCACGGTTTCCGGCGCGCTACGGGCCAGCTCTTCGAAGTCCTCGATGGACATGTCCGAGTGGTCAGCGGTGCTGGGGGTCATGGGATCGCCTCCTCCCCTACATCGTGCCCCGCTTCTGGCGCGGGTGGGCTGAACCGTCATGCGGGGGTCCCTTCGGGTGGGCGTGTCGCGGCTGCTCGGACCCTGGCCGCGTGGGCGCGGACCTCGGGCTCGGGGAGGCCGTCGGCCGGCGGGCGCGGCGGCTCGTCCCGGCATACCCGGCACAGGCCGCCCGCCAGGGCTTCCGGGCGGCCGGGTACGCGGCATTCCGTGCACTCCAGCAAGCGCAAGGGCCGACGGGCGGCCGTGGCGTCGGGCTCGGGCGCTCGCTGCGGCGGCAGCTTCTCCAGCCGGATACGTGCGATCGCAGGCGGGCTGTGGACCGGCTTGGGCAGGCCGTCGGTCAGCGCGTGCACCAGCTCGGCATCGGTGGCACCACGGGTCAGCCAGTCGGTGGCCAGGGTCTCCAGCGAGACGCAGTCGGCCTCCGAGAGCGTCATCGCCGGTTGGGTGCGGCCCAGGGAGGCGAGGATGTCGTACGCCTTGCTGCGCGGACTCGGCCGGCGTTGCCTGGGGGGCTGTGGCGCGCTGGGGGCTGTGCCGCCGCCCTGGAAGGCGGCCCACCAGGCGTCGTCCCTGGCCGTACGGGAGAAGAACGTGCGGGTGACCCAGCGGCGGCTGCCTGTTCGGTCGGTGACGGCCTCCTTGCCGAGGCGCAGATGACCGGCTTCGGACAGGTGCCGCAGGGCTGTGCGTACGGCGCACTGGCCGTAGTCCGGCAGGACCTTGGCCAGCGTCTTTACGGAAATGTCCGCCCCCTCGGGGAGCCGGTCGATGTACCCGGCGATGGACGCTTCCCGGCGGGGGAGGTGGGCGAAGTCGCCGTCGCGGGCGGGTCGTTGCTCGGGGGCGCTCCGCTTTCCGTAACCCGGATTGGCGAGGGGATGTGCGGGCGCGGGCGGGGCAGGATTAAGCTGGCTGACAGCCACTGGATCGCTCGATTCGATCTTGTTGGTTAAGCCCTCGTCGGTGCGGACACACCGGCGGGGGCTGTTCGTTATTCCGTTATTCGGGCACGCTAGACCGTCGCGACGCGTTGTGGCAAGCCGGTCACGGAAAGTCATGCGCGGTTGCGTGCGGGGGAGTTGGGGCGGGTGGTTGGTGTTACCCACCTCCCAATCCATTGAAAAGGGCTCGGACTCCGGGGCTTGAGCCCCGGGCCGAGTCAGGCGGCTGTGACCTGCCCGTTCTTCACCCCGGCAACGAACGCGGACCAGGCTCCGGCCCGGAACACGAGCGCCGGGCGGAGCAGGTCTTTTGAGTCCCGGACGGGGACGATGTGGGAGTGGTCGGCGCCCACTTCGAGGCAGTTGCCGCCGCTGCCGTCGCTGTAGCTGGACTTGCGCCAGGTCGCCGCGCTCAGGTCGTACTCAGGGCTGATCTTCATGCGCGTAATCCTCCGCCACTGAATCGATCAGGGCCAGGGATTCCTTGGGTGACAGTGCCATGGCCCCTACCAGATCGTAGGCCAGTTGGTGGCGGGTGACTGTGGCGGGATCGTCTTCTAGCCGCCCTGTGCCCGGCCCTTCGAGATAGGCGAGCGGGGGTGCGTCGTCAAAGGTCATGAGCTTGAGGGCGCCGCCCATCGCCGCGTGGGGGCCCGCCTCGAACGGCAGCACCTGCATGATGATGCGGTGGCGGCGGGCCATCACCGCCAGGTGGTGCAGCGCGCGTGCCATCTCCGCAGGCTCGCCGACCTTCCGGCGTAATACCGCCTCGTCCAGAACCGTCCACAACAGCGGCTTTGTTGGATCGTCGAGGAGGTGCGCGCGATCCAGTCTCGCTGCCACCAGTTCGTCGATGACCTCCTCGGTCGCCGTCGGCTGGTACGCGCGGAAGATCGCCCTCGCGTACGGCTCCGTCTGCAACAGACCCGGGATCAGTAGCGGCGCGTACTCCTTGATGGCCGTCGCGATCGCTTCCGCCTCGGCCGCTTCCGCGAAGTGGTCCGGGTACTTCGACTTCGTGGACGCCTTGCAGTTCCGCTCGAAGAAGCCCCCCGTACCCAGGATTTCGTCTATCTTCGCGGCGTACTCCGGCATCATCCGGCGCGTACCCGCCTCCAGTTGGCCGATGAACGAGCCGCTCACGAACAGTGGCTGGCCGAGTTCCTCCTGGGTGAGGCCCTCCTTCTCCCGCGCGTGGCGCAGTTCCGCGCCGAGCAGGGCGCGGGGGGAGGAGGAGGGGTCTAGGTCCTTTGGTCCGGGCATGGCAACTCCCTGTTGGACATGTGGGGTTGTTGGGCGCCATCGCTGTTCAGGCTAGTGGGGATTCGGCCACGCTGTGTGAGGAAAGCGAACACTCAGTGTCGTCGGAGGTGCATGGTCATGGTGGTGCGATCGTCGGAGCGGCTGCGGGCTGCGGAAGAGGTGGTGGCGCAGTTGCGGGAGGGGCTGGAGGTGGTGGCCGTGACGCTGCCGTCGCTGCGGGTGGACGTGGTGTCGCTGGCGAGCGAGGCGCCGTATCCGCTGGTGGAGCTGGGGCGCTGCAACCTCGACACGGCGATGCGGCTCGCCGCCGTGCTCCAGGGGCTCAAGCCGTGACGGGGGAGTACGCCGTCGATGTGCGGGACGGGCGGGTGGGGCTGGTTATGGGGCGGGTCGGCACGTACGTACAGCTACGGCCGCCGGGCGGCGGCAAGGAGTGGGACTGTCCGCCGGACGCACTGGTTCCGGCGGAGCCGGGGGAGGTGCTGCGGGCGCGGGTGCGTGCGCTCAACCGGGAGGGGCGGCTGCCGTGATCCGGAACTGCCCGCAGATCAGGATGTGCGCTTCAGCATCCACGTGAGTGCGAGCCAGGGCGTCGAAGCCGCAGCCAGGCGCCCCCGCAGGCCCGTGCACGTCCACTCTGAACTTGCGCGCCGCGTCGATCCTGTCTTTGCCGCCCCGACCTCGGCGTCCGGCCCCACGGGATGACGGTCGTCGCACCGTGCCGATGGGGACTTCGTACACGCCTCCCTCGGCCGGACGGTGTTCTCGCCGCTCGCTCTTGTCGAGGACGACCGCGTCCGTACGTGGTGCGTGGACCGAGGCCGCGATCCACATCACCACACAGAGCACCGTGCCGCCCACCAGCGCGAGCCGGAGATCCCCGAGCCGTTTGAACGGAGGCTTCGTGGTGACACGTAGGGTGTCCAGTTTTTCGACCGGCAGGACGTGAGTGTTGTGAAGGACGAAAAGGCCAAGGCGAAGGCCGAGCAGGCCAAAGGCGCGGTGAAGAAGGTTACCGGCCGGGGTGTCGGCAACGAGTCCTTGGAAGGCAAGGGACGCGGCGAACAGGCCAAGGGTGACGCTCGTCAGGCGAAGGAAAAGATCAAGGACATCTTCAAGCGACGCTGAGCGCCTGTGCAGTCGTGTCGGGCCCGGCAGCCGTCTTCTCTGCCGGGCCCGGCACTGTTGTTCCGTGTGGGCATCGCCGGGTCACAGCGTGGCCGGTTCCTTTTCCGGGGCGTCCGGGGCGTCCGGGGCCATCGGGGCGGCCGCAGGTGTGTCCGTGTCCGTATCCACGTTGAAGTCGGTCAGCAGCTGCTTGCTGAAGCCGAAGAAGTACGTGGCCAGGAAGCCTGCGATGTAACCGGCGACCAGGCCGGCCGCGTACACCGTGATCATCGTGGCCGCGCCCTCGTTGCCGGACAGGAGGGGGAACAGCGCCCAGCCGGACGGGCCGATCGCCGTTGAGCCGACCGAGTCACCGAGCTGGCTGAACAGGCCGACGACCCCGCCGCCGAAGGCTCCGCCGATGCAGGCCGTGATGAACGGGCGGCCCAGGGGGAGCGATACGCCGTAGATCAGGGGCTCGCCCACGCCCAGGAGGCCGGCCGGGAGCGCGGACCTGATAGTCCGGCGGATCGAGCCGTTGCGGGGCAGGCGGAGGTAGACGGCGGCGGCCGCGCCGACCTGGCCCGCGCCTGCCATGGCGAGGATCGGGAGCAGGACGGTGAAGCCCTGCTGCTCGATGAGGGTGGCGTGGATCGGGATCAGGGCCTGGTGCAGGCCCAGCATGACCAGGGGGAGGAACAGGCCGCCGAGGACGAAGCCCGCCGCCGCGCCGCCGGTGGACAGGAGCCAGCCGGCGAAGTCGCCGATGGCGGTGGAGATTTCACCGGCCACGAACATCAGGCCGAAGACGGTGACGAGGCCGGAGATCAGGACGGTGAGGGTGGGGGTGAGGAGTACGTCCAGGGACTGCGGGATCCAGCGGCGGCACCATTTCTCGACGTACACCGCCAGGACCGCCGCGCCGAGCGCGCCGAGCACACCGCCCTGGCCGGGCGAGAGGGGCTGGCCGAAGGCGTTGATGTTGGCGACGCCGGGGAAGACGATGATCGCGGCTACCGCGCCGCCCAGGATCGGCGTACCGCCGAATTCTTTTGCCGTGTTGAGGCCCACGAAGACCGCGATGAGGGCCATGAAGCCGGTGGCGATCGCGGCGAGGGCGGGGGTGACGGCGGGGAGCAGGCCGAGGTTGACCATCAGGCCGTTGAAGCCGGCGATGATGCCGCAGCCGATCAGGGCGGGGATCAGCGGGACGAAGATGTTCGCGATTTTGCGCAGGAACAGCTTGAAGGGGGTGGCGTTCTTCGCCTTCCGCTCGGCCTTGATCGCTGCGCCCTGGGTGGCCAGTTCGTCGGCGGAGGTGGGGGAGGTGGGGGAGGTGGTGGCTGTGCGTTCTGCCTCGACCAGGGCCTCGAACTCCGGGGTGACCCGGGCGACCGTACCGGGGCCGAGCACGATCTGGTACGTCGCGTCCTCGACCACGCCCATTACGGCGGGGAGCGCCTTCAGCTGCTCGTCCTGGACGAGGGTGCGGTCGCGCAGGCCGAGTCTGAGGCGGGTCATGCAGTGGGCGATCGAGGTGATGTTCCCCGCGCCTCCGACGAGCGGAAGGATCGCGGCGGCGACGGCGCGGTTCTTGTTCTCTGTCATGGACTCAGTTCAGGCGCTGCGGGCGGCGGCCGCCTGTAGCGCCACGCGCAAGTGACCCCGCGCTTCGTCCAGCAGGGCGGCGGCGGTGGGGCCGTCGACGGATCCGAGGAGCACCAGGATGGCGTTCTTCACCTCGCCGTCGGTGGCGGCGAGCGCGGCCTCGATCTCGGTGTCCTGCGCGCCCGTGGCCAGGGCGACGATGCGGCGTGAGCGGGCCCGCAGCTTCTCGTTGGAGGCGCGGACGTCGACCATCAGGTTTCCGTACGTCTTGCCGAGCCGGATCATGGTGATGGTCGAGATCATGTTGAGGACGAGCTTCTGGGCCGTGCCGGCCTTGAGGCGGGTGGAGCCGGTGAGGAGTTCGGGGCCGACGACGACCTCCAGGGCGTGCTCGGCGGCTGCCCCCAGCGCGCTGCCCGCGTTGCAGGACAGGCCGATGGTCAGGGCGCCGAGGCCGCGGGCGTGCTCCACGGCGCCGATCGCGTACGGGGTGCGGCCGGAGGCGGAGATTCCGACGACGGTGTCGTTGGGGGTGATGGCGAGGTCGTCCAGCTCCGCCGCCGCGAGCTTCTTGGAGTCCTCCGCGCCTTCGACGGCCGTGACCATCGCGGTCGGGCCCCCTGCGATCAGGCCGATGACCTGGGTGGGGTCGGTGTTGAAGGTGGGCGGGCACTCGCTGGCGTCCAGGACGCCGAGCCGGCCTGCCGTGCCGGCGCCCGCGTAGATGAGGCGGCCGCCGCGGGCCATCCGTTCGGCGGTGGCGTCGATGGCGGCGGCGATCTGGGGGAGCCGGGCGGCGACGGCCTCGGGGACGGAGCGGTCCTCGCCGTTCATGATGCGGGCGATCTCGGCCGTCGGGAGCTGGTCGATGTCGGAGAGCTCGGGTCGGAAGGCCTCGGTGGTGAGGGTGGCGAGCTGGGCGCGCAGTTCGCCGTAGGAGTTGTCGGCTGTGTTGGCGCTGGTGGGGGTCATGAAGGGGGCGGCTCTTTCTCGTCGTACGGCTGCGTTTGTTGTTTTTTCTGGGCTAACGGCTGCTGCTGCGGGGCGCGTGGCGGTGCGCCAGGGCCTCGTAGGAGGCGGCGAGGGCGGGGGCGGCCGTCTCGTACGTACGCTGGGCCACGCCTATGAACAGGCAGTCCACGACGAGGAGTTGACTCGTACGGCTGGACATGGCGGCCGGGCGCAGTTCGCTCTCGCGGGCGGTCGACGTGGTCAGGATGTGGTCGGCGTACTGCGATACGGGCCCGTCCGGGCGGCCCGTGATCGCGACCGTCGTCGCTCCTCGGTCGAAGGCGACGCGGAGCGGCTCTATGGCGTCGCCGGTCGATCCCGAGTGCGTGATCGCTATCGCCACGTCGCCGGCGCGCAGCTGCACGGCGTTGGTGACGGCGAGGTGCGGGTCGGTGTGCGCGTGCGCGATCAGACCGATGCGGAGCAGCTTCTGGGCGAGGTCCATGCCGACGAGGGAGGAGGCGCCGACGCCGTAGATGTCGATGCGGCGGGCCGCGGCGAGGGCGGTGACGGCTGCGCCGAGCTGGACGGTGTCCAGGCCGGCGGCGGTGTCGGCGAGGGTCTGCTGTTCGTCGTACGCCAGCTTGGTGACGACGTCGGCGATCGGGTCGTCGACGGCGATGTCGGCGGTGACGGAGGGGGCGCGGCCGGACTGCTGCTGGGCGGCGAGGCCGGCGAGCGCGAGGCGCAGGTCGCGGTAGCCGGGGTAGCCGAGGAGGCGGGCGGTGCGGACGACGGTGGCCTCGCTGGTGCCGGTGAGTTCGGCGAGGCCGGTGACCGTGAGGGCGGCGCAGCCGGCCGGGTCGGCCGCTACGGCTTCCGCGACGCGCTGCATGGAGCGGGTCATGGACGGCGCGAGGGTTCGTACCTTGGCGGCGAGGGCGGCGGGCGCGGGTGGGGTGGGGCCGGTGGTGGCGCTGGTGAAAATTTCCTTCACTTCATTGGTCACTCCTGAAAGATATTTTCGGCTGCGGTGGGCCGTCAACCCCTGTGGTTGGGCGGGCGGGGGTGCTTGTGGGTGGCGCGCGACAATGGCTGTATGGAGCCCATCCCCTCACCCCTGGAACAGGCCTTGCACGTTGCCCGCGCCCTGGTCATGGCCGACCTGGCGGCCCGCGAGGTGGCTCAGGCGGACGTCGTGTCGCTGGTCGAGGACGCGGTCGTACACCGTCGGTGGTGGGTGGAGCAGTGGCCGGCGGGCGCGGAGTACGTCACGGGTTTGATAGCCCAGGACGTACAGGACGCGCTTCTTGAGCGGTATGGCCGCTGGCCGCTCTGTCCCGTGTGCACGGATGTGGAACCGCACGCGCTGGAGGTCGAACCGGAGCTGGGGCCGGACCCGCACTGGGTGTGCTCGAAGGCGGCCGTGATCGTGGCGCCGGTCGGATCTCTGCGGTGACGGTCTATATCGACCCGCCGACGTGGCCGGGGCACGGGCGGATGTGGTCGCACCTGGTGAGCGACGTGTCGTACGAGGAACTGCACGCATTCGCGGCGGGCATTGGGTGCCCGGCGCGGGCGTTTGAGCGGGACCACTACGACGTGCCGGATGTGCGGTACGCGGATGCGGTGGCTGCGGGGGCGGTGGAGGTGGGGTCGAAGGAGCTGGTACGGAGGATTACGGCGGCGGGGCTGCGCAGGCCCAAGGGGCGGCCGGCGTAGGGCCCCGCCCCCGGTGGTCAGATCGGCCTCGTCAGGCGACGAACCCCGAAGTGTCCAGCTCTGTGCTGAAGGGCTCGGGCAGGGGGATGGCTTCACCGAAAGGCTTGCGCAGGCCGGTCCGGTACATGCCGTTGCGCGGGTCGGAGAAGAGGGTGACCGCCGGTCCGCCCTCGTCGAAACGGTCGATCAGCAGGTACAGGGGCACATCCCCGTGGGCGTACGCCTTCTGCTTCGCCGACCGGTCGTGCGAGGCGTTGTTCTTCGACGTGATCTCCACTGTCAGCGCTGCCTCGGCGGCGGCCAGCGGGGCCTTCTCCTTCTTCTGCGCGCGTTCCATGATCAGCTTCTTCGGAACGACGACCAGGTCCGGGATGTAGAGCCGCTCCTGGCGGTAGATGAACAGACCGAGGGTCTGGAAGACCTCCAAGCCCTCGGGCAAGGTGCTGCGCAGCGCCCAGTGCACCTGCGCGGCGATGAGATTGTGTCCGTCGTCCGGCGGCGGCACCAAAGTGATCAGCCCCTCGTCGATCTCGGCGCGCCACCCCTCCGGCACGTCCAACTCCTGCCACGTCTCCAGCAGGTAGTCCCACGACGGCATGTCATCCTCCGACAGCTCGGGCTCGACCAGTGCGGCAGTCATCGTGAGGTCCCCTCTCTGTGGCCCTGACAGGCCGAACGTAGGGTGCGGGGACCACAGTGCGTGGCCGCTTCCCCGAGCGTCCCACGATCGGGTGAGCGATGCACGGGTCTCAGGGCCGTTCGGTGCGTGCCTTCTCCGGCGGGTGCGCCGACGCGCCCATCACCACGCGTGAGCCGGTGCCGCCGCCCCCGCGCTGGAGCCGCAGCGAGAAGCCCACCGCCACCAGTGCCAGCACCGCCATCGCCGCGCCCGCCCACGCCGTCGACGCGAAGCCGAAGCCCGCGTCGATCACCGTGCCGCCGAGCCACGGGCCGCCCGTGTTGCCCAGGTTGAACGCGGCCGTCGTCGTCGCCCCCGCCAGCGTCGGCGCCGCGCCCGCGACGTTGAACATCCGGGCGTTGAGCGCCGGCGCCGTATAGAACGCCGAGAGGCCGAGCAGGAACGACAGGGCGACCGCCACCACCGCGCTCGACGCGAACACGGCCAGGATCACCAGGAACACCGTCGACGCCGCGATACCGCTGATCAGTACGCCGAAGAGGTGCGCGTCCGCGACCCGCCCGCCCACCATCGTGCCCACGAGCGCACCGATCCCGAACAGCGCCAGCACCGTCGGCACCCAGCCCGAGTCGAGCCCCGCCACATCGGTCAGCAGCGGCGCGAGGTAGCTGAACGCGCAGAAGATGCCGCCCGCCGCCAGCGCCGTGATCGTGATCGCCAGCCAGACCTGGCCGTCACGGTAGATCGACAGCTCCCGCTTGAGCCGCGGCTTCTCCGCCGGGAGCGGGATGCGCGGGATCAGCGTCACGACGCCCACCAGTGCGAGCGCCGAGGCCGCACCCACCGCCCAGAACGCCGACCGCCAGCCGAGGTGCTCGCCCAGGAACGCCCCGGCGGGCACGCCCAGTACGTTCGCGATGCTCAGCCCGCCGATCATGACCGCCATCGCCCGCGCCCGCGAGTTCACCGGCACCATCGCGATGGCGACCGCCGCGCCCACCGCCCAGAACCCGGCGCACGCGAACGCGCTCACGACGCGCGAGGCGAAGAGCAGCTCGTACGACGGTGCCAGGGCTCCGGCGACCTGCCCGAGGCCGAAGATCGTGATGAGGGCGATCAGGGTCGTACGGCGCGGAAGGCGGAGAGTCGCGACGGCCAGCAGCGGCGCGCCGATCACCATGCCGATGGCGAAGGCCGAGATCAGGAGCCCCGCCTGCGGGATCGAGACGTCCATGTCGGCGGCGATCGGCGGCAGCAGCCCGGAGAGCATGAATTCGCTGGTCCCGAGGGCGAAGACCGCCATCCCGAGTATGTACACGGCAAGGGGCATGCGGGAGCGTTGATCGTCAGAGGCGGGCATGACAGGTCAAAACACCGCTGCACGGCCTCGCATTCCCCCAGTGTCCGGACGTATCAGATGGTGAGCAGGTCCAGCTCCGTCGTGAGGTTCTGCCGCGCCCGCGCCTCCCACTCCGCCCGCCCGTGCGGCGTACGGAACAGCGTCGGCAGCTCCAGGAGCTGTCGCAGCACCGCCGCGCGGCCCTCGCGGAACGCGGCGTCGGGGACGAAGTCGTACTCCTCACGGACCGCTGCCGCGTAGGCGGCGTACGACGCCGGGGGCGCCGCCAGTATCGCCAGGTCCGCGTCGCACAGGGCCTCGCCGTTGGTGTCGCCGGGGGCCGGGTCGTGGGTGGCGGTGAGGCGGACCAGGCGGGCGACCTCGGACGTACGGGCGTCGTCGAGACCGAGTTCCGGCAGTGCGCGCTCGGCCAGGGCAGCGCTGCGCTCCTCGTTCTCGGTGCGGTCGGGGCGGTAGACGGCGTCGTGGAACCAGGCGGCGAGGCGGACGGCGGCCGGGTCGTCGGCGTGGGCGGCGAGGGCGTCGAGGTCGAGGTGGCCGAGGACCGCGAGCAGGTGGTCGGTGGTGTGGTAGCGGCGCTGCGGTTCGGCCCAGCGGGCGAGGAGGTTCTCGGCGTACGGGCGAGGGTCGGCGGAGAGCGCGCATGCGGCGGGGACGGTGTCCAGCCAGCGGCGGATCAGCTCGTCGTGCGCGGGATGCGGCGGCGGGGCGGCGGCCGTGGCGTTCATGCCCCTCATTCTGCCGCCGGGACCAGGGACAAGGAGAGCGCCCCTGTACGAAGGTCTGTCCTTCGTGCGGGGGCGGGGGCGGGGGCGGGTGGAGGTGTTCCTCAGTCGGTGGCGGCCTTGAAGCCGCGCAGGCGCAGGGAGTTGCCGACGACGAAGACGGACGAGAAGGCCATGGCGGCTCCGGCGATCATCGGGTTGAGGAGGCCGGACGCGGCCAGTGGCAGGGCGGCGACGTTGTAGGCGAAGGCCCAGAAGAGGTTGGACTTGATGGTGCCCAGCGTCTTGCGGGAGAGGCGGATGGCGTCGGCCGCGGCGAGGAGGTCGCCGCGTACGAGGGTGAGGTCGCCGGCTTCGATGGCGGCGTCCGTTCCGGTGCCCATGGCCAGGCCGAGGTCGGCCTGGGCGAGTGCGGCGGCGTCGTTGACCCCGTCGCCGACCATGGCCACGCTGCGGCCCTCGGCCTGGAGCTTCTTGACGACGTCGACCTTGTCCTCCGGCATCACCTCCGCGATGACCTCGTCGATGCCTACTTCGCGGGCGACCGACTCGGCCACGGCCTGGTTGTCGCCGGTGAGGAGGATCGGCGTCAGGCCCAGCGCCCGCAGCAGGCGGATGGCTTCGGCGCTGGTGTCCTTGACCGCGTCGGCGACCTCCAGGACCGCACGGGCCTCACCGTCCCAGGCCACCGCGATCGCTGTACGCCCGGCTGCTTCGGCTTCCTGCCTGGCGCGCTCCAGCTCCACGGGCAGGCTCATCGCCCACTCGGTGAGCAGCTTGCTGCGGCCGACCAGGACGGCGTGGCCTTCGACGATGCCCTGGACGCCGAGGCCGGGGACGTTCGCGAAGTCCTCGGGGGTGGGCAGGGGGCCTCCGGTCCTGTCGGTGGCACCGGCGGCGACCGCCTGGGCGATGGGGTGCTCGGAGGCGTGTTCCAGGGCGCCGGCCAGGCGCAGTACCTCGGTTTCGGTGGTGCCGGGGGCGGTGTGGACGGCGAGCAGGGTCATCTTGCCGGTGGTGACGGTGCCGGTCTTGTCCAGGACGATGGTGTCGACCTTGCGGGTGGTTTCGAGGACTTCGGGGCCCTTGATGAGGATGCCGAGCTGGGCGCCGCGGCCGGTGCCGACCATGAGGGCGGTCGGGGTGGCCAGGCCCAGGGCGCAGGGGCAGGCGATGATCAGGACGGCCACGGCGGCGGTGAACGCGGCGGTCAGGCCGGCTCCGTTGCCGAGCCAGAAGCCGAGCGTGCCGAGCGCGAGGGCGATGACGACGGGGACGAAGACGGCGGAGATCTTGTCGGCCAGGCGCTGGGCGGCGGCCTTGCCGTTCTGGGCGTCTTCGACCAGCTTGGCCATGCGGGCGAGCTGGGTGTCGGCGCCGATGCGGGTGGCCCGGACGACCAGGCGGCCGCCTGCGTTGAGGGTGGCGCCGGTGACGGTGTCGCCGGGGGCGACCTCGACGGGGACGGACTCGCCGGTGAGCATGGAGGCGTCGACGGCGGAGGTGCCTTCGACGACGGTGCCGTCGGTGGCGATCTTCTCGCCGGGGCGGACGAGGAAGTGGTCGCCGACGGCCAGTTCGGCGGTGGGGATGGTCTCCTCGCGTCCGCGTCCGCCGTCCCTGAGTACGGTCACGCTCTTGGCGCCCAGCTCCAGCAGGGCCTTGAGGGCGGCGCCCGCCTTGCGCTTGGAGCGGGCCTCGAAGTAGCGCCCGGCCAGGATGAACGCGGTGACGCCGGCCGCCGCCTCCAGGTAGATGTTCCCGGCGCCGTCGCTGCGCGAGATCGTCAGCTCGAAGGCGTGCGTCATGCCGGGCGTACCGGCCGTACCGAAGAACAGCGCCCACAGGGACCAGGCGAAGGCCGCCGACGTACCTACCGAGATCAGCGTGTCCATCGTCGCCGCGCCGTGGCGGGCGTTGGTCCACGCGGCGCGGTGGAAGGGCCAGGCGGCGTACGTGACGACCGGGGCGGTCAGCGTCAGCGACAGCCACTGCCAGAACTCGATCTGGAGGGCGGGGACCATCGCCATCGATATGACCGGTACCGCGAGGACGGTCGCGGTGATCAGCCGCTGGCGGAGGGGGCGCAGCTCGTCGGCCGCCGCTGGAGCCTCCTCGGGGCCGGGCTCGGGGACCGCCCGTACCGGGGCCGGCTCCTTCGCCGTGTAGCCGGTGGCCTCCACCGTCGCGATCAGATCCTGTACGGAGACGTCCTCGCCCCGGTAGGTGACCTTCGCCTTTTCGGTGGCGTAGTTGACGGTCGCCTCGACGCCGTCCATCCGGTTCAGCTTCTTCTCGATGCGTGCCGCGCACGAGGCGCAGGTCATGCCGCCGATGGCGAGTTCGACCTCGGCTCCGGTGGGGGTGCCGGCTGCGGCCGTCGTGGTGGACACATCTGCTCCTTGGGTTGGACCGAGTGAATACCCCTGGGGGGTATCTGTTGAGCTCATGTATACCCGCCGGTCTCACCTTGTGCAAGCGGTTGGCGCGTCAGGGCTCTAGAGTGGACATTGGACTAGACCTGTAGTCGCCGTTTGTCCGTCGCCGTTTTTCTGAGGAATGGGGTCCCATGAACAACCGTGCAGTCCTGGAGGTGATCGCCCTCGACGCCGAGGACGCGGTCGCCGCCCAGTCCGGAGGCGCGGACCGGCTCGAGCTGGTCACCGACATGGCGGCCGACGGCCTGACCCCGTCCCGCGAGACCTTCGGACGGATCCGCGCGGCGGTGGACATCCCGCTGCGCGTGATGCTGCGGCTGGCGGACGGATTCCTCGCGGGGGACATCGACGCGCTGGTGGTGGCGGCGCGGGGGATGCTGGCGGAGGGGGCGGACGAGTTCGTGCTCGGCTTCCTCGATGCGTACGGGAATCCCGATCTGGTCGCGATCGAGCGGGTCGTGGCGGAGATCGAGGGGTGCCACTGGACGTTCCACCGGGCGATCGACCGGGCAGTGGACCGCGACGAGCTGCGCAAGCGGCTCGCGGAGCTGCCCGGCCTGGACACGTACCTGACCGCCGGTGCGGCGGAGGGCGTGGACGCGGGGATGCCGGTGCTGCTTGCGGAGGCGGCGGCGGGGCGGCGGGGTACGCCGGGCTATCGGCCGCAGCTCCTGGTTGGCGGTGGCTTGCGCCTCGACCACGTTCCGGCGCTGCGGGCCGCCGGCATCGACGCGTTCCACATCGGTGGGGCGGCGCGGCCGGGCGGCTGGTCGGCGCCGGTGTCCGCGACGGCGGTGAGATCCTGGCGGACCGCACTGGACGCGTAGGGGGCGGGTGCGGGCGCGGTGCCGCCGCTTCGCGGCTCCGCCGCGTGAGGGGCGTTGCCCCAGACCCCGCTTCTCAAACGCCGGAGGGGTGGCGGAGGATCTGCTGCGCTGTGGTCTCCAAGCCGAGGGCATTGGCGCCCTTGACGAGGACGTGGTCTCCGGGGGCCAGGATCTTGCTGATCTTGTGTCCTGAACATGAAA
>NZ_JAGGPA010000034.1 GCF_018614035.1 Streptomyces sp. ISL-96
CCCCGGCCCGAGGACACCCCCGGACCGGTCACACCATACGAATCAACGACCCGCGAAGTACGGGTCTAGGAGTTCGATCAGAGGCTGTTCCGGCCGCCGCGATTCACCAGCACGACGGCTGGACAGGGATGCTGGGGTGCACCGCCGTCCGGCGTCGTTGATGTCAGCCGTGGATGTCAGAGAAGGTGGGTGCTTTCTCGTCCATGGGTAGTCCACGGCGCTGTTGCGCAGTCAGACACTCGCCTCGGCGGAGAGGAAGCCGCGAGAGGAACGCCAGGACAGTATCGACCACTGCGACTGGGCCGACAACAGTGATCCCGAGCTCAGCAAGGATCCGGCTGAGATCCGCGACAGGGCGGAACCGATCGAGCCGACCGACAGGGCCGAGCCGACCGGCCCGATGGACAACACCGACCCCACCGAGCCGATCGATAGCATTGAGTTCTGCGACCACAGTTTGGCCGACTGGGCGGGCCGGTCGCTGAAGTCTTTCCGGCTGATCAGCATGCGGCCGCTGAGCTCAACTCTGCTACTGCAGGGCAGCAAGGCCCCTCTGCAAATCGTCGAGGTTCATGATCGGCTCAAATGTGACCTCCGCGCCCATCTCCTGGAAGAACGGATCGGCGATGGATGGCAGCTGTGAGCTGTCCTCCATGTCGAATACGAGAAACATGGTGCGCCCGCCCTCAGGGGTGAAGTAGGCGGCCTCGGGCTTCAGCTGCTCGATGGCTGACTTCAGTGACTTGGGCATCGCTCCGCCCTTCGTCACCTGATTCGACATCTGGGTGTCCATGCGGGCCTTCATCATCATCCGCATCGCACGCTCTCCTCGCGCACCGCGACCTGCGCGGTTCCGTCCGCGCTCGCTGAGATCCGGTGCATCCCGCTCAGCTTCACCTCGCTGATCACCGACCGCAACATCTTCTACGCCCTACGTGACAACAGGGAGGGATGGCGTTGCGACGCGCAGACATCTGCAAGGTCGGTGGAGCGGGTTTGGCCGGTGGCCTGCCCGGTTTGGGGTCGAGCATGATCAGGGGGCCGTACGCTGGCCGGCAACTCGGGCAGGCTGTGATCCTGCCCGGAATTTGAACGAGTGGCCCCCTGGTCTTGCTCGACGCGGGACCCGAACCGGGGAGGTGGCTAAAGCCGTGGAGCCGACCGCCCCAGCCACTGCGGGGTTTCCCCACCTTCTGCCCGCAGCACGTAGCGCGCCGCCGGGCGCGGCCAGCCGGGGCGCAGACAGGAGGCAGGCCGCGCCGCAGAGGCGGCGCGTCCCGCGCCGTGCGCGGGGTCTTGATCGAGGTAGAGAAACCTGTAACAGGCCCATCGGGGCGGGCAGCTACTCCAGGTCGTAGTCGGCGGCCAACTCTCGGTCCCCACCAATGAAGTCACGCGCGTACTCCGTAATTTGGCCGTGCTGATCCCAGTAGTAGTTGGCCATGGTGAGGGTTGGGGATCCCGGCTCGACCTCAAGGAGCGGCGCCACGTCGTCAGGAACGGCGCGAACGGACACGACGTCTCGACGCTTGGTGGCCCTCCGTCCAGTGCGGTCCTCGATCAGTCCGAAGGTCATCTTCGGAAGTGGCCCACTAGAGATCAGCTCCGGTGCCGCCTGTGCAAGATCGGCAGGTAGCCACGATGTGGAGAGAGCAACTACGCCTTCGTCGTCCAGGTACCGGCGACGGCGCTGAACGACGGGGCTCCCTTCGTCCACCTCTAGGGCGTCGGCCACCTCGGCAGGGGCCGGGATCAGTTCAGCGCTCACGATCTCTACGCGTTCACCTGGCCGAAACCCGCTTCCCGTTGTGCGCTGCAACTGAAGTCGATCAGGACCAGTCGTGATCTTGCTCGGCATGCGCGCCACCGTTCCAATCCCAGAGATGGTCTCTGCGTACCCCTCTGCCCGCAGCACTGCCGCGACACGCGTGGCCGTTCCGACCGATACGCCCTCGTCGCGGATGATCTCGCGCACAGACGGAATGCGGTCTCCTGGTTGCAGCTCACCGCGCTCAATCGCGCCCTTGATCTGCGCGGCGATACGCCGGTACGGGGGCAGCGCCGGTGAGTTGCCGGTCATACGTCAGCTCCTGTTCTAAAGCACCTCAGTACACCCCCTGACCGGGGTGCCGCTCTAGAACACTATAGAGCTGTCCTCGCTGGTCCGATAGGCGAGAACTCGCACACGTCTTGACCCGGGGGCGGCGCTCCTACCGCCAAGCAGATTCGCCGCCCCCTTCGTCCCTCTGAAGGGAAGTTCCATCATGCCTGCGACGCTCACTCCTTCGCGAACCGCGTTACTGTCTCCGGCCGTTGTGGCGAGCCTGCCTGACGTGTCGTTGATCGTGGCGCTGTACGCCTCCGACTGCGTTTCCCTGCGCCACCTGGACCCGGCGAAGATCGCCGCGTTCATGGTTGACGGCGCGAACCGCTGGGGGCTGGCGCAGCTCATCGAGCGAACGTGTGACCTGGTTGTGTTCTGGCAGCGCTGCGCCGACCAGATCACCACCTCTGAGGACTGGGCGGAGCACCACTCCCGTTTCGACAACAGCCGGATCATCCGCTTCTCCCTCGATGCAAGCGAAATGGCTCCCGTTCGCCAACACCTGGCCGCCATGGCCTCTGAGGCGGTGGCCGCATGACTGCCTCCGTGGTCGTGCCACTAACCAACGTGCCTGCTCCGCCCGTTCAGCCGCCCGCCTCTGGTGTCCTGCGGGCTCCGGAAACCCCTCTCGGGAAAGCACGGGTGGCGCGGGGCTGGTCTCAGCACAAGGTCGTACGCGCCCTGATCCTCACGGCTGATCACTGGGGCTGGGAGATCGCCACTGAGAGCTCGTTGAAGGTCTTCGTATCGCGGTGGGAGAACGAGACCCATCGGCCGGGAGCGACCTATCAGGTCCTGCTCTGCGCGATCTTCCGCGCGACCCCGGACGAACTGGGCTTCACCCGGCCTGTGCCTGTGGTCTCGCTGTCCCAGCGGGTCACCGCGCTGGAATCCCTGGTCCGTGACCTCTCCGAACAGCTCGGGCAGGTGGCCGCGTGACCGACTTCCCCGTTGCCCCGGCGGCCGTGGCTGATGTTGCGGCCGCTGTCGGCACCGACCCGATCACCCTCGCGGACATGCTGCGGGTGGCCAACTCGCCCAGCTTTGAGCGCTGGCAGGAACAAGTCCGCCGTACTGGTGGCTGTGCCAACCCCATCCACTTGAGCGGCCATTCGCGGACCGTGGACACGTTGACGGGTGAGTTCTTCGAGTACTCCACCAGCAGTGAGCCGGGCGGCCGTCTGCGGATCGCCTGCGGCAACCGCCGGGCCTCGCGCTGCCCGTCCTGCGCCTGGACCTACGCCGGGGACACCTACCACCTGATCATGGCCGGACTCGTCGGCGGCAAAGGCGTGCCCGCCACCGTGGCGGAACGGCCCCGCGTCTTCGCGACGCTCACCGCCCCCTCGTTCGGACCGGTCCACAACCGCCCCGACTCCGGTCGCTGCCGCTGCGGCACCACCCACGCCGAGGATGACTCCGCCCTGGGGACGGCTCTTGATCCAGAGCGCTACGACTACGCGGGCGCGGTGCTGTGGAACAACCACGCCGGGGCCCTGTGGCAGCGCTTCACCATCTACCTGCGCCGTGAGGTCGCCGCCCGCGCCGGACTCACACAGGCCGCTTGCAAGGCTGAGGCTCGGGTCTCGTTCGGGAAGGTCGCAGAGTTCCAAAAGCGCGGGGCGGTCCACTTCCACGCGATCATCCGTATCGACGGACCGGACGGGCCCGACACCCCGGCCCCGGCCTGGGCGACGGTCGAACTCCTCGACGACGCGATCCGCGCTGCCGCAGCACGGGCGACGGTTCCGCTCGCGCCCGCCGGCCGATTCCCCTCCCGAACCCTGCGCTGGGGAACTCAACTCGACGTCCAGCCCATCGGCGCCCTTGAAGACCAGGCCGACATCACGGAGCGGTCCGTCGGTGCCTACGTCGCCAAGTACGCCACCAAGGCAGCAGAGACGACCGGCACTCTCGACCGCCGCATCGGGGAGCTCTCGGAACTGGACCTGCATCCCGAACTGCCCGACCACACCCGGCGGCTGATCGAAGCCTGCTGGGACCTGGACGCGGACTACCCGGATCGGCTGCTGGCGCACTGGTCCCACATGCTCGGCTTCCGGGGCCACTTCTCCACCAAGACGCCCCGCTACTCGACCACCCTCGGGGCCTTACGCGGGGCGCGGGCCGACTGGCGGGCCCAGCAAGAACGCCGGGAACGCGGCCTGCCCGACCTGGACCAGGGCGACGACACCGAGGACACGACGCTCGTACTCGCGCACTGGGAGTACGCCGGGCAAGGCCATACCCCCGGCGAATCCTGGCTCGCGGCCTCCATCGCCCGCGACCTCAAGCTCAACCGCGACACGGCACGCGAAGCACTGGCGGCCATGCCAGCCCTCGACGACGCGGAGGTGTGGGCATGAAGCGGCCTCTGCCCGACCGCTACCTGACACCGGTCGACCTGGCGGACCTCCTCGGCGTGCCTGTCGAGACGGTCTACCAGTGGCGCCGGAAGGACACCGGACCTCGGGGCTTCCGCGTCGGCCGACACCTCCGTTACGACCCGGAAGACGTACGCGCCTGGGTCGCCACCCTCATGGAAGAGGCTGCCTGATGGCTGGACACGTGCAAGACCGCTGGTACAAGACCGAGCCGGGGGCGGACGGCAAGTCCATCAGGGTCAAGACCGACCGCTTCGGCGTCGGCCTGCGCTACCGCGCCCGATACATCGCTCCGGACGGCACGGAGAAGAGCAAGGCATTCCCCGACAAGCAGAAGCGCAAGGCGGATGCCTGGCTGGCCAACATCGAAGCCGACATGACGCGCGGCGACTACGTCGACCCGAAGGCGGGCAAGACCACGTTCCGGCAGTACGTGACTGGCTGGCTGAAGACACAAACCACTGACCCGGCGACGCGGGCCGCCGTCGACATGCGGCTTCGCCTGCACGCTGTCCCTTACTTGGGCTCGCGCACCATGGGCGCAATCCAGCCCTCGCACCTGCGGCTCTGGATGCGGCAGATGGAGGACGCCGGACTATCGCCTGGCTATCGCCGTGTGATCTTCGCGCACGTCTCAACGGTCTTCACCGCCGCTGTAGAAGACCGCGTAATCAAGGACAACCCGTGCCGTGCCCGCTCGGTCAAGGCGCCTCGGCTCGATCCTCGCAAGGTCAAGCCCTGGACGTACGAGCAAGTGATGAGCGTGCGCTCGGAGCTCCCCGGCCGCTACAGCGAGATGATCGAGGTTGCCGCCGGATGCGGGCTGCGACAAGGAGAGGTCTTCGGGCTCGCTGTCGAGGATGTCGACTTCCTCGGCGGTGTCCTGCACGCCGTTCGCCAAGTCAAGCTGCTCGGCAGCCGCGCCGTGTTCGCCCCGCCCAAGGGTGGCAAGGAGCGTGACGTACCGCTCCCCGAGTCGGTGGCCTTCGCACTCGCGGCTCACATCACTCGGCACAAGCCCACAGAGGTCACGCTGCCGTGGAAGACCGTGGACGGGCCGCCGGTGACGGCAGCCCTCATCTTCGTCAGCGCTGAAGGGCTGGCGCTGAACCGAAACCGCTTCAACGATCGCGTCTGGCGTCCCGCCCTGCGTTCGGCCGGCATAACGACCGGTCGCGAGAACGGCATGCACGCGCTGCGGCACTTCTACGCCTCGGTCCTCCTCGACGCGGGGGAGAGCATCAAGGCACTGAGCGAGTATCTCGGGCACCACGATCCGGGCTACACCCTCCGGACCTACACGCACCTGATGCCGAACAGCGAGACCCGGACGCGGGCCGCCGTTGATGGGGTCTTCGCTCGCCAAAGCCGGGCCGCCGACGGCCCTGACACGGCCCAAGCGTCAGACTAGGCCGCTGACCTGCGGAAAGCTCAAAAGCCGAAGTTCTGCGTCCACCAGGGGCCGCCGGGGCCCATGTGCACGCCGACGCCCAGGGTCTTGAAGTCGCAGTTCAGTATGTTCGCCCGGTGGCCTTCGCTGTTCATCCAGGCATCCATCACGGCTTGGGCGTCGGCCTGGCCGCGGGCGATGTTCTCGCCGCCCAGGCCGCTGATGCCCGCCTTTTCGGCGCGGTCCCAGGGGGTCGCCCCGTCCGGGTCGGTGTGATCGAAGAAACCGCGGGCTGCCATGTCCTGGCTGAAGTCCTCGGCCAGCGCGGCCAGGGGGCCGTCGGCCCGGACCGGGGCGCAGCCGGCCGCCGCCCGCTCCTGGTTCACCAGGGCTACGACGGTGGCCTCGGCGGTGGCTTCGCTGCCGGAGCCCGCGGCGTTGCCGTTGCCGAGGCCCGGGATCCTGGCCGGGGGAGTGGGCGCGACGCGGTCGGGCTTCGGGCTCTGGCTTTTCTCGGGCGCGACCGGCTGCTTGGCGCGGCTGTCCGGGGCGGCCGTCCTGCGCTCGGAGGGCTTCGCCGACGGCTCGGCGGACGGCTTCTCGGAGGGCTGCGTGGGCTGCGGTGCCTTCGGCTTCGGCGACGGGGACTTCGAGGGCGCCTGCGCGCGTCCGGTGTCCTCGGCGGCGGGCGAGGACGTCTGGTCCGTGGGCTCCACCGAGGTGCCGCCCTGCGGCTGGAGCTCGGGCGGACCTTCGGTGCGGATCTGGTCGGCCGACCCGCCGCTGAAGGAGTAGTTCTCCCCGCCGGGAAGCAGCCCGGAGGCCACCGCCACGGCGCCCATGGCCACGGCGGCGGAGACCCCGAGCAGCCCCGTGCGTACGGGCGCGGCTCGCTTCTTCCGGCGGCGCGCACCACCCTGATACCGGCCTGCCGGGGCGTCCGCGTGGTCTGCTGCTACGGGTCCGGCGGCGGAGCGACGATGGCGTCCCATCTGCTGTGCCTTCCTCAATGCTTACTCGACGTGGTCAACGTCAATGCGCCTCACCCGAATGGGTGAGGCCTCATTTCGTCGGGACTGTACGCCATGACGCGTGGGGGCGAAGTGCCTCGTGAGCAATTGGCCAGTTAGCGTGCAGTCATGAACGAAGACGTGCGGCTCACCGCCTGGGTACGCGGTCGCGTACAGGGAGTGGGCTTCCGCTGGTTCACCAGGGAAAACGCTTTGGAAATCGGCGGCATCACCGGCTTCGCCCTCAACCTGGACGACGGCCGGGTACAGGTGGTGGCGGAGGGACCGCGTGAGAATTGCCACCGTCTGCTGGAATGGCTGCGCTCGGCCGACACTCCCGGGCGGGTCGACGGAGTGACAGAGATCTGGGGCACACCGCGCGGCGGTTATACGAGCTTCGCGATCCGGTGATCATTCGTGGCTCGGGGGCGCCTCCGGCGCATTCCGCAGCTGCCCGTGTCAGGTGCCTGGGACAGAAACGACCTGGTGGTTGCCAAGAAACGCCTGTCGTGGAAAGCTGCCGACTACGGATGATCTCTACGCCCCCAGGGCCCCGCAGAAGAGGCGGCACCGCGCATTCCGCGGCTGCCCGCTCCCGGGCTGCCCAGCGATACGGGGCGTGATCGTGTTGACCGTCAAACTTTTTGGTGAGACTCTGGAAGCCCCGCGCACCTTAGCTGTTTGGCATTGAGAACAACAGAGATGACAAGCACCGCGGGTGCGATTCCCTCACGACCCACCACCGCTTCGGTCGGTCACTCAGTGTGGAGGACCATCCATCATGGCAAAGGCGCTTCTCGGTTACGTCGGCGGTTCCGACCCGCGACTCCTCGCCGAGATGCGACGGCTTCAGCAGCGCGTCCAGGATCTTGAATCCGAGCTCAACCGGATTCAGTCCGAGAACGACGCGCTCAGCGCCGCCGCTCACCACCGCGGAGATTCGCTGCTCGACAGCATCGACATCGACGTACCCCAGGCGGAGCCTGCGCTCACCTGACACGGCTCGTAGGAGAATCCGAGCCCGTCAGGCTGTCCGTATCAGCCGCTTGAGATCTGCTTCAAGATCTACCAGCAACACATTGCAAGGGACGCTTCGGCGTCC
The DNA here is from genome assembly GCF_018614035.1 of Streptomyces sp. ISL-96. Lineage (GTDB taxonomy): Bacteria > Actinomycetota > Actinomycetes > Streptomycetales > Streptomycetaceae > Streptomyces. The sequence goes on from NZ_JAGGPA010000034.1 coordinate 7,991, forward strand.
CTTCTTTCTTTGCGCCCCGTCTGTAGACCTCTTCGCTTACCGTCTGATGTGCCCTGCACCTTCAGAGGTGAAACCGGCGGTGAAAGGTAGAGTGCGGCGGTGCATCTCAAGGCCATGACTCTCCGCGGTTTCAAATCATTCGCATCGGCCACGACGCTGCGGTTCGAACCAGGGATCACCTGCGTCGTGGGCCCGAATGGCTCGGGCAAGTCCAACGTGGTGGACGCCCTGTCGTGGGTGATGGGAGAGCAGGGCGCGAAGTCGCTGCGCGGCGGCAAGATGGAGGACGTCATCTTCGCCGGTACGACCGGGCGGCCGCCGCTCGGGCGCGCCGAGGTCTCGCTGACGATCGACAACTCCGACGGGGCGCTGCCCATCGAGTACGCCGAAGTCACCATTACGCGGATCATGTTCCGCAACGGCGGCAGCGAATATCAGATCAATGGCGATACGTGCCGGCTGCTCGATATCCAGGAGTTGCTCTCCGACTCCGGGATAGGGCGCGAGATGCACGTGATCGTCGGGCAGGGCCAGCTGGACTCCGTACTGCATGCCGATCCGATGGGGCGCCGGGCGTTCATCGAGGAAGCCGCGGGCGTCCTCAAGCACCGCAAGCGGAAAGAGAAGGCGCTGCGGAAGCTGGACGCGATGCAGGCGAATCTCTCGCGCATACAGGACCTGACCAATGAACTGCGCCGGCAGCTCAAACCGTTGGGCCGGCAGGCGGCGGTCGCGCGGCGGGCCGCCGTCATCCAGGCCGACCTGCGCGACTCCCGGCTGCGGCTGCTCGCCGACGACCTGGTGAAGCTTCGCGAGGCACTGCGCGCCGAGATCGCCGACGAGGCGGCGCTCAAGGAGCGCAAGGACGCGGCCGAGGCGCAGCTGCGGGCCGCGCTGGCGCGGGAGGCGGAGCTGGAGGAAGAGGTACGCCGCCTCGCTCCGCGACTCCAGCGGGCGCAGCAGACCTGGTACGAGCTGTCGCAGCTGGCGGAGCGGGTGCGCGGCACGGTCTCGCTGGCCGACGCCCGGGTGAAGAGCGCGACGACCGCCGCCCCGGAGGAGGAGCGGCGCGGGCGCGATCCGGAAGACATGGAGCGCGAGGCCGCGAAGATCCGCGAGCAGGAGGCGGAGCTCGAAGCCGCGCTGGAGGCGGCGCAGCGGGCGCTGGAGGACACGGTCGAGCACCGCGCGGGACTGGAGCGCGAGCTGGCCGCCGAGGAACGCAGGCTCAAGGACGCGGCCCGCGCCATCGCCGACCGGCGCGAGGGCCTCGTCCGGCTGAACGGCCAGGTCAACGCGGCCCGTAGCAGGGTCGGCTCGGCCCAGGCGGAGATCGACCGGCTGGCCGCCGCGCACGAGGGCGCGCGGGAGCGGGCCGCCGCCGCGCAGGCGGAGTACGAGCAGCTCAAAGCCGAAGTGGACGTGCTGGACGCGGGCGAGTCCGACCTGGCCGAACAGCACGAGGCGGCCAGACGCGACCTCGCCGAGGCGGAGACCGCGCTCACGGCGGCCCGGGAAGCGGCCACCTCCGCCGAGCGCCGCCGGGCGGCGACGTCCGCCCGGCACGACGCGCTGGCCCTGGGGCTGCGGCGCAAGGACGGCACGGGAGCACTGCTCGCCGCGCAGCCCCGGCTGACCGGCCTGCTGGGCCCGGCGGCGGAGCTCCTTACAGTGGCCCCCGGTTACGAGGTCCCGGTGGCGGCGGCGCTGGGCGCGGCGGCCGACGCGATCGCGGTGACGGACCCGGCCACGGCCGCCGAAGCGATTCGCCTCCTGCGCAAACAGGACGCGGGCCGAGCGGTGCTTCTGCCGGGCGCGCCGGCGGTCCCGGTCGCGGAGGCCGCTGGGTCCGCCGACGGCGACGCTGCCGGACGGCATCACGGCGTATCGGGGCAGGGTGCGGCTCCGGCTGTTGCCGATCTGGTGCGGGGGCCCGCCGAGCTGATGCCCGCCGTGCGGCGGCTGGTGCGGGACATGGTGGTCGTCGGGACGCTGGAGGACGCCGAGGATCTGGTTGCGGCGCGGCCCTCGCTGACCGCTGTGACCGCTGAGGGCGATGTTCTCGGGGCGTACTTCGCGCAGGGCGGGTCGGCCGGGGCGCCCAGTCTGCTGGAGGTGCAGGCATCCGTCGACGAGGCCGCCGCCGAGCTGGAGGACCTGGCCGTACGGTGCGAGGAGCTGGCCGGGGCGCAGCACCGGGCGCAGGAGCGGCGTAACGAATGCGCCCTGCTCGTCGAGGAGCTGGGCCGGCGGCGAAGCGCCGCCGACCGGGAGAAATCGGGCGTCGCCCAGCAGCTCGGGCGGCTCGCCGGGCAGGCGCGCGGCGCCGCCGGCGAGGCCGAGCGGTCGGCCGCTGCCGCCGCCAGGGCCCAGGAGGCGCTGGAGCGGGCCGTCGAGGAGGCGCAGGAGCTGGCGGAGCGTTTGCTGGTGGCCGAGGAGGCGCCCGTACAGGAGGAGCCGGACACGTCCGTGCGGGACCGGCTCGCCGCCGACGGGGCCAACGCCCGCCAGACCGAGATGGAGGCCAGGCTCCAGGCGCGTACGCACGAGGAGCGGGTGAAGGGGCTCGCGGGGCGCGCGGACGCGCTCGACCGGGGGGCGCGCGCCGAGCGTGAGGCGAGGGCGCGTGCCGAACAGCGGCGCGCCCGGCTGCGCCACGAGGCGCAGGTGGCGGCGGCCGTCGCGTCCGGTGCGCGCCAGCTGCTCGCGCACGTCGAGGTCTCGCTCGTACGGGCCGCCGAGGAGCGGGCCGCGGCCGAGGCGGCCAAGGCGGAGCGTGAGCGCGACCTGGCGGCCGAGCGCGGCCGCGGCCGGGACCTCAAGGGCGAGCTCGACAAGCTGACGGATTCGGTCCACCGCGGCGAGGTGCTGGGCGCCGAGAAGCGGTTGCGCATCGAGCAGCTGGAGTCCAAGGCGCTGGAGGAGTTGGGGGTGGAGCCCGCGGGACTGGTGGCGGAGTACGGGCCCGACCAGCCCGTACCTCCGTCGCCGCCCGCCGAGGGCGAGGACGTGCCGGAGGATCCGCAGGACCCCCGCAACCAGCCGCGGCCGTTCGTGCGCGCGGAGCAGGAGAAGCGGCTCAGGGCGGCCGAACGGGCGTATCAGCAGCTCGGGAAGGTGAACCCGCTCGCCCTGGAGGAGTTCGCGGCCTTGGAGGAGCGCCACAAGTTCCTGTCCGAGCAGCTTGAAGACCTGAAGAAGACGCGCACCGACCTGATGCAGGTCATCAAGGAGGTCGACGAGCGCGTCGAGCAGGTCTTCAGCGAGGCGTTCCAGGACACGGCGCGGGAGTTCGAAGGAGTCTTCTCGCGGCTCTTCCCTGGCGGTGAGGGCCGGCTGATTCTGACGGATCCCGACAACATGCTCACCACGGGGGTGGATGTCGAGGCCAGACCGCCGGGCAAGAAGGTCAAGCGGCTGTCGCTGCTCTCCGGCGGTGAGCGGTCGCTGACGGCCGTGGCCATGCTGGTGTCGATCTTCAAGGCCAGGCCGAGCCCGTTCTACGTCATGGACGAGGTCGAGGCCGCGCTCGACGACACCAATCTCCAGCGGCTGATCCGGATCATGGAGGAACTCCAGGAGAGCTCCCAGCTGATCGTGATCACTCACCAGAAGCGGACGATGGAGGTCGCCGACGCGCTGTACGGCGTGTCCATGCAGGGGGACGGCGTCTCAAAGGTCATCAGCCAGCGGCTCCGCTGAGACGCCCACTGTCATCTTCACAACTTGAACGCAAGCAGAGGTGTCTGGCCTGTGAATTTCACGTTCCTCACCTCTTGACTTCGAAACCTGAAGGAATAGTCTCGGCAGCGTCGTTTTTACCTTCAAGTGGTGCGCGGCGCGATGCTGTGCCCCACTTGCACTGCTTGCCCCCCACGCCAGGCGACGCGGCCAGGCACCAGGAGTTGATGTGACCAGCACTGCGAAACCACTGGCGTCCGGAGCCCGCGAGGCCCACCCGGACCACCTCGGCCACGTCATCTTCATCACGGCGGCAGCCGCGATGGGCGGTTTCCTCTTCGGCTACGACAGCTCGGTGATCAACGGCGCTGTCGAAGGCATCCGCGGGAAGTACGACGTAGGATCCGGCACCCTCGCCCAGGTCATCGCCATCGCCCTGATCGGCTGTGCCGTCGGCGCCGCCACCGCGGGCCGCATCGCCGACCGCATCGGCCGGATCCGCGTCATGCAGATCGCTGCCGCGCTGTTCACCGTCAGCGCCGTCGGCTCCGCGCTGCCGTTCGCCCTGTACGACCTGGCCTTCTGGCGGGTGCTCGGCGGCATCGCCATCGGTATGGCTTCGGTCATCGGCCCGGCGTACATCGCCGAGGTCGCCCCGCCGGCGTACCGCGGCCGCCTCGGCGCCTTCCAGCAGGCCGCCATCGTCATCGGCATCGCCGTCTCCCAGCTCGTCAACTGGGGCATCCTCAACCTTGCCGACGGCGACCAGCGCGGCAAGCTGTTCGGCATCGAGGCCTGGCAGGTCATGCTCGGCGTGATGGTGGTCCCGGCCGTCCTCTACGGTCTGCTCTCCTTCGCCATCCCCGAGTCGCCGCGCTTCCTGATCTCCGTCGGCAAGGTCGACAGGGCCAAGGAGATCCTGGCCGACGTCGAAGGCAAGAACATCGACCTCGACCTGCGCGTCGTCGAGATCGAGGAGGCCATGCGCAGCGAGCACAAGTCCACCTTCAAGGACCTGCTCGGCAGCCGCTTCGGCTTCCTGCCCATCGTCTGGGTCGGCATCGGCCTCTCCGTCTTCCAGCAGCTCGTCGGCATCAACGTCGCCTTCTACTACTCCGCGACGCTGTGGCAGTCCGTCGGCATCAACCCGAGCGACTCGTTCTTCTACTCGTTCACCACGTCGATCATCAACATCGTCGGCACCGTGATCGCCATGATCTTCGTCGACCGGATCGGCCGCCGGCCGCTCGCGCTCATCGGCTCGACCGGTATGGCGATCGCCCTAGCCTTCGAAGCCTGGGCCTTCTCCGCGAACCTGATCGACGGCAAGCTGCCGCACACCCAGGGCATCGTCGCGCTGATCGCCGCCCACATCTTCGTGCTCTTCTTCGCCCTCTCGTGGGGTGTCGTCGTCTGGGTCTTCCTCGGCGAGATGTTCCCGAACCGGCTGCGCGCCGCCGCGCTCGGCGTCGCCGCCTCCGCGCAGTGGATCGCCAACTGGGCGATCACCGCGAGCTTCCCGAGCCTGTCCGAGTGGAACCTCTCGGGGACGTACGTGATCTACACATTCTTCGCCGTGCTCTCGATCCCCTTCGTGCTCAAGTTCGTGAAGGAGACCAAGGGCAAGGCGTTGGAGGAGATGGGCTAACCCCCGCTGCCCCTCTCCTCGAACACGGCACTGCCCCGGCTCACCCGTTGAGCCGGGGCAGTACGTCTTCCGCGAACAGCTGCAGGCTGCGCCAGCCCTCGTCCACCGGCATCCCGCCGCACAGCGGATGCAGTACGAGACTGCCGGCGGCCAGTGCCACGCACTCCTCCGGGGTCACGACGCGGTAGACCCCTTCCTGGCGCAGCTCGTCGACGCTGGTCGCCCGCGAGCGTACGGCCGACTTGATGTCCTTGGACTGCCAGGAGGCGTACGTCTGCGCCTCGTGCAGGAAGTGCTCGCCGTACTGGGCCCAGACGCGGTCCGGATCCTCCGCGACATGCAGCAGCGGCGTCTCGGCCGTCGGCATCATGCAGAAGCCCTCGGTCCCGAACTCCGCCCGCCGCTCGTGGTAGTACGACTCCAGCTCCGGCAGGTGCGCGCTCGGGAAGAACGGCAGACCGAGCCGCGCCGCGCGCCGGGCCGCCGCCTGCGAGGACCCGCCGACCAGCAGGAGCGGATGCGGCTGGGTGTACGGGCGCGGCGTGACGCGCACGGTCCTGCCCCGGTACGGGAAGGGCTCCCCGGTCCACGCCAGCAGCAGCGTTTCGAGCACCTCGTCCTGGAGCCTGCCGCGCCGCCCCCAGTCGACGCCCAACTGCTCGTACTCCTCCGGCCGGTATCCGATGCCCGCCACCGTGACCAGGCGCCCCTTGCCGATCAGGTCGAGTACGGCGATGTCCTCGGCCAGCCGCAGCGGCTCGTACAGCGGCCCGATGATCGCGGAGACGGTGACCGTGATGCGCCGGGTCGCGCCCAGGACCGAGCCGGCGAAGACGAAGGGGGAGGGCAGCCAGCCGTTGGCGGTGCCGTGGTGCTCCTCGGTCTGGACGGTTCCGATGCCCCGGTCGTCGGCGTACGTGGCCATCTCCAGGGCGGCGCGATAGCGGGCCGCGTGGGTGTCGGGGGTCGCGTCGGGATCGACGAGGTTGAAGCGGACCACTGTGAAGGCCATACGAACGTCCCCCTCCGCCGGCGTGTGGATGTGGCGAAGGGGGACGTTAGTTGACGTCGCGTCAGTTGGACAGGCTTCCGACGGGCTCGGACTCGGGCCGCGCCGCCTCGGCCTCCGGCTCCTGAGCCACCGGCTTCGTCCTCGGCAGCACCGCGTACAGCGCCGCCGCCACGACGACCGTCGCCGCCCAGCCCAGCCCGTTGCGCCCGATCCAGGAACCGGCGAGCGGCCCGGCGAACCAGTCGACCTTGGTGAACAGCAGGCCCGCCACCAGCGCGACGCCCCATGCCGTCATGGCCTGCCAGGCGAAACCGCCCCGGTACCAGTAGCCACTGGTGCGGGTGGTGTCCATCAGGGCCTCACCGTCGTACGTACGACGGCTCAGCATGTCCACACCGAAGACACCGATCCACGCCGAGAACGCCACGGCCAGCAGCGTCAGGAAGGAGATGAACGAACCGAAGAAGCTCGTCGCCACCACCATCAGCAGGAAGCCGAAGATCAGGCTGATGATCGCGTTGACGCTCACGGCCCAGGCGCGCGACACGTTGATGCCCAGCGTCTGCGCGGTGAAGCCTGCCGAGTACATCGACATCGAGTTGATCAGCAGCATGCCGATCAGGGCGATCAGCAGGTACGGAACGGCGATCCAGGTCGGCAGCAGCTCACCGATGAACGACACCGGATCGGTGGCCGACGCCAGGTCCGGCGTACTGACGGCCATGACCGCGCCCATCAGCACCATGGGCAGGACGACGACGCCCGCGCCACCGATGGTGGCGGAGACCAGGCCCTTGCCCGACGCCGTACGCGGCAGGTAGCGGGTGAAGTCCGGGCCCGAGGGGACCCAGCTGATGCCGCCCGCCGCGATCGTGCCGATGCCCGCGATCATCATCGCGGTCGAACCGGCCGGCTTGGCGAACACGGCGGACCAGTCGGTGCCGGCGATCAGGTAGACCAGCACGAGCACGCTGAAGGCGCCGAAGAGGTACGTCGACCAGGTGCTGCACCGGCGCAGGGCGTTGATGCCCAGACCGGAGACGAGGAAGGTGCAGCCGACGAAGAGCAGCAGCGTCACGACGATGAGCGCGGTGTTGCTCTCGATGCCGAAGAGCAGATCGAGGACCGTGAGGACGGCGTACGCCCCGGTCACCGCGTTGATCGTTTCCCAGCCCCAGCGCGCGACCCAGATCAGCGAGCCGGGGAAGAGATTGCCCCGCTGGCCGAACACCGCCCTGGAGAGCGCCATGCCCGGGGACCCGCCGCGCTTGCCCGCGATCGAGATCAGGCCGACGAGTCCGTACGAGACGACGGGCGCCGCGACGGCCACGGTCAGTACCTGCCAGAAATTCAGGCCGTTGAAGACGACCAGGCCGGCGCCCATCGTGAGCAGGAGCACGCTGATGTTGGCGGCGACCCAGGTGGGGAAGAGTTCACGGACGCGGCCCGAGCGCTCGCTGTCGGGTACGGGCTCAAGACCGCGGGTCTCTATCGCGCCCTCGGACTCGACCGGGGCGGACGTTTCAGGCATGGGGGAACTCCGTGCAGGGGTGGGGGGAACGAACAGCATCTTACGGGCACACCAGCGTGCGGTCCCCCCAAAAGGTCCAAATCCTACGCAAGCGCCTCGTGTGATCCTCCCATAAGGCTCTGTGCGTATGGCTGTGGCTGATACTGGGTGAGTTATGGAAATCGTCATCCTTGCTGTAGTCATCGCCCTGGTCGCAATCGGCGCCATCAGCGGGCTCGTGGTCAGCAGCCGCAAGAAGAAGCAGCTGCCGCCCCAGGCGCCGCCGACCACGCCGACCGTCACCGCCCCGCCCGCCGAACCGCAGGTCGGCGAGGACGCGGCGCCACCGCGCGACGAAGCGCGCCGGACCATCGAGGAGGTGGACCTCCCCGACGCGTCGACCGCCGTCGAGGAGCCCGTCGCCGTCGAGGACCCGGTCGTCGCCGAACCCGTCGCGCCCGAGATCGAGATCCCCGAGCCGGCCGCCGGCCGCCTGGTGCGGCTGCGCGCCCGGCTCGCCCGTTCGCAGAACACGCTCGGCAAGGGTCTGCTGACCCTGCTCTCCCGTGAGCACCTCGACGAGGACACCTGGGAGGAGATCGAGGACACGCTGCTCACCGCGGATGTCGGCGTCGCCCCGACCCAGGAACTGGTCGAGCGGCTGCGCGAGCGCGTACGGGTGCTCGGCACGCGTACGCCGGACGAGCTGCGCGCACTGCTCCGCGAGGAGCTGCTGAACCTGCTCGGTACGGACATGGACCGCGCGGTCAAGACCGAGAGCGCCACCGACGTACCGGGCATCGTCATGGTCGTCGGCGTCAACGGCACCGGCAAGACCACGACCACGGGCAAGCTCGCGCGTGTGCTGGTGGCCGACGGGCGCAGCGTGGTGCTGGGCGCCGCGGACACCTTCCGCGCGGCCGCCACCGACCAGCTCCAGACCTGGGGCGACCGGGTCGGCGCGCGCACGGTGCGCGGGCCCGAGGGCGGCGACCCGGCGTCGGTCGCCTTCGACGCGGTGAAGGAAGGTATCGCCGAGGGCGCGGACGTCGTACTCATCGACACGGCGGGCCGGCTGCACACCAAGGCGGGGCTCATGGACGAGCTCGGCAAGGTCAAGCGCGTCGTGGAGAAGCACGGACCGCTGGACGAGGTGCTGCTGGTGCTGGACGCGACGACCGGGCAGAACGGTCTGGTGCAGGCGCGGGTGTTCGCGGAGGTCGTGGACATCACCGGCATCGTGCTGACGAAGCTGGACGGCACGGCGAAGGGGGGCATCGTGATCGCGGTGCAGCGCGAGCTGGGCGTACCGGTGAAGCTCGTCGGCCTGGGTGAGGGTGCGGACGATCTGGCCCCGTTCGAGCCGGAGGCGTTCGTCGACGCCCTGATCGGCGACTAACGCCGCCGCGCCCGGCCCTGCGGAGGCTTGTTCCCCACCCCGCCCCTTCCCGAACTGGAGCTCCGCCCCAGACCCCGCTCCTCAAACGCCGGAGGGGCTGAACAGTGCCGCGTTGCGGCAACTTTCAGCCCGTCCGGCGCGGGAAGGGACGCCCCTACGCCGCCGGCGACCGGTGTGCCACGTACGCCAGGGTCCCCAGCAGCAGCCTCGCCTGCGGCGGCGACTGGGCCGTGTCCAGGGAGGGCGGCCGAAGCCAGCGCACCGGCCCGAGCCCGGCCAGATCGGACGGCGGGGCCACGATGTGGTCGCCAGGACCAAGACCGCGCAGGTCGAGGTCCGCGTCGTCCCACCCCATCCGGTAGAGAAGGCGCGGCAGCTCCGACGCGGCACCCGGCGCGACGAAGAAGTGCGCCCGCCCGTCAGGAGTCGCGGCGACCGGCCCCACCGGCAGCCCCATCCGCTCCAGCCGTACGAGCGCCCGCCGCCCCGCGGCCTCGGCGACCTCGATGACATCGAACGTACGCCCAACCGGCAGCAGCACCGACGCCCCGGGGAAGTCGGACCACGTCTTCGTGACGTCGTCGAGGGTCGCACCCGCCGGCACCTCGGGCGCGAAGTCCAGCGGGTGAGCCCCCGGCGCCGGGCACGACGTATCGCCGCACGAGCACTCCCGCACCGCGGAGCCCGTTGCCGAGGCTCTGGCGCCCGGCACGACCGCCCAGCCCCACAGCCCGGTGTACTCAGCCACCGTTGTGCAGTCCGACATGCGGCCGCGGCGCCGTGAGCCGGACCGCGTCTCCCGGCCGATCGTGAAGCCCATGCCCCTCCAACGGGTCCAGTGCACCGGTGGTTACGTCCTGGAGTCAATCTGTGACGCTGTGCTGCCGTCGAGGCGGTCCAGCGGCGCACCGAGGCATAAGCGGTGGTGCGGGCCGGGCCGAGCGCTCCGGCGCGCACCGCTCCGCCGACTCCCGATCGACGTGTGTCAAGTCAATCGCGCCCGGCGCCGGAGGAGTTCATCCGATGGGGTGGCGAATGGTGGCGTTTGTGGAATCACCATGGCCGGAGGCGTGATCGTAGGATTACTTTGAGTACACGAACCTCGGAAACGACCGCGCATGCGGGTATGCCGGAGGCAAGTCGGTTTCCTGTTCGAGGGGGCGCATCCCGGGGACAGCAGGCCGCAAGTCACGGCATTCTGTTAGGGGTTCGGGCAACGAGGCAAAGAGGCTTCAGCGGGATGGGGGCGTTCCAGTGAGCGGCAGTGGCGCAGGCGGTACGAACGCTGGAAAGCGCCCGAACGAGCAGCTGGGCTCGTGGTTCGTGCGCAGCGGCTGGTCCAAGGGTGAGCTCGCACGCCAAGTGAACCGCAGGGCGCGCCAGATGGGCGCCCACCACATCAGCACGGACACCTCACGGGTGCGCCGCTGGCTGGACGGCGAGCAGCCGCGCGAGCCGATCCCGCGCATCCTCTCCGAGCTCTTCTCCGAGCGCTTCGGCAGCGTCGTCGCCGTGGAGGACCTCGGACTGCGCTCCGCGCACCAGTCACCCTCGGTGTCCGGCGTCGATCTGCCCTGGGCGGGCCCGCAGACCGTCGCACTGCTCAGCGAGTTCTCGCGCAGCGACCTGATGCTCGCCCGGCGCGGGTTCCTCGGCACCTCGCTGGCGCTCGCCGCGGGACCCGCCCTCATCGAGCCCATGCAGCGCTGGCTCGTCCCCGCGCCTGCCGGCGAGCCCGGCCGTCCGGAATCCGCCGCGGCCGCGCGGCGGCCGTCCCGGCTCTCCAGGCCGGAGCTGGACCTGCTGGAGTCCACGACCATGATGTTCCGCCAGTGGGACGCCCAGTGCGGCGGCGGACTGCGGCGCAAGGCGGTCGTCGGGCAGCTCCACGAGGTCACGGACCTGCTCCAGGAGCCCCAGCCCGAGGCCACTTCCAAGCGGCTCTTCAAATGCGCCGCCGAGCTGGCCGAGCTGGCCGGCTGGATGAGCTACGACGTGGGACTCCAGCCCACAGCCCAGAAGTACTTCGTCCTCGCCCTGCACGCCGCCAAGGAAGCGGGCGACAAGCCCTTCGGGTCGTACGTCCTGTCCAGCATGAGCCGGCAGATGATCCACCTCGGCCGGCCCGACGACGCACTGGAGCTCATCCACCTCGCGCAGTACGGCAGCCGCGACTGCGCCACCCCCAGGACCCAGGCCATGCTGTATGCGATGGAGGCCCGCGCCTACGCCAACATCGGCCAGCCCAGCAAGTGCAAACGCGCCGTGCGGATGGCCGAGGACACCTTCGCCGACGCGGGCCTGGACGGCGAGCCCGAGCCCGACTGGATCCGCTTCTTCTCCGAGGCCGAGCTCAACGGCGAGAACGCCCATTCCTACCGCGACCTCGCCTACGTCGCCGGCCGCAGCCCCACGTACGCCTCGCTCTCCGAGCCCGTCATGGAGCGCGCGGTCGAGCTCTTCGGCAAGGACGACGAGCACCAGCGGTCGTACGCACTCAACCTCATCGGCATGGCCACCGTGCACCTGCTGAAGCGAGAGCCCGAGCAGTCCGTCGTACTGGCCGAAAAGGCACTCGGCGTCGCCAGGCGCGTGCGCTCCGAGCGGGTCAATACCCGCCTCCGCAAGACCGTCGACACCGCCGCCAGGGACTTCGGTGACGTCGCCCAGGTCCTCGACCTCACCGACCAGCTCGCAGCCCAGCTGCCCGAAGCCGCGGAAGCGGTCTGAGGGCCCGGTCGGCGGCCACCACAGACGCCGGTCGCGACAGCCACCCCGTGAAGCCGACTCGGCTCCCCCACCGCCAGGTCAACGGGTAGCCGTCGCGGCCGGTTTTGGCTGTGCGGGCTGTCCCGTACATGACGTGGGCAGAGGGTATCGGCGGCTCACCGACCCGGTCCGGCGGTTCATCCGTACGTAACACGCATGACCTCTTCGTCACTGCGGCGAAACATCGAGCGGCATCGACGGAAACGGCGCTGCGCCAATCTCATGGCGCATAACCGGCTCATCCCTTTGCTGCCGACAGGCCAACAGGCTCCGCCCCCGCACGGGCCGCACCGACGACGAGGAGACGCCGATGCCTCCAGGCATCATGACGCTCGCCGCAGACAAGATCGAACTGTCTGCCGCCAATACCGGCTTCATGCTCATCTGTTCCGCCCTGGTGATGCTCATGACGCCGGGCCTGGCCTTCTTCTACGGAGGCATGGTCCGGGTCAAGTCCACCCTGAACATGCTGATGATGAGCTTCATCAGCCTCGGGATCGTCACGATCCTGTGGGTGCTGTACGGCTTCAGCCTCGCGTTCGGCACCGACGTCGGCTCGGTCATCGGCTGGTCCTCGGACTACGTCGGACTGAGCAACATCGGAGTCACCGAGCTCTGGGACGGCTACACCATCCCGGTCTACGTCTTCGCCGTCTTCCAGCTGATGTTCGCCATCCTCACCCCCGCCCTGATCAGCGGCGCACTGGCCGACCGCGTCAAGTTCACCGCCTGGGCGCTGTTCGTCACCCTCTGGGTCACGGTCGTCTACTTCCCGGTCGCGCACTGGGTGTGGGGCTCCGGCGGCTGGCTCTTCGAGATGGGCGTCATCGACTTCGCGGGCGGCACGGCCGTCCACATCAACGCGGGCGCCGCCGCGCTCGGCGTCATCCTCGTCATCGGAAAGCGCGTCGGGTTCAAGAAGGACCCGATGCGCCCGCACAGCCTCCCGCTGGTGATGCTCGGCGCCGGGCTCCTGTGGTTCGGCTGGTTCGGCTTCAACGCCGGCTCGTGGCTCGGCAACGACGACGGCGTGGGCGCCGTCATGTTCCTCAACACCCAGGTCGCCACCGCCGCCGCCATGCTCGCCTGGCTCGGATACGAGAAGATCCGCCACGGCTCGTTCACGACCCTGGGCGCCGCCTCCGGCGCCGTCGCGGGCCTCGTCGCGATCACCCCGGCCGGCGGCTCCGTCAGCCCGCTCGGCGCGATCGCCGTCGGCGCCATCGCCGGTCTGCTGTGCGCCATGGCCGTGGGCCTGAAGTACAAGCTCGGTTACGACGACTCCCTGGACGTCATCGGCGTCCACCTCGTCGGCGGTGTCGTCGGCTCCCTCCTCGTCGGCTTCTTCGCCACCGGCGGCGTCCAGTCCGACGCCAAGGGCCTCTTCTACGGCGGCGGGCTCGACCAGCTCGGCAAGCAGGCCGTCGGTGTCTTCGCGGTACTGGCCTACTCTCTGGTGGTCTCCGCTCTCCTCGCCTTCGTCATTGACAAGGCGATGGGCATGCGGGTCCCCGAGGACGACGAGGTCTCCGGCATCGACCAGGTCGAACACGCCGAGACCGCGTACGACTTCAGCGGAGCGGGCGGCGGTTCGGCCTCCCGTACGGCCGCACCCCCCACGACGGGCCAGACCGACAGGGCCGGCGCCGCGACGCAGACCAAGAAGGTGGACGCATGAAGCTCATCACCGCAGTCGTGAAGCCGCACCGGCTCGACGAGATCAAGGAAGCCCTCCAGGCCTTCGGAGTCCAGGGACTCACGGTCACCGAGGCCAGCGGCTACGGCCGCCAGCGCGGCCACACCGAGGTCTACCGGGGCGCCGAGTACACGGTCGATCTCGTACCGAAGATCCGGATCGAGGTACTGGTCGAGGACAGTGACGCCGAAGAGCTCATCGAGGTGGTCGTGAAGGCCGCCCGTACGGGCAAGATCGGCGACGGCAAGGTATGGAGCGTGCCGGTCGAGACGGCGGTCAGGGTACGGACCGGCGAACGCGGCCCGGACGCCCTCTGACCGGCACGTACACAACGGGAGCTGCTGGGTGACGAGCGTAGAAGTACCTACCGAACCGTCCGACGACTCGGGACCCAGCGGCTACGCGGCGGCCCGGCTGCGACTTCTCCAGGAGGAGTCGCGGTCCGGGCCGTCGCGCCGTTCCGGCCTCGCCGGGCTGACCGACGACTGGCTGGACGCACTGTTCACCACGGCCGCCGCCGAAGTGGGCGTGCGCGGCGCGGCCCTCGTCGCCGTCGGCGGATACGGGAGAAGCGAGCTGTCGCCGCGCAGCGACCTCGACCTGCTGCTCCTGCACGACGGGCGGGCGGAGAAGGGCGCTCTCGCCGCTCTCGCCGACCGGGTCTGGTACCCGGTCTGGGACCTGGGCCTCGACCTGGACCATTCCGTACGCACACCCGCCGAGGCCCGCAAAACCGCCGGCGAGGACCTCAAGGTGCACCTCGGACTCCTCGACGCCCGCCACATCGCGGGCGACCTCGGGGTTACGGCGGGTCTGCGCACCGCCGTACTCGCCGACTGGCGCAATCTCGCCCCCAAGCGGCTGCCCGAACTCCACGAGCTGTGCCAGGAACGGGCAGTGCGGTCGGGGGAGCTCCAGTACCTCCTCGAACCCGACCTCAAGGAGGCGCGCGGCGGCCTGCGCGACGCCACCGCCCTGCGCGCCGTCGCCGCCTCCTGGGTCGCGGACGCCCCGCGCGAGGGCCTCGACGCGGCGCGGCGCCGGCTCCTCGACGTACGCGACGCACTGCACCTGACCACCGGGCGCGCCACCGACCGCCTCGCCCTCCAGGAGCAGGACCAGGTCGCCGCCGCGCTGGGGCTGCTGGACGCGGACACGCTGCTGCGGGAGGTGTACGAGGCGGCGCGCACCATCTCGTACGCAAGCGACGTCACCTGGCGCGAGGTGAACCGGGTCCTGCGCGCCCGGTCCGTCCGCCCGAGGCTGCGCGCCATGCTCGGCAGCAAGACCGCGCCCGAGCGCACCCCGCTGGCCGAGGGCGTCGTCGAGCAGGACGGCGAGGTGGTGCTCGCCCGTACCGCGCGCCCCGAGCGCGACGCGGTCCTCCCGCTGCGGGCGGCCGCCGCTGCCGCCCAGTCGGGGCTGCCGGTCTCCCTGCACGCCGTACGCCGCCTGGCGGCGGTCGCACGGCCACTGCCGGTGCCGTGGCCGGCGGAGGCGCGCGAGGAACTCGTCACGCTGCTCGGCGCCGGCGACGCGACGGTGGGGGTGTGGGAGGCGCTGGAGGCCGAAGGCCTCATCACGCTGCTGCTGCCGGACTGGGAGCGGGTGCGGTGCCGCCCGCAGCGCAACCCCGTGCACACCTGGACCGTGGACCGGCACCTGGTCGAGACGGCCGTACGGGCCTCCGCGCTCACCCGCCGCGTCCACCGGCCCGACCTGCTGCTGATCGCCGCCCTGCTGCACGACTTCGGCAAGGGCTGGCCCGGTGACCACTCGGTGGCCGGTGAGATCATCGCGCGCGACATCGCCACCCGGATCGGCTTCGACCGGTCGGATGTGGCTGTCATCGCCACGCTCGTACGCCAGCATCTCCTCCTCATCGAGACCGCGACCCGCCGCGACCTGGACGACCCGGCAACGGTGCGCGCGGTCGCCGACGCGGTCGGCGCCACCGGGACCCTCGAACTCCTGCACGCCCTCACTGAGGCCGACGCGCTGGCCACCGGGCCCGCAGCCTGGTCCACCTGGCGCGCCTCACTCGTCACCGACCTGGTGAAGCGGGTCGCCGCCGTCCTCGCGGGCGAGGAACCCGCTGCACCGGAACCCGTCGCTCCGAGCGCCGAGCAGGAACGTCTCGCCATCGAGGCGTTCCGTACCGGCGGGCCGGTGCTCTCGCTGCGCGCACAGACGGAGGGGCACGGGAAGGAGGCGGGGGAGGAGCCGGAGCCGCTGGGCGTCGAGCTGCTGATCGCCGTACCGGACCAGCCGGGTGTCCTGCCCGCCGTGGCCGGCGTTCTGGCGATGCACCGGCTGACCGTACGCACGGCGGAACTGCGGGCCGCCGAGCTGCCGGACTGGGCGGACGGCCCGGATGCGCGGGCCGGCGTACTGCTGCTCGACTGGCGGGTGGCGGCCGAGTACGGGTCGCTGCCGCAGGCCACCCGGCTGCGGGCGGACCTGGTACGCGCCCTGGACGGCTCGCTGGACATCCCGTCCCGCCTTGCCGAGCGGGAGCGCGCGTACGAGAAGAACCCGCGCAGGCGCGGCGCCCAGGCACCGCCGCCGCGCGTCACGGTGGCCCCGGCCGGATCCCGCCTCGCGACGGTGATCGAGGTCCGCGCCCAGGACGCGCCGGGCCTGCTGCACCGCATCGGCCACGCCCTGGAGGCGGCGAAGGTACGCGTGCGCAGCGCACACATCAGCACCCTGGGCGCGAACGCGGTCGATGCGTTCTACGTCACGGGGGCGGAGGGCGCCCCGCTCCCGGACGGTGACGCGGCGGCGGTGGCCAAGGTCCTGGAAGAGGCTCTGAGGTGGGCAGCGGCGTAACCTCCTGCCGCCTGCGGGTGTTCACGTCGCGTACGCGCTCCCTGCACGCGCGGGGGTGACCCGGTCGCCGCGAGACGGCCCGAGAGGGTATCGAAGCGCTCCCCGCAGCGGCGGGGATCAGCCCTCGCCCGTACTTAGTACGGGCGAGGGCTTTCCGCTTGGCGAGGTCCGGATACCCTGGAGGGCGATTGACCTGCCCCACCCCCGACCTTGAGGACCGACGAGCGCCGTGTTCGATACTCTTTCCGACCGCTTGGCGAGCACTTTCAAGAATTTGCGGGGCAAGGGCCGCTTGTCCGAGGCGGACATCGACGCCACCGCGCGCGAGATCCGTATCGCTCTGCTCGAAGCGGATGTCGCGCTGCCCGTTGTTCGCGAGTTCATCAAGCAGATCAAGGAGCGCGCCGCCGGGGCCGAGGTCTCTGCCGCGCTGAATCCCGCGCAGCAGGTCATCAAGATCGTCAATGAGGAGCTTGTCGGCATCCTCGGTGGCGAGACCCGGCGGCTGCGGTTCGCCAAGAACCCGCCCACCGTGATCATGCTCGCGGGTCTCCAGGGTGCCGGTAAGACGACCCTCGCCGGAAAGCTGGGCCTGTGGCTCAAGGGCCAGGGCCACTCGCCGATCCTGGTCGCCTGTGACCTCCAGCGCCCCAACGCCGTCAACCAGCTGAGCGTCGTCGCCGAGCGCGCCGGTGTCGCGGTGTTCGCGCCGGAGGCCGGCAACGGCTCCGGTGACCCGGTCAAGGTCGCCAAGGACTCGATCGAGTACGCCAAGAACAAGCTGCACGACATCGTCATCGTCGACACCGCGGGCCGCCTCGGTATCGACCAGGAAATGATGCAGCAGGCCGCGGACATCCGCGACGCCGTCAGCCCCGACGAGATCCTCTTCGTCGTCGACGCGATGATCGGCCAGGACGCGGTCAACACCGCCGAGGCCTTCCGCGACGGCGTCGGCTTCGACGGCGTGGTGCTGTCCAAGCTCGACGGTGACGCCCGTGGTGGCGCCGCGCTGTCGATCGCCAAGGTGACCGGCCGCCAGATCATGTTCGCGTCCAACGGCGAGAAGCTGGACGACTTCGACGCGTTCCACCCGGACCGCATGGCGTCCCGCATCCTCGGCATGGGCGACATGCTGTCGCTGATCGAGAAGGCCGAGCAGACCTTCAGCCAGCAAGAGGCCGAAGCGATGGCGGCCAAGCTGGCGAAGGGTCCCAAGGAGTTCACGCTCGATGACTTCCTGGCTCAGATGGAGCAGGTCAGGAAGATGGGCTCGATCTCCAAGCTGCTCGGCATGATGCCGGGCATGGGGCAGATCAAGGAGCAGATCGCCAACATCGACGAGCGCGACGTGGACCGTACCGCCGCGATCATCAAGTCGATGACCCCCGCCGAGCGTCACGACCCGACGATCATCAACGGCTCGCGCCGTGCCCGCGTCGCCAAGGGCTCGGGTGTCGACGTCAGCGCCGTGAAGAACCTCGTCGAGCGGTTCTTCGAGGCGCGCAAGATGATGTCGAAGATGGCCCAGGGCGGCGGAATGCCGGGCATGCCGGGGATTCCGGGCATGGGCGGCGGCCCCGGCCGTCAGAAGAAGCAGCAGAAGCAGGCCAAGGGCAAGCGCAAGAGCGGCAACCCGCTGAAGCGCAAGCTGGAGGAGCAGGCCGCCGCCGAGCGCCGCGAGCAGGCCGCGCAGTCGGGCGGCGCACTGGGTCTGCCGGCCGGCCAGAGCGCTCCTCAGGACTTCGAACTCCCCGACGAGTTCAAGAAGTTCATGGGCTGACCAGCCAGGTACGTACGCCCTGTGGGCGCTCTCTCCTCGCACGGAGTGGGCGCCCACAGCGCTTGTGTCAAGGGGTACGCGCGATCAAGTAGCGGAACACGTTCGACATCCAGACCGTTCCGTCCCGCCGCACATGGGGGTGCAGCGCCTCGACGAGCTCCTTCTCCACCTGCGCCGGATCCGTGGCCCGTACGGCCGCGTCGAAGAGCCCGGTCGACAGGAGGCCGCGTACGGCGCTGTCCATGTCGGCGTAACCGAAGGGGCACGCGACCCGCCCCGAGCCGTCCGGCTTCAGACCGGCCCGCGAGGCCGCGTCCTCCAGGTCGTCCCTGAGCGCGGGACGCCATCCGCGGCCGGCACCGCCGCCGCCGGTGGCGCGCAGTGTCTCGGTGAGCCGCGAAGCGACCCGCAGCACCGAGGAGGTCGCGCAGCGCTCGGGCGGGCCCCATCCCACCAGCACCACCGCGCTGCCGCGCTCGGCGAGCGGTATCGCGCTTGTGAGCGCCGCGGCCAGTCCCTCGGAGTCGCCGGCCGCACAGCCGAGCGGTTCGAAGGCGGTGATGAGGTTGTACGCCGGGGCGGCGCCGTCGCAGACCTCCGCCGATTCGCCTTCGTACAGGCGCGTGGGTTCGTCCGGTGTGTCCTCGGTACCGCTCAGGCGCTCACGGGCCAGCGCGACCCGGTCGGGATCGGCTTCGACGCCTGTCACACGCGCGCCTCGCGACGCGGCGATCAGCAGAGCGAGTCCCGAGCCGCAGTCGAGGCCGAGCAGCCGGGTGGCGGGGCCCACCTCCAGCCGCGCGTACGCCGCTTCGTACAGCGGGACCAGCATCCGTTCCTGGATCTCGGCCCAGTCGCGGGCGCGCGCGCCCGCGTCCGCCGTCGGCGCGGAGGCTGCGTTCGCGTGGTGCCGGTGGTGCCGGACGAGCGTTGGTGTCATCGAAAGCGCCCCAATCCGCCGAGAGGTCATTACGTGTCCTGATGGACGTTCCCCCGTGTGCGTGCGCTTGTACTCCCCGTAGCCAGGGAACTCCGCATCCGTCACCAAGTCCAGGGGTTGAAGGGCAATGCTTGTGTGCCCCTGCCGTGCGCCCCCGCGCCGGAGCGGATCCAGGTTCCAGAGTGCCGTCGTCCGGCCGATCCCGCCACGGGAAGGGCCGGTGGCGCGGTCACGGTGCGCCCCCGGTACTGTCGCCGTCGGTGGCCGGTGCCCATTGAGGCGCCCACCCGCGCCCGGAGCCCCACTCGCGCCCCCTGGAGCAACAGATGCCCCGGCGTGCGGCCTTTGCCTACGCGCTGGGGCGTACGCGCTGGTACGACCCGGGTTGATGCGAGCTGGGCGGGTCCTCCGCAGATCAGCGCACCCGCCCTCGTCAGGACGCATCGATGGCAACTGACTGGTACGTGCAAATTATTTGGGATGGCCCGGAATAGGAACACCGGGGCACCCCGGCTCGTTGTCACGACGTGAGCACGACACCACCTGTTCTCGCCGCAGAGCTGGCGCAGGCGTGGGCCGACATTCAGCGGTACCACCCCGAGCTGCCAGATCTAGCCGCGCCCGAATCCCTGATCGGAGAGTCGTCGTCCGCCTGTGGCGCCGAGCTCTCCTTCGAACGACTGCTGCACGAGGCAGTCCACGGCATCGCCGCCGCACGCGGCGTCCGTGACACCTCGCGCGCCGGCCGCTACCACAACCGCAGATTCCTCGCGATCGCCGAGGAGATGGGCCTCGACCACCCCGAGGAGCCGCATCCCAGCAGTGGCTTCTCGCTGGTCTCGCTCAACCCCGAGGCGAGGCGGCGCTACCGGCCGACGATCGAGCGGCTCCAGCGCGCCCTCAAGGCGCACACGGTCGCGACCACGTCGGACACCAAGCGCTCCTTCCGCGGGCCTGCCGCCCGGCACGGCTCGTCCGGCGGCGGGGTGCGGGTCAAGGCCGTCTGCGACTGCGGGCGCAACGTCCGCGTCGTGCCCTCGGTCCTGGCCCAGGCCCCGATCGTGTGCGGGGGCTGCGGAAAGCCGTTCCGTATCCCGGAAGTGGTGGCCGCATCGAGCTGACAGCCTTTTGCTGACTCCAGATACGCCCGGTAAACGCCCGTGCGGAGCCGTGCCGGCCGGGCGTCGGCCGGGTGCTGGTCGGGTGATGTCTGTGCCACAGGTGTGTGGCACAATGGCTAGCTGTACTCGACAGCCGCACAGGAACCCTCTCGCCTCCGGCTGACGCGTCCATCGGGCACCCCGAGTACCGCAACCCCACGTGGCATCTTGTTGTGCCCAACCACGTCATAGACCAGGAGACACCACTCCAGTGGCAGTCAAGATCAAGCTGAAGCGTCTGGGCAAGATCCGTTCGCCTCACTACCGCATCGTCGTCGCCGACTCCCGTACCCGCCGTGATGGCCGGGCCATCGAGGAGATCGGTCTGTACCACCCGGTGCAGAACCCCTCGCGCATCGAGGTCAACTCGGAGCGTGCCCAGTACTGGCTGTCCGTCGGCGCCCAGCCGACCGAGCCGGTCATGGCCATCCTGAAGCTCACCGGTGACTGGCAGGCGCACAAGGGCCTCCCGGCCCCCGCGCCGCTGCTGCAGCCGGAGCCCAAGGCCGACAAGCGTGCCGCGTTCGACGCGTTCGCCAAGGGCCTCGAGGGCACCGACGAGTCCAAGGGCGAGGCGATCACCCAGAAGGCGAAGAAGGCCGACAAGAAGGCTGACGAGGCTCCCGCAGCTGCGGAGTCGGCGTCCGCCGTTGAGTCGACCGAGGCCTGAGCATGCTCGAGGAGGCTCTTGAGCACCTCGTGAAGGGCATTGTCGACAACCCCGACGATGTGCAGGTCGCCTCGCGCAACCTGCGCCGTGGGCGCGTGCTGGAAGTCCGGGTTCACCCGGACGACCTCGGCAAGGTGATCGGCCGCAACGGCCGTACCGCCCGCGCTCTGCGTACCGTCGTGGGCGCCATCGGCGGCCGTGGCATTCGCGTCGACCTCGTCGACGTGGACCAGGTCCGCTGAACAAGTTGGCTGTTTTACCTAGATACGCCGGCTCGGGCCGGGAAGGGCTCGCGAGCCCTTCCCGGCCCGTAGTCGTAAGACAGGAGAAACATCAAGTGCAGCTCGTAGTCGCGCGGATCGGCCGCGCCCACGGGATCAAGGGCGAGGTCACGGTAGAGGTACGTACGGACGAGCCGGAGCTGCGGCTCGGACCCGGCGCCGTACTCGCCACCGACCCGGCCACCGTCGGGCCGCTGACGATCGAGACCGGCCGGGTGCACAGCGGACGGCTTCTGCTGCGCTTCGCCGGCGTCAAGGACCGCACGGCCGCCGAGGCCCTGCGCAACACCCTCCTCATCGCCGAGGTCGACCCCGAGGACACTCCGGAGGACCCGGAGGAGTTCTACGACCACCAGCTGATGGACCTCGACGTCGTCCTCGCCGACGGCACCGAGATCGGCCGGATCACCGAGATCACCCACCTGCCCTCGCAGGACCTGTTCATCGTGAAGCGCCCCGACGGCAGCGAGGTGATGATCCCCTTCGTCGAGGAGATCGTCGCCGAGATCGACCTCGAAGAGCAGCGCGCGGTCATCACCCCGCCGCCCGGCCTGATCGACGAGAGCGAGGCCGAGGTCGTGTCGTCGCGGGACGACGGCCAGAAGGACGACCAGGCATGAGGCTCGACGTCGTCACGATCTTCCCCGAGTACCTGGAGCCGCTGAACGTCTCCCTCGTGGGCAAGGCCCGCGCGCGCGGGCAGCTCGGGGTACACGTGCACGACCTCAGGGACTGGACGTACGACCGCCACAACACGGTCGACGACACTCCCTACGGCGGCGGCCCCGGCATGGTCATGAAGACCGAGCCCTGGGGCGCCGCCCTCGACGACGTCCTGGCGGACGGCTACGAGAGCGGGGCGCACGGCCCGGTGCTGGTCGTGCCCACGCCCAGCGGCCGCCCCTTCACCCAGGAACTCGCGGTCGAGCTCTCCGAGCGGCCCTGGCTGGTCTTCACGCCCGCGCGCTACGAGGGTATCGACCGCCGCGTCATCGACGAGTACGCCACCCGGATGCCGGTGTACGAGGTGTCCATCGGGGACTACGTCCTGGCGGGCGGCGAGGCGGCCGTACTCGTGATCACCGAGGCCGTCGCCCGGCTGCTGCCGGGTGTGCTCGGCAACGCCGAATCGCACCGCGACGACTCCTTCGCCCCCGGCGCGATGGCGAACCTCCTGGAAGGCCCCGTCTACACCAAGCCGCCCGAGTGGCGCGAGCGCGGTATCCCGGACGTCCTGCTCAGCGGCCACCACGGGAAGATCGCCAGGTGGCGGCGGGACGAGGCACTGCGGCGTACGACCGCCAACAGGCCGGACCTCATCGAGCGCTGCGACCCCGCGGTCTTCGACAAGAAGGACCGGGAGATGCTGAGCATCCTCGGCTGGCGGCCCGGCCCCGACGGCCGATTTGGGCGTAACCCCGAGGCCGTGGAAGAATAGGCCGCTGCTGTACGTCCGGCGTGCGCCCCTGCCACAGGGGGAACGACGCCCGCCCGACGCGGACAGCGCCCGAAACTCTCTTATCGAATTCCGTCGATGACCTGTGGCATCGGCGAGGAAGCAGACTCACATGTCCAGCCTTCTCGACTCCGTCGACTCCGCATCGCTGCGTACCGACCTTCCCGCGTTCCGCCCCGGTGACACCGTGAACGTCCACGTTCGCGTCATCGAGGGCAACCGCTCGCGTGTGCAGCAGTTCAAGGGTGTAGTCATCCGCCGCCAGGGTGCGGGCGTCCGCGAGACCTTCACGGTCCGCAAGGTCTCCTTCGCTGTCGGCGTCGAGCGCACCTTCCCGGTGCACAGCCCGATCTTCGAGAAGATCGAGCTCGTCTCCCGCGGTGACGTCCGCCGCGCGAAGCTGTACTTCCTCCGTGAGCTGCGCGGCAAGGCCGCGAAGATCAAGGAGAAGCGCGACCGCTAAGTCGCGCGTTCGGCGCCCGGGACCGGCCGGATAGGCTCACGTCCCGATGGACACCGAAGCACACGTCACGGAGCGCGACCGCTCTTCCGACCCCGAAGCAGGGGCGGAAGAGGGGTCGCGCTCCGCGCGTTTTCTCGACGCCCCGTGGCGCGGGCCGGCTCTGCTCGGCGCCGCGTGCGCGGCTTTTCTGCTGCTCTTCAGCACCTTCGTCATGCAGCCCTTCCTCATCCCCAGTGGCTCGATGCAGCCCACGCTGGAGATCGGCGACCGGGTGCTCGTCAACAAGTTGGCGTACCGTTTCGGTTCCGTACCACAGCGCGGTGATGTGGTCGTCTTCGACGGCACGGGGTCCTTCGTACGCGAGGCGCCCGCCGGGAATCCGGTCACCGGGCTGGTGCGGTGGGCGGCCGCGGCCGTGGGACTGGCCGAGCCCGCCGAGACCGACTACATCAAGCGCGTGGTGGGCGTGGGGGGCGACCGGGTCGTGTGCTGCGACAAGCGGGGGAGGGTCGAGGTGAACGGCCGGCCGGTGGACGAGGAATACCTGTATCCGGGCGACGCCCCGTCGCGGGTCCCGTTCGACATCGTCGTACCGCAGGGGACGCTGTGGGTCATGGGGGACCACAGATCGCGCTCCCGCGACTCCCGTGACCACCTGGGTGAGCCGGGCGGAGGCATGGTGCCCGTCGAGAAGGTCGTGGGGCGGGCGGACTGGATCGGCTGGCCGGCCGGCCGCTGGGGCTCGCCGGCGCGGCCGGACGCCTATACGGACGTACGCGCGCCGGGGCCGGTCGGGTCCCATGGGTAACCGGGGACGGGCACGGGCGAGCCACCGTGCGGACACCCGGCTGCCCACGGGTACGCGGCCGACGAGCGGGCCCGCGCTGCCGGGGCGGGCGGACCGGCGCAAGCTGGCGCGGCGGGTCAAGCGGCGGCGGCAGAGATCGGCCGTCAAAGAGATTCCGATCCTGATAACCGTGGCGCTGCTGATCGCCCTCGTACTCAAGACCTTCCTGGTGCAGGCCTTCGTGATCCCGTCGGGCTCGATGGAGCAGACGATCCGGATCGGCGACCGGGTGCTGGTCGACAAGTTGACACCGTGGTTCGGATCCAAGCCGGAGCGCGGCGATGTCGTGGTCTTCAAGGACCCCGGCGGCTGGCTGAAGGAAGAGAAGACCGACATCAAGGACGAGCCGGTCGTCCTCAAGCAGATCAAGGACGGCCTGACGTTCATCGGGCTGTTGCCGTCCGAGGACGAACAGGATCTGATCAAGCGGGTGGTCGCGGTCGGCGGGGACACCATCAAGTGCTGCGACGAGGACCGGCGGGTCACGGTCAACGGCGTACCGCTCGCGGAGCCGTACCTGAATCCGGGCGACCGCCCCTCCGACCTGCCGTTCGATGTGAAGGTGCCGGCCGGGCGGCTGTTCGTGATGGGGGACCACCGGTCGAACTCCGCCGACTCCCGTTTCCACCTGGACGAGCGGTTCGAGGGCACGGTCGGGGAGGAGGAGGTCGTCGGGCGGGCCGTCGTCATCGCGTGGCCGTTCAGCCACTGGCGGAAGCTGGAGGAGCCCGAGACGTACGCGGGCGTTCCTGATCCGCGCGGCGGGGCGACGTCGGCCGACGGCTCGTCGAATAGGGTGTCGTCCCAGGATCCGAACGCGATGATCCTGCTCCCGACCCCTGCGGAACTCCCGCTCGTTATGGGAGTGGTGGGCCTGCGTCAGGTTTGGCGTGGGCGGTGGAACGGAGTAAGGAGTGGATGTGGGGGATTTGGCGGTCGGCGCACGATCCGAACGCGACGAGCCCGAGGAACGACCGGAGTCACCCGCAGCCGTGAGCGATGACGTACGGGGCGAAGACCCGAGCAACAGCGACAGCAGCAGTGCCAGCAGTGGTGAGGGCGCGGGGCCGAAGAAGCCGCGCTCGTTCTGGAAGGAGCTGCCGCTGCTGATCGGCATCGCGCTCCTGCTCGCGCTGCTGATCAAGACCTTCCTGGTGCAGGCGTTCTCGATCCCCTCGGACTCGATGCAGAACACCTTGCAGCGGGGCGACCGGGTCCTGGTCGACAAACTGACGCCGTGGTTCGGCTCGGAGCCGGAGCGTGGCGAGGTCGTGGTGTTCCACGACCCGGGCGGCTGGCTGGAGACCACTGCGGCGCCGGACCCGAACGTCGTACAGAAGTTCCTCAGCTTCATCGGCCTGATGCCGTCCGCGGAGGAGAAGGACCTGATCAAGCGGGTCATCGCGGTCGGCGGGGACACGGTCGAGTGCAAGAAGAACGGGCCGGTCAAGGTCAACGGGAAGGCGCTCGACGAGAAGTCGTACATCTTCCCCGGTGACACCCCGTGCAACGACGAGCCCTTCGGGCCGCTCAAGGTGCCGGACGGCCGGATCTGGGTGATGGGCGACCACCGCCAGAACTCGCTGGACTCGCGTTACCACCAGGAGCTGCCGGGTCACGGCACGGTCTCGAACGACGAGGTCGTCGGGCGCGCCATCGTGGTGGCGTGGCCGGTGAACCGCTGGTCCACGCTGCCGGTTCCGGGCACGTTCGACCAGCAGGGGCTCAATGCCGCCGGTGTCGCCCTGGCGGCGGCGCCCGGTGCGCTGGGCCTCGCGGGAGCGGTGCCGCTGGTGCTGTGGCGCAGGCGGAAGCTGACCGGCGGGCGTACCGCCGGGTAGGGTGCCGCTCGGATCAGCGATTTTCGATCTCCTAGGTGGGGAGCGCTGCGATGAGCGGAACAGGACGTAGAGAAGGCGGCCACGGCCGGCTCGGCAACGCGTTGTCCGGGCTGGCCGTGGCCGTCGGCTGTGTGCTCTTCCTCGGCGGCTTCGCCTGGGGAGCGGTGCAGTACAAGCCGTACACGGTGCCGACCGATTCGATGACTCCCTCCATCAAGGCGGGGGACCGGGTGCTCGCGCAGCGAATAGACGGCGGCGAGGTGCGGCGCGGAGACGTGGTGATCTTCACCGACTCCGTGTGGGGCGATCTGCCGATGGTCAAGCGCGTGGTCGGCATCGGCGGCGACAAGGTCGCCTGCTGCGGCAAGGACGGCCGGCTGACGCTGAATGGCAGGCCCCTCGACGAGCCGTACCTGGCGGGCGGGGAGCCGGCGTCGACCACTCCCTTCACCTCCGAGGTGCCCGAGGGCCATCTCTTCCTGCTGGGTGACGAGCGGCGTACGTCGGTGGACTCGCGGGGGCACATCGAGGACGCCGCCAAGGGAACGGTCCCGGTGGGCAGGGTGGACGCGCGCGTCGATGCCGTTGCCTGGCCGTGGGGCGGGCTTCTCGAGCGGCCGGACTCCTTTGAGGCACTGCCCGGCGGGGTTTCGGAGCCCGGACCGGTCGCTCCGGTGCTGGCCGCTGTGGCCGCAGGTGGGGTGCTGATCTTCGGCGGGGCGGCGTACGGACCTGTCGCGAAGCGGGTCGGGCGGCGGAAGGCGGGTACCGGTGGACGGTGAGGCGACTGTGGACTCTGAGGTGGCTGTGGACTCGCAGGCAGCGGCGCGAGAGCCGGTAGAGCTCCGGAAGGTCGCGCGGGTGATCCTGCTCGACCCGGACGACCGCGCCCTGCTGATGCACGGGTACGAGCCGGAGGACCCGGCCGTCACCTGGTGGTTCACGCCGGGCGGCGGGCTGGAGGGCGACGAGACGCGCGCCGAGGCCGCGCTGCGCGAGCTGGCTGAGGAGACGGGGATCACAGAGGTCGAGCTCGGCCCGGTGATCTGGCAGCGGCACTGCTCGTTCATGTTCGACGGGCGGCGCTGGGACCAGGACGAATGGTTCTACCTGGCCCGTACGACGCGGACCGAGACGGTGCTGGACGGGCTGACCGGACTGGAGCTGCGGAGCGTCGCGGGGCTGAGGTGGTGGACCTCCGCCGAACTGTCCGCGACGCGTGAGACGGTGTACCCCATCAAGCTCGCCGGGCTGCTGCGTACGCTGCTCGACGAGGGTCCTCCTGGTACGCCGATGGTCTTGGCCCCGGAAGTCGCATAGGGGCGCACGGGGCTGGCGCACAATAGGGGGACGCAAGGCTGAAGGGGAACATGCCATGAGCGCCGAGGACCTCGAGAAGTACGAGACCGAGATGGAGCTGAAGCTCTACCGGGAGTACCGCGATGTCGTCGGTCTGTTCAAATACGTGATCGAGACCGAGCGGCGTTTCTACCTCACCAACGACTACGAGATGCAGGTGCACTCGGTCCAGGGTGAGGTCTTCTTCGAAGTTTCCATGGCGGACGCCTGGGTCTGGGACATGTACAGGCCGGCCCGGTTCGTCAAGCAGGTGCGCGTGCTCACGTTCAAGGACGTGAATATTGAGGAGCTCAACAAGAGCGATCTCGAGCTTCCGAGTGGCTGACTTTTCCACAACTGACGGGTTGTCCACCAAGATCCACTAGTTGGCGGTGATCGCGGCACATTCGGTTCCGGAGGTGGAACCGGATGAACGCGAAGAATGCCACAGGAGCACTCGGCCGGTACGGCGAGGATCTCGCGGTGCGCAGGCTGGTCGAGGCCGGAATGACCGTCCTGGAGCGCAACTGGCGCTGCCGCGCGGGAGAGATCGACATCGTCGCCCGGGACGGCGACGCACTGGTCGTCTGCGAGGTCAAGACCCGCAGAGCCGGACCGTTCGAGCACCCGATGCAGGCCGTCAGGACCACGAAGGCAGAGCGGCTGCGCCGCCTCGCCGAGCGCTGGACGCACGAGCACGGAGGACCCCCGCCGGGCGGGGTGCGTATCGACCTTGTCGGGGTGGTGCTGCCCCGGCGCGGGGCGCCCGTCGTCGAGCATGCGCGGGGGGTGGCGTGATGGGGTTCGCGCGCACGTGCTCGGTGGCCCTGGTCGGCGTCGAGGGTGTGGTGGTGGAGGTCCAGGCGGACCTCGAGCCGGGAGTGGCCGCCTTCACGCTGGTGGGGCTGCCGGACAAGAGCCTGGTCGAGAGCCGGGACCGGGTGCGGGCGGCGGTGGTCAACTCCGGCGCGGACTGGCCGCAGAAGAAGCTCACCGTGGGGCTCAGCCCGGCCTTCGTGCCCAAGAGCGGCAGTGGGTTCGATCTGGCCGTCGCCGTGGCCGTGCTGGGGGCGGCGGAGCGTATCGATCCCAGGGAGATCGCCGATCTCGTGATGATCGGGGAGCTGGGACTCGACGGGCGGGTCCGGCCGGTACGCGGCATCCTGCCGGCCGTCCTCGCCGCGGCCGAGGCCGGGTACCGGCAGGTCGTCGTACCGGAACAGACGGCGGCGGAGGCCGGGTTGGTGCCCGGGGTCTCGGTTCTCGGCGTGCGGAGCCTGCGCCAGCTCATCGCCGTACTCACCGGGGCCGAAGTGCCGGAGGAGGCGCGGGACGAGGAAGGGCGGCCCGACGCGATGCTCGCGGGGCTGATGGTGCCGGGCGCGGGGGTGGGGACCGGGCTGGCCATCGGTGACCGAGGGGGCGGGGGTGACGGCGGCCCGGACCTCGCGGACGTCGCGGGGCAGCACGCGGCCCGTACGGCCCTTGAGGTCGCTGCCGCGGGTGGCCACCATCTGCTGCTCCACGGGCCGCCGGGCGCGGGCAAAACGATGCTGGCGGAGCGGATGCCGGCCGTCCTGCCGCCGCTGACCAGGCAGGAGTCGCTGGAGGTGACCGCCGTGCACTCGGTGGCGGGCATCCTGCCGCCCGGCGAGCCGCTGGTCAGGACAGCGCCGTACTGCGCCCCGCACCATTCGGCGACGATGCAGTCGCTGGTGGGCGGCGGCAACGGACTGCCGAGGCCGGGAGCTGTCTCGCTGGCGCACCGCGGGATTCTCTTCCTGGACGAGGCTCCGGAATTCAGCGGGCGGGCACTGGACTCCTTGCGCCAGCCGCTGGAGTCCGGGCATGTGGTGGTGGCGCGCAGCGGGGGTGTGGTGCGGCTGCCGGCCCGGTTCCTCATGGTGCTGGCGGCCAATCCGTGCCCGTGCGGACGGCACACCCTGAACGGCTCGGGGTGCGAGTGCCCGCCGTCGGTGATCCGCAAGTACCAGGCGCGGCTGTCGGGGCCGCTGCTGGACCGGGTCGACCTGCGGGTGGGCGTGGAGCCGGTGCAGCGGGCGGATCTGCTGGGCCAGGGCGGTCGGGGGGAGACGACGGCGGTGGTCGCGGAGCGGGTGCGGGAAGCGAGGGCGCGGGCAGCGGCGCGGCTGGAGGGCACCCCGTGGAACACGAACAGTGACGTGCCGGGGCATGAGCTGCGTACGCGCTGGCATCCGGCGGCCGGTGCCCTCGGCGCGGCGGAGCGGGACATGGAACGCGGGCTGCTGACGGCCCGTGGCCTCGACAGGGTGCTGCGCGTCGCCTGGACCGTCGCCGACCTGGCTGGCTGCGACCGTCCCGGCGAACGCCATGTCGATCTGGCGCTGGAACTGCGTACGGGGATCGCGCGGGGCGCGCCTGCGCTGATGGGAGGGGCGGGATGAACGGGGGAGCGGGCGAGGAGACGGCGGAGGGAACGGCGGAGGGGGCGGTTGGCGGCGTGGGGGACCTGGAGCGGCTGGCGAGGGCGGCGTTGACGCGGGTCATCGAGCCCGGGGACGAGGTGGGCGGGCGGTGGCTTCGGGAGTGCGGGGCGGTGGAGCTGATGCGCAGGCTCACCTCGCTCGATTTCGACGAAGCGGCCGAGGTGCTGACCGGCGTGACGGGCAAGTGGCTCGGCGGCTACCGGATGCGGGCGGCGGCCGCCGACCCCGCGCGGGACCTGGCGGCAGTTGCGGAGGTCGGCGGCCGCTTCGTCTGCCCCGGCGACGAGGAGTGGCCCGGGCAGCTCGACGACCTGGGGGACGGCAGACCGGTCGGGCTGTGGGTGCGGGGGCGGCCGCATCTGCGGATGTGGGCGCTGCGGTCCGTCGCCCTCGTCGGGGCCCGGGCCTGCACGTCGTACGGCGCGCACATGGCGGCGTCACTGGGAGCCGGACTCGCGGAGCGGGGCTGGGTCGTGGTGTCCGGGGCGGCGTTCGGCGTTGACGGCGCCGCCCATCGGGGGGTGCTGGCCGCAGGGGGCGCCACCGTGGCGGTGCTGGCGTGCGGGGTCGACGTGGTGTATCCGCGCGGGCACGCGGAGTTGATCGGACGTATCGCGGAGCAGGGGCTGGTCGTCGGGGAGCTGCCGCCCGGAGGTCATCCCACAGCCAGCCGGTTCATCCTCAGGAACCGGGTGATCGCGGCCCTGACCAGGGGCACCGTCGTCGTGGAGGCGGAGTACCGCAGTGGCTCACTGGTCACGGCGCGCAGCGCGCAGCGGCTCGGGCGTTTCACGATGGGCGTGCCGGGCCCCGCCACCAGTGGACTCTCGGCCGGCGTGCACGAACTTCTGCGGGGCGAGGGCGTGCTGGTCACCGACGCCGCGGAGGTCGTGGAGCTGGTCGGGGACATCGGCGATCTGGCCCCGGCGCGCCGGGGGCCCGTACTGCCGAGGGATCTGCTGGATCCGGTCGCGGCACTCGTACTGGAGTCCCTGCCGGCCCGGGGCTCCGTCGACGCGCGCGGCGTCGCCCGAGGAGCGGGGACCACCCCCGACGACGCACTCGGCAAGCTGTACGAACTGCACTCCTTGGGGTTCGTTGAACGGCGGGGTGACGGCTGGCAGTTGACGCCCGGTGCCATACACCATGCGAACGTGCGGCGAGGCGGTACTTGACCAGCGGCATTCGGGTGAAAAGGTACTGGTGATGACCTTCTCAGCCCTCCCGGACCGCTTCCCGGGGCTGTCGTACACGATGACGGCCCCGGGGCTGTCTGTGCCTCACGGCGTTCATCTTGAAGGGGGGCATCCCATATCCTGCGCGGACTGCGACACCTCAGTCACGCTACGCTCACGAGGTTCCCGCCCAGACGCATGATCCCCCCGACGTCACAGCAGAACGGCTCAAGGCAACGCATGCCCCAGCACACCTCCGGGTCTGACCGCGCGGCAGTGCCACACGCGGCGCGTGGCAGCGTGCGGCCCGCCGCACCCTCGTCGCTCGACGAGTTGTGGCGGTCGTACAAGACCACGGGCGACGAGCGGCTGCGGGAGCAGCTGATCCTGCACTACTCGCCGCTGGTGAAGTACGTCGCGGGGCGGGTGAGCGTCGGGCTGCCGCCCAATGTCGAGCAGGCCGACTTCGTCTCCTCCGGGGTCTTCGGGCTCATCGACGCCATTGAGAAGTTCGACATCGAGCGGTCGATCAAGTTCGAGACCTACGCGATCACGCGCATCCGCGGCGCCATGATCGACGAACTGCGGGCGCTGGACTGGATCCCGCGTTCGGTGCGGCAGAAGGCAAAGGCGGTCGAGCGCGCCTACACGACGCTGGAGGCGCAGTTGCGCCGTACGCCCACCGAGAGCGAAGTCGCCTCGGAGATGGGCATCCTGCTCGAAGAACTGCACGCTGTTTTCAGCCAGTTGTCGCTGGCGAACGTCGTCGCCCTGGAGGAGTTGCTGCACGCCGGGGGTGAGGGCGGCGACCGGCTGAGTCTCATGGACACGCTGGAGGACACGCACGCCGACAACCCGGTCGAGGTGGCCGAGGACCGGGAGTTGCGCCGGCTGCTGGCCCGGGCGATCAATACGCTGCCCGAGCGGGAGAAGACCGTGGTCACGCTGTACTACTACGAGGGCCTCACGCTGGCAGAGATCGGCAATGTGCTCGGGGTCACCGAGAGCCGGGTCAGTCAGATCCACACGAAATCGGTCCTCCAGCTGAGGGCGAAGCTGGCCGACGCGGGGCGTTGACCCCGGCGCTGAATCGTCCCTGCCGCGCTCGTTGTGTCGACCGTTGTGTCGTCCGTCGCGTCGTCCATTACGTCGTCATCCGGGCGGCTCATCCGTAGAGTGGGACCGTGCCAAGGATTCGAGCGGCCTCGGTGGCCGAGCACCGGACAATGCAGCGCGGCGCCCTGCTGGACGCCGCCCGCTCCCTGCTGTCCGAAGGCGGTACGGAAGCGCTGACCTTCCCCGCCCTCGCTGAGCGCACCGGGCTCGCCCGGTCGTCCGTGTACGAGTACTTCCGATCGCGGGCCTCTGTGGTCGAGGAGCTGTGCGCGGTCGACTTCCCGGTTTGGGCCGCGGAGGTCGAGAACGCCATGGAGTCGGCCGATACCCCGGCGGGCAAGGTCGAGGCGTATGTACGGGCGCAGCTGGTTCTGGTCGGCGACCGGCGGCACCGGGCCGTGGTCGCGATCTCCGCGAGCGAGCTGGACGCTGGTGCGCGGGAGAAGATCCGCGCTGCGCACGGTGGGCTGGTGACGATGATCGTGGAGGCGCTCGGTGCGCTGGGGAGCGAGCAGCCTCGGCTCGCGGCGATGATGCTCCAGGGGGTTGTCGACGCTGCGGTGCGGCGTATTGAGCTTGGTGCGGCGGAGGATCCGGGCGTGATCGCGGATACGGCTGTGGCGATGGCGCTGCACGGAGTGCAGGGCTGACGGCTCGCGCCTGCGGCGGGCTCTTTCTCCACCCCGCCCCTGCTTCCGGGACGCCGAAGACGGGGAGCAGGCGTGGTGGGGCTCGGTGGAGCAGGTGGTCCGGCAGCAGCGTCAGTGGGTTCAGGTAGGTGTTGCCTCGGAGCAGGCCCCAGTGCAGGCAGGTTGTCGGGCAGTGGGACGGGCCGGGCTGGAGTACGGCCACCACTTGGCCCTCGGATACCTCGTCGCCCTTCGCTACCAGCGCGCGCACCGGTTCGTACGTCGTGCGCAGGGGTGGGTCGCCCGTGTCCGGCAGGGTGATGGACAGGACTCCGCGTCCGGCCACCGGGCCCGCGAAAGAGACCCGGCCGGCGGTCGCCGCCCGTACCGGATCACCCGGCGTGGCCGCCAGGTCTGCGCCGCGGTGGCCCGCCGCGTAGGGGGACGGGGGCGGCTCCCAGGCGCGTAGGACCAGGGGGCGCTCGCCCACCGGCCACACCGCCGCCTCCGGGAGCCGGGTGGACATCGCGGTCATGAGGATCAGTACCAGCGCAGTCATGGGGTGCATGACCGAACGGTCGCGTGATCGGGCGATTCGTGGGGATCATGGCCCCGATCTGTGGATTGGCGGCCGGTTGTGGACATCGCCGTCACCCGGCACCGCATAGGTCCCGTACACTTCTTGTGGCGATCCGGGTCACCGGGTCGACTTCGCACGCCCCGCCACCACGCCCTCTCTGCGGTCGGTGGCCGCGCCGCTCGGTCCCTCGTGGCACGGCGCATGGGGCGTCAGGCGTGACCGCAATCCTGCGGTCGCGGCAAACCGAGTAACTCAAGGAGTACGGCCATGGCCGTCGTCACGATGCGGGAGCTGCTGGAAAGCGGCGTCCACTTCGGTCACCAGACCCGTCGTTGGAACCCGAAGATGAAGCGATTCATCTTCACGGAGCGCAACGGCATCTACATCATTGACCTGCTCCAGTCGCTGTCGTACATCGACCGCGCCTACGAGTTCGTCAAGGAGACCGTCGCCCACGGCGGCTCCATCATGTTCGTCGGCACCAAGAAGCAGGCGCAGGAAGCGATCGCCGAGCAGGCGACGCGCGTGGGCATGCCCTACGTCAACCAGCGCTGGCTCGGCGGCATGCTGACCAACTTCTCCACCGTCTACAAGCGCCTTCAGCGTCTGAAGGAGCTTGAGCAGATCGACTTCGAGGATGTGGCCGCGTCCGGCCTCACCAAGAAGGAGCTCCTGGTCCTCTCCCGCGAGAAGATCAAGCTGGAGAAGACCCTTGGCGGTATCCGCGAGATGTCCAAGGTGCCCAGCGCCGTCTGGATCGTGGACACCAAGAAGGAGCACATCGCCGTCGGTGAGGCGCGCAAGCTCCACATCCCGGTCGTCGCGATCCTCGACACCAACTGTGACCCCGACGAGGTCGACTACAAGATCCCGGGCAACGACGACGCGATCCGCTCCGTCACCCTGCTCACCCGCGTGATCGCCGACGCCGTCGCCGAGGGCCTCATCGCCCGTTCCGGCGCCGCCACTGGCGACCAGAAGCCGGGCGAGAAGGCCGCTGCCGAGCCGCTCGCCGAGTGGGAGCGCGACCTGCTCGAGGGCGACAAGAAGGCTGACGAGGCTGCTCCGGCCGCCGACGCCGCCGCCGCAGAGGCCCCGGCTGCCGCCGAGGCCGAGGCCGAGGAGACGGCTGCCGCTCCGGCCGCCGACGCCGAGAAGGCCGACGAGGCCGCTGCCCCGGCCGCCGAGGCCGAGCAGGCCTGACACCCGTCACGGTTGACGACGGCGGGGGAGGGTGCGACGAGCGCCCGCCCCCGCCGCCACCCGTAGATCTTCGCTTCGACTTCGAGAGAGATTCACAAATCATGGCGAACTACACCGCCGCGGACGTCAAGAAGCTTCGTGAGCTCACCGGCGCCGGCATGATGGACTGCAAGAAGGCGCTCGACGAGTCCGACGGCAACGTCGACAAAGCCGTCGAGGCACTGCGCATCAAGGGCCAGAAGGGCGTCGCCAAGCGCGAAGGCCGTTCTGCCGAGAACGGTGCCGTCGTCTCCCTCATCTCCGAGGACAAGACCTCCGGCGTCCTGCTCGAGCTGAAGTGCGAGACGGACTTCGTCGCCAAGGGTGACAAGTTCCAGGCCGTCGCCAACACGCTCGCCGAGCACGTCGCCAAGACGTCCCCGGCCGATGTCGAGGCGCTGCTGTCCTCCGAGATCGAGCCCGGCAAGACCGTCCAGGCGTACGTCGACGAGGCCAACGCCAACCTCGGCGAGAAGATCGTCCTGGACCGCTTCGCGCAGTTCACCGGCGGTTACGTCGCGGCGTACATGCACCGCACCATGCCCGACCTTCCGCCGCAGGTCGGCGTCCTGGTCGAGCTGGACAAGGAGACCGACGAGGCCGCAGCGATCGCGAAGGATGTCGCTCAGCACATCACCGCGTTCTCGCCGAAGTACCTGAACCGCGACGAGGTCCCGGCGGAGATCGTCGAGAACGAGCGTCGCGTTGCCGAGGCCACCTCCCGCGAGGAGGGCAAGCCCGAGGCCGCCCTGCCGAAGATCGTCGAAGGCCGTGTCAACGGCTTCTTCAAGGACGTCGTCGTGCTCGAGCAGCCGTTCGCCAAGGACAACAAGAAGTCCGTCCAGAAGGTTCTGGACGAGGCCGGCGTCACGCTGAAGCGCTTCGCGCGCATCCGCGTCGGCGGCTGAGTCCGTACGCGATCGACCCAAGACCCCGATAGGGTCTGACGCAGTCGTCCGCGTGCGCGCCGGACGACCGCAGATCTGACGAGGAGGCCATTGCCGTGAGGGAACCGCGAGGATCCACCGGCAATGGCCTTCTTCGTATGTGCACGAGGAGATCTCCATGAAACAGGGCGCGGACGCCAAACAGTCTGCCGACGACACGATCGACAACGGCAAAAAGGTCGGCCGCTTCATGCTGAAGCTGTCCGGTGAGGCGTTCGCCGGCGGTGGAGGGCTCGGCGTCGACCCCGACGTCGTGCACAAGATGGCGCGCGAGATCGCCGCGGTCGTACGCGACGGCGCCGAGATCGCCGTCGTCATCGGCGGCGGCAACTTCTTCCGTGGTGCCGAGCTCCAGCAGCGCGGCATGGACCGGGCGCGCTCGGACTACATGGGCATGCTCGGTACGGTCATGAACTGCCTCGCACTCCAGGACTTCCTGGAGAAGGAGGGCATCGACTCCCGCGTCCAGACCGCCATCACCATGGGCCAGGTCGCGGAGCCGTACATCCCTCTGCGCGCCGTACGCCACCTGGAGAAGGGCCGCGTCGTCATCTTCGGCGCCGGTATGGGCATGCCCTACTTCTCCACGGACACCACCGCCGCACAGCGCGCCCTGGAGATCGACGCCGAGGCCCTGCTCATGGGCAAGAACGGTGTGGACGGTGTCTACGACTCCGACCCCAAGAAGAACCCGGACGCGGTGAAGTTCGACGCGCTGGAGTACGGCGAAGTGCTCGCCCGCGACCTCAAGGTCGCCGACGCCACTGCCATTACCCTCTGCCGCGACAACGCGCTTCCGATCCTTGTCTTCGAGCTGCTGGCCGAGGGCAATATCGCGCGCGCCGTCAAGGGTGAGAAGATCGGCACTCTCGTGAGCGCACAGGGCACCCGGGCCTGATCCGGCAGTGCCCTGTGAGGGGATAGACAAAGCCCTGGCGGTCGGACACCGTTCAGGAGCAAGACGCGGGTTACGCCGGGCCTGAATGCTGAGTTCCGGCCCCACTCAAGACATGCAGGAGCAGTGGTGATCGAAGAAATCCTCCTCGAGGCCGAGGAGAAAATGGAGAAGGCCGTCGTGGTGGCCAAGGAGGACTTCGCCGCGATCCGCACCGGCCGTGCGCACCCGGCGATGTTCAACAAGATCGTGGCCGACTACTACGGTGCGCTGACGCCGATCAACCAGCTCGCCTCGTTCTCGGTCCCCGAGGCGCGCATGGCGATCGTGACGCCGTTCGACAAGAGCGCGCTGCGCAACATCGAGCAGGCGATCCGCGACTCCGACCTGGGCGTCAACCCCAGCAACGACGGCAACATCATCCGGGTGACGTTCCCCGAGCTGACGCAGGACCGCCGCAAGGAGTTCATCAAGGTCGCCAAGACCAAGGCCGAGGACTCCAAGATCTCGATCCGCGCCGTCCGCCGCAAGGCGAAGGAAACCCTCGACAAGCTCGTCAAGGACAAGGAGTCCGGCGAGGACGAGGTCCGCCGTGCGGAGAAGGAGCTCGACGACACCACCGCGAAGTACGCCGCGCAGGTGGACGAGTTGCTGAAGCACAAGGAAGCCGAGCTGCTCGAGGTCTGATGAACGACTCTTCCTGGGGGGCCCCGGCGCGCGGCGGTTACGCCGCCGCGTGGGGACCCTCCGACCAGGGGCCTGCCCCGGCGGGTCCCGCCTACGATGCGCAGCAGGCCGAGCAGACTCGCCCCATGCCCATCGTGCCGCCCGAGGAGCCCATGCCTACCCAGCCGACGCCCCCACAGAAGAAGCGTGCGGGGCGGAATCTGCGTGCCGCCATAGGGGTGGGCCTGGGACTCGGCGCGGTGATCATCGCGTCGCTGTTCATCTGGAAGGCCGCGTTCGTCGGCGTGATAACGGTCGCCGTGGTGGTCGGTCTGTGGGAGCTGACCTCGCGGCTGGAAGAGCGCAAGGGCATCAAGGCTCCGCTGGTGCCGCTCGCGGTCGGCGGCGCGGCGATGATCGTGGCCGGGTACGTCAGGGGCGCGGAGGGCGCGTGGGTCGCCATGGCGCTCACCGCGCTCGCGGTGCTGGTCTGGCGGATGACCGAGTCGCCCGAGGGCTACCTCAAGGACGTTACGGCGGGCATCTTCGCGGCGTTCTACGTACCGTTCCTGGCGACGTTCGTCGCGATGATGCTGGCGGCCGACGACGGTGCGCAGCGGGTGCTCACCTTCCTGCTGCTGACGGTGGTCAGCGACACCGGGGCGTACGCCGTGGGCTGGCGCTTCGGCAAGCACAAACTCGCACCGCGCATCAGCCCCGGGAAGACCCGGGAAGGGCTGGGCGGCGCGGTCGCCTTCGCGATGGCGGCGGGGGCGCTGTGCATGGAGTTCCTCGTACACGGTGGGACGTGGTGGCAGGGACTGGTGATCGGTTTCGTGGTGGCCGCGAGTGCGACGCTCGGTGACCTCGGCGAATCTATGATCAAGCGGGATCTCGGCATCAAGGACATGGGCACGCTGCTCCCGGGCCACGGCGGAATCATGGACCGGCTGGACTCGCTGCTGCCGACGGCTCCGGTGGTCTGGCTGCTGCTGGTGATCTTCGTGGGTACGGGCTGACGCCACGCGGCGGTAGCCGCAAAATTGAGCACAGCGTGTGTGAGGGGTCCGTCGTCCACAGGGCGGCGGGCCCTTTCCGTATGTCTGCGTCACTGGCCGCCTGTGGGCCGTCACGTTTCCCGTTGGGCGGGTAGAAACACAGCGCGTTGCATACCGTGCGCCCGGGCGGACACGTGAGGATCGCCTTCGGTCGGCGTCGGGATGAGTCCAGCCGCCGCCAGTGCGGGCTTCCACTCCTGGATACCGCCGCCAACACCAGGTGAACGCTCGCCCAGGTACGGAAGAGGGCCAGCGGTACGACGTGATCGAGGGTGGCTTCCCGCAGAGCCCTTGAAGGGCGGGATTGGGTGCGCATCGACGTGTGGCGCACCAACAAAGGACTACAGGCGTACTACGAGCGGCAGGGCTTCACGCACGTGCGAACGGAGAGCCCGGAGCATCGACGCTCTGGCTGGCTCGCGCAACGCCCAGTCCACGCACTGGCGTTGCCGCATCAGCGGTTGAGGTCGGTCACGACTCGTGACCGACAGACGAGCGACTTCTAGCATCAGCCAGGCATGGCGCTGCCAATCTGGTTACGCAGTGCAATGAGGGCCGCCCTTCGGGCGGGCGACTTCTTGGGCGTGCCGGCCTCGAACTGCGCACCTCGATGATCTGGGTCGGAGATCTCCTCCAAGCAGCCGATTGATCACGACATCACACCGCGTCGCGGAGCGGCAGCAGCCCGTGGTGGTGACGAGGAACAAGGCGATGGTCTGCCATAGAGCGGATCCGCGATACGGGACTCCGGCGTGAACCCTCCTCCGCCGTTCGGAGCCGGGATTGCCGGTCGCGGAGCACTTTGGCGCGGCTTAGCCTGAGATCAAGGGTCCTTCGAGCAGAAAGGAACCTCAAGATGCATTTCGTCCTGATCGCGACCCACACTCCGGAAATCTGTCCGACCTCCAACGCGACCACGCGCGACCTGTTGCTGAAGACCGCCCCTGACATGCCGAACCTTGCCCAGAAGGCAGGCGTCGACATCGTGGCCGGTCCCTTCGTCAACCGTGAGCACACGATTGTCGCGGTCGTGCAGTCCGACAAGGTCGAGAATGTCGACCGCTTCCTGATGGAGACTCGTATCCCCCACTGGAACCGCGTCCGTGTGCTGCCGTCGCTGACCATGGAAGAAGGTCTCACCGAGGTCCAAGCGCAGACGCCGATCTTCTGACCTTCCGGGCCGGGCCGGGCCCGGGCCGTCCGAGGGTCACCAATGATGACCAATGACACCCATTGACGACCGCTACGGATTGCTTCCCAGGCTTGTCACGACGCGGGGTCTGCGACACTGGTGAGACCATGCCTGTACCTGGAGAACTCACTTTCGTCGCGCCGCGCGGAGCCAAGAAGCCCCCGCGGCACCTCGCCGACCTCACGCCCGCCGAGCGCCGCGAGGCCGTGGCCGCGATCGGTGAGAAGCCGTTCCGCGCCAAGCAGCTTTCGCAGCACTACTTCGCGCGGTACGCGCACGACCCGGCGGAGTGGACCGACATCCCCGCCGGCTCGCGGGAGAAGCTCCAGGCGGAGCTGCTGCCCGAGCTGATGACCGTACTGCGGCATGTCAGCTGCGACG
Source organism: Streptomyces sp. ISL-96 (assembly GCF_018614035.1). Lineage (GTDB taxonomy): Bacteria > Actinomycetota > Actinomycetes > Streptomycetales > Streptomycetaceae > Streptomyces. The sequence goes on from NZ_JAGGPA010000034.1 coordinate 47,666, forward strand.
ACGACACCACCCGCAAGACCCTGTGGAAGATGCACGACGGGACGCTCGTCGAGTCCGTCCTGATGCGCTACCCGGACCGGGTCACCATGTGCATCTCGTCGCAGGCCGGGTGCGGCATGAACTGTCCGTTCTGCGCCACCGGGCAGGCCGGTCTCGACCGCAACCTGTCGACCGCCGAGATCGTGCACCAGATCGTCGACGGCATGCGCGCGCTGCGCGACGGCGAAGTGCCTGGCGGCCCCGCGCGGCTGTCCAACATCGTCTTCATGGGCATGGGCGAGCCGCTCGCCAACTACAAGCGGGTGGTCGGTGCGATTCGCCGGCTGACCGATCCGGAGCCGGACGGGCTCGGGCTGTCGCAGCGCGGCATCACCGTGTCGACCGTGGGCCTGGTGCCCGCGATGCTGCGCTTCTCCGACGAGGGCTTCAAGTGCCGCCTCGCCGTCTCGCTGCACGCGCCCGACGATGAGCTGCGCGACACCCTCGTGCCGGTCAACACGCGCTGGAAGGTGCGGGAGGTCCTGGACGCGGCATGGGAGTACGCCGAGAAGTCCGGCCGCCGGATCTCCATCGAGTACGCCCTGATCCGTGACATCAACGACCAGGCGTGGCGCGGTGACCTGCTGGGCCGCCTCCTCAAGGGCAAGCGGGTGCACGTCAACCTGATCCCGCTCAACCCGACCCCGGGCTCGAAGTGGACCGCGTCCCGTCCCGAGGACGAGAAGGCGTTCGTCGAGGCGATCGCAGCTCATGGCGTGCCCGTGACCGTACGGGACACCCGTGGCCAGGAGATCGACGGAGCGTGCGGGCAGCTGGCCGCTACGGAGCGATAAGGCCCGTGTAACGTGGGCCGCACATTTACATATTCCGACAGGGGAGCGCCACAGCGCTGAGAGTGCGGTACGCCGCAGACCCTCTGAACCTTGCCCAGGTCATTCTGGGTAGGAAGTTCGGTCTACTCGAGCTGTTGCGCCCTGCCCGTTTTCTGCGGGCAGGGCCGCGTCTCTTCCTGGATGTGCCATCCCAGGAGGAATTCAGTGAGCACCACCAAGAAGTTCGCGGTCACCGCCCTGGCCGCCGCCCTCGGCGTCTCGACGCTCGCGGCGTGCGGGAGCGACAAGGGCGAATCCGCGTCCGGCGACGGCAAGAAGTCCAAGACCGTCACGCTCGTCAGCCACGACTCCTTCAACGCCTCCGACGCCGTACTGAAGGCATTCACCAAGGAAACCGGCTACACGGTCAAGGTCCTCAAGAGCGGGGACGCGGGCGCCGCCCTCAACCAGGAGATCCTGACCAAGGGCTCCCCGCGCGGCGACGTCTTCTTCGGCGTCGACAACACGCTGCTTTCGCGGGCCCTCGACAACGGCATCTTCACGCCGTACGAGGCCAAGGGGCTCAGCGAGGTGCCGGTCGAGCTTCAGCTCGACAAGGGCAAGCACCGCGTCACGCCCGTCGACACCGGCGACATCTGCGTCAACTACGACAAGAAGTACTTCGCCGACAAGAAGCTCGCGCCGCCGAAGTCCTTCGACGACCTGATCAAGCCGGCGTACAAGAACCTCCTCGTCACCGAGAACGCCGCGACCTCGTCGCCCGGCCTCGGCTTCCTGCTCGGCACCGTCGGGCAGTACGGCGACGACGGCTGGCAGGGCTACTGGAAGAAGCTCAGGGCCAATGGCGTCAAGGTCGTGGACGGCTGGGAGCAGGCGTACAACGAGGAGTTCTCGGGCTCCGCGGGCGGTAAGAAGGCGAAGGCCGACCGGCCGCTCGTCGTCTCGTACGCCTCCAGCCCGCCCGTCGAGGTGCTGTACGCCAAGCCGCAGCCCAAGGAGGCGCCGACCGGCGTCGCGACCGGCACCTGCTTCCGGCAGACGGAGTTCGCCGGGCTGCTGAACGGTGCGAAGAACGAGGAGGGCGGCAAGGCGCTCATCGACTTCCTCATCGGGAAGAAGTTCCAGGAGGACATGCCGCTGAACATGTTCGTGAACCCGGTGATCAAGGACGCGAAGCTGCCCGAGCTGTTCACGAAGCACGGCGTGGTCGTCGACAAGCCGCAGACCGTGGCCCCGGACAAGATCGCCGACAACCGTGAGCAGTGGGTCAAGTCGTGGTCCTCGCTCGTCCTGAAGTAATCAAGGCGAAGGCGAAGGCGACCAGAGACGTGCGCGGGAGCGCGGTGCGGTTCGGTCTCCTGACCGTGCCCGTCGCGTTCTTCGCGGCCTTCTTCGCCTATCCCGTGGCCGCGATCGTCGGCCGCGGGCTCAAGGTGGACGGCGTCTGGCAGTTCGGCCGGATCGGTGAGGTGCTCGGCGATCCGCACATCACCGGTGTCCTGTGGTTCACCACCTGGCAGGCGCTCGCCTCGACAGCGCTGACGCTGCTGATCGCCCTTCCGGCGGCGTACGTCTTCGCGCGGCTCGACTTCCCCGGCAAGCAGCTGCTGCGCGCGGTGATCACTGTGCCGTTCGTGCTGCCGACGGTCGTCGTAGGGACGGCGTTCCTGGCGCTGCTCGGGCGGGGCGGGCTGCTGGACGAGGGGTGGGGCGTACGGCTCGACACGACCGTGTGGGCGATCCTGCTCGCCCACGTCTTCTTCAACTACGCAGTGGTCGTACGGACCGTGGGCGGCCTGTGGTCGCAGCTCGACCCGCGCCAGGAAGAGGCCGCGCGGGTGCTCGGCGCGGGGCGGTTCGCCGCCTGGCGGCGGGTGACGCTGCCGGCGCTTGTGCCGGCCGTGGCGGCCGCCGCGCTGATGGTCTTCCTGTTTACGTTCACCTCCTTCGGCATCGTGCAGATCCTCGGCGGGCCCGCCTACTCCACCCTGGAGGTGGAGATCTACCGGCAGACCGCGCAGTTCCTGGACCTGCCGACCGCGGCCGTGCTCACGCTGGTGCAGTTCGCTGCGGTGGGCGCGATCCTCGCCGTACACGCGTGGACCGTACGGCGCAGGGAGAGCGCGCTGAAGCTGGTCGACGCGGCGCAGACCTCGCGGCCGCCGCGCGGGGCCGGGCAGTGGGCGCTGCTCGGTGGGGTGCTGGCGACGGTGGTGCTGTTGATCCTGGTGCCGCTCGGGGTGCTCGTCGAGCGGTCGGTGGACGGGCCCGACGGGTACGGGTTCGGGTACTACCGGGCGCTTCAGTCGGCGGCCGCGAGCGGGGGCACGTTCCTCGTACCGCCGCTGGAGGCGGTGTGGAATTCGCTCCAGTACGCCCTGGTGGCCACCGCCATCGCGCTGGTCGTCGGCGGGCTCGCGGCGGCGGCCCTGACGCGGCGGGCGGGGCGGCTGGTGCGCGGGTTCGACGCGCTGCTGATGCTGCCGCTGGGGGTTTCGGCGGTGACGGTGGGGTTCGGTTTTCTCATCACGCTCGACCGGCCGCCGCTGGATCTGCGGACGTCGTGGATCCTGGTGCCGCTGGCTCAGGCGCTGGTGGGTGTGCCGTTCGTCGTACGGACGATGCTGCCCGTACTGCGGGCGGTCGACGCGCGGCTGCGCGAGGCGGCGGCGGTGCTCGGGGCCTCGCCGCTGCGGGCGTGGCGGGAGGTCGACCTGCCGATGGTGCGGCGGGCGCTGCTGGTCGCCGCCGGGTTCGCGTTCGCCGTATCGCTGGGCGAATTCGGGGCGACCGTCTTCATCGCGCGGCCCGACAATCCGACGCTGCCGGTGGCCGTGGCGCGGCTGCTGGGGCGGGCGGGGGATTTGAACTACGGGCAGGCGATGGCCCTGAGCACGATTTTGATGGTGGTGTGCGCGGTGTCGCTGCTGGTGCTTGAGCGGATGCGGCCCGACCGATCCGGATCCGGGGAGTTCTGATTCTGATGCTGCGGCTGGACGGGGCGACCGTACGGTTCGGGAAGCGGGCGGCGCTCGACTCCGTGGACCTGGAGGTCGCCGACCACGAGATCGTGTGCGTGCTCGGGCCGAGCGGCAGCGGGAAGTCCACGCTGCTGCGGGTGGTCGCGGGGTTGCAGGCGGCGGACGCCGGGCGGGTGCTGCTCGACGGGCGCGACCAGCGCGGGGTGCCGGTGCACCGGCGGGGGGTTGGGCTGATGTTCCAGGATCATCAGCTCTTCCCGCAGCGGGATGTCGGCGGGAACGTCGCCTTCGGGCTGCGGATGCGGGGGCAAGGCAAGGCGGAACAGGCGCGGCGGGTCGGTGAGCTGCTGGAGATGGTCGGCCTGCCGGGCGCGGGGCGGCGCGCGATCAGCACGCTGTCGGGCGGTGAGCAGCAGCGGGTCGCGCTGGCGCGGGCGCTGGCTCCGGAACCGAAGCTGCTGATGCTGGACGAGCCGCTGGGGCAGCTGGACCGGGGCTTGCGTGAGCGGCTTGTCGTGGAGCTGCGTCAGCTTTTCGGGCGGCTGGGTACGACGGTGCTTGCCGTGACGCACGACCAGGGCGAGGCGTTCGCGCTCGCCGACCGGGTGGTGGTCATGCGGGAGGGGCGGATCGCGCAGACCGGTACGCCGCTGGAGGTCTGGCAGCGGCCGGCCTCCGAGTTCGTCGCGCGCTTTCTGGGCTTCGACAATGTGGTGGCGGCGACGGTCAGTGGCGAGGCGGCCGACACGGTGTGGGGCAAGATCCCTGTCCCGGCGGGGACGGCGCAGGGGGAGGCGCGGCTCCTGGTCCGGCCGGCGGGCGTCAGGATGGTTCCGGCCGAGGACGGGCTGCCGTGCGTGGTGACGGGGCGGACTTTCCGGGGCAACCATGTCGCCGTACTGCTGCAGCCGATGGGCGCGCCGCTGCTGGAGGCGGAGTGCGCGCTGCGGGACGCGCCGGAGCTGGGGGCGCGGGTGGGGGTCGCTTTCGCGGCGGAGGAGGTCGTGGTGCTGGCGGAGCCCTCCGAGTAGTGACGCTGATTGTGGGTGGGGCGCTGGTGGGTCGCCGGCGCCGGTCGGTGTGGTCGCGGGTGTGGGGGCTGGGGAGCTGGCGGACCGTACGCGGGGAGCCGCTGTGGCGGCCTGCGCCGGTGACCGGGTGACCCCGGTGACCCGGTCCGGGTGACCCGGCGATCAGAGGGAACACGCGGCGATCAGCGAACCGCTCAAGCGTGACCGTGGTGTCTGACGGTGCCGTCGGCTGTGGGTTTTGCGCCGGGTGGCTCGGCGGCGCCGGTCGCTGCGGCCGGGGAGCCCAGGGACCGTACGCGGGAAGCCGCTGTGGCGGCCTGCGCCGGTGACCGGGTGACCCCGGTGACCCGGTCCGGGTGACCCGGCGATCAGAGGGAACACGCGGCGATCACAGCGAACCGCTCAAGCTCGATCGTGGTGTCTGACGATGCCGTCGGCTGTGAGTTGGTGCCGGTAGTTCGCCGGTGCCCGTCGCTGTGGTCGCGGGTGGCCGGGGAGCTGGTGGAGCGTACGGCGGGGAGCCGCTGTGGTGGTCCCACGGTGGTGACGCGGTGATCAGTGGGGACACGCGGTCGGCGGTGATCCATGCGGGGGCTTCGGGGCGTCGGGCCGGTAGGCGGGGCGGCTCCGCCGTCAGGTGAGCGGGGGCGTTCTGGGGGCTGGTGGCGGGTGGTCCGGTCAGGCTTGCCGGCCCGGCCGGACCATGCCGAGTTCGTACGCCAGGATCACCGCCTGCGCCCTGTCCCTGAGGCTCATCTTCGTGAAGAGGCGGTTGATGTGGGTCTTCACGGTGTGGTCGCTGATCGTCAGCCGGCGAGCGATGTCGGCGTTCGACAGGCCCTGTGCGATCAGCACCAGCACCTCTGCCTCGCGGGCGGTCAGTTCGCCGACCGTGCGTACCGGCTGCGGGGCGGTCCTCGCGCTGATGAACTGCCCGATCAGCCGCTTCGTGATCTCGGGCGAGAGCAGCGCGTTTCCGGCGGCCACCACCCTGACCGCGTGCAGGAGTTCGGGGAACGTCGCGTCCTTGAGGAGGAAGCCTCCGGCACCGGCGGCCAGTGCCTCGTACACGTACTCGTCGAGGCCGAAGGTCGTCAGCATCAGGACCTTCGTCGCGCCGTCCGAGGCGGCCAGGATCTCGCGGGCGGCCTCGATGCCGTTCTTGTGCGGCATGCGGATGTCGAGCAGGGCCAGGTCGGGGCGGGTCTCGGCGGCGACCCGGACCGCCTCCGCGCCGTCCTCGGCCTCGCCGACCACCGCGATGTCGTCCTGGGTGCCGAGCAGGCTCACGAAGCCGGTCCGTACGACCGCCTGATCGTCGGCCACTATCGCCCTGATCACCACGGAAGCTCCCCCTCCACCAGAAATCCGCCGTCCGGGCCCCGGCCCGCACTCAGCCTGCCGCCGACCAGCTCCGCCCTCTCGCGCATTCCGGTCAGGCCGTGGCCGGTCGTGCCGGTGGGGCCCGGTCCGTTGTCGCGTATGCGCAGCGTCAGCCGGTCGGAGCCGTAATCGATCTCCACCACCGTACGGGCGCCGGGCGCGTGCTTGCGCGCGTTGGTCAGCGCCTCCTGGACGATGCGGTACGCCGACAGCTCCCACGCGGCGGGCAGCGCGAGCCGCTCGCCGGTGACCTTGAGCTCCGCCTCGCCGCCCACCGCCCGGTGCTGGTCGAGCAGTTCGGCGAGGTGGTCGAGGGTCGGCTGCGGGGCGGTGAGGGCCGTGGCGTCCACCTGCGGGGTGCGCAGTACGCCGAGGAGGCGGCGCAGCTCGGCCATCGAGGAGCGGGCGGTGGACGCGATCTGCTGGAAGCCCTCGCGGGCGGCGGGAGTCAGGCCCGGCGTGGTGTACGTCGCGCTCTCCGCCTGCACCGCGATCATCGACACCGAGTGGGAGACGATGTCGTGCAACTCGCGGGCGATCGCGGCCCGTTCGGCCTCGGCGGCCTGCTGTCGCTCCATCGCGATCAACTGGGCCTGTGCCAGCGCGCGTTGCTGCCGGGTCTCCTCCCGGGCGCGTACCGCGTCACCCATCGACACGGCTCCGAGGAGCACCACCGACAGCACGAACGCCTCGGCGAAGAGCCCCAGCGAACCGGGGCCGCCGAGGGCGGGCACCGGCAGTCCGTCCTGCCGTGACCAGCCGGCGATGTGCGCCAGATTCACCGCGAGGGAGCCGAGCGTGCCGCCCGCGAGCAGGATCGCCGGGTGGTGGACGCGGTGGCGGCCCAGCGTGTAGAAGCCGACGAGTCCGCTGATGATGGTGCAGATGTAGAGGCTGCTGCCCGCGGCGAAACTGACCAGGCCCGCGGCGACCGTGAGTACGGCGACGGGCGGGCAGGAGCGCCGCCACATCAGCGAGGCGGCGGAGAGCAGTACGCCGATCGCGATCGTCACGGAGCCGGGATAGGCGAACAGTTCGGCGACGGCGAAGGCCGTCAGTGCGCCGCCGGTGATCCACGGGTAGGAGGGGGCGGCGATCCAGGCGAGAAAGCGCTGCCGAGGGGACGAACTCATGCCCCCATTCTTCGGACAGGGCCGGCGGTGTGCGTCACCGCAGGGGTTGAGCCGGCCGCCGGATGTCATGCCACGGGTGGAGAGCGAGGATCGGATTCTCGTTTGACGCGGTGGGTACGGGCGATTTCTAGCGTTGCGCGGTATGAGTGATCTCCGCGTTCCGGTGTACATACCGTCCGTCGGGCGTGAGCGGTACGGGTGGGCCGCCTGCGCGGCCGCCGCGCTCGCGCTCGCCGCCCTTTCGGATCTCGCGCCCCACCGGTTGTGGGGTGTGATCGCGGCCGTCGGCTATGGGCTCGCCGCGGTCACCGCCTCACGGGCCCTCGCCGTGGCCGGTGCGGTGCTGCTGCCGCTCGGCGTCCTCGTCTCCGCCGGGCTCGCACAGCTCGAAGTCGCCGTCGTGGAGCGTTCGGGGCAGCTGCTGGCGGCGACCGGCAGCCCGTACCTCTCAGCGCCCACCGCCGTCGCCGACTTCAACCCGTATCTGCCGGGCATGGCGCTCTTCGGACTGCTCCCCGGTGACAGCCGGTGGTGGATGGGCGCGGTGTTCGTCGGCGCGCTGGTCGCCGTGGGGGGCGCGGGGCGGAGCCGGGGGACGGTATGGCTGATCGCGTGCCCGGTCGTCGCCCTGCCCCTGTGCGTGGGCGGCACCGACCTGCCTGTCGTCGGGCTGATGTGTCTCGGGCTGTGGTTGGCGGGGCGGGGCCGGTCCTGGCAGGCGGGGCTGGTCCTCGGCGCGGTCGCCGCGCTCAAGTGGACGGCCTGGCCCGCGCTGCCGGTCGTCGTCGCTCTTCTCGCCGTACGGCACGGAGCGCGGCCGGCGGCGCGTTTCGCCGCCGTGGCTCTGGGAACCGCGTCGGTCGCCGTCACGCCTTTCGTCCTCGCGGACCCCGCCGGTTTCCACGCGAACGTCGTCGCCTTCCCGCTCGGCCTCGGTACGACGGCCTCGCCCGCGGCCAGCCCGCTGCCCGGCCACCTCCTCGCCGCCTACGTGCCGGGCGGCGCGGTGATCGCCCTGTCACTGCTCGCGGTGAGCGCCCTGCTGCTGGCGGCGTCGCTGTTCGTACGGCCGCCGCTCACCGTCCTCGCCGCCGCGGACCGCCTCGCGCTCGGCCTCGGGCTTGCCATGTCCCTGATGCCGGCCACCCGCTTCGGCTACCTCGTCTACCCGCTGGTGCTCTGGGCGCTGCCCCGGTGCGTCCCGCCTGCGAGCGGCCGGCCGGGCTACTTGGCCGACAGGCGGGCGAGCGCCGCCGGGGCCTCTTCGACGGTGTCGACCAGGGCGATGCGGGACTCCATCGGGCGGTCCTTGGCGAGGGACTGGAGGAGGGGCCAGGTGGGGAGCTTCTCGGTCCAGTGGGCACGGTTGACCAGGACCATGGGGGTCGGCTCGCCGCGCGACTCGTAGTAGTTGGGCGTCGCGTTGTCGAAGATTTCCTGAACCGTGCCGGCCGCGCCGGGCAGGAATACGACGCCGGCGTTGCAGCGTGCGAGGAGGCCGTCCTCGCGGGTGGCGTTGGCGAAATACTTGGCGATGTGGCCGGCGAACGCGTTCGGGGGCTCGTGGCCGTAGAACCAGGTGGGGAGGCCGATGGAGTCGCCGCCGGACGGCCACCGGTCGCGTACGTCGAAGGTGGCGCGGGCCCAGTCCGTGATGGAGGGGGTGAACGACGGGACCTTGGCGAGGAGTTCCAGGGCCTCGTCGAGTACGGCGTCGTTCTGGAAGGGTGCCATGTACGCGCCGAGGTTCGCGGCCTCCATCGCGCCGGGGCCGCCGCCGGTGGCGACGGCCAGGCCGCTGCGGGCGAGCGTACGGCCGAGGCGGGCCGCGCCGGCGTAGGCGCTGGTGCCGCGGGCCATGGCGTGGCCGCCCATGACGCCGACCACGCGGGCGCCGGCGAGGTGTTCGTCGAGGGCGTCGGACACGGCGTCGTCGTGGATGGAGCGGAGCATCGAGGCGAATATGTCGCCGTCGGCCTTGGTGCGCTGGAACCAGGCGTAGGCGAGGGCGTCGGGCGTGGCGTCGTACCCCTGGTCCAGGTGCTGGAAGAGGGAGTCGGGGGTGTAGAGGAGCCCCCGGTACGGGTCGAAGGGCAGGTCGGGGACGGGCGGGAAGACGAGCGCGCCGTCCGCGCGGACCTTGGCGAGGGCGTCGGGGTGCATGGGGCAGCCGAGGAATACGGCGCCGGCGGTGGCGACGGCGAGGAGCTCGGGCGTACGGGCCGTCAGGTCGACGGCCTGGACGCGGTAGCCGTCGAGGGAGCCGCGACGCCCGACGGCTTCGTCGAACTCGGCGAGGGTTTCGATCTCGCGGTCGTGGGCGGGGTCCTTGGCGTCGTGGTCCGTGAGTTGAGGCACGGGGAAGATGCTAGGGGGTTGGTGGCGCGGTGCGGTGCGGTGCCCCGGTTGGTTGGCAGGGGGCCGTGGCGTAGGAGTGCGCGGGGGGACAGTGGCTTCGGGGTCGGTGCCGCGCTGCGGCGTCTCCTCGGGTGCCGAACGTTCGGGTACTCGGTTTTCTTCGGGGTGGTTGCGTTCGACACCCTGCGGGGAGCGCCCCAGCACGTCCCCTCCTGGCACCTCGGTCCGCGAAACGGGGCCATCCATGGGCATGGCGCGCCCTACCACCGGGACTTGTCCGGTCAGGTGGTCAGGGGGAAGGCCGCCAGGGCTGCCAGGGCGATGGTTACCGGGGTGAAGACCGTGAGGACGGCCGCCGCGCGCAGGGCCGCTGCCGTACGGAGGGTCTGCGCCGGGGTGCCCAGGCCGGCCAGCGCTTCGGTCGTCGCGGCGCGGGACTGTTTCGCCTCCAGGGTCGCCGTGAGGAGCGTGGCGACCGTGCAGCCCATCACCAACGCCGCGCCCAGGCCGGTCAGCGGGCCGAAGGGGGGCGGGGTGAGGGCGGAGGCGGGGGAGGCGCCGGCCCCGTGCAGGGTCGCCGCCGCGATCGCCGCCGATGCCACCGCGCAGACCACGCCCAGCGGTCGGCCGATGCGGCGGGCTTCGGCCATCAGGACCCGGCCCGCCAGCAGCCGGACCGCGCCGGGGCGTACGGACTGCAGAACGCGTCCCGAGAGGTACGTCAGGCCCGGGCCCGCCATGGCCAGCCCGAGCGCGGTGAGCGCCCAGCCGGCCAGGACGCCGGCCGGCACGACGTCCAGCCGGCCCGGCAGCGAGAGGGTGGCCCCATCCGTACCGCGACTCGCGTACGTCTCGACCGCGAGGCCCGCCGCTACCAGGGCCACGCCCCAGGGCAGGCCGGTGGGGACAAGGGGGCCGGAGGGCTGCTCGTCCGGGTGCTTCGGGGTGCGCGGGCGCAGCGCCAGAGCGCCGGCGGCCGCCGCCGTGACCGGCACCACGCTCAGCAGGGTGAGCACGGCGGCCAGCGGCAACGGCTGCCCCGCGGCCAGCAGCTCCGCCTGCGCACCGTCGAACGGCAGGCCGGAGAGGTCGCCCCGCAGGTGCAGGAAGAAGAGGAGGGCGAGCGCGCTGCCCAGAGTGCACGAGAGCGCCGTGGACACGGCCGCGAGCGCTGCCAGGCGGACCGGGCCCAGGCCGATCGCGGAGAGCCCCGCACGCCGGGGCTTCGTACTCGGGTCGGTACGGGCCACCGCCACCGCGAAGTAGACCGTGGCCGCCAGCGGCGGCAGGCACCAGAGCAGGCGCCGCACCGAAGCCGTCGACTGCTCGGGGTGGCCCATCGCGTAACCCAGGGTGCACAGCAGCAGGAAACCTACGCCGCCCGACGCCGCCGCGACCAGCAGACGGCGCAGCAGGACCAGCGGGTGGGTGCCGCGGGCTAGACGGAGAGCGAGCACGCGGCCCGGCCTTCCGCACCGTCGGTGCCGTCCATCTGCGCCGGATTGACGCGGCGCCCGTCGAGCAGCGACACCGTACGGTCCGCGAGTGCCGCCACCTCCGCGTCGTGCGTCGCGAGGAGGACCGTGATGTCGTGCGAGCGGGCCGCGGTGGTGAGCGTACGCAGGACCTGGGCGCGGTCGGTGCGGTGCAGCGAAGCCGTCGGTTCGTCCGCGAACAGCACCGAGGGCGTGCCGGCCAGGGCTCGCGCGACGGCGACCCGCTGGCGCTGCGGCTGAAGGAGCGCGGCCGGGCGCTTGCGCGCGACCATGCCGATGTCGAGCCGCTCCAGCCACTCCATGGCGGCCTTCTTCGCGGCGCGGTGGGAGGCGCCGTGCAGGAGGAGCGGGAGGGCCGCGTTCTCCCAGGCGTTCAGTTCCGGTACGAGCCCCGGTTCGGGGCCGATCCAGCCGAAGCGGTCGCGGCGCAGGCGCTCGCGCAGCGGCGGGCTCATCGTGTGCACGGGCGCGCTGTTGAACCACACCTCGCCCTGCTGCGGGACCAGCTGCCCGGAGAGGCACATCAGGAGGGTTGTCTTACCGCTGCCGCGCGGACCGCTGACGGCCAGGATCTCGCCTTCGCGCACTCCCAGCGAGACGCCGGTGAGGGCGGGGGAGCCGCCGTGGGAGTAGTGCAGGGAGCGTGCCCACAGCACATCGTTGTCGGGCGGGGCCACCATGGCGTACACCTCACGTCGTCTTGAGTGTCACAGCACGTCTGAGTGTCAGCTGATATCCCGTCCCCCGTATGGGGGAACGAAGACGGGGCCGATCGGTCACTGCACCGTAAGGACGCGAGGGGTGGTGGCGTGGCAAGCGCGCGGCCCGGAGGCGTCCGTTCTCACTCGAACGGTCGCATCCGGGCCGCGACTGGGTCATACGATCAGAGCAAGCGGCAGGCCCGCTCCGGCTCTGGGATCAGAGCTTGGTCCAGGCCTCCGTGAGCACCTGGCGCAGGATCCCCTCGATCTCGTCGAAGGTCTCCTGGGTGGAGATCAGCGGCGGCGCGAGCTGGACGACCGGGTCGCCACGGTCGTCGGCGCGGCAGTACAGACCGTTCTCGAAGAGGGCCTTGGAGAGGAAGCCGTAGAGCACGCGCTCCGTCTCCTCGTCCGTGAAGGTCTCCTTCGTGGCCTTGTCCTTCACCAGCTCGATGCCGTAGAAGAAGCCGTTGCCGCGTACGTCGCCGACGATCGGCAGGTCGAGCAGCTTCTTCAGCGTCGAGTGGAACGCGTCCTCGTTGTCCAGGACGTGCTGGTTGAGACCCTCGCGCTCGAAGATGTCGAGGTTCGTGCAGCCGACCGCCGCGGAGACGGGGTGGCCACCGAAGGTGTAGCCGTGCAGGAAGGTGTTGTCACCCTTGTAGAACGGCTCGGCCAGACGGTCCGAGATGATGCACGCGCCGATCGGGGAGTAGCCCGACGTCATGCCCTTGGCGCAGGTGATCATGTCCGGTACGTAGTCGAACTTGTCGCACGCGAACATCGTGCCGAGGCGGCCGAAGGCACAGATGACCTCGTCCGACACGAGCAGGACGTTGTACTTGTCGCAGATCTCGCGGACCCGCTGGAAGTACCCGGGCGGCGGCGGGAAGCAGCCACCGGCGTTCTGCACCGGCTCCAGGAAGACGGCGGCGACGGTCTCCGGGCCCTCGAACAGGATCTCCTGCTCGATCTGGTCGGCGCACCAGCGGCCGTAGGCCTCCGGGTCGTCGCCGTGGATCGTGGCGCGGTAGATGTTGGTGTTCGGGACCTTGTGCGCACCCGGAACGAGCGGCTCGAAGGGGGCCTTCAGGGCCGGCAGGCCGGTGATCGACAGGGCGCCCTGCGGGGTGCCGTGGTAGGCGACCGCGCGGGAGATGACCTTGTACTTGGTCGGCTCGCCGGTGAGCTTGAAGTACTGCTTGGCGAGCTTCCAGGCGGTCTCGACGGCCTCGCCACCACCGGTGGTGAAGAAGACCTTGTTGAGGTCGCCGGGGGCGTAGTTGGCGAGGCGCTCGGCCAGCTCTACGGCCTTGGGGTGGGCGTACGACCAGATCGGGAAGAAGGCGAGTTCCTGAGCCTGCTTGTACGCGGTCTCGGCGAGCTCGTGACGGCCGTGGCCGGCGTTCACCACGAACAGGCCGGAGAGGCCGTCGAGGTACTTCTTGCCCTTGTCGTCGTAGATGTAGGTGCCCTCACCACGCACGATGGTGGGCACGGGTGCGTTCTCGTAGGACGACATGCGGGTGAAATGCATCCACAGGTGGTCGTACGCGGTCTTGGAGAGGTCCTGGCTCACGACTATCGGGTTCCCCACATATAGGTCTGCTTCTTCAGCTTGAGGTAGACGAAGCTCTCGGTGGATCGCACGCCGGGGAGCGAACGGATCCTTTTGTTGATCACTTCGAGCAGGTGGTCGTCGTCCTCACAGACGATCTCCACCATGAGGTCGAAGGAGCCCGCGGTCATGACCACGTACTCGCATTCGGCCATGGCTGTCAGCGCTTCGGCGACGGGATCGAGGTCGCCCTCGACATTGATGCCGACCATGGCCTGCCGCCGCAGGCCCACGGTGAGCGGGTCGGTGACGGCGACGATCTGCATGACACCCTGGTCGAGCAGCTTCTGTACGCGCTGGCGTACCGCCGCTTCGGAGAGGCCCACGGCCTTGCCGATGGAGGCGTAAGGACGGCGTCCGTCCTCCTGGAGCTGCTCGATGATCGCCAGAGAGACGGCATCGACCGTTGGAGACGAGCCGTTCCCGGTTCTGGAGTCTGCGCTTCTACTGGCCACGTCTTCACTGTGCACGACGTCTCCGCCGTTCCGCAACCCCAAACCGATGAAATTCGTTGTTTCGGGCATTGGATCTCACCGAATCCGAAGTTCACGGCGTGCGGGTATGTCGAAAGCGATACCCGAGCGACTAGGGTGGGATCTCAGTAACCGGACATCTGACAAGGGAGGGGTGGCTGTGACCACCGAACTGCGCCGCCTGCGCAACTACATCGACGGAGAGTTCCGCGAAGCCGCCGACGGGCGGACCATCGACGTGGTCAACCCGGCCACAGGCGACGTGTACGCCACCTCGCCGCTCTCCGGCCAGGAAGACGTCGACGCCGCCATGGCGGCCGCCGCCGCGGCCTTCCCCGCCTGGCGCGACACCACGCCCGCGGAGCGTCAGAAGGCGCTGCTCAAGATCGCGGACGCCTTCGAGGAGCGCGCGGAGGAGCTGATCGCGGCCGAGTCCGAGAACACCGGCAAGCCGCTCGGCCTCACGCGGAGCGAGGAACTCCCGCCCATGGTCGACCAGATCCGCTTCTTCGCGGGTGCGGCCCGGCTGCTCGAAGGCCGCTCGGCCGGCGAGTACATGGAGGGTCTGACCTCCATCATCCGCCGCGAGCCGGTCGGCGTCTGCGCGCAGGTCGCGCCGTGGAACTACCCGATGATGATGGCCGTCTGGAAGTTCGCCCCGGCGCTCGCCGCGGGCAACACCGTGGTGCTGAAGCCGTCGGACACTACGCCGGCTTCGACTGTGCTGATGGCCGAGATCATCGGTTCTATCGTCCCTAAGGGCGTCTTCAACGTCGTCTGCGGTGACCGTGACACCGGCCGCGCGATGGTCGAGCACCCGGTCCCGGCGATGGCCTCCATCACCGGTTCCGTACGGGCCGGCATGCAGGTCGCCGAGTCCGCCGCCAAGGACGTCAAGCGCGTCCACCTGGAGCTGGGCGGCAAGGCGCCGGTCGTCGTCTTCGAGGACACCGACATCGCCAAGGCCGTCGAGGACATCTCGGTCGCGGGCTTCTTCAACGCCGGCCAGGACTGCACCGCCGCGACGCGCGTCCTCGTACAGGAGTCGATCCACGACGAGTTCGTGACCGCGCTGGCGAAGGCCGCCGCCGACACGAAGACCGGACAGCCGGACGACGAGGACGTGCTCTACGGCCCGCTCAACAACGCCAACCAGCTTCGGCAGGTTAGTGGTTTCATCGAGCGGCTGCCGGCGCACGCCAAGGTCGAGGCGGGCGGCGAGCGGGTCGGGGACAAGGGCTACTTCTACGCCGCGACCGTCGTCTCCGGCCTCAAGCAGGACGACGAGATCATCCAGAACGAGGTATTCGGCCCCGTCATCACCGTCCAGTCCTTCACGGACGAGGCGCAGGCCCTGGAGTGGGCCAACGGCGTCGACTACGCGCTGGCGTCCTCGGTGTGGACGAAGGACCACGCGCGGGCGATGCGCATGTCCAAGAACCTCGACTTCGGCTGTGTGTGGATCAACACCCACATCCCGCTGGTCGCCGAGATGCCGCACGGTGGCTTCAAGAAGTCCGGTTACGGCAAGGACCTTTCGGCGTACGGCTTCGAGGACTACACGCGCATCAAGCACGTGATGACCTCGATCGAGGGCTGATCAGCACGCTGTTTCGCGAGGGCGGGCGATAGACAGACTGTCTATTGCCCGCCCTTTGTGCGTGGGGCGAGAGTGGACGACATGAGTGATCTTGGTCGTGTGTCGCGTCGTACGCTGCTCCGCGGGTTCCCGGCGGCGGGCGCCCTGGCGGCGCTGGCGGGGTGCGGGGTACCGGCGGCGTACGTCGAACCGGGGGACCGGGCTGCCGCCGACGACCGGTCGGAACGGGACCACAGTCTCCAGTTCGCCAACTGGCCGCTCTACATCGACACCGACGACGAGAACGAGTCGCGGCGGCCCACACTCGACGCCTTCACCGAGCGCACCGGGATATCCGTCCGCTACACCGAAGAGATCAACGACAACGACGAGTTCTTCGGGAAGATCAGCCCCGCGCTGATGAACCACCAGGAGACCGGCCGCGACCTGATCGTCATCAGCGACTGGATGGCCGCCCGGTTCGTACGCCTCGGCTGGGTCCAGGAGATGGACCGCGCCAAGCAGCCGAACGTCGCCAAGTACCTCGACCCGCAGCTGCGTACGCCCGCCTTCGACGAGGGGCGGCTGCACTCCGTCCCCTGGCAGTCCGGGATCACCGGCATCGCGTACAACCGCGGCAAGCTGGGCCACGAGATCCGCTCCACCTCCCAGCTGTGGGCCGACGACCTGCGCGGCAAGGTGACCCTCTTCTCGGGGCTCGACGAGAGCTTCGCGCTGCTGATGCAGGGCAGCGGCGCGGATGTCACGCGGTGGACCGCCGACGACTTCCACGCGATGTGCGAGCAGGTGGAGAAGCTGGTGCGGCGCAAGCACGTCAGGCGCTTCACCGGCAACGACTACATCAAGGACCTGGCGAGCGGCGATGTACTGGCGTGCCAGGCGTACTCGGGTGACGTCATCCAGCTCCAGGCCGACAACCCCGACATCGAGTTCGTGGTGCCGGAGGAAGGGGCGGAGCTGTGGGCGGAGAGCCTGATGATCCCCAACCTCGCGCGCCACAAGCGCAACGCGGAGAAGCTCGTCGACCACTACTACAACCCCGAGGTCGCGGCGGAGCTCGCGGCCTGGGTCAACTACGTCTGCCCCGTGCCGGCGGCGCGCGACATCCTGGCCTCGGCCAAGGACGAGGAGACTGCCGCACTCGCCGAGGACCCGCTGATCTTCCCCGACGACGCGATGCGGGAGCGGCTGGCGATCGCGCGGGACATCACGGCGGAGGAGCGCGTGGGGTTCGCGAAAACGTGGAACTCGATCGTGGGGCTCTAGCACAATCGCGATCATGAGTGATGACCGCGATGACCGCGATGGCCTCAACCCCCTGGTGACGTACGGACTGTTCGCTGCCTGGGCCCTGCACGACGTCGAGGAGCTCGCGACGCTGCCCGCGTGGATGCGCGAGAACGTGCCCCGGCTGCGCAAGCGGTTCCCGCAGGTCCCCGAGCGGATATGGCGGACCATGGAGTCCGCGGACGAGCGCGAATTCGCCCTCGCCGTCGGCGTGATGGGCACGATCGTCGCCTCGGCCGCCGTCGCCGGGCACCGGTCCGGCGGCCGCTCCGGTTTCTACCAGTCGACGCTGTACGGCTTCGGCCTGCACGGCCTGCTCCACATGGCACAGGCCGCCGCCGTACGCGGCTACACCCCCGGCGTCGCCACCTCGCCGCTGCTCGTGGTGCCCTTCTCGCTCTGGGCGCGCGGCCGGCTGCGACGGGCCGGTGTGCTGCGGCCGACGCGAGCGCGGGACGCCGTACAGGGCCTGGCCCTCGCCGGAGCCGCTACGGCGCTGTCGCACGTCGTGGCGCGGCGCGTGCTCGGGAGGCGGTCGCGGCCGGGGGCGCCGGGGCCGGTGTAAAGGGCAGGTAAACGCGGGCGTACGCTGCGGGCATGAACGAGGCGAAAGTCCTTTTGCGGCGCATACGCGTGTGGTTGGCCTTCTTTATCGTCGCTCTCGTGCTGAGCGGTGTGACGGCCTTCCCGCTCGTCACCGAACTCCACTGGCTGGAGAGCCTGCTGAAGTCCTCGGCCTCCCCGGTGGCCGAGTTCTTCCCCGGTCTGATGGAGTGGATCGAGCGCGTACGGACGGGCCTCGACGCCACCGACGCCAAGTACCCCTTCGTGCTGTACGGGACGGACTGGCTGGCCTTCGCGCACCTCGTCATCGCCGTCGCCTTCTACGGCCCGTACCGCGATCCGGTACGCAACATCTGGGTGATCGAGTTCGGGATGATCGCGTGCGCCGGGATCATCCCGCTCGCGCTGATCTGCGGCCCGATCCGGGGCATTCCCTTCTGGTGGTCGGTCATCGACATCTCCTTCGGAGTCTTCGGCGTCATCCCTCTGTACGTCGTACGCCGGAAGATCAAGCAGCTGGAGGCGCTCACCGCGCCGTTGCGGTTCGCGATGCCGGCGGCGGTCTGAGACGAACACCGCGCGGCGCTCAACCTGTCTGCGGGCTGGGCTTCTTGGCAGTGGTGGTGAGTGCTTGCAGTACGTCGATGCGGTTGGTGGTGATGGAGTCGACACCGCGGCCGATCAGGCGGCGCATCGTACGCCCGGTGTCGGCGGTCCACGCGGAGACCAGCAGTCCGTCCCGGTGCACGCGGTCCGTCAGGTCGCGGCTGACCAGGCCGAAGCGGTAGTTGAGCCAGTGGGGCTTCACCGCGTCCAGCAGCGCCGCGCCCGGCGGGGTGAGGGTCGTCCACGTCATGGCGATCTCGGCGCCGGGGTCGGCTGCGCGTACGGCCAGCATGGCGGAGGTGCCGCCGCAGTAGTACGCGCGCTCGCCCGCCCCGCACTCGTGGACGACGCCGACCACGGTACGTACGGACTCGGGCGTCGCACCCGGCAGGTCGATCATGACGCGGTGGGCGTCGACGGCGCTCAGCGCCTCGCGCAGGGTCGGTACGCCGCCGCGGGTGAGCTCGCGCAGGTCTCGCTCGGTGAGGCCGGCGAGCAGCCGCTCGTGACCCCAGAGCCGCTTGAGCGAGTCGTCGTGGAGGAGGACGGGGACGCCGTCGCGGGTCAGGCGTACGTCGATCTCCACGGCGTCCGCGCCCCGCTCCACCGCTGAGCGGAGCGAGGCGAGGGTGTTCTCACGGACTCGGTACGGGTCGCCGCGGTGGGCCACGGCAGTCACGGTGCGCATGGGTATGAGCATGGCTCCATTGTCCGGCGCGTAACCGCGTTACCGCGTTACCGCGTGAGCCAGTTCGTCGTGTACGTGTCGATCTCGGCGGTGATCCGGGCCTTGCCCGCCGGGTCGAGGAAGGACGCCTCCACGGCGTTCTTGGCCAGCCCGGCGACGCCGCGCTCGTCGAGGCCGAGGAGGCGGGCGGCCACGCCGTACTCGCTGTTCAGGTCCGTGCCGAACATCGGCGGGTCGTCGCTGTTGATCGTGACCAGGACGCCCGCCTCCACCATCTCCCTGACCGGGTGCTCGTCCAGCGAGGCCACCGCGCGGGTCGCGATGTTGGACGTCGGGCAGACCTCCAGCGGGATCCGGTGCTCAGCCAGGTGCGCGAGCAGCCGCGGGTCCTGGACGGCGCTGGTGCCGTGGCCGATGCGCTCCGCGCGCAGGTCGTTCAGCGCGTCCCAGATGGTCTGCGGCCCGGTCGTCTCACCGGCGTGCGGTACGGAACGCAGTCCGGCCGCGATCGCGCGGTCGAAGTACGGCTTGAACTGCGGGCGCGGTACGCCGATCTCGGGGCCGCCGAGTCCGAACGACACCAGGCCCTCAGGCCGCAGGTCCACGGCCAGCCTCGCCGTCTCCTCAGCCGCCTCCAGACCGGCCTCGCCCGGGATGTCGAAGCACCAGCGCAGTACGGTTCCGAGCTCGGCCTCCGCCGCCTTGCGGGCGTCCTCGATCGCCTCCATGAAGGCCTTCTCGTCGATGCCGCGGCGGGTCGAGCTGAACGGCGTGACGGTCAGCTCGGCGTACCGGATGTTCTGCCTGGCCATGTCGCGCGCGACCTCGAAGGTCAGCAGCCGGACGTCCTCCGGGGTGCGGATCAGGCCCACGACGGAGAGGTAGACGTCGACGAAGTGCGCGAAGTCGGTGAACGAGAAGTAGTCCACGAGCGCCTCGGGGTCGGTCGGGACCTTGGAGTCGGGGTGGCGGGCGGCCAGCTCGGCGACGATGCGGGGCGAGGCGGATCCGACGTGGTGCACATGCAGTTCGGCCTTGGGCAGCCCTGCGATGAAGTGGTGCAGATCAGTCATCGGATCCTCCGGTGTACGGGCAGGTGGAGCGGGCTCAGGGATCATCGTAGGCGGGCGGTACAGGCCGGAAGGCAGGCCGTAGCATGGCGGAAATCATGATGGGGGAGCACATGTCAGACAACGCAAACAACCCTTCGGGTCCGCCGCCCGAGCAGTCGCGGGACCCCTGGGCCCCGCCGGACCAGTCGGCGCCGAAGGTGCCGCTGGACAAGCCGCCGGCCGGGCGGCCTCCGGTGCACGACCAGCAGACGGTCACCTCGATGCCGGCCGCGGACCCCGTACCGGGCTTCGGCCCCACTGCTTCCGTGCAGGGCGCGGTACCGCCGCCTCCGGCCGCACCGGTGGGTCAGGCGCAGGGGACGCCCGGTCAGTACGGCTACCCGGCGGCGTACCCGGCCCCGTCGGCACCGGCTCCGTACAACACCGGCGGCTACCCCGGATATCCCGGGTACGGCGGCCCGGCCGCCTGGACCGGGCAGCATGG
The DNA here is from genome assembly GCF_018614035.1 of Streptomyces sp. ISL-96. Classification (GTDB taxonomy): domain Bacteria; phylum Actinomycetota; class Actinomycetes; order Streptomycetales; family Streptomycetaceae; genus Streptomyces. Next base: position 67,975 of record NZ_JAGGPA010000034.1, read on the forward strand.
TCCGGCGCCGGCGAATGGTTTCGGCGTCACCGCGATGGTGCTCGGCATCATCTCCGTGACGTTCTTCTGCGCCTACGGCCTGGGCATCATCCTCGGCATCCTGGCGCTGATCTTCGGCATCCTGGGCCGCAAGCGGGTTGCGCGCGGCGAGGCGACGAACAGTGGCATGGCGCTGGCCGGGATCATCCTCGGGGTCATCGGGTTCGTGCTGAGTGCGGCGTTCATCGGGTTCGTCGTCTGGGCGATCGTCCAGGGGGAGAACGGGAGGGGCGACCTCGACTCGGAGGAGTACGACCCGTACGCGAACTCGTCGCTGGTGATCGACGCCCCCGTCCGCGACTAGTAGGGGCGGGGTGGGGGAAAGCGCCGCAGGCACCGGGCGCACGCAGGCGCAGCCCCCGCACCCGCCCGCACTCACTCCCACCGGCCCCCACCTGGGCTTTCGTCCCGTACCCGCGCCATGCCACGCCGCTTTGGGCCGCGCCACGGACACTCCGTACCGTATTTCCGTCCCGCCTCGACACATGGTCGACCGATTCCGTCGCGTAACCAAAAGGCAACAACGGAATCCCTTGTTGGTGATGGATCACTCTGCCAGGATCGGCACTCAAATCCAGCTGGAGCTACGGAGTGCGTCATGGTCAACCGCTTCCCGGTGCAGGACCGATTCGCGGACGGTGCGCAGTACATCGGCGGACAGCTGCGGCCAGGCACCTCGGGACGTACGCAAGCCGTCGTGGACCCGGCGACCGGCGAGAAGGTCTACGAGTACGAGCTGGCCTCCACCGCTGACGTGGACGCCGCCGTCGCCGCCGCGCGCGAGGCGTTCCCCGGATGGGCCGCCACCACACCCGGCGAACGCTCCGACGCGATGCACCGCTTCGCCGCCGTACTCGCCGAGCAGGCCGAGGACTTCGCGTACGTCGAGTCGCTCCAGTGCGGCAAGCCGATCAAGCTGTCCACCGAGTTCGACGTGCCGGGCAGCGTCGACAACACCGCCTTCTTCGCGGGCGCGGCCCGCCACCTCGAAGGCAAGTCGGCCGGCGAGTACTCCGGCGACCACACCTCGTACGTACGCCGCGAGCCGATCGGTGTCGTAGGGTCCATCGCACCCTGGAACTATCCCCTCCAGATGGCCGCTTGGAAGGTCCTGCCGGCGATCGCCGCAGGCAACACCATTGTTCTGAAGCCCGCCGAGATCACGCCCCTGACGTCCATCATGTTCGCGCAGGCGGCCAAGGAAGCCGGCATCCCGGACGGTGTCGTCAACATCGTCACCGGAGCCGGCAAGGACGCCGGCGAGCACCTCGTCGGGCATCCGGACGTGGTCATGACCTCCTTCACCGGGTCGACCGCCGTCGGCAAGCGCGTCGCGGAGATCGCCACCTCCACCGTCAAACGCCTCCACCTCGAACTCGGCGGCAAGGCACCCTTCGTCGTCTTCGACGACGCCGATCTCGAAGCGGCCGTGAACGGCGCGGTCGCCGGGTCGCTCATCAACACCGGGCAGGACTGCACGGCCGCGACCCGCGCCTACGTCCAGCGCCCGCTTTACGACGCTTTCGTCACCGGGGTCGCCGAGCTGATGGACAGCGTGCGGCTCGGTGACCCCTTCGACCCGTCCACCGACCTCGGGCCGCTCATCAGCCACGCCCAGCGCGACCGGGTCGCCGGTTTCGTCGAGCGGGCCCGTGCGTACGCCCGTGTCGTGGCCGGCGGCGAAGCGCCCGGCGGAGACCTCGCGAAGGGCGCCTACTACCGGCCCACCCTCGTCGCCGACGCTCCCCAGGACAGCGAGATCGTCCAGGCCGAGATCTTCGGCCCGGTACTTGTCGTGCTGCCCTTCGACACCGACGACGAAGGGATCGCGCTCGCCAACGACACCCCGTACGGACTCGCCGCCTCCGCCTGGACCCGCGACGTGTTCCGCGCGAACCGCGCCACCCGCGAGATCAAGGCGGGCTGTGTGTGGGTCAACGACCACATTCCGATCATCAGCGAGATGCCGCACGGCGGATACAAGGCCAGCGGCTTCGGCAAGGACATGTCGGCGTACTCCTTCGAGGAGTACACGCAGGTCAAGCACGTGATGTACGACAACACCGCAGTCGTCCGCAAGGACTGGCACCGCACGATCTTCGGGGACCGATAGATATACGCCGCACGACCAGCGGCCACACTCACCCGAAAGGGCACTACGCATGGAGCAGTACGAGCCGGACAGCCTCTCCGCGGCCCAAGTGGCCGCCATGCGACGCAGCATGACGCACGGCAGGGGCGCTCTCACCCGACGTTCGATGCTGCGCGCCTCAGGCGTCGGCGCGCTCGCGATCGGCGGTCTCGGCACGCTGAGCGCCTGTGGCATCCCGCCCGCCAAGCGGGAGGGCGACGCGCCGGCCTCCGACGACCACTCGGCCAAGGAGAAGCAGATCAGCTTCTCCAACTGGACCGAATACATGGACGTCAGTGAGGACGAGAAGAGCCGGCCCTCCCTGGAGGCGTTCACCAAGCGCACCGGGATCAAGGTCAAGTACACCGAGGACATCAACGACAACGTCGAGTTCTTCGGCAAGATCAAACCGCAGCTCGCGGCCGGTCAGGACACCGGACGCGACCTCATCTGCGTCACCGACTGGCTGGCCGCCCGCCTCATCCGGCTCGGCTGGGCGCAGAAGCTCGACCCGTCGAACCTGCCGAACGCGTTCGCCAACCTCTCCTCCCAGTTCCGCTCCCCCGACTGGGACCCGGGCCGCGCCTACTCGTACCCCTGGACCGGCATCTCCACGGTCATCGCCTACAACGCCAAGGCGACCGGCGGCAGGAAGGTCGAAACCGTCACGCAGCTGCTGGAGGACCCCGCCCTCAAGGGCAAGGTCGGTTTCCTCTCCGAGATGCGCGACTCCATCGGCATGACCCTCATCGACATGGGCAAGGACCCGGGGAAGTTCACCGACGACGACTTCGACGCGACCGTCGCCCGGATCCAGAAGGCCGTCGACAAGAAGCAGATCCGCCGCTTCACCGGCAACGACTACACCTCCGACCTGAGCAAGGGCGACCTCGCGGCCTGCCTCGCCTGGGCCGGTGACGTCATCCAGCTCCAGGCCGACAACCCGGACATCAAGTTCGTGATCCCGGAGGCCGGTTACATCACCTCCAGCGACAACCTGCTGGTCCCGGCCAAGGCGCGGCACAAGACCAACGCCGAGAAGCTCATCGACTACTACTACGAGCCCCCGGTCGCCGCCGAGCTCGCCGCGTACATCAACTACGTGTGCCCGGTCGAGGGTGTGCGCGAGGAGCTCGCGAAGATCGACGAGTCGATGGCCTCCAACACGCTGATCCTTCCCGACAAGGCGATGGCCGCCAAGTCCCGCGCCTTCCGCTCGCTCAGCGGCAAGGAAGAGACGGCGTACGAGGAGAAGTTCGCCAAGCTCATCGGCGCCTGAGCCGAGCCGCTGTCCGCTCCCGCCCCCCCTCTCAACACCCTGGGACCACACCCCATGACGCAGAAGACAGAAGGCGGCGACGTCCGCCTCTCCGGGATCAGCAAGACCTACGGCTCGTTCACGGCCGTACACCCGCTCGACCTGACCATCCCGCAGGGCTCCTTCTTCGCCCTGCTCGGCGCCTCCGGCTGCGGCAAGACCACAACCCTGCGGATGATCGCGGGACTTGAGGAGCCGACCACCGGCACGGTCTTCCTCGGCGACAAGGACGTCACCGACCTCCAGCCGTACAAGCGCCCGGTCAACACCGTCTTCCAGAGCTACGCCCTCTTCCCGCACCTCAACGTCTCCGAGAACATCGCCTTCGGCCTGCGCCGGCGCGGCATCAAGTCGTTCAAGAAGCAGGTCGACGACATGCTGGACCTCGTCCAGCTCGGCGCCTTCGCCGCCCGCAAGCCGCACCAGCTCTCCGGCGGCCAGCAGCAGCGCGTCGCCGTCGCCCGCGCGCTCATCAACCACCCGCAGGTGCTGCTCCTCGACGAGCCGCTCGGCGCGCTCGACCTCAAGCTGCGCCGCCAGATGCAGCTGGAGCTCAAGCGCATTCAGACCGAGGTCGGCATCACCTTCGTGCACGTCACGCACGACCAGGAGGAGGCCATGACCATGGCCGACCAGGTCGCGGTGATGAACGGCGGCCGGGTCGAGCAGCTCGGCGCCCCCGCCGACCTCTACGAGAACCCGAAGACGACGTTCGTCGCCAACTTCCTCGGTACGTCGAACCTCATCGAGGCCGAGGTCGTCGAGACCTTGGGCGACAACACCGTGGTCACCTGCGGCGGCTCCAAACTCCGCGTCCCGGGCGAGCGTTGTGCGTCGCAGCCCCGCACCGGCGGCAAGCTGCTCGTCGGCGTACGCCCGGAGAAGGTTTCGGTCGCGCACGCCGACGACGCGGGCAGCGTCGCGATCGGCCGCAACAAGATCACCGGCCGGATCGTCGCCTCCAGCTTCATAGGTGTGTCAACCCAGTACATCGTCGACAGCCCGGCCTGTTCCGACTTCGAGGTGTACGTCCAGAACATCGAGCGCGACGCGCGGCTGGCCCCCGGCGCCGAGGTCGTCCTGCACTGGAACCCCGCCCACACCTTCGGGCTGGACGCGGACCAGGACATCGACGCGGGCGTGGAGACGGTGGAGGAGAGCGCGTGAGCGTCACCGACGCGCCGCCCCTGGCGCCCGCACCGGCGGAGGAACCGCCCGCCCCGCGCAAGGCCTCCACCCGCAAGCGGCTCGTACCGTACTGGCTGCTGCTGCCCGGCATCCTGTGGCTGATCGTCTTCTTCGCGCTGCCGATGGTCTACCAGGCGTCGACCTCGGTGCAGACCGGCTCGCTGGAGAAGGGCTTCGAGGTCACCTGGCACTTCCAGACGTACTGGGACGCGCTGACCGAGTACTACCCCCAGTTCATCCGGTCGTTGCTGTACGCCGGCACCGCCACCCTGCTGTGCCTGCTGCTCGGCTACCCGCTCGCGTACATGATCGCCTTCAAGGCGGGGCGCTGGCGCGGACTCGTCCTGGTGCTGGTCATCGCGCCGTTCTTCACCAGCTTCCTGATCCGTACGCTCGCGTGGAAGACGATCCTCGCGGACGGCGGCCCGGTGGTCGACGTACTGAACACCCTGCATGTCCTGGACATCACCAGCCTGCTCGGCTGGACCGAGGGCGACCGGGTGCTGGCCACGCCGATGGCCGTGGTCTGCGGCCTGACGTACAACTTCCTGCCCTTCATGATCCTGCCGCTCTACACCTCGCTGGAGCGGATCGACGGCAGGCTGCACGAGGCGGCGGGCGACCTGTACGCCACCCCGGCGACCACCTTCCGCAAGGTGACCTTCCCGCTCTCGATGCCGGGTGTCGTCTCGGGCACGCTGCTGACCTTCATTCCGGCGTGCGGCGATTACGTCAACGCGGAACTGCTCGGCTCGACCGACACGAAAATGGTCGGCAGCGTCATCCAGTCGCAATTCCTGCGCGTGCTCGACTATCCGACGGCGGCCGCGCTGTCCTTCATCCTGATGGCGATCGTGCTGGCCATGGTCACCGTGTACATCCGCAAGTCCGGGACGGAGGATCTGGTCTGATGTCTTTGATTCGCTGGATACGACGCAATCTCGTCGTCATCGCCGGGCTGCTGACGCTCGCTTACATGATCCTGCCGAACATCGTCGTGATGGTGTTCTCCTTCAACAATCCGAAGGGGCGCTTCAACTACGCCTGGCAGGAATTCTCGCTGGACGCGTGGAAGGACCCGTGCGGCGTGGCCGACCTGTGCGGCTCGCTCTCCCTCTCGCTCCAGATCGCCGCCTGGGCGACGGTCGGCGCGACCGTGCTCGGCACGATGATCGCCTTCGCACTGGTCCGCTACCGCTTCCGGGCGCGTGGCGCGATCAACTCGCTGATCTTCCTCCCGATGGCCATGCCCGAGGTCGTCATGGCCGCCTCGCTGCTGACGCTCTTTCTCAACATGGGCGCCCAGCTGGGCTTCTGGACCGTCCTCATCGCGCACATCATGTTCTGCCTGAGCTTCGTCGTGACGGCGGTCAAGGCGCGCGTGATGTCGATGGACCCGCGCCTGGAGGAGGCGGCACGCGATCTCTACGCCGGTCCCGTGCAGACGTTCGTACGGGTGACCCTGCCGATCGCGGCGCCCGGAATCGCCGCGGGAGCGCTGCTCGCCTTCGCGCTTTCCTTCGATGATTTCATCATCACCAATTTCAATGCGGGCTCGACCGTCACCTTCCCCATGTTCGTGTGGGGATCGGCGCAGCGTGGCACGCCCGTACAGATCAACGTCATTGGTACGGCTATGTTCGTCATCGCCGTGCTGGTGGTTCTCGGCGGTCAGCTTCTCGCGAGCCGGCGAAAGAACAGCGCACAGCCCCAGTAAGTCCTGAAGGAGTTGGAAACCATGGCCCCAGTTGCCATGCGTAGTGCCGCAGAATCCCTTTCCGGCGTAAAGCCGGTGTCGTTCTGGCTGGACGACCCCGAAAAGCCCGCACCACAGCCCGCCCTCACCGGCGACGAGCGATGCGATCTGCTCGTCGTTGGCGGCGGATACAGCGGACTGTGGACCGCCCTCCTCGCCAAGGAGCGCGATCCCGAGCGGGATGTCGTACTGATCGAGGGGCACGAGGTGGGCTGGGCCGCCTCGGGTCGCAACGGCGGATTCTGCGCCGCCTCCCTCACGCACGGCCTGAGCAACGGCATCTCGCGCTGGCCGGGCGAGCTGGCCAAGCTGGAGGAGCTCGGCGAGCGCAACCTCGACGCGATCGAGGCGGCGGTGGCGGCGTACGGCATCGACTGCGACTTCGAGCGCACCGGTGAGATCGACGTCGCCACCGAGCCGCATCAGCTCGAAGAGCTGAAGGAGATGTACGAGGAGGCGCGGAAGCTGGGCTTCGCCGACGGCCTCGAACTCCTCGACCAGGACGCGGTGCGCGCAGAGGTCAATTCGCCCACCTTCGTCGGCGGGCTGCTCGACCGGCGCGGCGTCGCCATGCTGAACCCGGCCAAGCTGGCGTGGGGTCTGAAGCGGGCGTGCCTCGGTCTGGGCGTACGGATGTACGAGCACACGCGGGGTCTGGACCTGGTTTCGGCCGGCGCGGGGATGGCGGTGCGCACGCCGTACGGCCGGGTCTTCGCCCGCCGGGTCGCTCTGGGCACCAACATCTTCCCGTCGCTGGTCAAGCGGATCCGCTCGTACACCGTCCCGGTCTACGACTACGCGCTGATGACCGAGCCGCTCACCGCCGGCCAGCTCGCCTCGATCGGCTGGAAGAACCGGCAGGGCCTGGGCGACAGCGCGAACCAGTTCCACTACTTCAGGCTGAGCGCCGACAACCGCGTCCTGTGGGGCGGTTACGACGCCATCTACCCCTTCGGCGGCAAGCTGAGCGCCGACATGGACCACCGGCCACAGACCTACCTCAAGCTGGCCGAGCACTTCTTCCGCTGCTTCCCGCAGCTGGAGGACGTGCGCTTCAGCCACGCGTGGGGCGGCGCGATCGACACCTGCTCGCGCTTCTCCGCGTTCTTCGGCACGGCTCACGCGGGGAAGGTCGCGTACGCCGCCGGGTACACCGGCCTCGGTGTCGGATCGACCCGCTTCGGAGCGGACGTCATGCTCGACCTGCTCGCGGGCGAGCGTACCGAGCGTACGGAGCTGGAGATGGTGCGCAGCAAGCCGGTGCCGTTCCCACCGGAGCCCTTCGCGTGGGCCGGCATCGGCATCACCAAGTGGTCGCTCGCCCGGTCGGACGACAACGGCGGCCACCGCAACGTGTGGCTGAAGGCCATGGACAAGCTGGGACTCGGCTTCGACAGCTGAGGCCCGGCTCACACCAATGAGGTGACCGAACCCGCGTAATACTCCGGGCCCGGCCCTCTCTCCCTCGTGAACGCATTGACTGCGCACACGAATGGAGGCCGGACAACATGACTGGCTTGGGGCCGAAGACCGCGGTGGAATGGCTCGTCTCGGTAGCACCGGACCCTGACGCCTGCCGGTGGGAATGGGAGCGAAACCCCCTGGGGGTCGCTCTCCTTCCCGCCGGCAGGCGCTGGGACGTCCTGATCCTGCCGGGGGAGCTGGGCTACCCCACGCTCGACATCCTGGCGCGTCTCATCGACCGCCCGGGGCCTGTCCTCGCCGACTTCGGCGATTCCCGCATGGGCTTCTTCGTGCCGCCGGGCACGGTCGGCCGCTGGATCGGTACGGGCGTACGCGGCGCGGGCCGCGGTACCTGGATCGTCGTCCCCTACCCCGGCCGGGCGGCCGGCGGAGTCCGCTGGCTGGTCCTGCCGGACGGCTCGGGCACGCTCACTGATCCGGCGCTGCTGGAGCTCGCGATGCACGAGGCGGCGGCCGGTATCGCACGGGAAGGCGACGGCTGACCAGAACCAGCAAGGGGAAGCAAAGACACCAGCTGCCCACGACATCCAGCGGCCAGTGGTAGCCGCGCAGGATCAGGCCGGCGCCGGTGGCGAGCGTAAGGACGAGCGCGAGAAGAGGCGGCCAGCAACGGTGGCGGCGTACGTACGCCGAGACGAGCAGGGCCGCGCCGCAGTAGGCCACGGCCGCTGTCGCCGCGTGCCCGGACGGGTAGTACCCGGTCTCCTGTGTGAGCGGCCCGGGCCGGGCGATCCAGGACTTGAGCGGGGCGACCAGGGCGGGGACCGCCGCCATGGCGAGCACGGCGGCGCACGCGGGGGCGACAGCGCTGCGACCGGCGCGCCACAGCGTGTACACGACAGCGGCGCCCAGGGCCGGCAGCGCGACGGCCGCATTGCCGAGATCGGCGAAGAATTCCGTGAGACCGGTCGGGCCGTCGCCCACAACGGCCCGGCCGAGGCGCTCGTCAGCGCGGCGCAGGGGGCCGTGGGCCGCGACCTGCCAGGTGATCAGCGCGAAGAGAAGCCCGAAGAGGGCGCAGAGGGCGAAGCGGGTGAGGAGGAAAGCCGGCTGCCCCGGAACAGGGGGGGTAGTTCCGGGGCAGCCGCCCGGACCGGGCTGCCGCGCGCCCCGGGGGGTGTGGGACGGGCGGCGATCCGATCGGTGAGGAGTTCCGGAGCCCGAAGCTCCGGTGGTGTGCGCGACGGCACGACCAGGGCGGGGCGGGGGGTGCCTCGACCTGGAACCGCCCGCAGTCCCCTGCGAGCGGGGTGTTTCTCTCATCTGCAGAAACCGTACGGCAGAGGGTGGGGGACCGACAGGCGGATCGTCATCCCGCCATTGGCCCCCCACCCTTTCTTCACAGGGTCACCCCCCGCTCACAGACCGCTCACACCCCGGCGAAGGCCGCCTCGATGATGTCCAGACCCTCGTTGAGCAGGTCCTCGCCGATGACGATCGGCGGCAGGAAGCGGAGCACGTTGCCGTACGTACCGCAGGTGAGGACCAGCAGACCCTCGGCGTGGCACGCCTTGGCGAGCGCGCCGGCGGCGGCCGCGTTCGGCTCCTTGGTGTCGCGGTCCGTGACGAGCTCGATGGCGATCATGGCGCCGCGGCCACGGATGTCACCGATGATGTCGAACTTCTCGGCCATGACGGCGAGGCGGCCCTTCATGACCTCTTCGATCCGCTTCGCCTTCTTGTTGAGGTCGAGCTCCTTCATCGTCTCGATGGAGCCGAGCGCACCGGCGCAGGCGACCGGGTTTCCGCCGTACGTGCCGCCCAGGCCGCCACCGTGCGGGGCGTCCATGATCTCGGCGCGGCCGGTCACGGCGGCGAGCGGCAGGCCGCCCGCGATGCCCTTGGCAGTCGTGATGAGATCCGGAACGATCCCCTCGTCCTCACACGCGAACCACTGGCCGGTGCGGCAGAAGCCGGACTGGATCTCGTCGGCGACGAAGACGATGCCGTTGTCGTTGGCGAACTTCACGATCGCCGGCAGGAAGCCCTTGGCGGGCTCGATGAAGCCGCCCTCACCGAGCACCGGCTCGATGATGATCGCGGCGACGTTGTCGGCACCGACCTGCTTCGTGATCTGGTCGATGGCCTGGGCCGCGGCCTCGGGGCCGCAGTTCTCGGCGCCGGTGGGCCAGCGGTAGCCGTAGGCGACCGGGACGCGGTAGACCTCGGGGGCGAACGGGCCGAAGCCGTTCTTGTACGGCATGTTCTTGGAGGTCAGCGCCATGGTCAGGTTCGTACGCCCGTGGTAACCGTGGTCGAAGACGACCACAGCCTGCCGCTTGGTGTACGCACGCGCGATCTTGACGGCGTTCTCGACGGCCTCGGCGCCGGAGTTGAACAGCGCGGACTTCTTGGCGTGGTCGCCCGGGGTCAGCTCGGCGAGCGCCTCACAGACCTCGACGTAGCCCTCGTACGGCGTGACCATGAAACAGGTGTGCGTGAAGTTCTGCAGCTGGGCGCTCGCCCGCCGCACGACCGCCTCGGCGGAGGCGCCGACGGAGGTCACGGCGATGCCGGAGCCGAAGTCGATCAGGCGGTTGCCGTCGACGTCCTCGATGATGCCGCCGTCCGCGCGCGCGGTGAAGACGGGCAGCACGGAGCCCACGCCACCGGCGACCGTGGCGGTGCGCCGGGCCTGAAGCTCGGCCGACTTCGGGCCGGGAATCGCGGTGACGACGCGGCGCTCCTGCGGGATTGCGGTCATGGTGGGGCTCCTGGGGGTATTCCGGACGCTTCTTTACTTCGCAGGCTAGGGGTGGGGGGTGGGACGGGGCATGTTCCGTTAGGGAGAAGTGGGGGCGTGTCGTTGTCCGCGGCGGACATACCGGGGGCGGGGGCGCGACGCGGTGGCGGTGCCTTGCGGGCTTTTCCCCCCGCCACTTCCCGCTGTGACTTCGCGGCTCCGCCGCGCCGGGGGCAAGCCCCCAGCCTCCCGGAGGCCCTCCGGCCGCCCTCCGGGCGTGTCCTCAAACGCCGGACGGACTGGATATCGCCTGGATATCGCAGGGCAGGGGCTGCGCAGCTACGCCACTTGCACCGTCAGTCGGCTTCGGTCGCTTCAACAGCACGATTCAGGGCTCAACGTGCGACGAACCCGCCACTTAACGAGGCGCAGCACTTCTCGAGCCCCATCCGTCTCAGCCGTATCGCCTCCAGCTGTCTCAGGAGTCGAATGGGGGTGGGTGCACCAGCGGCCGTTCCCGCAGCCGCTTAGCCAGGGGCCGAGCCACCCCTTCAACCTCGCGCGCCCCACCCGCCGAGTCCGCCACCCGGCAACGAGACACCATCCCCAGCAATATCCCCCCACCCGGGCGTGCAGCAGTGAACTGCCCAGCCCCGGGCACTAGATTGAGGCCCGGCGCACAGGCTGGTCAGGGGACGAGGGGCAGGGCAGCACATGGACACCGAGGGCACACACGACGCACCGGGCGCCTGGGCCACTCCGGTGACACCAGCGAGTCCACCGCCCCCGCCCCCGCTGCCGCCGACCCTCCCATCGCAGGCTCCGGCTCCGCCGGCCCGTTCCCCACTCGCCGGCTGGCTGAACATGCCCAGGCAGGCAGAGGCACCCGGCATCTGGAAGTACGGTCATCAGCCGCGCCCGCCGCAGGCACAGCCGGACGCGGTCGCCGACCGCCAGCTCCTGGTGGGGGCACTGATCGCGCTGCTGTCCGGGATTCTGATCTGGACGCTCTGGTGGAACGGCTATATCCCGTACTGGCGTGTCCCGATGAAGCTGGTCACGCCCGCCGACTGGTGGAACCCGGGCCTGACCGGAGGGCCGCGGAACAGGGACGCGATCGACGCCACCATCGTCTATCAGGGACTCTTCGCGGTGCTGCTGATCTACGGCTTCGGCCGGCTCGGCAACTGGAACGAGGTCTTCAGGCGCTTCGTCGGCAGCCGTGAGCAGCCCTTCCGTGCCACCGTCACGGTGCTGGCTGCGGCCCTTGCCCAATGGGCGGCCTGGACCGGCAACATCCCCGTCACCGCGCCGGTACTGATCCTGGTTCCCGACGCGTGGCTGGCCGGCGGCGGCAACCGGTACCTGGCGGCGCTGGTCGTCTACCTCCTGTACGCGTTGATCACGGCCGCCCTGCTGTGGCCCTTCGCCAGGCTGGGGGACTGGGCCGGAGCCATGCGGCTGCTGCTGCGGCGACGTCCCGCCGACGGCGCCGCGCAGGCCCGTGAACACCAGGCCCCGCCGGCTCCCGGGGTCACTGCGGCCGACTGGCCGGAACTCAGGGAGGCAGGCCGGCGGGAGGCAGCCGACCGGCTCGCCGCCGATCTGACCGGAGGCCGGATGAACGATGTCGACTGCGTGCGCGTGCGCCGCGCCTGGAGCGCGGCGCAGCGCGATCCGGCGCGCATGGCGTCCTTCGCCGACACCGTCCGCCAACACGGTGCGGCAGCCTTCGCCCACCCCTCCGGCGACCGGGACCTGCCGAGTCGCACGGCCACCCACGACGTGCTCGCCGGCCAGGTGCGCATCGGCAGTTACGCGGACGACGACCGGAATCCGTACCAGTGCCGCGGCTCCGGCGTGGCCCTGGAGCCCGCACTGCTCGGCACCTCCCTGCTCGCGGTCGGCCCTCCCGGCGCGGGCAAGACGCGCCGGCTCGTCCGGCCCGTCGTCGAGTCGCTCTCCCTGCAGGCGCTCGCCGGGCAGTGCGGCGTCATCGTGGTCTGCGCCGCCGGCACCCCGCTCGGCCCGGACGAGGCGTACGACGTCGTGGTCAAGCTCGGTGACGCCGCATCCGTCCACGACCTCGACCTGTACGGCGGCACCTCAGACGTCGACGAGGCAGCTGCCGTCCTGGCGGAGGGGCTCGTCGGTGACCTGGGCGGTGTCGACAGCCGGCGTGCCGCGACGGCGCTGGCCCAGCTGCTCGGGCCGTACCACGCCGCCCACGGGCGGTTCCCCACCGTGCCCGAACTGTGCGAACTGCTCCACGGCACACCCTCCGCCCTTGAGGAGCTCCGCCAGACGCTCGAAGCGAGTGACGATCAGGCGATGCTGCGCGAACTGGCGTCCCACCAACGGCACAGGGGCAGTACGGCCGACCCCTGCGCGGCGCTCGCCGACCGGCTCTTCCTCCTCGACCGCCCCGCCTTCGCCGGATTCTTCGCCACGGGCAAAGAGCGGCCCTTCTCACTGCGGGCCATGCGCCATCACCCGCTTCGCGTTCGCGTCGACCTGCCGGAACGCGGCCACCCCGAGGCATCGAGGCTGTTCGCCCGGCTGATCCTGGCCCAGTTCACGGCCATGGCCGTCAACCGCGCCGATCCATCCCTCTTCACGTGTCTGGTGCTCGACGACGCCGTCGGCACGCTGACCGCCGACACGGTGCGTGGCATCCGTCGTCTGCGGTCCGCCAACGCGGGAGTCGTGCTCGGCCTGCGGACCATCGACGACGTCGCGGAGCAACTGCACAAACCACTGCTCGGCGCGGTGGGCTGCCACCTGGTCCTCTCCGGGGTGACCACCTGGGACGGCAAGCAATTCTCCGAGGCATGGGGCACGCAGTGGGTCGAGACCAGGGAGGTCGCCGAGCACGCGGTCTTCGCCGACCAGCCTTTCACCCGCGCGGTCCATGCCGTGCGCAAGATGGTCACCGGCAAGACCGTCACCAGGAATGCCGTTACGGTGCGGAAGGTCGAGCGGGACCGCTGGTCGGCTTCCGACCTGGCGCACGCCGTGCCCGCGGGACACGCGGTTCTCTCCCTGACCACGGTGCGGGGCGAGCACGCTCCGCCGCTGCTCGTGGACCTGCGGAGCTGAGTGGGGCGGCGCGCGGGACCCGTACGTCCTGGCACAATCGGTATGAGCCGTTCATACGCGACGGCGAAAAAACCCTTCTCCCTAAGGTCATACCGTCCATGCCGCCCACGCTCGCCTCGCTCGTCCACCACTCGGCGCTCAAGCTCACCGTGCGCGCCGGGGAGGACCGGCTGGACACGCCGGTGCGCTGGGCTCACGTCAGTGAGCTCCCGGACCCCGTGCCGTACATGGAGGGCGGTGAACTCCTCCTCGTCACCGCCGTGAAGCTCGAAGCCGAGGACCCGGAAGTGATGCGCCGGTACGTGCGGCGGCTGGCCGGGGCGGGTGTCGTGGGGCTCGGCTTCGCCGTCGGCGTCCATTACGACGACGTCCCGCAGGCGCTCGTCGACGCCGCCACCGAGGAGGGGCTGCCGCTGCTGGAAGTGCCGCGCCGTACGCCCTTCATCGCCATCAGCAAGGCCGTCTCCGCCGCCAACGCCGCCGACCAGTATCGCGCGGTGACCGCCGGTTTCGAGGCGCAGCGCGAGCTGACGAAGGCGGCGCTGTCGGGCGACGGGCCGGGGGATCTGCTGGCCCGCCTCGCGTCGCACGTCAACGGGTGGGCGGCGCTGTACGACGTCTCCGGGGCGGTGGTCGCCTCCGCGCCCGACTGGGCCGCGCGCAGGGCCGCCCGGCTGACCGCCGACGTCGAACGCCTGCGGGAGCGGCCCGCGCCGGCGAGTTCCGTCGTCGGCGGCGGCGGCGCGGACAGCGACGCCGAGGCGGACGACCGCGTGGAGCTGCAGTCGCTGGGCGCAGGGCGGCGCGTGCGGGGCGTACTGGCGGTCGGGACGGGCGCTCCGCTGGGGACGGCCGAGCGGTACGCCGTCCACTCGGCGATCGCGCTCCTGACCCTGACCACGGAGCGGTCGCGGTCGTTGCAGGCGGCCGAGCAGCGGCTGGGCGCGGCGGTGCTGCGGATGCTGCTGGCTGGGGAACCGGACCATGCGCGGGCGGTCGCCGGCGACCTGTACGGGGCGCTGCTGGACGCCCCCTTCCGCCTCCTCATCGCCGAGCCGACGGCCGCGGAGGCGGAGGGCGCGGACGCGGGGTCCGACCCGTTGCACGGGCTTGCCGACGCGATGGAGTCGGCGGCGATGCGGGCGGGGGAGCCGGTGCTGGTGGTTCCGGACGGCGACCGGCTGGTGGTGCTGGCGGCGGACGGGGGCGACGCGGTGCGAGCATGCCTCGCCCATACGGAGGCGCGGCGCGGCGATTCGGCGCGACCGCACGAGCCGGCGGACGAGGACGAGCTGGTGGTCGGTCTTTCGGCACCGGCCGGCCCGATTGCGGCGGTCGGCGCGTACAAGCAGGCGGAGCAGGCGCTCTCGGTGGCGCGGCGCCGGGGGCGTGCGCTGGTCGAGCACGAGGAGCTGGCGGCGGGCTCGGTGATGCAGCTGCTGGCGGACGACGCGGTGCGATCTTTCGCGGACGGGACGCTGCGGGCACTGCACGAGCACGACGCGAAGGGCCGCGGCGACCTGATCGCCTCGCTGCGGGCGTGGCTGTCGCGCCACGGCCAGTGGGACGCGGCGGCGGCGGACCTGGGCGTTCACCGGCATACGCTGCGGTACCGGATGCGGAGGGTCGAGGAAATCCTGGGCCGGTCGCTGGACGACGCGGATGTGCGGATGGAGCTGTGGCTGGCGCTCAAGGCGACGGGGGCGGGGTCCGGCTCCGCCTGAGTAGGGTCCCGCCGGGGGGCTACCGGAGCGGCGCGGGGGTGCCTGCGGCGCTGTGTTCCCCTACCCGCCCCTCCTGGACTGGGGCGTAAAGCGCCGCAGGCGACCCGCACCACACCGCCCGCACCAAGGCGCAGAACCGTGTCGTCCTCCAAACCGGCGTCCCCGCCACCCGCAGCACTCCATCCCGGACAAACGACCTTCCGCCCCCGCACCCCTACCGTGGTGACATCAGCACCCACCCCCTCGGAAGGGCCGGAAACGATATGACTTCCACCCACGCCTTCTGGCTCGCCGGCCGCCAGGCCACCGGCGAGGACGCGTTCGACGTCACGTCCCCCTGGGACGGCCGGCTCGTCGGCAAGGTGAGCATCCCCACCGACGCGCAGGTCGAAGAGGCCGTCGCGGCCGCGTACGCCGTCGAGAACGAGTTCGCGGCGACCCCCGCGCACGTGCGCGCCGCCGCCCTCGACCACGTCAGCAAGCGCCTCGTCGAGCGCACCGAAGAGATCGCGCAGCTCATCTCCGCGGAGAACGGCAAGCCGATCAAGTGGGCCCGCGGCGAAGTCGGCCGCGCCGTTTCCGTGTTCCGGTTCGCAGCCGAGGAAGCCCGCCGTTTCAACGGCGGCGAGGCCCAGCGCCTCGACACCGACGCCGGCGGCACCGGCCGCCTCGCCCTGACGCGCCGCTTCCCCCGCGGCACGATCCTCGGCATCGCGCCGTTCAACTTCCCGCTGAACCTCTGCGCCCACAAGGTCGCCCCGGCCATCGCCGTAGGCGCGCCCATCATCCTCAAGCCGGCGCCCGCCACACCGCTCTCCGGCCTGATCCTGGGTGAGCTGCTCGCCGAGACCGACCTCCCGGCCGGCTCCTGGTCCGTCCTCCCCGTCGCCAACGACAAGATGCCGGCCCTCGTCCAGGACGAGCGTCTGCCCGTCATCTCGTTCACCGGTTCCGAGAAGGTCGGTTACGCGATCATGGACTCGGTGCCGCGCAAGCACTGCACCCTGGAGCTCGGCGGCAACGGCGCGGCCGTCGTCCTCGCCGACTGGGCCTCGGACCAGGACCTGGACTGGGCCGCGACCCGCATCGCGACCTTCTCCAACTACCAGGCCGGCCAGTCCTGCATCTCCGTGCAGCGCGTGATCGCCGACGCCTCCGTGTACGAGCGTCTCGTCCCGAAGATCGTCGCGGCCGTCGAGTCCCAGGTCACCGGCGACCCGAACGACGCCGGCACCGACGTCGGCCCGCTGGTCAACGAGGACGCCGCCAAGCGCGTCGAGTCGTGGGTCGAGGAGGCCGTCAAGGCGGGCGCGACGCTGCTCACCGGCGGCAAGCGCGACGGCGCTTCGTACGCCCCGACCGTTCTCGCCGACGTACCGGCCGACACCACGATCTCCTGCGAGGAGGTCTTCGGCCCGGTCCTGACGGTCCGTAAGGTCGAGGGCGAGGCCGAGGCGTTCGCCGCGGTCAACGACTCCAAGTTCGGCCTCCAGGCGGGCGTGTTCACGCACGACCTCCAGACGGCCTTCCGCGCCCACCGCGAGCTGGAGGTCGGCGGCGTGATCGTCGGCGACGTCCCCTCGTACCGCGCGGACCAGATGCCGTACGGCGGCGTCAAGCAGTCCGGCGTCGGCCGCGAGGGTGTGCGGTACGCGATGGACGACTACACGTACGAGCGGGTCATGGTCTTCACGGGCCTCGCCCTCTGACCTCGTACGACACCAGAGCCACGGCCGGAGCCCACTGTGCGGGGGCTCCGGCCGTTCCCTTGTGCCGCGAGCCGGGCCGTGTGCCGATCGGTGCGCCAGGGGTGGTGAGGATGCCGGGAATCGGGTAGATACGGACGAGTAAAACCGGGCGGTAATGCGACCGGCCGGGCCACGACTCGCGGCGAGGTGAGCTCCTCATGTCCGCACAACCGACCAAGCAGCCCAAGCAGCCCAAGGTCTCCGAACGCGAAGCACGGCAGGTCGCCGAGGCGGCGCGCGAACAG
Source organism: Streptomyces sp. ISL-96 (assembly GCF_018614035.1). GTDB lineage: Bacteria > Actinomycetota > Actinomycetes > Streptomycetales > Streptomycetaceae > Streptomyces. The sequence goes on from NZ_JAGGPA010000034.1 coordinate 85,391, forward strand.
GACTGGCGAAAGCCGAGTTTCGCCAAGGAACTCTTCCTCGGCCGCCTGCGCATGGACCTCATCCATCCGCATCCGATGCCGCCGCCCGAGGACGCGGCACGCGGAGAGGCGTTTCTCGACAAGCTCCGCGTCTTCTGCGAGGAGAAGATCGACGGCGCGCAGATCGAGCGCGACGCGAAGATCCCCGACGAGGTGATCAACGGGCTCAAGGAGCTCGGCGCGCTCGGCATGAAGATCGACATCAAGTACGGCGGCCTCGGCCTCACCCAGGTGTACTACAACAAGGCCCTGGCGCTCGTCGGCTCGGCCAACCCGGCCATCGGCGCGCTCCTGTCGGCGCATCAGTCGATCGGCGTACCCCAGCCGCTCAAACTTTTCGGCACGCAGGAGCAGAAGGACGCCTTCCTGCCGCGACTCGCCCGTACCGACATCTCCGCCTTCCTCCTCACCGAGCCGGACGTCGGCTCGGACCCGGCCCGGCTAGCGACCACGGCCGTTCCCGACGGCGACTCGTACGTCATGGACGGCGTGAAGCTCTGGACGACCAACGGCGTGGTCGCCGACCTCCTGGTCGTCATGGCGCGCGTGCCCAAGTCCGAGGGCCACAAGGGCGGCATCACCGCCTTCGTGGTGGAGGCGGACGCGCCGGGCATCACCGTCGAGAACCGCAACGCCTTCATGGGGCTGCGCGGCCTGGAGAACGGCGTCACCCGCTTCCACCAGGTACGGGTCCCCGCCGCGAACCGCATCGGCCCGGAGGGCGCCGGCCTCAAGATCGCACTCACCACGCTCAACACCGGACGCCTGTCGCTGCCCGCGATGTGCGTGGGCGCGGGCAAGTGGTGTCTGAAGATCGCCCGCGAGTGGTCGTCGGTGCGTGAGCAGTGGGGCAAGCCGGTCGCCTACCACGAGGCGGTGGGATCGAAGATCTCCTTCATCGCGGCGACCACCTTCGCTCTCGAAGCGGTCCTGGACCTCTGCTCGCAGATGGCCGACGAGGACCGTAACGACATCCGCATCGAGGCCGCCCTCGCCAAGCTGTACGGCAGCGAAATGGCCTGCCTGATGGCCGACGAACTGGTCCAGATCCGCGGCGGCCGCGGCTTCGAGACGGCGGACTCCCTGGCGGCGCGGGGCGAGCGGGCCGTACCGGCCGAGCAGATGCTGCGCGACCTGCGCATCAACCGGATCTTCGAGGGCTCGACCGAGATCATGCACCTGCTGATCGCGCGCGAGGCGGTCGACGCCCACCTGAAGGTGGCGGGCGACATCATCGACCCCGACAAGCCGCTGTCGGCGAAGGCGAAGGCGGGCGCGAACGCGGCAGGCTTCTACGCCAAGTGGCTCCCGAAGCTGGTGACGGGACCGGGTCAGCTTCCGGGCTCGTACACCGAGTTCCACCCTCCCGGGCACCCGGACCTCTCGACCCACCTCCGCTACGCCGAACGCACGGCGCGCAAGCTCGCCCGCTCCACCTTCTACGCCATGTCGCGCTGGCAGGGCCGCATGGAGACGAAGCAGGGCTTCCTCGGCCGGATCGTCGACATCGGCGCGGAGCTCTTCGCGATGAGCGCGGCGTGCGTACGGGCCGAACTCCTGCGTACGACAACGGATCACGGCCGCGAGGCGTACCAACTGGCCGATGTCTTCTGCCGCCAGTCCCGCATCCGGACGGAAGAACTCTTCAACCGGCTGTGGACCAACACCGACGACCTCGACCACAAGGTCGTCAAGGGCGTCCTGGCCGGTACGTACACCTGGCTGGAGCAGGGCATCGTCGACCCGAGCGGCGAAGGCCCCTGGATCGCGGAGGCCGCCCCCGGCCCCTCGCAACGGGAGAACGTCCACCGTCCGATCCGCTGAGGAACGGTGCCTGAAGCCCGGCGGGCCCCGCCGGGCTTCAGGCGTGTCCAAAGGGCGAAACGCCCCGAAGCGCACCAAGCCCCACCCGGCAGGATGGGGCCCGTGACCGTCGTAGACATCCCCGGCTCCAAGTCCGTGACCGCGCGCGCCCTCTTTCTCGCCGCCGCGGCCGCCGGAACCACCACCCTCCTGCGCCCGCTGAGCTCGGACGACACCGAGGGCTTCACCGAAGGGCTCGGCAGGCTCGGGTACCGGGTGGAGCGCGGGCCCGACGCCTGGCGCGTCGAGGGCCGCCCGTCGGGCCCGGCCGCCGTCGAAGCCGACGTCTACTGCCGCGACGGCGCCACCACCGCCCGCTTCCTGCCCACGCTTGCCGCCGCAGCCGCGTCAGGTACGTACCGCTTTGACGCATCGCCGCAGATGCGCCGCCGCCCGCTCGCCCCGCTCACCGACGCGCTGCGCGCGCTCGGCGTCGACCTGCGCCACGAGGAGGCCGAGGGTCACCACCCGCTGCGCATCGCCGCCGCCGGCGTCAAGGGCGGCGAAGTCACCCTGGACGCGGGGGAGTCGTCGCAGTACCTGACCGCGCTCCTGATGCTCGGCCCGCTCACCGAGGAGGGCCTGCGCATCACCGTCACCGACCTGGTCTCGGCGCCGTACGTCGAGATCACTCTCGCGATGATGCGTAGCTTCGGCGCCGAAGTGACGCGCGAGGGGAGCGTTTTCAGCGTCGCGCCCGGCGGCTACCGCGCGACGACGTACGCCGTCGAACCCGACGCCTCCACCGCGAGCTACTTCTTCGCCGCGGCGGCGATCTCGCGCGGCCGGGAGGTCACCGTCCCCGGTCTCGGCGCGGGCGCGCTCCAGGGGGACCTGCGCTTCGTCGACGTACTGGAACGGATGGGCGCGCAGGTCCGTATCACCGCGGACGCCACCACGGTCCGGGGCACCGGCACGCTGAGCGGCCTCACGGTCAACATGCGCGACATCTCCGACACCATGCCGACGCTGGCCGCCATCGCGCCGTACGCCGCCGGACCGGTCCGTATCGAGGACGTGGCCAACACGCGCGTGAAGGAGTGCGACCGGCTGGAGGCGTGCGCGGAGAATCTGCGCCGGATGGGCATCACGGTCGCCACCGGCCCCGACTGGATCGAGATCCACCCCGGCACGCCCCGCCCCACCGAAATCGCGACGTACGGCGACCACCGCATGGCGATGTCCTTCGCCGTCACGTCACTGCGCACCGCACCGCCCGGTGTCACCTTCGACGACCCCGGCTGTGTACGGAAGACCTTCCCGGCCTTCCACGAGTCCTTCGCGGCGCTTCAGCGAGCCTGGTGACCCTGCTCCTTTTCGTACGGGCGGTTGGGCGGCCGGAGGCGGCGCCTGTGGCGCGAACCGCACCCATGCACCACAATCGTGCGTTCACCCACGCATCAACGGAACCAGAGGTCACGCATGTTCGGGGCGGGAAAGCGAAACAGCCGACGGCGTGGGGCGGCCCTCGCGATGGGCGGCCTGCTGCTCGCGGGAGCGGTCGCCTGCGGCGGCAGCGGCGGCAGGGAGGGCGACGGCGGCCAGGACGACAACAAGCCCAGCGGCAAGGCCAAAGCCACCGCGAAAGGGCCCAAGGCGCTCACCGAGGCGCAGCTCACCGCCGCCTCCTTCACCGACGGCGAGACGGTCGGCAAGTACACCGCGTCCGAGTTCACCCTCGGCGCGCCCCACGGCGACGACTACACCGCCGACCCCGCCGTCTGCCAGCCCCTGGTCAGCCTCGCCGCCGATGTCACCGACTACGACCTGAAGACCGAGGTCAGCCGCCAGGTCGACGTCCCGGACGAGACGCTCGGCCTCACCGTCGCCGTCCAGCTCCGCTCGTACGGAGGTGGCGACGCCGCCCGCGTCATGAAGGACCTGGGCAAGGCCGGCGAGGAGTGCGCCGACGGCTTCACCGAGGTGCGGGCCATCGCCAAGGGCAAGTACCTCAAGGTCGAGCCGGTCGAGGCCCCCGACTTCGGGGCCGGCGCGGACGAGGCCAGGGCGTACCACTTCACGATTCTCGACGTGAAGGGGAAGCTCAAGCTCCACGAGTACCTCACCGTCGTACGCTCCGGCTCGGCCACCCTCTCCTTCCGCGGCGAGATCACCGACACCAAGGACATCGGCGGCGTGCCCAAGGAAGTCACCGACGCCCAGTGGGAGAAGTTCCGGGCGGCGGTCGGCACGAAGTGACGGGAAACGGAGTCGCTGTCCAACCAGTGAGCCATTGCGGCAACAATGGGGGCATGAGCGACAGCCCAGCCCCCCTCGCCGACCCGCACATCGCCTTCGACCCGTCCGAAGGCCGCCGGGACATCGTCGTCCTCGGTTCCACCGGGTCCATCGGTACCCAGGCCATCGACCTGGTGCTCCGCAACCCCGCCCGCTTCCGCGTCACCGCGCTCTCCGCGGCCGGCGGCCGGGTCGGACTGCTCGCCGAGCAGGCGCGGAAGCTGCGGGTCCGCAGCGTCGCGGTCGCCCGTGAGGACGCCGTGCCCGCCCTGCGCGAGGCGCTCAAGGCCCAGTACGGGAGCGCGGAACCCCTTCCCGAGATCCTGGCCGGGCCCGATGCCGCCACCGAGGTCGCCGCATCGCCGTGCCACACCGTCCTCAACGGCATCACCGGATCCATCGGCCTCGCCCCGACCCTCGCCGCCCTCGAAGCCGGCCGCACGCTCGCCCTCGCGAACAAGGAGTCGCTGATCGTCGGCGGCCCGCTCGTGAAGGCGCTCGCCAAGCCGGGGCAGATCATCCCCGTCGACTCCGAGCACGCCGCGCTGTTCCAGGCCCTGGCCGGCGGCACCCGCGCCGACGTCCGCAAGCTCGTCGTCACCGCGTCCGGCGGCCCCTTCCGCGGCCGTACGAAGGCCGAACTGGCCCACGTCACCCGCGAGGACGCCCTCGCTCACCCCACCTGGGCCATGGGCCCGGTGATCACGGTCAACTCGGCGACACTCGTCAACAAGGGGCTGGAGGTCATCGAGGCGCACCTCCTCTACGACATTCCCTTCGACCGCATTGAGGTCGTCGTCCACCCGCAGTCGTATGTTCACTCAATGGTGGAATTCACCGACGGCTCGACGCTCGCCCAGGCGACGCCGCCCGACATGCGCGGTCCGATCGCCATCGGCATCGGCTGGCCCGAGCGCGTCCCCGACGCCGCTCCCGCCTTCGACTGGTCCAAGGCGTCGACGTGGGAGTTCTACCCGCTCGACAACGACGCTTTCCCCTCTGTGGGACTGGCCCGCCACGTCGGTACGCTCGCGGGCACGGCCCCGGCGGTGTTCAATGCCGCGAACGAGGAATGCGTCGACGCGTTTCTCGCGGGACGGCTGCCGTTCACAGGAATCGTGGATACGGTCGCCGAAGTCGTGGCCGAGCATGGCAGCCCCCGTACGGGAACCTCGCTCACGGTCACGGACGTCCTGGAAGCCGAGACCTGGGCACGCGCCCGGGCCCGTGAAATCGCAGTACAGACAGCTGCACAGGCAACAGCGGAGGCTCGCGCATGACGACGGTCCTGTTGACGGTCCTCGGGATAGTCATCTTCTTTGTCGGGCTGCTCATCTCCATCGCCTGGCACGAGCTCGGCCACCTCTCGACCGCCAAGCTCTTCGGCGTCCGCGTGCCGCAGTACATGGTCGGCTTCGGCCCGACCATCTGGTCGCGGCACAAGGGCGAGACGGAGTACGGCGTCAAGGCGATTCCGCTCGGCGGCTACATCCGCATGATCGGAATGTTCCCGCCGGGCGCCGACGGGAAGATCGAGGCCAGGTCGACATCGCCGTGGCGCGGCATGATCGAGGACGCCCGTTCGGCGGCGTACGAGGAACTTCAGCCGGGCGACGAGACGCGCCTCTTCTACACGCGCAAGCCGTGGAAGCGCGTGATCGTGATGTTCGCCGGTCCCTTCATGAACCTGATCCTCGCCGTGGCGATCTTCCTCGGCGTCTTCATGACGATCGGCCTGAACCAGCAGACGACCACGGTCGACACCGTCGTCCCCTGTGTCGTCGCGCAGAGCGAGAACCGCGACTGCCGCAAGGGCGACCCGGCGTCGCCCGCCAAGGCCGCCGGCCTGGAGAAGGGCGACAAGATCGTCGCCTTCAACGGGCAGCCCGTCGATGACTGGACCACCCTCTCGGACCGTATCCGCGAGACCATCGGCCCCGCCTCGATCACTGTCGAGCGCGACGGCCGGGAGAAGGTCCTCCAGGCGACGCTGATCGCCAACAAGGTCGCCAAGAAGGACGCCCAGGGCCAGCCCGTCGAAGATCAGTACGTCAAGGCCGGCTACCTCGGCTTCGGCCCCGGCATGGCCGTCACCCCGCTGTCCTTCACCGACTCGCTGGACCACATGGGCGTCATGATCGAGTCCGGTGTCGACTCGCTCATCGCCCTGCCGTCCAAGGTCCCCGACCTGTGGAACGCGGCGTTCAACGGCGAGGAGCGCAAGGCCGACTCCCCGATGGGCGTGGTCGGCGCGGCCCGCGTCGGCGGCGAGATCCTCGGGCTCGGGCTGCCCATGGAGAACACCGCCGCGATGATGCTGTTCCTCGTCGGAGGCTTCAACCTCTCCCTCTTCCTCTTCAACATGCTTCCGCTCCTGCCACTGGACGGCGGGCACATCGCAGGGGCCCTGTGGGAGTCGCTGAGGCGCAATGTGGCGAAGGTCTTCCGGCGCCCCGACCCGGGTCCCTTCGACGTCGCGAAGCTGATGCCCCTCGCGTACGTCGTCGCCGGGATCTTCATCTGCTTCACCGCGCTGGTCCTCGTAGCCGATGTCGTGAACCCGGTTCGAATCTCCTGACACAAGCAGTTCACCGGCGGCCCACCATTGGGTGTACTTGTGGGTGGACTTGCCGAAGCGGAGCGACGTGGTGTGCTCCGGGCTTTCGCGGTGACGTAACCTCGAAGTCCGGAGCCCGCCGATCTCGGGACCTTGATCCACACCTTGGGGTTGCACAGCAGATGACTGCAATTTCTCTCGGAATGCCGTCCGTTCCGACGAAGCTCGCCGACCGAAGGGTCAGCCGCAAGATCCAGGTCGGATCTGTGGCGGTCGGCGGGGACGCACCCGTCTCGGTGCAGTCGATGACGACCACCAGGACGTCCGACATCGGCGCCACGCTCCAGCAGATCGCGGAGCTGACCGCCTCGGGCTGCCAGATCGTACGCGTGGCATGTCCCACCCAGGACGACGCCGACGCGCTCGCGACCATCGCGCGCAAGTCGCAGATCCCGGTGATCGCGGACATCCACTTCCAGCCGAAGTACGTCTTCGCCGCCATCGACGCCGGCTGCGCGGCGGTCCGGGTGAACCCGGGCAACATCAAGCAGTTCGACGACAAGGTGAAGGAGATCGCCAAGGCGGCCTCCGCCGCCGGCACCCCGATCCGCATCGGCGTGAACGCGGGCTCCCTCGACGCGCGCCTGCTCGCGAAGTACGGCAAGGCCACGCCGGAGGCGCTCGTCGAGTCCGCCCTGTGGGAAGCCTCCCTCTTCGAGGAGCACGGCTTCGGCGACATCAAGATCTCGGTCAAGCACAACGACCCGGTCGTGATGGTCAACGCCTACCGGCAGCTCGCCGCCCAGTCCGACTACCCGCTGCACCTCGGTGTCACGGAGGCCGGACCGGCCTTCCAGGGCACCATCAAGTCGGCGGTCGCCTTCGGCGCGCTGCTGAGCGAGGGCATCGGCGACACCATCCGCGTCTCGCTGTCCGCGCCGCCCGTCGAAGAGGTCAAGGTGGGCCTCCAGATCCTGGAGGCGCTCAACCTCAAGCAGCGCCGCCTGGAGATCGTCTCCTGCCCGTCCTGCGGCCGCGCCCAGGTCGACGTCTACAAGCTCGCCGACCAGGTCGCCGCCGGCCTCGACGGCCTTGAGGTCCCGCTGCGCGTCGCCGTCATGGGCTGCGTCGTCAACGGCCCCGGCGAGGCCCGCGAGGCCGACCTCGGTGTCGCCTCCGGCAACGGCAAGGGCCAGATCTTCGTCAAGGGCGAGGTCATCAAGACCGTGCCCGAGTCGAAGATCGTCGAGACGCTCATCGAAGAGGCGATGAAGATCGCCGAGCAGATGGAGAAGGACGGCGTCATGTCGGGCGAGCCCGAGGTCTCCGTCAGCAGCTGACCTCTCCGCACTACGACGACGCGACGGAGCCCCGCCCCCACCGGCAGGGCTCCGTCCCGTTTTGCGGCGTCCCCGAGGAGCGCCCGGTAGAGTGCGGAGATCAGAAGACCGTACGGTGAGGCCCCTCACGTGTTGACTCAGACCACTACCCGGGTCCTCGACCCCGGCGAACTCGGCGCCGCGCTCGCCATCCTCGAAAGCGAGCCCGTCGCCAACGCCTTCGTGACCTCACGCGTCCAGGCCGCCGGTCTCGACCCGTGGCGCCTGGGCGGTGAGATGTGGGGCTGGTACGCCGACGGCCGGCTCCGCTCGCTCTGCTACTCCGGCGCCAACCTGGTCCCGATCTGCGCGACCCCCGAAGCGGTACGCGCCTTCGCCGACCGGGCCCGCAGGGCCGGCCGCCGCTGCTCCTCGATCGTCGGCCCCGCCGAGGCCACCGGGCAGCTGTGGCGCCTGCTGGAACCCAGCTGGGGCCCGGCCCGTGACGTACGCCGGCACCAGCCGCTCATGGTCACCGACCAGCCCTCGCCCGACATCCGGCCAGACCCCCGCGTCCGCCGCATCCGCAAGAGCGAGATCGACGTGATCATGCCCGCGTGCGTGGCGATGTTCACCGAGGAGGTCGGTGTCTCGCCGCTCGCGGGCGACGGCGGACTGCTCTACCAGGCGCGGGTCGCCGAACTCGTCGCCGCCGGGCGCTCGTTCGCCCGTATCGACGACGGCAAGGTCGTCTTCAAGGCCGAGATCGGCGCCGCCACCCCGCAGGCCTGCCAGATCCAGGGCGTCTGGGTGGCCCCCGAGTACCGAGGCCGCGGCCTCTCCGAGACCGGCATGGCGGCCGTGCTGCGCTACGCGCTGGCCGATGTCGCGCCCGTGGTCAGCCTGTACGTGAACGACTTCAACACGGCCGCGCGTGCCTCGTACCGGAGGGTCGGCTTCCGCGAGGTTGGCGCGTTTATGAGCGTGTTGTTCTGAGGCGAGCGCCCAGTAGGGTGCAATTCATGGCACCTCTTGCCGGGGGCGAACCCCGGACCCCCGCCGTCGTGGTAGCGCCGGTCGACCTCGCCGAGCGCGTGGACGAGGCGCTCGCCGTACAGGCCCTGGCCTTCGGCCTCACCGACGACGAGATCGGTGTACGCCGTCACATCGTGCTGCGGCACCTCCTCAGCCCCGGCGCGCGGGCGCTCGGCGCCACGACGCCCGAAGGCCGGCTCGTCGGCTTCGTCTACGGGATGCCGAACGACCGCACGCACTGGTGGTCCACCGTCGTCGAGCCGTACCTGCGCAGGGCGGGCAACGACGACTGGCTCGACGACTCCTTCGTCATCACCGAACTGCACGTCGACCCCTCCCACCAGGCACGCGGCATCGGACGCGAGCTGATCACCACCATCACGGACACCGCCGAGCAGCCCCGCTCGATCCTCTCCGCGATCGACATCGAGAGCCCGGCCCGCGGCCTCTACCGGGCACTGGGTTACGTCGACCTGGCCCGCCAGGTGCACTTCCCGAGCGCGCCCAGGCCGTACGCGGTGATGGGCGCGCCCCTCCCGCTGCGCCGTTACGGCGCGTAACGGATTTCCCGGTGCCTGTGCCACCCGGCTAACCTCCTTGCCATCACACTTTTCTTCGCAGGAGTTCACCATGGCCCAGGTCCAGCGCATGTCCCGTCTGATGGTCAAGACACTGCGTGACGACCCGGCGGACGCCGAGACGCTCAGCCACAAGCTGCTGGTGCGCGCAGGTTACGTCCGCCGGAACGCAGCGGGGATCTGGACCTGGCTCCCGCTGGGCAAGAAGGTCCTCGACAACATCTCGCGCGTCGTGCGCGAGGAGATGGACGGCATCGGCGCCCAGGAGGTGCTGCTGCCGGCGCTTCTGCCCAAGGAGGCGTACGAGGCGAGCGGGCGCTGGGAGGAGTACGGCGACCTGCTGTTCCGCCTCAAGGACCGCAAGGGCGCCGACTACCTCCTCGGCCCGACGCACGAAGAGATCTTCACGCAGACGGTCAAGGACCAGTGCACGTCCTACAAGGACCTGCCGGTGATGCTCTACCAGATCCAGGTCAAGTACCGCGACGAGGCGCGTCCGCGCTCCGGCGTGCTGCGCGGCCGTGAGTTCCACATGAAGGACTCGTACTCCTTCGACACGACGGACGAGGGCCTCGCCGAGTCCTACGCGCTGCACCGCGCCGCCTACCAGAAGATCTTCGCGCGTCTCGGCCTCGACTACCGCATCGTCTCCGCCGTGTCCGGCGCGATGGGCGGCTCGGCGTCGGAGGAGTTCCTGGCCCCGGCCGCGGCCGGCGAGGACACCTTCGTGGACTGCCCGGCGTGCGACTACGCGGCGAACACTGAGGCCGTGACCTTCAGCGCGGAGGCCGTCGCCGCCGCGTACGACGGCTCGGAGCACGGTCCGGTGGAGGAGCTGGACACCCCGAACACCCCGACGATCGAGACCCTGGCCGACCACCTGGGCGTACCGGCGTCGGCGACGCTGAAGAACCTGCTGGTCAAGGTCGACGGCGAGATCGTCGCCGTCGGCATCCCCGGCGACCGGGAGGTCGACCTCGGCAAGCTCGGCGAGCACCTGGCGCCGGCCGTTGTCGAGCTGGTCACGGCCGAGGACTTCGTGGGCCGTCCCGATCTCGTACGGGGCTATGTCGGCCCGCAGGGCCTGGAGAAGGTCCGCTACATCGCCGACCCGCGCGTCGCGGCCGGCACGGCCTGGATCACCGGCGCCAACAAGCCCGACACCCACGCCAAGAACGTCGTCGCGGGCCGCGACTTCGAGGTCGACGACTACCTGGACGTCGTCGTCGTCGAGGAGGGCGACCCCTGCCCGAACTGCGGCACCGGGCTGAAGCTCGACCGCGCGATCGAGATCGGCCACATCTTCCAGCTCGGCCGCAAGTACGCCGACACCTTCCAGCTCGACGTGCTCGGCCAGCAGGGCAAGCCGGTCCGCGTGACCATGGGCTCGTACGGCATCGGCGTCTCGCGCGCGGTGGCCGCGCTGGCTGAGCAGTCCGCCGACGACAAGGGCCTGTGCTGGCCGGCGGAGATCGCGCCGGCGGACGTGCACGTGGTCGCGGCCGGCAAGGCGCTCCAGACCGAGCTGGCGGTGGAGGTCGCGGAGAAGCTGGGCGCGGCGGGGCTGCGGGTGCTGGTGGACGAGCGTCCGGGCGTCTCGCCGGGCGTGAAGTTCACGGATGCCGAGCTCATCGGCGTACCGAAGATCCTGGTGGCGGGGCGCCGCAGTGCTGAGGGCGTGGTTGAGCTGAAGGACCGCCGCACGGGTGAGCGCGAGGAGCTGACGGTCGACGAGGCGATCGCCCGCCTTACGGCCTGACGGCCGGCGACCCCGGCTGGGGGCGGGTGCGGGTCCGGGGTCTGGGGCGGAGCCCCAGCCACCCCCGGCCACTCCAGCCCGTCCGGCGCTTGAGGACCGGGGTCTGGGGCGGCGCCCCAGTTCGGGAAGGGGCGGGTCGGGGAAAGCCCCGCGCAGCGGATCCGAGGCCGGGCCAGGCCGGTTACAGCCAGCCGGCGAACTCCAGCAGGAGTTCCGCGTCCTGGTGGCGGCCGGCCGCTCGCGCCCGTACGCCCGACTCCACCGCCCGGAACAGCGTCCACCCGTGCAGCCTGGCCCGGTCGACGTCCAGGGAATCGGCGAGCTTATTTACCCGGCGGCGGGTGGCGGACGCGCCCCCGGCAGAGGCGACCAGGTCCTCGACCCGGTCACGGACCAGCCGTGCCAGGTCGTACGCCCGCTCACCCACCAGCGGATCCGGCCCGACCGCCAGCCACGGCGCCCGGTCGCCGGCCAGCACCTTGCCCTGCCTGAAGTTGCCGTGCAGGAGCAGGAGTTCGGCCGCGGACGACGTCAGTTCGTCGCGGGCCGCCAGGGCGGCTTCGACCAGTGGGGCCAGCTCCGGGTCGGCGGAGCGGCGCATCGCCGCCGCCTGGCGGGCCGTGCGCTCGGCGACGGTCTCGAAGGGGTGGTCCGGGGGCGGCTCGATCCACAGCCGGCGTACGATCCCGGCCGCCTCCAGGAGAGCCTTGGCCTCCGGCAGGGAACGCAGCGAGACCTCGGAGTGCAGGTGCTCCAGCAGGAGTTCACCGGCCTTGGCGTCCCCGTCGAGCAGCTGGACCGCTCCCCAGCCGTTCCAGTGCGCCAGCGCCGCCCGCTCCAGCGCGGGCCCCGCCGCTTCCGGTGCGATCTTGAGCGCGGCCGGGGAGCCGTCCTGCTGGCGTACGAGGACGACCAGGCTGCTCCTGCCGCCGGGGTTCTGCACCCGCTCGACGGTCAACTTCCAACGGGACACGGCCTCTTCGGCCAGCACGGGCAACTGCCCGAGCCAGGCGGCGGCCACGTCCGGGTACACCTCGCCGAGCGCCCGTACGAGACGCTGCGGCGGTTCAAAAGGCATGCGTGTGGTGTCCCCTTCAAAGGCCGGTTCAAAGCTCACTGCTTGCGGCTCACGTCGGGCGTGGTCAGCTCGGCGAGCCCCGGAAAGGCTACGCCGCGTCCCCGCCAGCGCACCGCCCGCACCGCTGCCTCCCGCAGCGCCCCCGCCGCCTCGCGCCGCAGCGGCCCCCCGGCGGCGCGTACGACGTCGGAGTAGACCCCGGCCACCCGGTCCTCCAGCTCGGCGGCGAGACGTACCGCAGCCGCCGCGTCGGGCACCGGAAAGGGCAGGGCGTACGCGGCGGCCGCGGCCACCGGGGTGGCACCCAGGTCGCGCACGGTCCGCTGCAGCGCGTCGCGCCGCGAGCGGTGGGCGTCGTACGCCTCCCGCGCCTCACCCCGGCGCTCGTCGGCGACCCGGCCGCCGACGACTCCGTACCCGTACACGGCGGCGTGCTCGGCGGCCAGCGCGGCCTGCACGGCCTCCACCGCCCGCATGGCGGTCGGTGTCGTCGGCGTCGTCCCGCTCATCGGCCGTCGCTCCCCTCAGTCAGCAGATACACGTGCGCGGCGCCGGCCGCGGCCACGGACGCCAGCAGCCGTGCCAGCTCCGGCGGCGCTTCGACGAGAGCCGCGGTGTGCGCGTCGGCGGCCCGCTGCTCCTCGGCGGCGAGCTCCTTGAGCGCGGCCCTGTGCTCACCTGCGACGGGCGGGGGCGCGCCCGCACGGCCCGCCGCACCCTCGCCCCGCAGCGCGTCCGCCTGCCTGGCCACCGCTTCGCGCAGCGGCTCAAGCCGCTCGGCGGCGGAAGGGTGGGCGGCGATGACGGCGTCGTAGTGCGCCAGCAGTGTCCGCCTGGTCCGGGCGGACCGCTTGCGCAGCCCGGCCTCGGCGCGCAGCGCGGCGGCCACGGCATCGGCCGTCGAGCCTTCCCCGCCCCCCGGAGCCGAATCCTCCGCACACCCGCCGGTCAGCAGCGCGACCGCAGCGGCCCCGGTCGCCGCGAGCGCACCCCTGCGTGTGGTTTCCGTGCGCCGCACCTGTGTCTCCCTCGGGCCTCAGCGGTGATCACCGCAGGCGAGCGTACCTGCGGCTCCCCGGCAGGCTGACGGCAACACCCCTCGGGACCGGATACCCTTTGATCTGACACGCGACGACACGCGACGATCCACACAACAGCACACGCGGCCGAGGAGTCACCCGGATGAGCACCACCCAGAGCGACAGGCTGCGCGCACTCCTGGAACCACTGGTCAGCGCGGAAGGCCTCGATCTGGAAGACATCGAGGTGTCCCGGGCCGGCAGACGCCGCCAGCTGAGGATCGTCGTCGACTCCGACGAAGGCGTGGAGCTCGACGCCTGTGCCGACCTGAGCCGCGCCATCTCCGAGAAGCTCGACGAGACGCCGGATGTGATGGGCGAGGGCGAGTACGTCCTCGAAGTCAGCTCCCCGGGCGCCGACCGCCCGCTGTCGGAGCACCGCCACTACGCACGGGCCACCGGCCGCCTGGCCAAGCTGACGCTGCACGACGGCAGCGAGCTGGTCGCACGCATTCTGACCGTGGACGACGAGGGACTAGACCTCGAAGTGCCGGGCGTGAAGGGCCGCAAGCCCACCGCCCGCCGGGTCGCCTTCGCGGACATCGCCAAGGCGCGCGTGGAGATCGAATTCAGTCGCAAGGACAAGAAGGAAGAGGAGGCGTAGCCATGGATATCGACGTAAAGCTCCTGAAGGGCTTGGCGAAGGAAAAGGAGATCTCCTTCGACCTGATGGTCGAGGCGATCGAAGCGGCCCTCCTCATCGCGTACCACCGCACCGAGGGAAGCTTCCGCCGCGCGCGCGTGGAGCTCAACCGCGAGACCGGGCATGTGACGGTCTGGGCGAAGGAAGACCCAGCGGATCTCGAAGAGGGCCAGGAGCCCAAGGAGTTCGACGACACCCCGTCCGACTTCGGGCGGATCGCGGCCAGCACCGCCAAGCAGGTCATCCTCCAGCGTCTGCGCGACGCCGAGGACGACCGGACCTTCGGCGAGTACGCGGGCCACGAGGGCGATGTCGTCACCGGCGTCGTGCAGCAGGGCAGGGACCCCAAGAACGTCCTCGTCGACATCGGCAAGCTGGAAGCCATCCTGCCCGTGCAGGAGCAGGTGCCGGGCGAGGAGTACACGCACGGTCTGCGCCTGCGGTCGTACGTCGTACGAGTGGCCAAGGGTGTGCGCGGTCCGTCCGTGACGCTGTCCCGGACCCACCCGAACCTCGTGAAGAAGCTCTTCGCCCTCGAAGTGCCGGAGATCGCCGACGGCTCGGTCGTCATCGAGGCCATCGCCCGCGAGGCCGGCCACCGCTCCAAGATCGCCGTACGCTCGACGCGGTCGGGGCTCAACCCCAAGGGCGCCTGCATCGGCCCGATGGGCGGCCGTGTGCGCAATGTCATGGCCGAGCTGCACGGCGAGAAGATCGACATCGTGGACTGGTCGGACGACCCGGCCGAGATGGTCGCCAACGCCCTGTCGCCCGCGCGCGTCAGCAAGGTCGAGATCGTCGACATGGCGGCCCGCTCCGCCCGCGTCACCGTGCCGGACTACCAGCTTTCGCTGGCGATCGGCAAGGAGGGCCAGAACGCCCGCCTCGCCGCCCGGCTGACCGGCTGGCGCATCGACATCCGTTCCGACACCGAGCAGCCGCAGGACCAGTCCTCCGACCAGGACTGAGGCTGTTTTTACGACAACAACCGTTCGATTTCTGCCCCCATGGGGCGAGGTCGCCGCGGGGAGGTAGACTTAATAGTGTCTGGCCGGACGCATGCCCGCGTATGCCCTGAGCGAACCTGTGTGGGATGCCGGGAGCGAGCGGCCAAGCGCGAACTGCTGCGCATCGTGGAGATCGAGGGTGAATGTGTCCCCGATCCTCGCGGTACGCTGCCCGGCCGGGGTGCGTACATTCACCCCGCCCCTGCCTGTCTCGCCCTGGCGGTTCGCCGCCGGGCGTTTCCCCGGGCCTTTCGGGGCCGGGCACCGCTCGACACAACGGCACTGAGCCAGTTTGTCGAGCAGGCAACACCGTAAGAACCGTAAGAACAGAACGGCACGGATAACCGTGCGGTCAGGTACCTCGCGAGTTGGAAGTAGGTCGAGATTGCGATGAGCACTCGATGAGTACGCGATGAGTACGCCCATGAAGTAGCGACGGTCCGGCGGTAACCCGGACCTAAAAGGAGCGAAGTGGCAAAGGTCCGGGTATACGAACTCGCCAAGGAGTTCGGTGTTGAGAGCAAGGTCGTCATGGCCAAGCTCCAAGAACTTGGTGAATTCGTCCGTTCGGCGTCCTCGACGATCGAGGCGCCGGTTGTACGCAAACTGACTGACGCACTGCAGGGTCCCGGCGGCAACGCCGGCAAGTCCGCAGCCAAGCCGGGTGCGCCTCGTAAGGCAGCGCCCGCAAAGCCGTCCCCGGCTACCCCCTCGTCCGCGCCTTCCCCGGCGCAGGCAGCACGTCCCGGCGCCCCGAAGCCCGGCGCACCGGCCCCCAAGCCGGCTGCCGCTGAGGCTCCGGCCTCTCCGGCGGCGTCCGCGCCGTCCGGTGCCCCGCGTCCGGGCCCGAAGCCCGCACCGGCCAAGCCCGCTCCGGCGGCTCCGGTGCCCGCGGCGGAGTTCTCCGCGCCCGAGCCGGCCCAGCCGGCCGCGCCCACCGCCCCCGCACAGCCGCAGCAGGCCCCGCGTCCCGCGGGTGCCACGCCCGGCCCCCGTCCCGCCCGCCCGGCTCCGGCCGGCCAGCGTGACGCCGGTCAGCGCGACGGCGGTGCCCGCGAGGGTGGCCAGCGTGACGACCGCCGTGGTGGCGAGCGTCCCGCGCGTCCCGGTGGCCAGCAGGCCCCCCGTCCCGGTGGTGCCCGTCCCGCGGGTCCCCGTCCGGGCAACAACCCGTTCACCTCTGGTGGCTCCACCGGCATGGCGCGTCCGCAGACGCCCCGTCCGGGTGGCGCCCCGCGTCCCGGCGGCGCCGGTGCCCCCGGTGGCGCCCCGCGTCCGCAGGGTGCTCCCGGTGGCGCTCCGCGTTCCGGCGGCCCCGGCGCCACTGGTGGCGCACGTCCGTCTCCCGGTGGCATGCCCCGTCCGCAGGGCGGCGCCCCGCGACCGGGTGGTGCTCCGGGCGGTAACCGTCCGAACCCCGGCATGATGCCGCAGCGTCCCGCGGCCAGCCCCCGTCCCGGTGGCGGTCCTGGCGGCGGCGGTGGCCGTGGTCCTGGTGGCCCCGGTGGCCGTCCGGCCGGCGGTGGCGGCGGTCGTCCCGGTGGCGGCGGCTTCGCAGGCCGTCCGGCCGGTCCCGGCGGTGGCGGTGGCGGCTTCGCCGGCCGTCCCGGTGGTCCCGGTGGCGGTGGCGGCGCTGGTCGTCCCGGCGGTGGCGGCGGCTTCGGCGGTCGTCCCGGCTTCGGTGGACGTCCCGGCGGCCCCGGTGCCCGTGGTGGCACGCAGGGTGCGTTC
The DNA here is from genome assembly GCF_018614035.1 of Streptomyces sp. ISL-96. Classification (GTDB taxonomy): domain Bacteria; phylum Actinomycetota; class Actinomycetes; order Streptomycetales; family Streptomycetaceae; genus Streptomyces. The sequence goes on from NZ_JAGGPA010000034.1 coordinate 102,317, forward strand.
GGCCGTCCCGGCGGTCCGGCGCGTCGCGGTCGTAAGTCGAAGAGGCAGAGGCGCCAGGAGTACGAGGCCATGCAGGCCCCGTCGGTAGGCGGCGTCATGCTGCCTCGCGGCAACGGACAGACCGTCCGCCTGTCGCGCGGTGCCTCGCTCACCGACTTCGCCGAGAAGATCAACGCCAACCCGGCGTCGCTCGTCGGCGTGATGATGAACCTCGGCGAGATGGTCACTGCTACGCAGTCCGTCTCCGACGAGACTCTGAAGCTGCTCGCGGACGAGATGAACTTCATCCTCGAGATCGTCAGCCCGGAGGAAGAGGACCGCGAGCTTCTCGAGTCCTTCTCCATCGAGTTCGGCGAGGACGAGGGCGGCGAGGAAATGCTCGTCTCCCGTCCGCCGGTCGTGACCGTCATGGGTCACGTCGACCACGGTAAGACCCGACTGCTGGACGCGATCCGCAAGACGAACGTCGTTGCGGGCGAGGCCGGCGGTATTACGCAGCACATCGGTGCGTACCAGGTCGCCACCGAGGTCAACGGTGAAGAGCGCGCCATCACCTTCATCGACACCCCCGGTCACGAGGCGTTCACCGCCATGCGTGCCCGTGGTGCGAAGTCCACCGACATCGCGATCCTCGTGGTCGCGGCGAACGACGGTGTGATGCCGCAGACGATCGAGGCGCTGAACCACGCCAAGGCGGCCAACGTGCCGATCGTGGTCGCGGTCAACAAGATCGACGTCGAGGGTGCCGACCCGACCAAGGTGCGCGGTCAGCTCACCGAGTTCGGTCTGGTGGCCGAGGAGTACGGCGGCGACACGATGTTCGTCGACATCTCCGCGCGCCAGGGTCTCAACATCGAGCAGCTGCTCGAGGCCGTGATCCTCACCGCGGACGCTTCGCTCGACCTCCGGGCGAACGCCGAGATGGACGCGCAGGGCATCGCCATCGAGGCCCACCTCGACAAGGGCCGCGGCGCCGTCGCCACCGTGCTCGTCCAGCGCGGAACGCTCCGCGTCGGTGACACGATGGTCGCCGGTGACGCGTACGGCCGAGTCCGCGCCATGCTCGACGACAACGGCAACAACGTCGAGGAAGCGGGTCCGTCGACCCCCGTCCTGGTCCTGGGTCTCACCAACGTCCCCGGCGCCGGCGACAACTTCCTGGTCGTCGACGAGGACCGTACGGCCCGCCAGATCGCCGAGAAGCGTGCTGCGCGTGAGCGCAACGCGGCCTTCGCCAAGCGCACCCGCCGGGTGTCCCTCGAGGACCTCGACAAGGTGCTCAAGGCCGGTCTGGTCCAGGACCTCAACATCATCATCAAGGGCGACGCGTCCGGTTCGGTGGAGGCTCTCGAGTCCTCGCTGCTCCAGCTCGACGTCGGTGAAGAGGTTGAGATCCGGGTCCTGCACCGCGGTGTGGGTGCGGTCACCGAGTCCGACATCGACCTGGCGATGGGCTCCGACGCCATCGTCATCGGCTTCAACGTCCGTGCGGCCGGCCGTGCCGCGCAGATGGCGGAGCGCGAGGGCGTGGATGTCCGGTACTACTCGGTCATCTACCAGGCGATCGAAGAGATCGAAGCGGCCCTCAAGGGCATGCTCAAGCCGGAGTACGAAGAGGTCGAGCTCGGTACGGCGGAGATCCGCGAGGTCTTCCGCTCGTCCAAGCTGGGCAACATCGCCGGTGTCCTGGTCCGCTCGGGCGAGGTCAAGCGCAACACCAAGGCGCGCCTCATCCGCGACGGCAAGGTCGTGGCCGAGGACCTCAACATCCAGGGTCTGCGCCGCTTCAAGGACGACGTCACCGAGATCCGGGAAGGCTTCGAGGGTGGTATCAACCTCGGAAACTTCAACGACATCAAGGTCGACGACGTCATCGCGACGTACGAGATGCGCGAGAAGCCGCGCGGCTGAGCCGTGTAGCCAGCCATAGCGCAGTGTGTCGGGGCCGCTCGGCGGAGATTATTTCCGTCGAGCGGCCCCGGCCGTTGCGTGTACGGTTCTTGTGTCCCTGCCAAGTGGTTGGCGGGGCACGACCCCGAACCGGCGGGACATCCGGACACACATGTATGTGGGGACACTGTCCTTCGACCTCCTCCTCGGCGACGTACGGTCGCTGAAGGAGAAGCGCTCCGTAGTACGCCCGCTCGTCGCTGAACTTCAGCGCAAATTCGCCGTGAGTGTGGCGGAAGTCGGCGACCAGGATGTCTACCGCCGGGTCAGGATCGGCGTGGCGGTGGTATCAGGGGAAACAGGGCATCTCACAGATGTACTCGACCGGTGCGAGCGCATGGTCGCCGCCCGGCCCGAGGTGGAGCTGCTGTCGGTACGGCGGCGGCTGCACACAGACGAAGAATGACGAAGCAGAAAGAGGAGACGGACCGGTGACCGACAAAGCGCGGGCCCGCAAGCTGGCCGATCGCATCCAGGTCGTGGTCGCGGAGACCCTGGACCGGCGAATCAAGGATCCGCGACTGGGGTTCGTGACCATCACGGACGCCCGGGTCACCGGTGACCTCCGGGAGGCCACGGTCTTCTACACGGTCTACGGCGACGACGAAGCGCGTGCCGCCTCGGCCGCCGCGCTGGAGAGCGCCAAGGGTGTCCTGCGTTCCGAGGTCGGCCGGCAGACCGGCGTGCGCCACACGCCGTCGCTGGCCTTCGTCGCGGACGCTCTGCCGGACAACGCGCGCACCATCGAGGACCTCCTCGACAAGGCGCGCGCCAAGGACGCCGAGGTGCGCGAGGTGTCGACGGGCAAGACGTACGCCGGCGAGGCCGACCCGTACCGCAAGCCCGAAGACGAGGCTGACGACGAGGCCGAGGACGAGGGCGAAACCGCGGAATGAACAAGCGCACCACCACGACGCCGGACGGCCTTGTCATCGTCGACAAGCCGTCCGGCTTCACTTCGCACGACGTCGTAGCCAAGATGCGCGGGATCGCCAAGACCCGCCGCGTCGGGCACGCCGGCACCCTCGACCCCATGGCGACGGGCGTCCTCGTCCTTGGCATCGAGAAGGCCACGAAGCTCCTCGGCCATCTCGCCCTGACCGAGAAGGAGTACCTCGGTACGATCCGGCTCGGCCAGATCACCGTCACCGACGACGCGGAGGGCGAGATCACCGCGTCCACCGATGCGTCGGGCGTGACGCGGGAAGGCATCGACGCGGGTGTCGCCGAGCTGACCGGCGCCATAATGCAGGTGCCGTCGAAGGTCAGCGCCATCAAGATCGACGGCAAGCGGTCGTACTCACGGGTGCGGGAGGGCGAGGAGTTCGAGATTCCGTCCCGTCCGGTGACCGTCTCGTCCTTCCAGGTGTACGACGTGCGCCCGGCGGTGGCCGAGGACGGGACGCCCGTCGTCGACCTCGTCGTCTCCGTGGTCTGCTCCTCCGGTACGTACATCCGCGCCCTCGCCCGTGACCTCGGCGCGGGTCTCGGCGTCGGCGGTCACCTGACCGCGCTGCGCCGCACCCGGGTCGGCCCGTACGGGCTCGACGCGGCGAGGACGCTGGAGCAGCTCCAGGAGGAGCTCACCGTCATGCCGATCGCCGACGCGGCGGCTGCGGCGTTCGCGCGCTGGGACGTGGACGAGCGGCGCGCGGGCCTGGTGACCAACGGCGTACGGCTCGACATGCCGGCGTACGACACCAGCCCGGTCGCGGTCTTCGGGCCGGAGGGCCGCTTCCTGGCCCTCGTCGAGGAGCACCGGGGCAAGGCGAAGAGTCTCGCGGTATTCGGCTGAGGTTGTGTTCCACCGTGGAGCGGGCAGCCCGTCGGTCGGCCGCTCCACGATCCCCCTCGGAAGGGGTCTGTCCACGCCGCCCCGCCGATTCACCCCTTCGGGCGGGCGCTCGGAGTGAACGACGGGTGCACTGGGGGGCGCTTTCGCTGTGCGTCCTTCTCCTGCTGATCACCGCCGACCTACCGTCGGGATACGGGGCACGGCGGGAGGTTCGGCGATGGCGGTACGGGAGACGCCGCTGCCGACGGTGCCGCCGCCGCAGGTCACGCTGGTGCGGATCTGCGATCCGGCCGGGCGGCCGCGCGGGACCGGCTTCGTCGCGGACGACCGGGGAACGGTCGTCACCAGCCATGAGGCCGTCGACGGCCTGACCCGGGTCGTCCTGCACGCGCCCGGTGAGTCGAGTGAGTCCACCTGTCTCGCCGAGGCCGACGCGATCATCCCGCTGCCGGAGACGGCTCTGGCGCTCGTACGGACCGAAGGGCTCGGCGTACGGCCCGTCCCGGTGGCGGCGCGGGACCGGATCGAGACAGGCACTTACGTACGACTGCCGGCCGGGGGATGGCGTGAGGCGCGGGTCCTGAGACCGCTCTCCGTCACCTACACGGCGACCGACCGCTGCCATCTCATCGAGCACGCGGTGGAGTTGGCGATGGGGACCGCCGGCACCGACGCGCTGCGGCTCGGCAGCCGGGCCGCGGGCGGGCCGGTCCTGGACGCGGGGACGGGCGCCGTGCTGGCCGTGCTCGGCACCGCGCTGGGTGCTGAGCAGCGGGCGGCGGGCTTCGCCGTACCCCTGCGAGCGGCGGCAGCGGCGGCTCCCGACGGCCCGCTCGCGGAGCTGCTGCGGCGGAACGCGGCGACGGTGCCGGCTTATGGGCCGGACCTCAATCTCGCGGGCGCGTTGCAACTGACGGCGACGTCGGTCGGATCGGTGGGTGGGCCGGGGCCGGGGCCGGGGCGGGGGCAGGGGCAGGAGCCGGTGGAACGGCCGGAGGTGTCGCGGGAGTTCGCGTCCTTCTCGGCTCTCGGCGGAGCGCTGGTGCTCGCTCTGGTCGGGGATCCGGGGACCGGTCGTACGACGGAACTCGCCGCGCTCGCCGCCCGGCGGGCCCGGGGCCCCGAACCGGCACCGACGCTCTGGCTGCGCGGCGCCGAGTTGAGGGCCGGTGACACGTCGGTCGCGGACGCGGTGGCGCGGGCGCTTCGGCAGGCGGGACGGATCGTCGCCGCGTCGGGGAAGTGGAGTGGCGATCCGGGGGACGCGACGCCGGAGCGGGTGGCGCGGCTGGCTCTCGACGCCGGGCGGCCGCTGCTCGTACTGCTGGACGGCCCCGAGGAAATGCCGCCCGCACTGACCCACCGGCTGCCCGACTGGACCGCCGCGACGGCGAGTTGGCTGCGGACGGCGGGGGTTCGGATGGTCGTCGCGTGCCGGGCCGAACACTGGGAGCAGGCCGGCGCGCTGTACCCGGAGGGCGCCCTGCACCGGCCGGCGCGGCCTGCCCGGACTGAGCGGCCGTGGCCCGGGCTGCCCTCCGCCGTACGGATCGATGACCTGACCGAGCCCCAGGCGCTGCGCGCGCGGGAGCGGTACGGCATCCCCGACGGCGCGCTCGCGGACCCTTCCGACGCCCGGCATCCGCTGACGCTGCGGCTCCTGGCGGAGGTACGGGAGGCACTGCCGGGGGATGTGCCGGGGCGGCCCACCCGCGAGGAGGTGTTCGCCGCGTACCTGGACCTGATGTGCTTGCGCATCGCGGTGCGTCTGGCGGCGGCGGCCCGGCCGTCGCCGCGGGGCACGGCGGTGCGCCGGCTGGCGGCACGCGTGTCGGGGCAGGTGCACGAGGCGGCGCGGCGCTGTCTGGGACCGGGGCAGGGCGAGCTGGACCGCGAATCCTTCGAGGAGATCTTCCCCTGGCGTACGGGGTGGGCGTCGGCGGTACTGGCGGAGGGACTGCTGGTGCCCGCGGGGGGCGGCTACCGGTTCGCGCACGAGGAGCTGGCGGACTGGCTCCAGGGAACGCACCTGGACCTCGACGAGGCGCTGCACGCCCTGGTCCACCAAGCCCATGACCCCCACCCGCCGGTGCCTCGGCATCGCATCGGGCCGGTGGTGCAGGCGCTGCTGCTCGTGGAACGAGCGCACGGGCCGGCCGCGCTGTCCCGCAGGCTCCTGGACCTGGTCCGCGCGCTGGAATCCGTGTACGCATCCGAGGCCGCGCCTCCCGAGCCCCCGCCCGGCCACCCGCGTCGCACCGCGAGCTCCGTGCGGGAGGCCTCGTGGTGGGGGAGGCGGCTGTTGGGGGAGGTGTTGCTGCGGGTGGGGGATGCGGGGCGCCATCTGGGCGTGCTGCGGGCGCTGGCCGACTGCGTCAGCCGGCGGTCCGTCGAGGGGGGCGGGCCGCGGAGTCTCGGTGGGCTCGCGGAGTTCGGGCCATGGTTCTGGGAGCGGGTCGCCGTCACGGAGGGGGAGCGCGTCGATCTGCTGCGGCGGCTCCTGCCCGCCGACGGGGCGCCGGGGAGCGGGCACGTACCCCCGCAGGGGCGGTATCTCGACGCCGTCGCGCGGCGGCTGGAGGCCGCGCCACGAACCGTCCAGCCCATGCTCTGCCAGTGGTTCGACGACGAGCGGCCGCTGCCGGCCGCCGACGACGCCGCGGTACGCCCCACCGTCGCCGGCGTCGCCCAGGCGCTGCTCTACGCCCGCCGTGAGCTCGCCGTCGACGATCTGACCGAGGCCCTCGTCGACGGCGCGCACCCCCGCGCCGACGAACTGCTCACCGCCCTCGCCGAGGACGAGCCGTCCGCGCTCTGCCGGGCCGTCGACCGCTGGGCCCACGACGGCGAACGGCCGGGGCGGCGGGTCGCCGCCGCCCGGTACGGGCTCGCCGCCGCCCCGCACGTCACGACCGGCGCCGACCGCGAGCTGCTCAGGTACGCCGCGCTGTCGCTGCTCGCCCGGCCGGGAGACAGCACCCCGCACGGGCCCGCCCTCGGGCTGCTCGTACGGGATCCGGACACCCGGCCGCGTTACCTGGACCGGGCCCTGGCGGCGTTCGGCGGCGACGGATCCCGGCCGCCCGCCGCCGCCCTCGCCGCCGCGCTCACCACCCACCCCGAGCCCGTCCTCGCCGCGTTCCAGGCGCGCCTGGAAGGGGGCGAGGCGGATGGCGAAGTGCTGCGCGCGCTCGCAGACGTCAGTGCGCCCGCCCTCGCCCGCCGCGCCGCCGCCCTCGTCCGCGCGTACGCCGACCGCCACCCGGAAGGCGGCGCCGCGCACACCGCCGCCTACGTGGACCGGCGCCTCGAACACGGCCCCGCCGCCCGCGCCGTCCTCTTCCCACTGGTCACGGGCCTGCTGCGGGACCACCCCGGCCCGCTGCGGCGCGCCCTCGCCCCCGTGCTCGCCGCGCCCGGCAGCCGCGCCTCGCGCCAGCTGCGGGCCGAGCTGCTCGACGTACTCCTGGAGGGGGAGCAGTACGGGGGGTACGGCGAGCATCAGGTACGGGATCTCGGGGCTCTGGAGGCGGTGCTGCTGGCCGCCGGCACCGGCGCCCGGCGCAGGGGCGAGGCCCGGACCAGGGATCTCGTACACCGCACCGGGACGCTCATGGTCCGTACGCCCGAGGGCGCCACCCGCTTCGACCGGCTGCTGGCCGGGCTCGCCCGCGAGGTCCCCGGATTCGCGTCCCTCGTCGCCGGCTGGCTGGCCGCCGCGCCGGACGAGTGGGCGGCGGTCGCCGGGCCGGGCGCGCGCCGCACCGTCGAGAGCCTGGCCACTCCCATGCCGATGCGAGCCGCAACCCGTGGGCATGGCAGTCTTAGACCTGCGTAATCGATGCGTAATCGGGTTCGAGTTCGGACGAGGAGAGCGGTCACAGTGCAGCGCTGGCGTGGCTTGGAGGACATCCCCCAGGACTGGGGACGCAGCGTCGTCACCATCGGCTCCTACGACGGCGTACACCGCGGGCACCAGCTGATCATCGGCCGCGCGGTCGAGCGCGCCCGCGAGCTGGGCGTGCCGTCGGTCGTCGTGACCTTCGATCCGCACCCGAGCGAGGTCGTGCGCCCCGGCAGCCATCCTCCGCTGCTCGCCCCGCACCACCGCCGCGCCGAACTGATGGCGGAGCTGGGCGTGGACGCGGTGCTCATCCTCCCCTTCACCGCCGAGTTCTCGAAGCTCTCGCCGGCCGATTTCATCGTGAAGGTGCTGGTCGACAAGCTGCACGCGCGGGCGGTCATCGAGGGCCCCAACTTCCGCTTCGGGCACCGGGCGGCGGGCAATGTGGACTACCTGGCCGAGCTCGGGCGGACGTACGGCTACGAGGTCGAGGTCGTCGACCTGTACGTGCGCGGAGCGGCGGGCGGCGGCGAGCCGTTCTCGTCGACGCTGGTGCGGCGTCTGGTCGCCGAGGGCGACGTCGAAGGCGCCGCGGAGATCCTGGGCCGGCCGCACCGCGTCGAGGGCGTCGTGGTGCGCGGGGCGCAGCGCGGCCGCGAGCTCGGTTACCCGACGGCGAACGTCGAGACGCTGCCGCACACCGCGATTCCGGCCGACGGCGTGTACGCGGGCTGGCTGACGGTGGAGGGCGAGAAGATGCCCGCCGCGATCTCGGTCGGCACGAACCCGCAGTTCAACGGCACCGAGCGGACCGTCGAGGCGTACGCCATCGGCCGGGTCGGCCTCGACCTGTACGGGCTGCACGTCGCCGTGGACTTCCTCGCGTACGTACGCGGCCAGGAGAAGTTCGAATCGATCGTGGCGCTGCTGGAAGCGATCGCGGACGACGTGAAGCGTTGCAGCGAGCTCATCGAGGCGTACGAGGCTCGGTAGCCGCCCCTTCCGTGGACCGGGCCGCCGCCCAGTGGCAGGCAACCTGCGCCTCGTCACCGCCGGTCAGGACCGGCAGCAGCGTCGTACGGCAGTCGGCGGCGACGCCCGTACGCTCGGCCTCACCGGAGGCGAGCACCTGGCAGCGGGCGTGAAAGCGGCAGCCGCCGGGGACGCGGGACGGGTCCGGGGGCTCACCGGTGAGGACGACCGGCACCTCGCCCGACTCCGGAAGTACGGACAACAGTGCGCGGGTATACGGGTGCTGAGGAGCCGTCAGAACCTTTTCGGCCGGTCCGGTCTCGACGATCCGGCCCAGGTACATCACCGCCACACGGTCCGCGATGTTCCAGGCGAGACCGAGGTCGTGGGTCACGACGAGGGCGGACAGCCCGAGTTCGTCGCGCAGGGAGAGGAGCAGGGCCAGGATCTCGCCCCGTACGGACGCGTCGAGGGACGCCACCGGCTCGTCCGCGACGATGAGTTCGGGTTCGAGGACGAGCGCCCCGGCGATGACGACACGCTGGCGCTGGCCACCGGAGAGCTCGTGCGGGTAGCGCAGGAAGAACCGTTCGGGGGGCCTGAGCCCGGCGCGGGACAGCGCCCCGGCGACGGCTTCGCGCTCGTCACCGGCGTAACCGTGGATCCGCAGGCCTTCCGCCACGGCGTCGTACACCGTGTGACGCGGATTGAGCGAGCCGCTCGGGTCCTGGAGCACCAGCTGGACGCGCTTGCGGTACGCCTTGAGGGCACGCGAGCGGTAGTCGAGGGGCGCGCCGGCGAAGGTGACCTGGCCGGAGGTGGGCGCGACGAGGCCGAGCAGGGACCGGGCGAGCGTGGTCTTGCCGCAGCCGGACTCGCCGACCAGCGCGACGATCTCACCCGGTCGGATGTCGAGGTCGACCCCGTCGACGGCACGGGCGGTCGCCGCGCCACGCCGGCCGGGGAAGGCGACGTGGAGTCCGGCGGCGGAGAGGAGGGGGGTGGGGGTGGTGCGGCTCATGTGTGTCTCCGGTGGGTGACGAAGGGTGTGGGGTGCGGTGGGGGGCGGGTGGGGCCGCTGCGCGGAGCTTTTTCCCCACCCCGCCCCTCCCTCCAGCCCCTCCGGCGTTTGAGGAGCGGGGTCTGGGGCGGAGCCCCAGTTCGGGAAGGGGCGGGTCGGGGAACGCCCCGCGCAGCGGAGGCACCGAACGCCCCCGCTCACGCCGGCGGCAGCCCCGGCGCCGGCACCGCCGCCCCCACCCGCACACACGCCGCCCGCCGCCCCACCCCCGCCTCCAGCAGCACCTGGTCCTCCGTGGCGCACTCGTCCAGCGCGACCGGACACCGAGGGTGGAACGTACAGCCGGCCGGAAGCGCCGACGGATCCGGCGGGTCGCCCGGCAGGCCGCGCGGGGCCCGGCGCGAAGCCGGGTCGCCGATGCGCGGGAACGCCGCCGACAGGGCCAGGCCGTACGGATGCCGCGCATCGGTGAACACCTGGTCCGCCGGACCCTCCTCCACGACCCTCCCGGCGTACATCACCGCGAGCCGGTCACACGTGTCGGCCAGCACCGACAAATCGTGGCTGATCATCAGCAGACTGATGTCCTTGTCCGCGACCAACTGCTTGATCAGCCGCAGGATCTGCGCCTGGATCATCACATCCAGCGCCGTCGTCGGCTCGTCCGCGACGATCAGCCGCGGATCGCACGCCAGCGCCATCGCGATCATCACGCGCTGCCGCTGACCGCCGGACAGCTCGTGCGGATACGCGTCGGCCCGCGAGACCGGCAGCCCCACCTGCTCCAGGAGATCGCCGACCCGCCGCCGCGCGGCCGCCGCAGTGGACTTCTGGTGCAGCAGCACCGGCTCGGCGATCTGCTCGCCGATGCGGTGCACGGCGTTCAGCGAATGCATGGCGCCCTGGAAGACGATCGAGGCGCCCGCCCACCGTACGGCCCGCAGCCGCCCCCACTTCATCGTCAGGACGTCCTCGCCGTCGAGCAGGATCTCACCGCTGAGCCTCGCGGACGCGGGCAGCAGGCGCAGCAGCGCCAGCGCCAGCGTCGACTTGCCGCAGCCCGACTCGCCCGCGACGCCGAGCTTCTGACCGGCCGACAGGGACAGATCCACACCCCGTACGGCCCGCGTCCCGGCGCCGTACGTGACGTGCAGGTCCTTCACCTCAAGCAGCGCACTCATCGGGCGGACACCCCCAGCTTCGGGTTCAGTACGGACTCCACTGCACGCCCGCACAGCGTGAACGCCAGCGCGACGAGCGCGATGGCGATGCCCGGCGGCGCCAGGTACCACCAGTGGCCGGACGAGACCGCGCCCGCCTCCCGCGCGTCCTGGAGCATGCCGCCCCACGAGACGACGTCCGGGTCGCCGAGGCCGAGGAAGGCGAGCGTCGCCTCGGTCAGGATGGCGTTGGAGATGCCGAGCGTCGTCTGGGCGAGCACGAGCGGCATGACGTTGGGCAGGACATGGCGGCTCATGATGTGCCCGTGGCCGCCGCCGAGCGCCGTCGCGCGTTCGATGTACGGACGCGACTCGACGGCCAGGGTCTGCGCCCGCACCAGCCGGGCCGTCGTCGGCCAGCTCGTGACGCCGATCGCCAGGATCACCGTCCACACACTGCGCGACATCACCGTGGCGAGCACGATCGCGAGCACCAGCGCCGGCATCACGAGGAACCAGTCGGTGATCCGCATGGTCACGGTCGCGAACCAGCCGCCGAAGTGCCCGGCGAGGATGCCCACGAGCGTACCGATGGCCACTGACAGCGCGGCCGCCATCAGGCCCACCGTCAAGGAGATTCGCGCGCCCCAGATCAGCAGCCCCAGCAGCGAGCGCCCGAACTGGTCGGTGCCGAGCGGGAATTGACCGCTCGGCGACTCCAGCGCCGATCCCGGAGCGCTCGTCACACTCTGTACGTCGCTGCCGACGAGCAGCGGCGCGGCCAGTGCCACCAGCGCGATCACGGCCAGGGCGCCGAGTCCGAAGAGGCCGGCCCGGTGCGTACGGTACGAACCCCAGAACCGGGCCACGGAGTGCCGTCGCCGCGCCCACGCGAGGGACGAGGCGGTCTGGGCAGCGGTCACAGGACTAGTCATCGGCCCACCCGGGGATCGAGCAGCGGATAGAGCAGGTCGGCGAGGAGGTTCATCACGATCATCGCGCCCGCGAAGACGACGAACAGCCCCTGCACCAGCGGCAGATCGGGCACACTCAGCGCCTGGTAGAAGAGCCCGCCGAGCCCCGGCCAGGAGAAGACCGTCTCGACGAGGATCGAACCGGCCGCCACATGACCGAGGTTGATGAAGACCATGGTGACGGTGGGCAGCAGGGCGTTCGGTACGGCGTGGTGGCGTCGTACGAGGTCGTCGCGCAGCCCCTTCGCGCGCGCCGTCGTCAGATAGTCGCTGCCCATCTCGTCGAGCAGCGAGGCCCGCATGACCAGCAGCGTCTGCGCGTACCCCACCGCGGTCAGGGTGACGACGGGCAGCACCATGTGGTGCGCGACATCGGCGACGTACGCGAAACCGGTCTCGCCGCCCGTCTCCATGCCGCCGGTCGGGAACATGCCGGGGATCGGGCCGATGCCCACCGAGAAGGTGATGATCAGCAGCAGGCCCAGCCAGAACGACGGGACGGACCAGAGGGTGAGGGCCACCCCGGTGTTGACCTTGTCGCCGAGCCGGCCGTGCCGCCACGCGGAACGCGTGCCGAGCCACAGGCCGAGCGCCGAGTAGATGACGACGGCGACCCCGGTCAGCAGCAGGGTCGCGGGCAGCTTCTCCACGATCAGCTCGCCCACGGGCGAGTGGAACTGGTACGAAACGCCGAGATCGCCGCTCAGCGCCTTCGCGCAGTAGTCCGTGAACTGCTGCCACACCGGCAGGTCCAGGCCGAACTGCCGGCGCAGCGACGCGAGCTGCTCGGCGGACACCTGGCGGCCGTGCGTCATGGTGTGCACCGGGTCGCCGGGGATGATCCGGAAGAGGAAGAAGCTGGTGACGAGGACGGCGAAGAGCGAGACGGCCGCGCCGCCCAGCTTTCCGGCGACGTAGAGGAGGTACGCCCTGGCGGAGCGGGCGCGGGGGCCGGACGGCCCGGTCTTCACCGGGACCGGGCCGTCGGCCGTACCCTCCGCGAGGGGAGTGGTGCTTGCAGTGCTCATGGACTACTCACGGTCTTCCGCGGTGGAGCGGCGGCGCATGGCGACGAAGGCCCCGAGTCCCGCGGCGAGGACGACGGCAACGCCGATACCGATGACGAGACCGGTGGAGGCGGCGCCGCCCTCCTCGGAGGTGGCGTTCACGTCGGCGGGCACGGCGGACCACCAGCTCCAGTAGCCGTCCTGGCCCCACAGATTGCCGCCGGACTCGGGCATTGTCGTGATCGCCCTGATCTGGTCGGTACGGTACGCCTCGACCGCGTTCGGGTACGCCATGACATTCATGTACCCCGTGTCGTAAAGCCGCGACTGCATCTGCTTGACGAGATCGGCGCGCTTGGCCTGGTCGTACTCCGCGGTCTGCTTCGCGTAGAGCTCGTCGAACTTCTTGTCGCAGATGAAGTTGTCGGTCGCGCCGGTGTCCTTGGGCGTGGACGGCAGCGCGGCGCAGGTGTGGATGGAGAGGACGAAGTCGGGATCGGGGTTGACGGACCAGCCGTCGAAGGCCAGGTCGTACTCGCCGGCCAGCCAGGGGTCGGAGACGTTGTCGCGGCAGTCGACCTTCAGGCCGATGCCGAGCTCGCCCCACCACTCCTGCATGTACTTGCCGATGGCCTTGTCGTTCGGGTCGGTGGCGTGGCACAGGATGCGGAAGTCGAGCGGCTTCCCGTCCTTGCCGACGCGCTTGCCCGCGCCGTTCTTCTTGTAGCCCGCCTCGTCGAGGAGCGCGGCCGCCTTGGCCGGGTCGTACGCGATCTTCTGACCTTCGGCCGGCTTCCAGTGGTACGCCGAGAAGCGCGGCGGGATGTAACCCTCGCCCTCGACGGCGTGGCCCTGGAACACCTTGTCGATGATGGTCTTGCGGTCGGTGGCGGCGAAGAGGGCCCGGCGCACCTTCGGGTTCAGCAGCGCGGGGTGGCCGTTGCCGAACTTCTCGCCGTTCTTCGCCCTGGCGCCCGGGTTGGTGGCGAGCGCGTAGAAGCGGCGGCCCGGGGCGTCGTTGACCTTGATGTTCTTGGCCTTCGCCAGGGACGCGGCCTGCGCGGGCGTGAGGTTGGACGCGAAGGACACCTCGCCCTTCTGGAGCGCGGCGACGGCCGCGTCACCGTCCTTGTAGTACTTCAGGACCAGCTCGTCGAACTTCGGGGCGCCGCGCCAGAACTTCTTGTTCGGCTTGAACTTGACGTACCGGTCGACCTTGTAGTCCGTGAGGATGAACGGCCCGTTGCCTACGATGGGGAACTTCTTGTCGTTGTTGAACTTCGAGAAGTCGCCGACCTTCTCCCACTCGTGCTTGGGGAGGATCGGCACGTCGAGCGCGGCCATGGTGGCCTGCGGCTTCTTCAGCTCGATGACCAGCTGGGTGGGGCTGGGGGCGGTGACCTTCTTGAAGTTGGCGACGAAGCTGCCGTTGGCGGTGGCCGCGCCCTCGTCCTTCATCATCGTGTTGAACGTCCAGGCGGCGTCCTCGGCGGTGGCCTGTTCGCCGTCGGACCAGTTCGAGTCCTCGCGGATGGTGTACGTCCACGTCAGCTTGTCCGGGGACGGCTCCCACTTGGTGGCGAGGCCCGGGATCGCGTGGTTGTCCTTGGGGGAGTAGTTCGTCAGGTTCTCGTAGATCAGCCGGTGGACGGTGGTGGAGACCAGGCGCTGAGCCAGGAACGGGCTGAGGGAGTCGACGCTCTGCGAGACCGCGACAGTCAGCGTCCGCGAGCCGTCTGCTCGCGCCTCCTGCGGTGCGGGATTCAGCGGGGTCGCGGCTCCGGCGGTCAGGGCCAGGGCGGTGGCTCCGACGGCAAGCAGCGTTCGGATTCGGGTGGCGGGCCGGGTACTGCGCGGAACTGTGATTTCCATGGGACCTTGACCTCGTGTCATCACTCGCTCGGAGAAGGCGTGTTGAACACTGATGTCGAGCTGGTGAAGCGAAGGTTTATCAGCGCCGGTCCGGCCACGTCAACGATGTCCGAAACCCCGTGTGTACTGCGGGAATGCCTGGGCGAAGCCACCGGGCGCGCCCCGTGGAAGCGTTTCGCGCCCTCATTGGTCTATACCCTTGTTGCCCTACTGGTGAGGATCTGGCGGAGGTTGAGAACGCCCATAGGGGCCTGCGCGATCCGGTTTGGTAATTTGAGCGACTTCACCATCTGTTTCTCGGGGGACCCCTTCATGAGCCAGCCCTGGCAGCCGCAGTACAACCCGGGCAACCAGCCGCCCGTACCCCCACAGCCACCGGCGCCCCCACAGGGCTTCGGCGCACCGCCGGCCCCTGGGCAGTTCCCGATGCAGTCCGGGTACCCCTATCAGGCGCCGTACGGACCGCGGCCGAGATCCGGCAACCCGGTCGGCGCGTTCTTCCTCGGGCTTCTGGTCTCGATGGTCATCGCGGCGCTCTACAGCTTCGTCCTGTACGCCACGTACGAAGACTTGACGAAAAACACGGGCTTGACCCTGTACGTGGTCCACGCCCTGCTGAATGGAGCGGCCGTCGGTGCCGTGGTCGGCCTGGTGGGCCGCAGCAGCGTCGGAGCCCGCATCGGCGGCGTCATCGTGGCCATGCTCGGCACCTTCTTCGGCGACACCAACGGCGTCGTGCTCATCACCGCCGACACCGGCTTCTATGCCTTCAAGAGCATGATGCAGGACTCGCCCTTCTACCCCGCCGAGGCGTGGTGGGGCAGCGGGACCGACGGCGAATGGCACGCCCTGCTCGGCCTTGTGGCCGCCGCGGCCGCCGCCTGGGGTCTGGCTTTCCTCATCGGCAGAAGTCGCCGCTGACACCGCGCTCGCAACGACTTCGCCCCGCCGGATTTCATCCGGCGGGGCGAAGCGCTGTCACGGCAGGTCACCGCACGGCACTCAGGTCAGGTCGAACTCACCGTCGCGAGCCCCGAGTACGAACGCCCGCCACTCGGCTTCCGTGTACCGCAGCACGGTCTCCGGATCCATGGACGACCTCATCGCGACGGCCCCCTCGGGCAGGTACGCGATCTCGACCCGCTCCTCGTTCTCACTCGTGCCGGGGGCGCTGTGCCACTCGACGCCAGAGATGTCGAGGGCGTACAGCTCTTCCTTCTCCTGTGCGCTCCCCATCAGTCAATCTCCCTCTTGGTAACGGCCGGACGACGACGCTCCGGGCATCTTAGGCCGACCCAATATGCCGTGCGTATAAGCACCTTGGAGAAACTCACCCACACGGGGGATGACGACGAGGCTCAGGTGCTCCTACTGCGTCCAGCCGGGGCCGGGCTGTTGCAGGTTCTGCGGCTGGGCCGGCGGCGGCTGCTGCTGCCAGCCCTGGCCCTGCGGAGGCTGCTGCTGCGGGGCCGGCTGCTGCCAGCCCTGCCCCGGCGGGGGCGCGGCACCGGGGTGCTGCTGCGGGGCGTACCCCTGCGGGGGCTGCTGGTGCGGCACCTGCTGGGGGGCCTGCTGCTGCGGGGCGAAGCCCTGGCCCTGCTGGGTGCGGGCGATGTCCTCGGCGACGAGGGCCGCGATGTGGAAGTACGCCTCGCGGGTCTTGGGACGCATCATGTTCAGATCGACCTCGGCGCCGGCCGCGAGGTGTTCGTCGAAGGGTACGACCACGACGCCGCGGCAGCGGGTCTCGAAGTGCGCGACGATGTCGTCGACCTTGATCATCTTGCCGGTCTCGCGGACCCCGGAGATCACGGTGAGCGACCGCTGGACGAGGTCGGCGAAGCCGTTCGCGGAGAGCCAGTCGAGGGTCGTCGAGGCGCTGCTCGCACCGTCCACGGACGGGGTCGAGATGATGATCAGCTGGTCGGCGAGGTCGAGGACTCCGCGCATCGCGCTGTAGAGCAGTCCGGTGCCCGAGTCGGTGAGGATGATCGGGTACTGCCTGCCCAGGACTTCCAGCGCGCTGCGGTAGTCCTGGTCGTTGAAGGTGGTGGAGACCGCCGGGTCCACGTCGTTGGCGATGATTTCGAGCCCGGACGGCGCCTGCGAGGTGAAGCGGCGGATGTCCATGTAGCTGTTCAGCTGCGGGATCGCCTGCACGAGGTCACGGATGGTGGCGCCGGTCTCGCGCCGCACGCGTCGGCCGAGGGTGCCGGCGTCCGGGTTGGCGTCGATCGCGAGGATCTTGTCCTGGCGCTCGGACGCGAGCGTGGCGCCGAGCGACATGGTCGTCGTGGTCTTGCCGACGCCGCCCTTGAGGCTGATCACCGCGATCCGGTAGCACGACATCACCGGCGTACGGATCAGCGCCAGCTTGCGCTGCCGCTCCTCCTCTTCCTTCTTGGCGCCGAGCTTGAAGCGGGACGGACCCGAGTTGTTCTTACGGGCCTTGGGCTGGTTGCGCAGCAGCCGGTCGGAGGAAAGCTCGACGGCGGCGTTGTAACCGAGCGGGGTGCCGGGCGCGGCCTGCTGCTGAGGAGCACCGGCCTGCGGTCCTGCCGGGGCGGTCCAGCCCTGGTTGCCGTAGGCGGGCGGGGCGGTGGGTTGCTGCTGCTGGGGCGCCTGTTGTGGCGCCTGCTGCTGCGGGTGCTGCTGGTACTGGGGCTGTTGGGGCTGCTGCTGCGGCTGTGCCTGCTGCTGCGGCTGAGGTTGCGGCTGTGCGGTCTGGGGGTAGCCGTAACCGGCCTGCTGCGGCGGGTAGTTGTAGCCGGGCTGCGGCTGCGCGGCCTGCGGGTGTACGGGCTGCTGCGGCTGCTGCACGGGCTGCGGCTGTCCGGCCTGAGGTGCCTGCTGCTGGGGCTGTTGAGGCTGCTGGGGATAGCCGGGCGCGGGGTAGCCGGGGTGCTGCTGCGGAGCAGGCTGCTGCTGCGCCGGCGGCAGCGGCTGGGCCGCGCCGAACGCGCCCTGCGGAGGGGCCTGGTACTGCTGCGGCTGCGGCTGGGCGAAGGGCTGCGGGTAACCGTATCCGGCGGCCTGTGCGGCCGCCGCCTGCGGATCCGGCTGTCCGGCCTGCTGCGGTGCGCCCTGCACGGGCTGCTGTACGGGCGGCTGCGCGGGCTGGTAACCCTGCGGCAGCGGGGGAAGCTCCTGGGAAGGCTGCTGCGCGGGGTTACTCTGCGGCGGCTGAGCCTGCGCGGCCGACTGGGGTTCGGGTGCGCTGGGCGCTACTGCCGCGGACGCGGCACCAGCACCGGCTGCGCCGTTGCCGTCGCCATTGGCCTCAGCGTCCGCATCCGCCTCCGCGTCTGCCTCGGCCCGGGCATCCGTCGCCGAGCCGGAGTCAGCGCCGGCGTCGCCTTCGGCGCCGGACGCGGCCTCGGAGTCACCCGTCGCCGCCTCGTCGGTGTGCTCCTCCGCCGACTCGTCGTCATCGGAGCTGCCGAACAGCGCTGCCGCTTCGGCGTCGGCGGCGGCGTAGTTGGGCTCGGGGACCGCCTGCGCGGGGGCCCGCTGCTCGGGGACGTTCGCCTCCGGTGCGGCAGCCTGGGGCGCGTCGGCCTGCGCGCCGTCGTCGACCGGACGCAGCACGGGGAAACCGGGCGCCGGAGCCTGGGGCGCCGCGGCCGGAGCCGGGGGTTGTTGGGCCGGCGTCTGCTGCTGCGGATACCCGTAACCGCCGGACGTGTCCTGCGGCTGCTGGGGGTACCCGTAACCGCCCGGCGCGCCCTGCTGCGGGTACCCGTACCCGCCGGCCCCCTGAGGCGCGGCCTGCTGAGGCGCGCCGGGCCCCTGCTGCTGCGGAAACCCGTAACCCTGCGGAGCGCCCTGAGCGTACGGCTGCGCCTGTGCGGGGACCTGAGGCGCCTGACCCAGCGGCGGCCCGGTTGGCGGCGGCGGGGACACGTGCCCGGAGTCGCCCTGTCCACCCTGTCCGCCCTGCGCGGCTCCGCCCTGCGCGGCTCCGCTCTGCGCGGCTCCACCCCGCGTGCTCTGGTCGTACCAGGCAGGAGGCTCGTAGACGATTTCGAACTCGCCGGTGAGATCCAGCTCGCGGTCGTCCCCGTCCGAGGACTGGCCGCCGCCGTCGTACTCGGACCGATCCCTGTTCACTGCTTTGCCTCCTGGTCAGCCACTGCTGCTGGCGTCGTCGCGGTCGGGCGGATGGGGTGGCGCGTTCCTACGCGGCTGCGACGTTCACCGCATCACCAGAAGACTAATCTTTCGCCCCACGGTACGGAAAAGCGCCCTTGCGTGCGGACCGGCCCCACTGTTCCCCCGGAGCCCGGCCCGGCCCGCCCCCACCCGCGACGCCCGGCGCGGGACGCTAGTCCAGGCGGCGGGCCATACCGAGCAGGCCCGTCTCCGCGTCCGTGGCCTCGGTCATGACGTACTTGCGGTGCTTGCGTGTGCACCACAGCGCGACGTTGTCGGAGAGCGTCGGCAGCATGTCCACGTGCTCCGCCGGGATGCCGAGGATCTCCCGTACGACCTCGGTCTCCTGCGGCGAAATGCGCTGGATCCCGACCAACTGCGCCTGCGCCAGCCAGCGCGGCGCGTGCTCGCCCACGAACGGCAGCACGGTCACCACGGCCTGCCACGGCAGCGACGTCACGCGCCCACGCGGCGGACGTACGCCGCAGTCGCGGATCAGCACCACCGGGCTGGAGACCGAAGGACCCTGCGCCGGAACCCGCCCCACCGGATAGATCGTCATGCACTGCTGACCGCCGCCCGCCGCCTGGGCCAGCTGCTGCCAGGCCTGCGGGCGGCCGGTCTCGACCGCCACGCGCGCACCCGTCGCGGCCGAGCGCAGCGCCAGCACCTGTGCCATCCACAGGCCGCCCACGACGACGACGTCGAAGGCGGTGGGACGGGCCAGGCCGAGCACCGCCGGCTGGGAGGCGGTGTCGGTGCCGATGATGACGCCGTCGTCGCCGATGGGCATGCTGATCGCCGCGATTTCCTCGGCGGTGACGACATGACGGGTACGGCGCGGTCCGCGCAGCCCGAACCCCGGGCTGAAGATGCGCCGTTGCTGCGCAGGCGTCTCCGGCCGGATGATCGGGATCAGGCCGGTGTCGGTGGGCGAGGCCACGTGCGCGGGTGTGCGGGCGGGTTCCTGGCCGCGCTGACCCGGGTTCATGGTCGGTGTGGGGTAGGACATCAGTAGGTACCTCCGAGCGGCAGGGTGGCGAGTGCTCCGGGGACCTGTTCCCGGTCGAGACGCACCAGGCCGACCTTGGACGCGCTCGCGGCACGCTCCAAGTCCCGCCGTACCTGGCCGAGTTCGTTCTCGCCGCGCCCGGTGATGCGCACATGTCCGGTGACGGAGACGCCCCGGTTGCCGGCCTTGCTCAGGGTCATGCTGAACGTCGTCGCGAGGACGGGAAGCGAGGTGAACTGCGTGATGAGACGCGGCAGTGCGACGCCGCCGTCCCCCAGCTGCGGCCAGCGGGAGATCCAGTAGGTCGAGTGCCACCGGTCGTCGACGCGCCAGCTGCGCACCGATTCGACCGTACGCCGTTGAGCCGGGCGGCCGTCCTGACCGCGCTGCGCGTTGTTGGCCCGCGGGTTGAGGCAGCTCGACGTCGCGAGCGCCTGTACGAGCTCGTTCTCGTCGAGGATCGTCGCCTCGAAGCCCGCTCCGGCCAGCCGGCTCGCCAACTGGTCCGCCACGCGCAGCAGCGCGCGCTGGGTGCCGGGGACGCCGTCGCCGCGCGCTTCCACCGCCTCGGGGCACAGTTCCGGGTCGAGCTTGAGGGCGACCCAGGTGAGGCGGAGCGCGGGAGAACCGGCCTGGGCCTGGAGGGGCCCGTACGACCGTGCTGCGACGGACTGCTGCGGCAGATGGGGTGCGGGCGCCGGCTGGGTGTGCTGTACGACCTGGGCGGAGGCGAGCTTGATGCCGTCGACCTCAAGGGCGTCCTGGACCAGCTGGAGCGGCAGTTGGCGCCCGGCGAATCCGGGGCGCAGCGGCTCGTCGCCCGGCTGCACGAACAGCACGGCGGTCAGGAAGGACCCGTCGCCGATCATGCCGATCGAGCGGTCGTCACGGGACACGAAGGTGTACGTCCGCAGGGCGGGGTCGCACTCCACGGTCGGGGCCAGCATCGGATCCGTACCCGGCGGGACGGGCAGCTTGGCCTCGCGCTGGCGGCGCTTGAGGGAGCGGGCCGTCTCGTACCACTCGGGCAGCGGCCGGTGGTGGCGGCGCAGGACCGCCAGGAGCAGCAGCAGCGCGGCGACGGCGCCGGCCGGGGCGAGCAGCCACCGCTCGGCGGTGACCCAGGCGGCCAGCATGACGGCCGCCGCCAGCTCGACCAGGATCAGCTGCTGGAGGCGCAACGGACCCATGCCGCCGGGGTGGGGCAGCGTGCGCGGCGCCGCGGAGGCGGAGGTGGCGGCGGCGGGAGCCGGGGGCGGCGCGGCTCTGCGGCCACGGCCCGGTTGCTGCTGTGCGCGGCGTCCGCGCCGAGTGCTCGTAGCGCTGGTCATCCCCCGGGACATCCCTTTCGCGAAGTGGTGGCCGTCGTCGGTGCGGAACCCTCTGCCGGATCCCAGCGACGGGGCCTGGGGCCACAATTGCCCACGTCAGTTGTGCGAGTGGTCACGGTACCCGTTGATGAACACGGGGCGACACACGTGCCGGAGTACGAAATGGCACAGGCCTGTGAAGATGCGGCGGGGACCGCATACCTGGTGGATCACGGTCGTGCGGCGCAGTGCATAGTAGGTGGCCTGTTCGGCCGCTGAAGCAGCCTTTACGCACGACCAAAACGGGAGAGCCAGGACCATGGCAACGCGTCGGGATGAGCTCGCCGCCTATACGTTCGCTCGCAAGCGCACTGTCGCAGCGTTCCTGGCACCTTCGCCGGGAGGTTCGGACGAAGGCGCACCGCGTCCCATTCGGACGGTAATGCCCAGCTTGGCGGTGGGTGTTGTCCTGGTGATCGGCTTCATCGCCTGGGGTGTGATCAAGCCGTCGGCGCCCAAGGGGTGGGACACAGCCGGCGAGCACATCATCGTCGACAGCGATTCCACGACGCGCTACGTGGTGATCAACGACGAGACCAAGGGCGGCAAGAAGGTCCGGACGCTGCATCCCGTCCTCAACTACGCCTCCGCCAAGCTCCTGCTGGACAAGGGCAAGGGCACCGTCATCGAGGTCCCCGGCAAGGACATCGACAAGAGCGGCATCCCGCACGGCGCGACGCTCGGCATCCCGTACGCCCCCGACCGGCTGCCCACCAAGGAGGACGCCGAGGAGGCGAAGACCTGGGCGGTCTGCGAGCGGCCGACCCGCGGTACGAACGCCTCCATCGACCGCGCCGTCTTCGTCCTCGACAGCGACGACGCGAAGTCGGTCAAGGACGCGGGCAAGGTCGACGCGCACGAGGCGCTGTACGTCGTCGACAGCAAGACGAAGCTGCAATACCTGATCGACGGCAAGGGCAACGCCTTCCTGCTGGGCGGCACATCGGGTCTTGACGACACCGAGATGGAGCAGCTGAAGGCCGCGGTCATCGGCACGCCGAACGAGCCGCAGCCGGTGAGCACGGAGTGGCTGCGGACCCTCACACTGCGCGGCGCCATCGCGTTCCCGACCGTGCCGGACCTCGGGACACAGACGACGGTCCGAGGGCTTCCCGACGCGGCGGGGACGGTGGGCCGGGTGCTCAAGGCGCAGGAAGCCCAGGGGGATCGGTACTACGTCGTACTGAAGGACCAGGTCGCAGCCGTCTCGCCGTTCGTCGCCAATCTGCTCACGCACTCGCCGTCCGCCGAAGTGGCGTACGGAGACGCCGATCCCGCCTACATCAAGGCCAGCACCTCGGACATCATCACCGCCAACGGTGGCAAGGCGAGTGACTTCTACGGGGACAAGGGTTGGCCGCTGACGGTCCCGAAGCAGGCCAACCCGGTGGCGACGGCGGCCAGTGCGGCCCGGAACACCTCGTGCAGCGTCTACAGCGGCACCTTGGGGGCGGACATGAAGCCGAAGCTCGCCGCCTGGGCAGGGACGACGTACCCCAAGAAGGTCATCGCCGACTCGCTGAACGCCTACGTCTCTTCGGGCTCGGGGCTGCTCTTCAAGGAGGTCACCGGCTCGGCGCAGGGCGGTGGCGCGACGTACCTGCTGACGGACACGGGCCTGCGCTACTCGCTGCCGTCGAACAACGACAGCGCGGCGGACAAGAACGGCGCGGGCTCCTCCTCGGACAGCTCGGAAGGCGAGCCGAGCGAGACCGACAAGGCGCGCACGCGACTGGGATACGAGAAGGTCGTCAACCCTGCGGTCGTGCCCCAGTCGTGGGCGGAGTTCATCCCGAAGGGGCCCACGCTCGACACCGGCAGCGCGGCGCAGCCGCAGGGCCAGTGACGTCAACGGGCCTGGTTGCGGCCGGACTTGGTGTTTTCGATCACATGGTCGTCGCGCATGTGTGTGAACTCTGTAACTGATAACCGCCACATGCGGATGTGTGACGGACGGGCGATAGAGTGCTTGCAGCGCTCACTGATATGACGCTTATCCGGGGAGTGGCACAGGCTTCCCGGACCAACAATGACATGGGGGAAGGTTCACCATGGCCGGGCAGTTTCGGGTAACAGAAGATGAGCTGACCAGGCTCTCGGGCCAGATCACCACGGTGAATGGTCAGATCCAGGGCGAGATCCGCCGTCTCAGTGGAGTGATCGACCAGGTCGCGGGTGGCTGGCAGGGCCAGGCGGCCAAGTCGTACCACGAGCTCCAGAACCGGTGGAACGAGGACGCCAAGAAGATGAGCGACATCCTCAACGACATCAAGGAAGCCGTGGACTCCACGCGGAGCAACTACACCGCGTCGGAAGAGCAGCAGAACGCTGAAGTCAGCAAGATCATGTCCGACTTCGGCTGATCCGCTCTCACACTTCCCACATTCCTCTTCCTGAAAGGAAGCGACGATGTCGATCCTCGTCAATTACGCCACCATCACCAACGCGTCCACGGACGTGAAGAACACCGCCGGCCGCATCAAGCAGCAGCTCGATGACGTCGAGGCCGCTGTCCGGCGCGTCGCCACCACCTGGGAAGGTGAGGCGCAGGAGGGTTACCAGCGCAAGCAGCGCGACTGGGACAAGACCGCGGCCGCACTGCACGCGACTCTGATGAAGATCGCCGCGGCGCTGCAGAACTCGGCCGAGAACTACCAGGCCACTGAGAAGAGCAACGCCAACACCTGGGGCTGAACCAACCCGAGGTGAAGACGAGATGGGCCGGCCCGGCCGACGCCATGGCGTCCGCTGGGCCGACCCACTTCCGCACAACAGCTAGAGCAGCTAGAGCTTCATCATCGAAGCAAAGAAGCCTGGGGAGCCTGAACATGGGGGTCCTGACACCCCGTCCGCGCACGCGCACGAGTGGAACCCGCGCACTGCAGCGGGCATTTGGCGTGCTCGCGGTCACCGGGGTGTGTCTCACGACCGCCCCGCCGACGGCCGCCGCCACTCCGACGCGCCTCGCCGGCTCCGACACTCCGTCCTTCGGACTGTCCTCGAGCTCCGAGTGCACGTTCGGCGGCGAAATCATAAAGTCCACGCCGTGGTCGCTCCAGCGCGTACTCCTGGACCAACTGCGCGCGCAGGCGAAGGGCAAGAACGTCACGGTCGCCGTGATCGACACCGGCGTAGACGACTCGAATCCCCAACTGCGCGGCGCGATGGCCGCGGGCGGCAAGAACTACGTCGGCAAGGGCGACGGCACGGATGACCTCGAGGGCCACGGCACCCGGGTCGCGGGCATCATCGCGGCCCGCGTGATCCCGGACACCGGCTTCGCGGGCATAGCCCCGGAAGCCAAGATCCTTTCTCTGCGCTACACGGGCGGGGAGGAGAAGCAGGGCAACTCGAGGACCATGTCAGCGGCGATCCGTGACGCGGTCGCCAAGGGCGCGGACATCATCAACATCTCCTCGGACACGGCGAAGAAGCAGGACAACCCGGAGCTGCGAAACGCCGTGGCGTCGGCCGTGGAGAAGGGCGCCCTGATCGTCGCGGCATCCGGCAACGACGGCGCCAACGGCGGGTCCGCGAACACGTACCCGGCGTCGTACCCAGGGGTCCTGGCGGTGGCGGCCTCGGACCGTAACGACGAGCGAGCCTTCTTCTCACAGGCGGGCGACTTCGTGGACGTGGCGGCCCCCGGCGTCGGCATGGTCTCGACCGTTCCGAAGGGCGGCCAGTGCGCGGCGGACGGCACGAGCTTCGCCGCGCCGTACGTGGCGGGCGTAGCGGCGCTGCTGAAGGAAAAGCACCCGGACTGGTCGGCGGCCCAGATCACCACCCGCATCCAGGAATCCGCCAACCGCCCCGGCCGCGGCCCGAACCGCTACCTGGGCTGGGGAGTAGTAGACCCAGTAGCCGCCCTCTCGGACGACTCCATCCCAGGCACCGAGCCAAAAGAGGACCCACCGCTGGCCCCAGGCTCCACTGAGGTAATCCCCATGGAAGTAACGATGGGCGAAACGGAGGCGGAGCAGGAGCGCAGGGTGGCCATGTACGCGGTGGGCACGGGCTTGCTACTGGTACTCCTGGCAAGCGGCAGCGGCGTAGCGATACGGGACTGGCGCAGCAAGCGCGCTGGGCAATCAGGCTAGTTCAGAGTATTTGGATCACTCGAGCGCGAGTTGGCACTGAGAACTTGAGAAGCAGGGGAGAGGACACGGGGATATGAGCAACGGTATGCGGGTCGATCTGAGCGCGTTGGATGAGGTTGTCAGCAAGCTTCGCCGCCTGCTCGATGACATGGACAAGGCTGACGGTAAGGCCAAGTACGACACATTCGTTCCGGCAAGCGCTTTTGGGCATCCCAGTTTTCTGGAGGGCGGAGGGCTATTCCAGGCTCACGAGAAGATGAAGACGGATCTTGAGATGGCCATCAAGGGGTTGCGTGGGCTGATCGACGAGTTCGGTACGAGTACCTCGAAGGTTCGGGGTAAGTACGCCGAACAGGAGTACGCCAATAAGCAGGGTATGGGGGGCGGCTCGGACGGGTCCGGAGAGCCTAAGTACCGTTAATTGGATTCAAGCCGCAGGTACAGAACAGAAGGGGGTTGGGCATGGGTGCAGACGACGTACAAATGGCCATCAGGGATAACAACGAAAAGGAAGAGAAGAGGGAGAAGAGCGACCACGATAAGGCTGTAGAGAGCGAGCTGAAGGGAGGGAGGGCTCGCCCCGACGTCGATACGCCCTTTATGGACTACTCCATCAATGGGCTCAAGCGGATGATCAAAGACGCGGACCCAACTAAACTGGAGACTGCCGCCTTCCACTGGAGGCAGGTCCAGAAGATCCTCGCAGGCGGAAAGGACGGTATCGCAGACCTGCTTGATACTGCGGTAAACAACGTCCTTGAGCACTGGGAGGGGGAGGCGGCTTCTTCTTTTGCTAAGAAGAGCCGCGATGTATCCGACAGTGTCCGAAACTGTGCTTGGTTTGCTGGGCTCAACAGTGACCAACTCCAAGATGCCGGAACGCAACTGAGGCACTATAAGCCACTGCTGGACAGCATTAAGGAGCCTGGGGTCTGGGATAGGGGCACGGACTGGCTCACGGAAGACAGAGATAACACGCAACTCGACAAAGACATCGCAAGAGGCGTCAGGGCCGACACGGCAGCGGAAGCTAATAAGGACAGCCTGTCCAGGACCAAAGAAGAGCAACTCAAGGCGGTTGCTCATATGGAGGACTTGGCGGTTCAGTACAAGCGTATGTCGACGAACCTGGAGAAGAACCCCCCGGTTTGGGAAGACGGCAGAATCAAAGACCCAGACCGTGACGTGGAGTACCCGCCTCCGGTTGGAGGGCCTGGTGGCTCCGCGGCCGGACCGAGCGCTTCTCGCGGTACTCCCAAGCCGTGGAGCGCTGGCGGGACCAGCAAGATCGGTGCTGCCCCTCAGGTGCCCCGCGCCCAAGGTATAACGGGAGGTTCACAACTCCCGGTGGCCAAGACAAACGTGGACAGCATTAAGCCCGGCCTGACGGGCCCGGGCCTCGGCTCAACCCCCGCCGGCGCCGGACCTGGCGGCCCCGGTGGCGGCCCCGGTGGCGTGCCGGGTGGCGGCATCGCTCCCGTGGGAGGTGGCCCCGGTCTCAGCCGTGCCGCACGCAGCGGCATCGGCGCGCCCAGCGGCCGTTCGGGTCTGGCTGGCGGTCCGGGCGGCTCAGCAGCCGGCCGCGGTACCGGAGCCCGAGCCGGCATGGGCGGCATGGGCGGTGGCGCCGGTGCAGGCGCCGCGGGCCGAGGTGGCGCCGGTGCCAGTGGTCGAGGCGCCCTCGCGAAGGCTCGCGGCGGCGTAGTTGGCGCGCCCAACGGACTCACTGGAAAGGGCACCGGCGGCGGTGCGGGCCTGCACGGTAGCCGTGGCGGCATGGCGGGTGGCATGGCTGGAGGCATGGGCGGCCGCAACGGCCGTCGCTCCGGAGACGAGAATGAGCGGGGCGACCGTCCCGACTACCTGGTCGAGGATGAAGAGACCTGGATCTCGGAAGAGGACCGCAACCGGAACGTGCCGCGCAACATCGAGTAGGCACACACGAGCGAGCCGCGCGGAACGTCCGCGCGGGCTCGAGTGTATGAAGGCTGGCGTAAGCAGTCGTAGTTGAGTGAGGAGCAAGGAATTGGGTGCCAAGCGAGTCTTGTCCATGGCGGGAGTCGTGGCGTTGACGGGAGCTTTGCTCCTCACTTCAGCCCCGGTGGCTTCAGCTGATTACATCCGGGATCGACAGTGGATGCTCGATCAATTCAGCGCGAAAGAGGTCTGGGCTCAATCTCAAGGTCAAGGTGTCACAGTTGCGGTTGTCGACACCGGAGTGGATGGCAGTCACCCCGACCTCACCGGACAAGTGCTGGAGGGAAAAGACTTCACCGGTAATGGAAATGCGCAGGAAGACGTATACGGCCACGGCACCTCTATGGCAAGCATCATCGCCGGACACGGCCATGGCGAAGGCGACGCCTCTGGGGTGATGGGCCTGGCACCCAAGGCTAAGATCCTGCCGTTGCGTTATGGCGCGACACGAGACGACGATTTTCCCGAAGAGCGTTGGGCAGCCGCAGTCAAGTATGCGGTTGATCACGGTGCAACGGTAGTGAACATGTCTTTGAGTAATACCTTTGGTTTTACTGGGCATGAAGGAAAAGAAGCTCTCGCATACGCGCAGGCGCACGATGTAATCGTTGTTGCGGGCGCTGGAAACGATGGCTTGAGCGTCGACGACCCGGCTGCACTTCCTGGAGTGGTGGCAGTTAGCGCCATTGATAAGGATGGAGAGTTCTGGTCCGGGTCGAATGCCGGTAAAGAGGTAGTTCTTAGTGCCCCAGGCGTCGACGTTGTAGGTGCGGATCCGACTAAAGCGAACGGATACGCCAACGGGACGGGCACCTCAGCATCTACGGCTTACGTATCGGCTGCAGCGGCGCTAGTCCGATCTAAGTTTCCTGACCTCACGGCAGGTCAGGTAATAAACCGTCTGATCAAGTCGGCAACGCTCCTTGATCATAAGGTAGGAAATGTGCCCGATGAGGAGTACGGATACGGAATGATCCGCCCGTACTCGGCGCTCACGATGGACATCCCGAAGGGCCCCAAGCAAGGCCCTCTCGGCAAGATCTCGTTGCCTGCCCCTCCCCCGAGTTCCGGGGAGGGGCAGGATAGCGGGTCCCCGGCGAAGAAGATTTTCTCCTCCGGCAGCATCATTGTCATCGCCAGCATCGCAGCGGTAGTTGTCGTAGTCGGCATCGTCTTCGCGCTAGTCCGTAGCCGCCGCAACCGCAGTGACGGCGGCGGAGCTTCCCCAGGGGGCGTGGATTATCCGAACCAACCGCCGTATCCATCGGGCCAGCAGCCTTACCACACCGCCGCTCCGGGTCAGTCTCCGCACAATCCCAGCGGGAATCCCTACGGGCAACAGCCGCCGTACCAGGAGCAGTAACGACGTCCTGTCAGTCGAGGTATTGTCCGAGCCCTTATTCGCGTCAACGCGACCGGGCCGCAGAGCGGAACGCACAAGGTGGAACGCTGCCAGCGGTTAATACGGTACGTCAGTGTCACACATAGCCCTCAGACCACTTGGCCGTAGGCCATGACCACGGGGAATCGAACGATGAGTTCTGGCTTCCAGATCGACATTCAAGATGCCGAGAAAGCACTTCGCAAGCTGACAGATGCGCCTGAGCGTATGCAGCAGGCGAGAGATCGGCTGAAGAAGGTCGGGCCAAAAACCCTTGGCACTGAGGGGCTCGATCAAGCCTGCGACACTTTCCAAAGTGAGTGGGGCGACGGTATTAAGCAGATCGAGAAGGCTTCCCAGGATATCAAGGACCGGCTTGGCGCGACGATCGATGCTTACAAGGCAGGCGACAAGGCGAACGCTGAAGGCTTCGGCGCGAAGTAGGGGGATCAGATATGACGTGGCGAAGCATGTTCATCGAGGACGACAGTGCGTGGCCTGGGGTCCAGTTCAACCCCGCCAAGGGTGACTTGGAAGCCATTGGCCTTCTGGCCAAGGACGTGGATGCCGTCGGTAAAGAACTCGACGAGCTGGAGCATCTACTGAAGACCGTCGGGGACTCAGACAGCTTCTGGAGGGGGGATGCCGCAGACCGATTCGCCAAAAAGCTTGGTGAACTCCCCAAGTACCTTAAGCAGGGCACTGAGTCGATGCAGGCTTGCGCGAAGGCCCTCCATAGCTGGCAAGGCCAGCTCCAGGACTTTCAGACCAGTGCCGAGCGCATCGAGGCGGAGGCTGTCACTGCCCGTAGAACCGCCGAGCGGTGCGCAGCCCGGTACGACGGGCTTGTCGCCCAGTATCAGGGGCGGATCTTCCCTGAGGATCAGGTCAAGCAGATCAATCGCACGCTTGATGAAGCGCGTGATGATGCTTCTTCGGCAAATGAAAAGCTAGGCGGCTTGATCAGGGAGGCCGAGAGGATCCACGCCCAGTGGAAAGACCGTGCCGGTGAGGCAGAGCGATCCATCCTTAAGGCATCGGAGAACTCTCCCCCGGATCTGTCGTTGTGGGGCCGCATCACGGACGGCCTCAAGGAGGCATGGCGTGATTTCAAAGACTGGCTGGTTGAGAACGCCGACCTGCTGTCGACCATCTCAGCAGGTCTGGCCGCCGCCGCCATGGCTCTCCAGTTCATCCCCGTGGTCGGCAACATCGCCGGGGGCGTGCTCGCCGTCGGCGCTGGGGTATGCGCCGCCGGGGCGATGGCCGGGCACTGGATGGGTAACGCCCGTGGTAACGGCACTCCTGGTTGGAAGGTTGCACTAGATGCCGCCGGAGTATTGCCCTTCGTCGGTGGCGTCACCAAGCTCGCCAAGCTCGGCAAGGACGCTACTGCCACCGGGGGTGCGCTGAGCCGATTCGCGGAAGGCACCGCGACGAAACTCAGGGACTCCCTCACCCAAATGCACCTCATCACTAACCCCACTCAAAAGATCCTCGGAAAATTCGGCGCAGAGATGGGCGAAAAGGCCGTGGAGAACTTCAACGCGGCTTCGCAGGGGATCATCAAGGGCGCCAGCTCCGCCTACGGCGCCATCCAGAGAATGGGTGATGACGGTGAGACAACTGTCCAGGCCCCGAAGGCTCCCAGCGGTACCGCGTTCCATGGCGCGTTGGCTGCGTGACTGGAGAAGACTGCGACGGCGGGAAAGTTCCACAGCGGAGAATGATGATGAAAGAGAAACGCGCCGCACGTGCCGAGAAAGTGTCGTCCTGGGCCACGCATTTCAGCAACGGCGAGCAGGTCCGTGGCCTCTTTGCCTTTGGCGACGCAGGCCACTCCCTAATCTCCAACAAGCGTCGGATTGAGATCCTGCATGGCTACGAACGCCCTGGCAGTGGGCTGCGTCGCCTGCTGATCAGCCTCTTGGAGGGATTGGGTGGGCCACCCGCCGGCGAGGACACTCGGCGCCCTACGACTCCAGAAGAGCGCGCGAAACTGCAGCAGAAGTCGACTAAACGAACAATCGGTTGGATCAGGGCCTGCTGGCAGTTCGGCGACTGGGACAGCATCGCTGGCCAGCTGCTCGTCGCGTCCCAACCCAAGTCCCGCAGTCGCTTTGACAGTTATCTTGCCGTCACCCCGACCAAGCTGCTGGTCTTCCACGTCCTCAACGCCACCCGCAGCGCAAACTTCGGAAGTGCTGCCGAGGCCAACTGGACGATCCCCATTCAACAGCTGACCTGGACCCGTGACAGCCGGGACAAGCTCAACGACGGTGGTCTCCAGCTCGGTTTTGCCGATGGCTCCTGGATGACGCTGGTGGCTGCTGCCGTCCACGGCTTCCCCGACTATGGCGAGGTCTTCCCTGAAATCCTCCCCCGTACCCAGCCCATCCCACCAGCTTGACCTGACCCACCGCACAATCTCGCGAGGTGCCCGTCCCGCATGAGCATTCCAGTCGCTCCATCATCCCCTTCGAAGGCCCGAATGGGCTGGCTGATGCCGCCGTTTCTGCTGGAGCTTCCCCTGGAGGCGACCGACGAGGACAACCTGGTCGATGAGGTCTGCGACCGAGCCCGTACGATCCTCGAAGGCCGAAGCCCTGAAGAGCAGGCCCAGTTCGCAGTCGTCCTCTTCCAGCTCACCGTTCAACTGATCGAGCAGGCGAACGCCGTCTACGCGGGAATGGCGTTCCTCGACATCGACGGCCGCACCAGCATGGCCACCATCCTCGTATCCCAAATCACACACGACGGTGACAGCGACGTGGCAGTCTGCTCCCAGACCGAGGACTCTCTCCGCCGCGCCTACCCCGGCGACGACATCCGCATCGTGTTCCTCCCTAGGGTGCCTGCTGTCACGCGCATCGGGGCCGACTCCATCTTCCTATCCGCCGAAATAGCCCCCGACGGACAGGCTCACGCTGTTCCCCGCAACCTCGTCCAGGCGTATGTCCCCATCCCCCATAGCACGGAACTTCTCATCTTCGAACTGAGCACCACTTGCCTAGAAGACTGGGACCTCTACTCCGAACTCTTCGCTGAGATCCTCCGTACCATCGACTACTCCACTGACGAGGACGTTGCCGAGTTCCATCGCCGCGAAGCCCTCGCCTCCGCCCCTAGTGACAGCTTGGGGGACGATATGAGGCAGGACCTCCGTTGGCATTCCAGCCGTGTGCTCGAAGCTTGTGTGGTCCGGGGGCGGTTCATCGAAGACCAGGACTGGATGTCGGGCGCCGCATGCTCGGAGTGCTGGAGCAGAGGACTTCGGTCCTCATGCACAGCGCAGCACCATTGGCGCGTGGGGGACCTCACTGCCAACCAGCTGACCGTTGCTCTGGAGGGTGTGTCGGCCTATTTCACCGACCATGGCTGGAAGTTGGAGGACGGTCGACACGAGGGGCGGGTGCAAGCTCAGCAGGTGGGTCTCTCGGGAGATGGGAGACCGCGGCACTCCATAAGTGTCAATGCCGACATGGGGGAAGGGCATCTCACGATAGAGGTGCAATCGGAGTGCCGTCGGCAGGTTCGCTCAGTTGCGACTTCGGATTTCGGTTAGGCCCTGTGTGATGTCGTGATCAGCGGGATGTTTTCAGGAGGTCGTCGATCCAGATCATCGAGGCGCGGAGGTGGAGGCCTGCGAGGTAGCTTTCGGGTTTCTTGTCGTAGCGAGTTGCGATGCCTCGCCAGGCCTTGAGTTTGTTGATCAGGCGTTCGACGGTGTTCCGTTCCTTGTAGAGCTCGGAGTCATGGGTGACGGGCCGGCCGCCCCGGCTGCCCTTCTTCTTGCGGTTGGCGGCTTGGTCCCTCTTCTCCGGGATCACCGCTTTGATTTGGCGTTTGCGCAGGTAGGCGCGGTTGGCGCGGGAGGAGTAGGCCCTGTCTGCGGCGACCGCGCCGGGGCGGGAACGGGGCCGGCCCTGGGGCTGGCGGACTCGGACACCGGCGAGGACGGGGACGAATTGTGGGCTGTCGGCGGCCTGTCCCGCGGTCAGGACGAGTGACAGGGGGCGGCATCTGCGGTCCGATGCGAGATGGATTTTGCTGGTCTTGTGTCCTGAACATGAAA
>NZ_JAGGPA010000035.1 GCF_018614035.1 Streptomyces sp. ISL-96
ACTGCAGGGGGGACCCTGTGGGAGAGTAGGACGCCGCCGAACAATCATTGTGGGAAAGCCCCGCACCTTATGGTGCGGGGCTTTTCTGCGTTCAAGGCCTTGCCGCCCGTCGGCAGGGCCTTTCTTTGTAGGTAACTGCCTTTACAGGCGGCCGGCTGCTTTGAGTGCGAGGTACGCGTCGGCGAGAGCTGGTGCCAGGTCCTCGGGGGTGGTGTCGACGACGGTGACGTTGTGGCGGGTAAGTTTCTCCGCTGTGCGGCGGCGCTCTTCCTGTGCCTGGGTAGCCGCAGCGGCTTCGTAAACCGCGTCGACTGTGCCGCGGCCGGTTGCCATTTGCTCGACGCGGGGATCGGCTACCGAGGCCACCAGAACGGTGTGGCGCTGGGTGAGCTGCGGCAGTACGGGGAGGATACCTTCTTCGACCGGGGCGGCGTCCAGGCCGGTCAGCAGCACGATCAGGGAACGGCGGGGGGCGTATGCCAGTGCTGCGGCGCTGAGGCCCCGGGCGTCGGTTTCGACCAGCGCGGGCTCCAGCGGGGCCAGAGCGTTTACCAGGGCCGGCAGGACGTCGCCTGCGGTGCGGCCCTGGACCTGGGCGCGGATGCGGCGGTCGTAGGCCAGGAGGTCGACGCGGTCGCCCGCGCGCGAGGCCAGAGCAGCGAGGAGAAGGGCGGCGTCCATGGAGGCGTCCAGGCGCGGTACGTCACCGACGCGGCCGGCCGAGGTGCGGCCGGTGTCGAGGACGACCAGGATGTGACGGTCGCGTTCCGGGCGCCAGGTGCGTACGGCGACGGTGTTCTGCCGGGCGGTGGCGCGCCAGTCGATGGAGCGGGTGTCGTCGCCGGGAACGTAGTCGCGGAGGCTGTCGAACTCGGTGCCTTCGCCGCGGGTCAGGACGCTGGTGCGGCCGTCGAGTTCGCGAAGGCGGGCCAGCTTGGACGGGAGATGCTTGCGGCTTGTGAAGGGCGGCAGGACGCGGATGGTCCAGGGAACCCGGTGACTGCCCTGGCGGGCTGCCAGGCCCAGCGGTCCGTAGGAGCGGACGGTGACCCGTTCGGCGTGGCGGTCGCCGCGGCGGGTGGGGCGTAGTGCGGTGGTGAGGCGGCGGCGCTCTCCCGCGGGGATGGTCAGCTCGTGGCGTGAGGCGGCCTGTTCGGTGCCCGTTGGCCAGCTGCTGGGCGGCCAGGCGTCGCGGAGCTGGGCACGCAGGGGGCGGCCCGAAAAGTTCGTGACGGTCAACTGGATCTCGGCGCCGTCACCCAATCGAACTGACGTTTCACCACTTCGGGTGAAACGGAGCTTTCGCACTGGCGCGGCCAGGGCGTAGTCGCACAGAATTGCGAGCGTGAGGGGAGCGTTCACGGCGAGGACCCCGGACCAGTTCGGCGCGAGGATGCCGATGGGGATCGCGCCGAGAGCGGCGAGCAGTGCGGTTCGTCCGGTGAGGGCCACGGTCATCGCCTCATCAGCGGGGGACGGGGACGTGGGCGAGGATCGCGGTGATGACGGAGTCCGCGGTGACTCCTTCCATCTCCGCCTCGGGCCGGAGCTGGATGCGGTGGCGCAGGGTGGGCAGAGCCAGGGCTTTCACGTCGTCGGGGATGACATAGTCCCGGCCGGTGAGCCAGGCCCAGGCGCGGGCGGTGGAGAGCAGAGCGGTGGCGCCTCGGGGTGAGACGCCGAGAGTGAGCGAGGGGGATTCTCGAGTGGCACGGCAGATATCGACGACGTAGCCGGTGATCTCGGCGGAGACCGCGGTTTTGGCCACGGCAGCACGGGCCGCTTCCAGGTCGGCGGGGCCGGCGGCCGGGCGTAGGCCGGCTGCGTGCAGGTCGCGGGGGTTGAAGCCCTCCGCGTGGCGGGTCAGGACGCCGATCTCGTCCTCGCGGGACGGGAGCGGGACGGTGAGCTTGAGGAGGAATCGGTCCAGCTGCGCCTCGGGGAGGGGGTAAGTGCCCTCGTACTCCACGGGGTTCTGGGTCGCTGCGACCAGGAAGGGGTCGGGCAGGGGGCGGGGCGTGCCGTCGACGGTGACCTGACGCTCCTCCATGGCCTCCAGGAGCGACGCCTGGGTCTTGGGGGGCGTGCGGTTGATCTCGTCCGCGAGGAGGAGGTTCGTGAAGACGGGGCCGGGCTGGAAGGAGAACTCGGCGGTGCGGGCGTCGTAGACCAGGGAGCCCGTGACGTCGCTGGGCATGAGGTCGGGGGTGAACTGGACGCGCTTCGTGTCCAGTTCGAGGGAGGCCGCGAGGGCGCGGACGAGCAGCGTCTTGGCTACTCCGGGGACTCCTTCGAGCAGGACGTGGCCTCGGCAGAGCAGGGCTACGACGAGTCCGGTGACAGCGGGATCCTGGCCGACCACGGCCTTCGCGATCTCGGTGCGCAGGGCTTCGAGGGAGGCTCGGGCGCTGTCTGGGTTCTCTGCGGGCTGGGCGCTCATGAAGCGCGTACCTCTCTTTCGAGGGCGTCGAGTTCGTCTGCCAGGCGGATGAGGCCGGCGTCGTTGGAGGGTGCGGTGCCGAAGAGGAGGGCGGGGAGGTCCCGGCCGGTTGTCGGCAGGTGGGCGGAGACGGCTGGGAGAAGTGTGTCGGAGGCGTGAGCCCGGGAGGCGGGCACGCCGAGAAGGGGGGCCAGGCGAGTGCGGGTTGCCGAGCGGAGGGCCGAGGCTGCGCGGTCGCGGGCGTCGGCTCTGCGGTAGAGGCGGGCGCGGCCCTCGGTGGTCTCGGAGGCCCGGACGGCCACGGGGAGCTGTTCGGTGACGAGGGGGCCCAGTCGGCGGCCGCGCCAGATGGCGGTGAGTACGGCGGCGAGGGTGAGTTGGAGGGTTCCCCAGAGCCAGCCGCGAGGGACCAGGTCGTAGAAGCTGCTTTCGCCACCGTCGGTGGCCGAGGCATCGCCGAGCGAGGGGAGGTACCAGACGAGATGAGGCCGGGAGCCGAGGAGTTGAAGGGCGAGCGAGGCGTTGCCCTGCTTGTCGAGGCGGTCGTTGTAGAGGATGTCCGGCGCGCCGAGCAGGACGGTGTCGCTGCTTGCGGTGTGCGGTACGCGCAGGACGGTCGCGAGGCCGTCGCCGGGGTAGCAGGCATCGGCGTCGGGGGCCTCGGTGGTGTAGCGGAACCCGCCGGTGTCGGCGTCGCCTGCGCGGAGCGCGGCGGGCAGCGAGCACTGGGGGGAGCGCGGCGACACGGTGGTGCGCCGCTCGACGCGCACGCCGGGGGCGAGCCTGGGGATGGAGGGGGAGCCGGGGGCGAGGAGCACCGTACGGGACGCGGATTCCCGCATGGTGGTGCGGAGTTGGTTCTGCTGCCGGGCTGTCAGGAGATTGGGGGCGGTGACGAGCAGAGTGCTGTCGGCGGTCGCGGCGGCCGTGGCCTCGTCGAGGGTGGTGACCACGTGGGTGGTGACGCCACGGGCCTTGAGGAGTTCGGCTGCGGCGCGGCTGCCGTGGGGGTCGGCGGAGCGCGGGTCGAGTCGGCCGTGCTGGTCGCCGGAGCGTACGGCGGCGATGGCGATACCGGCGACCAGGATGGCGACCAGGCCGAGAAGGAGGCCGCGGGTGCGTGTCCAGATCTGGCGGGCGGTGGGGGAGGCCGAGGTGGAGCCGGTGGGAGCTCCGGTCATTCCGCGGCTCCTTGGGACGCGCCGCTGAGCAGCGGCTTTGTGCGCTCGACGGCGGAGTCGAGTTCGCTCAGGCGCTGGTACGCCTGCTGGTCGGCGGTGCGGCCGCCGTATGTGACGTCGTCGAATTCGCGGGCGGCGGCGCGCAGTCGGCCGGCGTGGGCGGGGAGGGACTGTCCGGCTTCCGCGGCGGCCTCGTCCGCGGTGCGGCCGGGGCGCGGGTCGAGGAGGGCGCGTTCTTCCAGGGAGCGTACGACGGCCCGCATCCGTTCCTGGACGGCCTGGTTCCAGCGCTGTGCGGCGGCGTGTGCCTCGGCGGCGGTGCGGTGCTCCGCCGCGCTGCGCGGGCCTTCGTCGAACAGCTTCCCCTCGGGGGCAGGGGTGCGTTGGGGCGTGCCGAGCCGAAGCCACAGGCCGGCGGCGAGGAGCACGACGAGTACGACGACGACCACGAGCCCCACCGCGCCTCCGGGGGTGGCTCCGGACGCCGCGCTGAACAGGTCGTTGACCCACTCCCAGAAGCGGTCGATGGCGCGTTCGAGGAAGCTCGGGTCGTTCTCGTGGTACATCGGCTTGGACAGTTCGCGCTCCGCGGCCTCTCGGGCCGGGGAGCGCGGAATGTCCACCGGAACGTCGTCATTTGCGCGAGCCCGGAGGCTCGCTGCTGTCCTGCCCCCCGCTGTGGACACCGCATCAGCTCCCGGGTGTGGTGTCGGTGGGCTGCTGGGGGCCGTAGCCGGGGACGCCCGCGGCGCGGGCGAGCTCCAGGTCGAGAGCCTCGCGGCGGATGCGCTGGTCGATGTAGAGCAGAACCGTCACGCCGGCGTTGATCGGGTAGGTGATCGAGGAGGCGATCACGGCGCCGATGCCGGTGATGATCAGGAAGGGCCAGCCGAACTCCGGAGTCTCCCCGGTGAACAGTCCGTCCAGGCCGTCGTCCGCGGCGATGGCGGCGAGACCGAACGGCAGGGTGATGATCATCGACACGATGAAGGTGAGCACCATCGTGAGCAGCATGATGCCGAAGACCCGCCACCAGGCGCCGCTGACCAGCTTGGCCGAGCGGCTCAGCGACTTCATGATGCTCTGCCTCTCCAGCATCAGGGCGGGCGACGCGAGGCTGAAGTGGACCATCAGCCACAGGACGGCGACGAAGGCCGCCGTACCGAGGAGGAGCGCAAGGGTGGTACCTACTGCGCCGCCCAGCAGGAGGCCGGGGAGGATGCCGACCGTCATGATCGCCGCGGCGAGGAGGGGGAGCAGGAGGGTCAGGCCGAGCAGCTGGGGCAGCTGGGGCTTGGCCTCGCGCCAGGCGTCGGCGAGTGTCACCGGGCGGCCGAGTACGGAGCGGCTGATCACCATGGTCAGCAGGGCCGTGGTGAAGAGCGTGCCGATGAGAGCGATCGCGAGCGTGGGGGATGTGTTGACCAGCGTGCTCTTCGCCGCGCTGAGCGACTGGCGCAGGGCCTCGGACGGCGTG
The DNA here is from genome assembly GCF_018614035.1 of Streptomyces sp. ISL-96. Classification (GTDB taxonomy): domain Bacteria; phylum Actinomycetota; class Actinomycetes; order Streptomycetales; family Streptomycetaceae; genus Streptomyces. The sequence continues at coordinate 5,099 of NZ_JAGGPA010000035.1, forward strand.
GCGTTCGGGTCGACCTCGGGCGGTGCGGACAGCAGGTAGCGCTGGATCAGGATGTCGCAGATCTGCGTGATCACCGCGACGGTGACCGTGATGCCGAGGACCGTGCGCCAGTGGGCGCGCAGCGTCGACACCGCTCCGTCGAGGATCTCGCCGATGCCGAGCGGGCGCAGCGGGATCACTCCGGGCTTGGCTACGGGCGCAGGACCGCCCCAGCCGCCGCCCTGGGGCCTGCCGCCCCAGTTCCGTGCCGGCTGCTGCTGCGGGGCTCCGGCGGGGTCGCCAGGGCCGCTGGGGGCGGACCACTGGCCTGGCGGGGGCTGCTCCTTCGACCACTTCGATGCGGGGTCGCTCTGATCGGCCGGCTCGGCCGGCTCGGCGGGCCGTGGCAGGCCCGGCTTCTGGTCGTCGGAGGGGGCAGATCCGGGCGAGGCCCAGCCCGGAGAGTCGTTCATCGTCGCTCCTTCACGGTGCCCGTCCGCGGTCGCGGTGGCAGGTTGGCAGCCATCGTGTCATGGGGCACCTGTCGGCGGACCGGGCCCCGTATCTCCTGTGCACCTTCAATTGTGGGCGCCTCAGCGGGCAGACTGGGCAGATGGCTGATCAGGACGCGCAATTCCCAGCGGGCGCCGAGCCGCCCCCGCTCCCTACGCTGCGGTGGGAGGAGCCGCCCGAGGGTCCCGTGCTGGTGCTGCTCGACCAGACGCGGCTGCCCGCGGAGGAGGTCGAGCTGGTCTGTACGGATGTGCCTGCGCTGGTGCAGGCCATCCAGACGCTCGCTGTTCGTGGAGCGCCTGTGCTGGGGCTGGCCGGCGCCTATGGCGTGGCGCTGGCTGCCGCGCGGGGGTACGACGTGGACGAGGCCGTGGGGCTGCTGGAGCGGGCGCGGCCCACCGCTGTGAACCTCGGGTACGGGGTGCGGCACGCGGCGGCGGCGTACCGGGCGGCCCTGGAGAAGGGGGTGGGCGCCGAGCGGGCGGCCGCGTCGGCGCTGGTCGCCGCGCGGGAGCTGCACCGGGCCGATGCCGAAGCCAGTGCGCGGATGGCCGCGCACGGGCTGGCTCTCCTGGAGGAACTGCTGCCGGGAGGCGGGCACCGTGTACTGACTCACTGCAACACCGGGGCGCTGGTCTCGGGCGGTGAGGGCACGGCGTTCGCGGTGGCGCTGGCCGCGCACCGGACGGGCAGGCTGCGGCGGCTGTGGGTCGACGAGACACGCCCGCTGCTGCAGGGGGCCCGGCTGACGACGTACGAGGCGGCACGGCACGGCATGGCGTACACGCTGCTCACGGACAATGCGGCGGGTTCGCTCTTCGCCGCTGGTGAGGTGGACGCCGTACTCATCGGCGCCGACCGGATCGCGGCCGACGGTTCGGTGGCGAACAAGGTGGGGAGCTATCCGCTCGCGGTGCTGGCCAAGTACCACCACGTTCCGTTCATCGTGGTCGCGCCCGTGACCACGGTGGATCTGGGCACCCCGGACGGTGTTTCCATCGAGGTGGAGCAGCGGCCGGGGCAGGAGGTGACAGAGTTCACGGTGCCGTCGGTCCTGGTGGCTGGATCTGATGCCGGGATCGGGGCCGGGATGTCTGTGGCGCCGCTGGGGACACAGGCGTACAACCCGGCCTTCGACGTAACGCCGCCAGAACTGGTGACCGCGATCGTCACGGAGCAGGGTGCAATTTCCCCGGTCACGGGGGCCGCACTGGCGGACCTGTGTGCCAGGTCACGCCAGGTAACGATTAGCTAATGGGATGATGTCGTTTATGAAGGGACGCGTCCTTGTCGTCGACGACGACACCGCACTGGCCGAGATGCTCGGCATTGTGCTGCGTGGTGAAGGATTTGAGCCGTCGTTCGTAGCGGATGGCGACAAGGCACTTGCCGCATTCAGGGAGGCCAAGCCTGACCTGGTGCTGCTGGATCTCATGCTGCCCGGACGGGACGGCATCGAAGTCTGCCGGCTGATCCGGGCCGAGTCCGGGGTGCCGATCGTCATGCTCACCGCCAAGAGCGACACCGTAGATGTGGTGGTGGGGCTGGAGTCCGGCGCTGACGACTACATCGTCAAGCCGTTCAAGCCCAAGGAGCTCGTCGCCCGTATCAGGGCGCGACTGAGGAGGTCGGAGGAGCCGGCGCCGGAACAGCTGGCAATCGGGGACCTGGTCATTGACGTGGCCGGTCATTCCGTGAAGCGGGAGGGGCAGTCCATCGCCCTGACGCCGCTCGAGTTCGACCTGCTGGTCGCGCTCGCCCGCAAGCCCTGGCAGGTGTTCACCCGCGAGGTGCTGCTGGAGCAGGTGTGGGGTTATCGCCATGCCGCGGACACCCGACTGGTCAATGTCCATGTCCAGCGGTTGCGGTCGAAGGTGGAGAAGGACCCGGAGCGTCCGGAGATCGTTGTGACCGTCCGCGGGGTCGGTTACAAGGCCGGACCGAGCTGATATGAGCCGAGGCAGCGCTGCTCCGATGCCCGGGGGGGAGCCGGGAGTCCGTACGGGGCGGGCTGCCGGTCCTCGGCGACGGACGTCCAGGATCGGACGTTTCGTGCAGGGCGGTCCTGCCCTGCGGCTCTTCGCGCGCTGGGTGCGGCGGCCGCTGCTGCCTTCGCTGCGGTTGTGGCGGCGGAACATCCAGCTGCGCGTCGTCGTCGGCTCGCTGCTGATGTCGCTCGGTGTGGTGCTGCTGCTCGGCTTCGTGGTGATGTGGCAGGTGCGTAATGGCCTGCTCGACGCGAAGCAGGAGGCTGCCCAGAGCCAGGCGGCCGGTGGATTCGACGTGGCGGAGGAGAAGGCCCGTACCGTCGCGGGAACGGGCGCCGGTGACAGCTCGCAGGCCAGGGTGACCGCTCGTAACTCCACCAACTGGAGGACCGAGCTCGTGGAGCAGCTCGCCAGCGGCGGCCGACAGGCTTTCCACGTGGTGGCACTCAGTGCTGATTCGGACGACGAGAGTGCCAGCAATCGCGGGCCGCGCGCGTCGGGCGGGGTGAACCAGAGCGCGAGCGTGCCGCAGCAGCTGCGGGACGCGATCGACCAGGGGACCGGCAAGGCGCACAAGGCTTTTGTCAGGATTACGTACACGGACGCGCAGGAGCCGTCCGAGCCAGGTCTGGTCATCGGGAAGCAGCTCAATGACAACAGTGGTCAGCCGTATCAGCTCTACTACCTCTTTCCGCTGACGCAGGAGGAGGAGTCGCTCAGTCTGGTGAAGACCACGCTCGCCACCGCGGGGGTGTTCGTTGTCGTGCTGTTCGGCGGCATCGCCTGGCTGGTGGTGCGGCAGGTCGTCACGCCTGTGCGGATGGCCGCCGGGGTCGCCGAGCGGCTGTCCGCCGGCCGGCTCCAGGAACGTATGAAGGTCACGGGCGAGGACGACATCGCGCGGCTCGGCGAGGCCTTCAACAAGATGGCGCAGAACCTGCAGGTCAAGATCCAGCAGCTGGAGGAGCTGTCCCGGCTCCAGCGGCGCTTCGTGTCGGACGTCTCGCACGAGCTGCGTACGCCGCTGACGACCGTACGGATGGCCGCCGATGTCATTCATGAGGCGCGGGCTGATTTTGATCCGGTGACCGCACGGTCCGCCGAACTGCTCGCCGGGCAGCTCGACCGCTTCGAGTCGCTGCTCGCCGACCTGCTGGAGATCAGCCGGTTCGACGCGGGTGCGGCGGCTCTGGAGGCGGAACCGATAGACCTGCGTGAGGTCGTACGCCGGGTCATCGAGGGCGCCGAACCGCTGGCCGAGCGCAAGGGGACCCGGATACGGGTGACCGGTGATGAGCAGCCCGTGGTTGCCGAGGCCGATGCGCGGCGGGTGGAGCGCGTACTTCGCAATCTTGTGGTCAATGCCGTCGAGCACGGTGAGGGCCGGGATGTCGTGGTCCGGCTGGGCGCCGCGGGTGGCGCTGTCGCCGTGGCGGTCCGTGACTACGGCGTCGGGCTGAAGCCGGGGGAGGCGACGCGGGTGTTCAACCGGTTCTGGCGGGCCGATCCGGCGCGTGCGCGCCACACGGGTGGTACCGGCCTCGGCCTGTCCATCGCCGTGGAGGACGCGCGGCTGCACGGCGGCTGGCTTCAGGCGTGGGGAGAGCCGGGCGGCGGATCACAGTTCAGGCTCACCCTGCCGCGTACGGCCGACGAGTCGCTGCGCGGCTCTCCGATTCCGCTGGAGCCCGAGGATTCACGGCGTGCGCGCGAGCGCGCGGAGGCGGACAGCCGGGTGACGGGAGACCGGCCGGGCGGCGGCGCCAACCGGCTCGCGAGGGTGCCCGCACAGCCGAACGCCGAGCGCTCGCCACTGCCCGCGGCGACGCGGGCGGCGCCGGCGGCGGATCCGACGGCGCTGCCGGGCAGTGGGGCCCGGGTTGTGGCGCGGTCGTCGGGCGACGGGGACAGTTCATCGCAGACGGACCGGAAGGACATCACCCGTGGGCACTGAGCGATTGCGCGGCGGCCGGTGGTGGGTGCCGCGGACGACGGTGCTGCTGGGGTGCGGCGGTCTGCTGCTGGCCGGCTGCGCGTCCATGCCGGACAGCGGCGACGTGGAGGCCGTGGAGGCGTCCCCGCGGGGCGACTCGCAGGTGCGGGTGTACGGGATGGCGCCGAGGAAGGGTGCCCAGCCGAACGAGATCGTCGAGGGTTTCCTGGAGGCGATGACGGGCGACGACCCCCAGTTCGCCACGGCCCGCAAGTACCTGACGAAGAAGGCGTCCCAGGAGTGGAACCCGACGCAGGTCGCGGTGCTGGACGACGGCCCGGTGCCGCAGGACCAGCGGGCCAATGACCGCGAGGGCGGCGCCTATACGTACGCGCTGACCGGCACGAAGATCGCCGAAGTGAACGGGCAGCGCGCGTACCAGCCGGTCAACCGCCCGTATCACGAGACGCTTCATCTCAGCAGGCAGAACGGCCCGGACGGCAAGGAGTGGCGCATCGACGGCCTGCCGCAGGGGCTGGTGCTCGGTGAGTCGGACTTCGAGCGCATCTACCGCTCCGTCAACAAGTACTACTTCGCTTCCGGTACGTCGTCGCAGGGGGCCGGTGCGGCTCATCCGTGGCTGGTCGCCGACCCGGTGTACGTACGCAAGCGCATGGACCCGCAGACCCAGATGGATCCGGTGACGCAGACGGTCGAGGCGTTGCTGAGCGGACCGACCAACTGGCTCAAACCGGTGGTCGGTTCGAGCTTCCCCACGGGTACGGCGCTGAAGCTCGAGGACGGCGCCAAGTCACTCGCGTTCGACGACCGGAACGCTCTCAAGGTGCCGCTCAACGGGAAGGCGTCCAACGTCGGCCAGAAGCGGTGCAGGGAGATGGCCGCCCAACTGCTCTTCACGCTGCGTGACCTGACGTCGTACCGGGTCGGCCAAGTGGAGTTGCAGCGGTCGGACGGTTCGACGCTGTGCGTGCTCGGCGGGGACCAGGCGGAGGACTTTGCTCCGGAACGGGCCTCGGGGAGTCCGGACTACCAGTACTTCCTCGACCCCAAGCAGCGTCTCGTACGGATGGTGGCAAGCACCGAGAACACCGGCGCCGACGATGAGGCCGCCCCTGTGCCGGGCCCGCTCGGCAACGGCGAACGGCGTCTGAGCGCGGTCGCGGTGGCGCGCAATGAACGGCACGCTGCGGGGGTGTCGCTGGACGCGCGCTCGCTGTATGTGGCGTCCGTCGTCTCCGACAGCGAGCCCGGGGAGCCGGCGCTGACCAGCAGCGGTAAGCAGGGGAAGGACCGCCTCTCGGCGCCGAGCTGGGACGGGCGGGGCGATCTGTGGGTGGCCGACCGGGACCCGCGTCAGCCGCGGCTGCTGCGGCTGGCGGGCGGCGAGGGGAAGGCGGAAGAGGTCAAGGTCGTCGACGGCCTCGACGGGGCTCGTATCGAGGCGCTGAAGGTGTCGGCGGACGGCGTACGGATCGCGCTGCTGGTGACGCAGGACGGCCGGACGACCCTGAAGCTCGGCCGGGTCGAGCGGCACGGGCCCGCGGACAGGCCGGAAGTGTCCGTCGTCGACCTGCGGCCCATCGCGCCTCAGATGGAGGAAGTGACGGCCGTGTCGTGGGCCGGACGCAGCCGCCTGGTGGTCGTCGGCCGCGAGTCCGGCGGGGTGCAGCAGCTGCGGTATCTGCAGACGGACGGTTCGACGTCGGACGCCCAGGCGGTGCCGGGCGTGAACCGGGTGACGGCGGTCGCTTCGGCGGACGACGACCGGCTGCCGCTGCTGGCGCACTCGGTGGAGGACGGCATCGTGCGGCTGCCGCCCGGCGCGAACTGGAAGACGGTGGTCAGCAAGGGGTCGTATCCGGTCTATCCGGGTTAGCTCGGTACGACCGGCAACCGGGTTTTCCCCAGGGGTGATTGCGGCGCGCTTCGCTGGGCACAGTGGAGTCCATGCACGGGTGGTGGCAGGAGGTCGCCGGTCTGGTGCTGCCGGTCGCGTGCGGCGGCTGCGGCAGGCCGCGCACGGTGCTGTGCGCCGAGTGCGGGCAGGCGTTGTACGGCGGCGCAGCGGGCCGGGTGCGCCCGTCGCCGGAGCCGCCGGGGCTGCCGGCGGTCCATGCCGCCGCTCCGTACGAGGACGCGGTACGGGCCGTGCTGCTCGGGCACAAGGAGCGGGGCGCACTGGGGCTCGCGGGGGCGCTCGGCAGCGCGCTGGCGGGCGCGGTGCGGGCCGCGGTGACCTGGCCGCAGGCCAAGACCGCGGGGCCGCTGCTGCTTGTACCCGTACCGTCCGCGCGCGGCGCGGTCAGGGCGCGCGGGCATGATCCGGCGCGCCGGATCGCACTGGCCGCCGCCGGCGAGCTGCGGCGCACCGGAGTGCCCGCCCGAGTGCTCGCCGTACTGAGGCAGCGGCGGGCGGTGAGTGACCAGGCGGGCCTGAGCGCCCGGGAGCGGGCGGCGAACCTGGCGGGAGCCCTGGAGGTCGTCGCGGGCGGCGGGCGGCTCCTGGAAGGCGGCCGGGCCGTGCTGGTGGACGATCTCATGACAACGGGTGCCTCCCTGGCGGAGGCGGCCCGTGCACTGAGTGCCACCCAGGAAAGGCTGATTTCCGTATCCGCACAGGTGAGCGCGGCCGTAGTCGCGGCCCCGGCGCTCTCGTTCGAAATAAACCGGAACTGACGGGGAACTTGGATCGTTGCAGGTGGAGAGAGGGGAAATGCACTTGAACGGAGGTACGCGCCGGTAGCGGGTGCCGACAAGCGTCCGAGCGAGCTATGTTCGGTTGTGAGGAAAAGCAGACCCTGTGCCTCACTTATTGGGACGGCTGCGCTTCGGGTTTCCTCTTCAGCCCGAAGTCGATGGGGTGGGGATCTTGTCGACTGGGGAGGAGGAGGTGAAAGTCACCAAGTCCGAGGTTCCGGTGATCACCGGAACCTGGTGCGAAAGGGAGACGCTCCGCAGCTGAAGCGGGGCTATCCGGGAACGGAGTTCTGCGTGGACATCGTCGTCAAGGGCCGCAAGACCGAGGTGCCCGAGAGGTTCCGCAAGCACGTGGCCGAGAAGCTGAACCTGGAGAAAATCCAGAAAATCGACGCCAAGGTGATCAGCCTTGACGTCGAGGTGTCCAAGGAGCCCAACCCGCGACAGGCGGACCGTTCCGACCGGGTGGAGATCACACTTCGCTCGCGTGGCCCGGTGATCCGGGCCGAGGCTTCGGCCGGTGACCCGTACGCAGCGCTGGACCTGGCCACGGGGAAGCTGGAGGCGCGGCTGCGGAGGCAGCACGACAAGCGCCACACGCGTCGTGGCAATGGCAGGCTGTCCGCCGCCGAGGTGGGTGCGGCGGTGCCGGGTGCCGCAGCCATCAACGGCAATGGGCTGCTGGTCGCCGAGGAGGCGCCGCCCACCATTCCCACCACCAGGATCGGACCGCTCGAAGTGCAGGGCGAAGGACCGCTGGTGGTCCGCGAGAAGACACACGTCGCGGCTCCGATGTCGCTCGACCAGGCGCTCTACGAAATGGAGCTGGTCGGGCACGACTTCTACCTCTACGTCGACTCCGAGACGAAGGAGCCCAGTGTCGTCTACCGGCGGCACGCCTACGACTACGGCGTTATCCGCCTTACGACCGACCCCCTCGCCGAAACCGACGCGGGCGGCGCCGGTGGTGCACTCGGCGGGTGATTCGCCGGGCACGCTGAACCGATGCGGGCAGCGCGCCGTACCCATCTGTGATGGTGCCCCTGGAGCGCCTGTGCGCCCCCAGGGGCACCATCGTGCGACCGCAGGATCACCGCTCTGTCGTCCGGGCATGAAATCATGGCGTCGCAAGCCAATCGGTGCTCACCACACTGTGGTTGGGGCAGCTCATGAATTTCGGGCCACGGCCTTCAGGGGGAGGAACGATGGCGGACAGCTTCGGTCCGGTGCAGGACGAGTCCGACATGGGGGACGCCGACGGGGTCGGCGGTTCGGGTACGGACGCCGGGGGGGCGCGCAAGGAGCCCATCAGGGTGCTGGTCGTGGACGATCACGCCCTGTTTCGCCGGGGGCTGGAGATCGTCCTCGCGCAGGAGGAGGACATTCAGGTCGTCGGCGAGGCGGCGGACGGGGCGGAGGCCGTGGACAAGGCCGCCGATCTGCTGCCCGACATCGTGCTGATGGACGTACGGATGCCCAAGCGCGGCGGCATCGAGGCGTGCACCTCGATCAAGGAGGTGGCGCCCAGCGCGAAGATCATCATGCTGACGATAAGCGACGAGGAGGCGGACCTCTACGACGCGATCAAGGCGGGGGCGACGGGGTATCTCCTCAAGGAGATCTCCACGGACGAGGTGGCGACCGCGATCCGGGCGGTGGCCGACGGCCAGTCCCAGATTAGCCCCTCGATGGCGTCGAAGCTCCTCACCGAGTTCAAATCGATGATCCAGCGCACCGACGAGCGCCGGCTCGTCCCGGCGCCGCGGCTGACCGAGCGGGAGCTGGAGGTCCTCAAGCTCGTCGCGACGGGCATGAACAACCGTGACATCGCCAAGGAGTTGTTCATCTCCGAGAACACGGTGAAGAACCACGTCCGGAACATCCTGGAGAAGTTGCAGCTGCACTCCAGGATGGAGGCGGTCGTTTACGCGATGCGGGAGAAGATCCTGGAGATCAGGTGAGGCGGGCCAGTTCCGTGCTCAGCGCACTGCGCAGGTCGGGTGCGTCGACGCGCTCCAGGCGTACGTCCGTGCAGCCGACCCACTGAGCGGCCTCGACCAGTGCCTCGGCCATCGGCCGGACCGCCTTCCGGCCCTCCAGTGAGACCTGGCGCGCCACCAGGGTCTTTCCCTCGCGCGCCGGGTCGACGCGGCCCAGCAGCCGGCCGCCCGCGAGCAGCGGCATCGCGAAGTACCCGTGTATCCGCTTCGGCTTGGGGACGTACGCCTCCAGGCGGTGAGTGAAGCCGAAGAGGCGCTCGGTGCGCGGGCGGTCCCAGATGAGGGAGTCGAAGGGCGACAGCAGCGTCGTGCGGTGGCGGCCGCGCGGGGTGGTCGCCAGCGCCTCGGGGTCGGCCCAGGCGGGCTTGGCCCAGCCCTCGACCTCGACCGGCACCAGGCCCGACTCGGCGATCACGGCCTCGACCTGCTCGCCCTTGAGGCGGTGGTAGTCCGCGATGTCGGCGCGCGTGCCGACGCCCAGGGACTGTCCGGCCAGCCGCACGAGGCGGCGAAGGCACTCGGTGTCATCCAGGTCGTCGTGGTACACGGCGTCCGGGACGGCGCGCTCGGCCAGGTCGTAGACCCGCTTCCAGCCGCGCCGCTCGGTGCACACCACCTCGCCGTACATCAGCGCCCGCTCGACGGCCACCTTCGACGCCGACCAGTCCCACCACTCGCCGCCGTTCTTGGCACCGCCCAAGTCGGTCGCCGTTAGCGGGCCTTCGGCGCGCAGCTGCTTGATCACCGCGTCGTACGAGCCGTCCGGGAGGTCGTGGTGCCAGTGCGGGCGGTCGCGATAGGCGCGGCGGCGGAACGCGAAGTGCGGCCATTCCTCCATGGGCAGGATGCACGCGGCGTGCGACCAGTACTCGAAGGCGTGAGCGCCGGTCCAGTAGGCGGCGTCGACGGTCGTACGGCCTACGGCGCCGAGCCGGGCGTACGGAATCAGCTCGTGGGAACGGGCCAGCACGGAGATCGTGTCGAGCTGCACCGCGCCCAGGTGGCGCAGCACGCCGCGCACCCCGCCCCGCCGGTCCGGGGCGCCCAGGAACCCCTGCGCGCGCAGGGCGATCCTGCGGGCCTCGTCGGCGGACAGAGACGTGGTGGGCGACAGCAGACTGGTCATGACCGCAGCCTAGGCGCCGCCACTGACAACAGGCCCTGGCCTGCGGGGATTCAGGTCCTTGGCGGGCAGGTACGGGCGCACTGTGGGCAGACCGAGATCGGACGGGAGCAGCGCGCCGGTCCAGCCGTCGCGGCGTACGCCCTTGTTCGCGATGCCGGAGCGCTGGACGCCCTCGATGACGAAACCGGCCTTCTCGGCGACCGCGCGCGACGCGTCGTTGCCGACCTCGGCGCGCCACTCCAGGCGCTCCACGCCCGCCGTGGTGAAGGCCCAGTGGGCGACGGCCCGCACCGCTTCCGTGACGTAGCCGCGGCCACGGTGCCGCTTCGCCGCCCAGAACCCGACTTCCGCGGCGCCCTCGCCGCGGGTGATCGACGAGATCGCCGCCACCAGTTCCCCGCTGCCCCGGGTGAGCACCGCGAAGGCGTACACGGTGTCGAAACGCCAGCCGTCCGGCACGATCCGGTGGACGAAGCCCTCCGCGTGCTCACGTTCGTACGGCGAGGGGATCGACGTCCAGCGCTGGATGTCGGGGTCCTGACAGGCATGGAGGACGGCGTCCGTGTCGGTGGGCTCGAAAGGGCGCAGCAGCAGACGCTCGGTGGTGAGGATGGTGGGCTCCATCGGCTGATTCTCGGCTCGGCGGACAGGGGCACGCCAGACCTTTTTGGGATGGCCCGGCACCTTCCGGGCTCCCTGTCCGTTCTCTTTGCGGGTAACAGTGGGCCTTCCTGCGGGCGGACCTCCCGGCGTGGCGGGGTCCTCGCTTACGATGGCCGATGCGGTGGGGACCACCTGCCGTGCCCGCGCCAGAGTCCATACGACCCAGTGCACAGGCCCGACCGGCAAGGAGACCAGCCTCAGTGTCCGTCTTCAACAAGCTCATGCGTGCAGGCGAAGGCAAGATCCTGCGCAAACTGCACCGCATCGCGGACCAGGTCAACTCCATCGAAGAGGACTTCGTCAACCTCTCCGACGCCGAGTTGCGGGCGCTCACCGATGAGTACAAGGAGCGGTACGCCGACGGCGAGAGCCTGGACGACCTGCTTCCCGAGGCTTTCGCGACCGTCCGCGAGGCAGCGAAGCGTGTTCTCGGTCAGCGCCATTACGACGTCCAGATGATGGGTGGAGCCGCCCTGCATCTCGGTTATGTCGCCGAGATGAAGACCGGTGAGGGCAAGACCCTCGTCGGCACGCTTCCCGCGTATCTGAACGCGCTGTCCGGCAAGGGCGTCCACCTGATCACGGTGAACGACTACCTGGCGGAGCGCGACTCCGAGATGATGGGCCGGGTGCACAAGTTCCTCGGCCTCGATGTCGGCTGCATTCTCGCCAACATGTCGCCGGCGCAGCGCCGTGAGATGTACGCCTGCGACGTCACGTACGGCACGAACAACGAATTCGGCTTCGATTATCTGCGCGACAACATGGCGTGGTCGAAGGACGAGCTCGTCCAGCGCGGCCACAACTTCGCGATCGTCGACGAGGTCGACTCGATCCTGGTCGACGAGGCCCGTACGCCGCTGATCATCTCGGGACCGGCCGACCAGGCCACCAAGTGGTACGGCGACTTCGCCAAGCTGGTCGTCCGCCTGAAGAAGGGCGAGCCGGGCAACCTGCTCAAGGGCATCGAGGAGACCGGCGACTACGAGGTCGACGAGAAGAAGCGCACCGTCGCCATCCACGAGTCCGGTGTCGCCAAGGTCGAGGACTGGCTGGGTATCGACAACCTCTACGAGTCGGTCAACACGCCGCTCGTCGGATACCTGAACAACGCCATCAAGGCCAAGGAACTGTTCAAGAAGGACAAGGACTACGTCGTCATCGACGGCGAGGTCATGATCGTCGACGAGCACACCGGCCGTATCCTCGCCGGCCGCCGCTACAACGAGGGCATGCACCAGGCGATCGAGGCGAAGGAAGGGGTGGACATCAAGGACGAGAACCAGACGCTCGCCACGATCACCCTGCAGAACTTCTTCCGCCTCTACGACAAGCTTTCCGGCATGACCGGTACGGCCATGACCGAGGCCGCCGAGTTCCACCAGATCTACAAGCTGGGCGTCGTACCGATCCCGACGAACCGGCCGATGGTCCGCGCCGACCAGTCCGACCTCATTTACCGCACCGAGGTCGCGAAGTTCGCCGCCGTCGTCGACGACATCGCGGAGAAGCACGAGAAGGGCCAGCCCATCCTGGTCGGCACGACGTCCGTGGAGAAGTCGGAGTACCTCTCGCAGCAGCTGTCCAAGCGCGGCGTCCAGCACGAGGTCCTCAACGCCAAGCAGCACGACCGTGAGGCGCCGATCATCGCCCAGGCCGGCCGCAAGGGCGCCGTCACCGTCGCCACGAACATGGCCGGTCGCGGTACGGACATCAAGCTCGGCGGCAACCCGGACGACCTCGCCGAGGCGGAGCTGCGCCAGCGCGGCCTCGACCCGGAGGAGCACATCGAGGAGTGGGCCGCGGCCCTGCCCGGCGCGCTGGAGAAGGCCGAGCAGGCCGTCAAGGCCGAGTTCGAAGAGGTCAAGGCCCTCGGCGGGCTGTATGTGCTCGGTACGGAGCGGCACGAGTCGCGGCGTATCGACAACCAGCTGCGCGGTCGTTCCGGCCGCCAGGGCGACCCGGGCGAGTCCCGCTTCTACCTGTCGCTGGGCGACGACCTGATGCGCCTGTTCAAGGCCGCCATGGTCGAGCGCGTGATGTCGATGGCGAACGTGCCCGACGACGTACCGATCGAGAACAAGATGGTGACGCGGGCGATCGCGTCCGCGCAGTCGCAGGTGGAGCAGCAGAACTTCGAGACGCGTAAGAACGTCCTGAAGTACGACGAGGTGCTCAACCGGCAGCGCGAGGTCATCTACGGCGAGCGCCGCCGGGTCCTGGAGGGTGAGGACCTGCAGGAGCAGATCCGTCACTTCATGGACGACACCATCGACGCGTACATCCAGGCGGAGACCGTCGAGGGCTTCGCCGAGGAGTGGGACCTCGACCGGCTGTGGAGCGCGTTCAAGCAGCTCTACCCGGTGAAGGTCACGGTGGAGGAGCTGGAGGAAGCGGCGGGCGACCGGGCGGGGATCACCGCCGAGTTCATCGCCGAGTCCATCAAGGACGACATCTACGAGCAGTACGCCGAGCGCGAGGCGCAGCTCGGCTCCGACATCATGCGCGAGCTGGAGCGGCGCGTGGTGCTGTCCGTCCTGGACCGCAAGTGGCGCGAGCACCTCTACGAGATGGACTATCTCCAGGAGGGCATCGGCCTGCGCGCGATGGCCCAGAAGGACCCGCTGGTCGAGTACCAGCGCGAGGGCTTCGACATGTTCAACGCCATGATGGACGGCATCAAGGAAGAGTCCGTCGGCTACCTGTTCAACCTGGAGGTCCAGGTCGAGCAGCAGGTCGAGGAAGTTCCGGTTCCGGCGCAGGACGCGTCCCAGAAGCCGTCGCTGCGCAAGGAAGACGCGGTTCCCGCGGGTGCGCCGCGTCCGGAGATCCGGGCGAAGGGGCTCGACGCTCCGCAGCGGCCCGACCGGCTGCACTTCTCCGCCCCCAAGGTGGACGGTGAGGGCAGTGTCATCGAGGGTGACTTCGAGAACGGTGAAGGGCCTGCGCGGTCCGAGTCGGACGGCATGACGCGTGCCGAGCGGCGCAAGGCGCAGAAGGGTGGCGGCAGCGGCGGCCGTCGCCGCAAGAAGTAGGAATTGCTTCGTTTGCAGCGCGGCCGGGGCCGGACACCGATGGGTGTCCGGCCCCGGCCGCATTTCGGCGGGTCGGCTGTGGCTAGTCGGGGGCGCAGGCGGCGGCCACCGGGTCGCCGCGGTCGCCGCGGTCGCCGCCCAGCTCGACGGCGGCGCACCGCCAGCGCAGGTCTTGGCCCTGCTCCAGGCGGAACGCCATCGCCCGTACCTGCTCGCCGGCCGCGATGCTTGCGAAGGCCTCGACCACGCCGGGGCGCGGGTGGAAGCCGCCGCAGGTGCGTACGACGGGGAGGGTGCCGCGGGTGCGCAGCGGGGTCCTGGGCGCGAGCTGGACGAGCTGCTCGTACGCCTCTCCGATGGTGTGGCCGAGCATCCAGTGCACGGGGCGCCGGCCGCTGAGTACGGCCAGCAGGCGCTCGGCGAACTGTTCGTGCGGGGTGGGGCGGTGGTGGTGCCGGCGGGGTGCTGTGGGTGCGGTCGCGGTCGCGGTTGTGGGGCTCGTAGTGGCTGCCCGTGACGTGGGTGCGCCGGGCCTGCGCGGGTCGCGGCGCCCTTGCGGCCGTGTCCTGTCGTTGCTCATCTGTGTGCCCCCGCTCTGCCGGCCCGGCTTTACTACCGGGCGGTAACTTCTGCTGGTGATCTTCTACGGGAGTGAGAGGCGGCTGCAAGACCGGGTAACCGGGGGAAGCGGCCGTCGGCCAAATCACCTATCCGGGTGATGGGAGGCAGGCGTGGGGCGGCGGGCGGCCGACAGGCGGTTCGTCGGGTGGACGTCGTGGAGGCCGGGGACCACCACCCCGAAGGGGGACTCCGTACGTATCCTTGAGTCCGCCTCCCGACTACGAAAGCGGCCTGCCAATGCGCGTCTACGTCCCCCTGACCCTTTCCGGTCTCGCTGAGGCGCACAAGGCCGGACAGCTCGGGCCCGGTCCGCTGACCGCCTACGCCGTGACGCCCGGTCTGCGCGAGTGGTACGTCTCGGACGACATCGAGGAGCTGGAGTACGCCGCGCTGAACCGGGCCGCGGCAGCGTCCCTGCGGCTGCTCGCCGGGGACCCCGGCGCCGCGCGCCGCCGGGTCGTCGTGGCCGTCGACGTACCGGACGGGGAAGCTGTCGCGGACCCCGACCGGGGGCTGGACGCGGCTGGGCTCGGCGAGGTGCGGATCGCCGCCGCGGTGCCGCTGAAGAAGGCGGCGGCGGTGCATGTCGACGCGGACGACGCGGAGGCGGATGTGGCCGCGGCGGCCGCGGCGCTGGGTGCGGCGGACCACGGGGACGACGACGCGCAGTTCACGGTGGACGGGGCGGAGGACCACGAGCTGCTGTGGTTCGGGGTCCAGGAGATCCCGAATCTGATCGGCTGAGCTGGGCTGGCCTGGGCTGGGCTGCGGTGGGATGTCTGCGTTGTCGTAGTCAGTGGGTACCTTCTTGGAATGGGGAAGCACACGACGACGCATCTCGTCTGGGACTGGAACGGCACGCTGCTCGATGACATCAGTGCGGTCATCGGGGCGACGAACGCCGCCTTCGCGGAGATCGGGATCGAGCCGATCACGCTGGCGCAATACCGCGAGCTGTACTGCGTGCCCATCCCCCGCTTCTACGAGCGGCTGATGGGGCGGCTGCCGACGGACGACGAGTGGCTGGTCATGGACGAGGCGTTCCATCGGCATTACACCGAGCTGCGGGTGGTGTGCGCGCTCACCCTCGGGGTCGAGGAGCTGCTCGTGGAGTGGCAGGCCGGGGGGCGCAGCCAGTCACTGCTGAGCATGTACGGGCATGACCAGCTGCTGCCGGTGGTGCGGCAGTACGGGATCGAGCGGCACTTCGTGCGGGTCGACGGGCGGACCGGGCCTTCCGGTGGCAGCAAGGCCGCGCACATGGCCCGCCACGTCGCGGCGTTGGGCGGCGTGGCGCCGGAGCGGGTAGTTGTGATTGGCGATGCGGTGGACGACGCGGTGGCGGCCGCGCATGTGGGGGCTCGGGCGGTGCTCTATACGGGGGGCTCGCACAGTCGGGCCAGCTTGGAGCCGGCCGGGGTGCCGGTGGTGGACACGCTCGCGGAGGCGGTGGAGCTGGCGGAGCGGTGGATGGGGTGAGAGTCACCCGGTCAGCACTCCGCCGCCCCCCGTACGACTGGCGCTCCGCCCCGGACCCCGCTCCTCAGACGCCGGAGGGGCCGGAATCGCTCTTCGCGCGCAGGACCTTCAGGAACTCGCGCATCCAGGCTGAGTGGTCCGGCCAGGCGCGCGCCGAGACCAGTGTGCCGTCCACGACCGTCTCGGCGTCCTGGAAGGTCGCTCCCGCGGCCTGCATGTCCAGCTCCAGGGCCGGATAGGCCGTGACCCGGCGGCCGGCCAGGCCGTCGATGGCGGCCGTCAGGAGCGGGCCGTGGCAGATCTGTGCCACCGGCTTGTCCGAGTCGAAGAAAGCCTTGAGGATCTTGCGCAGCTCCAGGTCGTTGCGCAGGTACTCCGGGGCCCGCCCGCCGGGGATCACCAGGGCGGCGTACTGGCCCGGCTCGACTTCGGAGAACGCCAGGTCGGCGGGCCAGGTGTAGCCGGGCTTCTCGGTGTACGTATCGAAGCCGGGCTCGAAGTCGTGGACCACGAACTGGAGCTTCTTGCGGGTCGGGGCGGCGATGTGGACTTCGTACCCCTCCTCGCGCAGGCGTTGGTACGGGTAGAGGACTTCCAGCGATTCCGCCGCGTCGCCGGTCACGATGAGGATCTTGAGTGCCATGGCTGTGTGCTCCTCCTCGGGCGGGCCGTGCCGTGCCGTCCGGTTCAACGTGCACCGGGCGGCGGCGTTTGCCAAGGCGCCCCGCCGGAACAGGTGAGAGGCCGTCGTACGTTCCGCGCTGTCCAGAGTGTCAAACTTCGGGGCTGGTTTTGTACACCGATCGGACATGACGGGCCCCCCGTGCGGGGAGATAGCCTGGTGCCGTGATCAGCGCGATAGCCCTCGGGGGCAGTGAAGCCCCCGGCATGCGCCCGGAGCGCCACCGTGCCCGGGCGATCGCTGGTCCCCGAAACCCCGACCGGCCGTCAAAATTGGCCAATAACGTCATGGGTATCTCTCTTCGCGGCATAACGTCGACCCGACCGGATACCCCGCGTCGTGGCGTTGTGTCATCTTTCTTCACCTACGTCACGCAATGGCGCGCGACAGGAGCCAGAGGACATGCAGACCAAGCTGGACGAAGCCAAGGCCGAGCTGCTCGTACGGGCGGCCCGGGTAGCTGAGAACAGCCCGGCCGGGGGGCAACCTTCGACTGGGTCCACGAGTGAGGGCATTCCCGACCGGGACACCCTTCTCGCGTACCTCCAGCGCTACTACCTGCACACGGCCCCCGAAGACCTCGCCGACCGCGACCCGGTCGATGTATTCGGCGCGGCGCTCTCGCACTACCGGCTGGCGGAGAACCGCCCGCAGGGCACTGCCAACGTCCGGGTGCACACCCCGACCGTCGAGGAGAACGGCTGGACGTGCAGCCACTCCGTCGTCGAGGTGGTCACCGACGACATGCCCTTCCTCGTCGACTCCGTCACCAATGAGCTGTCCCGCCAGGGGCGCGGCATCCATGTCGTGATCCACCCGCAGGTCACCGTGCGGCGCGATCTCACCGGCAAGCTCATCGAGGTTCTCCCGGCCGACGGCCGCCGCAAGGCCGAGAAGCTGCCGCACGACGCGTGCGTCGAGTCCTGGATCCATGTCGAGATCGACCGCGAGACCGACCGCTCCGACCTCAAGCAGATCACCGCCGACCTGCTGCGCGTCCTGAACGACGTCCGCGAGGCCGTCGAGGACTGGGAGAAGATGCGCGACTCGGCGCTGCGTATCGCCGACGAGCTGCCGAGTGAGCCCACCGCGGACGACCTGCGCGACCAGGAGGTCGACGAGGCCCGCGAGCTGCTGCGCTGGCTGGCCGCCGACCACTTCACCTTCCTCGGCTACCGCGAGTACGAGCTGACGCCCGACGACGCGCTGTCCGCCGTCTCCGGCACCGGCCTCGGCATCCTGCGCTCCGACCCGCACCACAGCGGCAACGAGGACCACCCGGTCAGCCCGTCCTTCAGCCGGCTGCCCGCAGACGTCCGGGCCAAGGCCCGCGAGCACAAGCTGCTCGTACTGACGAAGGCCAACAGCCGCTCGACCGTGCACCGGCCCAGCTACCTCGACTACGTCGGCGTGAAGAAGTTCGACGCGGACGGGAATGTCGTCGGCGAGCGGCGCTTCCTCGGGCTGTTCTCCTCGGCCGCGTACACCGAGTCCGTACGCCGTGTCCCCGTCGTCCGCCGCAAGGTCGAAGAGGTCCTGGAGACCGCCGGCTTCTCGCCCAACAGCCACGACGGCCGCGACCTGCTCCAGATCCTGGAGACGTACCCGCGCGACGAGCTCTTCCAGACGCCCGTCGACCAGCTGACGTCCATCGTGACGAGCGTGCTGTACCTCCAGGAGCGGCGCCGGCTGCGCCTCTACCTGCGACAGGACGAGTACGGGCGCTACTACTCCGCCCTCGTCTACCTGCCCCGCGACCGCTACACCACCGCCGTGCGGCTGCGGCTCATCGACATCCTCAAGGAGGAGCTCGGCGGCGTCAGCGTCGACTTCACCGCCTGGAACACCGAGTCGATCCTCTCCCGCCTGCACTTCGTCGTCCGTGTCCCGGCCGGCACCGAGCTGCCGGCCCTCACCGACGCCGACACCGAGCGCATCGAGGCCCGCCTGGTCGAGGCCGCCCGCTCCTGGGCCGACGGTTTCGCCGAGGCCATGAACGCCGAGCTGGGTGAGGAGCGCGCCGCCGAGCTGCTGCGCCGGTACGGTCACGCCTTCCCCGAGGGCTACAAGGCCGACCACTCGCCGCGCGCCGCCGTCGCCGACCTCGTCCACCTCGAACAGCTGACGCACGGCCGCAACAGCTTCTCGCTCTCCCTGTACGAGCCGGTGGGCGCCGGACCCAACGAGCGCCGCTTCAAGATCTACCGGATCGGCGAGCAGGTCTCCCTGTCCGCCGTCCTGCCCGTGCTCCAGCGGCTCGGTGTCGAGGTCGTCGACGAGCGTCCGTACGAGCTGCGCTGCACCGACCGTACGCACGCGTGGATCTACGACTTCGGCCTGCGCATGCCCAAGTTGAACGGCAACGACGGCTACCTGGCCGACGACGCCCGTGCCCGCTTCCAGGAAGCGTTCTCCGCCGTGTGGACCGGGCAGGCCGAGAACGACGGCTTCAACGCCCTCGTGCTCAGCGCCGGACTGGACTGGCGGCAGGCGATGGTGCTGCGCGCGTACGCGAAGTACCTGCGCCAGGCCGGTTCGACCTTCAGCCAGGACTACATGGAGGACACCCTCCGCAACAACGTCCACACCACCCGCCTGCTGATCTCGCTGTTCGAGGCGCGGATGTCGCCGGAGCGCCAGGTCGCGGGCACCGAGCTGACCGACGGGCTGCTCGAAGAGCTCGACGGCGCGCTCGACCAGGTCGCGTCCCTCGACGAGGACCGGATCCTGCGGTCCTTCCTGACCGTCATCAAGGCGACGCTGCGCACCAGCTTCTTCCAGAAGACCGCCACCGGTGAGCCGCACTCCTACGTGTCGATGAAGTTCGACCCGCAGGCGATTCCGGACCTCCCCGCGCCCCGCCCGGCGTACGAGATCTGGGTGTACTCGCCGCGCGTCGAGGGCGTCCACCTGCGCTTCGGCAAGGTCGCCCGCGGTGGTCTGCGCTGGTCGGACCGGAGGGAGGACTTCCGGACCGAGGTGCTGGGCCTGGTCAAGGCACAGATGGTCAAGAACACGGTCATCGTGCCGGTCGGTGCCAAGGGCGGCTTCGTCGCCAAGAACCTGCCGGACCCGTCCGTCGACCGTGACGCGTGGATGGCCGAGGGCATCGCTGCGTACAAGACCTTCATCTCGGCGCTGCTCGACATCACCGACAACATGGTGGCGGGGCAGGTCGTGGCGCCGAAGGATGTCGTGCGCCACGACGAGGACGACACGTACCTCGTCGTCGCCGCAGACAAGGGCACCGCGACCTTCTCCGACATCGCCAACGAGATCGCGATCGCCTACAACTTCTGGCTCGGTGACGCCTTCGCGTCGGGTGGTTCGGTCGGTTACGACCACAAGGGCATGGGCATCACCGCCCGCGGCGCCTGGGAGTCCGTCAAGCGGCACTTCCGCGAGCTCGGCCACGACACCCAGAGCGAGGACTTCACGGTCGTCGGTGTCGGTGACATGTCGGGTGACGTCTTCGGTAACGGAATGCTGCTCTCCGAGCACATCCGCCTCGTCGCGGCCTTCGACCACCGGCACATCTTCATCGACCCGAACCCGGACGCGGCCACCTCGTACGCCGAGCGCCGCCGCCTCTTCGAGCTGCCGCGCTCCTCGTGGGCCGACTACGACACCGCGCTGCTGTCCGCCGGTGGTGGCATCCACCCGCGGAGCGCCAAGGCGATCCCGATCAACTCGCACATCCGCGAGGCGCTCGGCATCGAGCGGGGCATCACCAAGATGACCCCGGCCGACCTGATGAAGGCGATCCTCAAGGCGCCGGTCGACCTGCTGTGGAACGGCGGCATCGGTACGTACGTCAAGTCCTCGGCGGAGTCGAACGCCGACGTCGGTGACAAGGCGAACGACGCGATCCGCGTCAACGGCGAGGACCTGCGGGTCAAGGTCGTCGGCGAGGGCGGCAACCTGGGCGCGACCCAGCTCGGCCGCATCGAGTTCGCCCGCCGCGGTGCCGGCGGCGAGGGCGGCCTCAGTGGTTCAGGAGGAAGGTGTAACACCGACGCCATCGACAACAGCGCGGGCGTGGACACCTCCGACCACGAGGTGAACATCAAGATCCTGCTGAACGGGCTCGTCGCGGACGGCGACATGACGGTCAAGCAGCGCAACAAGCTGCTCGCCACGATGACCGACGAGGTCGGCACGCTCGTCCTGCGCAACAACTACGCGCAGAACGTCGCTCTGGCGAACGCCGTCGCCCAGGCGCCTTCCCTGCTCCACGCCCACCAGCGCTTCATGCGCCGGCTGGAGCGCGACGGGCACCTGAACCGTCCGCTGGAGTTCCTGCCCACCGACCGGCAGATCCGCGAGCTGCTCAGCGCCGGGCGCGGCCTGAGCCAGCCGGAGCTGGCCGTCCTCATGGCGTACACCAAGATCACGGTGGCGGAGGAGCTGATCCACACCGGCCTGCCGGACGACCTGCACCTGCGGGGCCTGCTGCACGCGTACTTCCCGAAGGCGCTGCGGGAGAAGTTCGGCGAGCAGATCGACGCGCACGCCCTGCGTCGCGAGATCATCACGACCGTGCTGGTCAACGACACGGTCAACACCGGTGGCTCGACCTTCCTGCACCGCCTGCGGGAGGAGACCGGGGCGTCGATCGAGGAGATCGTACGGGCGCAGTTCGCGGCCCGCGCGATCTTCGGGCTGAGTGATGTGTGGGACGCCGTCGAGGCGCTCGACAACAAGGTCGCCGCCGACGTCCAGACCCGGATCCGGCTGCACTCGCGCCGCCTCGTCGAGCGCGGTACGCGCTGGCTGCTGGGCAACCGGCCGCAGCCGCTGGAGCTCGCCGAGACCATCGAGTTCTTCGAAGCCGGTGTGGCGCGGGTCTGGGACGAGCTGCCGAAGCTGCTGCGCGGCGCGGACCTCGAGTGGTACCAGGGCATCCTCGACGAGCTGACCGACGCGGGCGTTCCGCAGGAGCTGGCGCTGCGGGTGGCCGGGTTCTCGTCCGCCTTCCCGACGCTCGACATCGTCGCCATCGCGGAGCGCAGCGGCAAGACCGCGATGGAGGTCGCCGAGGTGTACTACGACCTCGCCGACCGCCTCTCGATCACCCAGCTGATGGACCGGATCATCGAGCTGCCGCGGGCCGACCGCTGGCAGTCCATGGCCCGCGCCTCCATCCGCGAGGACCTGTACGCGGTGCACGCCGGCCTGACGCAGGACGTGCTGTCCGTCGGCAACGGGGAATCGACGCCGGAGCAGCGCTTCAAGGCGTGGGAGGAGAAGAACGCGGCGATCCTGGGCCGTGCGCGGACCACGCTGGAGGAGATCCACGGGTCGGACGCGTTCGACCTGGCGAACCTCTCGGTGGCCATGCGCACGATGCGGACGATGCTGCGTACGCGCGTCTGAGTCCGTACGTACGCGTAGGAAAAGGGACGCCCCGCACCGGAACGACATCGGTGCGGGGCGCCCCTTTTCACGTACCTCTTGCCGACGTCCACAGCCTGCGGCAGGACAGCAGGGCCGCCGCGAGCAGCAGGCCGTTGCGTACGACCATCAGCGCGCAGCCCAGCGGCGTACCCGACACCACGTCCGCGTACAGCACCGGATACGCGAGCGCGCTCAGCGCGGCCGCCGGCAGCAGCAGCGCAGCGACCGGGCGCTGGGTGGTGGCGCGCGAGGTGAGGCAGACGGCGGCCAGGCCCAGCAGCCAGACCAGGTACTGGGGGCTGATCACGCGGCTGGTGACGGTGAACAGGAGCACGGCGGCCAGCGCGGCGTCGAAGGGGGTGGCCAGTGTCCAGCGCCGCGCCCTGATCCGCCACACCAGCAGCCAGCAGAAGGCGGCGGCGGTGAGGAGGAGGGACGCGTGGGCGAGGGACGAGACGTACGGCCCGGTGAGCTCCATGGCGCCGTACCGGTATTCGGCCGTGCCCGGCCAGCCCGCCAGCCGCGCCAGGGACAGCGCTGTCCCGGCCAGCGACTCGATCTGAACGCCTCGGCTGCCCTGCTGGCGCAGGAAGCCGAGGGTGTGCGAGAAGGCGAACGCGAGCACGGCGAGCAGCGCGGCCGCACTGGCGGCGGCGGACAGCCAGGCGTCCCTGGTGGTACGTCCACGGGGGGTGCCCAGGAGCGTGAGGACCGGCCAGATCTTCACCGTCGCGCCGAGCGCGGCCAGTGCACCACCGACGCGGGGCCGGTGGTGCAGGGCGAGCAGGGCCAGTGCGCCGAGGGCGGTGACCTGGACGTCGTACCGGACCAGGGGCAGATGGAGGAGCAGCGGCAGCGCGCCCACCCACATCCAGGCGCCGGCCGTGCTGCGTCCGGTGCGCCGTCCCGCGCGGGCCAGGGCCAGGGCGACGAGCGCGTCGGCGGCGAGGGTCAGGACGAGGAACCCCTGGAAGTACGTGAGCCAGGGCAGGGTGCCCGGCGCGAGAATCACCAGGGCCGTGCCGGGCGGGTACTGCCACATGGCGTCGTCGAGGGGGAAGCCGCCGCGGGCGAGCTGTTCGTACCAGCCGTAGTAGATGTGGTGGACCTCGCCGCTGATCGTTCCCACGTCGAAGGCGGCGAGGGGCTGCGCGAGCAGGGCGAGCATGAGGAGGCGGGTGGTGAGCCAGACGGCGGCGAGTGCGCGGGCGCGGCGGCGAGCGGCGGTCGCGGAAGTGGGGGAGCCGGGGGCGGTGTTCGCGTCGGCCGCGATCTGGTCGGTCGTCATCAAGGCGCACTTTAGCCACCTTTGTGTTATTTCTTCGCCTTTGTGTGCTGCTCGTACGCGGCGACGACGTCCTTCGCGGGGCCGTCCATCCGCAGCGCCCCGGCTTCCAGCCAGATTGCCCGGTGGCACGTCTCGGTGACGGTCCTGTTGTTGTGGCTGACCAGGAAGACGGTGCCCGCCGTCGCGCGGAGCTCGGCGATACGGGCCTTGCTGCGGCGCTGGAAGGCGGCGTCACCGGTGGCGAGTGCCTCGTCGATCATCAGTACGTCGTGGGTCCTGGCGGCGGCGATCGAGAAGCGCAGACGGGCCGCCATGCCGGAGGAGTACGTGCGCATCGGCAGCGTGATGAAGTCGCCCTTGTCGTCGATGCCGGAGAAATCGACGATCTGCTGGTAGCGCTCGCGGATCTCCCTGCGCGTCATGCCCATCGCCAGGCCGCCGAGGACGACGTTGCGTTCGCCGCTCAGGTCGTTCATCAGCGCGGCGTTGACGCCGAGGAGCGAGGGCCGGCCCCGGGTGTAGATGTGGCCGCCCGCGGGCGGGAGCAGGCCGGCGACCGCCTTGAGGAGGGTGGACTTGCCGGAGCCGTTGGAGCCGATGAGGCCGATGGCCTCGCCTTTGTGGGCGACGAAGGTGACGCCTTTGACGGCGTGCACTTCGCGGGCGCCGGTCCCGGACTGGACCTTGTAGGTGATGTGGACGTCGTCAGCGATGACGGTGGGGGTTTGTGCGGGCTGTTCAGCCACGGCCGTACGTCTCCTCTGCCTGCCAGAAGTAGATGAAGCCGCCGACGCCCGCGAGCAGCGCCCAGCCCGTGGCGAGGAGCCAGGCGTGCGGCGGCAGCTGGGCGGCGGTGAAGCTGTCGATGAGGGCGAAGCGCATCAGGCCGATGTAGACGGCGGCCGGATTGCACTCCAGCGCCACGGCCGCCAGGTGCGGCAGCTTGTCGCTCTGCAGGACATGACCGACGCTCCACATGACGCCCGAGACGTACATCCAGGTGCGCAGGACGAAGGGCATCAGCTGGGCGATGTCGGGGGTCCGGGACGCCAGCCGGGCCATGATCAGCGCCAGGCCCGTGTTGAACAGCGACTGGAGCGCGAGAGCGGGCAGTGCCAGCAGCCAGGACGGCCGGGGCAGCTGCCCGAAGCAGCAGAGGATCGCCGAAAGCGCGGCCATCGAGAAGAGGAGCTGCTGGAGTTGCTGGACGGCGTACGCGACGGGGAGTGCGGCGCGTGGGAAGTGCAGGGCGCGGACCAGGCCCAGGTTGCCGGTGAGGGCGCGGGTGCCCGCGAGGGCCGAGCTGCTGGTGAACGTCCAGACGAAGACGCCCGTGACGAGGAACGGGACGAAGTCGGGGATGTCGTCCTTGGTGTGGAGCAGGACGCCGAAGATGAAGTAGTAGACCGTGGCGTTGAGGAGTGGAGTCATGATCTGCCACATCTGACCCAGCCTGGCCTGGCTGTACTGGGCGGTCAGCCGGGCGGTGGCGAACGCGGTGACGAAGTGGCGGCGGCCCCACAGGCGGCGCGTGTACTCGGGGAGCGGCGGGCGGGCGCCGCTCTCGGTGAGGCCGTGGCGGGCGGCGAGTGCGGCGAGGTCGAGGGAGCTCACATCGGTCGCTTTCGGTAGTGCGGTACGACGGGACGGGACCGTATCGTCGCTACGGTGACAGTAGGGCGCTCGTACGTCGAAACGCAACCGTTGCGTCGCGGCGCTAAGCTGTCCCGCATGAGTGCCGACCCGCGACCGACCGCGCCACCCCGCCGCGTCCCCGCCGGAGCCGCCGTGCTCCGGGAGGACGTCACCGACGCCATCCGCACCGCGGTCTTCGCGGAACTGGCCGCCGTCGGGTATGCCCGTATGTCGATCGAGGGCATCGCCCGCCGGGCCGGCGTCGGCAAGACGGCCGTCTACCGGCGCTGGAAGTCCAAGCTCGCGCTCGTGCTCGACCTGGTCTCCGCCGTCGCGGCCGAGGGGCTGCCGGCCCCCGCCACCGGTTCGCTGTACGGCGACGTGCGCGCCCTGCTCGAAGTGGCCGCCCACGCGCTGCGGCACCCCGTCGCCTCGCAGGTCATCCCGGATCTGCTGGTCGAGGCCGCGCGTCACCCCGAGATCGCCGACGCCATCAAGTCGGCCCTCCTCGACGGACAGCAGGGCGTCGCCGCCGGTGTCGTACGGGACGCCGTCACGCGCGGCGAGCTGCCCGAGGGGACGGACGTGGACCGCGCCCTCGACCTGATCGTGGGGCCGCTGTACTGGCGGCTCGTGGTCGTACGCACCGAGCTGCCCGCCGGGTATCTCGACGACCTCGCGGCGTCGGCGGTCGCCGCGCTCAAGGCCTGACGGTCCGCCCGGGCAGCGGAACGGCGGCCCGGTCACGGAGACCGGGCCGCCGTCGTGGGCGTGCGGCCGGGGCCGGCTACTTCACCGCGCCGGCCATCACGCCGGACACGAACTGCCGCTGGAACGCGAAGAAGACGATCAGCGGGATGACCATCGAGATGAAGGCGCCGGGCGCCAGAATGTCGATGTTGTTGCCGAACTGCCGTACCTGGCGCTGGAGCGCCACCGTGATCGGCGGGTTGGCCGAGTCGGCGAAGATCAGCGCGACCAGCATGTCGTTCCAGACCCACAGGAACTGGAAGATGCCGAGCGAGGCGATGGCCGGGCCGCCGAGCGGCATCACGACGCGGGTGAAGAGGCGGATCTCGCCCGCGCCGTCGAGTCGCGCCGCCTCCAGGAGTTCCCTCGGGATCTCCGCGAAGAAGTTCCGGAGCAGGAAGATCGCGAAGGGCAGGCCGAAGGCGACGTGGAAGAGGACCACGCCCGCCGTGGTCTCGAAGATGCCGATCTTGCCGAAGAGCTCGGACACGGGGACGAGCGCGACCTGCACCGGAACCACCAGCAGGCCTACGACCACCAGGAACCACCAGTCGCGGCCCGGGAAGTCCATCCAGGCGAAGGCGTACCCGGCCAGTGAGCCGATCACGACGACCAGGACGGTCGACGGGACGGTGATCATGATCGTACTGAGCAGGGAGTCGACGATGGTGTTGTTGTCGAGGAGGCCGGCGTAGTTGTCGAGGGTGAGCTCGGAGGGGGCGGAGAAGACCTTCCACCAGCCCGTCTCCGCGATGTCGGTGGGGTTGCGCAGGGACGAGAACAGCAGCCCGATCGTCGGCATCAGCCAGAACAGCGCGACCAGGATGAGGAAGACGCTCACCACTCCGCTGCCCGCGCGCGCCACTATCCGCGCCGGGAAGGACTGCTTGGGCTTGGAGGTCGTTACGGTCATCGGCGGCTCTCCTTTCGCATCCTGCGGATGTTGAAGAGCATCACCGGGACCACCAGCAGTAGGAGCAGTACGGCGATGGCGCTGCCGATGCCCGGGTCCGCGTCCGTACCGAACGACGAGCGGTAGAGCTGGAGCGCCAGCACGTTCGCGTCGTCCTGGGACGACCCCGGCGCGATGATGAACACCAGGTCGAAGATCTTCAGTACGTTGATCATCAGCGTGACCAGCACCACCGCCAGCACCGGCGCGAGCAGCGGGACCGTGACGCGGCGGAAGACCTGCCACTCGTTGGCGCCGTCGACACGGGCCGCCTCCAGGAGTTCGCGCGGCAGGCCCGCGAGCCCGGCCGCGATCAGCACCATCGCGAAGCCCGCCCACATCCACACGTAACTGCCGATGATCGCCGGGGTCACCAGGCTCGGGCCGAGCCAGTCGACGCCGTTGTACGGCTCCCGGAAGTTCGAGGCCGGGAAGCGCAGGTCCGCTCCGTCGGCCTCGGCGGAGAGCGTAAACGTACCGTCGGATCCTGCCCTGGCCGAGTCGACCACCTTGCCGTCCTTGACGGCCTCGACCTTGATGCCCTTGAGGCCGAGCTCCTCGGGGTCGATGGCGTTGGGCTTGCCGCCGCCGCCCTTCGTGAAGTCCAGCCAGGCTGTGCCGGTGACCTTGTCGGGCGCGGTCTTGGCGGGCGCGGCGATCTCGGCGTCGCCCGGCATCTTGGCGGGCGGTACGCCGACCAGGGGCAGCAGGACCTGCTCACCCGCCTTCGCCGGCTCCTTGGTGATGAAGGAGCCGCCGCCGCCCGCCTTCAGCGGATGCACCGGCAGCGGGCGCGCCTTCGGGAAGCCGGCCGACTCCGAGAAGGTGTCGTGGACGCTCACCGCCACGGCGTTGGCGACGCCGCGCTCCGGATTCTGCTCGTACACCAGCCGGAAAATGATGCCCGCGGCGAGCATTGAGATCGCCATCGGCATGAAGACCAGCAGCTTGAACGCCGTGCCCCAGCGGATGCGCTCGGTGAGTACGGCGAATATCAGGCCCAGCGCGGTCGAGACGGCCGGGGCGACGACCACCCAGATGGCGTTGTTCTTGACGGCCGTCAGGATGGTGTCGTCGGTGAAGATCTCGACGAAGTTGTCGAGCCCGGCGAAGCTGTCGCCCGCCTTGTCGAAGAAGCTCCGGTAGACCGAGTACCCGATCGGGTAGACCACGAGCGCGCCGAGCAGCACCAGCGCGGGCAGCAGGAAGCCGACCGCTATGGATTTGCGTGTGCCTGTCACGCTCTTGCGTTTGCCCTTGTCGGCGGGGGGCGGCGTGATCTTCGCGGCGCCCCCCGCGCTCGCTGGCGTCACGGCGTCAGCTCTTGTACGCCTTGGCCGCGTCGGACTCCAGCCGCTGCTGGGTCCCCGCGATGTCCTTCGGGTTCTTCAGGAAGTCCTGGAGAGCCTTCCACTCGCCCTTGCCCGGCGTGCCGCCGAACGACTGCGGGGCCTGGTCCGACATGTCGAAGCGGAAGTCGTCACCCGCCGCGATCAGCGCCTTCGCGATGTCGCGCTGCACGTCATTGGGGTACGCCGCCACGTCCAGGGACTTGTTCGGCGACACGAACCCGCCTGCCGCGGCCCAGATCTTCGCCGCGTCGGGTGACGCCAGGAAGGTCAGCAGCGCCTTGGCGCCCTTGGAGTCCTTCAGCGCCACGGCCGCGTCGCCGCCCGTCACCACGGGCGACTCGCTGCCCACCGCCGGGAACGGGAACACCTTGGCGTCGGTGCCGATCTTCGCCTTCGTCTGCGCGATGTTGACGGAGACGAAGTCGCCCTCGAAGACCATCGCGGCCTTCGGGTCCTCGGCGAACGTCTGGGTGACGGACGCGGGGAACTCTGTCTGCAGGGCGCCGTCCTGGCCGCCCGCGATGAGCTCCTTCTTGCCGAACAGCTCCGCGAGGGTGGTCAGCGCGTTCTTGACGGAGGGGTCCGTCCACTTGATCTTGTGCTGGGCCAGCTGGTCGTACTTCTCGGGGCCCGCCTGCGAGAGATAGATGTTCTCGAACCAGTCGGTGAGGGTCCAGCCGTCCGCGCCACCGATCGACACCGGGGGGACGCCGGAGGCGGAGATTGTCTCGGCCGTGGCCAGGAAGTCCTTCCAGGTCTTCGGCTCCTCGGCGCCCGCGTCCTCGAAGACCTGGGCGTTGTACCAGATCAGGGACTTGTTGGCGGCCTTGAAGTACACGCCGTACTGGGTGCCATCGACAGCGCCGATGTCCTTCCAGCCCTGCGAGTAGTTCTTGTCCAGCTGTGCTTGGGTCGCCGCGTCAACCGGCTTCGCCCACTTGCGCTTGACGGCCTGCTGGAGCGCGCCGACCTGCGGCAGCATCGCCACGTCGGGGGGTGAGCCCCCTGCGATCTTGGTGCCGAGGAAGTTCACGATGGGGTCCTGGGCCGGGACGAAGGTGACCTTCGCGCCCGTGCGCTTCTCGAACTCGTCGAGGACCTTGGTGAAGTTCTCCTGCTCGGGGCCCGTCCAGACCGCGGCGACCTGGACCTCCTCGCCGTTCAGTTTGGGGAGCTCTACGGAGGCCGGGGGTTCTGTGGTGGCTCCGCTTCCCTCGTTTCCTTTGTCCTTGTCCTCGTTGCCGCCGCAGGCGGTGAGGGCGAGCGTACTCGCGGCGATCATCGCCAGGGCGGCCCTTCGAGCCCTGCGACCCCGGTGTGTACGAAGAGTTGTGCGCATTACTGCCCCGTCTCTCCTGTGCGCGTGCGGATTCGGCGCAGCCCTCGGAGGACGATGGCGACGCCGATGCCGGTCTAGCTGTCCCGTGGGTCAGTCCTACGCCCGGTGGTCGGCCCCGGCAATAGCGCCTTGCGTGTCAACCGGGTGATCGTGATGGGCTCGTGACGTTACGTCAGGCCTCGCGGGGGGCGTCGAGGGGCGGCAGCGGGGTCGCGTTGACCGTACGGGCGGCGCGGTCCAGGGCGCTGGCCAGCAGCGCCAGGTCGGTCGGCCCGTTACCCAGTTCGCGCACCGGGCGGCGGGCCGGCGGATCGCCCATCCGCTCCCACTCCAGCGGAACTACGGTGGGGCGCTGCGTCGCCGTACGGGGAATGCGGCCGGTTACGCGGCCGGCCTGGAATGGGGTCGCGGTGCCGTCCGTTTTTCCGGGTCCGGTCCTTTGGTGCAGCCTGCCGCGTCCCGGCGTGGGTTCGTCGGGTGCGGACGGCGGTGGGTCCAGTACGACCCGCAGCCGAGTGGCGCGCGCCAGCTCGGTGTCGGCCGTACGGTCCGGTCTCGCTGAGGTGGCCGCCAGGTGTACGCCGAGCCGCTCGCCTTCCCTGGCCACGGCTTCCAGTGCCCGTACGACCGAACCGGCCGCGGGGCGGCCCGTACTGCCGAGGGCGGGGGCGACCAGCGCGTCGAGGTCGTCGACCAGGACGACGAGGCGGGGGAGGGGCGAGGGCGCGGTGTCGGCGCGGGCCTGGCGCTCGCGGGATGTGGTGGTCCGCAAGCGCAGGGTGCCGCTGGGGGGTGAGTCGAGGTCGCCGTTCTGCTCGGCGGCGCTGGGCGGGCGCTGGCCGATCATCCGGCCCGAGACCTCGCGGTGCGTGTGCCATTCGGCGAAGCCGAGGCTGCCGAGCAGCTCGTGGCGGCGCTTCAGTTCGGCGTTCAGGGCTTGGGCGAACTCCCGCATACGGACCGGGTCGGATGCGGTGAGGTGCGTGGAGACGTGTGGCAGTTCGGTGCAGGCGCGCAGGCCTTCGCCCCGTTCGCCGCCGGCGCCGTCCACCAGGACCAGGCCCAGGCGGTCCGGGCGGGCCGCCGCCGCCAGTGACGCCGCTACCGAGCGCAGCAGCTCGGTGCGGCCGCTGCCTGCCGGGCCCTCGATCAGGAGGTGCGGGCCCTCCGCGGTCAGGTCTACGCAGAGCGGGCCGCGCGGGCCCGCGCCGAGGACCGCCCATGCGCGGGTGGCGCCGGGTGCCTGGCCGTCGTCGGCGGCTGCCGCCCAGCGGGCCATCAGGGAGGCGGGGGTGGCTCTGGCCAGGCCCAGCTCGTCCAGGAGGCGGGAGGACGGGGGGAGGGCGACGGCGCGGCCGGGGCGGGCGGTGGGGTCCGGGCTGCCGCCCGCGGGCTGCGCGTCCGTGCGCAGTGGCGCCAGGGCGCGGGCGAAGCGCTCCGCCCAGGCCGCGGACACCGCGTCCACCGCGGCCAGCGTGCCGTGGCCGGCGGGCTCGCCGACTGCCGTACGCAGCAGGCGCAGGGCGGTGGCTACGTCGCCGCTGAGCAGGGCTGCCGCTCCGCACTCGCGGAACGCCGGCGACGCGGCGCAGGCGGCCTCGTACGTCGCCGCGACTGGGGACAGGGGTGATGCGGCGGGGGTCTCGGCCAGGCAGATGAGGTGGATGCCGCAGGCCGCGCCGGTGGCGGCCATGCGGGTGACGGACTCGCGGAGGTCGGCGGAGCCGGGGTCGCCGTCGATGATCACTACGGTGTACGGGCCCTGTGCGTGGGGGTCGTCCTGTGTGCGGCGCGCCAGTTCGGCTATCCGGGCGGAGGCCTGGTCACGGTCGTACGCGAGGAGCAGCCGGCAGTCCTGGCCGTGGGCGGGGCGCAGGTGCGGCAGCCAGCCGAGCCAGGCCCACTCCGCTGTGCGCTCTTGGAGTGGCCTCGCCCTGTCTGCGCTGATCAGGACGATTTCCAGGTCGGTGGGGGAGTGCAGCGCGGTGAGCTGCGCGATGGCCGATCTGGCCAGGCCGGCCAGGCGGGCTCGGGGGCCGGCGAGGCCCAGTGAGCCGACCTCGCGGAGCCCCACGGTTACGGGTACGGCGTGCAGTGGGCGGCCGCCGTCGGGTGCAGGGCGGTCGGCGGTGCCCAGGCGCAGTACCAGTGCCTCGGGGTGGGCGGGGCCGCGCTCCCACAGGCGGGGGCCGGGACCGAGCGCGGTCAGCAGGAGCGAGGCGGGGTCGGGCCAGGCGTCGGGCAGCGGGGTTACGGGCGCGGGGCCGGTGGCGGCTGGGGGCATGCCGAGGGGGGTGGTCTCGGCGGGCGCGTACTCGTCCACGGGCTCCGCCCGGCCGCCGGTGAGCCGCCGGGCCCACGCCCCTATGCCGCCGCGTCGGCTCTGCTCCGGGGGCGGTGTCGCTTCCGGGTGGTGCGGCAGCGGGGGCTCCGGGGTCGGTGCCGCGTCGGGGCGTCTCCTCGGGTGCCGAACGTTCGGGTACTGGGCGTCTTCGGGCGTGTTGTGTTCGACACCCTGCGGGGAGCGCCCCGGCACGTCCCCTCCTGGCACCGTGACGTGCGACGCGGGGGTGGGGGGTGCTCCTGGTGCGGTGTGGCCGGAGACTCGGCGGCCGGCCAGGGGTTTGGGGGGTGTGCTCGGGGCTTCGGTTGTGCGGGGCAGGCGCAGGTGGCCCTCGCCGTCGGGGGTGGTGGGGAGGGGAGGGGCTTGGTCGCCCAGGGCCAGGCGCAGGGCCGATTCGCCCACGCGCAGCAGTGCGCGCGGAGGAAAGGGGACCGGGTGGGCGGTGAGGTCCTTGCCGTCCAGGGTCGTGCCGTTCGTGGAGCCGAGGTCCGCTACGGAGATCCCGCCGTCCTCAGCCAGCGTTACCGCGCAGTGCAGTCGCGACACGTCCGGGTCGTCCAGTGGGATGTCCGCGTCCGCCGAGCGGCCGATCCGGATCTGGCCGCCGTGGAGGAAGTGGACCCCGCCCGCGTCCGGGCCCGCTACCACGTGCAGTTGGGTCTGGGTCGTTCCCTCGGGCTCCGCGGTGGGTGTGTAGAGGGACAGCGTCGCTCCGTCCACCAGTGGCGGCTCGCCCAGGGCACAGCGCTGGGCGTCGAGGCGTTCCTGGCCCGCGTAGACCACCACGGCCCCCGTGGTCTCCGGGGCCGACCCGGGGGCCGAGACGGCCGCGGCCAGGCCGGAGGCGACCGCGGCCAGCGCGGTTCCCGAGGGCGCGGTCACGAGCACGTCGCACGTGCGGTGCGGGCTCTGGCCGCTGCGCGGCGCGAGGACGGTCAGCCGGATCTGCATCGCGTCAGCGGTCCCTTCTGCGCGAAGTGCCCGGCAGGGGTGCCGCCCTGTGATTCCCCCCACCCGGCACGGACGCGTCGTCCGGTACAGGTCGGCACGTGGCGCGGGGCTCCCGACCCCACAGTCCGTGCTGCAGGCATCCTCGCACCTGCCACTGACAACACGCCCGTCGGCCACCGCCAAGTGATCTTGAATGGTCGGCTGTGGGCGTAAAAGTGCAGGCTTGGGATCATCAGTGACATGTGTGGCACACATGTCCGGCAACCATGTGTGTGGTGCGGGCGTCTTCCCTCGGTACCCGGTCCGGCCGCGCCCCGGTGCGAGGCGCCGGGCGGCATTACAGTGGATCGGAACTACGGGCCCGAGGGCCCTGGACGACGTAGACCATGAGGACACGAGCAGCAGGGAGCGCATCACGTGCGGCCGGTCGGCAGTAAATACCTGCTCGAGGAGCCGCTCGGACGCGGCGCCACGGGCACCGTCTGGCGGGCCCGCCAGCGTGAGACCGCGGGCGCCGAGGCGGCAGTGGCCGGTCAGCCCGGCGAGACCGTCGCGATCAAGGTCCTCAAGGAGGAGCTCGCCAACGACGCCGATGTCGTGATGCGGTTCTTGCGCGAGCGGTCGGTTCTTCTGCGCCTTACGCATCCCAACATCGTGCGGACCCGCGACCTGGTCGTTGAAGGGGATCTGCTCGCTCTGGTGATGGATCTCGTCGACGGGCCCGATCTGCATCGGTATCTGCGGGAGAACGGTCCCTTCTCGCCGGTTGCCGCGTCGCTGCTCACCGCGCAGATCGCGGACGCTCTCGCGGCCAGTCACGCCGACGGCGTCGTCCATCGCGACCTCAAGCCCGCGAACGTCCTGCTCGACGAGCGCGACGGTCAGATGCATCCGATGCTCACCGACTTCGGCATCGCGCGACTGGCGGACTCGCCGGGACTGACCCGGACGCACGAGTTCGTCGGTACGCCCGCCTATGTCGCCCCCGAGTCGGCCGAGGGGCGTCCCCAGACGTCCGCCGTCGACATCTACGGCGCGGGGATCTTGCTGTACGAGCTGGTCACCGGGCGGCCGCCGTTCGCGGGCGGCAGCGCGCTGGAGGTGCTGCACCGGCATCTGAGCGAGGAGCCCCGTCGGCCCACCACCGTTCCCGAGCCTCTGTGGACGGTCATAGAGCGCTGCCTGCGCAAGGAACCGGACGAGCGGCCCAGCGCCGAGAACCTCGCCCGCGCTCTGCGCACCGTCGCGGCCGGCGTCGGCGTGCATTCGTCGTCTGCCCAGGTCGAGGCGGCCATGGGCGTCGGCGCGCTGCTGGCGCCCGACCCCGCCCCGGCGCCGGTCCCCGGTACGCCGGGAGCAGCCGACCCGACGCAGGTCCTGCCGAGCAACGCCGGATCGTACGACCCGAGCGCCGCGACCAGCGTCCTGCCGTCGACCGGCGCACCCCAGTACGGCGGCGGAGGCCGGCACGCCGACCCGACCGCCGTCATGCCGCCCGTGCCGCCGCGCCCCGACGGCGCACCCGGCGGCCCCGAGGACCCGCACCCCTGGCAGAACCAGCTGCGGGCGGCCCGCGACCGGAACGAGCAGACGCAGGTCCAGTACCTCGACCCGAGCGAGGACCCGCTGCGCCGCCGGCCCCAGCGCCAGCCGCAGCAGCCCCCGCAGCGTCCGCAGCAACAGCGTCCGCAGCAGCCTCAGCGGTACGCCCCGCCGCCCCCGCCGCAGTACCAGCAGCCCCAGGCGCCGCCCCCGCAGCAGCGGTACGCGCCGCCGCAGCAGCCCGCCCCTCGCCCGCCGCGCGAGCCCCGCGAGCCGCGCCGCCGCAGCGCCAACCCGATGCGGATCCCGGGCCTTGGCTGTCTGAAGGGCTGCTTGTTCACGATCGTTCTGCTGTTCGTCGCTTCGTGGCTGATCTGGGAGTTCTCCGGGCTTCAGGAGTGGATCGGCACCACGAAGGGCTTCTTCGCCCAGATCGGTGACGTGATCGACAGCATTTCGAAGTTCGTGAGCGATCTGAGCAGCTCTACGGGCGCTTGAGACGCCCAGTTCGTTGATTTGTCGACTTCTGGGGGTGGATTTCACCCCCAGAAGTCGAGGTTGGCGCCATACGGGGCACCGGACGCCCTGCCAGCCGCGTAGCCTCAGGGCGACCGTCAGCCGCTGAGGGAGCAGTCTTGGCACGGAAAATCGGCAGCCGGTACACGGCCCACCAGATCCTCGGGCGGGGCAGTGCCGGCACGGTGTGGCTCGGTGAAGGACCCGAGGGGCCTGTCGCCATCAAGCTCCTGCGCGAAGACCTCGCGTCCGACCAGGAACTCGTCGGACGCTTCGTCCAGGAGCGCACCGCCCTGCTCGGACTCGACCACCCCCGCGTCGTCGGCGTCCGCGATCTCGTTGTGGACGGCACCGACCTCGCGCTCGTGATGGATCTTGTACGGGGTACGGATCTGCGTACACGGCTCGACCGCGAGCGGCGGCTGGCACCCGAGGCGGCCGTCGCGATCGCCGCGGATGTCGCCGACGGGCTCGCCGCCGCGCATGCGGCCGGCGTCGTACACCGCGATGTGAAGCCCGAGAACATCCTCCTGGACATGGAGGGGCCGCTCGGGCCCGGCGGCGCGCACCCCGCGCTGCTCACCGACTTCGGCGTCGCCAAGCTGATCGACACCCCGCGCCGCACCCGCGCCACGAAGATCATCGGTACGCCCGACTACCTCGCCCCCGAGATCGTCGAAGGCCTGCAGCCCCGCGCCGCCGTCGACATCTACGCCCTGGCGACCGTGTTGTACGAGCTGCTCGCAGGCTTCACACCCTTCGGCGGCGGCCACCCGGGCGCCGTACTGCGCCGCCATGTGACCGAGACCGTCGTACCGCTGCCGGGCATCCCGGAGGAGCTGTGGCAGCTCCTGGTGCAGTGCCTGGCGAAGGCCCCGGCGTCCCGGCTGCGCGCTTCTGAGCTCTCCGCCCGGCTGCGTGACCAGCTGCCGCTTCTTGCCGGGATGCCGCCGCTGGACGTGGACGAGCCCGGCTCGGACGAGGAGGAGGCGTCGCAGTACACGGCGTACGAGGAGGCGCGGCCCGTTTCCCCCGGCGAGCCTCGCCGTCGCGGCGCCGTCCCCCTGGTGCCCGGCTCGGCACCGGACTCCAACCGCGACACCCACACGAGCATGCGCGTCCCCGCCCCCGACGAGCTGTCCGGCGGCGCCCGCGGCACGGCGCGCGCCCCCCGGGCCGCGGGGCAGCGCCGCCCCGGTTCGGCGCGCAACAAGCCGGACGCCGTGCGCAGGCGGCGCCTCGTACTCGGCGGAGCCGCCGTCCTGGTCGCCGCCGCGATAGGCGTGGGCGGCTGGCTGGCGGCGACGGCGGAGGGGTCGGACCAGCCTCCGCAGGACACTGAGCAGTCCGCTCCGTCACAGCCGTAGTCCGGGGGAGTGACGAGGCGCTCTCCCGGGGGAGGGGAACGTACGGCCGCCATGCCGTTACGCTGGACCCGTGGCAGTCGTCGATGTATCCGAAGAGCTCAAGTCCCTCTCCTCGACCATGGGGTCGATCGAGGCCGTCCTGGACCTCGACAGGATGAGGGCCGATATCGCCGTGCTCGAGGAGCAGGCCGCGGCCCCGTCCCTGTGGGACGACCCGGACGCCGCTCAGAAGATCACGAGCAAGCTCTCCCATCTCCAGGCCGAGCTCCGCAAGACCGAGGCGCTCCGCAGCCGGATCGACGATCTTTCGGTGCTCTTCGAGCTCGCCGAGATGGAGGACGACGCCGACACGCTGGTGGAGGCGGAGGCCGAGCTCATCTCCGTGCGCAAGGCGCTGGACGAGATGGAAGTTCGTACGCTCCTGTCCGGCAAGTACGACGAGCGCGAGGCCCTGGTCAACATCCGCGCCGAGGCCGGTGGCGTCGACGCGTCCGACTTCGCCGAGCGGCTGATGCGCATGTACCTGCGCTGGGCCGAGCGCCACGGGTACTCCACCGAGGTCTACGAGACGTCGTACGCGGAAGAGGCCGGCATCAAGTCCGCCACCTTCGTCGTCAAGGCGCCGTACGCCTATGGAACGCTCTCCGTGGAGCAGGGCACGCACCGCCTGGTCCGGATCTCTCCCTTCGACAACCAGGGCCGCCGTCAGACGTCCTTCGCGGGCGTCGAGGTGCTGCCGGTCGTCGAGAAGACCGACCACATCGAGATCGACGAGTCCGAACTGCGGGTCGACGTCTACCGCGCGTCCGGTCCGGGTGGTCAGGGCGTCAACACGACAGACTCCGCCGTGCGTCTGACGCACGTGCCCACCGGCATCGTCGTGTCCTGCCAGAACGAGCGTTCGCAGATCCAGAACAAGGCGAGCGCGATGAACGTCCTCCAGGCGAAGCTCCTTGAGCGCCGCCGCCAGGAGGAGCAGGCGCTGATGGACTCGCTCAAGGGCGACGGCGGCAACTCCTGGGGCAACCAGATGCGTTCGTACGTCCTGCACCCCTACCAGATGGTCAAGGACCTGCGTACGGAGTTCGAGGTCGGCAACCCGCAGGCGGTCCTCGACGGTGAGATCGACGGCTTCCTGGAAGCCGGAATTCGCTGGCGCAAGCAGCAGGAGAAGTAACTCGCTTTGTCGACACAGTAACTGCCGCCCCTGAGGCGGCAGTTGCGTTTTGTGTCACAGTCGTATTCCCGTACGACGGGCAAGTGCCTGCAATCCGGACATGGCGCCCGGAATGACCTTGACGCTCCCTTTAAAAGTGGCAAAGCTGACGCGCGGCATGCGTATCTGTGGGGCGTGTGTGACCGGGGGGAATTCACAAACCCCCAGTGTCCGTGGCCCCTTGCGCTGCTCCATGACGAATTCAGCTACTGGGGGTAGCAGCCATATGACCAAGAAGACGCGGATCCGCGTTGCGCGTATAGCAGCCGGTGCGGTGATCGCAGCCGGTGCTTCGCTGACCGCCGCGGGCGCCGCTTCGGCCGTCAACCTCGATGTCGGCCTCGGCGGGCTCGGCGTGAGCGCCCAGGCCGACGAGAACGGTGTCGGCCTGGATGTGGCCGGCGGCGTCGACGGCGGCACCGACGGCGGTTCCACCGTCGCGGGTGGTGTTGACGGCGGTGTCGACGGTGGCACGACCGACGGCGGTGCCACTGACGGTGGCGCGACCGACGGCGGCACGGTCGACGGCGGTACCACTGACGGTGGGACGACCGATGGTGGTGTGAGCATCGGCGGCACGGTCGACGGCGGCACCACTGACGGTGGGACGACCGATGGTGGTGTGAGCATCGGCGGCACGGTCGACGGTGGCACCACTGACGGTGGGACGACCGATGGTGGTGTGAGCATCGGCGGCACGGTCGACGGCGGCACCACTGACGGTGGCACGACCGACGGCGGTTCCACGGACGGCGGTAACGGCAACAACGGCGGTAACGGCAACAGCGGCGGTAACGGCAACTCCGGCGGCAACTCCGGTGGCAACAGCGGCGGTAACTCCGGCGGCGACAGCGGCGGTAACTCCGGCGGCGACAGCGGTGGCAACTCCGTCGGCGCCACCGACAGCACCGGCGGCAGCGTCGGCGGCGGCACCGGCGACACCACGGGCGACACCGACGGCACCACGGGCGGCAGCGGCGGCTCGGGTGACACCGGCGACGACGCCGGTACCTGCACCCTCGACCTCGACGGTGCCGAGTGCGAGGACAACACCGACACCGACAGCGCCGGCTCCCAGCCGGTAGCGCAGGGCAAGGCCAAGGAGGAGCTCGCCGAGACGGGCGCCGCCGGGACCACGTTCCTGCTGGTCGGTGCCGCGACGATGATCGCCGGTGGCATCGGCTTCCGCATGCTGCCGCGTCTGGCCGGCGGCCGCACGATCGCCTGAACCACCTAGGCGCACAAGAGGGGCCAGGAGCGCTGAGCGCTCCTGGCCCCTCTCTTTGGTCCCCGTCGGCCCTCAGAGGGGCCATGGAAGCGACAGGAGCGGCAAAAGCCGCCGTACCGAGCGGTAGGGACGCCGGGTTCTTACGCGGTCCGGTGCACCAGCAGGGCCACCGCGGCCACCAGCAGCGCCACCAGAGCCAGCAGCGCCGCAGGACTCAGCCCGCCCAGCGGGCCGCCCTCCTGCTGCATCCTGGCCCGGTGCGCCCGGCAGACCCGGCAGCGGCCCTCGCTCACAGGGGCCGCGCAGTTCGCGCACACCAGTCGGTCATAGGTCATGCGCTTTCCTCCTCCCGCGCGGCGGGGACGCCTTCACGCGTTCTCTCGCCCAACGCTCAGGGGAACGTGACTGTTCCCTCTCCCACTGTGCCAGCTCCCACGCGTTCCGGCGCGCCCCGCCGGGTTACGGCCGTTCCGTTCCGTTCAGAAGTGGTCGGCGATCCGTGATAAATCGCCCATCCCAGGACGCCGACTGCGCGCCCCTGCCCGCGTCGCGTATGGTCACGCTCACCTACTCCCGGCGACCGTGGTGCACCCGTGATCCGATTCGACAACGTCTCCAAGACCTACCCGAAGCAGAGCCGCCCCGCCCTCAGGGATGTTTCCCTGGAGGTCGAGAAGGGCGAATTCGTCTTCCTCGTGGGCTCTTCCGGCTCCGGTAAGTCAACCTTCCTGCGGCTTCTGCTGCGTGAGGAGCGCGCCAGCCACGGCATGGTGCACGTCCTCGGCAAGGACCTCGCGCGCCTGTCCAACTGGAAGGTGCCGCAGATGCGGCGCCAGCTCGGCACCGTCTTCCAGGACTTCCGTCTTCTTCCCAACAAGACCGTTGGGGAAAACGTGGCGTTCGCGCAGGAAGTCATCGGCAAGTCGCGCGGAGAGATCCGCAAGTCCGTGCCCCAGGTCCTCGATCTTGTCGGCCTCGGCGGCAAAGAGGACCGGATGCCCGGCGAGCTCTCCGGTGGTGAGCAGCAGCGCGTGGCGATCGCGAGGGCGTTCGTCAACCGCCCGATGCTGCTGATCGCGGACGAGCCGACCGGCAACCTCGACCCGCAGACCTCCGTCGGCATCATGAAGCTGCTGGACCGCATCAACCGCACCGGCACCACTGTGGTGATGGCGACCCACGACCAGCAGATCGTCGACCAGATGCGCAAGCGCGTCATCGAACTCGAGGGTGGCCGCCTCGTGCGCGACCAGTCTCGCGGCGTCTACGGCTACCAGCACTGAAAGGACGCCATGCGCGCCCAGTTCGTCCTGTCGGAGATCGGCGTCGGTCTCCGCCGGAACCTCACCATGACCTTCGCAGTGGTCATCTCCGTCGCCCTTTCCCTCGCCCTTTTCGGCGGGGCGCTGCTCATGCGCGAGCAGGTGAGCACGATGAAGGGCTACTGGTACGACAAGGTCAACGTCTCCATCTTCTTCTGCAACAAGAACGACGCGGAGACCATCCCCAAGTGCGCCAAGGGGGCGGTCACCGCTGAGCAGAAGAAGCAGGTCTACGCCGACCTCGACAAGATGGACATCGTCAAGAGCATCGACTACGAGTCGGCCGACCAGGCGTTCAAGCACTACAAGGAGCAGTTCGGGGACTCCTCGATGGCCGACACCATCACCCCGGACCAGATGCAGGAGTCGTACCGCGTCAAGCTCGACGACCCGGAGAAGTACAAGGTGGTCGCGACCGCGTTCGCGGGCCGGGACGGTGTGCAGTCCGTCCAGGACCAACGCGGCATCCTCGACAACCTCTTCAATCTCATGAACGGCATGAACGTCGTCGCGCTCTACGTGATGGCCCTGATGCTCGTCATCGCGCTGATGCTGATCGTCAACACCGTGCGCGTCTCCGCCTTCAGCCGTCGGCGTGAGACGGGCATCATGCGGCTCGTCGGCGCGTCGAGCTTCTACATCCAGATGCCGTTCATCATGGAAGCCGCGGTCGCGGGCCTGATCGGCGGTGTGTTCGCCTGCGTCATGCTGCTCGCCGGCCGGTACTTCCTGATCGACCACGGCCTGGCACTGTCCGAGAAGCTGACCCTCGTCAACTTCATCGGCTGGGACGCGGTGCTGGCCAAGCTGCCGCTGGTCCTCGCGATCG
Organism: Streptomyces sp. ISL-96; assembly: GCF_018614035.1. Classification (GTDB taxonomy): domain Bacteria; phylum Actinomycetota; class Actinomycetes; order Streptomycetales; family Streptomycetaceae; genus Streptomyces. The sequence continues at coordinate 45,864 of NZ_JAGGPA010000035.1, forward strand.
CCCTGCTGATGCCGGCGATGGCGGGCTTCGTAGCACTGCGCAAGTACCTCAAGGTGTGACATGAGCCCCTGGCGCCGTACGGTCAACCGACCGTACGGCGCTCTTCGTTTGTCCTAGACTCGGCGCCATGCCGGGCCCGGAAGCAACCCCTCATCCCCGCGGTGTTCGCCGCGGGGCGGCCCTGACGTTGGTTTTCGCGACCGTGCTTGTCACTGCCGCCGCCACCGATTCCTGGCAGCGCGACGCCGAGAAGTCCCCTTCGCTCTCCGCCCGTTCCGTCGCGGCCGCCACCGACCGTCAAGCGGTCGCCGAGGCCGCCGCCCAGGCGATGGCAGACGGCAAGTCAGGCAAGGAGGCGGCCGAAGAGGTCGTCAGCCGCAGCGGGGACCGGTGGGGCGCGGTCTACGACCCGGCGGAGTACGAGGAGTTCGAGCAGGCGCTCGGCGGCGAGTACACGGGCGTCGGCCTCTGGGCCGAGCGCGCCCAGGACGGCCGCATCGAGGTGTCCAGGGTGCAGCGCGGCGGCCCCGCCGAGCGGTCGGGAGTCAGGGCGGGCGACCGGCTCCGTACGATCGACGGGCGCCCGGTGGAGAACCGGCCCGTCACCGAAGTCGTCCAGCTGCTGCGCGGAGACGGCGACGGGGTGGCGGAGGCCGGCAGCTCGGTCGTACTCGGTCTGGAGCGCGGCACCAAGCGGTGGACCGAGCGGCTGCGGCGTGCCCGGCTGGCCACCGAGGCCGTCACCGTCGAGCGGCTGCCGGACGGTGCCACGCTGATCAAGGTGGCGTCCTTCACCAAGGGCTCGGGCGAGCAGGTACGGGACGCGGTCCGTGCCGTACCCGAGGGGCACGGCGTGCTGCTGGATCTGCGCGGCAACGGCGGCGGGCTCGTCACCGAGGCCGTCACCGCGGCTTCCGCCTTTCTCGACGGCGGCCTGGTCGCGACGTACGACATGGAGGGCGAGCAGCGCGCGCTGTACGCGGAGCCGGGCGGGGACACCGACCGTGCCGTCGTGGCGCTCGTCGACGGCGGCACCATGAGCGCGGCGGAGCTCGTCACGGGCGCGCTCCAGGACCGTGGCCGGGCGGTCACTGTGGGTTCGCGTACGTTCGGGAAGGGCTCCGTCCAGATGCCGAGCCGGCTGCCGGACGGCTCCGTGGCCGAGCTCACCGTCGGCCATTACCGGACCCCGGCGGGGCACAGCGTCGACGGCAGGGGCATCAGCCCGGACCTCGCGGTGAGCGAACGGGCCGAAGAACGGGCCCGGACAGTATTGAGTGGCCTCGGGGGAGGGTCGTAGTGCGAAAATGAACGCACTATGGCTAAGGAAAAAGGGCGCAAGATGATCGCGCAGAACAAGAAGGCGCGACACGACTACCTCATCATCGACACCTACGAGGCCGGCATGGTTCTGACCGGCACCGAGGTGAAGTCCCTGCGCCAGGGACGCGCCTCGCTGGTGGACGGCTTCGTGCAGCTCGACGGGGGCGAGGCGTGGCTGCACAACGTGCACGTACCGGAGTACACGCAGGGGACGTGGACCAACCACTCCGCGCGCCGCAAGCGCAAGCTGCTGCTGAACCGGGTGGAGATCGACAAGCTCGCGAGCAAGTCCCAGGAGACGGGTCACACGATCGTGCCGCTCGCGATGTACTTCAAGGACGGCCGGGCGAAGATCGAGATCGCGCTGGCCAAGGGTAAGAAGGAGTACGACAAGCGGCAGACGCTGCGCGAGAAGCAGGACCTGCGGGAGACGAACCGGGCGATCTCGGCCGTGAAGCGCCGGGAGCGCGGGCGGGTCTGACGGCTGAGGGCCGGCCGTGAGGAATAGGCTGGCACGGTCGTGCGTTGTTCACGTACGATGGCGCATGTGCTCCTCGGGGCACACGTACCACCTTGATAAATCAACATGGGGATGATCGGTTTCGACAGCGGATGTCGAGGCAGGGGAAGCGAGTCGAGGAAGCGGCAATGATCTCGTTAACCATATGTCGCAACCAATAATCGCCGATTCCAAGCGCGATTCCTTCGCCCTCGCTGCCTAAGTAGCGACTGCGCGAAGTGTCAGCCCGGGGGTGTTCCCGACCCGGATCCTGGCATCATCAAGGGAACTAAACCACTCGGTCCGGTCACGGGATCGGGTGGGAAATCAAACAGTGACTGAGCCCGTCGGAGACTTGTCCGTGTGATCTCCGGGGCCGAGAAAATCGCAGCGGACTGCACTCGGAGAAGCCCTGTTTCTGCACCGTTGGACGCGGGTTCGATTCCCGCCATCTCCACAATTCCCATGTGAGGCCGAGGCCCCGCTGTCCTAGGACGGTGGGGCCTCTGTCGTGTGCCGGTGCGCGCAGAGCAGCAGGGCGATGGCCGCGGCCGTCACCGGGAGCGCGTAGCCCGTGGCCGGGGTCGTGTGTTCGGCCAGCCAGCCGCCCGTTGCCGAGCCTGCGGCTATGCCGCCAAGGATGGCCGTGACAGCCAGGGTCATGCCCTCGTTCAACTGGGCTGGCGGGACCACGCGTTGGAGCAGGGTCATGCCCGTGACCATCGTGGGCGCCGTCGCCGCGCCCGCGAGGAGCAGCGCTGCGGCGACCGCGACCAGCGAGCCCGTCGAGGCCGCCAGCAGGGGCAGGGACATCAGCAGCGTCATCGCCGCGACGCACACGCGCAGGCGGACGTGTGGCTTCGTTGCCGGGCGCGCGGAGCCGTACAGCAGGCCCGCCACGCACGATCCGGCCGCCTGGAGGGCGAGGACCGGGCCCGCCGCCGCGCCGTGGCCCAGGCCGTCGGCGAAGGCGAGGGTGACGACCTCCATGGAGCCGAAGACCGCGCCCGTGGCCAGGAAGACCGCGAGCAGCGCCGGCACGCCGGGCAGGCGCAGGGGGGAGCGGGTGGTCGCCGTGCGGGGGGCGACGGGCGGTTCCGTGGAGCGCTGGGCGGCGAAGATCAGGATGCCCGCCATGAGGAGGATCGCGCCGGTCAGCGTGCCGGCCTCGGGAAAGAGCGCCGAGCAGAGGAAGGCGGCGGCGACCGGGCCGAGCATGAAGCACAGCTCGTCGGCGGCCTGTTCGAAGGAGTTGGCGGTGTGCTGGGCCGCCGGGTCGTCCCGGTGCAGGTGGGCCCAGCGGGCGCGGGACATGCCGCCCGTGTTGGGGGTGGTGGCGGTAGCGGCGTACGCGGCGAAGAGCGTCCAGTCCGGTGCGTCGTAATGGACGCACAGGAGGAGAGCGAGCGACGCGAGGACCGCGATGGCCGTGGCCGGCACCGCTACGCGGGCCTGGCCGTGACGGTCGACGAGCCGGGCCGTCCACGGCGCCACCAGGGCGGTGACGGCGAGGCCGGTCGCGGTGACCGCACCTGCCAGGGCGTACGAGCCGCGCGAACCGGCGATCATCATGACCGCGCTCACGCTGAACATGCCCATCGGGAGCCGGGCGAGGAGGTTCCCCGCGGTGAAGGCGCGGGCGCCGGGGTTGGCGAAGAGGCGGCGGTAGGGGGAGAGGCGGCCGGGTCCGCGGCGGTGCGGTTCGTGTGCGTAACGGATGGGGCGGTCGGTGGCTATCAGGATGTCGCCGGACATGGCAGGCAGAGGGGAGGGGGGTTCTTGGAGGGGCATGGATCAAGCTTTGCGGTGAGGGGCGGCGGCGGTCCAACACCTTCTGGGCGTCGATTCACGCACTCGCGTTGTAAGTTCACGGCGTGCCCCATGACATCGAACCCCGTCTGCTGCGCGCCTTCGAGGCGGTTGCCGCGGATCTTCACTTCACCCGTGCGGCCGCCAGGCTGTACGTGGCCCAGCAGGCGCTCAGCCGCGACATCCGGCGCCTTGAGCGGGAGTTGGGCTCCGAGCTGTTCGTACGGTCCACCCGCAGCGTGTCGCTGACGGCGGACGGCCGGCGACTCCTGCCGTACGCACGACGCGTACTGGCGGCGTACGACGAGATGGGCGCGGCCTGGGCACTCGACGAGCGGCCGCTCGTCGTCGATGTCGGTGCGCCGGTCGGTACGGCGTACCAGGTGCTGGAGGCGGCACGGGCGGCCGCGCCCGACGTCGAGTTCGTCGCGCGCTTCCACAGCGGCCTCACGGGCGCGGCGGCCGAGATCGTCGCCGGCCGGCTGGACGTGTCCTCGGGCCGGGTCGCCGGGCTCGATCCCGCGGTGCTCGACCGGCTGGAGCACCGGCCGGTGCGCTTCGAGCGGATGGCCGTACTGCTCGCCGAGGACCATCCGCTGGCGGCGCTGGACGAGGTGCCGCTGGACGCGCTCGCGGGGGAGACCCTCTATGCGGGGGCGGGCAATCCGGCCACCGCCGAGTGGACCGATCTGGCGCTCCGGCTCTTCGCGGGGCGGGGCATCGAGGTGGCGGCGCCGTTCCCGGAGATCGAGGGTGCGGAGGAGTTCGTACGGGTGGTCCGTAAGCGGCGCTGGTCGGTGCTGGCGAGTACCGAATTCATCGCCGTGCCGGGCATGGAACTGCGCCGGATCGTGGACCCCGTACCACTGTCGCCCATCTCACTTGTGTGGCGCAAAGGTCTCCGCCATAAGGGATTTGAGGCGCTAAAAGGGGCAATAATTGAGCTTGGGGAGCGGAACGAGTGGCTGGAAATGCCAGTAGGCGGCTGGCTGCCCGAGGCTGACATGTCACTGATGCTCAACAACGCCTGACTACGGGATCCGACCGTGTCCGGCGTGCGCTACATTCGTCGCCTGGGTGCGGTGTGGTAGGGGGCGCTCGGGGTGGGTGGGGGCCCAAATCCGGCGACAGATATCCAGGCAGTCGCGTGCGCACCCCCGAATCCTTTCAGTGGGGGATGTGCGTACAACTGTGGAAAATTGGCGAGATGATGCCCGAATCGGGTACTCGCAAGATCTGAATCCGAGTGAGATCACGGTCCAGCTCGGCACCGTGCAGCTCGACGTCCTCCACCGGCAGTTGCCGGATGCCCCGGAGTTCCCGGAGGAATCCGACGGGCCGGTCTTCGTTGACGAGACCGGCCGCAGGAGCAAGAAGCTCCGCCGCATCGGCTGGGTTCTCGCCTTCGCTTTCGCCTGTTACGGAGGCGTGCTGGTCGCCACCCTGAGCGGCGGCAACTCCAACGCGCCCTGGCTGCTGATACCCGGCCAGTTCGACGGCAAGAAGGCGGAGACGGTCAAGACCTCACCGGGCCCCACGGAGCCCGTTTCGCTGCCCGCTCCCGCTAGCAGCGGCGCCGGCCAGGCACCCGGCGCGCCCCCGCCCACCGACTCCAGCGGGTCAGTCGTTCCCGCGCCGCCCGCCGGCAGCGGTTCCGGCGACGCGCCCGTCCCCGCCAGCCCGCCCGGACGCCCGGCGGCCTCCCCGGAGCCCGGGTCCTCGGGCGCCACCGTCGCCCCGCCGCCCGACTCCGTCCGCTCGCCCACATCGCCCGCCACGGGCCGTACCGCCACTGAGCCAGTGCCGAGGCCAAAGCCGAGCACCCCCGCCCACAGCGACAGCACCCCCGGTGCCCCCTCGGTCAGGCCCGATCCGCCCTCAGGAGACAGCGCATGACAGCCAGACGCCGAGCCATCAGGCGCCGACGCAGGCTGCCCATGCGCTACCTGCTGCCCTCACTCTTCCTCGCCGCGCTCTTCGCCATGCTGATGATGCGTGGGTACGTGCACAACGAGATCCAGCCCGATCACCGGATCAGGATCCTCGACGACAGGCGTCAGGTGCCCAGGGAGATCCACGAGGGCGGACCCGTCATCGACGCACGGCAGCCGGACAAGCCCGTCAGCCTGCGCGTTCCGGACGACAAGATCGTCATCACCTTCGACGACGGCCCGGACCCGGTCTGGACGCCCAAGGTCCTGGACCAGCTGAAGAAGTACGACGCCCACGGGGTCTTCTTCGTCACCGGAGCGATGACCTCCCGCCACCCCGAGCTGGTCGAGCGGATGGTGGAGGAGGGTCACGAGGTGGGCCTGCACACCTTCAACCATCCCGATCTCTCCCTCCAGGCGCAGTCCCGCCTGGACCGGGAGCTCTCCCAGAACCAGATGGCGCTCGCGGGGGCGGCCGGCGTCCGCACGTCCTTCTTCCGGGCGCCGTACTCGAACTTCGTCCGGCACCTGGACAACAAGAACTGGAACCTCGTCAAGTCGATCGGCAGCCGCGGTTACATCACCGCGTTCAACGACACCGACAGCCACGACTGGCGGCGCCAGGGCGTCGACACGATCATCCGCAACGCCACGCCCAAGGCCGGCAAGGGCGCGATCGTCCTGATGCACGACTCCGGAGGTGACCGCTCCCAGACCGTCGCGGCCCTCGGACGCTTCCTGCCCGCCATGCAGGACAAGGGCTACGAGTTCACCACGCTCAGCAAGGCGCTGAACGCGCCCACCGCCCACACCCAGGTCACCGGCCCGGAGCTGTGGAAGGCCAAGGCGTTCGTCTACGCGGTCGGCATCTCGGAGAACATCACGACCGTCCTGGTGGCCGGCCTCAGCATCGTCGGTGTCCTCGTCATGGGGCGCTTCGGCCTGATGCTGGTCCTGGCGTTCGTGCACGCCCGCAAGGTGCGCGGGCGTAACTTCAGCTGGGGCGCTCCGGTCACCGAACCGGTCACGGTGCTGGTCCCCGCGTACAACGAGAAGGCGTGCATAGCCAACACCGTCCGCTCGCTGATGAGCAGTGACCATCCGATCGAGGTCATCGTCATCGACGACGGCTCCGTGGACGGCACCGCGGTCATCGTCGAAGCGATGCGGCTGCCGAACGTACGCGTCGTACGCCAGGAGAACTCCGGCAAGCCCGCCGCCCTCAACAACGGCATCGGGCACGCCCGCTACGACATCGTCGTGATGATGGACGGCGACACCGTCTTCGAGCCGTCCACGGTCCGCGAGCTGGTGCAGCCCTTCGGCGACCCGGTCGTCGGCGCGGTGGCGGGCAACGCCAAGGTCGGCAACCGGGACAGCCTGATCGGCGCCTGGCAGCACATCGAGTACGTGATGGGCTTCAACCTCGACCGCCGCATGTATGACGTACTGCGCTGCATGCCCACCATCCCCGGCGCGGTCGGCGCCTTCCGCCGCACGGCGCTGGAGCGGGTCGGCGGCATGAGCGAGGACACCCTCGCCGAGGACACGGACATCACCATGGCCATCCACCGCGACGGCTGGAAAGTCGTGTACGCCGAGAACGCGCGGGCCTGGACCGAGGCCCCCGAGACCGTCCAGCAGCTGTGGTCGCAGCGCTACCGCTGGAGCTACGGCACCATGCAGGCCATCTGGAAGCACCGCCGCTCCCTCGTCGACAAGGGCCCGTCCGGCCGGTTCGGCCGCGTCGGCATGCCGCTGGTCTCGCTCTTCATGGTGGTCACGCCGCTGCTCGCGCCGCTCATCGACGTATTCCTCCTGTACGGCCTGGTCTTCGGCCCGACCGGGAAGACGATCGCCGCCTGGCTGGGCGTACTCCTCCTGCAGGGCGTCTGCGCGGCGTACGCCTTCCGCCTGGACAAGGAGAAGATGACGTACCTCATTTCGCTCCCCCTCCAGCAGCTCCTCTACCGGCAGCTCATGTACGCCGTGCTGCTCCAGTCCTGGATCACCGCACTCACCGGCGGCCGGTTGCGCTGGCAGAAGCTGCGGCGTACCGGAGTCGTGGGAGCCGCACCGGGCGCCGTGCCGACGCAGCGCCGCGACCGGAGGCGCGTCGCATGACGCACAACTGTCCCGAGGGTCCGTACCGGCAGCAGTACGAGAACGCGGGCGGGGACCCGTTCGCACCGCAGCCGTACGCGGAACCGGCGTACGACCCGTACCCGTACCCGCATCCGCAGGAGCACGCCCACCCGGTGACCGCGACCGCAATCGCGCCCGCGCCCGAGCCCGTCGCCGCGCCGAAAGCGCCCGGCCGGGACCGGTATCTGGACCTGCTGCGCGCCACGGCGCTCATCCGCGTCGTCCTCTTCCACACCGTCGGCTGGGCATGGCTGACCGTCGTCTTTCCCTCCATGGGCGTGATGTTCGCGCTGGCGGGCTCGCTGATGGCCCGGTCGCTGAGCCGCCCGGCCGCCGGGGTGATCCGTGACCGGATCCGACGACTGCTGCCACCCCTGTGGGTGTTCGGCGCCATGATGCTGGGCTTCATGTTCTACGCCGGCTGGAGGGCCTCGGCGGAAGACGGTCTTTGGTGGTGGCTGAAGATCCTCAACTACCTCGTCCCGGTCGGCGCCCCGCCGTTCCCCTGGGCCGTCGGTACCGACACCGACCTGCTGGGTACCGGCTGGGCGGTCAGCGCCATCGTCCCGCTCTGGTATCTGCGCACGTACCTGTGGTTCGTGGTGGCCTCGCCGCTGCTGCTCATGGCGTTCCGCAGGAGCCCGTGGCTGACGATGCTCGCGCCGATCGCGCTGACGGCGGTCATCGAGACCGGCCTGGTGACGATCCCGGGGGAGACCGGCAGCGCCGTGAGCGCGTTCGCCCAGTTCGGAGCCTGCTGGATTCTGGGCTTCGCTCACCAGGACGGCCTGCTCAAGAAGATCCCGCGCTACATCGTCGTATCGAGCGCGGCCATGGTCATGGCTTTTGGCCTGTGGTGGGCATCGGGTCACCTGACCGAGGAGGGCTGGAACCTCAACGCCATTCCGCTGGCCCAGGCCACGTGGTCCCTGGGTTTCACCACCATCCTGCTGACGTACTCACCTTCCTGGCAGCGACTGCCCGGCAGGCTTGCCCGGTTCGACAAGCTGGTGACGTTGTTCAACAACCGAGCGATCACCATCTACCTCTGGCACAACATCCTGATCCTGCTGGCGGTCCCGCTGATCGACCTGCTGTGGAAGATCCCGTTCGTGAGCGACAACTTCGCCGAAATGCTGGGTAATTCCTACCAATTCCTCACGTTCGTACTGGTCTGGCCGCTACTCGCTCTGATGATCCTGGCCGTCGGCTGGGTCGAGGACGTCGCCGGCCGGCGAAGCCCGCGCCTCTGGCCGAACGGCAAGGCCCGCAGCAAGGTCGCACAACGATCGGAAGCAACAGGATGAAGCGCGTCAGCTGGCTCCTCTTCGCCATCGCCCCCGTCGCGATGATCTCCTTGTACGCTTTCGCCCCGGCCCAGTCCGAAGCGGACCAGGCGCGCAGCACCGCCGAGCGCGCGCGGCATGAACGCGATGCGGCCGAGGACCTGATAGCGAAGCTGCCGCCGGGCCTCGCGGCCCCGGACAAGAAGGAACTCGCCCACGAGCTGGTGGCGACCGCCATGAATTCCACGAAGAAGTGGCGCAGCCTGTACGGCCACATCGCGGACAGCGGTCACGGCTCCGGCTACTGCGGCGGTGTGGTCGGCTTCTGCTCCGGCACGAAGGACATGCTGACGCTTGTCGAGTCCTACACCGAGGACCACCCCGACAACGGCCTGGCCGAGTACCTGCCCGCTCTGCGCGAGGTCAACGGCACCGACTCGCACAAGGGCCTGGACGGTTTCACCGAGGCGTGGGAGCAGGAGGCCGACCAGGCCGCCTTCCGCGCGGCGCAGGACGAACTGCGGGACAGCATGTACTTCAAGGAGGCTGTCGACCTCGCGAAGATGGACGGCCTCGGGACGCTCGGCCAGTTCATCTACTACGACGCGATGGTCCTGCACGGCCCCGGCGTCGGCCGTGACGGTTTCTACGGGATCCGCGAGCGCGCGATGGCCAAGGCGAAGACCAAGGCCGAGGGCGGCAAGGAGACGGTGTACCTCAACGCGTTCCTGGACACCTGCCGCCAGGTGATGAAGCAGTCGGATTCCGGTCGCGACACCAGCCGCATCGACACGGCCCAGCGGGTCTTCCTGCGGGAGGGCAATCTCGATCTGAGGACACCGCTGACCTGGCACATGTACGGAGAGGAATTCCGCTCCCGCTGAGATCGCGGCAGTGGCGCCCGTCGGTCAGCTGCATGCAGGCCGTACAGTCCCCGGCCCGCTCCCTCACCGCCCGGCCCCGCGCCGGGTGAGATCAAGGTTGCGCGCCGGTCACCTCACGGCACGGGGCCTGAAATCCACTGTCCCTAGCGTCGCCTCTACGACCCGAATACTCGTGGAGGCGCGTCATGGCAGGCCGGTGGATCGAACAGTGGGACCCCGAGGACGACACCTTCTGGAAGGAATCAGGAGAGCGGATCGCCCGCCGCAACCTGCTCTTCTCCGTATTTTCCGAGCACATCGGCTTCTCCATCTGGACCCTGTGGTCCGTGATGGTGCTCTTCATGGGCCCGGAGTACGGCATCGACCCGGCGGGCAAGTTCTTCCTGATCGCCACCGCCACGCTCGTCGGCGCGGTCGTCCGGGTGCCGTACACCTTCGCCGTGGCCCGCTTCGGTGGCCGGAACTGGACCATCTTCAGCGCCCTGATGCTGCTCCTGCCGACGGGCGCGGCGTACGCCGTCATGGAACCCGGCACGTCGTACACCACCTTCATGGTGGTGGCGGCGCTCACCGGCGTCGGAGGCGGCAACTTCGCCTCCTCCATGACCAATATCAACTCCTTCTTCCCGCTCCGTAAGAAGGGCTGGGCGCTCGGCCTGAACGCGGGCGGCGGAAACATCGGCGTACCGGTGGTCCAGCTCGTGGGCCTGCTGGTCATCGCGGTGGCGGGCGCGAACCACCCCCGCATCCTCCTGGCCGCGTACATCCCGCTGATCATCCTCGCGGCGGTGTGCGCCGCGCTGTGGATGGACAACCTGGCGCCCGTACGCAACGACACGGGGGCGGCGAAGGCGGCCATCCGCGCCCCGCACACCTGGATCATGGCCTTCCTCTACGTCGGGACGTTCGGCTCCTTCATCGGCTACAGCTTCGCCTTCGGCCTGGTCCTCCAGACCCAGTTCGGCCGTACGCCGCTCCAGGCGGCCTCGCTCACCTTCATCGGCCCGCTCCTCGGCTCGCTGATCCGCCCCCTCGGCGGCTCCCTCGCCGACCGTTTCGGCGGCGCGCGCATCACCCTCTGGAACTTCGCCGCGATGGCAGCGGCAACGTCCGTGGTCGTCTACGCCTCCACCACGAAGTCCCTCCCCGTCTTCCTGACCGGCTTCACCGCGCTGTTCGTCCTGAGCGGCCTCGGCAACGGTTCGACGTACAAGATGATCCCCGCGATCTTCCAGGCGAAGGCGCTGGCGAACGGAATGGAGGGCGAGGAGGCGGCGGCGTACGGGCGGCGGCTGTCCGGGGCGTCCATGGGGCTGATCGGCGCGGTCGGCGCGCTGGGCGGACTCGCGATCAACCTCGCCTTCCGTCAGTCTTTCCAGACAGCGGGAACGGGTACGGCGGCCTTCGCGGCCTTCCTGGCCTTCTACGCCGCGTGCTTCGCCGTCACCTGGGCGGTATACCTTCGGCGTCCGGCGGCCGTGCCGGCGAAGCCGCAGCTCACGTATGCGGAGGTGTGAGCCGCGCGGGTCCGTAACGGCCGGGAAATATGAAGGAACCGAGTCTGTCACGTGGTGTTGACAGGCTCGGTCCTCCGCACGACCAGCACAGCGGTATGAGAGCCGGGTACGCGATGTCCGTGAACAACGCCACGCAGGAACCACAGCCAGAGCCCCAGCACGGCCCGCTAGCGGGCTTCACCGTCGGTGTCACCGCCGCCCGGCGCGCCGACGAGCTGGGCACGTTGCTGACCCGGCGCGGCGCGGTGGTCATGCACGCGCCCGCGCTGCGGATCGTGCCGCTGTCCGACGACAGCGAGCTCCTGGCCACCACGAAGCAGCTGATCGACAACGCGCCCGACGTCGTGATCGCGACGACGGCGATCGGGTTCCGGGGCTGGGTGGAGGCGGCGGACGGCTGGGGCCTGGGCGAGGCCCTTCTGGCGAGGCTCGGGGGCGTCGAGCTTCTGGCCCGCGGGCCCAAGGTGAAAGGCGCCATTCGTGCGGCCGGCCTCACCGAGGAGTGGTCGCCCACCTCCGAGTCCATGGCCGAGGTCCTCGACCGCCTCCTCGCCGAGGGTGTGGCGGACCGCCGTATCGCGATCCAGCTGCACGGCGAACCGCTGCCCGGCTTCGTCGAGGCGCTGCGGGCGGGCGGGGCGGAGGTGGTCGGCGTTCCCGTCTACCGCTGGATGCCGCCGGAGGACATCGCACCGCTGGACCGGCTCATCGACGCGACGGTGGGGGGCGGGGTGAACGCCCTGGCCTTCACCAGCGCCCCGGCCGCGGCGTCACTGCTCTCCCGGGCCGAAGAACGAGGGCAGCTGCCCGACCTCCTGGAGGCCCTCAACCACGACGTACTGGCGGCCTGCGTCGGCCCGGTCACCGCGCTCCCCCTCCAGGCGCACGGCATCGACACGGTCCAGCCCGACCGCTTCCGCCTCGGCCCGCTGGTCCAGCTGGTGTGCCGCGAACTCCCCGGCCGCGCCCGCACCCTGCCGGTCGCCGGCCGCAGCATCGAGATCCGGGGCCACGCGGTCGTGGTCGACGGCGAGCTGCGCCCTGTGCCGCCCGCCGGCATGTCCCTGCTGCGGGCCCTGGTCCGCCGCCCCGGCTGGGTCGTCTCCCGAGCGGACCTCCTGCGGGCGCTCCCCGGCTCCGGCCGGGACGAGCACGCCGTGGAAACGGCGATGGCCCGCCTGCGCACGTCCCTCGGCGCGCCGAACCTGATCCAGACGGTGGTCAAGCGGGGCTACCGCTTGGCACTGGACCCGTCGGCGGACACGAAGTACGCGGACGCGTAAACCGCCGCCCCCGTTCTGGCGCCCGGCCGGGGGCGGGCACCTGGGGCTCCGCCCCAGACCCCGGTCCTCAAACGCCGGACGGGCTGGAGTAGCCGGATGGGCTGGAGTGGCCGTGCGGGCTGGAATGACCGGGGTGGGTTGCTGGAAGTGCCGGCTTCGCGGGTCACGGTGGGTGAGGGGACGTGGCGGGGCGCTCCCCGCAGGGTGTCGAACGCAACCACCCCGAACGAAACCCAGTACCCGAACGTTCGGCACCCGAGGAGACGCCCCGCCGCGGGACCGACACCGTGCCCTCGTACCGTACGTGGGTGATCATTTACCCCCGTACGGTCGCCCCCGGGATCGTGTTTCGGCCCGTGACCCTGGATGATGCCCGCCCTCTCGGCGAAGCCCTGGCCCGCAATCGTGCGCACCTGCGGCCCTTCGAGCCCGACCGGCCAGACGCCTTCTACACGCCCGAGGGGCAGGCCGGCCGGCTGGCCGCTGAGCTGGAGGAGATGGCCGCGGGGCGGGCCGTACCCTGGGTCCTCACCGACAGCGAAGCCGTCATCGGCGCGTTCACGCTCTCCAACATCGTCCTCGGCCCCTTCCAGAGCTCCAACCTCGGCTACTGGATCGACGTAACCCGCACCGGCCGCGGCCTCGCCACCGCCGCCGTGGCGGAAGTCTGCCGCGTGGCCCGCGACGACCTCGGTCTGCACCGCGTCGCCGCCGGCACGCTGCTGACCAACGCCGCCTCGCAGCGCGTACTCGTCAAGAACGGCTTCGAAGAGATCGGCATCGCCCCGAACTACCTCCACATCAACGGCGAGTGGCGCGACCACAGAATCTTTCAGCGCATCTTGCACCGGTAAGACCGGACCGGCAGGAGGGGTTCCGGCGGGGCGCCCCGCCGGGCACTCTGAAGGTGGGACGGCGAAGGCGGTGACAGACGCATGGCAGCGGGCAGCGCAGGCTCGTGCGAGTTGCGGTTCGATTCCGGACGGGTCTGTCTGGACCTGGTGGCGACAGGCGCGCATCCCACCGAGCAACTGAACCAACCCGCACGCCTGCGGGAGTGGCTCGTGGGTGCGAAACTCGTGCCCGGCGACGCGGTGCTGGACGCCGTGGACGACGAGTGGGTCAGCAGATTCGCCGAAGTGCGGGCGTACGTCGCCGAATTGGTGCACGCTCAGCTCCAAGGTCGCCCCGCCTCCCGCGCCCTTGACCACATCAACAACCTCGCCGCCACCCCACCCCCCGGCGTCAGAGCCGTACGTACCCCGGACGGCGCCTGGATCAGAGCCCTCAGCGACGCCCCCCAATGCACCCCACTGCTCGCCACCGTCGCCCGCGACACGGTGGACCTCCTCACGGACCCCGTCGCCCGCGCCCTGCTGCGCCAGTGCGAGGGCGACAACTGCGCCCGCCTGTACCTCGACACATCCCGCGGCCGCCGCAGGCGCTGGTGCTCCAGCGAGGTGTGCGGCAACCGGGAACGAGTGGCCCGGCACCGGCACCGGCGCCGCGCGTCAGCCGCGGCCCGCACCTGACACCGGCACCTGAAACCCGCACCTGAAAACTTTTTTGGATCGCGTTGAGTCGATCGCCGAACCCCTGCGTAGTGATGGGGGAGGGAGCCACACAGGGTCTCGACCGGGAGGTTCGGGTGCGCGAGGATGCGGCCGTGGCCGATAGCCGTCAGCACAGGGCTCGACATCGGAGCGAACGACCGCGCGCCGAAAAACCAACACCCGACGAGGAGTTGATGCGCGCGCTCTACCGAGAACACGCCGGACCACTGCTCGCCTACGTACTCCGCCTCGTCGCCGGCGACCGCCAGCGCGCCGAGGACGTCGTACAGGAGACGCTCATCCGTGCCTGGAAGAACGCCGGTCAGCTCAACCGGGCGACCGGTTCTGTACGCCCCTGGCTGGTGACGGTCGCAAGACGCATCGTCATCGACAACCACCGCAGCCGGCAGTCCCGGCCGCAGGAGGTCGATCCGTCGCCGCTGGAGGTCATGCCCGCGGAGGACGAGATCGACAAGGCGTTGTGGCTGATGACGCTCTCCGACGCGCTCGACGATTTGACTCCCGCTCACCGGGAAGCACTTGTCGAGACGTACTTCAGAGGGCGTACGGTCAATGAGGCGGCCGAAGTGCTCGGCATACCCAGCGGGACCGTCAGGTCCCGGGTCTTCTACGCACTGCGGTCCATGAAACTCGCGCTGGAGGAACGAGGGGTGACGGCATGACGACGCACGACCGGCACTCCGAGCATGACGCCGTCGGCGCATATGTGCTCGGCATCCTGGACGACGCGGATGCCACCGCCTTCGAGGCCCACCTCGCCTACTGTGAGTACTGCGCCGCGCAGCTGGACGACTTCGCGGGCATGGAGCCGATGATGGCCGCGCTGGCCGAGTCCCCCGGCCCGCCTCCACGGCTGACCGAGCCGAGCCCGCAACTGCTGAGCCGGCTCACCGACGAGGTCGCCGCGGGCCGCGCGCAGCGCCGCCGACGCGGGTTCTACCTGGTAGCGGCAGCGGCGGTACTGGTGGTCGGCAGCCCCACGATCGCCGTCGTGGCTGGTCTGACGGCAGGCAACGACGACAGGGGCGGCAACATCGCGGGAGAGCCCCACCCCACCAGCCCGGCCGAGGACGCCTTCTTCAACCACATGGAGGAGAAGATCGTCGCGACCGACGCGAGCACGAAGGTCAGCGCCACGGTCGGCATGGAGAAGAAGGCCTGGGGCACCCACACCGTGCTGGAGCTCAAGAACGTCAAGGGTCCGCTGAAGTGCAGCCTGATCGCGGTCTCGAAGGACGGCCAGGAAGAGACAGTGACGAGCTGGGCCGTCCCGAAATGGGGATACGGCATCGCGGACAGCACGAACGAGATGGCGAAGAGCCCGCTGTACGTCCACGGCGGGGCGGCGATGAACCGTAACGAAATCGACCACTTCGAGGTCCGGACCTTCGACGGAAAGCGCCTCGTCGAGGTAGAAGCCTGACAGATCAGCACAATTCTCCGCTTCTGACAGGTGCGGTCGCGGCCCCCCGTCGCGTACGGTTGACGGCTGCCCGCAGCACGTCAGAAGGGGGCCTCGGTGGCCGCGCAGGATGCCGCTGTCGATTCCGTGAATTCCGTTGCCGACTCCTCCTCGCAGGAGTCGGCACGGACCCGCGAAATCGGTGTGGAACAGGATCATCTGGATCAGGTGTACCGCCGTCTGGAGGAGAAGATCCACGAGGCGGAATTCCTCATGAACGACGCCGCCAAGCGCGGTCAGGTCGGCACTCCCGGCGCGCTCGCGGAACGCGACGCGCAGGTTTTCCGCGCCGGAATTCACCTCAACCGGCTGAACAACGAATTCGAGGACTTCCTCTTCGGACGCATCGACCTGCTCCGGGGCAAGGACGGCGAGAAGGGCCCGGACGGCGCGTTCACCTCGGTGGACCCGGCCGACGACGCGGTACGCCCCGACCTCACGGCGGAGATCGCGGAGACGCTGCACATCGGGCGTATCGGCGTACTCGACTCCGACTACAGCCCGCTGGTCATCGACTGGCGGGCCCCGGCCGCCGCGCCGTTCTACCGCTCCACGCCCAAGGAGCCGGGCCGTGTCGTACGCCGCCGGGTCATCCGCTCCAAGGGCCGCAAGGTGCTCGGCGTCGAGGACGACCTGATGCGCCCCGAGCTGACCGCGACGCTGAACGGCGAGCCGCTGCCGGTGATCGGTGACGGCGCGCTCATGGCGGCGCTCGGGCAGGCCCGCAGCCACACGATGCGCGACATCGTGTCGTCGATCCAGGCCGAGCAGGACCTGGTCATCCGCGCGCCCGCCGCCTCCGTCACGGAGGTCTCCGGCGGCCCGGGCACCGGCAAGACCGCCGTGGCCCTGCACCGCGCCGCGTACCTGCTCTACCAGAACCGGCGGAAGTACGCGGGCGGCATCCTCATCGTGTCCCCGACCCCGCTGCTGGTGGCGTACACCGAGGGCGTGCTGCCTTCGCTGGGCGAGGAGGGCCAGGTCGCGATCCGCGCGGTGGGCTCGCTGGTCGACGGCGCGGAGGCGTCGACGTACGACGAACCGAACATCTCCCGCATCAAGGGCTCCTCGCGCATGCTCAAGGTGCTGCGCAACGCGGCGCGCGGCGCCCTGGACGCGCCGCCCGCCCCGGCGGCCCCCGCCGAGGACGGCCAGCTGAGCTTCGGCGACGAGGAGCCGCAGGAGTCCCAGGAGGCCGCCCGGACCCCCACCCGCCTGCGCGTAGTCGCCTTCGGCCAGCGCGTGGAGCTGAACGCCGACGATCTGAACCGCATCCGCCACAACGTCCTCAGCGGCACCGCCCCCGTCAACCTGCTGCGCCCCCGCGCCCGCAAGCTGCTCCTGGACGCCCTGTGGTCGAAGTCCAGCGGCCGGGGCAGATACACCGACCAGGAGCTGATCGCGGAGCTGCGCTCCGGCTTCGACGAGGACATTTCGACCGAGTCCGAGTTCATCGAGTTCATGGACGCCTGGTGGCCCGAGCTCACGCCGCGCCGCGTGCTCGCCGCCATGGCCGACGACCGGCGCCTCGGCCGCTGGGCCCGCCGCGTACTGAACCCGCGCGAGACCCGCCAGCTGGCCCGCTCGCTGCGCCGCCTGGACGCGGAGGGCAACGGTCCGCTGTCCGTGCACGACGTGGCGCTCCTGGACGAGCTCCAGACCCTGCTCGGTACGCCGGCCCGCCCCAAGCGCAAGCGCGAGTACGACCCGCTGGACCAGCTCAGCGGCCTGGAAGAGCTCATGCCGCAGCGCGAGGAGACGCAGTGGGAGCGGGCCGAGCGGCTCGCGCTGGAACGCACCGAGTACGCGCACGTGATCGTCGACGAGGCGCAGGACCTCACGCCCATGCAGTGGCGGATGGTCGGCCGCCGGGGCCGGCACGCGACGTGGACGATCGTCGGGGACGCGGCGCAGTCGTCGTGGACCGACCCGGACGAGGCGGCCGCGGCCCGCGACGAGGCCCTCGGCGGGCGTCCGCGCCGCCGCTTCACGCTGACCGTGAACTACCGCAACCCGGCGGAGATCGCCGCCCTCGCCGCCAAGGTCCTCCAGCGGGCCATGCCCGGCATGGAGTCGCCCGCCGCTGTCCGCTCCACGGGCGTGGAGCCGCGTTTTGTGACCACGAACAATGAGCACAGCAGCGTCGTACGCGGCAATGATCTTGCCCGGACCACCCGCGAGGAGGCACAGCGCCTCCTGGACCGCGTGGACGGCACCGTCGGCGTAGTGGTCGCGATGAACCGTCGCGCCCAGGCCCGCAAGTGGCTCGCGCCGCTCGGCGAGCGTGTGGTGGCGCTCGGCAGCCTGGAGGCGAAGGGCTTGGAGTACGACGCGACGGTCGTCGTATCGCCGGCCGAGATCGCGGAGGAGTCCCCGGCGGGCCTGCGGGTGCTGTACGTGGCGCTGACGCGCGCGACGCAGCAGCTCACGGTCGTTTCGGGGGAGCGGGACAAGCCGGGTGCGGACGGGGTTCCGGCGCTCTTGCGCTGAATCCGGGTGAGGTCGATCCGGGTCAACTTGTCATCGGGGGATCACTTCCCGGGGTGGTTTGTTAGCCTGGTGGTGGCACCGGCTCGATCCAAGCCCCCGGGCCCAACCTTCGTCGCTTCGAGCGACCACTTGCCGCGAGGCGAGCATGGCGGGTCGGTGCCACTTAGCTTTAGTGCGTACATACAAAGAACAGGTCCGCGGCACCCCCGGGTGCCGCGGACCTCTTTTGTTCCACCAGCACTTCTCGTATGGTGGAAAACACTTTCCGAAAACAAAATGACCGCATTACCTGCTACCCGCAGGTAGGTGCGACCATCGGAAGGCGTCGCCGGGCAACAGCCACGGCCACGTAGCAATGAAGCTAGGGAAAGCAGAGGAAGTCGGCCATGGCAACGGCGCCCAGCGTCTCGTACTCGATGACGGTCCGGCTGGAGGTCCCCGCGAGCGGGACCGCGGTCAGCCAGCTCACCACCGCCGTCGAGTCCCACGGCGGGTCGGTGACCGGCCTCGACGTGACCGCCTCCGGCCACGAGAAGCTGCGGATCGACGTCACGATCGCGGCGAGCTCGACCGCGCACGCCGACGAGATCGTCGAGGGTCTGCGCGGCATCGAGGGTGTGGTGCTGGGCAAGGTCTCCGACCGTACCTTCCTGATGCACCTCGGCGGCAAGATCGAGATGGCCTCCAAGCACCCCATCCGCAACCGTGACGATCTTTCGATGATCTACACGCCGGGTGTCGCCCGCGTGTGCATGGCGATCGCCGAGAACCCCGAGGACGCGCGCCGCCTGACCATCAAGCGCAACTCCGTCGCCGTCGTGACGGACGGCTCCGCGGTGCTCGGCCTGGGCAACATCGGCCCGATGGCCGCGCTGCCGGTCATGGAGGGCAAGGCGGCCCTCTTCAAACGCTTCGCCGGCATCGACGCGTGGCCGATCTGCCTGGACACGCAGGACAGTGACGCGATTGTTGAGATCGTCAAAGCCATCGCCCCCGGCTTCGCGGGCATCAACCTCGAAGACATCTCCGCGCCCCGCTGCTTCGAGATCGAGGCGCGCCTGCGCGAGGCCCTCGACATCCCCGTCTTCCACGACGACCAGCACGGCACGGCCATTGTGGTCCTCGCCTCACTGACCAACGCGCTGCGCGTGGTCGGCAAGTCGATCGGTGACGTACGGGTCGTCATGTCCGGCGCGGGCGCGGCCGGTACGGCCATCCTCAAGCTCCTGATCGCGGCGGGCGTAAAGCACGCGGTCGTCGCCGACATCCACGGCGTGGTGCACGCGGGCCGCGAGGACCTCGTCGACGCCGCCCCCGAGTCGCCGCTGCGCTGGATCGCCGACAACACCAACCCCGAAGGGGTCACCGGCACCCTCAAGGAGGCCGTGGTCGGCGCGGACGTCTTCATCGGCGTATCGGCCCCGAACGTCCTGAACGGCGACGACGTCGCGGCGATGGCGGACGGTGCGATCGTCTTCGCGCTCGCGAACCCGGACCCCGAGGTCGAGCCCGCAATCGCCCGTCAGACGGCGGCTGTTGTGGCCACCGGCCGCTCCGACTTCCCGAACCAGATCAACAACGTGCTGGTCTTCCCCGGCGTCTTCCGAGGCCTCCTGGACGCCCACTCCCGGACCGTCAACACGGAGATGATGCTGGCCGCCGCGGCCGCCCTCGCCGACGTCGTCACCGAGGACGAGCTCAACGCGAACTACATCATCCCGTCGGTCTTCAACGACAAGGTGGCGGGCGCGGTCGCGGGAGCCGTCCGTACGGCTGCCAAGTCCGTGGGATCCGCTGTGACGGGTTCCACGTCCGCCTGATCTTTCCCGGCTGCCCACCCGGCGCGTCGCGGGTCGCGGGGCCTCACGGCCCCCTCTAGGGTGGCGGGCAATGAGCCCGCGGGGCCCCTGCAGAGTCCTGCAGGGCCCTGCGGTCCGCTTCCGGCAGCGGACGGAGCGTCACCAAGTCGAGCCTGTGGCGCTTTTCGTGTGACTCCGGAGGGTGCCGGATTGGCTTTCCCGCCGCTGGTGGGGGCAGGATGCGTATTTGGGCGCGAGGGTCTGACGACAGACCCGGGTCCGGGGACTGTCCGAGGGCCCTGGCAGCATCGGCTTCGATCTCACGCCTTACAGGCAAGAAGAACACGGGAGTACAAACATGAACCGCAGTGAGCTGGTGGCCGCCCTGGCCGACCGCGCCGACGTGACCCGCAAGGACGCCGACGCCGTGCTGGCCGCTCTCGCCGAGACCGTCGGCGAGATTGTCGCCAAGGGCGACGAGAAGGTCACCATCCCCGGCTTCCTGACCTTCGAGCGCACCCACCGTGCCGCTCGCACCGCTCGTAACCCGCAGACCGGCGACCCGATCCAGATCCCGGCCGGCTACAGCGTGAAGGTCTCCGCGGGCTCCAAGCTCAAGGAAGCCGCCAAGGGCAAGTAACACTCAAGGCACACCCGAAGGGGGCGGTCATCCGGAATACGCCGGGTGGCCGCCCCCTTCGGCATGGCTCAGGGGCCGGTGGAGGCCGCGCGAGGCCGCCGAGCGCCTCAGGGGCCGGGCGGGGCGCCGTACCCCCGCAGAAGCCCGCTCACGGCCTCCGGCGGCTGAAGCATTCTCAGAACACAAGAGGTTTACGTCCCTGGAAACTGGTAAGGCGCGCGTTCGCCGACTCAGAGACCCAGGAGTAGAACGTGCGCGTATCGAACCAGGCCCGACCGAGCCGCTCCCTGCTTGTGGTGGGCGCCGTACTCCTGACCGCGACGCTCGCCGCCAGCATGGGATCGGCACCTGCCTCGTCCGGCGACGGCGGCCAGGCGTCGAAGACCTCCTCGGTCTCCGCCGGGCGGGACTGAGCCGGGCGTAAGAGCGGGCGTACGAGCACAGCGCGTACGAGCACAGCGAAAGGGGCGGCCACCCGGTAATCCGGACGGCCGCCCCTTCGGCGTAGGTCAAACGATCACACGAGCGCGCCGCCCGGCAGCTCGACCTTCGCACCGAGCTCCACGAGCTTCTCCATGAAGTTCTCGTAGCCGCGGTTGATCAGGTCGATGCCGTGGACCCGGGACGTGCCCTGCGCCGCGAGCGCCGCGATCAGGTACGAGAAGCCGCCGCGCAGGTCGGGGATGACCAGATCCGCGCCCTGGAGCTTCGTCGGGCCGCTGACGACCGCCGAGTGCAGGAAGTTGCGCTGGCCGAAGCGGCAGTCGGAGCCGCCCAGGCACTCGCGGTAGAGCTGGATGTGCGCGCCCATCTGGTTCAGCGCGGAGGTGAAGCCCAGGCGCGACTCGTACACCGTCTCGTGGACGATGGACAGACCCGACGCCTGCGTCAGCGCCACGACCAGCGGCTGCTGCCAGTCGGTCTGGAAACCGGGGTGTACGTCGGTCTCCAGGGCGATCGCGTTGAGCGGGCCGCCCGGGTGCCAGAAGCGGATGCCCTCGTCGTCGATCTCGAACGCGCCGCCGACCCGGCGGAACGTGTTCAGGAACGTCATCATCGAGCGCTGCTGCGCGCCGCGCACGTAGATGTTGCCCTCGGTGGCCAGCGCCGCCGACGCCCAGGAAGCCGCCTCCAGGCGGTCCGGGAGGGCGCGGTGGTTGTAGCCGCCGAGCGAGTCGACACCGGTGATCCGGATGGTCCGGTCGGTGTCCATGGAGATGATCGCGCCCATTTTCTGCAGTACGCAGATGAGGTCCTCGATCTCCGGCTCCACGGCGGCGTTGGAGAGTTCCGTCACGCCTTCCGCCAGTACGGCCGTCAGCAGCACCTGCTCCGTCGAGCCGACCGACGGGTACGGCAGCCGGATCTTGCAGCCGCGCAGCCGCTGCGGGGCCTCCAGGTACTGGCCGTCCGCCCGCTTCTCGATCGTCGCGCCGAACTGCCGCAGCACCTCGAAGTGGAAGTCGATCGGCCGGCCGCCGATGTCGCAGCCGCCGAGGCCGGGGATGAAGGCGTGGCCGAGCCGGTGCAGCAGTGGGCCGCAGAACAGGATCGGGATGCGCGAGGAGCCCGCGTGGGCGTCGATGTCGGCGACGTTGGCCGACTCGACGTGGGACGGGTCGAGGATCAGCTCACCCGGTTCCTCCCCAGGGCGGACCGTTACGCCGTGCAGCTGGAGCAGTCCACGTACGACGCGCACGTCACGGATGTCGGGCACGTTGCGCAGTCGGCTCGGACCGCTGCCGAGGAGCGCGGCGACCATCGCCTTCGGCACCAGGTTCTTCGCGCCGCGGACGCGGATCTCGCCCTCGAGCGGGGTTCCGCCGTGGACGAGCAGTACATCTTCAGTGCCGGTCATGGATCTCGCGTTCCGGAGTTGTCGGACAGGTGGCCAGAGAAAAGAGTAAGGGGCGACTACCCCTGTGCCGTAAGGCCAAGCGGGCTTCACCTATGTCATGAATCAGACACAACACGCTCCGCACAGCACCCTCTGCGGAGTGTGACGTTCCGGCGGTGCGCGCTCCCGTTGCTCCGGTGCGCCCTGAGCTGCGCAGCCTCACAGACTGCCGTCCGCTCCCCCCGGAGGGCGAATGTGCGGGATCATGTCTGCCATGACGGAGGTGTCCTCGCTCACAGGACGGCTGCTGGTGGCCAGCCCGGCCCTCGCGGACCCGAATTTCGACCGCGCGGTGGTGCTCCTCATCGACCACGACGAGGAGGGCTCGCTCGGCGTGGTCCTCAACCGGCCGACGCCGGTCGGAGTACGGGACATCCTGCTGCCCTGGGCCGGTCTCGCGGGTGATCCGGACGTCATCTTCCAGGGCGGCCCGGTGTCGCTCGACTCCGCCCTCGGGGTCGCGGTGATCCCCGGCGACGAGGGTCCGCTCGGCTGGCGGCGGGTGTACGGCGCGATCGGCCTGGTCGACCTGGAGGCCCCGCCGGAACTCCTCGCGGCGGCGCTCGCCTCGCTGCGGATCTTCGCCGGGTACGCGGGGTGGGGCCCCGGCCAGCTGGAGGAGGAACTGAAGAGCGGCGCCTGGTACGTCG
The DNA here is from genome assembly GCF_018614035.1 of Streptomyces sp. ISL-96. Taxonomy (GTDB): domain Bacteria; phylum Actinomycetota; class Actinomycetes; order Streptomycetales; family Streptomycetaceae; genus Streptomyces. Next base: position 69,053 of record NZ_JAGGPA010000035.1, read on the forward strand.
TCGAGTCGGAGCCCGGCGATGTGTCGTCACCGGAGCCGGAGAGCCTGTGGCGGGCCGTACTGCGCAGGCAGCGCAGCCGGCTCGCGATGATCGCGACGTACCCGGACGATCCGAGCCTGAACTGAACGGGCCCGGGGTGGGTACCCTTGGACGCCATGAGCACTCTTGAGCCCGAGCCCGAGCGCGGGGCAGGTACGGGGACCCTCGTCGAGCCGACGCCGCAGACCTCGCACGGCGACGGAGACCACGAGCGGTACGCCCATTACGTCCAGAAGGACAAGATCATGGCGAGCGCCCTCGACGGTACGCCCGTCGTCGCGCTCTGCGGCAAGGTCTGGGTTCCGGGCCGCGACCCGAAGAAGTATCCGGTCTGTCCGATGTGCAAGGAGATCTTCGAGTCTCTGGGCGCAGGCGGCGACAAGGACAAGGGTGGCAAGGACAGCAGCGGCAAGAAGTAAGCAGTAGAGGTACGGGCCGGCCCCCGCGGTGCGCATCGGCGCGCCGCGGGGGCCGTTCGCGTTGCACAGGGTGCTCCCGCCGGTCACAAGTCGTGATCGAGTACACACCGGTTGAGACCCGCGCCCAGAAGATCAAGGCTGCATTCAAGGGCGGCGGACCCGCCGACGTCACCGAGGAGTTCGGCGCCCGGGTGCGAGGTCGAGGACTCCGACTCGACCGTCAAGCAGTCGGTGACAGTCGGAGGCAAGGCATACCCGGGATCTGTGCCGTCGCTTCCCTGTTTGCCAGGGAGGTGACGGCCATCTCCGCGGGTGCGATGTGGAGCGCCGCGGTATCGGTTGGGCAGCGCCGGACACGGCTTCACGCGGGGCGTTGTTGTTGCTCGATGTATTGGCGTACGGCAGTGAGGGGTGCGCCGCCGCAGGATGCGGCGAAGTAGGAGCCGGACCAGAAGCGTCCGCCCCACAGGTAGCGGCGCACGTGCGGCGCGTATTCCTGGCGCAGGCGGCGGGAGGAGACACCCTTGAGGGAGTTGACCAGTCGGGAGAGGGCAACCTTGGGCGGGTAGTGCACCAGCAGGTGGACGTGACCGTCCTCGCCATTGAACTCGCGCAGCTCGGCCTCGAAGTCCGTGCACACCTCCCGCATAACCTCTTCGCAGCGGCTCAGCATGGCGTCGGTGAACACTCCGCGACGGAATTTGGTGACGAACACCAAATGAACATGCAAGTTGCAGATCACATGGCGACCGCTTCTGACCTCGTTGTTTGGTTCCCACCTCGGTGACATAAACCAATGCTAGCGTCTGACGTCATGGACCAACAGGAGCTGGAGAAGCGGCAGTTCGGACATCGTGCCCGGCTCGCTCTGTCCTCTGCCCAGGCCGGCGCGCTGGACCGGCAAGCGCATGCGGCACGCACCCTGTGGAACCTGCTGCACGACTGGTGGACCATGCTCCCGCGCGACAAGCGCACCCTGGCCGCGGCCGATGCGGCCATCCGCCAGGCCCGCGCGGAGGTCGACTGGCTCGGAGCACTGCCCGCCCAGGCCGCCCAAGCGGTCCTCAAGACATATTTCCAGGCGTGGAAGAACTGCTGGGAGCGCCAGGCGGGGGCGCCGGAGTTCAAGGCCCGCTTCCGCACCGTGATGAGCGTGGACGTCCCCCAGGGCCGGGACCTTCACGTGGTGCGGGTGCACCGCCGCTGGGGCATGGTCAACATCCCCAAACTCGGCCGGATCCGCTTCCGCTGGACCAAAGACCTCCCCGTCGGAAGCCGCGCCGACAACAACAACCGGATCACCGGCGCCCGGCTGGTCAAGGACGCCTTCGGCTGGCACATCGCGTTCCGCGTCCAGACCCTCACACCCAAGCCTGAGCCGCACACTGGGCCCGAGGTCGGCATCGACGTCGGCATCACCATCCCCCTCACCCTGTCCGACGGCGAACAGTACGACCACGGGTCCTGGCTCACGCCGAAGGAGCAGGCCAAGTTGCTGCGCTGGGAACAACGCGCCGCCCACCGCAAAGAGCACCGCGAGAAAGGCGAGCGCACCAGCCGCCGCCTGACTCGCGCATATGACCAGATCGCCCGCATCCGCGCGACAGCCAAGCGCCGGCGCGACGACTGGCAGCACAAGACCACTACCGAGATCGCAGTCAAGTACGGCACGGCCGTGGTCGAGGCACTCACCATCACGAACATGACCGCCTCCGCGCGCGGCAGCATCGAGGCCCCGGGCCGCACCGTCGCCCAGAAGGCGGGCCTCAACCGGTCCATCTTGGGTGAGGCGTGGGGCCGTACCGTGGAACTCCTGACGTACAAGCTCGCCCACCGCGGCGGCACCCTCGCCAAGGTCCCCGCCCCCGGCACCTCCCAGCGTTGCTCGCAGTGCCACACCGTCACACCGGGCAGCCGGGAGTCCCAGGCCGTGTTCGTATGCAAGAACCCCGCGTGCGGCTGGGCGGGCAACGCCGACCACAACGCCGCACGCAACCACTTGCACCTGTACCGGACGGGCCACGCGCTCGTCCCGGCTGCCGGGAGGGCAGTCGCAAGGCGCGCACGCCGCGTCAAGCCCGCCACCGCAAGGTAGGAGGGAATCTCCCTTATTCAGTTGACGAGGGAGAGCACTTCAACAGCTCGGCCTGATCTCTTTCCTCGACATGAGGGACTTCGGACAGCTCAATACGCTCGGCTCGCTGATCCTGCCGCACATCGCCTTCTCGCTGCCGTTCGCGGTGTGGATGCTGCGCGGCTTCGTCAAGGCGGTCCCCGAGGCGCTGGAGGAGGCGGCGTACATCGACGGCGCGAGCCGCTCCCGCTTCCTGTGGCAGATCCTTTTTCCGCTGGTCTTCCCCGGCCTCGTCGCGACCAGCGTCTTCTCCTTCATCTCCACATGGAACGACTTCCTCTTCGCCAAGTCATTCATCATCAGCGACACCTCGCAGTCGACACTTCCGATGGCACTGCTGGTTTTCTTCAAGCCGGAGGAAAACGATTGGGGAGGGATCATGGCAGCCTCGACGGTGATGACTGTCCCGGTGCTGGTTTTCTTCGTACTCGTACAGCGACGCCTGGTCTCCGGACTGGGCGGAGCGGTTAAGGACTGACGCCATGCTCGATCTGGTACCGGCTCCCGGAGCCGCCGCCTGGGCGCCTCCCGCCCAGGGCCACTACCCCATCGGCCGCGACACCGCCCTGTTCGCCCGCCCCGGCACCGAGGGCGTGGCCCGCTGGCTGCGCGCCACGGTCGGTGCCGCCACCGGGCTGCCGCTGCCGGAGGGCACCGACAGTGACAACGAACGCGACAGCGGCAGCAACCGCATCGAGCTGCGCATCGACCCCGAGATCGAGCAGGACCTCGGCCCGGAGGGCTACCGCCTGGTCGTCGACGGCTACCTCGCCCTCATCGAGGGCGGCAGCGCGGCGGGCGTCTTCTGGGGCGCGCAGACGCTGCGTCAGCTGCTCGGCCCGGACGCCTTCCGGCGGGCGCCCGTCGACCCCGCGCGGGAGTGGTCCGTACCGATGGTGGCCATCGAGGACAAGCCGCGCTTCGCCTGGCGCGGCCTGATGCTCGACGTGTCACGCCACTTCATGCCCAAGGACGGCGTACTGCGCTATCTGGACCTCCTCGCCGCGCACAAGCTCAACGTCTTCCACTTCCACCTCACTGACGACCAGGGCTGGCGCATCGAGATCAAGCGCCACCCGAAACTGACGGAGACCGGTGCATGGCGGGCGCGCACCAAATGGGGCCACCGGTCGTCAAACCTGTGGACCGAGGCACCGCACGGCGGCTACTACACGCAGGGCGACATCCGCGAGATCGTCGCGTACGCCGCCGAGCGGCATATCACCGTCGTCCCGGAGATCGATATTCCGGGCCACTCGCAGGCCGCGATCGCCGCGTATCCGGAGCTGGGCAATACAGACGTCATCGATACGACCGCCCTTTCCGTCTGGGACACCTGGGGCATCAACACGAACGTACTCGCCCCCACTGACAACACCCTCCGCTTCTTCGAGGGCGTCTTCGAGGAGGTGCTTGACCTCTTTCCCTCCACCTTCATCCACGTGGGCGGCGACGAGGCGCCCAAGATCCAGTGGAAGGAATCCCCGACGGCCCAGGCGCGTATCAAGGAACTCGGCCTGGCCGACGAGGAAGAGCTCCAGTCGTGGTTCATCGGCCACTTCGACATGTGGCTCACCGCGCGCGGCCGCCGCCTCATCGGCTGGGACGAGATCCTCCAGGGCGGCCTCGCGCGGGGAGCGGCGGTCTCGTCCTGGCGCGGTTACGCGGGCGGAATCGCCGCGGCCAAGGCAGGACACGACGTCGTCATGTGCCCCCAGCAGAAGGTGTACTTGGACCACCGCCAGGACGGCGGCCCGGACGAGCCGATGCCCATCGGGTACGTCCGCACGCTGGAGGACGTCTACCGCTTCGAGCCCGTACCGGCGGAGCTGACACCCGAGGAGGCGCGGCACGTCATCGGCACCCAGGCCAACGTCTGGACCGAGGTGATGGAGAACCAGAGCCGCGTCGACTACCAGACGTTCCCTCGCCTGGCGGCGTTCGCCGAGGTCGCCTGGGCGGACCTGCCGGCACCGGCCGAACGCGACTTCGCCGGTTTCGAGGCGCGAATGACGGCGCACTACCGGCGGCTTGATGCTCTGGGGGTCGACTACCGGCCACCGGGCGGTCCGTTGCCCTGGCACAAGCGCCCGTCGCCCGACGGAAATCCAGCCACGCTCGGACGCCCGATCGAGGGGGCGCCCCCAAACGTGTGAGCCGTGAGGGAAGGAGCGTGCCGCGCTGTGCCGGGCCTGGGAGCGTGGAGGACCCCGGCTCGGCATGCGGCTCGGCACCGCTTGGCCTACGGCTCGGCCTACGGCTTGGCATAAGTCGCAAGTCGCCCAAGAGGCGCTGAACAGTGCCAATTCGCACTCACCACCAATGAGGTGCGAAAGCGGACCAATGCCCTGGCCAGGGACGAGGGGCCCCTAGTGGACCCTCGCGTCGGCCGGTTCGCAAGATGTGCCAGAGTTGCCTCGTCCGGACTGTGAGCACGTACCGTACGGCGCAGCAGACGGGACAGCCGGGACACCGGGAAGGGGCAGCTGGGTTGACCACGCACGCACCGCAGGCGGCGCAGTCCGTGACGCTCCCGGCCTCGCTCGACGAGGCCGTGGCGGCACTCACCGCCATGCCTGCCGCCGTGCCCGTCGCGGGCGGTACGGACTTGATGGCATCGGTGAACTCCGGGCAACTGCGGCCCGCCGCCCTGGTCGGGCTGGGCCGGATCAGCGAGATCCGGGGCTGGCAGTACCAGGACGGAAACGCGCTGCTCGGCGCCGGTCTCACGCACGCCCGGATGGGCCGGCCCGACTTCGCGGCCCTCATCCCGGCGCTGGCGGCGGCCGCGCGCGCCGCGGGCCCGCCCCAGATCCGTAACGCCGGGACCCTCGGCGGCAACATCGTCACCGCCGCGCCCACCGGCGACACCCTGCCCGTGCTGGCCGCGATGGAAGCGACGCTGGTGATCGCGGGACCGGGTGGCGTACGCCGCGAGACGCCCGTCTCCCACCTCCTCGCCGGCCGCGACATGCTGGGCGCCGGCGAGCTGATCGGCTTCGTGCGCGTACCGCTGCTGCACGCCCCCCAGGTCTTCTTCAAAGCCACCGGACGCACCGGCCCCGGCCGCGCGACCGCGTCCGTGGCCCTGGTCCTCGACCCGGCGCGGCGCGAGGTGCGGTGCGCGGTGGGCGCCATCGCGCCGATGCCGCTGCGGCCCCTGGAGGCGGAGCGCTGGATCGCCTCGCTGATCGAGTGGGACGCGGACCGCAAGCTGGCGCCCGACGCGTGCGCGGCGTTCGGCGAGTACGTCGCCGCCGCCTGCATCCCGGACCCGGCTCCGGCGCCGGACGGGGCGGAGGCTCCCGCGCCGTTGCCGCCCGCCGTACTGCACCTGCGGCGCATGGTTGCCGCGCTGGCCCGACGAGCGCTGGGGAGGGCACTGTCGTGAGCGAGAACGAGAACCCCGGTACGAACGCCGGCACGAACCCCGGTACGAACACCGGGGCGCCGGGAGCGCCGTACCCCGGCGGCTGGCAGCCGATCCCGCAGGGCGGTGAGTACGACGCGGAGGCCACGGCGTTCGTGCAGCTGCCCGAGGGCATGACGGACTTCGGCGGCTACGGCGAGTACGGCGACCCGCTGGCCGCGCCCGGCCACGACTACGTACCGCCGCAGATCGCTCCGCACGTGACCCCGCAGATCCCCCAGACGCCGTCGAGCGCGGCCGCGACCGACCCCGGCGCGACCGGGACCTGGACCGTGCAGGGCCCGGTGCCGGCTTCGAGCCCGGGCGAAATGCGGTGGCCGGAACCGGAGAGCCCGCAGGCGCCCGCCCCGGCGCACGAACCCGGGACGACGGGCCAGTGGAGCTTCGAATCGGCCCCGGAGCCGACGCCGCCGGTCGCGTCCGAGCTCACGGGCCAGTGGACGATCCCGGTGGCAGAGGGCGACCTCCCGGACGAATCCGGTGAGTTCACGACCTCCGCCCTGGCGTCCCACTGGGCCAGCACCCACCCCCCGGCGACCCTGCCGGGCGGCGCGGCGTCCCCCTGGGCAAACACGGCCGAGGCAAGCCAGACCCTGCCGGGCGGCGCCCCCGCCCCATGGGCGGCACAACCGCCACAGGCGCCCCACCCCGCGCACCTGGACCAGACGCAGACGTCCGACCCCGACCAGACGCACACCCCCCACCCCGAGCGGACGCAAACCTCCCACCCCGAGCCGACGCACACCTCCTCCCACCTGACGCACGACTTCGAGCCGCACGCCTCGCACACCCCGCACCCCCCTCAGCCCATCGCCCCTGAGCCGCCGCAGCCGGCACCGCAGGACGCGACCGACGCCGCCTCGCAGTCCACGGTGCCGGGAGGGGACGTGCCGGGGCGCTCCCCGCAGGGCGTTGAACGCAACGAGCCCGAAGAAATCGCAGTACCCGAACGTTCGACGCCCGAGGAGACGCCACGGGGCGGCACCGACCCGGACGCTCCGGCCACTGACCCCGGCGCAGGAGCCGACGCCGGAGCAGGAGCCGACGCCGGGGGCGCCGAGCCCGAGGCCCTGGGTGCCGGTACCGACCCCGTAGCGGAAGACGCCCACAGCGAGCACCCCCATGCCTCCTACGTCCTCCGGGTGAACGGCGCCGACCGCCCCGTCACAGAAGCCTGGATCGGCGAGTCCCTGCTCTACGTCCTGCGCGAGCGCCTCGGCCTGGCCGGCGCCAAGGACGGCTGCTCCCAGGGCGAATGCGGCGCCTGCGCCGTCCAGGTCGACGGCCGCCTAGTCGCCTCCTGCCTCGTGCCCGCCGCCACCACCGCCGGCAGCGAGGTCCGTACGGTAGAAGGCCTGGCCACCGACGGCGAACCGTCCGACGTCCAGCGCGCCCTCGCCAACTGCGGCGCGGTGCAGTGCGGTTTCTGCGTACCCGGCATGGCGATGACCGTCCACGATCTGCTCGAAGGCAATCACGCCCCGAGCGAGCTCGAAACCCGCCAGGCGCTGTGCGGCAACCTCTGCCGCTGCTCCGGCTACCGGGGCGTGCTGGAAGCGGTACGCGAGGTCGTGGCCGAGCGCGAAGCGACCGCCGCGTCGGAAGAAGCCCGTATCCCGCACCAGGCACCCCCCGGCGCCGGCAGCGTCCAGCACCCGCACGAGCACCCGCACGAGCACCCGCACGACGGAGGCATGGCGTGAGCAACGACGCGGCCACCGCGACCAGCACCACGGCGGTCGACGGCGCCCAGCCCGAGCACCGCCCCGAGGCACCCGCCCACGGCCTCGGCGCGTCCCTGGCCCCGGCCGACGCGCGCGCGAAGACGGAGGGCACGTTCCCGTACGCGGCCGACCTGTGGGCGGAGGGCCTGTTGTGGGCCGCCGTACTGCGCTCGCCGCACGCCCACGCCCGTATCGTCTCGGTCGACACGTCCGCTGCGTCCGAGATGCCGGGGGTACGGGCCGTAGTCACGCACCAGGACGTGCCGGGCGACCCCGCGCACGGCCGCAGCGTCGCCGACCGCCCCGTTTTCGCCTCCGACCTGGTACGCCACCACGGCGAGGCCATCGCCGCCGTGGCTGCCGACCACCCGGACACGGCTCGCCTGGCAGCCGCCGCCATCGCGGTCGAGTACGAGATCCTCGAACCGGTCACCGACCCCGAGCAGGCCTTCGCGGCCGAGCCGCTGCACCCCGACGGCAACCTGATCCGCCACATCCCGCTGAGCTACGGCGACCCCGAGGTCGCGGGCGAGGTGATCGTCGAGGGCCTGTACCGCATCGGCCGCCAGGACCCGGCGCCCATCGGCGCCGAGGCCGGCCTCGCCGTCCCGCGTCCGGACGGCGGCGTGGAGATCTACACGGCGTCGACGGATCCCCATACGGATCGCGACCGCGCGGCGGCCTGCTTCGGGCTGGAGCAGGAGCGCGTGAAGGTTGTGGTGACGGGTGTCCCGGGCGCGACGGGCGACCGTGAGGACGGCAGCTTCCAGATCCCGTTGGGGCTGCTTGCGTTGAAGACGGGGTGCCCCGTCAAGCTGGCAGCTACGCGGGAGGAGTCCTTCCTCGGCCACGCTCATCGCCACCCGACTCTGCTGCGCTACCGCCACCACGCGGACGCGGAAGGCCGGTTGGTGAAGGTGGAGGCGCAGATTCTTCTGGACGCAGGCGCGTACGCCGACGCCTCGTCGGAGTCGCTGGCGGCGGCGGTGGCTTTCGCGTGCGGTCCGTACGTCGTGCCGCACGCCTTTATTGAGGGTTGGGCGGTCCGTACCAATAACCCCCCGTCGGGTCACGTGCGCGGCGAAGGCGCTCTGCAGGTGTGCGCGGCGTACGAGGGCCAGATGGACAAGCTGGCGGCGAAGCTCGGGCTCGACCCGGCGGAACTGCGGCTGCGCAATGTGCTGGCGACGGGTGATCTGCTGCCTACGGGGCAGACGGTGACGTGCCCGGCCCCCGTGGCCGAGCTGCTGCGGTCGGTGCGCGACTTCCCGCTTCCCGCGCTGCCCAAGGACGCCCCCCAGGACGAGTGGCTGCTGCCGGGCGGCCCGGAGGGCGCGGGGGAGCCGAGCGCGGTGCGCCGGGGCGTCGGATACGCGGTCGGCATGGTGCACATGCTGGGCGCGGAGGGCACGGACGAGGTCTCGACGGCCACGGTGAAGGTCCAGGGCGGGGTCGCTACGGTGATCTGTGCGGCGGTCGAGACGGGCGGCGGGTTCTCGACGCTGGCGCGTCAGATCGTCCAGGAGATCCTGGGCGTCGAAGAGGTGCATGTCGCGTCGGTGGACACGGACCAGCCTCCGGCGGGCCCCGCGACGCACGGCCGCCACACGTGGGTGTCGGGCGGCGCGGTGGAGCGGGCGGCGAAGATGGTACGTACGCAGCTGCTCCAGCCGCTGGCGCACAAGTTCGGGATGTCGACTGAGCTGCTGCAGATCGCGGACGGGAAGATCACGTCGTACGACGGAGTGCTGTCGACGACGGTGATGGAGGCGATGGAGGGCAAGGAGCTGTGGGCGACGGCGCAGTGCCGGCCGCATCCTACGGAGCCGCTCGATGACGCGGGTCAGGGTGACGCGTTTGTGGGGCTGGCGTTTTGTGCGATCCGCGCGATCGTGGACGTCGATATTGAGCTGGGCTCGATTCGCGTGGTGGAGATGGCGGTGGCGCAGGATGTGGGCCGCGTCCTGAACCCGGCGCAGCTGGCGACCCGCATCGAGGCGGGCGTCACACAGGGCGTGGGCGCGGCGCTGACGGAGAACCTGCGTACGCCGCGAGGGCTGATCCGCCATCCGGACCTCACGCATTACGCCCTGCCGACGGCGCTGGACGCGCCGGACATCCGGATCGTGAAGCTGGTGGAGGAGCGGGACGTGGTGGCCCCGTTCGGCGCGAAGCCGGTCAGCGCGGTGCCGGTGGTGACGTCCCCGGCGGCGGTGGCCTCGGCGGTGCGGGCGGCCACGGGGCGGCCGGTGAACCGGCTGCCGATCAGGCCGCAGGCGGCGGTTGCGGTGGCGGGGGGGTAAGAGTCAGGGCTTGCTTCTGGGGGTTTCGGGCCGTCCCGGGCGCTCGAGTGTCGGTGGGCCGTGGCGGCGCGTCAAGGGCGCTCCTGCGTCGCGTCGCTGCGCGATGTGCCTTCGGCCCACCCTTGACCCGCCGCCCCGGCCCACCGCTAACGCTTTCCACGGGGACGGCCCCAACAAAAAGGCCCACACCGGGACTCCGGGGAGTGGCGCGGGTCGGTTCGGTGGCTGTCGGGCGAGTGGGTGGGGCGCGGTCTGTTTAGGGGGCGGCGCGGCCCCTGGCTCGGCGGGTGCGGGGACGGTCGTTGGTGCGACATCCACATTCCTACGGACACGAGCACCCAGGTGGTTGGACGGTCGGCCGGTCGGGTCGACGTGCGGACTCGTGTCGGTGCGGGTGGGGCGCATGAGTTGAATGGGGTGGCTTGGGTGGGTGTGGCGTCCGCCCCGGCCGGTGGTCGGTGGGGCTCCAAGCAGGTTGCTGGTGTGGGTGGGTGGGACGAAACCAGCAGATGACGAAGGCGGGCGTCTGATTCGCCCGGTTTGACTCGTTGGGGATGGCTGGGTTTGCGACATGTGGTGGGTTCGTCGCAGCACCCGTGCAGCGGGGTGAGCGCTCAAGGGCATTGGGGGTAAGTCCGCGCGGCCCCTTGTCCCGGTGTGTTGGGGCAGGCGAGTATGCGACGCAGTGCCGGCTCTCGAACTCTCTGATGCGTGAGGGGTCTCATGAGTGATGCGACGCGTGGCGTGAGCGTGAGCCGACGGGGGTTCGGGCTGCTCGCCGGTGCGGGGGCCGCCGTCGCGCTCACCAGGGGCGACGCGCAAGCCACCGCACCCGCCCTACGCCGCGCCTACCTCGGTACGTACACCACCCAGCCCGGCGGCGGCACCGGCATCGGGCTTGCGTCGTACCGGCCGCGCAGCGGGCAGTTGACCTCCACCGGGGTGGTCGCCGGCGTGCAGAATCCTTCCTTCCTTGCGCTCTCGCCCGACCGACGCACCCTGTACGCCGTCGACGAGCGCGCCGAGGGTGCGGTCACCGCCGTGCGTGTCGGGGCCGGGGCGCCCGAGGTGCTGGGGCCTGTTCGTGGCACGGGTGGCGCCGATCCCTGCCACCTGTCCGTGCACCCCGACGGGCGGTTCCTGCTGACCGCCAACTACACCGGCGGGAGCGTGTCCGTACACCCCATCGGGCGTGGGGGAATGCCGGGAGAGGCCACCGACGTCGTACGGCATACAGGGTCCGGGCCCGACCCCGAGCGGCAGAAGGGGCCGCATGCGCACATGGTCGTCACGGATCCCGGCGGGCGGTACGTCGTCGCCGTCGATCTGGGCACCGACACTGTCCACACCTATCGGCTCGACCCGCGCAGCGGGAAGCTCCGGGAACTTCAACGTGCCGCGATGAAGCCTGGAGCCGGGCCTCGGCATCTCGCCTTTCATCCCTCCGGGCTCCACGCGTACGTCGTCAATGAGCTGGACAGCTCGGTGGTCGTGTGCGGTTACGAGCGGCGCAGTGGGGTCCTGACCCCCGGCGCCCCCCAGTCCACTCTGGCGCCCGGCACCGCGCTTGCCGAGCGCAACTACCCTGCGGGAGTGCTTGTTTCGCCCGACGGGCGGTTCGTGTACGTCTCCAACCGGGGGCACGACAGCATCGCCGTCTTTCGTGTTGAGTGCGGGGGCGGGGCGCTGCGGCTGGTGTCCGTGGTGCCGGCGGGGGGCTCGTACCCACGGCACATCGCTCTGGACCCGTCCGGCGCGCTGTTGTTCGCCGCCAATCAGAAGTCGGGCACGGTCGCGGTTTTCCGCGTGGACCGGGGGACGGGGCGGCTCGCGTCGGCGGGGGCGGTGTTTCCGGCGCCTGTTCCGGTGTGCGTGCTGCCCGTCTAGTGATCGGAATCGAACCGACGTCGCCTGCCATGTTGTGTTCATATGTCGGCCCGGATGTACGACCAAAGGCCGACGGCGGGACCTCCTTGGGACAGGGGCCATTCCGGGCTGTGCCCCTTACCCTTGGCGAATGACCGCCCTGGAGCCGCGCGACGCCGAGGTCGCGCCCGAAGCCGAGATACCCGGCGTACCCGCAGATCAGAGCGGCGTTCTTGGCAAGTCCCATCGCGCGCTCAGCATCGGCATCATCGCCGTCGTCCTGCTCATCGCGTTCGAAGCGACCGCCGTCGGTACGGCCATGCCCGTCGCCGCGAGGGAGCTTCGGGGTGTTTCGCTGTACGCCTTCGCCTTCTCCTCGTACTTCACCACCAGCCTCTTCGCCATGGTCCTGTCCGGGCAGTGGGCCGACCGGCGCGGTCCCCTCGGGCCGCTCGCCGCCGGCATCAGCGCGTTCGGCGTTGGGCTGCTGCTCTCCGGCACGGCGGATGCCATGTGGCTGTTCATCGTCGGGCGGGCCGTCCAGGGTCTTGGTGGCGGGCTCGTGATCGTCGCGCTGTACGTCGTCGTCAGCCGGGCGTATCCGGCTCGGTTGCAGCCGTCGATCCTGGCCGCGTTCGCCGCCAGTTGGGTCGTGCCGTCGGTTGTGGGGCCGCTCGTGTCCGGGACTGTTACGGAGCAGCTTGGGTGGCGGTGGGTTTTTGTCGGTATTCCGGTGCTGGTTGTCTTTCCGCTTGCTCTTGCCCTGCCCGCCATACGGCGCATGGCGGGCGGGCCCGCCGACGCCGGTGCGCCCGTGCCGGCCTTCGACCGGCGGCGGATCCGGCTCGCGCTCGGTATCTCGCTGGGGGCCGGGCTGCTTCAGTACGCCGGGCAGGAGCTGCGGTGGCTGTCGGTGGTTCCGGCGGTGGTGGGGGGTGCGTTGCTCGTGCCGGCCGTGCTGGGGCTGCTGCCGCGCGGCACGTACCGGGCGGCGCGCGGGCTGCCTTCGGTGGTGCTGCTGCGGGGGATCTCTGCCGGGTCGTTCATCGCCGCCGAGTCGTTCGTACCGCTCATGCTGGTTACGCAGCGCGGGCTGTCGCCGACTATGGCCGGGCTCTCGCTCGCGGTCGGGGGTGCGACGTGGGCGCTCGGGTCGTACGTACAGTCGCGGCCGCGCGTGGAGCCGTACCGGGAGCGGATGGTTTCCGGGGGCATGGTGCTGGTCGCGGCTGCCATCGCCACCGCGCCGAGCGTGCTCATTCCCGGCGTTCCGGTGTGGGTGGTCGCGGTGGCCTGGGGTGTCGGCTGCTTCGGCATGGGCACGGTCATCGCCTCGACGAGTGTGCTGCTGCTCAAACTGTCGCCGCCGAAGGAGGCGGGCGCGAACTCCGCCGCCCTTCAGATCTCCGACGGGCTGTCCAATGTCATGCTGCTGGCGATTGGGGGTGCGGTCTTCGCGGCGCTGGGCGGCGGGGCGGTGGGTCACGCTGCGACCACGGCCACCTCCGCCTCCCACCCGGCGGCCTTCGCGGCGGTGTTCCTGCCGATGGCTGGGGTGGCGCTGGTGGGGGCGTGGGTGGCTACGCGGTTGCGGGCGCGCGAGTAGTACCACGATGGCCCCAATGGTGGTACCGTCGTGGTATGGCTATGAACCTGCGTCTTCGTGACGACCAGCAAGAGGCGCTCAAGCTCCGGGCCGAGGAGGAGGGGCGCAGCATGCACGCCATAGTGCTTCAGGCGATCGACCGCTACCTGGAGCAGGAGGCGGACCGCGAGACGGTGAAGCGGCTCGGCGCGAAGTACGCCGTGCGCCACGCCGACCTGCTGAAGCGGCTGGGGGAGTAGATGAAGTACCTGACGGTCCAGGAGGTCCTGGACCTGGCGGAGATCGCCTGTGGGGAGCAACAGGTCGCGGTGCGCGATCTGGGGCTGCTCAGTTCGGCGGTGCATCGCCCGCAGTCGCAGATGTTCGGTGTCGAGGCGTACACCGACCTCTTCGAGAAGGCCGCTGCGCTGCTGCAATCGCTCGCCGTGAACCATCCGTTGGTCGACGGCAACAAGCGCATGGCGTGGATGTCCACGGTGGTGTTCCTCGACTTCAACGGCACCGAAATGGTCGACGTCGATCAGGACGAGTCGTACAAGCTCGTCATCGAGGTCGCTTCCGGAGTCCTCGAAGACGTCGGCGAGATCGCCCGGAGACTGAGGGCCCTGCACGAAGCGGTGTGACCCGTATCGCACTCCGCGAGGTCACCGCGTCGCACCGGCGGGCACGCGACCGGGCCACCGGTAGGGTGGCCCGGTTGTCGTACGCACCCTGTGACCCCGAGAGCCCGCGAACCGGAGACCGTGACTACTACCGCCTCCCACCACCTCTCACCCGCCTTCCCCGGCCGCGCCCCCTGGGGCACCGCCAACAAGCTGCGTGCCTGGCAGCAGGGGGCGCTGGAGAAGTACATCCAGGACCAGCCGCGCGACTTCCTCGCCGTCGCGACGCCCGGCGCCGGCAAGACGACCTTCGCGCTGACGCTCGCCTCGTGGCTGATGCACCACCACGTCGTGCAGCAGATCACCGTCGTCGCGCCGACCGAACACCTCAAGAAGCAGTGGGCGGAGGCCGCGGCCCGGATAGGCATCAAGCTCGACCCGGACTACAGCGCCGGGCCGCTCAGCAAGGAGTACCACGGGGTCGCCGTCACCTATGCCGGTGTCGGCGTACGTCCGATGCTCCACCGGAATCGGTGTGAGCAGCGCAAGACGCTGGTCATTCTCGATGAGATTCACCATGCCGGTGACTCGAAGTCCTGGGGCGAGGCCTGCCAGGAGGCGTTCGATCCGGCGACCCGGCGGCTGGCCCTGACCGGTACGCCCTTCCGGTCCGACACCAACCCCATCCCTTTTGTTGCGTATGAGGAAGGGAACGACGGAATTCGGCGGTCTTCCGCCGACTATACGTACGGGTATGGGAATGCCCTTGCCGACGGTGTCGTGCGGCCGGTCATCTTTCTGTCCTACAGCGGCAACATGCGCTGGCGCACCAAAGCCGGTGACGAGATCGCCGCCCGGCTCGGCGAGCCGATGACCAGGGACGCGATCGGGCAGGCCTGGCGGACGGCGCTCGCGCCGACGGGGGACTGGATCCCGAATGTGCTGGCGGCCGCCGACACCCGGCTGACGGAAGTGCGCAAGGGAATCCCGGACGCCGGCGGGCTGGTGATCGCGTCGGATCAGGACAGTGCGCGCGCGTACGCCAAGATTCTGAAGAAGATCACCGGGGACCGGCCGACTGTGGTTCTCTCCGACGAGAAGGCCGCCTCGAAGAAAATCGACCAGTTCAGCGCGGACGAGTCGCGGTGGATGGTCGCCGTGCGGATGGTGTCGGAAGGGGTCGACGTACCCCGGCTGGCTGTCGGGGTGTACGCGACGACCATTTCCACGCCGCTCTTCTTCGCCCAGGCCGTCGGGCGATTCGTGCGATCGCGGAGGCGGGGAGAGACCGCTTCGGTGTTCGTTCCTACGATTCCGATGCTTCTCGAGTTCGCCAATGAGATGGAGGTCGAGCGGGATCACGTCCTCGACAAGCCCAAGAAGGGCGGCGAGGACGAGAACCCGTTCGCGGAGGAGGACAAGCTCCTCGCCGACGCCGAGAAGCTGGAGGACGAGGAGACCGAGGAGCAGCTGCCCTTCGAGGCTCTTGAGTCCGACGCGGTTTTCGACCGGGTGCTGTACGACGGCGCCGAGTTCGGCATGCAGGCCCACCCGGGGAGCGAGGAGGAGCAGGACTACCTCGGGATTCCCGGGCTGCTGGAACCCGATCAAGTACAGCTCCTGCTTCAGAAGCGGCAGACCCGGCAGATCGCGCACAGCAGGCAACGGCCTGCGGCAGAGGCGGATCTGCTGGAGAAGCCCGCCGAGTCGCGGCCTGTCGTCACGCACAAGCAGCTGCTGGAGTTGCGGAAGTCGCTGAACACCATGGTCGGCGCGTACGTCCACCAGACCGGCAAGCCGCACGGCGTGATCCACACCGAGCTGCGGCGCGTCTGCGGCGGGCCGCCCAGCGCGGAGGCCACGGCCGGGCAGCTCCAGGAACGGATCAAGAAGGTTCAGGAGTGGGCCACCCGGATGCGGTGACGTCCTAATGAGGTGGGGAGCGGGGCCTGGAGGATTGTCTCCGGGCCCCGCTCCGTTGTCGGTGTCGGGACCTCCAATTCCGGGGTGGCGCGGAATTGGTCACGAATGTGGATCAACTCTTCTTCGGCGCCCGGATTCTGGACGAGGTCTTCCGCTGAGCGGAGTCGATCGCTACCTTTCCCGCAACGCATACGCCCCGTGGCAGAGCCGCCTCGGAGCGCAGCCGGTGCCATGGCCTGTCGGCGGCCTCAGCGCGCGCCGCCGAAGGGACCGGCGACGCACAGCGTGAGAGAGCCGCCGCACTCACCACAGAGGAGTGGGCGTCGTGACCGCGGAAACCTCCCAGACGCTCGACCGAGGACTTCGTGTCCTCAAGCTGCTTTCCGACACGGACCACGGTCTGACCGTCACCGAGCTCTCCAACAAGCTCGGGGTCAACCGGACCGTCGTCTACCGGCTGCTCGCCACCCTTGAGCAGCACGCGCTCGTACGCCGCGACCTGGGCGGACGTGCCCGCGTCGGCCTCGGCGTGCTGCGCCTGGGCCGTCAGGTCCATCCGCTCGTACGGGAAGCCGCCCTGCCCGCGCTGCGCTCGCTCGCCGAGGACATAGGCGCCACGGCGCACCTGACCCTGGTCGACGGCGCCGAGGCGCTCGCGGTCGCGGTCGTCGAGCCGACGTGGACCGACTATCACGTGGCGTACCGCACAGGGTTTCGTCATCCGCTCGACCGGGGCGCGGCGGGCAAGGCCATCCTCGCGGCCCGTCAGGGCGCGCTGGCGGTCGACGGCTTCACCCTCACCCACGGCGAACTGGAGGCGGGCGCGAGCGGCGCGGCCGCACCGCTGGTCGGCATAACGGGGCTGGAGGGCAGCGTCGGGGTCGTCATGCTCGCCGACTCCGTCCCGGAGCGGGTCGGGCCGCGCGTGGTCGACGCGGCGCGGGAGGTTGCCGACGCGCTGCGGTGAGGGGTGCGCGCGAGGTGCGCGGGGGAGGGGTGTGCGGGCCCACCAGGTCCACGACAGGGCCTAGACCCGTACTTCGCAGGTCACCCGATCGTGAAGATCAACTGGTCACGACCGATCGCCGCTCAGTCCGGTCCGCAACGGCGATCGCAATGCCGGTCCGATCCGGTCGGGTTCGGACGCCGAAGAGCCGCTGCGGCGAACCTTTTCAGCGACCCGCGAAGTCCGGGCCTAGATTAGGGGCGTGCTCTCACGTCTCTCCCGTCCCAGCGTCCTCGCCCTTTGCGGGACCCCCGTGCTCGCGCTCCTCGCCGTGGCCGGGTTCGCGCCGCTGCCGTACGTCCTCGCGCAGCCCGGCAGTACCGCGAACGTCCTGGGTGACGACAAGGGAAAGCCGGTGATCACCATCACCGGGGCGCCGGTCCGCGAGACCACCGGGCAGCTGCGGATGACGACGATCGTGGCGACCGGACCGTCCGTCGACATCGACCTGGGGCAGGTCGCCGACGCCTGGTTCAGGACCGACCGGGCCGTCCTGCCCAAGGAAGCGGTCTACCCGACCGGCGGCACCGACGCCGAGATCGAGAAGCACAACGTCGCGGAGATGGAGCAGTCGCAGGAGACCGCCGTCGACGCGGCACTCGGCTACCTCCGCAAGAGCCCCGACCGGGTCAAGGTCGACCTCGAACTCGCCGACATCGGCGGCCCCAGCGCCGGTCTGCTCTTCTCGCTCGGCATCGTGAACAAGCTGGACGGCGACGGCTCGGGCGGCGACCTCACCGGCGGCCGCAACATCGCCGGTACGGGCACGATCACCTCCGGCGGAGACGTGGGCCCCGTCGGCGGCGTACCGCTCAAGACGCAGGCGGCCAGGCGCGACGGGGCGACGGTCTTCCTCGTACCGAAGGAAGAGTGCTCGCAGGCTCAGGCCGAGCTGCCCGACGGGCTGCGCCTGGTGCCCGTAACGACGCTCAAGGACGCGGTGCGGGCTCTGGTGGAGCTGGAGAAGAAGGGCGGCGGCGTCGGCGGCGGCGGCGGGAAGGTTCCGAGCTGCTAAGACTTGATCCGTAATTCACCAGAGGGTGAGCTGCGGATTGCAGCCGGGGCGGGTCCCGGGCTTCCCGGCGTGGTCACGCACGGGGCGTGTCTCATCCGGGGTCGCTCGGGGCCGCCGTCCGGCGGTTCGGTGAGCAGAGGTCCCGCGTTGGCGCGGGACTGCCACGCGACCAGCACCCCGAGGGGTGTTCTGGCACGGTGTGGTTGACTCAGCCAGGGCTTCTTCCAGCCCTTCATCGAAAACGATCTGTGCGTGCCGGGACGCGGTGGTGTCCAGGTGCGCGGTCTTGGGGTCGTCCACGTCGGTGAAGCGGACGAAGGCGGCGAGGGCTGCGGACACGAGGTCGCGTTTGCCGACGAGGCTGCAGGCGATGCACTTGTGTTCGCGGTCCCGCAGTGTCTTGTTGACGCGCTCGCCGCACAGGCAGTGCTGGGACAGGGCCGTTGACCAGGTGGAGGCGCGGACGAGCCGCCCGCCTGCCGCCCCGCACTCGTTCTCCAGAACGGAGATGAGCATTCCTGGCGTGGTCTGGGACAGGCGCTTGCCCCACAGCCGGTACCAGGTGCGGATGTCGCAGTCCTCCACGACCAGCACGGGCCCGTGGGCGGCGATGATCTCGCGGGCCACGGTGCGGGCGCGATGGCGACGGTGTTCCGCCATGGAGGCAGCGTGCTCGGCCTGGCGGGCGCGCAGCTGCCGGTAGTTCGCCGACAGCCGGTCGCGGCGGAACGCCTGTTTCGGCACCCCGTCCGTGCGGGCAGCACGAGCGCCACCCGGCGTGGTGACCTGCTTCGCCGGCAGCCCCTTCGCGGTCCGCCGCTCGGCCCTGACCTTCTGCTTCTTCGACAGCCCATACTGCGCGGTGTTCGTCGCCCGGCGGGAGCGTTCCAGCGCCCGCGCACGGCCCCGCCGCTTCCTGGCGGCTTTTTCCAGCCGTGTCTTCTCCTCGTCGGTCAGCACGACCTCGGACGATTCCGGGGTGCCGTCCTTCGGGTCGAGGCTGGCGGGGAAAGAGACGACGGACAGGTTGGAGACGTTGCCGTCCACCCCGCCGATCCGGTCGAGCTGGGCGGCCTGCTCGCGCATCTGCTGGACGGCCGGGGAGGTGTATCCGGGGCCGAGGATCATCAGGTGCGCCTCGTACACCCAGCCGCCCGGCGCGGACGCCTTGCGGCGGCGCACGAGGTCCACCTTGTGCCAGCGGCCCGGATTCGACAGGAAGTGCTGTACGCGCTCCCACTGGCCCGCGCCTTGGGGGATGCGGACAGGGAGAACGAGGTCACCGTGTTCGCTGTCAGGGCCTCCGGAGAAGACGACGGCGAGGGGGCCGGTGTGGTCCCACCAGGTGGCCTTGCGCGTCGCGGGCTTGCCGGACGCGGTGGTCTTGCCTGTGGGTACCTTGCCATCCGTGATGATCGGCTTCGGCATCCGGCGGGGCTGCATCAGCTCGTGCTGGCCGCCGTCGGTGTAGGTCATGACATGGCCGTGGAGGGTGCCGATGAGGCGGAAGGTCTCCCACTTGTTGACGGTGGTGTGGGAGCGGGCGCGGCCGGGGATGCGGGTGAAGTCGTGCCGGCGTCCCACCTTCGGGCGTCCGTGCCGCTTGCCGGTCGCGTCGGGGAACAGGTGCCGCTGGACGCCGTTCCACACCTCGTCGGCCATGTGCATCGCCAGGGCCTTGGAGGCGTGGTGCCCCAGGTGCCCGGAGTCTTCCAGGTGCCTGTATGCGCAGCGCTCCAACGCTTCGCGGGACAGGCCGAGGCGCTGCCGCACGGCCTTCGCGCCCTGTTCGTTGCGCTCGTGGTACGCGGCCCAGTAGGCATCGACCTTGGCGCGGGCGTCCCGCTGCACGGCCCGCTTGAGCGAGCCCATCGCGCCGAACAGCTTCTCCACGCGGGCCAAATCGGCCGGGTTGGTGACGGCCAGCGGCAGCACCATCACCGACACCATCCCGTCGTCGGGCTTCTTCCACTTCGGGGCCTTGTTCTTTCCCCGGAACTTCCGCTGCGGCTGGGCAGCCTGCATGACCGTCACCTCCCCTCTCAGAATTAGCTGACATACGACACATTAGATGAGTAGTTCAGCTATGGCAAACGACGTAGAATGGGGTCTATGGCTATTAAGATTCCTGGATACGAAGACGCGAAGCAGGCAGCGCAGCGACTCAAGGTCACCGTGCAGCACGTCTACAACCTCAACAGCAGTCGCGCCGACTTCCCCGCCCCCGTCTACGTCGGGCGCACCCCCCTGTGGCCGGTTGACCGACTGGACGCGTGGCGGGAAGCCCACCCGAAGCGGGGAGATTAACTGACCTTTCCTGAACGGGAAGTAGTTGACCTAATGCGTTGTTCTGTCCGTTCGTGTCAAAGATCAACGTCACCAGTCTGCGACCACGATCCCTCCTGCACTGGACCGGCCTCCCGGTCAAAGCGTTCCTCGCCCTGGTCGCATGGCGCACCAACCTCACCAACCGTCAACTCTCCGACCTCTTCGGCGTCGGCGTCGCGACCGTGCACCGCATCATCGACCGGCTCACACCGTTGATCGCCCAGCTCCTCGACCCGCCCGACGACCGCCGGTCAGAGCTGTGGGTCGTGGACGGCACCCTCATCCCCCTGCACGACCAGACCAAGACGGCGAAGTCGAAGAACTACCGGCGCTCGGTGAACGTCCGGTTCACCTTCCGCGCCCGCGACCGGCGCGTCATGGCCGTAGGTGACGCTTGGCCAGGCAACCGCAACGACATCATCGTCTTCCGAGCCACCATGGCCGAGCAGGTCGCCGGACACCGCCTGACCATCGGAGACGGTGCATACCGCAGCGCGCCCGAGGTCATCACCAGCCGCAACAAGAGCAAGCCGTTCGCCAAAAGGCGGGCGCGGGCTGAACACGGCATCGCCCGCCTCAAGGACTACCAAGTGCTACGCCAGCACCGCCGACGCGGCGACACGATCAACCAGACCAGCCGCGCCGTGGCCGCACTCCACAACCTTAAGATCGACCACGCATGATTTACGGATCAAGTCTTAGCAGCCGCTGGTTGTTTTACGTCGTCCATCGTCCGCCAGGACGGGAAGACCACCGGGCTCAGCGTCGCAAGGAAGTACGCCCCGCCGACCACCAGCAGCGCCGTCACCAGCCCCGCCTCCTGGACGAGCAGCCCCGCCGCGAGACCGCCCAGCGGCATGGTCAGCTCGCAGCCGGCCGTGGCGACGCCGCCGACGCGGCTGCGCAGCTCCTGCGGGACGCGTTCGTACGTCACCGTCGTCAGGATCGGGTTGAGCATCCCGGCGGCCAGACCGCTCGCCGCCATCGTCACGGCCAGCGCGGCCGTTCCGTCCGCGACTGCGGCGACGACGAAGCGCGGCAGCCCGCAGAGCAGGAACGCGACCGTGAAGACGGCCCGGCGCGGGAATCGCTCGCCGACCGCGCCGTAGAGCAGGGCCCCGAGCAGCGCGCAGCCGCCGAAGACCGCGGCGAGCAGGCCCAGGTCGGTCGCGCCGCCCAGGTTGTCCTTGGCGTGGACGGGCAGGAGGACCGCACTCCAGCCCTGGTCGAGGCCGTTGGTGAGCATCACCATCAGCACCATGGCCAGGAGGAGGCGGTGGCGGAGGAGGAAGACGTAGCCTTCGCGGAGTTCTGTGCGGTTTCGCGAATGAGGCCGGTGCCGCGGCCTTCTGCGGCTCGGCCGCCCGTACGCCCCGTACCCCCGCCGCGACCAGCAGCGCCGATGTCGCGAACGTCGCCGCGTCGAGCAGCAGCACCGCCTCCGCACCGAACAGTGCGATCAGTACGCCCGCGAGCGCGGCCCCGATCATGCGGGCCCCGCGCGAGACACCCTCGAAGAGGCTGGCGGCGCGGGCCAGGGTGGTGCCGGCGTGGGCGGCGAGGTCGGGGACCAGGACGGAGCGGGCTGTCATGCCGGGCGTATGGGCGAGGCCGCCGAGCGCCATCAGGGCGCACAGCATCCAGAACTCCAGCGCGCCGGCGTAGTGCAGCAGTGGGATCGCGCCGACGGCGAGGCCGCACACCAGGTCGGAGGCGACGGAGACGCGGCGGCGGCCGATCCGGTCGATGAGGGGCCGCCGACGAGCGCGGAGACGACGACCGGCAACGTCGCGCAGAAGGCCACGACGCCGGCCCGGCCGGCGCTGCCCGTGGTCTCGAGCACGAACCACGGGACGCCGATCATGGTGAGTGAAGTACCGGCTATGGAGATGGTGTTGGCGGCCAGTACGGCCGCGAAAGGTTTTCTTCCCCCTGGGCGGTCATGCGATACGGGCCGGCCGGGCGGGAGGGTGCTGGGCGAGGCGCAGGCCGATCTCGACCATGGTCCAGCCGAGGCGGGTGCGCAGGGGGTGGCGGGGCGCCGGGCGGGGGATGCGGGCGTACTGGGTGGCCTGGGCGTGCAGTTCGGCGGCGCGCTGGTGGTGGAGGCGGAGGTGTATGTCCGGGTGCATGGCGGGAGGGTTCCTCTCAGTCCGTGGGGTGGCGGGGGAACGAGTGTGTATGCAGGCGGACTTGGGCGGAGCCTTCGTCGGACAGTCCGTGGTAGCTCATGACGAGCGCGTGCATCTTCTCGTTCAGCTCCTTCAGCTGCTCAGGGGTGAGCTGGAGCGTGAAGTCGCTCATGTCCGAGCTGCCGGCCCACTCCTCGGGCCATTCGCGCGAGGTGGCGAGCCAGGTGCCGAGCTCCTGGGTGTGGGTGTTCGCGATCTCGTGCAGGAAGAGGTCCGCGGCTCCGCGTACGGCGGGGTCGGGGCTGCGGTGCAGCTCCCTGCTGAAGGTGGTTCCTTCCTGCGCCGCCTTCCACCACCGCTCGCGGCCCTTGCCGCGCTCCGGGTCGTCCTCGACGAAGCCGTGGGAGGCGAGCTGGCGCAGGTGGTAGCTGGTGGCTCCGCTGGACTCGCCCAGCCGGTCGGCCAGTTGGGAGGCGGTGGCGGGGCCGTCGTGGCGGAGGGACGCCAGCAGCTGGATGCGGAGGGGGTGGGCGAGGCCGCGCAGTGAACGGGCGTCCAGGGTGCGGGTGTTGAGTGCGGGGTGCTCTGGGTGGGGCGTTGGCTCGGGCTGCGTGGGCATGCCCTTACCGTAGGCTTGCAAAGAATGCTTTGCAAGCACTTCGTTGCAACCTCTTCTTTGCGTCAGCCCGGCCGGTCCGCCGCGGCCTGCTCGACGAGCGGGATGATCCGCAGCGGCACGGGGTTCTCCATGACGATCGCCGTGGAGGCCCGCACGATGCCCTCAAAGCCGACAACCCGGTCGATCACCCGTTGGAGATCGGCGTTGGAGCGGGCGACGAGGCGGCAGAGCATGTCGCCGTGCCCGGTCGTGGTGTGCAGTTCCAGGACCTCCGGGACGGTCGTCAGATGCGCCCGTACGTCGGCTCCCTGGCCCTGTTTGATCTCCAGCGTCGCGAACGCCGTCACCGGATAGCCGAGCGCGGCCGGATCGACGTCCGGGCCGAATCCGCGGATCACTCCATTGGACTGGAGGCGGTCCATCCGCGCCTGTACGGTCCCGCGCGCCACGCCCAGGCGGCGCGACGCCTCCAGCACTCCGATCCTCGGCTCGCGCGCCAGCAGCACGATGAGCCGGCCGTCGAGTTCGTCGATACCGTCGGTGGACATGGGGTACCCGCCTCCTGATGCTTCCGATGCTTCTTCCGATGCCTCGCGACGACCCTGAGCATCCTGTACAGATCGCACGCTCATTCTCGTGAGTCAGTGGGCATATTGCCCAGCATTTCAGCAAACTATTGCGCAGCTTGCGATACGGAGAGAGTCTGCCGACATGACTGAGACCACGCACCACACCACCCCCAGCACCGCGCGTGAGGCCGATCCCTTCCCGGTCAAGGGAATGGACGCGGTCGTCTTCGCCGTCGGCAACGCCAAGCAGGCCGCGCACTACTACTCGACCGCCTTCGGCATGAAGCTCGTCGCCTACTCCGGACCGGAGAACGGCAGCCGCGAGACCGCGAGCTACGTCCTGGCCAACGGCGCCGCGCGCTTCGTCCTCACCTCCGTCATCAAGCCCTCCACGGACCGTGGGCGCTTCCTGGCCGACCACGTCGCCGAGCACGGCGACGGCGTCGTCGACCTCGCCATCGAGGTCCCGGACGCCCGCGCCGCGTACGCCTACGCCGTCGAGCACGGAGCGCGCGGCCTCGAAGAGCCGCACGAGGTCAAGGACGACCACGGGGTTGTCGTCCTGGCCGCGATCGCGACGTACGGCTCGACCCGGCACACCCTCGTCGAGCGGTCCCGTTACAACGGCCCGTACCTCCCCGGCTTCGTCGCCGCCAAGCCGATCGTCGAGCCGCCGGCCAAGCGCACCTTCCAGGCGATCGACCACTGCGTCGGCAATGTCGAGCTCGGCAAGATGAACGAGTGGGTCGCCTTCTACAACAAGGTCATGGGCTTCACCAACATGAAGGAGTTCGTGGGCGACGACATCGCCACCGAGTACTCCGCGCTCATGTCGAAGGTCGTCGCGGACGGCACCCTGAAGGTGAAGTTCCCGATCAACGAGCCCGCGATCGCGAAGAAGAAGTCGCAGATCGACGAGTACCTGGAGTTCTACGGCGGCGCCGGCGTCCAGCACATCGCGCTCGCCACGAACGACATCGTCGCGACCGTACGCAGCATGCGGGCGGCCGGAGTCGCGTTCCTGGACACCCCCGACTCGTACTACGACACCCTCGGCGAGTGGGCGGGCGAGACCCGGGTGCCGGTGGAGACCCTGCGCGAGCTGAAGATCCTGGTGGACCGCGACGAGGACGGCTACCTGCTGCAGATCTTCACCAAGCCGGTCCAGGACCGGCCGACCGTCTTCTTCGAGATGATCGAGCGGCACGGGTCGATGGGCTTCGGCAAGGGCAACTTCAAGGCACTCTTCGAGGCGATCGAGCGCGAGCAGGAGAAGCGCGGCAACCTCTGAGGCTGCCCGCGGGTGAGTGCGCGCGCCGCGCGTGCTCCGTGGGCCGCGTGTGCTGCGTGCGCGGCCCTGCGCGCCCCTGACCATGGGGGCGCAGGGCCGCTATCGTGAGTCATGGCCATGACTAGCATCAGCGCGAGCACGAGTGACGAGCGCATCAACTTAGCGGTGCCGTCGACGAGATGGCACTGGAAGAAGCAGCTCAGACACACCACCGTCCTCCAGTCCTTCGCCTTCGACGACTCCCGCAAGCGGCTGTACGTCGTCCAGGTGATGCAGGGCGGAATCAAGCTTCCGGGCGAGTCCCGGGCGTACACCGGCACAGAGCGGCGGCAGCGCGGCGACATGTGCCTGAACCAACTCGACCTCAGCGGCACCCGGTTGGGGCACATGTATCTGCTCGGGCACGGGCACGGCGTCGGCATGGGCGTCGAGCGGGACGCGGCCGGGGCGACCTGGATCTGGACCGAGTCGGACGGGCGGGTCGCGGAGTCCGGGGCGTTCGGGCGCGGCATCACACGGTTCCGGTTCGTGGACCGCAAGGTACGCGGCAGTTCGGCGGACTCCACCCGCTACCCCGTCCCCGGGTCCACCGCGAACCAGCCGTCCGTCGACATGAGCCGCAAACGCATAGCCGTCCGCCACCGCATCGACGGCAAGGTCCGCTACCGCGTCTTCTCCCTCGCCCACGCCGTCGCCGGCAACTTCTCCAAGCCCCTCCACGACTTCGCACAGGCCGCCGCCCACCCGGACCCGGACATCGACTTCCAGGGCTTCGCGCTGCACGGCAACTACCTGTACCAGCTGGCCGGTGAGCCGTACGGGCCCACCAATCCGCCCTCCGGGCACGGCAACGCGTACGTCTCCTGCATC
This sequence comes from Streptomyces sp. ISL-96, assembly GCF_018614035.1. GTDB lineage: Bacteria > Actinomycetota > Actinomycetes > Streptomycetales > Streptomycetaceae > Streptomyces. Next base: position 94,929 of record NZ_JAGGPA010000035.1, read on the forward strand.
GACATCCGCACCGGCAGCCTCGTCCAGCGCACCCGCACCGAGGCCGGCTACTCCCTCGACCACCGCGAACCGGAAGGCCTCGCCGTACGGCGCACCAGCAAGCCGCAGCTGTGCATGGGCTTCGCCTCGGGGGAGCCGGGCGCGCGCAGGTACTCGATCTACTACAAGCAGCACGCATAAGCTCCTGGCATGGCCAGGATCAACGACGTGGGCGGCATGCAGGGCTTCGGGCCCGTCGACACCACCGACGACACAGAGCCCTTCCACGCGGACTGGGAGGCGCGGGTCTTCGCCCTGAACGGCGCGCTCATCGCCCAGAAGGTCTACAACCTCGACGAGTTCCGCGACGCCGTCGAGACGATGCCGCCCGCGGAGTACCTCGCGGCTTCGTACTACGAGCGGTGGTTCTTCGCTATCCGGACTCTCCTGGAGCGCAAGGGCGTTGTCGCGGCGGGCGAGCTCGATGACTGACGCCGACCGCTACGCGCCGGGCGCGCACGTCCGCACCGTCCACCACGACCCGCCGCACCACACCCGCCTGCCGCGGTACGCCCGCGGCAAGCGCGGCACGGTCATCGAGCCGGAGGGCCGGGCGCCGCTGGCGGACATCCGCTCCCAGGGGCGCACCGACTGCCCCGTGGAGCAGGTGTACGCGGTGCGGTTCGCGGCGCGGGACCTGTGGGGTGAGGGTGATCATTACGTGGTTCTGGACCTGTTCGAAAGCTACCTGGAGGACGACCAGCCGTGACCGGAACCACCTCCCACCACTCGGATGCCGTGATCTCCCGCCAGGTGCGGCGCCTGGAGACGCTGCTGGAGGACCGTGGCATCGTCACCGGCGCCGCGGTCGACGAAGCCATCGACGCGTTTCTTACGGGCGCCTCGGCGGCCGGGGGCGCGCGCGTCGTGGCCCGGGCGTGGACCGATCCGGGGTTCCGGGCGCGGCTGCTGGCCGACGGGACCACGGCCGTCGCGGAGCTGGGGCTGTCGGCCGGGGGAGTGCAGCCGCAGCGGCTGCGCGTCGTCGAGAACACGGTGGACACGCACAACGTCGTGGTCTGCACACTCTGCTCCTGCTACCCGATCCGGCTGCTGGGGCCGTCGCCGAGCTGGTACAAGAGCGAGGCGTACCGTTCGCGGGTGGTGCGGGAGCCGCGGGCGGTGCTGGCCGAATTCGGCCTGGTGCTGCCGGATGATGTCGCCGTGACGGTGTGGGACTCCACGTCGGAGACCCGGTACATGGTCCTGCCACGCCGCCCGGCGGACACGGAGCACCTGGCCGAACAGTCTCTGGCAGCCCTCATCACCCGCAGCGCCCTGATCGGCACGGCGGAGCTCTAGCTCCGGTCTCCGCCCCTGGCCCGGGGGCGCCACCGCTGCCCCACCCCCGCCCGGTGGGTCGGTGCCGCGCCGGGGCGTCTCCTCGGGTGCCGAACGTTCGGATAGGGGTGTTTTATTCGGGCTCGTTGCGTTCGACACCCTGCGGGGAGCGCCCCGACACGTCCCCTCCCGGCACCGTGACACGCGAAGCGCTCAGCGGCGGGGCCCGCCTCCCAAAGGCTCACCCAAGGCGTTCAGCGCCTCCCGCGCCTTCGGCGCCAGCAGTGGGGAGAACGCCGGGTTGATGCGCAACGCCTCCTCCAGATGACGCCTGGCCGCGCCGTACTCGCGCACGTCCTGTTCGATCGCGCCCAGGTGGTAGAAGAACTGCGCGTTGCGCAAGCCGTAGTCCGTGGCTTTCCGGGCGTACTTGAGGGCCTCGGTGCGCTTTTCACCGGAGCGGAACAGGGCCCAAGCGAGGGCGTCCGCGACATGCGGGTTCGGATGCCGCCGCCACTCCGCCCGCAGCCGCCGCACCGCCGTGGCCGGATCACCGTGGTCCGCGTCGAGCTGACCTAGGAGGAGTTCGTTGCCGCCGCCCCCGCGACGCTGCCGCAGGGCCACCCCTTCCCGTACGAGGGTGTACTGCTCCTGCGCCTGCGCCTCGCGGCCCAGGGACTGCAACAGCTCGCCGTACTCCAGGTGGAGTTCGGGGAGGGGGGTGAGTGCCAGCGCGGTCTGGTAATCACGTTCCGCGTCGGCCGTGAGGCCCAGGGACGCCAGGACGCGGGCGCGGCCCGCCTGGGCTCTTGTGTAGCCGGGGTCCGTCCCCAGGGCGGCCCCGTAGTGGCTCAGGGCCTCCTCCGGCTCGCCCCGTTCCCACGCCAGCTCACCCATGAGGTGAAGCCCGGTCACCTTCTCCGCCGCGGACCCCGCACGCGCCGTCGCGTCGGCCAGCGTCGCCGCCGCGTCCTCCCGCCAGCCCCGGTCGCGGTACACCTCCGCCGCGAGCCGCCGCACCGAGGGGCCCGGGTGCAGCGCCTCCAGCTTCTTCAGCGCCTCGGCGGCCGCGATCTGGTCGCCGAGGCGCGTGTACGCGCCGATCAGCACCGGGTACGCCGTCCAGCGCTTCGGCGACCGCTTCCGTACCGCCTCGCCCCACTTCTTCGCCGCGCGGTGGTCCCCCCGGGCGTGGGCGAGCGCCGCGAGACCGACCAGCGCGTCAGGATTGCCGCTCTTCCCGGGCCGTACGGACAGCGAGTGCCGCAGCGCCATCTCCGCGCGGGGGAAGTCCGTGGGGTCGGCCGTCCAGCGGCCCCGCTCCAGGTACGCCGAGCCGAGCACCGCCCAGGAGTGGTCGTCCTCGGGGTGCGCGCGCAGCCACGACTCGCGGTCGCCGATGAGTGCGGTCAGGTCGGCGGCGGAGGCCGGCACCCCGGCGCCCACGGCCTCGACGGCGGCCATCGCCCGTCCCACGGGGCCCGGCGCCGGCGCTTCTTCGCTCAGCCACCCCGACGCGAGCACCACCGCGACGCCGGCCGCCAGCACCGCCGTGCCCGTGAGCACGGCGACCCGGGGCCGCTGCCGCTTCACCTGCTGTTCCGTCTCCATGGCGATCACTTTGCGCCAGTACTGGGGGCACGGGGAGTGATTGAGGCCGGGCCTGTCGGGCTGCTGGGTTGGCTGGTCGCTGATTAGCAGGGTGGGCGATCTGTTGGGCAGCCTCGTTGGCCGGTCACCGGTAGCCCTGGGTGAACCCGGCTTTCACCGAGGCGGAACTGCTTGGTGGTGCCTTGGTGGGCACGGCGGTCCGATCGTGTATTTCGACCGGTCGGGCCACTCCGGAGAACAGGGTCCGGCCCCGGGCATCGCAGAAGGTGGTCGTCTTGATCGTGTACCCGCTTTGGTTCCCCTGTCGTAAGAGCCGGGCTGCACCGGTCGGGGGCGGCTATGAGTTCGGGCACTGGGCGTGACTTCGACCAGGGTGGTTCGTTGATGTGATCGGCAGTTGAACAGGCTGGCGGAGCTGGGGGTGGGGTGGTGGCGAGGCGGACGCGAGCTGTGAAGCGGCGTGAGCTGCGGCCCTACCGTGTTCTGGCCGCACCGTTCGTGGTCGCGCCGCCAGGCGGGTGCCGAATCCGGACTCGTCTGCGTGTGTCGGTGGCGGATGCGAGGGTGCTGCGGGCTGTCGGTGAGCACCTTGGCTCCTTGGCCGGAGAGGATCTCGCAAAGCGGGTACGGATCGGCAGGGTGCCGACCTCGCAGAATCGGCGAGCGGAGCGGAAGAAGGCGCTCACCGCCCGGTCGTCGTCACGGTGGGCAGGTGCGATCACCCGTACCTCCGAGGATCAATACCAGCTTGCCCGGCGGGCACTCAATGCCCGGATCGGATCGCTGCGCCAGGCCGTGAAGGCCATAGAGGCCCGCCTCAAGGCGTCAGCCGGTATCAGTATCCGCAGGGGGCGGCGAACAGTGCGTGGCTACGCGGACGGCGCGGAGCGACTGGCGAAGCAGCAGCGGCTACAGGTTCTGCGAGCCGACCTGCGTGAGGCGCTGCGGGAACGCGATCACGGGCCAGTGCGGGTGACGCGGGGCGGGCGGCGATTCTTCAACTCCCGCCACCACCTGTACGAGACCGCGCCCGACACCAAGCCGCTGACCAAGATCGCCTGGCAGGACCGGGTTGACGACTGGGGCGAGGAGTGGGGTGCGCGGCGGTTGTTCCTGACTGCGGACGGAGAGGCGGGGGGCCCCGTTCGGAAAATACACGATCAGCGTCGCCCTCGCCGACGGCACAGTCAACCTGGTGCTGCCCGAGCCGCTGCGCCAGCGGTATGCGAATGCCCCACGCGGCCGCTATGCGCTCGATACGGCCGCGGTGTTCACGCACCGGGGCGAGCAGTGGCTGGACCGGGTCCGCGCAGGTGCGTCGGTGCGCTACGACATCAGCTACGACCCTGCACGGGGGCGCTGGTACCTGGATGCCTCCTGGTCCACGGTGACCAAGGGTCAGAAGGTCTTCGTCCCTGCCCTGGAGGTGCTGCGGCAGCGACCGGCGCTCGCGGTAGATGTGAACGCTGACCACTTGGCCGCCTGGATCCTCGACCCCTGCGGCAACCCCGTCGACGGGCCCCACACCATCCCCTTGGACCTGGCCGGTCTCCCCGCATCGGTGCGCGATGCGCGGCTGCGGGAAGCCATCTCCCGACTGATCCACCTCGCCCAGGTCCATGGTTGTGCCGCGCTGGTGATCGAGGACCTGGACTTTGTCGACGCCCGTGCCACCGGGCGGGAGACTATGGGCCGGGGCACGCGCGGTAAGGCCTTCCGCCGTACCGTTTCTGGTATCCCGACCGGGAAGTTCCGTGACCGGGTCACTGGCATGGCCCACCACACCGGTCTGTCGGTGATCGCCGTCGATCCGGCGTATTCGAGCAAGTGGGGCGCCCAGCACTGGCTAGGCGCTCTGAAGGAGACCAGAACCGGCTCGACCATCGTGACGGGGCACCATGCCGCGTCGGTGGTCGTCGGCAGGCGCGGCCTGGGTGTCAAGGCCCGGCGCAGGAGAGACGGAACCCGCCAAACCTCCAACCGCCACATGCTGTCGCGTGTGCGCGCGGGGGCCGTGCGACCGGAGGATCGCACCGGGCCAGCCGTTCCCGTATCGCCGAGTCACCGAACCCAGGCCCGCGCGGAGCGGACAGCTCCGGCCGGGACGACTCGCAGCACCACACCCGTGGTGCGTCAGACGAGATCGCGTCGGCCCGGAAAGCACCCGCCCCACGGCCCCACCACCGTTCGGGGGCCCAGCAACCCAGACCAGCAATTAACGCTGCCTGGAATGCCTGACATAGCCAACCATGGCTAATCAGCTCAAGGAACGGTTCACACCGATGGCCGCGAGTGCCACGCTGGGACCATGGACGATCTTCTCGTACAGCTGCGTGCGGGCCTGCCGGCCGAGGCATTGATCACCGACCCGGACGTCATGGCCTCGTACGCCCATGACATGGCCGGATTCTGCGAAGCCGGAGCCCCGGCCGTGGTGGCCCTGCCGCGCACCGTCGAGCAGGTCCAGCACATCATGCGCACCGCGACCGCGCTGCGCGTCCCCGTCGTGCCGCAGGGCGCGCGGACGGGGCTGTCCGGCGCCGCCAACGCGACCGACGGCTGCATCGTGCTGTCGCTGGTGAAGATGGACCGGATTCTGGAGATCAGTGCGGTTGACCGGATCGCCGTGGTGGAGCCGGGGGTGATCAATGCGGTGCTGTCGCGCGCTGTGGGTGAGGAAGGGCTCTACTACCCGCCGGACCCGTCGAGTTGGGAGATGTGCACCGTCGGCGGCAACATCGGCACGGCTGCCGGTGGGCTGTGCTGTGTGAAGTACGGCGTGACCGCCGAGTACGTGCTGGGGCTGGATGTCGTGCTTGCCGACGGGAGGCTTCTCACGACGGGGCGGCGCACGGCCAAGGGCGTCGCGGGCTACGACCTCACCCGGCTCTTCGTCGGCTCGGAAGGCACTCTCGGCATCGTTGTCAAGGCGGTACTCGCGCTGAAGCCCGCACCACCGCGGCAGCTCGTCCTCGCCGCCGAGTTCCCGACCGTGGCCGCCGCGTGCGACGCCGTCTGCGAGATCATGGCGCGCGGGCATGCCCCTTCGCTGCTCGAGCTCATGGACCGTACGACCCTGCGCGCAGTCAACAAGATGGCGAACATGGGGCTTCCCGAGTCCACCGAGGCGCTGCTGCTCGCCGCCTTCGACACCCCGGACCCGGCCGCCGACCTGGCGGTGGTCGGTGAGCTGTGCACCGCGGCCGGCGCTTCCGGGGTCGTCCCCGCCGACGACGCCGCCGAGTCCGAACTGCTGTTGAAGGCGCGGCGGATGTCCCTTACGGCGCTTGAAGCGGTGAAGTCCGCGACGATGATCGACGATGTGTGCGTGCCGCGCTCGAAGCTCGGCGCGATGCTGGAGGGAACGGCCGTCATCGCGGAGAAGTACGACCTCGTCATCGGGGTGTGCGCGCACGCGGGTGACGGCAATACGCATCCCGTTGTGTGCTTCGACCATCTGGACGAGGACGAGTCGCGGCGCGCCCGTGAATCCTTCGACGAGATCATGGCGCTCGGCCTGGAACTCGGCGGCACGATCACCGGCGAGCACGGTGTCGGCGTACTGAAGAAGGAATGGCTGGCGCGCGAACTCGGGCCGGTGGGAGTCGAGTTGCAGCAGGCGGTCAAAGCGGCCTTCGACCCGCTCGGGCTGCTCAACCCGGGCAAGGTCCTCTGAGGCGCGAGACGTACGGCCAAAGTCCGATGGCCCGGGCGCGGTGCTGCGCATAGCGTGGGGAGGCAGGTCAAACAGCCTCAACGAGGAGGAACCGTGCCCGCGCGCCTCGACCACACCATCGTCCGCAGTCGCGACCGCTTCGCCGCCGCCCGCTTCCTCACGGAGCTGATCGGCGCCCCGGAGCCGAAGCCCTTCGGCCCCTTCGCGAGCGTGCCGCTGGAGAACGGTGTCACGCTCGACTACATGGACTCCGACAGCGCGCGGATCGTCTCGCAGCATCTGGCGTTCCTGGTGCCGGACAGTGAGTTCGACGAGATCCTCGCGCGGGTGAAGGAGCGGGAACTCCCCTACTGGGCCGACCCGCATCACGAGACGTCGCAGCAGATCAACCACCTTTTCCATGGGCGCGGGTTCTACATCGACGATCCCGACGGCCACTCCGTCGAGTTCATCACCCATACGTACGTGAGCGACTGAAGCTTTCTGGTCTTCGCTCATGCCTCGCCGTCCTGGGACTCGTCCGACGGCCACGGATCGCGCAGCCACAGGTCGTCGGCCGGGGCCGGCGTCAGCAGCTCGGCCAGCGCCTCCTCCATGCCCAGCCGTCCGGACTCCGTCCCGGGCGGGACCGCGCGCAGCGTGCGCTCCAGCCAGGCGGACACGGCCGCGGACGGCGCCTCCAGGAGGGCGTCACCGTCGGGCGACGTCAGGGCCACGCAGAGCACGCTGCGCGAGTCGATCTTGGTCGGCCAGACCCGGACGTCGCCGTGGCCGCACGGCCGGAACACGCCCTCGACGAGCAGCTCGCGCGCGAACGTCCAGTTCACCGGGGCGTCCGAGCCGATGTGGAAACTGATGTGCACGGCGTACGGGTCCTGGGTGCGGTAGGTCAGCCGGGCCGGGACGGGGATGCTGCGCTCGGGCGACAGCACCATGTTGAGTTCGAGTTCGCGTTCCACCACGGTGTGCATGAGGTGCCTTCCTCTCCTGGTACGGGGCCTGCGCCTTCGAGCGGGCCTCAGAAGGAGAGAGGGGCTTGACGCCGGTTCATTACGCGACTTCCGGCAATGACTTCAAAGTCTTTCGGGCGGCCGTGAGTAGGCCGTGGGCAGGCCACGGGGAGGGTGTGGGGATGCCCGGAAAGAAGTGCTTCCATTGGGACCGGCCCGGCGCGTCGCGGCGGTCTGATAGATGTGGACCTCGATAACGAGGCCATCGACTAGATACGGGACACGGTGATGAGCGCCCCCACCCCGGCCAGCGGCGACAGCAGCCCCACTCCTGGCTACTATCCCGACCCGTCCATCCCCGGTTACGTCCGGTTCTGGAACGGGGCCTCATGGGTGCCCGGAACCAGTCGCCCCGCCCCGTCGGACGGCGAGGGAATGCCGGCCGTGCCCGCGGGCACGGCGCCCTCTGCCCCCGCCCCTGCCCCCACCCCCGCCGTCGAGGAGACCGGTCCCCACTTCTTCGACGAGGAACCCGAGGGCGCGCACCTGCACGGCAGCCCCCCTGAACCGGCGTCGGCCTGGCAGGCGGACACATCCCGCCAGACCGGCTTCGGCGGCGAACGCGACCGCCGCGTCTCGTGGGGCTCCCCCCAGCCGGACCCCGCCACGGGCACCACACCTCCTGCCGCCGGCGGTACGCCGGAGGACCCCCGCCGCGCTGCTGCGCCGACGCCGCGTGATGCCTCGGGCGATCAGCGCCGCGGCAGCGGCGGGGTCGACCTCCGGCGTACGGGCGGCTCCGCGCCGGAAGCCTCCCCGGGCGCGGCACCCCGTGGCGGTACGCCCCCAGCCCCGGCCGAGGCCGGCCCGCGCGGCACCGGCGGCGCGGACCCCAGCGGCGGTGCGCTTCCCGGCGTCCGTACGCCCCCTCCCCACGACGGCACGGTCACCATCCGCGCCCAGCGCCGCGGCGACGCGGAGTCCCCGCGCACGGCCCAGGCCGACGGAACGATGGCCATCAGGACCATGACCCCGGGCGCGGGCCGCCCCCAAGTCCCGGGCCAGGCCCGCCCCGGCCAGGGACAGACACCTGGCACCCCCCAGGCACAAGCCCCCGCGCAAGCGCAGCCCCAGGGTCAGGTGCCCCCGCAGCCGCATGCTCCCGGTCGGGCCCCGGCCCCCGGCCAGGGGCAGCCGCCGGTTGCGCCGGGCCCACAGGCCGGCGGTGGGATCGCTGCCGCTCCGGTTTCTTCCGGGGCGGGCGGCGGAGCCGCCTCCTGGGCGCAGCAGGTGCATCAGCTCGCCCAGCCCGACCGGGCCGAGGCCGGCGCGCCGCCCGTCGTGCCCTGGAAGCCGCCGGTCAGCGATCCGTTCCTGCAGGCCGCCCAGGCCCAGGCCGCGGCCAGGCCCGCCGGCCTCGCCAAGCGGCTGGCCGCCCGGCTGATCGACACCGTCGTCCTCGGCGCAGGCGTCAGCGCGGTCGGCCTACCGCTCGTATCCGCCGCACTCGCGCACATCGACGACAAGATCGAGGCGGCGAAGCTCTCCGGCGAGACCGTGACCGTATGGCTGCTCGACGGGACCACCGCCGGGTACTTCGGCATCGTGCTCGGCGCGTACCTCCTCCTCGGAGTGGTGTACGAGGTCCTGCCGACCGCCAAGTGGGGCCGTACGCTCGGCAAGAAGCTGTGCCGGATGCACGTGCGGGACATCGAGGCGCACGAACCCCCGACGTTCGGCGCCGCGCTGCGCCGCTGGCTGGTCTACGGAGTGCTCGGCGTCCTCGCCGTCGGCGTCGTCAACGCCGCGTGGTGCCTGTTCGACCGCCCGTGGCGGCAGTGCTGGCACGACAAGGCGGCCCGTACGTTCGTGGCCGGGGACTGACGGGCACCCAGGTCCCCCGAACGGCACCCGACCGGATGCGGGCGGCGGGGGGGCGCGGTCGACTGCGGTTATGAGCAACGATCAGCCGCCGACCGGTCCGCCGCCCGATGACGACCCGTTCCGCAAGAAGCCGCCGGAGGAGCCGCCGTCGACGCCGCCACCCCCGTCGGGCGGCGGACCGTACGGGGAAGGCGGCACCGGCGGTCCGGGCGGCCCCGCCGAACCCGGCCAGCCCGGCGGTCCGACCCCACCCGGCCCCGGCTCCCCCTACGGTGGCTCCCCGTACGGCGACTCGCCCTACGGCGGCGGCCCGTACGGCACCCCGCCCCCGCCCTACAGCGGCGGCGCCGCCGACCCGCTCGCGGGCATGCCACCGCTGGCCCCCACCGGCAAGCGCGTCGCGGCCCGCATCATCGACGGACTGATCGTCGGCATCCCGCTGGGTCTCATCGGCTGGCTGATCGGCATGTTCGACAGTTACAACAGCGACGACTGGGACGAAGTCTCGACCATGTCCGACGGCAAGTCGCTGATCTGGCAGCTCGTCACCATGGTCGTGTACATCGGCTACGACACCTACCTGACGGCCAAGGACGGGCAGACCATCGGCAAGCGGCTGATGAACCTGCGCGTCGCGATGCTCAACAACGGCATGGTCCCGGAGATGAACGCGTCACTGCTGCGCGCCGTGATCCTGTGGGTGCCGGCTCTGATCTGCTGCTTCTGCCTCTGGTGGCTCATCAACCTGGTGATGATCCTGGTCGACAAGCCCTACAGACAGGGGCTGCACGACAAGGCGGCCAAGACGGTGGTGGTCTCAACCACGTAGCGAGTGCCCGCCGACCGCGGAGTGGGCCCGCGAGGGCCGCGCGGAGACGGTCTCGGAGACGGCCGCATCGTTCGTACGCCGAACCGTGCGCGCCGTCTTCGGCATGGGCACCGTCAGCGCGACCAGCAGTCCCAGCGCGAGCGCGGCGAGGGCGATGATCGCGACGCCGATGCCCGATGCCGTCCGGGACAGCAGCAGCATGGCGAGGGTCGAGAAGACGACGGTGGCTGAACCGTATGCGAACTGTGCGGCAGTCGGACGCGGCATGGCGATTTCCGTCCTCGGAGCAGCGATAGGGGGGTCTCTCTCAACCGGGTCGCACTGCAAGCGACTCTACGACGGTGAGTGCCCGCACGGAACGGGTAGTAAGCGTGACCTAACCCACGGTGCCGGTGCATCGGGGGCGCACGGAGTCATTCCGTATCTCATCACGTGAGATCGACGCGCCTGCCTGCCCGCCGAGAGCGTCCGGTATCCGGAACCGGGCAACTACATAGTGCACTTGAGTTGTTCAAGTCAAGATCTGTCTTTTCTTCGGTAACTCCGGTCAAATGTCGTCACTTGAGACGCGCGCCGCGCCCGGATACCCCTCACCCTCTTCCGTGCTGACGCGGCCCGCGGGGGAGGACATCATCAAGTGACCACCAACAGAGGGCGGATCAGAGCCGCCGCCGTAGTCGTGGCCATGGCCGCGACCGCCGCGACGGCATCCGGATTCGCCACCGCCCAGGCTGACGAGAAGTCGACGGGCACAGGGGGCAAGGCCGGCATCGAGCGCCGCGACCCGGCGCCCGCCAAGGGCCATGTCGAGCACGATCTCGAAGGACCGTTCAGCAAGCAGCAGGAGCTGGAGCGCAAGGCGGCGCTCGAACAGGTCATAGCCGGCGACGCCACGGTGCAAAAGCGCGGCGCTTCCAAGGTCGTGAAGCTCGACGACAAGAAGTACGTCGAACTGGGCCGGGAGAAGACCGACAAGATCTTCACGATCCTGGTGGAGTTCGGCGACAAGGTCGACAACACGACCATGTTCGACCCGGACGGCGACGGCCCGAAGCCGCCCGTGAAGAAGTACGGCGGCGAGCCCGGCCCCGCGCACAACCGGATAGCCGAGCCGGACCGTACGCAGGACAACTCCACGGCCTGGCAGAAGGACTACGACCAGAAGCACTTCCAGGAGCTGTACTTCGGCGAGGGCAAGGGCAAGGACTCCCTCAAGACGTACTACGAGAAGACCTCGTCCGGCCGCTACTCGGTCGACGGCGAAGTCTCCGACTGGGTCAAGGTCGACTACAACGAGGCCCGTTACGGCTCCAACTACTGCGGCAGCAGCAACTGCTCCAACGTGTGGGACACCGTCCGCGACGGCGTGACCGCCTGGGCCGCCGACCAGAAGGCCAAGGGCAAGACGGACGCCGAGATCAAGGCGCACCTCGCCGGTTACGACCAGTGGGACCGCTACGACTTCGACTCCGACGGCAACTTCAACGAGTCCGACGGCTACATCGACCACTTCCAGATCGTCCACGCGGGCGAGGACGAGTCGGCGGGCGGCGGCGCCCAGGGCGAGAACGCCCTGTGGGCGCACCGCTGGTACGCGTACGGCACGGACGCCGGCAAGACCGGCCCGGCGGGCAACCCGGCCGGCGGCGCCCAGATCGGCACGACCGGCATCTGGGTCGGCGACTACACCATGCAGCCGGAGAACGGCGGCCTCGGCGTCTTCGCGCACGAGTACGGCCACGACCTCGGCCTGCCCGACCTGTACGACACCTCCGGCGGCGGCGAGAACGGCGTCGGCTTCTGGTCCCTGATGTCGGCCGGTTCCTGGCTCGGCAAGGGCAAGACCGAAATCGGTGACCTGCCCGGCGACATGACCGCCTGGGACAAGCTCCAGCTGGGCTGGCTCGACTACGACAAGGCCAAGGCCGCGACGAAGTCGAAGCACAAGCTGGGCGTCTCGGCGTACAACACCAAGGACCCGCAGGCGCTCGTCGTCGAGCTGCCCAAGAAGGCCGAGACCACGACTGTCGTGAAGCCCGCCGAGGGCTCCAGGCAGTGGTGGAGCGACATGGGTGACGACCTCAAGAACACCCTCACCCGGCCGGTGGACCTCACCGGCAAGGCCAAGGCCGAGCTGTCGCTCCAGGGCTGGTGGGACATCGAGGCCGAGTACGACTGGCTGTACGCCGAGGTCTCGGCCGACGCGGGCAAGACGTGGACCGTCGTCGACGGCACGGCCGACGGCAAGCCGCTCGCGCGCGACGCCGCCGGCAACCCGGGTCTGACCGGTGTGGGCGGCGCGTACCAGAAGCTGGCCTTCCCGCTCGACGCGTACGACGGCAAGAAGGTCGACCTCCGCTTCCGCTACCAGACGGACGGCGGCGCGGGCGGCAAGGGCTTCGCGGCCGACGCGATCACGGTGACGGCCGACGGCGCCCCGCTCTTCACGGACAACGCCGAGGGCGCCGACGACAACGGCTGGACCGCCAAGGGCTTCTCGCGCATCGGTGAGTCCTTCACCAAGGAGTACGAGCAGTACTACCTGGCCGAGAACCGTCAGTACGTGTCGTACGACAAGACGCTCGCCGTCGGCCCGTACAACTTCGGATTCGCCGCGACCCGGCCGAGCTGGGTCGAGCACTACCCGTACCAGAACGGTCTGATGATCTGGCTCTGGGACACCTCCCAGAAGGACAACAACACCAGCCAGCACCACGGCAAGGGCCTGATCCTGCCGGTCGACGCGCACGCCAAGCCGCTGAAGTGGGCGGACGGCAAGCTCCTCCGGAACAAGATCCAGTCCTTCGACTCCACCTTCAGCCGCTACCGCACGGACGGCTTCACGCTGCACAACGCGGACGTGCCGCTGAAGCTGGCGTCGCAGAAGGGCGTCTCGGTCTTCGACGACCGTAAGGGGACGTACTGGTACAAGGAGAACCCGACCGGTGGGGTGCAGGTCACTGACACCAACACCAAGATCTCGATCGTGAGCGAGCCGAAGAGCGGCTCGACGATCACCGTAAAGGTCGGTCCCTCGACCAAGTAATTCGTAACACCGCAGGTCAGAACATGATCGGCCGTCGCCCTCTAGCGGGCGGCGGCCGTTCACGTTTAGATGCCTCTTGACCAGCTCTTGTTGACACCACGTCTTATGGGGGATTGATCGGCATGTCCGGTGGAGGTTTCGTACGGCTGCCCGGCGGCAGTGTGGTGGTAGCTCTCACGCTGCCCAGCCCGACGGCCGAAGGCCACAAGGTCCGCGTCCTGGTCCACTCCCTGAACCGGGCCCGCGCCCTGACGCGGCTGCGCAACCACGGTCTGCGGGCGGTCTACCTGCGGGGCAACGCCCACCCGCCGACGCTGGACGAGATCACGGCGGTCCTGCACCACCCGGACGGCCTCCTGTGGCGCACGGCGCCGCAGGAGACGGTGGAGCTCTGGCACCCCATACGGGCCCTCCTCAGACCCGTACGCCCGGCCTAGACCCGTACTTCGCAGGTCACCCGATCGTGAAGATCAACTGGTCACGACCGATCGCCGCTCAGTCCGGTCCGCAACGGCGATCGCAATGCCGGTCCGATCCGGTCGGGTTCGGACGCCGAAGAGCCGCTGCGGCGAACCTTTTCAGCGACCCGCGAAGTCCGGGCCTAGACCACCGGCTTGCCCGACAGCTCGACACCCGCCTCGCGCATCTCCTCCAGCGCCCGCTCCGTCGTCGCCTCGGACACGCCCGCCGTCAGGTCGAGCAGTACGTGCGTGCTGAAGCCCTCCCGGACCGCGTCCAGGGCCGTCGCCCGCACGCAGTGGTCCGTGGCGATGCCGACCACGTCGACCTCGGTCACGCCACGGGCCCGCAGCCAGTCCGCCAGGCCGACACCGTTCTCGTCGACGCCCTCGAAGCCGCTGTACGCCGCCGCGTGCGCGCCCTTGTCGAACACGGCGGCGATGGCGCCCGACGCGACGGCCGGCGCGAAGTTCGGGTGGAAGCCCACGCCCTCCGTACCGGCGACACAGTGCACCGGCCAGGAGTGGACGTAGTCCGGGTTGGCCGAGAAGTGGTCGCCGGGATCGACATGGTGATCGCGGGTGGCGACGACGTGGCGGTAACCGGCCGGGGCCTCGCCGATCAGGTCGGTGACGGCGGCGGCGACGTCGGCGCCGCCCGCCACCGCGAGACTCCCGCCCTCGCAGAAGTCGTTCTGAACGTCTACGACGATCAAGGCGCGGTGCATGGCGGGGCCCTTCGGTGGGGATTCGGCGGGCGGGTGTCCGCTGTGGGGTGATGGTTCGAGAGTAGGGATTCCAACGGCCTCGCGGCAGGGGGCCTTTGGCTGCTGGACGGCCTGCGAGAGCCGACGTGGGTCGAGAGCCGGCGTGGGTCAGGGCCGACCAGGGTTGAGGCCGACCAGGGTCGGGGGTCGGCGAGGGCCGGCCGGCCCCCGTCGCCCGCCCTCTCGCTTCCCGCTGCCCGCTCACCCCGAGTTCATGCGTACTCCGTGGGGATCACCGGCTCGCCCCTGGACAGCTGCACCGCAGACATCGGCAGGGCGCCACGCGCCGCGATGTGCCGCTGGCGTACGTCGTCCAGCGGCTCGCGCGCCACGACCTCGCCGCCCTTGACCAGCTCGACCAGCAGCTGCCGGTCCGCCAGCTCGGGCGGCACAAGGCCGGTGCCGACGACCTCCGCCTCCGCCACCCCGTGCGCGTCCAGCCGCCGCGCCGCCCACTTGCGGCCGCCGATCGACGTCTTCCCGCCCGTCGACTTCTTCGCCACCGGCTGGAGCGGAGCCTGCGGGTCCGCCGAGTGGGCCCTGGCGACCAGCTTGTAGACCATCGAGCAGGTGGGGTGCCCGCTGCCCGTGACCAGCTGCGTGCCCACGCCGTACGCGTCGACCGGAGCCGCCGCCAGCGAGGCGATGGCGTACTCGTCGAGGTCGCTGGTCACCACGATCCGGGTCCTGGTGGCCCCCAGCTCGTCCAGCTGCTGCCGCACCCGGTGCGCGACCAGCAGCAGGTCACCGGAGTCGATGCGGACCGCGCCCAGGCCCGTCCCGGCCACTTCCACGGCAGTACGGACGGCCTGTGCCACGTCGTACGTGTCGACCAGCAGCGTCGTACCGCTGCCGAGCGAGGCGACCTGCGCCTGGAAGGCGTCACGCTCGCTGTCGTGCAGCAGGGTGAAGGCGTGCGCGCTGGTGCCGACGGTCGGGATGTTGTACCGGAAACCGGCCGCGAGGTCCGAAGTTGAAGAGAAGCCGCCCACGTACGCCGCGCGCGACGAGGCGACGGCGGACAGCTCGTGCGTACGCCGGGCACCCATCTCGATCAGCGGCCGGTTCCCCGCCGCGGCGGCCATCCGGGAGGCCGCGGCCGCGATGGCCGAGTCGTGGTTGAGGATCGAAAGGATCACGGTCTCCAGCAGCACGCACTCGGCGAAGCTGCCCTCGACGCGCAGGATCGGAGAGCCCGGGAAGTAGACCTCGCCCTCCGGGTAGCCCCAGATGTCGCCCGAGAAGCGGTACGACGAGAGCCATTCCAGCGTCGGCTCGTCGACGATCGCGTACTCGCGCAGAAAGCCCAGCACGCCCGCGTCGAAGCGGAAGTTCTCCACGGCGTCCAGGACCCGCCCGGTGCCCGCGACGACGCCGTAGCGGCGCCCTTCGGGCAGTCTGCGGGTGAAGACCTCGAAGACCGAACGCCGGTCGGCGGTGCCGGCCTTGAGTGCGGCCTGCAGCATCGTGAACTCGTACTGGTCGGTGAAGAGCGCTGTCGACGGCACATCCACCGGCAGCCCAAGGTCCGCAGTGTTCATGCAGGGGATGCTACCTCCTAATCTCGTCAGAGTGACGATTTCTAGGCCGTCGTTTGTGCGATGGCCCCTGACCGGTGGCACCATGGGACAAGTGAGTACGGCTCCCGTAGAGATCGAACGCCCAGAGTCGGCCGAGGAAACCTCCGCCGTCCCCGAACCGGACGTCCCCTGGGTGACGCTGGTCCACAACGACCCCGTCAATCTCATGAGCTATGTCGAGTACGTCTTCCAGAGCTACTTCGGCTACTCCAAGGACAAGGCGCACAAGCTGATGCTCGACGTCCATCACAAGGGCCGCGCGGTCGTGTCCAGCGGCAGCCGCGAGGAGATGGAGCGCGACGTGCAGGCGATGCACGGCTTCGGACTCTGGGCGACGCTCACGCAGGACCGCGGCTGATGTCCGGGCTCTTCGAGGAGGTCCCGGGCGGCGGCGCGGCCGTCGTACTCGACGAGGTCGAGATCTCGATCCTGCGCAGCCTGGCCGTACAGCTGCTTGAGCTGGTGGGACCCGGCGAGCAGCCGACGGCGGGCGGGGACCCGCTGGCCGCGCTGTTCGCGCAGGGGCCGAGCGAGGCACCTTCCGATCCGGCGCTGGCGCGGCTCTTCCCCGACGGGTACGGCGATCCGCAGGCCGATCCCCACGACGAGCACGAGCGGGAGGTGCGCGCCAACTCGGCCGAGTTCCGGCGCTTCACCGAGAACGACCTGCGCGAGCGCAAGCGCGAGGACGCCCTCGCGGTCGTACGCAGCCTCGACTCCCTCTCCACCGCCGGTGAGGGCGGCGCCGTACTCAAACTCACGGACGACGAGTGCAAGCGCTGGCTCGGCACGCTCAACGATCTGCGGCTGACCATCGGCACCCGCCTGGAGGTCACTGATGAGGACGAGACCGGCGAGCTCTACCGGCTGCCGGACTCCGATCCGCGCAAGCCGATGGTGATGGCGTATCTGTGGCTCGGCGCGCTCCAGGAGAGCCTCGTCGAAACCCTTATGCCGTGACTATGACCTGACCTGTCCGGACATATCGATCACGCTGTTCGCTCAACGGACACTCAAATCCGGATAACGATCGCATTAACGCCTGGGGCTCCTTTGCAGCCCCAGGCGTTTTTTGTCCCAATTTCGCCGTGGCATGCGCCACATTGGGCGCAGTGGATCACTGCCGCGAGCGTGATAGATCTTCACGACCGCCCGGGGACGCCACCCCTGTCCCCGGGGGCGCTGACGCCGGCTGACCGCCGGCACGCACTCCATCCCACATCCGGGGGGGCCGCCCCTCAAAGGATCGTCACAGTCGATCCGAGCCGTTCGAGGCCGGATCGGCATGGAGAAAGGCGCGATACACCATGACCTCAGTGCAGGTCGACAAACAGCACGACGGCAGTGAGGCCGAAGGCGCGACGTCCGGCGAGGGTTACCAGCGCGGACTCGGCGCCCGTCAGATCCAGATGATCGCGATCGGCGGCGCCATCGGCACCGGCCTCTTCCTCGGCGCCGGCAAGGGCATCTCCATCGCGGGCCCCAGCCTGATCCTGGCCTACGCCCTGGCCGGCCTGGTCATCTTCTTCATCATGCGGGCGCTCGGCGAGCTCCTCATGTACCGCCCGGTGTCCGGCTCCTTCTCCGAGTACGCCCGCGAGTTCGTCGGCCCCTTCGCGGGCTTCGTGACCGGCTGGACGTACTGGCTCTTCTGGGTCGTCACCGGCATCACCGAGGTCACCGCGGCCTCCGAGTACATGCAGTACTGGACCAAGAACACGGACGGCTGGACCGACCAGCCGCAGTGGGTCTTCGCCCTGATCTTCACGGTCCTCCTCTTCTGCGTGAACCTGATCTCGGTCAAGCTCTTCGGTGAACTGGAGTTCTGGTTCTCGATGATCAAGGTCACCGCGATCGTCGGCATGATCCTGATCTGCGCCGGCATCCTCACCCTCGGCTTCTCCGACGCCGGCGACACCGCCTCGATGACCATGCTCTGGGACCAGGGCGGCTTCTTCCCCAACGGCATCGGCCAGACCCTGATGACCCTCCAGCTGGTCATGTTCGCCTTCCTCGCCGTCGAGCTGGTCGGCGTCACCGCGGGCGAGGCCAAGAACCCGGAGACGGTCCTGCCCAAGGCCATCAACACCGTCCCGTGGCGCATCGCCGTCTTCTACGTCGGCGCGCTGATCATGATCCTGTCGGTCGTCCCGTGGACCCACTTCCAGCCGGGCGTCTCGCCGTTCGTGGCGGCCTTCGAGAAGATGGGCCTCGGCGTCGGCGCGGCCATCGTCAACTTCGTGGTCCTCACCGCCGCCCTGTCGTCCTGCAACTCGGGCATGTACTCCACCGGCCGCATGCTGCGCGACCTCGCGCTCAACGGCCAGGGCCCGAAGTTCTTCACCAAGCTGACCAAGAACGGCCTGCCGCTGGCGGGCACGTCCTTCTCCGCCGCCCTGATGCTGGTCGGCGTGTGGATCAACTACCAGTGGCCGGGCGAGGCGTTCAACTACGTCGTCTCCTTCGCGACCATCTCCGGCATGTGGGCCTGGATCATGATCCTGGTCAGCCAGATCCGCTACCGCGCCAAGTCCGACCGCGGCGAGCTGCCGAAGTCCAGCTTCCGGGCGCCGGGAGCGCCGTACACGAGCTGGTTCGCCCTGTGCTTCATCGGCATGGTCATCGTGATGATGGGCATCGACAAGGACGCCAGGATCTCCCTCTACTGCGCGCCGCTGTGGGCGCTGCTGCTGGGTGTGTCGTGGCTGGTGCTGAAGAAGCGCGCGGCGACGTCGGAGAGCGTCTCCCCGAAGGCGTAATCCTTCCTGGGAGTCCAGCATGCGGTCCCGCCCGTACCACCCCTCGGTACGGGCGGGACCCTTTGCTTATCCTGGGGCTCATGCTGACCCTTTCCCAGGCCCTGTACGACCAGATCGTCGCGCACGCCCGCGCCGACCACCCCGACGAGGCCTGCGGCGTGGTCGCGGGCCCGGCCGGGTCCGGGCGCCCCGAGCGCTTCATCCCGATGCTGAACGCCGCCCGCTCGCCCACGTTCTACGAGTTCGACTCGCAGGACCTGCTGAAGCTCTACCGCGAGATGGACGACCGGGACGAAGAGCCCGTGATCATCTACCACTCGCACACGGCGACCGAGGCCTACCCGTCGCGCACGGACATCAGCTACGCGAACGAACCCGGTGCGCACTACGTCCTGGTGTCCACGGCGGACAAGGACGATGCGGGCCCGTTCCAGTTCCGCTCGTTCCGCATCGTGGACGGCGTGATCACGGAGGAAGAGGTCAAGGTCGAGGCGTAGCCGCCGCTGCCGCCGCTGTCGCCCACGGCCGTACTGCGGAAGCGTGCGGCGTACGCGGACGGGGTCACCCCGAAGTGCCGGGCGAAGGCCCGGCGCAGGCTCTCGTCGCTGCCGATGCCACTGCGCGCGGCCGCTCCGGTGACCCCGGCCCCGCCTCCAGCAGGATGCGCGCCGCCTCCAGCCGTACGCTCTCCACGAACCCGGCGGGCGAGCTGCCCGTCCGCTCCCGGAACAGCCGCGTCAGGTGGCGCGTGCTCACGCCGGCGCTGCGGGCCATCGCCCGCAGGCTCACCAGTCTGATTAGCGAAACGTAGTGATCCTGTGGCAGAGTGTCACGCGCACGCCCGACGCCCAGGCGACGTCGGGCACCCTCCTCGATGAGGTCGCAAGACCGCATCGACCAGCGTCCGGAGGGACGTGCCACGAGGGCTGGCGGTCCCGCCGTTCAGTACCAGGGCACGAAGGCGATCGGCTCGCATCCCCGAGCAGCACTGGGGATCACTAAGCCAATCAGAGACGCTGTGATCGGCCGACGGGTCCGCGACGACGGCGTCGAGCAGCGGGCGTACGACCGGATGGCGGGTCGGAGGCGTACGGGACGCGGCGGAGAACTGCGACTGGCCGCCGGGCCGCTGGAGGAACACGACGAGGTCGCGCGCCACACGCCGGGCCTCCTCGGGCCCCCGGTCCTGCTCCACGAGGGCCAGGCAGACGTCTATACCGGCCGTCACCCCGGCGGAGGTGAAGACCGGCCCGTCCTGCACGTAGATGGCGTCCGGCGTCACGGCCACGTCGGGAAACCGGCGGGCGAGCTCGGCGGCATGCTCCCAGTGCGTGGTCGCCCGCCGCCCCCGGAGCAGCCCGGCGGCGGCAAGCGCGAACGCCCCCGTGCACACGGCGGCCACCCGCCCCGACACCGCTGCCAGCGCGGCGACTTGGCCGACCGCCCCCGGCGCACGGAGAAAGCCGTCCACGGCGGAGGCCCCAGGCACGACGAGAGTGTCCGCCCGTTCCACCTCACCGGCGGCGACGTCCGCGCCGATCCGCAGCCCGGACCCGCAGCCCGGGCCCGCCGCCGGAACCCGCGTGTCCCGATCTGTGGGAAGCCTGGCCCGGTGGACACGGTGCCGCCGTACCCGCACCGCGCAAGCTGACCCCATGACCAACAACACCGCAGCCGGAATCACCGCCCCCGACACCAAGCTCGCCACCGAACTCGTCCGCGACACGACAACCGAGCTGATCTACCACCACTCCCGCCGAGTGTTCTGGTTCGGCAGCGTCTCTGATCAGCTAAGCGATCCCATGTCAGACGTAGTGTCTGGCAACGGGATTGACCACCGTGGAGGGCTGGCGTGAGCGTGCAGGTGGAAGCCCGCGCCTCGTGCTGCGCCTCGCGGCTGGTGCCGGTTGGTGGGTGTGCTGATTGTTGTCACGTCCTGGTTCCGGTGGGCTGCGCGGGGCAGCCGGGGCCGGTCCGTGTGAGCGTGTCCCTCCGGACGCTTGCCCGCCGGGCCTTGCGGCCTGGTGGGGGAGGGTGCCCTGCGTCGCCTGGGCGCGGGGCGTGTTGTCTGTCGCCGGGTGGGGCCGGTCTTGGACCGGTCCAGGCTGGTCTTCGGCGCGGTCGGTGTGATGACCGCGCGGGTTTCGAGGGTGTCCACGACCGTGCGGATGACCATGGTGCCGCCGGCACGGTCGGTGACGGTCTTGGCCTGGTGGGTCAGGCCGCGCGATGCGATGCGCTGCCACGCGCCCTGGTCTCGGTCTCCCTGCCATCCGCAGGACGGGCACAGGGCCCATTTCCAGCCGGCTGTGGTGGGCCGGTCGGGGGCTTTGCGGTGCCGCAGCGGGACGAGGCACTGCGGGCAGTGTTTGGAGGTGTTGCGGGCCGGGACGGTGACGACGGCGATACCTACTTCGGCGGCGAGGTGGCGTATCCGGTCCACGATCTGGCCGCGCACTTGCTGGGAGAGGCGGGTGTTGATGCTGCGGCCCATGCCGCGTGCTTCCATGGAGCGAAGGTCTTCGACGTAGATGACGGTCGCTGTAGCGGTGATGGCTTGGTCCACGACCCAGCGTGCGGCAGCCCACGCGAGGGCGTCGTTGAGGTTTGAACGCCGGTCGGACACATAGCGGATCTCGTCAGTCAAAACGCTATGCCTAGCCGTCAGGGGATGGCCGACGTCGCCGCCGGTGAGCCGCTGGTAGTGGTCGGCCCTGGCGTGCAGGTACTCGCTCTCGCGGCGCAGGCGGTGCTGCTTCGCCAGGACACCGGCGGCTCTGAACATGCCCCCGGCACCGAGGGCGGTGATCCGCCCGTCATCGTGCAGCCGGGCGGCCCCGGCGGACAGCAGGGTGTTCAGGCCCCAGTCGACCCCGAGCGCGAGCGTGTGCCCGGTGCGGGAGGTCTTCGCAACAGGGTGGCTGTAGGCGAGATCGACGCGGACGCGGCCTTGACGGATGCGGAGGGTGGGCAGGTGCAGCACCGCCTGCGCCGGGACCGTCGGTGGCAGGGAGATGGGGCAGGCCACCCATGTCCAGTCCCGGTACGACCGCGGATCAGGACGGGTGGGGAGTTGCAAGCGCAGCAGCGCGCGGCCCGGCTCATCGGCGCGTTCGATGGTGGCCTGCTGCCCGTCACATGCCGAAAGCAGCAGCATGCGCGCTGTCCGTGGCACGCTCTCCATCTCGAACACATTGGCAGGCATCCGGCCGTGCTTCTTGGCGAAGGCGGCGATCTGCCGGGTGCGGGAGGCGATGACGCCGGACGGCAGATACCGCCCGCCGGGCACCACCTCGCGCACCAGGTCCCACTCGTCTGCGGTCCGCTTCGCCGGATCAACGGGCCACGTGCCGAGAACTCCGGCGGTCAGGTCGGCACGCCACGTCGCCGACCGCAGAACACGTCCGGTCTGCTCCTGCGCCATGCGCACGATCCGGTCATTGACCTTGATGCCCTCTGGCGGTGTGGCGGTCCAGCCCAGGCGGCGCAGCGCCATCCATGCGTTCGACGGCAGTTTCCTGCCCCCGGCGTCTTCGCCCGAGGCCAGTGCGTCCACGTCGGCGGTGTTCCAGTGCTCGGCCAGCAGGCCGGCGGTCATGCCGGACACCAGAGCGGCACACCAGCCGACCCGCTCCGCCAGCACGGCGGCGGGCAGGAGTTCACCGGTCTTCTCCACCACACCGGTTCGCAGCAGGCCACGGGCGCAAGCGGTCCGGGCGGTCTCGCCCACAGCGAGCGGCACTTTCCGCCCCATCGCCCACCCTCCCTACCGCCGTTGATGCTGTCATCCGATCAACGACATCCCTTACGAAAGGTCACCCATTCGCTCCACGAACTCATATCCGACACCCACGGATACCGAGCATCACGACGGCAGCAGACAACAAATCTTTATGGATACCTGAGGAACTATGTGAGCCTCCAGGGCCGCACCCGCGCCCTGAACTTCGACCCCGAACTCCTCTACATCGGCGCCATGTTCCACGATCTCGGCCTCAACCAGGAGTTCCGCGCCAGCGGCCGCCGCTTCGAGGTCGACAGCGCCGACGAGGCCCGCCGCTTCCTCCGGAGCCACGGCGTCCCGGAGGACAGCATCCGCCGCGTCTGGACGGCCATCGCCCTGCACACCACGCCCGGCATCCCCCAGTTCATGGAGCCGGAGGTCGCCCTCGTCACCGCCGGCGTGGAGTACGACGTACTCGGCATCGGGTACGACGACATCACCCCGGACGACCGCGCCGCGATCACCGCCCTGCACCCCCGCCCCGACTTCAAGAACCGCATCCTCGCCGCCTTCACCGACGGCATCGCCCCCAAGCCCGAAACCACCTTCGGCAACGTCAAGGCCGACGTACTGGAGCACTTCGTGCCGGGTTACGAGCGAGGCGACTTCGTCGAGACCATCCGGAATTCCGCCTGGCCCGAATGATCACGACGCGGGACGCACTGACAGACTGTGCACGACCCGGGCGGCAGGACCCAGGAAGCCGGTGCGAATCCGGCACGGTCCCGCCACTGTGACCAGGCCAGCCATGCCTGGAAGCCAGGAACTGACCTGCCGCCTTCTTCACCACCGACCAGGGGACGAGGAAATCCCCCGGAGGAGGCACCACCGTGTCCAGGCAGTCCTGCCGTACCCGCCGCACCCGCCGCGCGCTCGTCGTCACCGCCGCCGCCCTGCTCCCCCTCACCGCCTGCACCGCGTCCGAGGAACAGCACGCGCCCGCGGCCAAGGCCGCAGCCGGCTTCCCCTACACCGTCACCAACTGCGGCGTAAAGACGACGTACACCGCACCTCCCACCCGCGTCGTCACCATGAACCAGCACGTCACCGAGGTGATGCTGGAGCTCGGCCTCGCCAAGTCCCTCGCCGGGACCGCCTACCTCGACGACAAGGTGCTCCCCAAGTACGAGAAGGAGTACAAGGCCACCCCCGTACTGGCCAAGGAGTACCCGTCGTACGAGAAGCTGCTCGCCGCCAACCCCGACTTCGTGTACGGCGGTTACGCCTCAGCCTTCTCCGCCGGCGACGGCCGCAGCCGCGAGACGCTGAAGAAGTCCGGCATCAACTCCCGCCTGAACACCGAATACTGCGCCGACGGCAAGACCTCGATGGACGCCCTCTACCAGGAGATCCGCGAAGTCGGCCGCACCTTCGGCGTCACCGACCGCGCCGAGCGCTGGATCACCGACGCCAAGCAGGGCAACGCCACCACCGAGAAGAAGCTGGCGGGCGTCGACCCCGTCTCCGTCTTCGTCTACGACGGCGGCGACAAGACCGCCTCCACCGTCGGCGGCGCGGGCATCGGCAACGAGATGATCAAGCGCGCGGGCGGCGAGAACGTCTTCGCCCACCTCCCCAAGCCGTTCGCCGACGCCGCCTGGGAAAACGTCGTCGACCGCAAGCCCGAGACGATCGTCATCCTCGACTACGGCGGGACCACCGTCGCCCAGAAGAAGCAGCGCCTCCTCGACGACCCGGCCCTCGCCGACGTCCCCGCCGTCAAGAACAAGCGCTTCGCCGTGCTCCCCCTCTCCGACATGGTCCTCGGCGTACGCGCGCCCGCCGCCGTGGACACCCTCGCGCGCCAACTCCACCCCGGACTCAACGAGCCCAAGAAGTAGCGGCGGCGGCGGCAGTGAGCTGCAAGACCCCCGCCGCCCGCCGGCCGCTGCGCTACGCCCTCCTCCTCGCCGCGCTCGCCGCCCTGCTCGGCGCGGCGGCGGTCGCGGGACTCGCCCTCGGCTCGGTACGCATTCCCGCCACACACGTGCTGGACATCGTCACCGGCGCCGCCGGCCCCGGCCCGTACCGCACGATCGTCCTCGACGTACGGCTGCCGCGCGTCCTGCTCGGCGCCGTCGTCGGCGCCGGGCTCGCCGTCATCGGCACCGTCCTCCAAGCGCTCGTACGCAACCAGCTCGCCGACCCCTTCCTCCTCGGCGTCTCGTCCGGGGCCTCGGTCGGCGCGGTCGGCGTCATCGTCCTCGGCATCGGCGCGGGCGCCGGCCTCGCCACCACCGTCACCATCCCGCTCGCCGCCTTCGCGGGCGCGCTCGGCTCACTCGTCCTCGTGTACGGGCTCGCGCGCGGCGGCGGCGCCATGACCACCGGCCGCCTCGTCCTCGCCGGAGTCGCCGTCTCGTACATCCTGTCCGCCCTGACCAGCCTGATGATGGTCACCTCGGCCCGCGCCGACCACCTCAAAGAAACCCTCTACTGGACCCTCGGCGGCCTCGGCAGCGCCCGCTGGGACATGCTCGCGCTCCCCGCGACCGTCCTCGCCGTCGGTACGGCCCTCCTCATCACCCTCGCCCGGCCGCTCGACCTGCTCCTGGTGGGAGAGGAAGGCGCCACCGTCCTCGGCCTCGACACCGGCCGCTTCCGCGCCGCCGTCTTCGTCCTGGCCTCGCTGCTCACCGGCGTACTCGTCGCCTTCAGCGGCGCGATCGGCTTCGTCGGCCTGATGGTCCCGCACGCCGCCCGCATGGCCGTCGGCGCCGGACACCGCAGGCTGCTGCCCGTCGCCGCGCTCGGCGGGGCGGTCTTCCTGGTCCTGGCCGACCTGGCGGCCCGTACCGTCGCCGCGCCCCAGGACATCCCCGTCGGCGTACTCACGGCGCTCACCGGCGGCCCGTTCTTCCTGTGGATGCTGCGCCGCCGCCCGGAAGGCGGCGGGACCGAAGGAGCCCCGGCGTGACGACCCTGACCGCACAAGGCCTCTCGTACGGCACCGAAGGCCGCCACCTCGTCGACGACGTCACCCTGACCGCCGCCGACGGCGAGACCGTCGGCCTGATCGGCCCCAACGGCAGCGGCAAGACGACCCTCCTGCGCTGCGTGTACGGAACCCTGCGCCCCACCCACGGCCGCGTCCTCCTCGACGGCGACGACCTGCACGCCATGAGCCCGAAGACCCGCGCCCGGCGCGTCGCCACCGTCCCGCAGGACGGCGGCGGGGCCGGCTTCGAGCTGACCGTCCGCGAGGTCGTCGCCATGGGCCGCTCCCCGCACAAACGCTTCTGGGAACAGGACACGGAAACCGACACCCATCTCGTACGGTCCGCCCTCGCCCGCGTCGGCATCGCGGACCTCGCGGACCGCGGCTTCCCGTCCCTCTCCGGCGGCGAACGCCAGCGGGCCCTGATGGCACGCGCCCTGGTCCAGCAGCCGTCCCTCGTCGTACTCGACGAGCCGACCAACCACCTGGACATCCGCTACCAACTGGAGATCCTCAGGCTGGTGCGCGACTTGGGCACCACCAACCTGCTCGCCCTGCACGACCTGAACCTCGCGGCGTACTACTGCGACCGCCTCTACGTCCTCGACGGCGGCCGGGTCGTCACATCCGGCACCCCGAAGGAAGTCCTCACGGCCGACCTCCTGCACACCGTTTACGGGGTATCCGCCGAGGTCAGCACCCATCCGACGACCGGCGCCCCGACCGTCGTCTACCTCCCGATGTCCACCTGACGAGCATTTTCCGCCCACCATGTGAGATCACATACCGGGAAGGGGCCCGGGAATCTATACGATGACCGCATGGTTCCCCACGACGTGAGTGAGACGACGCCGAGCACCGTGCTGCTCGTAGCGCGCCTGCACGTCGACCTGTGCCGGCTCGCCAGCGCTATCTGTACGACGGCCACGGCCTGAGCCGCGGGCCATCCAGCACACGCACGCACACGCTTGCCCCTGCGCGGGGGACGAACTGCCGCGCGCCTTTCACGCCACCCTCCTGACAGGAGTCGAAGCCATGGCCATCGAGGTCCGCATCCCGACCATCCTCCGCACCTACACCGACGGCGAGAAGGCCGTCCAGGGCAACGGCGACACCCTCGCCGACCTCTTCGCGGACCTGGAATCGCGCCACACCGGCATCCAGGAGCGCATCGTCGACGGCGACAAGCTGCGCCGCTTCGTGAACGTCTACCTCAACGACGAGGACGTCCGCTTCCTCGACGGCATCTCCACCAAGCTCGCCGACGGCGACAGCGTCACCATCCTCCCGGCCGTCGCCGGCGGCATGGTCTGATGCGGTACGACTCCCCGCTGGCGGCGGTCGGCAACACGCCGCTCGTCCGCCTCCCGCGGCTGTCGCCGTCGGACGACGTCCGCATCTGGGCCAAGCTGGAGGACCGTAACCCCACCGGCTCGATCAAGGACCGCCCCGCGCTCCACATGGTCGAACAGGCGGAGAAGGACGGCCGGTTGACGCCGGGCTGCACCATCCTGGAGCCCACCAGCGGCAACACCGGCATCTCGCTCGCGATGGCGGCCCGCCTCAAGGGCTACGACATCGTGTGCGTCATGCCGGAGAACACCTCCCAGGAGCGGCGCGACCTGCTCGCCATGTGGGGCGCGAAGATCATCTCGTCCCCGGCGGCGGGCGGCTCCAACACGGCCGTACGGGTCGCCAAGGAGCTGTCGGCGCAGAACCCGTCCTGGGTGATGCTTTACCAGTACGGCAACCCCGACAACGCGGGCGCGCACTACGCCACCACCGGCCCGGAGATCCTCACCGACCTCCCCACCATCACGCACTTCGTGGCGGGCCTGGGCACCACCGGCACACTCATGGGCGTAGGCCGCTACCTGCGCGAAAACCTGCCCGACATCAAGATCGTCGCCGCCGAGCCGCGCTACGACGACCTGGTGTACGGGCTGCGCAACCTCGACGAGGGCTTCGTTCCCGAGCTGTACGACGCGTCCGTCCTGACCACCCGCTTCTCGGTCGGCTCGGCCGACGCGGTGACGCGTACGCGCGAACTCCTCCAGCAGGAGGGAATCTTCGCGGGCGTCTCGACGGGCGCGGCGCTGCACGCGGCGATCGGGATGGGCAAGAAGGCGGTCAAGGCGGGGGAGCGGGCCGACATCGTGTTCGTCGTCGCGGACGGCGGCTGGAAGTACCTGTCGACGGGCGTCTACACGGCGGAGACGACGGAGGCGGCGATCGAAACGCTGCAGGGCCAGCTCTGGGCGTAGGGCAATCCAGCCCGTCCTGCGTTTGAGGAGCGGGGTCTGGGGCGGAGCCCCTCACGCGGCGGAGCCGCAAGATGTCACAGCGGGAAGGGGCGGGTCGGGGAAAAGGCCCAGCGCAGCGGCCGCACAGGCCCGCCCTCTCCCGCCAGGCCACGCCTAACCGCGGGCAAGATGCCGGACCTGGTCCCAGACCCCCGGATCCGCCACCCCCACCCGCCGCCGGAACCCCCGCACCCCCACACGCCGCAGCTCATCCGTCTCCAGAAAGCTCGGCCGCCCCCGCGCGTCCCCCACCGCCCCCGGCGGCAACGCGATCACCCCGGCCCGCCCGCCGTCGTACTTGCTGGTGATCTTCGCGACCAGGGCGCTGTCACGCCGTACGGACAACACCAGACACGGCCGGTCCTTCGACCCGGGCCCGTCCTCGTACGGCACATCCGCCCACCAGATCTCCCCGGCCCGAGGCCCCCGCTCCACCCGGCGCGGACCCGGACGCCCCGGCGGTCGCGTACGCCCCCCGGGCCGCAGCCCCGGCCGCCGTCCCCGCCCTCGCCCCCGTCCGTCGACAACCGCCGCCACCAGCGCAAGAAGCACCACCACGCCGACCAGCGCCCACCACCAAGACGTATCCATGCCCCGACGGTACCGGCGCCCGCCCGCCCCGCGCGCTCCGCCCGAACCGGTGACAGCGTCGGTGACATCAGCCACAACGCCCCCTCATCAAGGAGCGACCGCGTCTTTCGCGCCTTACGCTCGACGAACCTGATCCCGCACGAACCCTCCCCGTCCCTGTTACGGAGGTTCACGCTCCATGAAGCTCACCGTCGTCGGCTGCTCAGGGTCGTTCCCGTCCGCGGAATCGGCCTGCTCGAGCTACCTCGTCGAGGCCGACGGCTTCCGGCTGCTTCTCGACCTGGGCAACGGCGCCCTCGGCGAGCTGCAGCGCCACGTCGGTCTCTATGACATCGACGCCGTCTTCCTCAGCCACCTGCACGCCGATCACTGCATCGACATGTGCGGATACTTCGTCGCGCGCTACTACCGGCACGAAGGCGGCCGCGCCCCCGCGATCCCCGTGTACGGCCCGGAGGGCACCGAGCAGCGCCTCACCACGGCGTACGCCGATACCCCGACCGAGAAGTCGATGGCCGAGGTCTTCGACTTCCACACGCTCAAGCCCGGCTCGTTCGAGATCGGCCCCTTCTCGGTCCGTACGGAGAAGGTCGCGCACCCGGTCGAGACGTACGGCATCCGCGTCGAGCACGGGGGCAGGTCCCTCGCGTACTCCGGAGACACCGGGGTCTGCACGGCACTGGACGAACTGGCAGCCGGCGTCGACCTGTTCCTGTGCGAGGCGTCGTTCACGTACGGCAAGGAGGACATCCCGGACCTCCACCTCAACGGCCGCGAGGCGGGCGAGTGCGCGGGGCGGGCGGGGGCCGGCCGGCTGGTCCTCACGCACATCCCGCCGTGGACGGACGCGGGAGTGAACGTGGCCGACGCGCGGGCGGTGTACGACGGTCCGGTGGAACTGGCGGCAGCGGGCGCGGAGTACGAGATCTGACGTACTGCGAGTTGCTCCGGCGCACTCCGGCGTACGCAGCGAAGAGGGCCCCCGGACCGTAACGACAGTCCGGGGGCCCTCTTCGACGTACTGCGACCGGGGACCGGGGCTTACTTCGCCTCGGCCTTCTGCAGCTCGGCAAGCTCCTCGTCGGACTCACGGCCCGGCGTCGGAAGGTTGAACTTGGTGATCGCGAAGCGGAAGACCACGTAGTAGACCGCCGCGAAGCACAGGCCGACCAGGGCCAGGCCCCACGGGTTGGTCGCGATACCGAGGTTCAGGAAGAAGTCGACCGCACCGGCCGAGAAGCCGAAGCCGTCCTTCATGCCGAGCGCCCAGGTCAGCGCCATGGAGACACCGGTCAGGACCGCGTGGATCGCGTACAGCACCGGCGCGATGAACATGAAGGTGAACTCGATCGGCTCCGTCACGCCGGTCACGAAAGCGGTGAGCGCGAGGGAGAACATCATGCCGCCGACGACCTTGCGGCGCTCGGGGCGGGCGCAGTGGGTGATCGCGAGGCAGGCCGCCGGGAGGGCGAACATCATGATTGGGAAGAAGCCGGTCATGAACTGACCCGCGGTCGGGTCACCGTGCAGGAAGCGGGCGATGTCGCCGTGGTAGTCGACGCCGCCGTCGTTGTACGTACCGGCCTGGAACCACGGGAAGGAGTTCAGCAGGTGGTGCATGCCGATGGGGATCAGGGCACGGTTCGCGACACCGAAGATGCCCGCGCCGACGGCGCCGGAACCGACCAGCCACTCACTGAGGTTGTGCAGGCCCGCACCGAGGACCGGCCAGATCAGGCCAAAGACGATGCCGACGACGAGACCCGCGAAGGCGGAGAGGATCGGGACGAGACGGCGGCCGCCGAAGAAGCCGGCCCAGGCGGGCAGCTTGGTCCGGTAGAACTTCTGGTACAGGAGGGCTACGACGATGCCCATGACCACGCCACCGAGCACACCGGCGTTGACCGGCGCCTCATTCATGACGATCTTGCCGTCGACGACGGCGGCGACCTTCGGCAGGTTGGCGTCGGTGAAGGTGGCGAGCACCTTCTGGAAGACGAGGTAACCGGTGACGGCCGCGAGGGCGGTCGAGCCGTCCGACTTCTTGGCGAAGCCGATCGCGATACCGACGGCGAACAGCAGCGGCATGTTGTCGAGAATCGCGCCACCACCGGCCGCCATGTAACCGGCGAGCTTGGTGATGAAGGTAGGGAACGACTCCTTGCCGAGCATGTCGGCCTGGCCGAAACGCACCAGGAGCGCGGCGGCAGGCAACACGGCGACCGGCAGCATGAGGCTGCGGCCGATGCGCTGCATGACAGCCATCGCGCCGGAGCCCTTCTTCTTGGCGGCCGCGGGGGCGGCGGCGCTGTCCGTGGACATCATTTCCTCCATGGGGCAAGGCGCCGCCCAGGGGGAAATGGGGGACGGCGGCGTCTCGGGGACATCGCGGCACACTCGCCACGTGGTCTACACCACTCAGTGGTGTAGACCAGTTTTAGCATGGTGAAGGACGGATAAGGAACCTCCGCTTCCCGTGCTCCAGAACACACCCGCCCACGCACGACAAAGGCCCCCGGACCGGACAGGTCCGAGAGCCTTTGAGGCGCATGGGCACCTATGCATGGGCACCTATGGCAGGGGACGCCTATTTGGTGACATCCCGTTCGATCTCTTCCTCGACCTCTTCCGGTTCCCGCCCCGGAGTCGGCAGATCGAACTTGACGATCGCGAACCGGAAGATCGCGTAGTAGAGGACCGCGAAGGCCAGACCAATGGGAATGATCAACCATGGTTTGGTCGCGAGGCCCCAGTTGATGACGTAGTCGATCAACCCGGCCGAGAAACTGAAGCCGTCCTTCACGCCCAGCTCCCACGTCACGGCCATCGAGACACCCGTGAGCACCGCGTGAATCACGTACAGCAGCGGCGCGATGAAGAGGAACGAGTACTCGATCGGCTCCGTAATACCGGTGACGAGCGACGTCAGACCGACCGACAGCATCATGCCGCTCACCGCCTTCCGGCGATGCGGCTTCGCCGTGTGCGCGATCGCCAGCGCGGCGGCCGGCAGCGCGAACATCATGATCGGGAAGAAACCGGTGAGGAACTGCCCGGCCGTCGGGTCGCCCGCCAGGAACCGGTTGATGTCACCGTGAACGACCGTGCCGTCCGGCTTCGTGAAGTCACCGAACTGGAACCACACGAAGACGTTCAGGAACTGGTGCAGACCGACCACCAGCAGCGCGCGGTTCGCGACACCGAAGATCCCGGAACCCCACGACCCCGCATCCACCAGCCACTCGCTGAAGCTCGTCAGCGCGTCACCGACCGGCGGCCACACCCACAGGCACAGCGCCGCGAAACCGATCGCGACGAACGCCATGATGATCGGGACCAGCCGGCGGCCGTTGAAGAAGCCGAGCCAGTCGACCAGCTTCACCCGGTGGAAACGCTGCCAGAACCACGCCGACAGCAGCCCTATGACGATGCCGCCGAAGACCCCCGGATTCTGGTACGTCGCCGCCGTGAAGGTGTCGTCACCGGCGAGGCAGCCACCCGTGACGGTCGTGGTGCCCTCCGGACAGTCCACCGGAAACTGATGAAGCACCGCGTAGTAAACGAGAAAACCGGCCACCGCGGCGAGCGCCGTCGAGCCGTCCGACTTCCTCGCCATGCCGATGGCCACACCCACCGCGAACAGCAGCGGAAGCCCCAGCGAAGAGTCGAGCAGCGCCCCGCCTGCCCCCGCCATGACCTTGGCGACGTTCGTCCAGCCCAGACCGTCCTCACCGAAGACGTCCGGCTGACCGAGGCGGTTCAGGATGCCGGCCGCGGGCAGCACGGCGATGGGGAGCTGGAGGCTGCGCCCCATCTTCTGCAGCCCCTTGAACGTGCCGCTCCACCACTTCTTCCGCGGCTCGGCCCCGCTGTTCGTATTCGAACTCATCGGCGTCCTCCCGGAACGAGCCAGGTTTGGCGGGCGTTGGCAAACTGGTGTAGACCAGTTGCGGTACGAACGTCGGTACGGTCCGGAGCTCCGGCCGGAAGACAGGGCGCCGGTGATCGCCATCCTTCGGTACGGGGCGGTTACTCGCCCGCGAAGTTGGGCCAACCGTGAGTTACCGTGTCAAAGCGGCCGCGGTGGGCCGGGACTCCGCGCTCTGAACACGCTCCGAACAGGCTCGAACAGGCTTTGAACAACAAGGAGAAAGACATGGCCAGCAAGGCTGAGAAGATCGTCGCCGGGCTCGGCGGTATCGACAACATCGACGAGATCGAAGGCTGCATCACCCGCCTTCGCACCGAGGTCCACAACCCCGACCTGGTCGACGAGGTCGCCCTCAAGGCCGCCGGCGCCCACGGCGTCGTCAAGATGGGCACCGCGATCCAGGTCGTCATCGGCACGGACGCCGACCCCATCGCGGCGGACATCGAAGACATGATGTGAGTCAGCGATGACTCGGCAGTGAGGGACCCTTCCGACTTCCAGACCTCTCGACCTCTCGACGAGTTCTCGAACCGGAACGGGCCCCTCACGCATGTCCGGGTCCGGCGGCTAGGCTCCACACATGTCTCGAATCGACGGCCGCACCCCCGAACAGCTCCGCCCGGTCACCATCGAACGCGGATGGAGCAAGCACGCCGAGGGCTCCGTCCTCATCTCCTTCGGTGACACCAAGGTCTTCTGCACCGCCTCAGTCACCGAAGGCGTCCCGCGCTGGCGCAAGGGCAGCGGCGAAGGCTGGGTCACCGCCGAATACTCGATGCTGCCCCGCTCCACCAACACCCGAGGCGACCGCGAATCCGTACGCGGCAAGATCGGCGGCCGTACGCACGAGATCTCGCGCCTCATCGGCCGCTCCCTCCGCGCCGTCATCGACTACAAGGCCCTCGGCGAGAACACCATCGTCCTCGACTGCGACGTACTCCAGGCCGACGGAGGCACCCGCACCGCAGCCGTCACCGGCGCCTACGTCGCCCTCGCCGACGCCATCGCCTGGGCCCAGGCCAAGAAGATCGTCAAGCACGGCCGCAAGCCGCTCATCGGCACCGTCGCCGCCGTCAGCGTCGGCATCGTCGACGGCGTCCCCCTCCTCGACCTCTGCTACGAGGAGGACGTCCGCGCCGACACCGACATGAACGTCGTCTGCACCGGCGACGGCCGCTTCGTCGAGGTCCAGGGCACGGCGGAGGCGGAGCCGTTCGACCGCAAGGAACTGAACGCCCTGCTGGACCTCGCGAGCGGCGGCTGCGCCGACCTCACCGCGATCCAGACCACGGCACTGGAGACCCTGAGGCCCTGAGCAACCGCGGACGCCCTCTTGAGCGTCTCCAATGACACGGGCGTACGGGCCGAACCGTACGCCCGTCCACCGATTTTTGATCCCGCACACCCGCACACCTTTACACCCGTGTACCTGGGGGAGGACCCGCTCCATGCGCAGTCGCCGTAGTAGCCGTATCGCACTCGCCGTCGTCACCGCTGTCGCGCTCACCGGCCTGGTCGGCGGCTGCGGAGCCCTCGACAAGGCAATGGACTGCGTGAAGACCGCCGACGCCATAGCCACCAGCGTCGACAAGCTCTCCACGGCCGTGTCCACGGCGGCCGACGACCCCACGAAGCTGAACGATGCCCTCAACGACATCGACAAGGAACTGACGAGCCTCGAGGACACCACGGACAACGCGGACCTGAACAAGGCAGTCGACGACCTGAACAAGGCCGTCGACAACGTCCGTACCGCCGTGAAGAACGGCGACGAAACCCCGGACATCGCGCCCGTCACCGAGGCTGCCACCGAGATCGGCAAGGTCTGCACCCCGTAGATACTGTGGGGGCATGACCCGCCTGATCCTCGCCACCCGTAACGCCGGGAAAATCACCGAGCTCCACGCGATCCTCGCCGACGCAGGTCTCCACCACGACCTCGTCGGCGCGGACGCCTACCCCGAGATCCCCGACGTCAAGGAAACCGGCGTCACCTTCGCCGAGAACGCGCTGCTCAAGGCGCACGCGATGGCCCAGGCCACCGGCCTCCCCGCTGTCGCCGACGACTCAGGCCTGGCAGTCGACGTCCTCGGCGGAGCCCCCGGCATCTTCTCGGCCCGCTGGTCCGGCACCCACGGCGACGACACCGCCAACCTGAACCTGATCCTGGCCCAGCTGGCGGACATCGACGACCCCCACCGCACGGCCCACTTCACCTGCGCGGCGGCCCTGGCCCTCCCGGACGGCACGGAACGAGTAGTCGAAGGCCGCCTGCAGGGCACCCTCCGCCACACCCCCGCCGGCACGAACGGCTTCGGCTACGACCCCATCCTCCAGCCCGACGGCTACGCCGTAACCTGCGCGGAACTGACCCCGGCAGAGAAGAACGCCATCAGCCACCGAGGCAAGGCGTTCCGAGCGCTGGCACCGGTGGTGCGGGAGCTGTTGGGCTGAGGTGTACCTACGTGGACGGCTCGGCTCGCGGTACGCGAGCCGAGCCGTCGGTTGGTGCGCCCGGTCGGATTCGAACCGACAAACACGACCACCTAAAGATCGCCGCTCGCCCTTGGCGTACGGGCGCATGCACCACGGCCACTTTACTGGTCGAAGCCGACTGACGTGAGGAGAGGCCGACTATGAGGTCCGCCGACGGCCACCTCGGCACCAGGTGTTGGTGATCGCGTGGCAATTGGGGCACAGCAGCCTGAGGTTCTCGGCGCGGTCGTCGCTCCAGTCACCGCTGATGTGGTCGACCTCCAATGTCATCGGCTTCCCGAGCCACATGGGGCCGGTGCCGCACTCGTCGCACTGCTCGGGAACGCCAGTCTCGAAAAGTGCGCGTCGCAAGTGAGTCGCCTTCGTGCGCCGCTTGCCGTTGTGCTTCGTCAGCACGTCCGCAGCTCTTCTGGCAGGAGTCAGTGATGGCTTGCCTCGCTGGTGCCCCTGCCCGAGAAGGTGCTCCGTGGGGATGGCATCCTGCGCCATCCACAGCTTCAGCAGCGCTCGCTGGCTTTCACTGTCCGGCCGACCAAGGCGACGCAGAATATCGGCGATGGAGACAGCTGCGGCCACGGCTTCGCTGAGCTGTTCGCGGCCGGGTCGCGGGCCACCTTTGTGGTAGCCGCGCCGTTGGAAATGCGACACGTCGATGCCGAAGTGGGCGAAACGCTCGAACAAGTACCGGCGCAGGCGACCGTACGGACGAGTCTCGAGGAACGAGATGACTTCATCGATGTTCGCGCAGCACCCTGCCGCCTCGGCCAGCCGTTCCCGTGTGTACCTCTGAGCCTGGCTCATTGGCCATCACCACGCCGTGACACCCGAACCGTGCGCCCTTTACTGCGGCCGCGATAAGAGTCGGTTGCCGAATGACAATTCGGGCACAGGAGCCGCAGGTTGTCGATGCAGTTGTTCCGCCAGTTCCCGTCGATGTGGTCCACCTCGAGAGGGAGGGGGTGTTCGCGCCACACCGGTTCCGTCCCACAGAGTGCGCAGTTGTCGGAAGTTCCGAGGTCCAGCATCGCTCGCTTGAGCCGCCCACTCTGCTCCCGGCGGGCGTTGGCAGGATCCTGCTCGGTAAGTACCTCCTGTGCCGTCCGGCGGCGTCGCCTTTCGGGCTTTCCGGTGCGGACGTGTGGATCGAAGTGTGAAGTGTCGATGCCGAACGCCTTTACTCTGCGGCTGATGTGGGTGTGGTGGCCACCCACGACTTCGAGCCCGAGCCGGCGCAGGACGTCGCACATGTTCGTAGACGCGGCGACTACGGGTGCGAGAACCTCTTTGGTCCATCGCGCACCTTCACGCTCGAAGTGAGATATGTCGACGCCCAACTTCTTCATGCGCCCGTGGATGTAGCGTCGCGATGGACTCTTCGGGTCCACCTTCAGCTTGATCAAAGCTTCGGAGAGCGTTCGCGACGAACCTGCCGCCTCCGAGGCGCTCACGCGTGTAAGGGCTTACCGGCATGTTTCCCCTCCGTATCCGGCCGTATGTGCACGACCTCGTACGGATTAACGAACCGGTTATCGGATGGTTACGTCCGAAATGCGGAATGCACTGCGCCACTTGGGCGGCGGGGAGGTGGCTTCGGGGGCCCGAGGCGTTGGTTGCTTCTGCGATGGGGGCCGCCACATGTAAGTGTGGCGGTGGAGGCCCGCCCCTCAAGGGCCAATGCCGCGTAGTTAAGGGCTTGCAGAGAATTAACT
>NZ_JAGGPA010000036.1 GCF_018614035.1 Streptomyces sp. ISL-96
GGCGGCGCCACTTCTATATTTCGTCGTTCTTACGGAAGCTTGAGCCAGGGGCTACGGTAAGGGAGCGTGGCGTTCCCGCTGGACGTCCACGATATCTGCGTATAAGTGGCGTAGGCCTCGCCCCGCTCGGCCGTGCTGTCGCGGAAGTCGGGGGCGGTGAACCGCTTATTGCGAATGCCTCCGCGGGGGCACGAGTGCACCTTCTGGGACATCAGCCTCGAATTGCCCGACCGGGCCACCCGAATGTGGATTTTGCAGGCGGGATGGCCGGAGCGAAGCGTGATGTACGCGTCGGGTCGGCCCACACTGCGGCGCGGCGCGCTGATGCACGTCTTTATGTCGACATATGTGGCCCTGGTGGTCGAGCCTTCGGTATAGCTGTAGCAGCCACCACCACTCGCCGCCTGGGCGCTGGGCCCCGTCATGACCGACGCGGCCACAATTCCGGCGACGCCGACCACTTGCGCCGTTTTTTGCATGAAGCGATTCAATGAAACCCCCAGTTTTGACTCGCCGGAGATCCGGCGAGACGGTCACCGCGCACACTATGGCGGCCTGTGAGCCGCGCATAGCGATCTTCGTGATTTCTGAGGTTTTCTTGAGGTCGCGCCGGTACCCGGGTTTTGTGACCGTCACCAACGAATGGGCTCCGCCGCATTGCGCGGCGGAGCCCATTCGGTCGGCTCCTCAGAAGAGGGATGCCGGTCAGAGAACCTTCGAGAGGAACGCCTTCGTCCGGTCGTGCTGCGGGTTCGTCAGTACGTCGCGCGGGTTGCCCGACTCGACCACCACGCCATCGTCCATGAAGACCAGCGCGTCGCCGACCTCACGGGCGAAGCCCATCTCGTGCGTGACGACGATCATCGTCATGCCGTCCTCGGCGAGACCGCGCATCACGTCGAGTACGTCGCCCACCAGCTCGGGGTCGAGCGCCGACGTCGGCTCGTCGAAGAGCATCAGCTTCGGCTCCATCGCCAGCGCGCGGGCGATCGCCACGCGCTGCTGCTGGCCGCCGGAGAGCTGCGACGGGTAGTTCTTCGCCTTGTCGGCCAGGCCGACGCGGTCCAGCAGACGCTCGGCCCGCTCTCGGGCCACCGCCTTCGCCTCGCCCTTGACCTGGATCGGGGCTTCCATGACGTTTTCGAGCGCCGTCATGTGCGGGAAGAGGTTGAAGCGCTGGAAGACCATGCCGATGTCCCGGCGCTTCAGTGCGACCTCGCTGTCCTTCAGCTCGTACAGCTTGTCGCCCTTCTGGCGATAGCCGACCAGCTCGCCGTCGACGTACAGCCGGCCGGCGTTGATCTGCTCCAGGTGGTTGATGCACCGCAGGAAGGTCGACTTGCCCGAGCCGGACGGACCGACCAGACAGAAGACCTCGCGCGGGGCGACCTCAAGGTCGATGCCCTTGAGGATGTGGGCGGCGCCGAAGGACTTGTGTACGCCCTCGGCCTTCACCATGGGGGTCATCGGGCTGCCTCCGCACCACTACGGTTGCTCAGGGACAGAATGTTGGCCCTGATCTTCTGCAAGGGAGTCCCGGGCAGGCTGCGGGTCGAACCGCGTGCGTAGTACCGCTCCAGGTAGTACTGGCCGATGCTGAAGACGGTCGTCAGAATCAGGTACCAGGCGGCGGCGAGGAACAGCATCTCCACCGGGGCGCCCGACGTCTGACCGATGTCCTGGGCCTGGCGGAGAAGTTCGTAGAACTGCACCGCGGAGACCAGCGAAGTCGTCTTGAGCATGTTGATGACTTCGTTGCCCGTCGGCGGCACGATCACGCGCATCGCCTGCGGGATCACGATCCGGCGCAGCGTCTTGTTGTGGCTCATGCCCAGCGCGTGCGACGCCTCCGTCTGGCCCTCGTCGACCGAGAGGAGACCGGCGCGGCAGATCTCCGCCATGTAGGCGGCCTCGTTGAGGCCCAGGCCGAGCAACGCCGTGAGCAGCGGCGTCATGAACGAGGACCAGTAGTCCTTGTAGATCGGCCCGAGGTTGATGTACTCGAAGACCAGGCCCAGGTTGAACCAGACCATGAGCTGTACGAGCACCGGGGTGCCGCGGAAGAACCAGATGTACGACCACGCGATCGACGAGACCACGGGGTTCTTCGACAGCCGCATCACGGCCAGGACGATGCCGCCGAAGACGCCGATGGCCATCGACAGGACGGTCAGGAGCAGGGTTTGGCCCACACCGTCGAGGATCCGGTCGTCGAAGAAGTTGTCGGGAACGGCCGCCCAGTTGATCTTGCCCTGGGCGAAGGCGTAAACGATGGAGAAGAACAGAGCGACGGCGACGACCGCGGACACGTAGCGCCCGTAGTGCCGGACCGGGATGGCCTTGATGGCCTCCGGTCCGCCCACGGGGGTCGGTGCGTCCTCGGGCCCGTCCGTCTTGTTGACGTCAACAGTCACGGGTGGTGCCTTTCAGAGCTCGGCCGGTTTTCAGGAGCCACCGTTGATCTTGGCTTCCTTGATGGCGCCGGCCTTGACGCCCCACTTGGAGAGGATCTTGTCGTACTCGCCGTTATTGATGATCGCGTTGACAGCGAGTCGCAGCGCCTCGGTGAGCTCCTTGTTGTCCTTGGCGACCGCGATGCCGTACGGAGCGGCCTCGACCTGCTCGCCGACGAGCTCGAAGTCCTTGCCGCCGCCCGAGGTCTTCACGGCGTACGCCGCGACCGGGAAGTCGGAGGAGCCGGCGTCCCCGCCACCGCCGCGCAGGCGGGTCTGGGCCTGCTGGTCGTTGTCGAAGGACTCGATCGCGATCTTGCCCTTCTT
The DNA here is from genome assembly GCF_018614035.1 of Streptomyces sp. ISL-96. GTDB lineage: Bacteria > Actinomycetota > Actinomycetes > Streptomycetales > Streptomycetaceae > Streptomyces. The sequence goes on from NZ_JAGGPA010000036.1 coordinate 2,781, forward strand.
GTCCTTCTCGCACTTCTTCGACTCGGCCTTGGCCATGTCGTGCGAGACGGTGCCGCGCTGGAGGACTACCTTCTTGCCGCAGAGGTCGGACCAGCCCTTGATGCCCTGGGTCTTGCCCTTGGGGGTGTAGAAGGAGACGCCGGCGATGAAGTAGTCGACGAAGTCGACGCCCTCGCCGATCTTCTTGCCGGTCTCGGAGTCGATGCCCTCCTGGCGCTGCTTGGTGTCGGTCATGGCCGACATCGCGATGTCGTAACGCTTTGAGCGCAGGCCGGTGAGGAGGGTGTCGAAGGTGCCGTTCTCGAACTCGAACTTCACTCCGAGCTGCTTGCCGAGGGCCGCGGCGATGTCGGGGTCGATGCCGACCGTCTTGCCTGTCTTGTCCTTGAATTCGACCGGCGGGTAGGCGATGTCCGAGCCCACCTTGATGACGCCCTTGTCCTGGATGGCCTGCGGCAGCTTGTCGGCGAGCGGGGCGGACGAGACCTTGTCCGGGTCGTCCTTCTTGCCGCCGCCGGTCTGGTCGCCGCAGGCGGTCAGCAGCATCGTGCCCGCGACCGCGATCGCGCCGACCGCGACAATCCGGGACTTGATGGCGGTCGTACGGCGGATGGTGCGTGCGGTCATGGGTGGTTCCTCCAGCGGGACGGGGGAGTGGCCTGGGAGGTCGGGCACACTACTTCGAGTATCGCGACCTCGTGTGATTACGGCATCTTGCCATTCGGACTAGCCCATTCAGGGCTCCAGTCATGTCAAAATCGGGTAACGGGTGACCCCCGAATCTCAACAGGCCGGTACATCAAGGCCGGACCATCTGTTGAGCACTGCCGTTCCGGCCGGAAAATCTTCGGTCCGTCTCGCCATTCGGAACCGATTCATGCAACAAACCGGACTTGTCCGTACATGTGTGCATGAGTCGTGTCACCGAGGTGATATGGGCTCTCGTTGATGCCGCCGATCAGGTAGAAAAGACGGTTACACCCCTCATCCGGGGCTCAGGGCGCGTGTGCGGCGCGCCCGCGCGTACGTACCTCCTCTCTGCCAGGGCGGGCCAACCGCCTGGTGCAGGGAACGGACGCGGTGCCCGCCCACCCCTCCTCAACCAGGAGCGGCCACCCTCAATTGATGAAGACTTAAGGGGTAAAACAATGGCAGCGGAGATCGTCAATCCTCGCAGCGACAGCAGCACGGACAACAGTGCGGAAGGTGCTCCGGAGGAGCCCTTCGATCCGGCCTTCGCCCTGCACCGGGGCGGCAAGATGGCCATCCAGGCGACCGTTCCGGTGCGCGACAAGGACGACCTGTCCCTCGCGTACACGCCGGGCGTCGCCAAGGTGTGCAGCGCGATCGCGGAGCAGCCCGAGCTCGTGAACGACTACACCTGGAAGTCGAACGTCGTGGCCGTCGTGACGGACGGTACGGCGGTTCTGGGGCTCGGTGACATCGGTCCCGAGGCCTCGCTCCCCGTCATGGAGGGCAAAGCGATCCTCTTCAAGCAGTTCGGTGGCGTCGACGCGGTTCCGATCGCGCTCGCGACGACCGACGTGGAAGAGATCATCGAGACCGTCGTGCGGCTCGCCCCGTCCTTCGGCGGCGTGAACCTGGAAGACATCTCGGCGCCGCGTTGCTTCGAGATCGAGCGCCGGCTCCAGGAGGAGCTGGACATTCCGGTCTTCCACGACGACCAGCACGGCACGGCCGTGGTCACCCTGGCCGCGCTGCGCAATGCCGCCAAGCTCACCGGCCGTACGCTCGGCGACCTGCGCGCCGTGATCTCGGGCGCGGGTGCGGCCGGGGTTGCCATCGCGAAGTTCCTGCTGGCGGCGGGGCTCGGTGACGTGGCCGTGGCCGACCGCAAGGGCATCGTCAGCCGGGACCGCGAGGATCTGACGGACGTCAAGCGCGAGCTGGCCGAGATCACGAACCGGGCGGGGCTGAGCGGCTCGCTGGAGACGGCGCTGGCCGGTGCCGATGTCTTCATCGGTGTTTCCGGCGGTACGGTGCCGGAGCCGGCGGTGGCTTCGATGGCGCCGGACGCGTTCGTGTTCGCCATGGCCAACCCGAACCCCGAGGTTCACCCGGACGTCGCGCACAAGTACGCGGCGGTTGTCGCGACCGGGCGCAGCGACTACCCGAACCAGATCAACAACGTTCTGGCCTTCCCGGGGATCTTCGCGGGTGCGCTTCAGGTGCGGGCGTCGCGGATCACCGAGGGCATGAAGATCGCCGCGGCGAACGCGCTGGCGGATGTCGTCGGTGACGCGCTGGCCGCGGACTACGTGATCCCGTCCCCGTTCGACGAGCGGGTCGCCCCGGCCGTCACTGCGGCGGTGGCCGCGGCTGCCCGCGCGGAGGGTGTGGCGCGGCGGTAGGCGCTCCTGGCTTTACGCAGGCATACGGGCCGTGGCGTCCCCCCGCTGAGGGGTGGCGGCACGGCCCGTGCGCGTTCCGGTGCGCGGGAGCGTATGCAAGCGCCGGCAACCGGCGCCTGCCCCCGTTTGCTGAGTTGACGTGTGTCACACCAATGCGTGGTTCCGCCACGCACCCGCCCGGCCTATCGTCATGGTCATGTTCGCTGCCTACGCCGCCCGCATCGACCGCGACCACCCGCTCAACGGCCTTGAGCTGGGTGAGCGGCCCGCGCCCGAGGTGAAACCCGGCTGGACCACCGTCAACGTGAAGGCCGCCTCCCTCAATCACCACGACCTCTGGTCCCTGCGCGGCGTCGGCCTCGGTGAGGAGGCTCTGCCGATGATTCTCGGCTGCGACGCCGCCGGCATCGACGCCGACGGCAACGAGGTCGTCGTGCACTCCGTCATCGGCGAGACCGGCCACGGCGTCGGCCCGCGCGAGAAGCGGTCGATCCTGACCGAGAAGTACCAGGGCACCTTCGCCGAGCAGGTCACCGTCCCCGTGTGGAACGTGCTGCCGAAGCCCAAGGAGCTGTCGTTCGCGGAGGCCGCGTGCCTGCCGACCGCCTGGCTCACGGCGTACCGCATGCTCTTCACCAACGCCGGCGTACGCCCCGGCGACAGCGTCCTCGTGCAGGGCGCCGGCGGCGGTGTCGCGACCGCCGCGATCGTGCTCGGCAAGGCGGCCGGGCTCAGGATGTACGCCACCAGCCGCGACGAGGCCAAGCGCAAGCGCGCCGTCGAGCTCGGCGCGGTGGAGGCGTTCGAGCCGGGCGCGCGGCTGCCGCAGCGCGTGGACGCGGTGATCGAGACCGTCGGCGCCGCCACCTGGTCGCACTCGGTGAAGTCCCTGCGGCCCGGCGGCACGCTGGTGATCTCGGGCGCGACGAGCGGCCCCAACCCGCCGTCCGCCGAGCTGAACCGGATCTTCTTCCTGGAGCTCAAGGTCGTCGGCTCGACGATGGGATCCAAGGACGAGCTGGAGGACCTGCTGTCCTTCTGCGCGGCGACCGGCGTACGCCCCGTCATCGACGAGGTGCTGCCGCTCGACCGCGCCCGCGAGGGTTTCGATCGGATGGCGGGCGGCGACCTCTTCGGGAAGATCGTGCTGACTACCTCTTGATGGTCCGTCAGTTCTGCTGATTGCCTCTCCGGTACGCGTTACGCGTCCACGTGTGCTGGAGGGGTGTCCATGCGAACGTTCAGAGGCATTGGTGCTTTCGTCTGTACGGTCGCGCTGGCGGCCGGGGTCCTGACCCCGGCCGCCAACGCGGAGAACGCGGAGGAAGGCGGGGGCGGTATACCGCGGCTCACCGACGACCGCGGCCGCGTCATCACCCTGCGCGGCTGGAACGTCGAGGACAAGACGAACCGCGGTGAGAAGGCGCTCGCCGCCATCACGGAGCGGCACTTCCGCGACCTGAACGCCAACGGTTTCAACTTCGCCCGGCTGCTCGTCTTCTGGGACGACCTGGAACCCCGCCGGGGGCAGTACAGCGCGGCGTACCTCCGCAAGATCGAGCGGATCCTGGACTGGGCCGACACGTACGACATCCAGGTGCTGATCGACGCCCACCAGGACGTCTTCGGCCCGGCCTTCGGGCATCGCGGCATCCCCGAGTGGGCGACGCGCACCGACGGGCTGCCGTTCACGCCGAATCCCGACGACTGGTTCTCGGAGTATTTCCAGCCGGCCGTGCAGCGCGCCTTCACCCACCTCTACGAGGACCCGGATCTGCAGCGTGCCCAGGCCGCCATGTGGCGCGTGCTCGCCGACCGGTTCGAGGGGCATCCGGCCGTGCTGGGGTACGACCTGATCAATGAGCCGATGGGTGAGCTGGGGGAGGGCGAGGACCTGCCCACCGCCGCCCGCCGGATCGAGCGCGACCAGATCACGCCGATGCACAACCGCCTCGCGGACGCGGTACGTTCCGTCGACCGCGACAACTGGGTGTTCGTCGAGCCGACGCCGATCGTGGGCGAGGGCGTGCCGACCGGCCTCGGAAAGATCAAGGACCCGAAGGTCGTGTACGCCCCGCACTTCTACAACACCGCGATGGAGGCGGGCGCCGACTACGACCCGGCGGCCGGCTGGATCGAGTCGTACGAAGCGGCTGTCACGGCGTATCCGAAGGAGCACCGGGTGCCGGTGGTGGTGGGGGAGTGGGGGCCTCTCAACAACGCCCTCCCCAACATGGGGCGTTTCTACCGCGAGGCGCTGGCGTCCATGAACCGCTACAGCTCCGGCTGGGCGGGCTATGTGTGGTGTTACGGCGGTGGCTACTGCGCGGTGGACGGGGCGGGGAAGTTCCGTACGAACAAGGAGCAGACGGCGTCGCCGTACGCGTCCGCTGTCGCGGGCCGGGTGCGATCCGAGTCGTACGACCCGGCGACGCGGACCTACCGCCTCTCGTACGTCGCCTCCGGGCGCGGCGCCGCTACCGAGCTGTCGCTGCCGTCGCGCGCCCGTGACTGGCGAGTGGCGGTGGAGGGGGCGGCGTGGGTGCTGGGCGGGCGGATCCATGCCCGGCCGGGTGCGCGGATCTCGGTGACGGTCGGTCCGGACCCCTTCGTGTCAACTGTGGTTGACGGTCGCGGCGTGTCAATGTAGGTTGACACGCATGACCAATGCAACGGATCTCGCCGAGCGCGCGGGCGATCGCGACCCACGGGTCGGGCTGCGCGCTGTTGTCGCCCTGCGGCGGCTGCTGGAGCAGCTCGAAGCCGTGCAAGTGAGGAGTGCCCGCGCCCAGGGCTGGTCGTGGCAGGAGATCGCGGCCGAACTGGGCGTCAGTCGGCAGGCCGTCCACAAGAAGTACGGGAGGCGTTGATGTTCGAGCGGTTTACGAAGAGTGCCCGGGGTGCGGTGAAGGGTGCGGTCGTCCAGGCGGAACGCGCGGACGCGGACTCGGTCACCGAGGAGCATCTGCTGCTGGCCCTGCTGGACCAGGAGGGCACGCGCTCGTCCTTCGCGTTCGCCTCGCTGGGCATCGCCGGACGGCGGGAAGCGGTGGCGCGGGCGCTGGCCGATGCGCGGCGCCGGGGTGGCCTGTCGAAGGCGGACCAGGAGGCGCTCGCCGGTATCGGCATCGACGTCGCGGAGATCGTGTCGAAGGTCGAGCAGGCGCACGGCGAGGGCGTCATGCAGTCCGGCCGCGGCCCGAAGCGCGGTCTGCTGACGGGGCACCGCCCGTTCACGCCGCAGGCGAAGGCCGTGCTGGTGAAGTCCCTGCGGGTCGCGCTGGGTCGCGGTGACCGGCGCATCGGCGACGAGCACCTGCTGCTGGCGCTGGTCGCGCAGCCGGGCGCGGTGGCCGACGTACTCGCGGAGTACGGCGCGACGTACGGGGCGGTGGAGCGGGGGCTGTTCGGGGGCGGCTCGGTGGGGGGCGCCGGTGGCGGCGGCGAGGCCGCGGTGGGGTGACGGGGCGCGGGCTTGGGTGCGGGTGCGCGGGGTGCGGGGCGGGTGTGGTGCGCTGCGGGTGCCTGCGGCGCTTTCCTCTACCCGCCCCAGACCCCGCTCCTCAAACGCCGGAGGGGCTGGATGGTGCGGCCGAGTCCAGCCCCTCCGGGGTCTGGGGCTAGGCCTTCGGGCCGCGCAGGAGTGCGCCGATGTGGGCCGCTGCCGTCGACAGGTGGCGGCGGGCCTCGCGGAGTTCGTGCTCCGTTACGCCGTGGTCCCGGGCCGCGTCGCGGATGTCGTCGCGGAAGCGGTCCAGCAGGCGGTCCAGGTCGCGGGCCGGGTCGCCGGACGGGGGCTCCTGGGCCCACTCCGGCTCGGGGGGAGTGTCCGCGCGCTCGACCTTGACCTCGGCATCGGCCGGCTCCTGCGGGGGCGCCGCCGGACGGCCGAAGAAGCCGAACTCCTTGGTGACCTCGGCCAGGCCCTCGCGCACCCCCTTCGGCCAGTCGCCCCGCGCGAAGTGGTCCTGCACCTGCTGCGCGATCCGCTGCATCTGCTCGCGCGCCTTCTCCTGGGCCTCCTTGGCCTGGCGGCGCGCCTGCTGCGCGTCCTCGCGGGCGCGGCGGCTCTCGTCCTTCGCGCGGCGGGCCTGCTCCTTCCACTCCTGCTTGGCCTTGCGCAGCTCCTCCTTCGCCGCGTTCCATGACTCGCTGTCGCCGAACGCGCTCTCCCAGTCGCCCCCCTTGGGCTGCGACGGTGCGGCCGTGTGGCGGGTTTCGCTCGCCGCGGCCCGCATCTCACGGCGCAGGTTGCCCGCCGCGCCGCGTACGTCGTCGCGGATCTCGGCGGCCAGTTCGGAGACCGACTCGCGGATTTCCAGCTCCAGGTCGGCCAGTTCGCCGCCGCGTCCCGCCAGTTCGGCGCGGCCCGCGTCGGTGATCGAGTAGACCTTGCGGCCGCCCTCGGTGGCGTGCGTGACCAGGCCCTCGGCCTCCAGCTTGGCGAGGCGCGGGTAGACGGTGCCGGCGGACGGGGCGTACAGGCCCTGGAAACGCTCCTCCAGGATGCGGATCACTTCGTAACCGTGACGCGGCGCCTCGTCGAGCAGCTTGAGGAGGTACAGGCGCAGACGGCCGTGGGCGAAGACGGGGGGCATGTCAGAGCACCTTCTTGTTGGCGTCGGCCTCGTGCAGGTCTTCTTCGGCCGGCGGGCGGCGCAGCAGGGCGATGGAGCCGGAGACGGTCGTCGCGCGCAGCCGGCCGCTGCCGGACCCGAGCGTGCCCGTGATCCGCTTCGCGCCCCACTGGCCGCTGACCCGCAGGTCCTCGAAGGCGTTGGAGACGGAGCCGCTCGCCGTGTTCGCCTCGACCGTCGCGTCGGCCGGGTGCGGCAGCCGGATGGCGACCTCACCGGAGACCGAGGTGAGGGCGATGTCGGTGGGCTTCCCTGCCGGGTCCACATCGACGACCATGTCGCCGCTGACGGAGTCGGCCCGTACGGAGGATCCCGAACCGTCGACCACGGTCAGGTCTCCCGAGACCGAGTGGAAGCGGAGGTCGCCGGTGACGCCTTGAGCCTCCAGGTTCCCCGCGACGGTGTCGGCGCGGACGGCGCCGGAGAGACCGACGAGGGTGGTGTCGCCGGTGATGCCGCGTACGTCCGTACGTCCGCGGACCCCGGAGACGACGGCACCGGCGCCGATGACGCCGACCTCTACGGAGCAGTCCGCCGGGACGGCCAGGGAGACGACCGCGCTGCGGTGCCGGCCCTTGGGGTCGAGCCACTTGAGGAAGCCCTTCCAGGGCAGGTCCTCGTAGGTGACGGTGAGAGTGCCGTCCTTGTGGGTCACGGTCAGTGGCGGGCCGTCGATCGTGGAGACTTCGAGGCGGGCGGGGCCTTCCTCGATGCCGACGACATTCACCGTCCCGTTGACGATGCGCACGTTGAGCGCGGTCACCGGGTCCTCGAAGGTGAGCTTCCGCGGCTCCGCGACCGCCCATTCCAGCTCTGTCATGTCGTCTCCCCGATCTGGCCCGCCTCGCCTGACGCAACATATCGCGTCTATTGATAAACACGATATATCGCGGCCGGGGGAAGTCAAGGCGGGGCTGCTGCGCGTGCGGCCCACTCGTACGCGTCATATGCGGGCAAAGTGCCCTAGCGTGAGGGCATGAACGCGACACCCGGATTCGGCCCCGTGGGGGCGCTGCTGCTGTGCGGGGCCGAGCCCGAGGCGGTACGGCCCGCGGCGCATCTGCTGCGCGAACGGCTGCTGCTGTCGCCGGCCGGCGGCTCCGCCGACGGCTGGAGCGTGGTCGTACCCGAGGGCAAACCATGGCTGGACGACGGCGAACCGGTCGACCGCGTCCTGGCGGGCTGGGCCACGGCCCTCGCCGTCGGCGTCACCTGGCCGGTTCTCGCCCTCTGGTGGGACGCCGACCGGGCCGGCTTCACGCTCGCTTCGGGCTTCCGGCGCCAGGTCGGTTACGAATGGCTGGCGGACGGGACGCCGGTGGGGGAGGACGAGGCGATGCGTACGTTCGCGGCGCGGCTCGGACTCGACCCCGTACTCGACATGGAGTCCCTCGCGGCGCTCACCCGCCCCGACCCCGACGCGGACGGCAGGGCACGGCTGCTCGGCCTGATCGCGGTCCTGTCGCGCCTGGGCGTCGCGCTTCCCCCGGGGCTGACGCCCGGCGAACCGGCCGACCGGCTGCGCGAGGCGGCGCGGGTGCAGCCGGGCACGGAGTCGGTCGAGTGGCCGGGCTGGCGCGACGCCGTGCGCGCGGAGCTCGACGTCGTCGAAAGCGGCCCCGTCGGTCCCTGGGTGCGCGGGCCGAGGGCCCGCCTGCTGAACGGGGCCCAGCTGGCGGCCGGCGTCTCGCTCGCCCTGTGGGGCCTGCGGCGGCGCAGCGGCGGCTGGGCGTTCGCGGGCGGCGTGCTGGTGGCGCAGGGGGCGCTCGGCCTGGCGTACGACCGGCTCCGCGCCCGCGCCTGACGCGGAGGCCGGGCCGGGACCGCGCGTGTGCGCCCGCGATGCGCCGCCGTGCCCACCTACTCGGCGTCGTCCTCGTCGTCGTCCAGGCGGGCCAGCCAGGTCGCGAGCCGCTCGACCGGAACCTCGAAGTCCGGGTTGAGATCGACGAACGTACGCAGTTGCTCGGCGAGCCACTCGAAGGTGACTTCCTCCTCGCCGCGCCGCTTCTCCAGCTCCTCGATACCGCGATCGGTGAAGTACAAGGTGTTGCTCCGTGGGTGGGACAGGGGTCGGACAGGGGGAGTGGACCAGGTGGACAGCGGTTGTTCCCAGCCAGGATAGGCACTGATCGCCGAGTCCCTCGCGCTCGTACCCTGCAGCGATTAACCTTCACCATTCATCGCGTGGGGGAGCGGGGGACGCTGTGGCCAATGGGATCGCACAGGTTCGGCTCGACGACGGGACCGTCGTCTGGGCCCGTGTCAGCGAGGCGCAGGAGCTCGACCGGGGCGGTGGCTACCGGGACACCGGGATCGGTGACCGGGTCGTCTCCATGGCGGGTGGACTGACCGATGTCGTACAGGGTGTGGTGCGGTCGCTGCGCGCCGGGCTGAGCCCCGCCGCCCCGGTCGAAGTCGCCGTCACCTTCGGTATCGAGCTGTCCGCCCAGTCCGGCAAGGTGATCGGGGTCCTCGCGGACGGCGGCGGCAAGGCCTCCGTGTCGGTGTCCCTGACGTGGACCGAACCGGTCGCGGAGCCGGCCGCTGATCCCGCTGCTGATCCGGCAGTGAGTCCGGCCGTGGCTCCGGGGGCGCAACCCGTCGGGGATCCGGCCGCCCGGCCGGGCCCGGCGCCCGGATCGTCGGCCCGCGGCACGTTATGAGCGCGTCATGAACGCCTTCGACGAGATCGTGCGCCCCTCTCTCGTACGCATTGCCGCGCCCGGAGCCGGGTATGACCCGCACGGCACCCACTACTGGGGCAGCGGATTCTTCATCGCCCCCGGCTGGGTGCTGACCTGCGCACATGTCGTGGGAAAGGGGGAGGCCGCCGTGTGGAGGGGAGAGCGTGCGCTCGGCATCACCTGGCAGGGCGGTGTGACCACGGGTGAGGTGGTCCTCGCCAAGCCGCGGCCCGCCGACCCCGACGAGCCCCCGTACCGCTGGGAGTTCCCCGACATCGCCCTGGTACGCGTTCCGGACGCGCAGGACGCCGCCTGCGTCTGGCTCAGCGAGCGGCCCCTGGACATCCCCGCCGACGTAAGCCTGCACGGCTGGTCCAGGGAGACCGGCGACCTGGGCATACGGCACGGCGTCGGCCAGGCCCACGCCACCGACGGAAAGGCGCTGCTGCTGCGGGGCAGTCTGCCCGTGGAGGGCTGCTCGGGCGGCCCCGTCGTCGATCTGAAGCACGGCGCCGTCATCGGCATGAACAAGGGGCGCGGGGAGCACGAAGGGGCCGCCGTACCCATCACTGCCCTGCGCGAGCTGCACGATCTGCGGGGCGGCGGAATCCTCCACACCGTCCTGCGCGAGCACGACCGGCACCACCTGCGCCGCTTCCGCAGCACCTCGGCCGCCGGTGGCGGCTGGACCAAGGCCCAGGCCGACCTCCGCAAGGGCGCCCCCGGGTTCCTGCCCGCCGCGCGCGCCCACCTCTTCGGCCGGTTCGCCGAACTGCCGCCGCCCACCGGGCCGGGCGAGGTCATGGTCCTCGTGGACGACGTCAAACGCCGTGTCCTGCACAGGGATTACCAGTCACCCATCGAGCACGACCCGCGCACCTGGCGCGACGGCGTCGGCCTGCTGCACGATCTGCGCGGCCGGGACGGCGGTCACGATCTCGACGTCGACGCGGTGCTGCTGTACGCCGCCAAGGTCGTCAGGCACCTTGCCGAGCAGGGCCGGAGCCGGGCCAGGGCGGACGGTCCCCAGCGGGCCGCTCTCGGCGAGCTGGGCGAGCTGGGCGAGTGGATCACCACGCAGGGCGAGTCCGCGCACCAGGCGATCCGCGAGGAGATCGCGCAGGTGCTGGATTTCGGTGAAGCGGCCTCCCCTGCCCCGGAGTTCGCGTTCCACTCCGTACGGGAAAGGCCGTCCGGCCATGCCCGCGCCGACGTGCTCGTCGAGATCGACCCGGTCCACTACGGCGACCGCTACCCGTGGCGCGTGAAGCTCCTCTACGACGGGCGCACCGTCAGCCCGCTGTCCGGCGACGACCGCGGTGTGCGCCGCGCCGACCTGCGGGAGACCTTGCGCGAACCGCTCGCCGACGCCCTGCGCCGCGGTGACAGCGGGGAGCATCTCGCGGCGGTCGAGGCACTGTTGCCGCGCGAACTGTTCGACGAACCGCTCGACACCTGGCGGCTCTCGCCCGAGGACGACCTCTTCGACGAGCACAGCATGGCGCTGGGGGAGCGCCGCATCGTCGTCATAAGGGACCGCAGGCGCCGGGACCGCCCGGCGAGCCCCGAATGGCGCCGCCGCTGGCAGGCCGCCGTCCGCGGGCCGCTCACCGTCGTACCGCTGCGCGGCGAGGTCCCCGCGTCCGGGCACGGGCCCGGTGCCCGCCGGGAGTCCCGCAGGGCCACGTACGCCAGGCTGTCCGACGCCGGGAACGGCACAGTGCCCGTGTACTGCGGGCCGGTCGGCAGTGGTGACGGACTCGATGCCATGGCTGCCGCCATCGCCGCCGGGCACCCGCTCGCGCTGTGGCGCCGGGGCGGCCAGGACCACAGCGACTGCCGTGAGTTCCACGTACGCGCCGACGAGCTGCTGGCGCGCGCCGACGGCGTGGACGGCCTGCACCGGCACATACGTTCCCTGCGCATCATCTCGATGGATCCCGACGCGACACCCGACATGGTGTCGGAAGCGGCCTGGGCCGCCTCCGTCGCCGTACTCTTCGATCCGCCCGACCGTCCGCCGTACGACGGTGTGCCCCTTCACGCGCCGCCGAAGCTCTCCGGGCCGAGCGCATGACGGCCCGTCAGGGCGTGCGTGGAAAGGCGCCTGGAAAGGTGCGTGGAAACGTGCCTCGAATGCCTGGCCACATCCTGGGAACCGGACCTGAATCAGGGTCGGCAGACCGGTACTTGAACGGTAACGTCAGCCCCCGGACCACCTACCCGCGAGGTGAAACTCAGTGACAGACTGGCGGATCTATCGCGGCGCGGGACTGCCGCACGACGGAGTGCGGCGGTTACCCGGCCCGCCTCCCTGGCGTGATTTCGCCGCAGTGGGCCCGGACCCCGGCGGCACGGAGGGCCCCGACGCCACCGACCCGAGCGCCGCCCGCAGGCTCGGCGTACAGCGTCGGCTGGTGGAGAACCACCACCCCAGACCCGCCGAGGTCGACGCGGTCAACGCGGCCCTGTATCTGCGCCGGCCGCTGCTCGTGACCGGCAACCCGGGTACCGGAAAATCCACTCTCGCTCAGGCCGTCGCGCACGAACTCGGCCTCGGGCGCGTTCTGCGCTGGCCGATCGTCAGCCGGTCCACCCTCCAGGACGGGCTCTACCGCTACGACGCCATCGGCCGCCTCCAGGACGTACAGCTGGAGCGGGCACAGGGCGGGACCGGGGCGGCTGCCCCAGGACACTCATCGCCCTCGGCCATTGGTTCGTACGTACGCCTCGGACCGCTCGGCACCGCGCTGCTGCCGTCCGAACAGCCGCGCGTGCTGCTCGTCGACGAACTCGACAAGAGCGACCTAGACCTGCCGAACGACCTCCTGAACGCCCTGGAAGAGGGCGAGTTCGCCATCCCCGAGCTGGAGCGCATCGCCGACCGCGAGCCGGTCGTCGACGTCCTGACCGACGACGGCCGCAAGGTGCCGGTGCGCGGGGGCCGCGTCCGCTGCACCACCTTCCCGTTCATCGTCCTCACCTCCAACGGCGAGCGGGACTTCCCCGCCGCCCTGCTGCGCCGCTGCATTCAGCTGGAGCTCGAACCGCCCGGCGAGGAGCAGCTCACCGCCATGGTCGAGGCGCACCTGGGCAGCGACGCCGCGATCGAGGGGCGGGACCTGATCGAGCGGTTCCTCGGCCGCGAACCGGGCGAGATCATCGCTGCCGACCAGCTGCTCAACGCCCTCTACCTCACCCAGCACGCCCCGCGCGCGGAACGCGTCACGCGCGAACGCATCGCCGAAATGCTCATGCGACCACTCGACCGCCCGAGGTGAGTGCCGGATGGACCTGGGGGAACTCGTCGGCAGGCTGAGGAGCGGCGGCCTCGACCCCACGGCCGAGGAGGTCGCGGACGCAGTCTGGCTGGCTCAGTGGCTGCCGTCGGGCCGTACGCCGACGGGCGCGTCCGGCGACCCCCGCGAGCCGGGAGAGGCCACCGCCCCGGCCCAGGAAACCGGCCATGACGCGGACCGGGACGCTGGCCACAGCGGGCGCGCGGTCCGTCCCGCGGCGGGCGACGCGGGCTCCGACGCACCCGACGCCGACGCCGACGTGCCCGGGCCTTCTCCGGCGACCGGCCCCGTATCGCTCTACGCACCCGGCGGCCGGCGGAACCGGGGCGCGGGAGGCTCCGCGAGCTCCGCCGGGGCCGCCTTCCCCGTACGCGCTCCGGCGGCTGCCGCGCTGCCCGGGCTGCTCGGCCTGCAACGTGCCCTGCGCCCCCTGCGCCACTACACCACCACCACCGCCGCCGTGCGTCCGGCCGCCGACGGGCGGCTCGACGAGGACGCCACGGCCGAGCGCAGCGCCATGTCCGGTGCCATCACCCCGGTGCTGCGGCCGTCCGAGCGCCCCCGCCTGGACATCCAGCTGCTCATGGACACCGGGCCCGCGATGGCCGTCTGGGAGCGGATGGTCGAGGAGCTGCGGCAGGCCTGCCAGCAGTCCGGGGTCTTCCGTGACGTGCAGGTGCACCAGCTGTACGACGCCGGGGACGGCGAGGTCCCCCTCATCGGTACGACCTCCGGCCCCGGCGGGCACACGCGGATGCGCCCCGCCGACCAGTTCCACGACCCGATGGGGCGAAGGCTCACTCTCGTCGTCAGCGACTGCGTCGGCCCGCTGTGGCAGCAGGGCCGCGCGCAGCGGCTCATCAGCCAGTGGCCCCGGAGCTCACCGCTGGCCGTCGTGCAGCCGCTGCCGCCGCGTCTGTGGGCCCGTACCGCGCTGCCCGCCGAGCCGGGGCTGCTGGTCCGGTCGGCGGCCTCCGGCGGCCGGACGGCCTTCCTCCCCGACGAGGAGCCGTGGGAGCCGGTGGAGGCGACGGCCAGGCCCGTGCCCGTACTGCCGCCGACGCCCGAGGCGTTCGCGTCCTGGGCGCGGCTGCTGTCCGACCACGGCGGCAGTACGGTGCGCGGCTGGGCGGCCTGGGCCGACGACGCCCACGACCTCCCGGACCACATCGCGTCCGCCCCGCCACCACCCCTCCCGCCCGACCGCGGCGCCGACGAACTGCTGCGCGCCTTCCGCGCGAACGCGTCACCCGGCGGTGTCCGCCTCGCCGTCCACCTCGCGGCGGCGCCCCTCACCCTGCCCGTGATGCAGCTCGTACAGCGCGCGATGCTGCCCGACACCGGGCCGATGGAGCTCGCCGAGGTGCTGCTCGGCGGGCTGCTCAGGCAGCTGCCGGGACCGGACTCCAGCTCGCCCTGCTACGTGTACGCGGACGGGGTGCAGGAACTGCTGCTGAACTCGCTCGGCCAGGACGCGGCCGCGCTCGTGCTCAAGCACTGCTCCTCGTACGTGGAACGCCACTTCGGCAGGGGCGCCCGCAACTTCTCGGCGCTCGCCGCGACCCGGCTCTCCGAACGCGGCGCCGTGGCGGCTCCCGACCTCCCGTGGGAGCGAGGTGCCGGCGCAGAGGACGCGGAAGACGGCGAGGCCGGCGGAAGGGGAGCCGGCGGTGAGCCCGAACTGTTCGCCGAGATCCCCGCACGGGTGCTCCGCTTCTACCAGCCCGACCTCACCACCCCCGAACCGCTGGCCGAGGCCGAACGCCTCCTGGGCCAGTGGCACTCGCGAGGCGACCCGTCCCTGCTCCGCCGCGCCCGCGAACGCGCGGAGGCCGCGCTGAGCGGCGGCGACGGCCCGGACGCCACCGGGGTGCCCGAGAGCGAGACCGGGGCCGTGCGCGCCGGCGTGGTGCTCGGCCGGGTGCTGCTGGCGGAGGCGGCGGCTCCGGCGGTGCGCGGCACCGAGCGGGGGCGCGAACTGCTCCTGCGCGCGGCCCGCACCCTCGCCGAAGCGCGCGACCGCGCGACCGGAGGCAGCCGGGGCCGGGCCGAGGCCTGCCTCGAACTCGCCGCCGCGCACCACGCCCTGTGGCGGGAGACGCGCGACGCACAGCACCTCGCCGCGGGCCTGGACGCGCTCGCGGGTGACGCCTCGGCGTGGCCGGCGGCGTCCCGCAGGGTGCTGCACCTGCGCCGGGGGCGGCTGCTGCTCGCGCGGCACCGGGCTGAAGAGGCGGTACGTGAACTCCGCACGGGATGTGACCTGCTGGACACCGAAGACGTCCCCGACAGCATCCGCTGCACCGCGCTCCTCGACCTCGCCGACGCCCTGCGGGCCGCCGGCGCCCCGCACGCCGGCACCGCCGAGACCCTGGCCCGCGCCGAACAGTCCGTCGGCGAGGACCCGGCACTGCGCCTGCGCTGCCTGACCGCCCAGGCCCGCCTGCACGACGCGGCGGGCGACCACCCGGCGGCCGACCGGGCGTACGAGGCAGCCGCCGGAGCCGCCCCGCCGGACAGCGCGAAGCGGTGCGAACTGCTCACCGAATGGGGCGAGTCGCTGCTGCGCCGAGCCGCCGCCCAGGACGGGCCCGCCGGGGAGGACGCCGTGGGCCGGGCGGAGAGCGTCCTGCGCGAAGCGCTCGCCGGGATGCCCGCCCGCTCACCGTCCCGCAGCGGACTGCACCTGCTCCTCGGCAGCGCGCTGGCGCTCCGCTTCCAGCGGGTCGGCTTCCTGCCGGACCTGTACGAGGGCCGCCACCTGCTGGAGGAGGCGGCGAAGCGGCTGACGGACGGCGTACTGCGGGCCGAGGCGTGGCTGACGCTCGGCCGGACCAGGTTCGAACTCGCCCACCTGTCCGCCGCGACGCTGCTGTCGGACGCACTCCAGGCGTACGAGAACGCACAGCGCGACGCCGACGCCGCGCACGGGGACCGGCCGGGCTCCGTCACGGCGGTCCGGGCGGTGTACGCACAGGGCTGCACACTGGAGTTCATGGGCCGCACCGGGGCCGCGCGCCGGGCGTTCGAGCAGGCGCACGAACGCTGGCAGCGGTTGATCGCGTCACTCGTCGAGGTGGACTGGCGCGAGTCGGGGGCACCCAGGGAGCGGATCACACGTCTCGCGGAGGCGGCCCGGGGCAGAGCGGTCCGTGCGGACGATCAACGGCTTGCCGAGCCCGACCGGCGGCAACTGGCGCCTCCGTGGTGGCCGTTGACCGAGGTGAGTGCCGGTTGACCGGAGTGCAGTCGAACATGTTTCTGTTTCACCGGTGTCGGGAAGAACTGGGCAGCCGCTGCGGCCGTGCGGGACGGGTGCCGGCAGGAGGGAGTCGGGCGTGTCGCACAGGAACACCGTGGTTGCCGGCCAGGACCAGGACGCCGGACGGCCGCCCCCCGTGCCCGATCTCACCCACGTCGACCTGCGGACTTTGCGCACCATGGATGATCCGGGACTTGCCGAGGCGGTTGATCAGGTGCTCGGGCGGTCCCTGGAGCTCACCGAGGCGTGGTGGGCGACTTCCGACCCGGGAAACCACTGAGCTGCGGCACTTTCCGGTCAGATGGGTGGGGTGGGCAATCGGCACCGGACGCCACCACGGTGCCAGGTCCGGCGAGAGGGGGCCCGGGTGACCGTGGCTCCCTTACCCTGCGCCCACATCACCTGGCTCGCCCGCACCAGGCCCGACCCCGCCTGCACCGTCACGCTGCGCAACGCGCTGCACGCCCGGCGGCTCCTGCTGCTCAAGTCCTTGCTGACGCGCCTCGAACGGCAACGGAGCTCCATCGATCCGGCCGTACGGGAACGCTTCCGCCGCCATTGGGCGTTGCTGGAACACGCGGAGCGGCGCGACCCCGCCGCCGTCCGCGACGTAGTCGACTATCCGCTGACGGGCGCCTGGCTGGCCGGGGCCCTGGCCCTCCCCGAAGGGCCGGCCCTCGACCGGCGGCTGGCCCACTTCGGCGGTATCGCGACCACTGCGGCCCTGCGGGCGGGCTGCGACCTGCGCCTCACCCTCGACGCTCCCACGGGTCTGCTCGGCCTCCCGGGCCTGGGCACCCTCCACTGCCCCGACCGCCGGGCCGAACTGCACGCGCGCGGCCGGACCGTACGGATCACCGGCGGCCGCGGCCGCGCCCTGCTCCTGCGGCGCGGCGACGCCGGCCCGCACCGGCCCGTCGGCGCCGGTCCCGGATGGTCGCCGCTGCGCCCGCTGCCCGGAGGCACCGCCGTCCTGGACGACCTCGACCCGTACCGGGTCCC
This sequence comes from Streptomyces sp. ISL-96, assembly GCF_018614035.1. GTDB lineage: Bacteria > Actinomycetota > Actinomycetes > Streptomycetales > Streptomycetaceae > Streptomyces. The sequence goes on from NZ_JAGGPA010000036.1 coordinate 20,040, forward strand.
CACCGGTGGCATCGGCGCCGTAACCCTGCCCGCCGCGGACCGGGCCACAGTCGCCCACGAAACCTGGGCACGGCTGTGGCAGCAGGCCATCGCGCTGATCGCCGGCACAGACCCCGGGCGGGCCGCCGAGATACTGGCGGTGCAGCGGGTGGTCGTGCCGCTCGCCCCCGCAGACCCGGACGCGTACGACGGACGCCGTCCGATGAGCGCGACGCTGCGGGCGGCGCCCGGCAGCGTACTGATCTCCCTGCCCGCCGGACACCATGAACTGGCCGAGGTGCTGGTCCACGAGACGCACCACACCAAGCTGGCCGCACTCCACGAGCGTGTGCCGCTGTACCGGCCGGGTGACGGGGGACTGCACCGGGTCGGCTGGCGTCCCGACCCGAGGCCTGTGGCCGGTGTCTTCCAGGGTGCGTACGCCCATCTGGCTCTCACCGATCTGTGGCGGCGGGCGGCGACCGGCGCCGACATCCCGGCAGGCTGGCGGCGCAGAGCCGCCGAGCAGTTCGGGCAGCACCGCGGACAGGTCGCGCAAGCATTGTCCGTACTGCTTGGATCCGATGAACTGACCATCGCCGGAAGGGAGTTCGCACAGGGGATGCGAGATCACCACGCGAGCCTCGGTACGGCTCGGCAGTCCTTCAGGTGACACTGTGTCAATAGATCGTGACAATGGGTCGACAGGCACTGGCAGCGTAAGACAGGGAGACGTGCAGATGGTGGATCAGCGGCGCTCGGGCGGGGCCGGTGCGGCGGACCGTAGCGGCCAGGACGGGCCCGAACACTTCCTTGTGGTCTTTCCCGGCTACCACCGGCCCTGGGCCAACTGGATCGGGCAGCGCCTGGAAGCCCACGGCCAACGGGTCACGCTCCAGCGCTGGGACCCGCCCCGCGAGGTGCCGCTGGAGGAGTCGCTCGCCGACCTGCTGCTGTCCACCGGGCGCGTCCTGCTCGTCCTCAACGACTGGTTCTTCGAGCTGGGGCCCCGAGCCGTCGGCGAGTGGAACGACGTCCTGCGGGGGTACGTCGCCGAGAACGCCGAACGGTTCGCCGCCGTCAACCTCACCAACCGCCAGCTGCCGCCCGCCACCGCCGTACTCGAACCCGTCAGCCTGTGGAGTACGGGCGAGCAGGAAGCCGAGGAACGACTCCTCGGCAGACTCGGCATCGACTTCCGGCGCACCTCCGGCCGTCGCCCCGCGGCCGGCGGCTCACGCTTCCCGAACACACCTCCCGAGATCTGGGGCGAAGTGCCCCGCCGCAACGGCCGTTTCACCGGTCGCGACGAGCTCCTCACCCAACTCCAGGAACGCCTGACCGAGGCCGAACGCGGCAACTCCGCCTGCACGCTCCTCGGCATGTCCGGCATCGGCAAGACCCAGCTCGCCGCGGAGTACGCCCACCGCTTCAGCACCGACTACGACGTCATCTGGTGGGTCAACTCCGACGACCGCAACATCCAGCGCGACCGCTTCGGAGAACTCGCCGTCGAACTGGGCCTGCACAGCGGCAGCGAACCCGGTGAGCGCATCCGCGCGGTCCGCGAGGCGCTGCGGCGCGGCGAACCGTACGGCCGCTGGCTCGTCATCTTCGACGGCTGGGACGACACCGACGGTGCGAGCGTCATGCTGCCGCACGGCCCCGGACACGTCATCGTGACCTCCCGGAACAGGGGCTGGGGCGACTACACCGACGTACTCGAAGTGCCCAGTTTCGACCGCGCCGAGTCCACCGCCTATCTGATGCGCCGCGCCCCGCACGTGACGTCGGAGCAGGCCGACGAAGTCGCCGCCGAATTCGGCGACGTGCCCCTGCCGCTCGTGCAGGCCGCCTCCTGGCTGGGCGAGTCCCGGATGGAGGTTCCCGAGTACCTGCGCATGGTCCGTGAGGGCAGGCTGTCCACCGTGGAGGAGCCCGCCGGGGACGGCTTCCCGCACTCCTCGCTCACTTCCTGGTCGATCCTCATCAACCGGCTCAGGCGTACCCAGCCGCAGGCGGTCGAGGTCCTCAGCCTCTGCGCCTCCTTCGCCCCCGGCCGCATCCCCCTCGGCCTGGCCCGCGCCTACCCGCAGGCCGACCTGCCCGAGGACCTGCGGTGGATGAGCACCGATCTGCCCGCCTGGACCCGGGCGCTGGACACTCTGGTGAACTACTCGGTGCTCACCAGGGAGAGCCGCGGCCCGGTCAATGCCGAGATGGGCCCGCACCAGGAGTCCGTGCACATGCACCGGCTCGTCCACGACATCGTGTCCCGGCTCACCAGCGACGAGCGCCGTGACATTCACCGCAAGGCCGTTCGGACGCTGCTGGCCGAGGCCGACCCCGGCAACCCGCTCGACAGCAGGCAGTGGCCCCGGTACGCCGAACTTCTGCCCCACCTGGAACCGTCCGGCGCGCTCAGCAGCTCCAACAGCAGGGTCCAGGCCGCCGTACTGAACTGTCTGCGGTACTGCGTCCGCAGCGGGGAGTCCACGGCCGGCACCCGGCTCGCCGAGAAGATCCGGCGCTCCTGGACGACGTTCATGGACCCCCTGGCCCAGCACATGCTCGATCTGACCACCCAGCAGTGCAACCTGCTTCTCGCCTCCGGCAGTTTTCGCGAGTCGTACGAACTGGGGCGTGCCCTGCGGGACCGGCTGCTCGCCGCCGAGGTGCGCGACGAACTCGGCGAACTCAACGTCAACGGCAGCCTCGCCAGCAGCCTGCGCCGCCTGGGCCGGTACAGCGAAGCTCTGGACCTCCAGGCGAAGGTCCTCCAGGACGCGGAACGGCTGCTCGGTGAGAACGAGCTGACCTCCCTCAACGCCCGGCACAACCTCGGCGTCGGACTGCGTCTGCTGGGTCGCTACAAGGAGGCGTACGAACTCGACCTGGAGACCCTCAGCCGACGCGAGACCGTCCTGCGTGCCCGTCACATCACCACTCTCAACTCCGGGAACGCGGTGGCGCACGGCCTGCGGCTGCTCGGCCAGTACCGCGACTGCGTGGCCCGGCAGGAGCCGGTGGTGCGCCTCCATGTCCAGGTCCTCGGCCCGCTGCACCCGCAGACGCTGGCCGCACGCACCTACCTGGCGCTCGCGCGGCGGCGCGAGGGCGGCTTCCAGCAGGACATCGCGCCGCTGATGGACAGCCTGATGCAGCAGCTGGAGCAGGTGCACGGCAGGACCCACTTCAGCACGCTGTCGTTCATCAACGACTACGGGAACTTCCAGCGTGAGCACGGTGACCTGGGCAACGCCAGGGATCTGATCGCCGAGGCGGAGGCCGGATACCGCGCGCTGCTCGGTCCCGCCCATCCCGTGGCGACCGGCATGCTCACCAACACCGGTCTGGTGATGCAGGCATCAGGTGACCGCGGCGAGGCCATGTCGATGTTCGAATCCGCGCTCGCCGGCCTGACGGCAACCCTCGGCGCCGACCACCCCTGGGTGCTGGGCTGCGCCCTCAACGCGGCCGGCGGGCGCAACTTCAACGGCCGGGTCACGGACGCGGCGGAGCTGAGCCGGGACACACTGCGCAGGTCCCGCCGGGCCCTGGGGGACGAACACCCGCTCACCCTGTCGTGCCAGACCGCGCTCGCTGCCGATCTGCGGGCGCTGCGCGAGCACGAGGAGGCCGACAAGGTCGAGGCGGACGCGCTGCTGGGCCTCACCCGCATCTTCGGCGCCCAGCACCCGCACACGCTCTCCGCGCGCCAGCGCAACCGCCCGTACTGGGACTTCGAGGCGTACCTCGGCTGATTCGCCCGTACGTACGCCGGAGGGCCCGGCACCGCATCGCTGCGGTGCCGGGCCCTCCGGGGCGTACAGGCGCTGATCAGGCCGGACCGGTCAGGCCTCGAAGACCTCGTTCAGCAGCTGCTGCTGCTCCGCCTGGTGGCGCTTGGCCGAGCCGACCGCCGGGGACGAGCCGTGCGGGCGCGAGATGCGCCGCAGCCGCTCGCCGTGCGGGATGTCGGCGCCGACCGCCAGGTCGAGGTGGTCGATCAGGTTGAGCGCGATGAACGGCCACGCACCCTGGTTCGCCGGCTCTTCCTGCGTCCACAGGTACTTCTCGGCGTTCGGGTACTTCGCGATCTCCTGCTGGAGCTCCTTGCCCGGCAGCGGGTACAGCCGCTCCAGACGGATGATCGCCGTGTCCGTGTTGCCGCGCTTCTGACGCTCCGCCGCGAGGTCGTAGTAGACCTTGCCGGCGCAGAAGACGACCTTGCGGACGGCGGCCGGGTCGACGGTCGTGTCGCCGATCACCGGGCGGAAGCCGCCGGTGGTGAACTCCTCCGCCTTCGACGACGCCGCCTTCAGACGCAGCATCGACTTCGGGGTGAAGACGATGAGCGGCTTGTGGTGCGGGTTGTGGACCTGCCAGCGCAGCAGGTGGAAGTAGTTCGACGGCAGGGTCGGCATGGCGACCGTCATGTTGTCCTGCGCGCACATCTGGAGGAAGCGCTCGGGACGGGCCGACGAGTGGTCCGGGCCCTGGCCCTCGTAACCGTGCGGAAGCAGGAGCGTGACGCCGGACGTCTGGCCCCACTTCTGCTCGGCCGAGGAGATGAACTCGTCGACGACGGTCTGCGCGCCGTTGACGAAGTCGCCGAACTGGGCCTCCCACATGACCAGCGACTCGGGCCGGGCGAGCGAGTAGCCGTACTCGAAGCCCATGCACGCGTACTCGGAGAGCAGCGAGTCGTAGACGTTGAAGCGGGCCTGGTCCTCGGAGAGGTACTGGAGCGGGGTGTAGTCCTCGCCGGTGTTCTGGTCGACGAGCACCGCGTGGCGCTGGCCGAACGTACCGCGGCGGGTGTCCTGGCCGGACAGCCGGACCGGGACGCCCTCCATCAGCAGCGAGCCGATGGCGAGGGTCTCGCCCATGCCCCAGTCGATCGTGCCGTCCTCCACCGAGGCCGCGCGGCGCTGCATCTGCGGCATCAGGCGGGGGTGGACGGTGATCCGGTCGGGGATGTTGACCTGGGACTCGGCGATCCGCTTGACGACCTCCTGGGAGACCGCCGTCTCGATGGCCACCGGGAACTCGGCCTGGACCTCCGGGATGTGGGCGGGAGCCGGGGCGGAGGTGGCCTCGCGGACCTCCGCGAAGACCTTCTCCAGCTGGCCCTGGAAGTCCTGGAGCGCCTGCTCGGCCTCTTCCAGCGTGATGTCGCCGCGACCGATGAGCGACTCGGTGTAGAGCTTGCGCACCGAGCGCTTCTTGTCGATCAGCGTCACCATCTGCGGGTTGGTGAACTGCGGGTTGTCGCCCTCGTTGTGACCGCGGCGGCGGTAGCAGATGAGGTCGATGACGACGTCCTTGTTGAAGGACTGGCGGAACTCGAAGGCGAGCCGCGCGACGCGGACCACGGCCTCCGGGTCGTCGCCGTTCACGTGGAAGATCGGCGCCTCGATCATGCGGGCCACGTCGGTCGCGTACATCGAGGAACGCGAGGACTCCGGGGCGGCGGTGAAGCCGACCTGGTTGTTGATCACGATGTGGACCGTGCCGCCGGTGCGGTAGCCCCGCAGCTGCGACATGTTGAGCGTCTCGGCCACAACACCCTGGCCGGCGAAGGCCGCGTCACCGTGGAGCGCGACGGGCAGGACCGTGAAGTCCGTACCGCCCTTGTTGATGACGTCCTGCTTGGCGCGGGCGACACCCTCCAGGACCGGGTCGACCGCCTCCAGGTGGGAGGGGTTGGCGACGAGCGAGACCTTGATCTGCTCGCCGTCGAGACCGGTGAAGGTGCCCTCGGCGCCCAGGTGGTACTTGACGTCGCCGGAGCCGTGCATCGACTTCGGGTCGAGGTTGCCCTCGAACTCCCGGAAGATCTGCGCGTACGACTTGCCGACGATGTTCGCCAGGACGTTCAGGCGGCCGCGGTGGGCCATGCCGATGACGACCTCGTCCAGGCGCGACTCGGCGGCGCTGTCGATGACCGCGTCGAGCAGCGGGATGACGGACTCGCCGCCTTCGAGGGAGAAGCGCTTCTGGCCGACGTACTTCGTCTGCAGGAAGGTCTCGAACGCCTCCGCGGCGTTCAGGCGGCGCAGGATGCGCAGCTGCTCCTCGCGCTCCGGCTTGGCGTGCGGACGCTCCACGCGGTCCTGGATCCACTTGCGCTGCTTCGGGTCCTGGATGTGCATGAACTCGACGCCGACGGTCCGGACGTACGAGTCGCGCAGGACACCGAGGATGTCGCGCAGCTTCATCATCGACTTGCCGGCGAAACCGCCGACGGCGAACTCGCGCTCCAGGTCCCAGAGCGTGAGGCCGTGCTCGTTGATGTCCAGGTCGGGGTGCTTGCGCTGCTTGTACTCCAGCGGGTCGGTGTCGGCCATGACGTGGCCGCGGACCCGGTAGGAGTGGATCAGCTCGAAGACGCGGGCGGCCTTGGTGACGTCGTCGTCGTGGGAGACGTCGATGTCCTTGAGCCAGCGGACCGGCTCGTACGGGATCCGCAGCGCTTCGAAGATCTGGTCGTAGAAGTCGCTCTCGCCGAGCAGCATGTTGGCGAGGATGCGCAGGAACTCGCCGGAGGCGGCGCCCTGGATGACCCGGTGGTCGTACGTCGAGGTCAGGGTCATGACCTTGGAGATGCCCAGCTTGTTCAGGGTGTCCTGCGAGGTGCCCTGGAACTCGGCCGGGTAGTCCATCGCGCCGACGCCCATGATGAGGCCCTGTCCGGGCATCAGGCGGGGCACGGAGTGGACGGTGCCGATGCCGCCGGGGTTCGTCAGCGACGCCGTTACGCCGGTGAAGTCGTCCATCGTCAGCTTGTTCGCGCGGGCGCGGCGGACGATGTCCTCGTACGCCTGCCAGAACTCGAAGAAGTTGAGCGTCTCGGCCTTCTTGATGGCCGCGACGACGAGCTGGCGGTCACCGTTGGGCTTGACCAGGTCGATGGCCAGGCCCAGGTTGATGTGCGGGGGCTTGACCAGGGTCGGCTTGCCGTCCTTCTCCGCGAAGGAGTAGTTCATCGACGGCATGGCCTTGAGGGCCTGCACCATGGCGAACCCGATGAGGTGCGTGAAGGAGACCTTCCCGCCCCGGGCGCGCTTGAGGTGGTTGTTGATGACGATGCGGTTGTCGAACAGCAGCTTCACCGGCACGGCGCGCACGGACGTGGCCGTGGGCAGTTCGAGTGAGGCGTTCATGTTCTTGGCGACGGCCGCGGACGGGCCGCGCAGCGTCACGTACTCGGGGCCCTCGGGGGCTTCGGTGGCGGGCTGGGCCTTGGGCTCGGTCTTCGCCTTCGCGCCGGCCTGCTGTGCGGCGGCCGGTGCGGGGGCGGAGGCGGGCTTGGCGGCCGGAGCTGCCGGTGCGGCGGCCGGTGCGGCCGTCGCGGGGGCCGGGGCCTGGGCCGCGGGCGTTGCCGCAGCGGGTGCGGCAGGCGCGGCGGGGGCCGGCTGGTCGGCCGCGGGCGTCGCCGGGGTGGCGGGCGCGGCGGGGGCCGGAGTGGCCTGGGCCGGCTGTGCGCGGGCCTCGGTCACTTCTTCGGCTTCGGGGGTGGCGGACTTCTCCGCCGCCGGGGTGGAACCGGGCTTGTAGTCGGCGAAGAAGTCCCACCAGGCGCGGTCGACCGAATTCGGGTCCTGGAGGTACTGCTGGTAGATCTCGTCGACGAGCCACTCATTGGGACCAAAGGCAGCGGCAGGGTTCTTCCCTTGGCCGTCTTGGTCGGTCGAGACGCTCGGGCTACTGGGGGACTGAGACGACACGGCGTTAACCGCCCTCTTCCGCTTCGCAAGGTGATGGACAGCGGAAATAAAGGCTACGCCTCCCCGGCCGGGAGGTGCAGGCCGGGCGGGCCTTCCGTCGCGTAAGTCACATCGGAGTGCTGGTTTCGTCGCGCGAAATGGCGGGAAACAAGCGTGGTTCCGGTGTGGTCCGCTGTGGTCCGGGTAGGACGGACCGTGGTTACGGCCCACTTTGGGCCGCACCCCCAATGGATGACACGCAGAACGTGTGCTTCCGGTTCGACCCTACGTCAACCAGTCGGCCGGGGGGTTCCCGGAAGAGTGACCCGGATCCGGCAGCCACGTGCGGATTCAGCCACTCCGATCCGCCCGCCGTGCAGATCCACCGCCCAGCGCGCGATCGCGAGCCCCAGGCCCGTACCGCCGTCGCTGCCCGGCCCGTGCGGCGCCGGCAGGCTGCCGCGGTTGAAACGCTCGAAGACCCGGTGCCACTCGGACTCCGGTATCCCCGGCCCCTCGTCCAGGATCTCCAGGTCCAGGCTCTCGGGCTGCGTACCGCGCCGGGCACGCACAGTGACGCGGCCGTGCGGCGGGCTGTGCTTGACCGCGTTGTCGAGGAGATTGGCGACGACCTGGTGCAGCCGCTCGATGTCCGCGTGCGCGGTCAGCTCGGGCGGCGAGACATCGAGGTGCAGATGCACATCGGTACGCGTATGACTGCCGGACCCGGACGCGAGGGAGCGCTGCGAGGCGATCACATTCGCCTCCTTGAGCACGCCGGAGAGGTACGGCCAGACCTCGAAGCGGTGGGCCTTGAGCGGTACGACGCCGTTGTCGAGGCGGGACAGGTCGAGCAGCGTCTCGACGAGCCTGCCGAGCCGCTCGGTCTGTTTCAGCGCCGTACGCATCGTCTCGGGATCCGCGGCGGACACCCCGTCCACGACGTTCTCCAGCACGGCTCGCAGCCCCGCGATGGGCGTTCTGAGCTCGTGCGAGACATTGGCGACCAACTCCTTGCGGTGCCGGTCCACGGCCTCCAGATCGTCCGCCATGCGGTTGATCGTGGCGGCGAGATCGCCGAGCTCGTCCCGGCGGCCCGCGCCGCGCACCCGCCGGGTGTAGTCACCGTGCGCGATGGACTTGGCCACCGTCGTCATCTCGTCGAGAGGTGACGTCAGGCTGTGGGCGACGAACTGGGTGATCAGCATCGACGCGATGACGGAGAAGACCGTGATGAAGCGCAGCTCGGTCTTGGTGCGCAGCGCGACGAGGATGAGCCCGGTGGTGATGAAGACCGAGACGACGACGAGTGTGCCGAGCTTGGTCTTGATCGAGAAGGGACGCAGCCCGTTCCCCTGGCGCGTCATGCCGGCGGGGTCTCCAGTGCGTACCCCACACCATGAACCGTGCGGATGCGCTCCGCGCCGATCTTCCGCCGCAGCGCCTTGATGTGGCTGTCGACGGTCCTGGTGCCCGACGCGTCCGCCCAGTCCCACACCTCGGCGAGCAGCTGCTCGCGCGAGAGCACGGCGCGCGGCGTGTTCGCCAGGCACACCAGCAGGTCGAACTCGGTGGGAGTCAGGTGTACGTCCTCGCCGCGCACCCGTACGCGGCGCTGCGCGTGGTCGATCTCCAGCTCGCCGAGGCGCAGGATGCCGCTGCGGGGCGTAGAGGCGGCGAGCGTCGCCCGCTCCACCCGTCGCAGCAGGACATGCACGCGGGCCGCGAGCTCGCGCATGGAGAACGGTTTGGTCATGTAGTCGTCGGCGCCGACCCCGAGCCCGACCAGCATGTCGGTCTCGTCGTCGCGCGCTGTCAGCATCAGTACCGGCACGGGCCGCTGCGCCTGGACGCGGCGGCAGACCTCAAGTCCGTCGAAGCCCGGCAGCATGATGTCGAGAACCATCAGGTCGGGCTGCCACGCCTCGGCGGCGTCCACCGCGGCGGGTCCGTCGACGGCCGTCTGCACCTGAAAGCCCTCGGCGCGGAGTCGCGCGGCAATGGCGTCGACGATGGTCGCGTCGTCCTCGACGACCAGCACCCGGCGCTGGGCGCCCGGAGTGGCCGCGAGGCCGTTGTGGCTGGTGTGTGTCTGCTGCTCCATTGCCCCGCCCCTGGGAGTTCTCTGCTATCCCACGTGTAGGGCAGCAGCGTAGATGCACGGACAGCGTCCCGGCTACGCAGGGCGAACCCCGAGATGGACCACGTCAGGAACGCCCCGGGACACTTGGATCTCTTCCGTCCTAACCAAGTTGAATCCGGCATTCCGCAACGCATCCTCGAATGCGCGGGATGGTTTGGCCGACCAGACGGCGAGGATTCCCCCTGGTCTCAGCCGTCTCATGCACCCCGCGAGCCCCTGCGGGGAGTAGAGATTGGCGTTGTCGTCGGTCACGGTCCAGTCGGGCCCGTTGTCGATGTCGAGACACAGCGCGTCGTACCTGTCCTGGTACGTACCAACGCCACCGATCCGGTTTTCGCAAACGTAATCCACCAGATCGGTGTGAATGATCTCGCATCGTGGATCGGCGAGCGCGTCGCCCGAGATCCGTGCCAGTGGTCCCTCGCGGTGCCAGTCGATAATCGCCTGCTCACGCTCGATAACCGTGATCCGCCCCCAGCGGTCCTGCGCGGCGGCGCGGGCGAGCGAGAAGCCGACACCGAGGCCGCCGATGAGGAGGGCGGGGCGCTCGGGCTCGGGGGCGGGGGATGGGCGGCCGGGCTCGGGGGCGGGGAGCGCGTCGAGGGCGTCGAGGGCGGCGTCGATGAGGAGGCGCTCGGAGCGGCCGTCGGAGGTGTCCATCAGGAAGCAGCCGTTGGCGATGATCTCGAAGTGCGCCCCGCGCTCCCGCAGAACGACTTCACCGTACGGACCGTCGCGCCGATCGATGGTGGTGGCGGTGGCGGTGGCGTACGGAGAGGGAGCGGTGGCCATGGGGGGAACCTCCTGGGGGCGGTTCGGTGCTTCCTTCGGTCGTCGGGGGCCATCCTGGCGTCGCGACGACGGCGTGAACAAACCATTTCGGCCAGGGGACCCGGACGGATTACGGGGACGGCGGAGGCGGGCGAGGCGGCACACGGTCGGGTCAAGGGCCACGTACCCACGTACCGGCCGGCCGTGCGGGCCAGAATCCACGACGGCATCGACGCGGCGGACTACGTCACCGATCAAGGTCCTGCGCCGGATGATGCGCAACGTGGGGGTGCGGGAAGGGCGGAGTGAGTGAGGGCGGGGTCGGCGTGAAGGGGCTTCGTGTGCCCCGGGGCGTTGATCGCGTCTGCGATGGGGGCCGCCACTCGTAAGTGTCGCGTCGGAGGCCCGCCGGTAAAGGGCGCTCCTGCGTCGCGTCGCCTGCGGCGATTGCGCTGCGCTTCACCCTTGACAGTGAGGATGTGGGTGGCACTGCTTGGGTGGTCTGACCCGACCCTTGACAGTGGCACCATCACCGGCTCCCGGAACTCTGCGTCCACCCTCCTCCAAGGGCGAGGGGGAGGTAGCAAGAGGAGGAGGAGAGATCGATCGTTGCGCCCGTCGCCAGCCAGGCCGCCAATACCGTCTCGTACTCGCTGCGCGCGCCGCGCGCACCGCCATGCCCCCTGACATGCTCCAGTGCAGCACTCTGCGCCGAGGTGAGGTCGAAGGGGTTCATCGCCCGTGCCCCGGGTGAAGTTCGCCGTCATGGGAGGCCCGTCCTCACTCCGGTCAGCCGAGTAAGTTACGCCGACCAGTGGGGCGTACACCTGCCATCCCAGCGACTCGTACAGTCCCCGCCCCTCCGTCGTCGCGACCAGGATCCCGACCGTGGGGCCCTGTTCGTACGCCGCGCCCTGGAGGGGGTACGCATTACCAGCGCGCCCAGGCCGTTGCGTCGGTGTGTGGGGTCCGTCTCCACCTGGTCGCCGTCGGGAGCGAGCACCAGGACGCGGGTTACGCCGCCGCGCTGCCAGGGCTTGACTGTGTAGCCCTCCGGGCCGAGCCGCGGCGCGACGGTCGCCGCGTCGGCGGCCGCTGCTCGGGACCCCAAACGGCTCCAACCCCTGATCGCTGACAGCGAACGCCCGCCCGGGAACATTCCGTCGCACCCAAGCATTGAGTCGGCATAGCTCAAGTTCACTGCCGAAGGGGAGATCATGGCATCGACGTCCAACCCGCTCACCCTGCCCGTGCTGCCGCTCGATGACGAGGTCGTGCTGCCGGGAATGGTGGTGCCCCTGGACCTGTCCGATACCGACGTACGCGCCGCGGTGGAGGCCGCCCAGGCTGCCGCCCGTTCCAGCGACAACAACGGCAGCGGCAGCAGCAACAGCAACAGCGGCAGCAGTGGCAACAAGCCGCAGGTGCTTCTCGTTCCGCGTATCGACGGTACGTACGCCGCGACCGGCGTCCTGGGCACGGTCGAGCAGGTCGGGCGGCTCTCCGACGGTGACCCCGGCGCCCTGATCCGCGGCCGCAGCCGCGTCCAGATCGGCGCGGGGACCACCGGGCCCGGCGCCGCGCTCTGGATCGAAGGTACGGCTGTTGACGAGTCGGTGCCGGATCCGCTCCCCGGGGCCGTCGCCGAACTGGTCAAGGAGTACAAGGCCCTCGCCACCAGCTGGCTGAAGAAGCGCGGCGCCTGGCAGGTCGTCGACCGCGTCCAGCAGATCGACGACGTGTCCGCCCTCGCCGACAACTCCGGCTACTCACCCTTCCTCACCACCGCCCAGAAGGTCGAGCTGCTCGAGACCGCCGACCCGGTGGTCCGCCTCAGGCTCGCCGTGAAGTGGCTCAGCGAGCACCTCGCCGAGCAGGACGTCGCCGAGTCCATCGCCAAGGACGTGCAGGAAGGCGTCGACAAGCAGCAGCGCGAGTTCCTGCTGCGCCGCCAGCTCGACGCCGTCCGCAAGGAGCTGCGCGAGATCAACGGCAAGGACGGCGAGGAGGAGTCCGACGACTACCGGGCCCGTGTCGAGGCCGCCGACCTCCCCGAGAAGGTCCGCGAGGCCGCCCTCAAGGAGGTCGACAAGCTGGAGCGGTCGTCGGACCAGTCACCGGAAGGGTCGTGGATCCGTACCTGGCTCGACACCGTCCTCGAACTTCCCTGGACCGAGCGGACCGAGGACCAGTACGACATCCGCGGCGCCAAGGCGATCCTGGACGCCGAGCACGCCGGCCTGGACGACGTGAAGGAGCGCATCACCGAGTACCTCGCCGTGCGCAAGCGCCGGGCCGACCGCGGCCTCGGCGTCGTCGGCGGCCGTCGTGGCGGCGCGGTGCTGGCGCTCGTCGGGCCGCCCGGTGTCGGCAAGACGTCCCTCGGCGAGTCCGTCGCGCACGCGATGGGCCGCAAGTTCGTACGGGTCGCGCTCGGCGGCGTACGCGACGAGGCGGAGATCCGCGGACACCGTCGTACGTACGTCGGGGCTCTTCCGGGGCGGATCGTCCGCGCCATCAAGGAAGCCGGGTCGATGAACCCCGTCGTCCTCCTCGACGAGATCGACAAGGTCGGCTCCGACTTCCGCGGCGACCCCGCCGCCGCGCTGCTCGAAGTCCTCGACCCCGCCCAGAACCACACCTTCCGCGACCACTACCTGGAGGTCGAGCTCGACCTCTCGGACGTCGTCTTCCTCGCCACCGCCAACGTCCTGGAAGCCATCCCCGAGGCCCTGCTCGACCGCATGGAGCTGGTCACGCTCGACGGCTACACCGAGGACGAGAAGGTCGTCATCGCCCGCGACCACCTGCTGCCGCGCCAGCTGGAGCGGTCCGGACTGGAGCCCGGCGAGGTGACCCTCGACGAGTCCGCGCTGCGCAAGCTCGCGGGGGAGTACACCCGTGAGGCGGGCGTACGGAACCTGGAGCGGTCGGTGGCACGCCTCCTGCGCAAGGTGGCGGCCAAGCACGAGCTCGGCGAGCAGGAGCTCCCGCTCACGATCACGGACGGAGACCTACGTGCCCTGATCGGCCGGCCCCACCACGTCCCCGAGTCCGCCCAGGACCCGTCGGAGCGCCGTACGGCCGTTCCCGGCGTGGCCACGGGTCTCGCGGTCACGGGTGCGGGCGGCGACGTCCTCTTCGTCGAGGCCTCCCTCGCCGACGAGGAGACGGGTGGGGCGGGGCTGACCCTCACCGGCCAGCTCGGCGACGTCATGAAGGAGTCCGCCCAGATCGCGCTCTCCTTCCTCCGCTCGCACGGCGCGGAGCTGGAGCTGCCGGTTGCGGACCTGAAGGACCGGAGCGTACACATCCACTTCCCGGCGGGTGCGGTCCCGAAGGACGGGCCGAGCGCGGGCATCACCATGACGACGGCCCTCGCGTCGCTGCTGTCCGGGCGGCTGGTCCGTACGGACGTGGCCATGACGGGCGAGGTGTCCCTGACCGGACGCGTCCTGCCCATCGGCGGCCTGAAGCAGAAGCTGCTGGCGGCACACCGGGCGGGTACGACGACGGTCGTGATCCCGAAGCGGAACGAGGCCGACCTGGACGACGTACCGGCCGAGATCCTCGACAAGCTGGAGATCCACCCGGTGACGGACGTCCGCCAGGTCCTCGAGATCGCGCTCGCTCCGTCGGAAGTCCGGGTGCCGGTGGCGGCGTGACGGACGTCGCCGGTGGCCCGGCTGTGGCGGCCCCCTGCTCCTATCGGCCGAGTCTCAGTCCGAGTCTCGGCCGTGCGGACGGGGGGCTTCCGCGCGAAAGGGCAAGTAATCGGATACAACGGAGGTAGGTCGCGGCGCGAACGGCGGGCGAAGGCGACAGCGACACCCAAAAGGCGACACGCAACCAGGCGACACGCGACACGCGACAGGCGACACGCAACCGGTGAGGGCGACAGCGAGGGCTAGGTGGCGGCATGAGCGTTCCTGAGCGGCTCACGGTGGCCGTCGGCCTTCTCGACCTACGTCCCGAAGACCGCGTACTGGAGATCGGCTGCGGGCGCGGTGTCGCCGCCGGGCTGATCCTGGAGCGTCTTCCGCGCGGCGAGTTCGTGGGGCTGGACCGCTCCGAGGTGGCTGTCGCGGCCGCGAGCGGGCGCAATGCCGAGGCCGTGTCGGCGGGCCGGGCCACGTTCGTCCACACCGCGCTCGCCGACGCGGACCCCGACGCGCTCGGCCGCTTCGACAAGATCCTCGCCGTCGATGTCAACGTCTTCTGGACCGGACCGGCCGCGCGCGAGCTGGAGGTCGTCACCCGTCTGCTCCGCCCGTCGGGCAGCCTGGTGCTCTGTTACGTTCCGCCGGATCCGGATCCGGCGCAGGTCACCAAGGTGAAGGGTCTGCTGCTCACGCACCTGAGCGACGCCGGGTTCATCGCCACCGCGACGACGCACGCGCTCGCGGACGGCGCGTCGATGCTGGCGGTGGTCGGGGCGGTCGCACAGCTGCCGGGGGGCTGACGGCTCCGGTACCGGCCCCGCGTCGCGCCCGTACCGGCTCCGCGTCGGCGCCCGTACCGGCTCCGCGTCGGCGCCCGCACCGGTCCCGCGGCGGCCCGCGGGACCGTGCCGTTGAGCCGGTCAGCCGTAGGCGAGGGCCTGTACGCGGTCGAGGGCACCGTTGAACTTGTTGTGGTCGCCGACTATCGGGCCTGTGGAGGTGTACTGCCACATGGTCTGTACGCCCCAGCCGGCCGGGAGTTCTCCCACGGTCGTGTTGTACCGGGCGATCCACAGCGGGTTGACGGAACCGAAGCCGGCGTAGTTGCCGGTGCAGGTCTTCCACCAGCTGGTCGCCGTGTAGATGACGGCGTCACGGCCGGTGCGGGCCTTGTAGGTGTTGAGGAAGTCGCGGATCCAGGCGACCATCCCGCTCTGCGTCTTGCCGTAGCACTGCGCGCCGTAGGGGTTCCACTCGATGTCGAGCGCACCGGGCAGCGTCCGCCCGTCGCGCGACCAGCCGCCGCCGTTGTCGACGAAGTAGTTGGCCTGGTTGGCGCCGGTGGAGTCGTCCGGTGTCGCGAAGTGGTACGCGCCGCGGATCATGCCGACGTTGTACGAGCCGTTGTACTGCTGCCCGAAGTAGGGGTTTTTGTAGTAGGTCCCCTCGGTGGCCTTCACGTAGGCCCACTTCACGCCGCTCGTCCACAGGGACGCCCAGTTGACGTTGCCCTGGTGGCTGCTGACGTCCACGCCCTCGGTCTGGGTGACACGGGTGTCGCGCGGCAGGCCGCCCTGTCCGTCGTGCTTGATGACGCCCATGCCCATGTGGGCGGAGCCAGGTTCAGGCTTCTTGGCGGCGGCGGCGGTGGCGGTGGTGCCGGTGGTGCCGGCGCCGGTGGCGGTGGCCGCACCCGGCAGGGTCACGACGAGAGCGAGCGCGGAGAGGATGGAGAGGAGAATCCCGGCCGCCGCGGTGTGCGGGCGGCGGGCCGTTCCGGATCTGTGCACGGGCATTGCGTGCCTCCGAAAGGCTCGGTGGGGGATACAGAACAGGCCTGGGGCGACCTGTCGACAAAGCCACTGGTGTGGACATGTCATGCATGAAGCTACGCACGTAGACAGCGGGTGCGGAAGAGGGGCCGGGTGCCGCCGTTGGTCTACTCCTGCGAAATACTGACCGAGCTGCGGCAATGGCCACTGGTGAAAGAAAACTTCAGGGTGAGGAAAGCGCGCAATGAGTTCTGACGTGCACGGAAACGGAAGAGCGGATGACGGGCGCACGCCGGAGGCGAGTGGTGTGGACCACGAATTCCTCGCCCTGGAAAGAGAATTGGCGCTCTTTCTGCGCCGGGCCCGCGCGTCCTCCGGCGACATGGCCCGTGAGGTCCACCCGGATCTGGAGCCGGCGGCGTACGGGCTGCTCGTACGGCTCGACGAGGTGGACCGGCAGCGGGCCACGGAACTGGCCGCGTGGTTCGGTGTGGGCAAGGCGACGATGAGCCGGCAGCTGCGGGCCCTGGAGAGCCTCGGGCTGGTCACGCGCGAGCCGGACCCCGCCGACGGCCGGGCCTCGCTGGTCGCCCTCACCGATGAGGGGCGCGCTCGCTTCCGGCGGGTACGGGATGCGCGGCGCGCCCGGTACGTACGCAAGCTGGCCGGCTGGGACCGGGCGGAGGTGGCGGAACTGGCGCGGCTGCTGCGCCAGTTGAACGAGCGGGCGGAGGGGTAGCCGCTGGGGTGCGGGTGGCCGCCGCGCGGGGCCTTTCCCCGACCCACCCCTTCCCGAAACGTGCGCAGCGCCCCCTCACACCTCGGCGAAAATCACCGCCGCGTCGTCATGGCGCTTCCAGCGGCGCACCAGTGGCGTGGTCGCCTCCTCGCGCTCCAGCGCCCGCACGCGGTCGATCAGGCCCTGCGCGCCCTCCTTGCGCAGTACGCCCACGCACTCCGCCCAGTCCCCCGCGCCGAACATGTCCACCCACCGCGTCACCCCGTCGCTCAGCGCCGCCAGCGCCCGCACCTTCGCCCGCGCGGTCACCCCCGTCACCGCCCGCGCCGCCACCGCCGGATCCGCGGCGGCCGTGAAGAAACCGCCCTCGGTGTTGCGCAGGGCGTCGGTCGCGGCGAGCGAGGACAGCACTTCCGGGGGGACGAGGTCGAGGCGGTCGTCGAGCACCGCGCGCACCGTGCCGTCCGGGGACTCCAGCAGCAGTGCCGAGTCCGAGAGCACCAGGTGTTCGATCTCGTCGGCTCCCCAGCGCGCCAGGACCACCGTTGCCTGGGGTGTGCGGACGTGAGAAAGGTCACACGTGTCGCGGTGGGCATCGGCGGTGCGCCGAATTGCCTCCGCCAGGACCTCGGCAAGGGTCAAATCCCGCCGCGAAGCGGACAATTCAATCAGGGCGCCACCGAGCCCCGCCGTGAACCAGGGCACCGAATGCCGGCACCCGTAGTCGCCCGCCGGAGGCGTCACGCCGTCCAGCAGAACGAGCGCCCCACCCTGGCCGGCGGCAGGCAGAGCGACAGACGCCCAGTCCTCGTTGGGGCGTTCGGGATCGCCGGGGGTCGTGGCCAGTTCGAAGCGCATGCGGCCAAGTCTGCCTGAGGGCGTGGAAAGGCCGCCGGGTGCCGCCCGATGGCTTCCCTGCTGCGCCCAATTGGCCCGTACCAGCAGGTCGGAGACGGGTTTATGGGCGGAATGACACACTCCGCGAAGCTGCGGGGGCGCATCTTGCCAAAGGCCGGGCGGAACTTCCAACCGGCACTCCGCGCGCCCGTGAGATGAACGGGATCGAGAGTTGTTCGCCAACTCGTGAGTGATGTTCACTCGTTCGGGTGGCGGAGCGCGTGCTGCGCGCCTTCTTCCCAAAAGCACTGGAATGGTCTGAAGCCATTCGAGCCGTTAGCTGGGGTGGTGCGGGGCGCTCTTGAGTGACCGGTCGTCACCTCGGCCACGTGAGCAGACGAGTCAAGCAAGAATGCGAGCACCGGTGCAGAAAAAGCGGCCTCGGGGCGATAGCGGTAATGGCGAGCGGACCGAACGCACCGTACGGGTACGCAGTCGGCTGGTCGCCGGCGTGGCCCTCGTCGGCGTCACCGTCCTCGCCGCCGGTACGCCCGCCATCCTCAGCGCCTCCTCCGAACTCTCCGAATCCCAGCGCCTGGTCACCCTCGCCGAACTGAACCGGCAGGCAGTCACCCTCGCCCACTCCCTCGCCGACGAACGCGACGACGTCACCGCGTACATCGCGGCCGGACGCGGCGGCAGCGACAGCACAGGTGGCGAAGCCGACGGCAAGGGCGACGGCAAGGGCGCCGCGGGGCTCTCGGAGAGCCGCAGCGCCCGCGTCGACCGCCAGATGGACGAGATCGAGCTCGCGGCCCCCGCCGGCCTGCGCCGCGACCTCGCCAGGATCCCCGGCATCCGCAGGGACGCCCTCAGCGGCGAGGGCACCGCCCTGGAGGCCCACAAGGCGTACAGCGGGGCGATCGAGAAGCTCCAGGACCTCGCCGACGAGCTCGCCGACAAGACGCCCCCGCGCGCCGCCGAGGCCACCCGCGCGCCCGCCGCGCTCGGCCAGGCCGTCGAGCAGGCCGCCGCGACCCGCGGCCTGCTGCTCGCCGCGCTGTCCGTGCCGCGCGAGAACACCGGCAACCGCATCGACCCCATCACCGGACTCCTCGTCCCCGCCGGGGAAGATCCGAACTCCGAGAGCGTCCGGACCCGCAACGCCCTCAGCGCCGCGGCCCAGCAGTCGCGCGTACGCGAACTCGCCGCGCTCGCGGACTTCGACCAGGCGGCCGGGCACGCCGCCCGCGAGTCCCTCAAGACCACCGTCACGGGACCCGACGTCAAGACGGCCGAGCAGTTCCTCACGAACCTCACCGACCAGCCCCAGCTTTCCGACGCCGATCTCAGCACCGACCGCGCCAAGGCCGAGGCCGCACTGTCGGCCCGTATCAACCTGATGCGCGGCGTCGAGTCCTCCATCGGCTCGGCTCAGGTCGCCCGCCTCTCCCAGCTGCGCGACGACGACGTCACCGCGCTGGAGATCCGGATCGCCTTGGCCGGCGCCTGCCTGCTGTTCGCCGTCGGCGTCAGCACAGCCGTCGCCCGTACGCTCACCCGCCCGCTGGCCGTGCTGCGCCTGGGCGCGGCGAGGCTGGCCGCCGAACCGGAGGGCGACGCGGAGGCAGGAGGCGAGGCCGTCGAGCCGGTGCGCTTCACGGGCCGCAACGACGAGTTCGCCCAGGTCGTACGGTCCCTGAACACGCTGCACGGCCGGCTCGCCGAGGTCGGCGCCCGCGCGGAGAAGCTCGCCGGTGACCGTACGCACCTGATCGGCCAGCGCGAGACCCTCGCCACCCAGCGCGCCGAACTCCAGGAGCAGGTGGCCGAGGCCGCCGCGAAGCTTGAGCGCATGCGCCACACGGTCAACTCCACCTTCGTCAACCTCTCGCTGCGCACGCTCGGCGTCGTCGAGCGCCAGCTCGGCGTCATCGAGGCCCTGGAGGAGCGCGAGCAGGACCCGGAGCGCCTCGCGACCCTCTTCAAGCTCGACCACATGGCGACGGTCATGCGCCGCCACGGCGAGAACCTGCTGGTCCTGGCCGGTACGGAGCACGGGCAGGGGCAGCAGGCCCCGGTGCCGCTCGTCGACGTACTGCGCGCCGCCGTGAGTGAGATCGAGCGGTACGAGCGGGTGGCCATCCAGTCGGTCCCGCCGCACGCCCAGGTCGCGGGCTTCGCCGCCAACGACCTCAGCCACCTCCTCGCGGAACTCCTGGAGAACGCCACCTCGTTCTCCCCGCCGGACGCCAAGGTCGAGCTCTCCGGCTGGCTGCTGGAGAGCGGCGAGGTCATGCTCTCCGTCCAGGACGAGGGCATCGGCGTACCGCCGGACCGGCTCACCGACCTGAACGCGCGGCTCGCCGATCCGGGTTCGTACGAGCCCGGCGACGGTACCGACGGCGGCATCGGCCTGCACGTGGCCGCGCTGCTGGCGGCACGGCACGGCGTACGGGTGACGCTGCGGGAGCAGAAGCAGGGCGGCATCGCCGCCGTCGTCGTACTGCCCGACGCGCTGCTGCCTTCCGCCCCGCCGACGGCCGCGCCGCCCGCGGTGCCGATGGCCGGAGACGCCCCCACGCTGAACCTCCCCGGTTCGGTCGCGGAGGCCAACTCCAACACGCTGCCCGGGCGCTCCGATGTGCCTCCTCCGGTGCTGGACCCGCTGGTGGCGGCGGCGGAGCGGACGATCCGCGAGGACGCGGAGCTCTCGGAGACCTCCGAGACCTCTGAGACCTCTGAGACCTCTGAGACCTCTGGGACCTCCGAGCTCGATACGCCCGCCCCCGGCCCGTACGACATCGGCCCCGACACGCACGAGCGCGCCGCCGACGGGAACGCCGACACCCCGGCCCCCGTCGACGAACCGACCTGGACGATGCGGCTGCCCCAGCAGGCCCCCGCGCCCCAAAGCGAGATGGACGCGGAGACGGCGGAAGCCGACGACCACGACGCGCCCGCCCCGACAAAGGTCGAGCCGGTCACCGACAAGGGGCTGCCCAAGCGCACCCCCAAGGTCGTGCAGTCCGGCCCCGCCGAGCCCAACGAGCGCTCCGGCAGCGTCGACGCGGACGCCCTGCGGCGCCGGCTCGGCGGCTTCCACCAGGGCGCGATCAAGGGCCGCCGCGACGTAGAGGCAGAGATCTCGGCCAACTCCGGGCCAGAGACATCGACAGAAGCAGAGACAAGAACAGAGACCGAAACCGATACCGATACCGATACAGATTCCAAGGGGGACACAGTTGAGGAGGCACGCAGTTGACTGCGTCCAGCACGTTCGGGCTGAGTAGCGAAGCCCGTAATCTCCATTGGCTGTTGAGCAACCTCGTCGACGAGGTACCGGGTCTCCTGTCGGTCGCCGTCGTGTCGTCCGACGGGCTGCTCCTCCTGTCCTCCGACCCGGAGCGGAACGCCGGACCGACCGCCCCCTCCGTCCGCCAGGACGGCCCGAAGGGTTCGAGCGCCGACCTGGCGACCATCGTCTCGGGCCTCGCCAGCCTCACCCAGGGCGCGGCGAAGCTGATGGACGGCGGCGGCGTCAAGCAGACGATGATCGCGATGGAGTCGGGCAGCGTCTTCGTCATGGCGATCAGCGACGGCTCGCTGCTCGGCGTGCACGGTTCGCCGGACTGCGACATGAGCGTCGTGGCGTACCACATGGCGCTCTTCGTCGGCCGCGCCGGCCACGTCCTCACCCCCGAACTCCGCAGTGAGCTGCGCAAATCGTTGGAGAGCGCCCTGTGACGCCGTCCACCACAGCCAAACTTCCGGTACGGGGCGACGGCCGCAGGCCCGCCCGCGTACGCCCGTACTCGCTCACCGGCGGCCGCACCCGCTTCACGCACGTCCTGCTCGTCGAGACGTTCGTCGCGGCGATCGAAGCGTCCGAGGAGCGGCGCGAGCTGACCAACGGCGGCCTCCAGACGCGCGTCATGCCGGAGATGCGGGCGATCGTCGAGCTGTGCCGCCGCATGCGTACGGTCGCGGAGATCTCCGCACTGCTGAAGATGCCGCTGGGCGTCGTCCGCGTGCTGCTCAGCGACTTGGCCGACCAGGGAAAGATCCGTGTGTACGGGACCGGGCACGCGCCCGGCCAGCCGAACCGCGCGCTGCTCGAAAGGGTGCTGAGTGGACTCCGCCGTCTCTGAAACCGAGACCTTCCACGCCCGCGCCACCGGGCACACACCGCCGGTTCCGTCCCAGTCGCAGGTGCCCCTGCCGACCCTCCCGCCCGAGGCGGACGAGGGCGCCCGGGAATGGCAGACCGACCGCACCCGGGCCCCGATAGCCACCAAGATCGTGGTTGCCGGCGGCTTCGGCGTAGGCAAGACGACCTTCGTCGGCTCGGTCTCCGAGATCACCCCGCTCAAGACCGAGGCGGTGATGACCACCGCGAGCGAGGAGACGGACGATCTCACCGCGACGCCGGAGAAGACCCACACCACCGTGGCGATGGACTTCGGCCGTGTCACGCTCGACGACGACCTCGTGCTGTACGTCTTCGGGACGCCCGGCCAGCAGCGCTTCTGGTTCATGTGGGACGACCTGGTGCGCGGCGCGATCGGTGCGGTCGTCATGGCCGACACGCGCCGGCTGTCCGACTGCTTCCCGGCGCTCGACTACTTCGAGAGCTGCGGGCTGCCGTACATCGTTGCCGTGAACCACTTCGAGGGAACGGCGGCGTACGAGGCCGAGGACGTCAGGGAAGCCCTGACCGTGCCGCCGCACGTACCGGTCGTGATCATGGACGCACGCAAGCGGATCACGGTGGTCGAGTCGCTGCTCGCCCTCGTCGGCCATGCGCTCGCTGTCACGCCCGAATAGCGCCGTACCCCCGAAATAGCTACTCAACGGAGAACCCGCCATGCGGAAGATACTCATAGTCGGAGCCGGCCAGTCCGGTCTCCAGCTCGCCCTCGGACTCCAGACCCGCGGGTACGAGGTCACCCTGATGTCCAACCGCACGGCGGACGAGATCCGGTCGGGCCGGGTCATGTCGACGCAGTGCATGTTCCACACCGCCCTCCAGCACGAGCGCGACCTCCAGATCAACTTCTGGGAGTCGCAGGCGCCGAAGATCGAGGGCCTCGGCGTCTCGGTCGCGGCGCCGGACTCCTCCCGCGCGATCGACTGGGTCGGAAAGCTGGACGGTTACGCCCAGTCCGTCGACCAGCGCGTGAAGATGGCCGGCTGGATGGAGACGTTCGCGCAGCGCGGCGGGCAGCTCGTCATCCACGGGGCGGCGGTCTCCGACCTCGACTACTTCTCCCGTACGTACGACCTGGTCATGGTGTCGGCGGGCAAGGGCGAGCTCGTCTCGATGTTCGGCCGCGACGCGTCCCGTTCGCCGTACGACGCCCCGCAGCGTGCACTCGCTGTGGCGTACGTCCACGGGCTCGGCCCGCGCCCCGAGCACCCTGACTTCGAGGCGGTCCGCTGCAACCTGGTGCCGGGCGTCGGCGAGCTCTTCGTCATGCCGACGCTCACCACTTCGGGCCGTGCGGACATCCTCTTCTGGGAGGGCATCCCGGGCGGCCCGTTGGACGTGTTCAAGGGAGTGAAGGACCCCTCCGAGCACCTGTCCCTCACCCTGGAACTGATGGAGAAGTTCCTGCCGTGGGAGTACGCGCGCGCGACGAAGGTCGAACTGACCGACGCGAACGGCACGCTGGCCGGCCGGTACGCACCGACGGTGCGCAACCCGATCGGCCGGCTGCCGGGCGGGGGCCTCGTCCTCGGTGTCGCGGACGTGGTCGTCGCCAACGACCCGGTCACGGGCCAGGGCTCCAACTCCGCGTCGAAGTGCGCGGCGTCGTACCTCTCCTCCATCACGTCCCACGGCGACAAGCCGTTCGACGAGGCGTGGATGCGCTCCACGTTCGACCGCTACTGGGACACCGCGCAGCACGTCACCAAGTGGACGAACGCGATGCTCGGCGTTCCGCCGGAGCACGTGCTGAACCTGATCGGTGCGGCAGGCGGCCTCCAGCCGGTGGCCGACCGCTTCGCGAACGGCTTCAACGACCCGTCGGACTTCGAAAACTTCTTCTACGACCCGGAGAAGACGTCGGCGTACCTGTCCTCGGTCACTGGAGCATGACGGGCCTCTGAACAGCGGTCCAGCCGTTGTCGTTGGCGGTCGTAGCCGGTCCCTTTCGGACGCCCCGGAGACGGCCCGGCCGTGAGTGACTGGTGCCTGCCAACGTTGATGCCGAGCCGGATATGGAAGACCCCCAGCCCTGATCGGCTGGGGGTCTTCCTGCAGCAGGCATGGACGGTTTCGAACGGCTGGCATTTGCGTTGTGAGCCTGGCGACGACCGCCGACTTGTCCTGGCTCGCCAATAGACGCACAGCGCTCCACGCTGATGTCCAGCCCGGGTTCTGGAGCAGGTGCTTAGAAGGGACTTGAGCGCCGTCACCTCATCGATCCTCTGACTGCGGATTTGATTTGCCAGAGGGTGCGCTGGCCGTCGGATTCCGTGAAGCGCTGAGCCTGCCGGATCGACTGCGCGCACGCCCTCCTACCTAGGTAGACAGATACTCATCTACCTAGGTAGATTGCAGCTATGTCGGCAGTGAAGATGACACCGCACACGCAGACAGTGCTGCGTGCGCTCCTCGGGAAGGGCGTCGACGGCGTGCGCCGCTCGTTGGTGCTGGACGAAGGGCTCTACGGGTTGGAGCTGTCCAAGATGTCAGGGCTGCCGAACGGCACCCTCTTCCCGATCTTGGAACGGTTGCGTCAGGCAGGATGGGTCGAGAGGTACTGGGAGCAGGACGACATCGCCGAGGCTGAGGGGCGCCCCCGGCGGCGCTTCTATCGCATCACCCCGAAGGGTGCTGACGTTGCTCCTCTCGCCTTGGCGCAAGCAGCTGCTGCAGCACCTGCTGGCTCAGCGTCGAAAATCGGGCGCCCCGGCATGGCAGGAGGGGCCCGATGAGTGTGCAGGGGGCTTCTGGAGATGAGTCTTCACCCTTAAAGGAAAACGTCGGCGATTACTCCATGTTCGAGGCGAAGCGGCAGGCACCGACTCCGATGGTGGGGTTCCTCATCGACGAGGGCGACGATCTGTCGACGGGGGTGACACAGCAGCGCCGGGCTCCGTTGCCGATCAGGGCGAAGCAGCAGCGCCGGGCTCCAGTGCCGAGCAGGATGAGGCAGCAGGATCCCCCTCCGTGGCCGACCATGGGGCAGCAGGGTCCGGCTTCGATGACGGGGTTCCTCATCGACGAGGGCGACGATCTGTCAACGAGGGCGACACAGCAGGGTCCGGCTCCGATAAGGGGGTTCCTCATCGATGAGGACGACGACTCACCGTTCGTAGGGGGTGTTGATCAGGAGGTCTTCAAAGGGCTGGACACACCGTCAGATGCGGACGACCCTCAGGCCCCCGAGGCATTGCCCGGCATGCTGTCGTCTAACGGCTTGTCGCAGGGGCGCTCCGACTCCGGCAAGAATGTACTTCGCCTTGTCGCATTGCTTCTCCCGGGAGACGAGCGGTCCGAGTGGCTGGAGGAACAGCGTGGATACCTGGTGGATATGTCCAGTCGCCGGGCTCGGTGGGCATGGATTGCAGCGCAGCTCATCGCGATGCCTCGATATGCGTACGCGGTGCGTACGGGCAGTGAGACGGAGCCAGCATGACGACCCAGCCACCTCCACCTCCGTCCGTCCCGAACGCGCCAGGCTCGGAACCTGAAGCGCTGTTGACCCAACGGGCAGTCTTGGTGTTACTCACAGCTGCATTCATCGGCACGACTGTCGGCGTCCTGACTTTCTTCAGTGCGGTCAACGCCGCCGGCGCTCTGCTCGCCGGACTGACCGGCTTTGGCGTCAGCACCCTCGGACTGCACAAGCTGATGGGCTGAGTAGCGGCCTGAGGTGTTTCAGCCCGCGTGGACCGGCCCAGCGGCCTTTCAAGGGCGGTGGCCGGTCCACGCGGGGCTGCGGCCCGCTCCGTTGCACTTCTGGGCCCCGTGCAGCGGCCTGAACAAACCGGGCCCGGCGCGGGCCCTGATGAAGTAGAGAAATTCTTACCGCGCAGGTCTGATGACTCCTGGTTGCCCCCAAATCTATACGTCCGCCTGTGTACGGCACTGCTTATGCCTGTTGACAAGTTCCGCCACCGGTGCGGGCCGTAGGATCGACGCCGATGATTGAAACGATCGTGTTCGACGTCGGCGAGACCCTCACCCGAGATGACCGCTACTGGGGCTCCTGGGCAGACTGGCTTGGCATCCCCAGGCACACGCTGTCCGCCCTCGTGGGTGCCGTTACAGCCCAGAGCCGTGACAACTCCGACGCCCTCCGCCTCATCAAGCCCGGCATAGACGTGCGCGAGGCGTACCAGGCCCGCGAAGCAGCAGGCCGCGGTGAGCATCTCGACGAAACGGACCTCTACCCGGACGTGCGTCCCGCCCTAGCAGGGCTCCGCAAGCTCGGTGTCCGCGTCATCGTCGCCGGGAATCAGACGCCCAAGGCCGGCCAGCTGCTGCGCGCTCTCGACCTGCCCGCAGACCTGGTCGTCACGTCGGGAGAGTGGGGTGTCTCCAAGCCGGACCCGGCTTTCTTCGCCCGCGTCCTCGAAGCCTCCGGTGCCGCGCCACACGAGACTGTGTACGTCGGCGACCACCCCGTGAACGACTTGTGGCCGGCGAAGGCCGCAGGCCTGCGGGTCGCGCACATTCGCCGCGGACCGTGGGGTTACCTGTGGGCCGACGACCCCGAAGTCGTGGCCGCGGCGGACTGGCGCATCGACACCCTCACCCAACTTGCCTCGATCCTCTCCGACTGAGCGTCAAGAAGGCGGTGTACTGCGGGTATTTGAGCTGCACCGGTTTGCGTGCCTGCGTGTCACCGTGCGAGTACGGTTTGGAGTGACGCCCCGAACGGAGCCTGTATGCCTGGCGACTCCATGCGCGAGGTAGGGCACCGCATCGCCACTGCCCGCCGCGCCCACCGCATGACTCAGGACGACCTCGCCCGCGCCGCGTTCGTATCCCTCAGCATGCTTCGCAAGATCGAGCAAGGCAGCAGGCTTCCCAGCGACGACACCCTCGATGCCATCGCCGCCGCCCTCGCCATGGACCCCAGCAGGCTCCTCGCCGGGCACAGCCGCACCGACAGCCGAGTCCACGACGCACTGCCCGCGCTCTCGGCAGCTATCGCCACCTACGACCTCCCGGACGACGGCCCCACGCGCCCACTCGTCGAACTCCACACCGCGGTCGCCAACGCCGTCGCCTGGCGCCTCGCCGCACAGTACGTACAGATCGCCCACAACATCCCTGGCCTCCTCGCCGAACTCTCCCGCGCGTACCACGACGCTCCGATCGGCCACCGCCCCGAACTTGCCGCACTCCTCGTCACGGCGTACCGGTCCGCAGACGCCGTCGCCTACAAGTTCGGGTCCTACGACCTGTCCGCCCGACTCGTCGAACTCATGCGGTGGGCAGCACCACAGACCGAGAACGCGCTGCTCGAAGCGAGCACCGCCTACGTGCGTTCCGAGACATTCTTTGCCGCCCGCGCTCACGGGCCGGGCTTGTGTGCTCTCGAGCAGGCAGTGGACGCTGCACCACGCCCCGACACCCCGCAGACCGCTGCGGCGCGCGGGACACTGCATATGCGGGCCGCCGTCATCGCAGGCCGCGCCGGGAACGCCGGCGCCGCCGACGTTCACCTCGGCGAGGCCCGGCGATTGGGCGACCTCGTGCCGGAAGGCATCTACGTGGGTACGGCGTTCGGGCCGTCCTCCGTGCGGATCCACGAGGTATCGGTCGCGGTGAGCCTCGGCAGCGACCATTTACAGCGGGCGCTCGCCATTGCTCGCGAGTGG
Source organism: Streptomyces sp. ISL-96 (assembly GCF_018614035.1). GTDB lineage: Bacteria > Actinomycetota > Actinomycetes > Streptomycetales > Streptomycetaceae > Streptomyces. Next base: position 47,498 of record NZ_JAGGPA010000036.1, read on the forward strand.
GCTCCGCCCCCCAGTCTGCCTTCCGAACGGCGCTCCGGTTTCTACATCGAACTCGCCCGCGCCCAGCTGTGGGCCGGTGCGGCCGACGATTCCTTCGAGTCACTGAAAGTGGCGCGCCGCATCGCACCGCAGCACACACGAGAACACCCGTGGGCCCGGGAAGACGCCGCCACCCTGCGCCGCCTCAAGCGGGCGGACGGCGAGAGCCTGACGAGCTTTGCCGAATGGATCGGCGCGATCTGAACACAGTCTGCGGGTGACACAAGGTGTGTCACTTAAGGCCCTTGCCCCGAATCATCATCTGTCTGTCCGCACCAAAATGGCAGATAGGGCAGCCCATGAATGAGGCAGCGCCACCAATGCGGCGAAATCCGGTCATGAATCCCGCCGCAGTCCGAGAGCTACTGCCGTGGCTGCCGCCCACCCACACCATCTGGAGCATTCCGGCGGGTGTGCATTGGGACGCGGTGAGGGCGCCGCGCAGCGTCGGCGCCATCGCCATCCGTGAGCTTGGCGACGCATGCGGACCTGTGATCTGTGATCCGTGGACGCGCTTCGTCTACGTACTCACCAACACGGGGAGCACCACCAACTGGGACGTGCGCGAGACCATGGCGTACTGGCCGACGACTTACGTCGAGGTCCCGCCGCTCGGCGCCGAGGAACACCAACTCCACTGGGCGGTCGAACCCACAGGCCCCGGTCACCTCACCGACGTAGAACTGCTGCGCACCGCGCTGGGTACCGCCGTGGACAGCGCCTTCGGCCCCAGGACGGAGCACGTCGGATGAGCGGCATCACGCGTATGGCTGCTTCGGGTGCGCTGTCTCGTGCAGTCGCCGCAGAGGCGGACGCCTCCAGACGCGCGTACCGGGCGCTGCTGGACCACTCTGCGGGATGCCCGGAGTGCAACAAGGCAGCCCCTCGCTGCCCGACCGGTGCCGACCTGCGGAGCCGATGGCGGGAGGTGCGCGGATGATCTGCGGCAAGTGCGACCAGACGATCCGTGACGGCGAGCAGTACACGACGTACGACATCCCCGCCGCGTCCGGACCCGGCACCACCGTCCACTGGCACGTGGTCTGCCCCGACCGCGCCGGTGCGCGTGGCCTGACGGGCGGCGTACCTGACGGAGGTGACGGCGTCCGCGTAGCCCTATGGGCGTGTCCTCAAACGCCGGACGGGCTGCATTCGGCCGCACTATCCAGCCCCTCCGGCGTTTGAGCCCTCGCAGGGCTACGCCGCCGGCGCCGACTCCTCTCCGTACCCTCTGTCCTCGCCCGCCGACGCGCCGCGCGGAAGCTTCGGTGGGGTGTAGGAGGGGAGGGGCTTCAGCAGGGGGTCCGGGCGGACCGCGCCCAGCAGGGGGTTCGCCGCGATCGGGGAGACCTTGACGCGGGTGCCGGGGCGCGGGGCCTGGATGACCTGGCCCTTGCCGAGGTAGATCGCCACGTGCGTCGCCTTGGGGAAGTAGATCACCAGGTCGCCGGGGCGCAGCTGCCGCAACGGCACCTTCGGCAGCTGCCGCCACTGCTCCTGGCTCGTCCGGGGGATCTCGCGCCCCGCATGCGCCCACGCCTGCGACGTGAGCCCCGAGCAGTCGAAGGACCCCGGCCCCTCCGCTCCCCACACGTACGGCTTCCCGATCTGCCGTACGGCGTACTCCAGCGCCCGGCCGCCCAGCCGCGACGGCGCCCGTGTGGCGGCCGAGCCAGGGCTGCCGAGTGCGCCCGAGGCGAGCAGGTCGCGCTGCGCCACGCCGGTGTTCCGCTCCTCCAGCCGCGCCAGGTCGGCGAGCTGTTCCTCGGTCAGCGAGGCCAGCAGCTCCTCGACCTCCCCGAGCCGCGCCCGTACCGCGTCGCGCTGCTTCTTCTGCTTTCTGGCGAGCGTCTGCTGCTTGTCGAGCGCGTACCGCGCCCTGGTCGCCAGCTCGTCCGCCCGGCGTTCGCCGCTCTCCAGCCGCGCGATCGTCGCCGCCCGGTCGTCGGCCGCCCGCCGGAGTACGTGGCCCTGGTCCAGCGCGTGCTGCGGGTCCTTCGCCAGCAGCAGCCGCAAGTACGGGGAGAGGTCGCTGCGGCCCTGGTACTGCTCGCGGGCCAGCCGGCCCGCCGCGCCCCGGCTCTCGGCGAGCGCGATCCGGGCCCTGGACAGGCCCTTGGTCACCTTCTTGACCTCGCGCAGCTGCTTCTTGACGGACTCCTCCGTCGCCTTGTACGTCTCACTGGCCTCTTCGGCCCGCTGATACAGCCTCTGGAGCTCCGTCAGCAGCTCCGCGACTGTCGCCTCCCCGGCCGCCGGCGCGGGCGCGGGGAGCGGCGGGGAGGGAGGCCGGGGCACGGGAGCGGACGGTACCGCCGCGGTGACTGGGGCCGGTAGTGCCGTGAGCACCGTGGCGGCGGCCAGCGCCACCGTACAGACGGACTGGGCGAGTCTGCCTGACACGTCATCACCTCCGGTTCGCGGCCGGGCGCTCCGGCCCTTAGGTGATGATGTGCGGCGATGCCGAGGCCGCGAGCGGGTCACTGGGCGGGTTGGGCCAACGCCGTCACCCTTCGAGGGGCAATCCGCGATGCCGGCGGCGTGGCTCCCGCGTGCCTCAGCCGAGCTTGGCCAGCTGCGCGTCGATGGCGGCCTTCGGCTGCTCCGTCTTGCCCGCGAGGCTGATCGCGAAGAAGGACACCAGCGCATTGCCCTTGCGTACTGTCACCAGCTGGGACGTGCCGACTGCGCCGTCCTGCTCGGTCGTCACCGTGAAGGCGACCGCCTCGTCACCACCGGCGTAGGTGCCCGGGGCGAGCTTGGTCACCTTCGTCTTGTCCGAGCCGGCGGTCATGGTGAAGCCGCCGGCGCAGGCCTCACCCGCGGTGCGCAGCGCGGCGAGCGCCTCCTGGGCGCCCTTGCCCTCGTACGAGCCCACCCCGTCCGACATGAGCACCGTCTTGCCCAAAGCGGCCAGACCGGCCTCCGCCTTCTCCTCGGTCGTAGCGTCCTTGGCCGGCTTCTCGGGCAGGGTGGAGATCTTGCGCGACGTGGTCGCGGCGGGCGAGCCCACGGGCTTGAGCATCATCGCGTCGACGAGCGGCTTGCACTCGGCCTTGTCGCTGGTGGCGGTCTTCGCCAGGGCGACCTCCGCCTTCGAGGGCTCGGTGACCTTGTGGTTCTTCAGGTCACCCTCCGCCAGGACGAGCTTGTCCAGCTCGGCCTGCGACAGTGCCTTCGTGGCCTTGCCCGGGGCCTTGTCGTCGGGGGCGGCATCAGCGGACTTGTCGGCCCCGCAGGCGCTGAGGAGCAGGGCCATCGAGATCGCGGAGGCGGCTACGGCGGTACGGCGGACAGTGGTGCGGCGCATGAGACAGCATTCCTCTGGTTCGGTCAGCTCGGTCAGCTCTGTCAGCTTGTTGAGCGGCGGTGAACAACCTTTCCCCCGCGCGGGGTTCACCCGTCCCGGTGACACGCGGAGTCTGTTGTGACCAGTGAATCTACGGCCTGCGCCGCCCCGGTGATCAACGAATTTCAACCGTCCGCGCGATCGTGACGCCTGCGCAATCCCAGAGGTATTCAATCGAGACGCGTTCCCGTACAACCCTCAACCCTTCAACGCTTCAGTCCAGGGGGAGCGCGTAGAAGTTGCGGCCGCGCCACAGCACGGCTCCGCCGGCGGACGTCTGCGCCCGGTACGGGGCCCGGGTGTCCGGCGCGCCCGGCGCCGTCACGCCGGAGTCCTGGAACTTCCACAGCCGCCGGCCGTCGCGCGCGCCGATCGCCGTGGCCTGCGTCGCGTTGAGCGCGAAGACCGTGCGGCCGCTGTCGCTGAGCGTGACCCGGGGGGTCGCCCGGCCGGGGTACTCCGTGGAGCGCTTCCACTGCTGGGTGCCGGATGCCGTATCGACGGCGTACACGTCGTTGTAGCCGTTGGCGACGTACAGCGTCTTGCCGCGTACGACGCCGTCGCCGAAGCCGAAGGGGGCGTCGCCGGCGGGGCCCGAGGCGTTCTTGAGCCTCCAGAGCTTCTTGCCGCTGCGGGTGTCGTACGCCCGCAAGCGGCCGTCGTCGGCGGCATAGAGCCGGCCTGACGGGTCGTCGGTGGCTCCCGCGTCGGGGCGTACGCCGGTGAAGAACTTCCGCCACAGGGTCTTGCCTGTCCTGCGGTCGATGAGGACGAAGGCCGCCTTGCCCTTCGCCTTCTTCTTCTGGTCCGCGGTGAGGGAGTCGGCGTCCTGGCGTACGAGCAGGCTGCCGGGGCGGATGCCGACCGCCTCGTAGCGGGGGACGGTGCCGGGGCGGCCGTTCGGCATCTCGGTGCGCCACAGTTCCTTGCGTGCGGCCATGTCGTACGCGAAGAGGTAGGTCCGCGTGCGCGTCACCTTGTCCTTCTTCCCGTCGAGGGTCTCGGCCTTCCCGGAGAACCAGACGACGGGGCCGTCCGCGGCCACCTTCCAGCCCAGGGTGACCCTGGTGTCCTGCTGGCCCTTGGCGAGGAGAGGCTCGTACGGCGCACGGTGCTTGACCAGCCCGTCCTTCGCGGACAGCCAGAGGAAGTCGGACGCGGTGACGACGAAGCAGTGGGTGTCGTCGGCGGCTTCGGGGCCGTATTTCGTACCGGCGGCCTTCTGCTCCCAGAGCGGGCGGCCGGTACGCAGATCCAGCGCGGTCGTCAGTTCCTCACCGGGGATCAGGAGCACCTGGTCGCGCCAGATGCGGGGGGTCGGGCCGCCGGCCGTGAGGGTGAGGGGGTGCTGGTAGTGCCAGAGGGGGTCGGGGGCGACACCGGGCAGTGGTCTGCGGCGGGCGGCCGGCTTGGCGTCGTTCCCGTCGGTCCGGGGTGAGGGCGCGTTGTCCTCGTCGCCGCCGGAGAAGGCCAGTGCTCCGGCGCCGCCCACGACGAGCCCTGCGGCGCCGGCGGCGATGCCGGCGAACAGGCCGCGCCGGCTCAGGCCGCCGGGGAGGGGGCTTGGGGCTGCTCCTGCGCCGGTGGGTGTGGGCGTGGGTGTGGTTGCCGGCATCGGCGCGAGTTGGGCACGTTGTTGCGGCTGCTGCGCTGGTGGCAGGGCGAGGGCGGTGGCGGGGTGGGTGAGGGCGGGCGCGGGCCCGCACCGCGGTGCGCGGAGGCGCCGGGTCAGGCCGCTGTCGACGTCTGCGGCGCCGGTGGGGCCTGCGGCGCTTTCCCCTGCCCGCCCCTCCCCGGAACCGGGGGCAGGCCCCCAGGCCCCCGGACGCCCTCCGGGCGTGTCCTCAATCGCCGGACGGGCTTGATTTGCCGCCGCCGCCTGTTCCGCCAGGGCCGACAGCACGCGGCCGGGCAGCCACCCCTGGCGGGCCAGGGCTGCCGCGCCCTCCAGGGCCAGTTCCGCTGCCAGCGTGCCAGGGGTCGGGCGGTCCGCCGGGGACTTGGCCAGGCAGCGGGCGATCAGCGTGCGCAGTTCCGCCGGCACGGCGGCCAGTTCGGGCTCCGCGTGCGCGATGCGGTCGGCGGCCGCGTCCTGCGGGCCCGCCGCCCACGGCGTCGCCCCGGTAGCGGCGTACGCCAGAAGCAGCCCGAGGACGAAGATGTCGGACGCGGGGCCCGGCTCCCGGCCCGCCAGCTGCTCCGGGGTGAGGTAGCCGAGGCGTACGGACAACTGGCCGCCGGGGCCCGCTTCGGCGGCCGCCGCCGCACCCAGCGCGCCGAACGCCGTCAGGCGCGGTCCGTCGGCGGCCAGCAGCACCGTGTCGGCGGCGAGGCCGTGCAGTACGGCGCCGGTGGCGTGCACGCGGGACAGGGTCTCGGCGAGCGCGGCGCCCAGGATGCGTACGGCCCGCTCCGGCAGCGGCCCGGCGAGCGCGACCGCCTCGGCGAGGGTGAGTGCGGGGACGTAGGCGGTCGCCGTCCACAGTTCGGGAGCGTCGGTGCCCGACGCCAGCGGGGCCCGCACCCAGCCACCGGCCAGTCGTTCGGCCGTCTGTGCCTCCGCCTGGAAGCGGCGGCGGAACGCGGGCAGGCCCGCCAGCTCCGGCCGCGCCACCGCGACCACCACGGTCGCACCGTCGTCGGGGGCCTGCGCCAGGTACTGCACGGCGCTCGCCGTCTCGCGCAGGTGCAACAGCAGGGCGTACGGGCCGACTTGGCGTGGATCGTCCTGACGCAGCGCCTCCAAGGCGCACCCCCCGTGGTCACCGTGATCCTCGCGATCACCGTGCCGGAGCCGCTGGCGCTCTGCGGTCACAGTGGCCAGGTCCGGCACACCGCCGATCTTATGAGGTGCTGTCCGGTTTCGACCAGGGCCACCGGGGCCGGTGGCGCTCGCGCCCGTCCGGCGCGTACTCGTACTTCCAGCCGCGCTGAAGCCCCAGCCGTTTGCTGTACCCGGCGGGAACGCGCAGGTAGGCGTGCACCGTCGGCGGGCCGCCGTCCTCGTCCGGCACGGGCACCTCGTACCACTTCGGCGGGTGTCCCGTCGGCCCGACCAGGACCGGCAGCACCCGCCCGTCCAGGGGGCCGCCCACGAAGGGCGTGTTCTCGCTTCTCACGGTGCCAGTGTTACAGGGTCACGGGGGCACAGGGTCAGAGCAGGTGCGCCGCCTCCGCGATCACCGGGATCACCCGCCGTGCCAGCACCCCCGCCGGGCCGTCCGCCGTCTCCGTCGCCAGCGCCGCGCGCGTCACTTCCGCCGTCTGCGCGTCCGTCGCCGCGGTCACGGTGAGGAGGGCGATGAAGTGGTCGACCAGCCAGTCCCGCAGTTCGCCGGCCGGCGGCTGCTTGCCCTCGTCCAGCCAGATCAGGGAGGCCGCCTCGACGGCCGTGATCCAGGTGCGGACCATCATCCGCAGCCGCGGCCCGGCCGTACCCGCGACGCCGAGGTGCGTCAGGATCTGCTCGGCCGCGGCCCGCCGCACCCCGTCGACGGTCGCGGTCGTACGGGACGTCTCGGCGACGCTGCCGCCCTGGAGGAGGGCGCTGAACCCCGTGTCGTGCTGGCCGACGAAGGTCAGGTAGCGGTCCAGGGCGCGGGTGAGGCGCCGGGTGAGCGGGCCCGTCTGCGGCTCGGCGAAGCACAGCTTCAACTCGTCGGCGGCGGAGCCGAGCGCGGCCTCGTACAACTGCTGCTTGCCGCCCGGGAAGTAGCGGTACACGAGCGGCCGCGACACCCCCGCCGCCTCCGCCACGTCGTCCAGCGACACCTCCTCGGGTGCCCGGTGCGCGAAGAGCGACAGGGCGGCGCCGAGGAGCTGGCGGCGACGCTCCTCGACGCTGAGTCTGCGGTACGCGGGGGTGGTGGCTGGGGTCGTCGCTGCCGGGGTCATGTCGGCAGCGTAACCCCACATTTCACCGTTTACGCGAGGAGTCCCGAGCTCTTCCAGAGCCTGCGGCCGACACCCTGGAGCACGCCGATGTCGTCCAGGAAGTCGGTGAGCCGCCTGGCGCCGTTCTGCATGACCTCGGTGCGGTGGCCGCTCGCCCTGACCTGGGCGACGGCCTCGCGGCGGTCGAGGCCGACGTTCTCGTAGACCTTCGGGTTGACGAAGCAGGTGGAGAAGACGCGGGCCGCCTCGCCGCAGCTCACGCGGGTGAGTTCGCGCTCCCAGGCGGGCGCGGTCACCATCTGGCGGCGCAGCTCCTCGCGGGCGTACCGGACATGGCGGGCCTCCTCGACCACGTGGATGCGGGTCACGCCGCGCACGAGGGTCTGGACGCGCTCGTCGGGGAACGTCAGGCGCTGCATCCAGTCGAGGATCTCCTCGCCGAGGAGGGTGGCCGCGAAGGACCCGGGTGTGGTCGAGACGGTCTTCAGGACGCGCGCCAGGTTGTGGTAGAGCCGCGGCACCGGGTACGAGGGGGCGCCACCCTTCTGGATCATCTTGGCGAACATCATCGAGTGCCGGCATTCGTCGGCGATCTCGGTGAGCGCGTAGCGCACGTGGTTGCTGGTCACGGACTTGTCGTAGATGTGCCGGACCAGCAGCTGCATCAGGATGATCTCGAACCAGATGCCGAGGGATGCGAGCGACGCGGCCTCGTGCCGTGCCAGGTCCATGCGCTGCTCCTCGGACATCTTCCGCCAGAGCGGAGTGTCGTAGAGCGATACGAGCTCGGGCGGCCAGAACCACTTGCCTTCCTCCACCGGGGCGTCCCAGTCGAGTTCCGTCTCAGGGTCGAAGGAGTGCTTGGCGGACGACTCCAGCAGGCGCTCGGCGACCTGCTCACGGTCCTTGAGGAGGCCGAGTGCGTCCCTGAGTACGTCGCGTTCGGTCACTGTCGTCATGGCGGGGGGCACCTCACGAGTGGGTTACCGGCGGTCACAGCTGCGTTCAGGTCTTATGAGACTGCTTGTCAGCAAGACAGTCAATCCCTTGCGCACGACTTGTTGAGCGCTCGTCGAGCGCTTGCCGAGCGCTTGGACCCGCTTGTTGACCCGCCGTCTATCAGCGTGTGAGTCTGCCAACTGTCCGGCGTGTAAAGGGATATGCGGCAAGGAGGCGTCAGTGTCGACGCACGAGCTCTACACCAAGGCCCCCACGGACCCGCTGTGGGAGGTGCCGGCCTCCGGCGCGGCGCGCTTCAGCTGGGAGTACGACGAAGGGCGCGCCCGCCTCCTGGCCCTCTACCAGAAGGGCAAGGACAAGCAGTGGGACGGCGCGACCCGCATAGACTGGGACATCGAGGTCGACCCGTACGATCCGCTCGGCACCCCCGACGAGTCGCTCAGCCTCTACGGCACCCGCCACTGGGCGAAGATGACCGAGAAGGACAAGGGCGAACTGCGCCGGCACTACTCCTCCTGGCAGTTCAGCCAGTTCCTGCACGGCGAGCAGGGCGCGATGGTGTGCGCGGCCCGGATCGTCGAGTCCGTCCCCGACCTCGACGCGAAGCTGTACTCCGCGACCCAGACCATGGACGAGGCCAGGCATGCGGAGATCTACAGCCGCTTCCTGCACGAGAAGGTCGGGATGCTCTACCCGGTCAACGACAGCCTCCAGAGCCTGCTGGGCGACACCCTCCGCGACGCCCGCTGGGACATGCCGTACCTGGGCATGCAGGTCCTGATCGAAGGCCTGGCCCTCGCCGCCTTCGGCATGATCCGCGACACCACGGACAAACCCCTGCCCAAGCAGATCCTCGCGTACGTCATGCAGGACGAGGCCCGGCATGTGGCCTTCGGCCGGATGGCGCTGCGCGACTACTACAAGCAGCTGTCCGACGCCGAACTGCGCGAGCGCGAGGAGTTCGTCATCGAGGGCTGCTACTTGATGCGCGACCGGCTGCGCGGCGTCGAGGTCCTGGAGAACTTCGGCATCTCCAAGCAGGAGGCGCAGGAGTACTCCGAGCAGTCCGAGTTCCTGCACCTCTTCCGGAAACTGCTGTTCAGCCGCATCGTGCCGTGCGTCAAGGACATCGGTCTGTGGGGCGAGCGGCTGCAGAAGGCCTACCTCGACATGGGCGTGTTCGACATGGGTGATTCAAATCTGGATCTCCTCATGACCCAGGACGAGGAGATCGCCGAAGCACTCGACAAGCAGCGTTTCGAGGCGGAGGACGCGGAACGGGTGGCGGAGATCGACGCGGCGATCGCGGCGGGGGCGGACGAGGAGCGGTCGAACGGTTCCTAGCGGGCCCTCCGGCTCAAAAGAGGTGTACGGCCGGGCACCCCGCCCGGCACGATGGCGGCCATGACCACGAACGCGAACGTGCCCGCCGCCCGCCGGAGCCTGGAAGCACTCGCCCTCGGTGACGCTTTCGGCGAGCGCTGGTTCCCTCTCTTCCGCGAGCGGCAGCAGGCGTTCGAGGAGATCCGGGACCGGCGCGTCCCCGAGGAGCCCCTCTGGCACTGGACCGACGACACCGCGATGGCGCGCGCCGTCATGCGGGTGCTCGACGAGCACGGTGAGATCCGCCAGACGCCGCTGGCGATGTCGTACGCCCTCACCTTCATGGCCGACCAGGCGCGCGGCTACGGCAGCGGAATGCACGAGCTGCTCCCGCAGCTCATCGAGGACCCCTCGGCCTGGCCCGGCCTCGCCCGCCGGCTCTTCGGCGGGGAGGGCAGCCTCGGCAACGGCGCGGCGATGCGGGTGGCGCCACTGGGGGCCTGGTTCTCCGGCGACCTCGAAGTCGTCGTCGCGCAGGCTGGGTTGTCCGCCGAAGTGACTCACGCCCATCCGCAGGGCGTCGCGGGCGCGGTGGCCGTCGCCGTCGCGGCGGCGCTCTCCGTGCGGGGCGAGCTGTCGGTGGCGGGCGTGGCGGAACGTACACCCGAGGGGCCGGTCCGCGACGGGCTGCAGCGGGCGGCGGACCTGCCGTTCACCACCGCGCCGTGGAAGGCCGCCGATGTGCTGGGCAACGGGCAGCGGATCCGCGCCGACGACACCGTGCCGTTCGCGGTGTGGACGGCGGCGCGGCACGCGGACGACCTGGAGGCGGCGCTGTGGTCGACGGCGGAGGGCTTCGGTGATGTCGATACGACGTGCGCGATCGCGGGCGGAATCGTCGGCGCCCGTACGGGAATTGACGCGATGCCGGCGCAGTGGGCGGAGCGGCGGGAGGCGCTGGAGTAGCGAGACCGGTCGTGATCACGCAACCCGCCCCCAACAGCCACCTGGCCCGTACGGGCCCCCGCCACAGCCGCCGACCCGTCAAGGTCCGCGAAGAGGCCATGCCGCCGTGCGGCAGGTCGGCTGATCACGCCGCCGAACCGCCGCCGGGGGCCGGGAACGGCGTACGCAGCGTGAAGGCCTCCGGGGTCGGGCCGTGCTCGCGCAGACACAAGAGCGCCTTCTCGGCGTCCGCCACCGTCGGGCGGCAGCCCGTCTGCACCCACCACAGCGCCGTCATCGCTTCCTTCACGCGCTCGAACCACTCGTGGCGCCGGCCCAGCAGCTCCCGGTGCTGCCCCTGGTACATGAAGGCGGTCAGGGCGTTGGGGTCGCGCCACACCGACATGTTCACGATCAGCCACTCGTCCCCGAACACGGAAACGTCCGTCGCGTCGCCGGTGTCGCCCTGCAGCCGCCATATGAATCCGTCGGCGCCGTCGGCCGCCGCGTTCACCGGGTCCAGCGCGTCCACGAAGTCCTTCAGCTCCGGTGAGTCCAGCGGGAACTTGAGGCGGGCGATGTTCACTTGGGCGAGTTCGTACGCAGCGGAGTCAGCAGTAGCCATGGCCGCACGATAAGCGCGTACGACCGGCCCGGCCCGGCCATTTCGCGGACCGAGACGCCTTGGCCGGCCTTCACGACGCTCAGTCGTCCAGCGCGGCCCGCATCACCGCCCGTGCGATCGGCGCGGCGCTGCCTCCGCCGCTGATGTCGGCGCGGTCCGCCGACGCGTCCTCCACGACGACCGCCACCGCGACCGCCGGCTGACCGTCGCCGTGCTCCTGCGCCCAGGAGATGAACCAGGCGTACGGCGTCCCGGTGTTGTCGACGCCGTGCTGCGCCGTGCCCGTCTTGCCGCCGACCCGGACCCCGGGAATGGCGGCGTTCGTGCCCGTCCCGTTCTCCACGACGTCGACCATCATCTGCTGGAGCTGCATGGCGGTGGCCGGGCTCATCGCCTGGTGCAGGGACTTCTGGCTGTTCTGCGCCACGACGTCGCCGTCCGACCGCGTCACCTTGTCCACCAGGTACGGGGACTTGAGCTCGCCGCCGTTGGCGACCGCCGCCGCGACCATCGCCATCTGGAGCGGCGTCGCCCTGGTGTCGTACTGGCCGATGGAGGACAGGGCGAGCTGGTCGGCGGTCATGCTGGTGTCGAAGTTGCTCCTCGACACCCCGGACGGAATCTTCAGCCCGCCGTCGTTGAACCCGAACTTCCGTACGGTGTCGAGCATTCCGGCCAGCCCCACCCGCACGCCCAGATCCGCCATCACCGTGTTGCAGGAGAACCGGATCGCGTACGCCAGCGACGCGTTGCGGCAGCCGCGCGCCTCGTTGGGGAGTGTGGTGCTGGTGCCGGGCAGGACGTACGGCTCAGGTGTCTTCGTCGGCGCGTCGATGTCCGTCACCACCTCGGTTTCGAGCGCCGCCGCAGCCGTCACGATCTTGAAGGTGGAACCGGGCGGGTACGTCTGGCGGACGGCCCGGTTGAGCATCGGCTGATTCGGCGAGCCGTTCAGCCGCGCCCACGCTTCGGTGACCCGCTTCCCGGTGCCGGAGAGCTCCTGCGGATCGTACGACGGGCTGCTGACCAGCCCCAGGATCTTCCCCGTCGAAGGCTGGATCGCCGCGACGGCGCCCTTCCTGCCGCGCAGTCCCCGGTACGCCGCCCGCTGGACCGCGCTCTTGATGGTGGTGACGGCGTGGCCGCCGGGCTGGCGCGAGCGCGTGATCTCGTTCCACAGGGGGAGCGGGGCGAGCAGCGGGTCGGTGCCGGAGAGGACGTCGTCCTCGGCGTTCTCGATGAAGGTCGTGCCGTACGTCTGGGAGGCGTAGCCGGTGACGGGCGCGTACAACGGCCCGTGGAGATACGTTCTTTCGTACCGCAGCTGCTCACCGCTGTCCCTGGACCCGGTGACCGGCTTCCCGTCGATGATGATGTTGCCGCGTACCTGCTGGTAACGGCCGATCGTCTTGCGCCGGTTGGCGGGATTGTCGTCGAGCTCTTCCGCCTGGAAGACCTGGATACGGGCGGCGTTCAGCAGCAGCGCGACGAGCAGCAGCAGACAGAACCCGGCCGCTCGCCTGATGTAGCGGATCACTGGTCGTCCTCCACGACGGGGGCGATGACGCCGGTCTCGACGTGCTCGGGGTGCGGGCTGCGGGCCGAGTCGCTGACCCGGATCAGGAGCGCCACGATGATCCAGTTGGTGACGACGGACGAGCCGCCCTGCGCGAGGAACGGCATCGCCATGCCGGTCAGCGGGATCAGTCCCATCACGCCGCCCGCGATGACGAACACCTGGAGCGCGAGGATCGAGGCGAGGCCGATCGAGAGCAGCTGCCCGAACGGATCGCGCAGTGCGAGGCCCGCCCGGTAGCCGCGGGCGACGAGCAGGGCGTAGAGCAGGAAGATCGCGGTGAGGCCCGACAGGCCGAGTTCCTCGCCCGCCGTCGCCAGGATGAAGTCGGACTTGGCGGCGAAGCCGATGAGGACGGACTCGCCGGCGCCGAGCCCCGCGCCGAGCATGCCGCCTGCCGCGAAGGCGAAGAGCGACTGGGCGAGCTGGCTGGGGCCCTGGCCGGCGTCGACGGAGGCAAAGGGGTTCAGCCAGTCCTCGACGCGGCTGTTGACGTGCGGTTCGAGCGAGCCGACGACGAAGGCGCCGACCGCCGCGAGCAGCAGGCCGACGGCGATCCAGCCGGTGCGGCCGGTCGCGACGTACAGCAGGATCACGAAGAGTCCGAAGAAGAGCAGTGACGTGCCCAGGTCGCGTTCCAGGACGAGTACGCCGACGCTGAGCAGCCAGATGGCGACGATCGGGCCGAGCACGCGGCCGGTGGGGAGCTGGAGCTTCCAGATCTTGCGGCCGGTGTAGGCGAGGGCGTTGCGGTTGGCCGCGAGGTACGCGGCGAAGAAGACGGCGAGCAGGATTTTCGCGAACTCGCCGGGCTGGAAGGAGAAGCCGCCGACGCGGATCCAGATCTTCGCGCCGTTGATGGCCGGGAAGAAGATCGGCACGGTCATCAGGACCAGGGCGGCGGCGACCGAGAGGTACGCGTACCGCTGGAGGACGCGGTGATCGCGGAGCAGGATCACGACGCCGATGAAGAGCGCGACACCGAGGGTGGACCAGACGAGCTGGGTGGGGGCCGCCTGGTCCCTGGGGGTTTCGAGGTCGAGGCGGTAGATCAGCACCAGGCCGAGGCCGTTGAGGAGGACCGCGATGGGCAGGAGCAGCGGGTCGGCGTACGGGGCGCGGAAGCGGACGGCGAGGTGGGCGAGGAGTGCGAGGACGCCGAGGCCCGCGCCGTAGCCGGCGGCGTCGGGGGGTACGGCGCCGTTCTTGGTGAGGCCCACGCCGATGTAGCCGAACACGGCGATGAGGACGGCGCCGACGAGGAGCGAGAATTCGACGCCGCGCCGCTTGGGGAGGCGTACCTCGGGCGGGGGAGCGTCCACCGTCGTTGCGGTCATGTCAGGCAACGTAGCAAGCGGGCAGGCTGTATGTCCGTATATGTGTGCTCACGCCCAAGGGGTTCGCGCGGCGGGGGCCGAACTCTCCGGGCGTGAGCGGGGGTGCTAACGGTGCGTCAGCACCAGCGGGGGACGGGGCCGATGTTCGCGATGTAGTGCGCCGAGCCCCAGGCCCAGGTGCCGTCGGTGAGCAGGTACCAGCGGTTGTTCCCGTGCACGTTGTCGCCGCGGGTCTTGCAGAAGATGCGGACGATCGCCCCGTAGGGCTTGCTGCCGATGACCCGGCTGCTGCGGGTGGGCTTGTCGCGCAGCAGCAGCCCGGGCTTGGCTATGACGCGTCCCTTGTAGAGGTGGGAACTCTGACTCTTGGCGCTCTGGGCACTCTTGGGGCTCTTGGCACTCTGGGCGCGCTCGGCCGGGGGCTTGACGGGGTCCGCCGCGGCGAGCGCCGGGCCCGCGGCGGTGAGGGCGGCGACGGCGCCGGCGGCGACGTACAGGCCGAGCCTGGGGAGCGGAGACCGGGGGAGCAGGGGCATGTTGGCTCCTGGCAAGTGAGAGGCCTTCGCCGCGGCGAAGGGCGGCGGGGGACTCCGGTCCGTCCGTAACGAACCGGTCCCCGACTCGCCCGGTTCACACTAATTTCGACACTTACTGATCGCAATCCGTCACTTTGTGTGCACGGCGTCGCTGGTCGGCTAGGGAGCCTCCGATGTCTCCTTGACCTCCGGCAGCTTCAGCGTTGTCACCGCCCCGCCGTCCGGCGCGTTCGCGAAGGTCAGTTCGGCGCCGATGGCCTGCGCCTGCCCCACGGCGATCGTCAGGCCGAGACCGTGCCCCTTGCCGCCGGCGCGCGGCTCCGTCCTGAAGCGCTGCGGGCCGTGCTCCACCAGGTACTCGGGAAAGCCCTCGCCGTGATCCCGCACGGTCACCACGGGGCCGTCCACGGTCAGTACGACCGGCTCCCGGCCGTGCTGGTGCGCGTTGCCTATCAGGTTGCCCAGCACCCGCTCCAGCCGCCGCCGGTCCGTCTCGACGCAGGCGTCCCGTACGATCCGGACCTCGGTCGGCGCCCCCGGCCCGCGCGCCACGCGCTCCGCCAGTGGCCCGATCCGGTGCACGTCGAGGCTGATCTGTTCACTGCCCGCGTCGAGCCGGGAGATCTCCAGCAGGTCCTCCGTCAGCATCCGCATCGCGCGCACCCGGTCCTGCACGAGCTGCGTCGGCCGGCCGGGCGGCAGCAGCTCCGCCGCCGCGTGCAGACCGGTCAGCGGAGTGCGCAGTTCGTGGGCCACATCGGCGGTGAAACGCTGCTCGCTCTGCAGCTTTCCCTGGAGGGTGGAGGCCATCGCGTCCAGGGCGCCGGCGACCGTGGCCACCTCGTCCTGCGGGCGTGAAGGGGCTTTCGTGCGGGGGTCGTTGACGCGGGCGTCGAGGTCGCCCGCGCTGATCCGGCGCGCCACCGAGGCGGTCTGGTGCAGGCGGCGCGTCACACGGGTGACGGCGAAGACGCCGACGAGCAGCGTCGCGGAGATGGCGAGGAAGGACGAGCCGACGATGGCCCGGTCCAGGCCCGTGATCGTACTGACGCCCTGGCTGTAGTCGATCTCGGCGGCCATGGCGCGCCGGCCGGCCGGGGCCGCCGCCCACATGGTGGGGCGGCCGTCGTGCTCGCTGACGACGGTGCCGTGCCGGCCGGAGAGGGCGAGGTCGCGCAGTTGGGCGGGCAGTCCGTCCGGGTCGATGCCGGTGTCCGGCGGCAGCGGATCGCCGGCTTCGTACGCCCTGGTCGCCTCCTCCAGTCTGGTGAGGGCCTTCTCGCGGGCCTGGTTGAGCGTCTGGTGCGTCACGGAGACGTGCACGAGTGCGCCGAGCAGCGCCGCGAGCCCGCAGCACATCACGGTGATGAAGGCCGCGGCCTTCCAGGTGAGGCGCCCGGTCCAGGCGGGCAGACGGGGTCTCATGAGCGGCCGCCGGGCCCGTTGGGGGGTGTCGTGGGGGCGGCTGCGGGGGGCGGGGTGGCCGTCGAAGTCGGAGTGGCCGTCGGAGTCGGGGTGGGGGTCGTGTGGGTGTGGGAGTGGGTGTGGGAGGGCAGCGGGTCGCCTCCGTCCTTGTGCACCCGCAGGATCTCGTCGCGGGTGGGCAGCATGGCGTGCTGGTGGTCGTCCCAGGACCAGGCCGTCCGGAACTCGTACCCCGGCAGGTTCGAAGGCGCCCGGATGATGAGGTCCCGGCCCGCGAGCGAGACCCCGATCACGGCGTCGCTGGTGCCCATGATGCGGGTCAGCCGGCCCTTCTCGGCCAGGTAGCAGCGCACCGCGAGCTGGCCCTTGGGCATGGAGACGCCGAGGATCAGCTCGGCTTTGCCGTCGCCGGTGAGGTCGCGGTAGTACGCCTTGAGCACCGGGCAGGTCTTCGGTCGCGTGTCGCAGGCCAGGAGCTGCCTGACTGTCTGCTCGTACCTCCCGTCGGGCCCGCTGAGGGCGTCGGGATGCGCCGCCTGCTCCGCCTGGGCGACGGCCACCGGCCTCACCCTGCGCACATCGTCGCCCGGCACCCTGATCCCGCGAACCGTCTCCGTCTCGCCCTCGCCGTAGTCCATCGGAGGGACCGTGGCGGCCGGGCGCTCCGGCCACAGGCGGGTGGGCCCGACGGCGGTGGGCGTGGGCCCGGCGCTTTTGAGCTCGCCCGCGTCGGCGCAGCCGGACAACGCGGCTGCCACCGCTGCTGCGGCGGCGGTCAGCAGCAGTGCCGCGCGGGCGGTGCGGTGCGCGCTCAAGGCTCCCTCTCTGCGGAATGGTTCTGTTTACTTCACGACCGGCGGCTCAGCGCTGATACGGATTCTGCCCCGGCTGCTGCTGGTGCGCCTGCCCGTAACCGTCGCCGGCCCGTTCTTGCGCCTGGAGCTGCTCCGCCTGCTCCTGGGTCACCTTCTGCTCGGCGCCGCAGAAGGTGCACTGTGTCGTGTACTTCGTGGAGAACGGAAACAGCGGAATGAAGAAGAGCGTGAACTTACTGACACGCTTCCTGAGCGTGTGCGCCGCCGGATTCCCGCAGCTTTGGCACACCAGTGTGAGTATGGCCAGTTGGTAGAGGAAGCTCTTGCTGCCAAAGATGATCATCAGGTGGTCCACTCCGTACGTTCGCGATCGTTTGTTGCCGAGTCTGCACCAACGGCGCCGGGGCAGGACTCACGCACCCTCCGGCGGGGCCAGGTCGGGGCGCAGCCGGTGCCACGACGGCTGGCGCAGGAGCCCCGCCTTCGTCCGGGTGCTGTACGCGACCTCGCCGACCAGGCGCGGCAGCACCCACCGCGCCCCCGCGACGGGCGGTACCTCGGCGAACGGGCACTCGTCGACGGCGGCGACGCGCAACAGCTCGGCGAGCAGAGCACGTTCGCGGTCGTTCCACCCCGTCCCCACGCTCCCGATGAACCGCAGGACCCCACCCTCGTACTCGCCGAGGAGTAGCGCCCCCGGCAGCCCCGAGAGGCGGCCCCGGCCGGGGACCCACCCACCGACGATCGCGTCCACCGTCCGGACGTTGCGGATCTTGATCCAGTCGCGGGAACGCAGCCCCGGTGTGTACACGGAGTCGAGCCGCTTGCAGACCACGCCCTCCAGGCCCCCCTCCTTGGTCGCCCGGAGCGCCTCCTCGCCGTGCCCGGTGACCGCGCCGGGCGTCGACCAGTGCGACCCCCGCAGACCGAGGCTCTCCAGCTCCCGCCGGCGTTCGCGGTACGGCAGCCCGACGATGCTGCGGCCCCGCAGGTGCAGGGCGTCGAACAGCATCAGATGGGCCGGCACGTCCGGTGCCAGGCGGGCGGCCTTCGCGGGCGATCCGGACAGGCCCATCCGGGCCTGCAGACGCTCGAAGTCCGGACGGCCGTCGTCGTCGAGCGCGACGATCTCGCCGTCCAGCACCGCCGCGACCCCCGCGCCGAGGGCGGTGCCCAGCGGCAGCAGCTCGGGGTAGGCGGCCGTGATGTCCGCGCCGGACCTGGCCCGCAGCATCAGTGAGCCGTCGCCCGGCAGATAGACAATGGCCCGCTGGCCGTCGTGCTTGCTTTCGAACGCCCACCGCCCCTGCTCGCGCGCCGGCGGCAGCGTGCCCGGTGTCGCGAGCATGGGCTCGATCAGGGGCAGTGTGACCATGGCCGATCACGCCCGGGGCGCCCGAGGCAACGGCCGGGCCCGGCCCGGATCGAGCAGCGGGCCGAGCAGATCGCCGTACCGCTCCAGCCGTACGCCGATGTCCTGCGCCCGGAAGACGAGCCGCGCCGGGTCCGATCGCCCGTCCTCGACCTCCTCCCAGGTCACCGGCGCCGACACGGTCGGCTCCTCCCTGGCCCGCAGGGTGTACGGCGCGGCGGTCGTCTTCGCGGCGGCGTTCTGGCTGAAGTCGACAAAGACCTTCCCCGGCCGCAGCGCCCGCGTCATCCGGTGCACGACCAGCTCCCCGAGCGCCTGCTGCGCCTCCACCGCGAGCCCTTTCGCGTACGCCGAGACCTCCTCCGACGGCGTCGGCTCCAGCGCCGCGTACAGGTGCATCCCCTTGGAGCCGGAGGTCTTCGCGTACGCCTCGATGCCGTCCGCCGCCAGCCGCTCCCGCAGCCACAGCGCGACCTCACAACACTCCGCGACGCTTGCCGGGGGCCCGGGGTCGAGGTCGATGACCAGCCGGTCGGCGATGCCGGGATCGGGGGCCAGCCACTGCGGCGTATGGAACTCCACCACCAGGTTCGCGGCCCAGATCAGCGTCGGCAGGTCCTGGATGAGGACCTGGCGCGCCTTCTCGCCCTCGGAGCGCTCCACCTCCACCGTCCGCACCCAGTCGGGCGTACCCTGCGGCGGATTCTTGGTGAAGAACAGCTGCCCGCGCGGCCCGTCCGGATAGCGCAGGAAGGAGATGGGCCGGTCGTAAAGGTGCGGGAGGAACGCGTCCGCGATCGTGGCGTAGTAGTGCAGCACCTCGGCCTTGGTGGTCCCGGTGGCGGGATAGAGGACCTTGTCCAGATTGCTGAGCGCCAGGCGCCGCCCCTCCACCTCTGTGATAGGCGACATACGATGAGAATCCCACGGATATGTGATGAGTGACGCCTAAGTGCCCTAAGGGGGCGAATCGTGCGACCCATCTGGAACGGTGCCATCTCCTTCGGCCTGGTCAGCATCCCGATCAAGCTGGTGAACGCCACCGAGCACCACTCGGTCTCGTTCCGCCAGATCCACACCGCCGACGGCGGCCGCATCCGCTACCGGAAGGTCTGCGAACTCGACGGCGAGGAGGTCCCGGCGTCCGAGATCGGCAAGGGGTACGAGGAGCCGGGCGGCGGGATCGTGCCGATCGCCGATGAAGACCTGGCCGCGCTCCCGCTGCCGACGGCCAAGACGATCGAGATCGTCACTTTCGTGCCGGCGTCCGAGATCGACCCCCTCCAGATGGACTCGGCGTACTACCTCTCCCCGAATGGCGTGCCCGCGGCCAAGCCGTACGTCCTGCTGCGCGAGGCACTCAAGCGCAGCGACAAGGTGGCCGTGGCGAAGTTCGCGCTGCGGGGGCGCGAGCGGCTCGGGATGCTGCGGGTGGTGGACGACGTCATCGTCATGCACGGTCTGCTCTGGCCCGACGAGGTACGTGAGCCGGAGGGCGTCGCACCGGAGACGAAGGTGACGGTGCGCGACGCCGAACTGGACCTGGCGGACGCGCTGATGAACACCCTGGGCGACGTAGACCTTGAATCGCTGCACGACGACTACCGCGAGGCGGTCGAGGAGATGATCGCCGCGAAGGCGTCCGGCGGTGAGCTCGTGGAGCGGTCGCCGGCGGCGGGTGGCGGCCAGGTGATCGACCTGATGGCGGCGCTGGAGAAGAGCGTGCGGGCGGCGAAGGAGTCGCGGGGGGAGGGGTCGGGGGAGGGAGAGGGCCAAGGGGCCGACGTCACGCGGATGGCCGGGCGCAAGACGGCCACTGGGGAGAAGGGCGCCGCGGCGAAGAAGACGGCCACCGTGAAGAAGAGCACCGCGGCGAAGAAGTCGGCCTCGGGGGAGAGTGGTAAGCAGTCGTCCGGGGCGTCCGGGGCGAAGAAGAGCACCGCCAAGAAGTCCGCTCCACGGAAGCGCACCTCAGCCTGACTGCCGCACCCTGCACGCGCATTGGCGACGTATACCGCGACATTTCACCGGGACGGCACGCGCCCTTCCCTTCCACTCGCTCCTCTTGGACCATTCAGATCCGCTTCTGTCCCCTCACACTCCAAGAGGCCCCACACTCATGCCAGAACTCAATAGGCGCCGCTTCCTCCAGATAGCCGGCGCGACCGCGGGCTTCGCCGCCCTGTCGGGCAGCATCGACCGGGCCGCCGCCATCCCCGCCAACAGTGTCTCCGGCACCATCCAGGACGTCGACCACATCGTCGTACTGATGCAGGAGAACCGTTCCTTCGACCACTACTTCGGCGCGATGAAGGGCGTACGCGGCTTCGGAGACCCGCGCCCGGTGACGCTGCCGAGCGGAAAGTCGGTCTGGCACCAGGCGGACGGCAACAAGAAGGTGACGCTGCCGTTCCACCCGACGGCCGACGACCTGGGCATGCAGTTCCTCCAGGGCCTCAACCACGACTGGGCGGGCGGCCACAAGGCCATCAACAAGGGCAAGTACGACCAGTGGGTGCCCGCGAAGACGCCGACGACGATGGCGTACCTGACGCGGGAGGACATTCCCTTCCACTACGCCCTTGCTGACAAGTTCACGGTGTGCGACGCGTACCACTGCTCGTTCATCGGAGCCACCGACCCCAACCGCTACTACATGTGGACGGGTTACACCGGCAACGACGGCGCCGGCGGCGGCCCGGTCCTGGGCAACGAGGAGGCGGGGTACGGCTGGACGACGTACCCCGAGCGGCTGGAGAAGGCCGGGGTCTCCTGGAAGATCTACCAGGACACCGGCGACGGCCTGGACGCGGCCGGTCACTGGGGCTGGATAAATGACGCCTACCGGGGCAACTACGGCGACAACTCGCTCCTCTACTTCAACCAGTACCGCAACGCCAAGCCCGGCGACCCGCTCTACGACAAGGCCCGTACCGGCACCAGCGTCAAGAACGGCGACGGCTACTTCGACGACCTCAACGCCGACGTCCAGGCGGGCAAGCTCCCGCAGATCTCCTGGATCGCCGCGCCCGAAGCCTTCACCGAGCACTCCAACTTCCCCTCGAACTACGGTGCCTGGTACATCGCGCAGGTCCTGGACGCGCTGACCTCGAACCCCGAGGTGTGGAGCCGGACCGCCCTGTTCATCACGTACGACGAGAACGACGGCTTCTTCGACCACGTCGTGCCGCCGTACCCGCCGGCCTCCGCCGCGCAGGGCAAGTCCACCGTCGACACCTCCACCGAGCAGTACGCGGGCGGCACGTCGTACGCGGCGGGCAACTACGGCCTCGGCCCGCGCGTCCCGATGCTCGTCGTCTCGCCCTGGAGCAAGGGCGGTTACGTTTGCTCCGAGGTCTTCGACCACACCTCGATCATCCGCTTCATGGAGCGCCGCTTCGGCGTGAACGAGCCGAACATCTCCCCGTGGCGGCGCGCGATCTGCGGCGACCTGACGTCGGCCTTCGACTTCAGTACGGCGGACCCGCAGCCCGCCGCGCTGCCCGACACGGCCGCGTACGAGCCGCCGGACCACGAGCGCCACCCCGACTACCGGCCCACCCCGCCGGCGGTCGGCAGCCTGCCCAAGCAGGAGCCGGGTGCACGCCCGGCGCGTGCGCTGCCGTACGCCCCGTACGTGGACGGCGCCGTGAACGCGGCCGACGGCCGAATCGCCCTCACCTTCAGCCCGGGGGCGGCAGCGGGCGCGCAGTTCTACGTCACGTCGGCGAACCGCACGGACGCGCCGTGGACGTACACCGCCGAGGCGGGCAAGAAGATCACGGACACCTGGAACTCGGCGTACTCCAAGGGCACGCACGACCTCACGGTCCACGGCCCGAACGGCTTCCTGCGCACGTTCAGAAGCCCCGCTAAGACCGCCGGCCCGGAGGCGACGGCCCGCCACAACGCGACCACGGGCAACCTCGACCTGACCCTGATGAACCCGGGCACCACAACAGCCAGCCTGACCATCACCAACGCCTACGGTGGCGCACGTCAGACCTTCGCGCTGCGCGCGGGCGCGACGGTGACGCACACCGTGGACCTGCGCACGACCAAGCGCTGGTACGACGTATCGGTGGTCTCCGACACGAATACCACCTTCCTGCGCCGCTTCGCCGGCCACGTGGAGACGGGCGCGCCGGGCGTGAGCGACCCGGCCACGATCACCACCTGAACGGGGCGCCTCGACCGGCCGTACGACCTCCGGCACTCGGCGCTGTCGATCTGGCGCGGCGCTAGGCTTCAAGCCCCTGGACTCGTCCGGGGGCTTTCGCCGTTGAAGCGCTGACAGGAAGCGGTGGCAGTCTGGCTCCCGTGGTCGCCCTCAAGAGAAGACCGAGCCTTGTGATCTTCGGGAGATGTCATGAGCTTGCTTGCGGTACTCGATGAAGCGGTGGCCGCTCTCAAGACTCCTCTGGAGGAGGACGACCGGGCGCAGGGCTGGACCGATGATCTTCGAAGAGAGGTACAGGAAGAGATCTCGATCAATCGCTCAGTGCTGCGTCGCCACGGGATGGGCATGGTGCGGCACCTGTGTCCTCGCTTCGACAAGTGGATGGAACACGAGGGTGTACAGCCCGGGCGTCTCCTGGCCTTGGTGGGCGACGTGCAGCGGTCGCTCGTGGAAGCTCGGAACGAGGCGTGAGAAACGCCCGCCGGCCTGGGCGTTCATCGCCCGCCGCCAGTCCACGAATAGTCCACGGACCCCGACATACGGACGCTCCGGGTGCACATGCCTGCACATACGCGAAGACCCCGTTCTCAGCGAAAGCGCTGATGGCGGGGTCTTTGGGCACCTCGTACAAGGTGCCCCCGGCAGGATTCGAACCTGCGCACACGGCTCCGGAGGCCGTTGCTCTATCCCCTGAGCTACGGGGGCGTACCGCCGCGGGTGGCGGCGATGAGTGAACACTACCAGTTCCCGCCGGGTGTCCATGAACAGGTTTTGCGGGCTCCCGGCGTCCCCCTCCCGGGGTGGAAGTCGGCAAAAGCCGGACGCGGCGGTAGGGGGCAACCTACTCTCGAGTTGTGCCAGGCGTGTCCGGCCGCGTGCTTGTTGTGGACGACAACAAGGTCATCCGGCAGTTGATCAGGGTCAATCTCGAGCTGGAGGGCTTCGAGGTGGTGACCGCGGCCGATGGTGCCGAGGCTCTGGACATCGTTCACCGGGTCTGCCCCGATGTCGTGACGCTGGATGTCGTGATGCCGCGGCTCGACGGGCTGCGGACGGCCGCCCGGCTCCGGGAGGACCCGCGGACCAGTCGGCTGCCCGTCGCGATCATCAGTGCCTGCACGCAGTACGAGGTGGAGAGCGGCCTCGCCGCGGGCGTCGACGCCTTCCTCTCCAAGCCCTTCGAGCCCGCCGAGCTGGTCAGGCTCGTACGGCAGTTGATGCACCGGGAGAGCCCGCCGTCTGCCGACGGCAGGCATGAAGCCGGGCAGGCGGGGCGTACGGTCGGTTGAGGTGACCGCCGACCAGCTGGTGCCCGGATGGCGAAACCGGTTCGCGTGGTGCCCCCCCTCCTCCCATACGCTTGTCCCGTGACCCCCGCAGAGCTCTCCCGTACCGTGCTGCGCGCCGTGCGTCGCGCCGTGGACCAGGACGTGCTGCGGGCGCCGGTGCCGGAGCGCGCCGTCGTCGAGCGGCCGCGGCCCGGCGGCCGTGGCGATTACGCCACCAACGTCGCCCTCAAGCTCGCCGGCCCCGCCGGCCGCCCCGCCCGCGAGGTGGCAGAGATCCTCCGGGCTCTGCTCCTGGAGGAGCGGGAAGCAGCGATCCTTGACGTCGAGGTCACCGGGCCCGGGTTCCTGAACCTCACGCTCGCGCAGGACGCGCATGCCTCCGTTGTACGTACCGTCCTCTCCCAGGGGCATGCCTACGGGCACGGCCGCGCGCTCGCCGGTGAGGTCGTCCGGGTGGGGAGCGGGCCCCACGCCGACGCCGTGGCCCGGCTCGTCCACGCCCAGGGCGGGACCGTCGTGCGTACGAGTGCGACTGATGTCCCGGTGGCTGACCTTGGCGATCTCGATGCTCTCCGCGCCCGGCTCGGGCGCGACGGCGCCACGTGGCGGGTGCTCTGGCCCACCGCGACAGCCGCCCCCGACGACCTCCTCGTGCAGCGCGAGACCAATCCCCTCTTCCGGGTGCGGTACGCCCACGCCCGTTGCCGCGCCCTTGTCCGCAACGCCGCCGCACTTGGGTTCATCGGCGATGGCGGCCGGGATACAGAGGGAGAGGGGTGTGGGGTGGCTCGGGTTCTTGCCGACTACCCCGGCATCCTTGAAGCCGCTGCCCGCCATCGCGCGCCCGACCGGCTCGCCCGGCACCTCGACATGGCGGCGCAGGCCTTCTTCCGCTTCCACGACGCCCACCCCGTCCTCCCCCTCGGCGACGAGAAACCCTCGGTCGCCCACCGTTCCCGGCTGGCCCTCGCCGAGGCCACCGGGACGGTGCTCGCCGGCGGCCTGTCCTTGCTCGGCGTCAGCGCCCCCGAACACTTGTGACAGTTGTGAGAGAGACAGAAGAGACATGAGCCGTTCCGCACACCCCGCCGGGCCCCGTCACGCCGACGTCTACCCCGAGGGCCACTACACCGCCCCGGCCGCCGACCTCAACGTCCTCGACGAGAAGGTCTGGGCGAGGACAGTCCGGCGTAATGACGACGGTGTCGTTTCCGTCGGCGGCATCGAAGTGACCCGCCTCGCCGAGGAGTTCGGCACACCCGCCTACTTCCTCGACGAGAGCGACTTCCGCGCCCGCTGCCGCGCCTGGGCCGACGCGTTCGGGCCGGACGCCGACGTGTTCTACGCCGGCAAGGCCTTCCTCTCGCGGGCCGTCGTCCGCTGGCTCCAGGAGGAGGGGCTCAATCTCGATGTCTGCTCCGGTGGGGAACTCACCACCGCGCTCGACGCCGGGATGCCCGCCGAGCGCATCGCCTTCCACGGCAACAACAAGTCCGTGGAGGAGATCGAGAGGGCCGTGCGCGTCGGCGTCGGGCGGATCGTGCTCGACTCCTTCCAGGAGATCGTTCGCGTCGCGCACATCGCGCAGAGCCAGGGGAAGCGGCAGCGTGTCCAGATTCGCGTGACGGTGGGCGTTGAGGCGCATACGCACGAGTTCATCGCCACCGCCCACGAAGACCAGAAGTTCGGGATCGCGCTCGCCGACGGGCAGGCGGCGGAAGCGGTACGTCGGGCCCTGCGGCTCGACGGGATCGAGCTCATCGGCATTCACTCCCACATCGGGTCGCAGATCTTCGACATGGCCGGTTTTGAGGTTTCCGCGCGGCGCGTGGTGCAGCTGCTGGCCGAGGTACGGGACGAGCACGGCGTCGAGCTGCCCGAGATCGACCTCGGCGGCGGGCTCGGCATCGCGTACACCTCCGAGGACGACCCCAGCGAGCCGCACCAGATCGCCAAGGCGCTCAACGAGATCGTCACCAGGGAGTGCGAGGCCCACGGCCTGGCCACCCCCCGCATCTCCGTCGAGCCCGGCCGCGCCATCGTCGGGCCCACCGCCTTCACCCTCTACGAGGTCGGCACCATCAAGCCGCTGGAGGGGCTGCGTACGTACGTGAGTGTGGACGGCGGCATGTCGGACAACATCCGCACCGCGCTGTACGACGCCGAGTACAGCGTGGCGCTCGTGTCGCGCACCTCCGACGCCGAGCCGATGCTCGTCCGTGTCGTCGGCAAGCACTGTGAGAGTGGCGACATCGTGGTGCGGGACGCGTTCCTCCCCGCCGACCTCGCGCCCGGTGACCTCATCGCCGTGCCCGCCACCGGGGCGTACTGCCGCTCCATGGCCAGCAACTACAACCACTCCCTGCGCCCGCCCGTCGTAGCCGTCAACGAGGGTGAAGCGCGCGTCATCGTCCGGCGTGAGACGGAGGAAGATCTCCTGCGTCTCGATGTCGGTTAATGAAATAGATGTCTCGCAATCTGGACGAAGGCTAGAAACTCCCGTCCGGTGAGTGAGACTGGTTCGCACTCAAGCATGAAGAAACGAGGTCGGATGATGCGTACGCGTCCGCTGAAGGTGGCGCTGCTGGGCTGTGGTGTGGTCGGCTCAGAGGTGGCGCGCATCATGACGACGCACGCCGACGACCTCGCCGCCCGAATCGGGGCCCCGGTCGAGCTCGCCGGCGTCGCGGTCCGCCGCCCCTCCAAGGTCCGCGAGGGCATCGACCCCACCCTGATCACGACCGACGCGACCGCCCTGGTCAAACGGGGCGACATCGACGTCGTCATCGAGGTCATCGGCGGCATCGAGCCGGCCCGCACCCTCATCACCACCGCCTTCGAGCACGGCGCCTCCGTCGTCTCCGCGAACAAGGCACTGCTCGCGGAGGACGGCGCGGCCCTGCACGCGGCTGCCGAGGAGCACGGGCGGGATCTGTACTACGAGGCCGCCGTGGCCGGTGCGATTCCGCTCGTACGGCCGCTGCGCGAGTCGCTCGCCGGGGACAAGGTCAACCGGGTGCTCGGCATCGTCAACGGCACGACCAACTTCATCCTCGACAAGATGGACACGAGCGGAGCCGGCTACTCCGAGGCGCTCGACGAGGCCACCGCCCTCGGGTACGCCGAGGCCGACCCCACCGCCGACGTCGAGGGCTTCGACGCCGCCGCCAAGGCCGCCATCCTGGCCGGGATCGCCTTCCACACCCGCGTGCGGATCGGCGACGTACACCGGGAAGGGCTGACCGAGGTCACGGCCGCGGACATCGCTTCCGCGAAGCGCATGGGGTGCACCGTCAAGCTGCTCGCCATCTGCGAGCGCGCCGCCGACGGCCGGTCCGTCACCGCGCGCGTCCACCCGGCGATGATCCCGCTGACCCACCCGCTGGCCTCGGTCCGCGAGGCGTACAACGCGGTCTTCATCGAGGCCGAGGCGGCCGGGCAGCTCATGTTCTACGGTCCGGGCGCCGGCGGCGCTCCGACCGCCTCCGCCGTTCTGGGCGACCTCGTCGCCGTCTGCCGGAACCTGGTCGCCGAGACCACCGGACCGGGCGAGTCCGCGTACACCCAGCTTCCTGTCAGCTCCATGGGCGAGGTCGTCACGCGCTACCACATCAGTCTCGACGTGGCCGACAAACCGGGCGTTCTCGCCCAGGTCGCGACGGTCTTCGCCGAGCACGGTGTCTCCATCGACACCGTGCGCCAGCAGAGCCGGCAGGACGGAGGCGGCGAGGCATCCCTCGTCGTCGTCACCCACCGCGCGCCCGACGCCGCCCTTTCGGGGACCGTCGAGGCGCTGCGCAAGCTCGACACCGTGCGCGGTGTCGCCAGCATCATGCGTGTTGAAGGGGAGTAAGGACCCATGACCAGCATCGGCACCCACCAGTGGCGCGGCATCATCGAGGAGTACCGGGACCGTCTTCCGGTGACGGAGACAACGCCGGTCGTCACGCTCGGCGAGGGTGGCACGCCGCTCGTACTGGCGCAGGTCCTCTCCGAGCGCACCGGCTGCGAGGTGTACCTCAAGGTCGAGGGCGCCAACCCGACCGGGTCCTTCAAGGACCGCGGCATGACCATGGCGATCACCCGTGCCAAGGAGGAGGGCGCGAAGGCCGTCATCTGCGCCTCCACCGGCAACACGTCGGCCTCGGCCGCCGCCTATGCCGTACGCGCCGGGATGGTCTGCGCCGTCCTCGTGCCGCAGGGCAAGATCGCGCTCGGCAAGATGGGCCAGGCGCTGGTCCACGGCGCCAAGATCCTCCAGGTCGACGGCAACTTCGACGACTGTCTGACGCTGGCCCGCAGCCTGTCGGACAACTACCCCGTCGCGCTGGTCAATTCGGTGAATCCGGTCCGCATCGAGGGGCAGAAGACCGCCGCCTTCGAGATCGTCGACCGGCTCGGTGACGCCCCGGACATTCACGTACTTCCCGTCGGCAACGCCGGAAACATCACGGCGTACTGGCGTGGGTACCGCGAGTACGCGGCCGACAAGATCTCCACGCACACCCCGCGAATGTGGGGCTTCCAGGCCTCCGGCTCGGCGCCGATCGTGCGCGGCGAGGTCGTCAAGGACCCGCACACCGTCGCCACCGCGATTCGCATTGGCAACCCCGCCTCGTGGCAGTACGCCCTTGAGGCCCGGGACGAGTCGGGCGGCTTCATCGACGAAGTGACGGACCGGCAGATCCTGTCCGCCTACCGGCTGTTGGCCGCGCAGGAGGGCGTCTTCGTCGAGCCCGCGTCGGCGGCGAGCGTCGCCGGTCTGCTCAAGGCGGCCGACGAGGGCAAGGTCGACCCGGGCCAAAAGATCGTGTGCACGGTGACCGGAAACGGCCTCAAGGACCCGGACTGGGCGGTGGCCGGAGCGCCGCAGCCCGTCACGGTGCCCGTGGACGCCGCCACGGCCGCGGAGCGCCTCGGCCTAGTCTAGAGGCGCCTCGTCCAGAGGTCTGGAGGCGCCCGGCGGGGGCCGGCAGGCGGCGTAAAGCCCCGTAAGGCCCGTAAGCCAGACATAGGCGCACAGGATGGCTCGCGACACGCATCGTGCGCCTCCTGTGCGCCCTATGTCGTCACTGAACCTTCCTTCGATAGGCTGTACTGAACCCGCCCCGCCGCATATGCCGCGGTGCTGTTGCCGTCATGGCCTTCGGGTGTTCGTACTTCGTCAAAATCTCGCAGTCCCACAAGCAGTCCCACAAGGAGAGTCGTCGAGCGATGGCCGGTCCCGCGTTCCGCGCCGCCGCCGTAAGGGTGCGCGTCCCCGCCACCAGCGCAAATCTTGGTCCCGGCTTCGATGCCCTGGGCCTGTCGCTGGGGCTGTACGACGATGTCGTCGTCCGGGTCGCCGACTCCGGCCTGCACGTCGACATCGCAGGTGAAGGCGCCGAGACGCTGCCCCGCGACGAGAGCCATCTGCTCGTACGGTCGCTGCGCACCGCCTTCGACCTGCTCGGCGGACAGCCGCGCGGCCTGGAGGTCGTCTGCGCCAACCGCATCCCGCACGGCCGCGGCCTCGGCTCCTCCTCCGCCGCCATCTGCGCCGGCATCGTCGCCGCGCGCGCCGTGACCATAGGCGGCGACGCGCGCCTCGACGAGGCCGCGCTGCTGGAGCTGGCGACCGAGATCGAGGGGCACCCCGACAACGTCGCCGCCTGCCTGCTCGGCGGCTTCACGCTCGCCTGGACCGACGGGGGAGCGGCCAGGGCGATCAGGATGGACCCCGCGGCTTCCGTCGTTCCGGTGGTCTTCGTCCCCGGAAAGCCAGTGCTCACGGAGACCGCCCGCGGCCTGCTGCCGCGCACCGTCCCCCATGTGGACGCAGCCGCCAACGCCGGCCGCGCCGCCCTGCTCGTAGAGGCCCTGACCAGGCGTCCCGAGCTGCTGCTCGCGGCGACCGAGGACCGACTCCACCAGGACTACCGTGCCCCGGCGATGCCGGAGAGCCTGGCCCTGGTCAACCGACTGCGCGCGGACGGCGTCCCCGCAGTGATCTCCGGTGCGGGCCCCACGGTGCTCGCGCTGGTCGAGGACAGTGCGGCCGACAAGGTCGCACAGCTGGCGGGCGAGGGGTGGGCGGCCAACCGGCTGGCTCTCGACGCCGCCGGAGCGAGTGTTCTGCCGCTCGGAGCGCAGTGACACGCGATTGCCGGTGAACGAGAGGGGGAATATTTGTTGGATCCGGTAGTGTTAATCTCAAGTCTGCACCCGGCGTCCTTGTGGCGCGGTGCACCGTGTCCCCGTTCGGGACCACCATTCTTCCGGGAGCCTCCCCAACTGCCTGAGCAGCCTGCCTGAGCAGTTTCGAGCACGCTCCGGAACCGGTAATGCAAGAGCCGGACCCCCAGCACGTTATTCCCTCCGCCATATCCGGCGGACCACCGCCCCGGCACGGTTTACCAGAACCGCAGTCGGACAGCACAACCGGTCGCCGAGCCAGACAGGCCGACGTCCGCTCCAGGGAAGGACCCTTCGTGAGCGACACCACCGATCTGATGGGCGTGACTGCCGACAAGAATGTCGACAACACCGCGTCCGCCGCAGGTGCTGCCACTGGTAGTGCCGCACGGCGCCGCCGCTCCGGCACCGGCCTCGACGGCATGGTCCTGGCCGAGCTGCAGCAGGTCGCGTCCGGCCTCGGCATCAGGGGCACCGCGCGTATGCGCAAGAGCCAGCTGATCGAGGTCATCAAGGAAACGCAGGCCGGCGGCTCTGCCCCGGCGAAGAGCGCCGACACGGCCGGCTCCGCTGCCGAGACCAAGCCGAAGCGCCGCGCCACCTCCAAGGCTCGTACGGGAGACGAGGCCGCTGCGGCTGCCCCGGCCGCCGTGCCCGCCGCCGAGAAGGCTGTGGCCCAGCAGCAGATCGAAATCCCCGGTCAGCCTGCCAGCGACGACCAGCCGGTCGGCGAGCGCCGCCGGCGTCGGGCGACCGCCCAGGCGGGCAGCCCCGACACGGCCGTCGCCACCGAGGTGAAGGCCGAGCCCAAGGGCGACGTCAAGACCGAGCCGCGGACCGACGCGCAGCCCGAGGCCAAGGCCGAGGCAGCCGTCGACACCTCCGAGGGCCGCCGTGACCGCGGCGAGCGCGGTCAGCGCGGCGACCGCCAGCGTGACCGCCAGCGTGACCGCGGTGACCGTGGTGACGGAGCGCGCGGCGACCGCCAGGACCGTGGCGACCGCGGCGATCGCCGTGACCGCGGCGGCAAGGGCGACGACCAGGGCGGCCAGCGCCAGCAGCGCCAGGGTGGCCAGGGCCAGGGCCAGGGCCAGGTCCAGGGCGGCCCCCAGGGCGCCGGACCGCAGGACGACGACGATTTCGAGGGTGGCCGTCGTGGCCGCCGCGGCCGCTACCGCGACCGCCGGGGCCGTCGTGGCCGCGAGGAGTTCGGCAGCGACGCGCCGCCGGTCTCCGACGACGACGTCCTGATCCCCGTCGCGGGCATCCTGGACATCCTCGACAACTACGCGTTCATTCGTACGTCCGGCTACCTGCCGGGCCCGAACGACGTGTACGTGTCGCTTGCCCAGGTCCGCAAGAACGGCCTGCGCAAGGGTGACCACGTCACCGGCGCCGTCCGCCAGCCCAAGGACGGCGAGCGCCGCGAGAAGTTCAACGCGCTCGTACGCCTCGACTCGGCGAACGGCATGGCGGCCGAATCCGGCCGCGGGCGCCCGGAGTTCAACAAGCTGACGCCGCTGTACCCGCAGGACCGGCTGCGCCTCGAGACCGACCCGGGCGTCCTGACGACCCGGATCGTCGACCTCGTCGCGCCGATCGGCAAGGGCCAGCGTGGCCTGATCGTGGCCCCGCCGAAGACCGGTAAGACCATGATCATGCAGGCGATCGCCAACGCGATCACCGTCAACAACCCCGAGTGCCACCTGATGGTCGTCCTCGTCGACGAGCGTCCTGAAGAGGTCACCGACATGCAGCGGTCGGTGAAGGGCGAGGTCATCTCCTCGACCTTCGACCGCCCGGCCGAGGACCACACCACCGTCGCCGAGCTGGCCATCGAGCGCGCGAAGCGCCTCGTCGAGCTGGGTCACGACGTGGTCGTCCTGCTGGACTCGATCACCCGTCTGGGCCGTGCGTACAACCTCGCGGCCCCCGCCTCCGGACGCATCCTGTCCGGTGGTGTCGACTCGACCGCGCTCTACCCGCCGAAGCGCTTCTTCGGTGCGGCGCGCAACATCGAGGACGGCGGCTCGCTGACCATCCTGGCCACCGCGCTGGTCGAGACCGGCTCGCGCATGGACGAGGTGATCTTCGAGGAGTTCAAGGGCACCGGCAACATGGAGCTCAAGCTCGACCGGAAGCTCGCCGACAAGCGCATCTTCCCGGCTGTGGACGTCGACCCGTCCGGCACCCGTAAGGAGGAGATCCTCCTCAACGCGGAAGAGCTCGCCATCGTCTGGAAGCTGCGCCGGGTGCTGCACGCACTCGATTCGCAGCAGGCGATCGAGCTCCTGCTGGACAAGATGAAGCAGACGAAGTCGAACGCCGAATTCCTGATGCAGATCGCGAAGACGACTCCTTCGGGCAACGGCGGCGACTAACCGCCGTCGGCGTACACAGCGCCAACTGAGCCGCCCCGTCACGAAAGTGGCGGGGCGGCTTTGTCGTGCCCGGAAATAAACGTCCTCCGCACGGAGATGTTGCCAAGTTGTGTTCACTGGTTGGCCACAAGTGGCTGTTGGTGTACGGGAGTCGGCCGTACGATCGATCGGCCACAGGTGGGGGGATCCATTTGGGGCGCTTCATCGACATCTGAATCAGGAGTCCCGAGTGATCTCTGGCAAGCAGGGCGGCAAACACCGCCGCCGGGTACGCATAGCCGTGCCGGCCGCAGCCGCCGCGATAGCGGCCGCCGTCGCCGGTGCGATGCTGATGGCCCCGGCCAACGCCGCGGAGCCGCTGCCCAAGCCCACGATCAAGCCTGCCGTCAGCTCGCCCTCCCAGGCGCAGCTGGAAGCGCGCCTCGCGGCCGCGGCCAAGAAGGCCAAGGAGCCCAAGGGCGCCAAGTTCTCGTCGGGCGCGACGATCGACCCCAAGATCATCGGCGGCTCGGAGACCACCATCTCCTCGGCCCCGTGGATGGCGCAGCTCTTCTACGAGGACGGCGACAACTCCTTCTTCTGCGGCGGCGCCGTCATCGCGCCGACGAAGATCCTCACCGCGGCGCACTGCGTCAAGGGTGTGGACTGGAAGGGGAAGGGCGTCGTCGTCACCGGCACCGAGACGCTGGCGACCGACGCGAACCACGGCGGCACCGTCACCGGTGTCTGGCGGCAGTGGAACCACCCGAAGTACAGCGACTACACGCTCGACAACGACATCGCGGTCCTGACGCTGGCCGCCCCGGTCAACGTCAAGCCGATCAACATCACGAAGTCGGACGACACCACGTCGTACAAGCCGGGGACCACCGCCACGGTCTACGGCTGGGGCCGCACCTCCTCCACCAGCAACGCGATCGCGCCGACGCTGAAGAAGGCGAGCCTGCCGATCAACTCCGACGCCACGTGCGCCGATTGGCAGCTCGGTAGCGAGTTCATCCCGAACCACATGGTCTGCGCGGGCGAGCCCGCGAGCGGCAAGGACGACGGCACGACGACCGCCTGCAACGGCGACTCGGGCGGCCCCCTGGTCGTCGGCGGCAAGATCGTCGGTGTGGTCTCGTGGGGCGTCACGGACTGCGTGGAGAAGGGCGCGTACAGCGTCTACTCCAAGGTCAGCTGGTACGCCGGCTCCGTCGTCCCGCGCGTCGACGACGCCAACATCACCAACGACCACCGCTCCGACGTGCTGGCCCGTCGCAGCGCGTCCGACGGCACGCTCTACTACTACGCGTCCAAGGGCACCTCGTTCGCCGCGCGTATGCCGGCCGGCAACTACGGCAACACCAATGTGATCCTCCAGAGCGACCTCAACCGGGACGACTACGAGGACGTCATCTTCCGGACCAAGTCCGGTGACGTCTGGTGGCAGCACTACGTGCCGTCCACCGAGCAGTGGGCAGACACGAAGATCGCGTCCGGCTGGGGCTCCAGGAAGCAGATCGTCGTCCCCGGTGACGTCACCGGCGATGCCCTGCCCGACCTGCTGTCCGTCGACTCCGCGGGCGTCCTGTGGATCTACCCCGGCAAGGGCAACGGCACCTTCTCGCCCCGCGTCCAGGTCGGTACCGGCTGGAGCCAGTTCAACTCCGTACGCGGCAACGGTGACTTCACCGGCGACGGCAAGGCCGACCTGATCGCGCGCAAGGCCAGCACGTCCGAGATGTTCCTCTACAAGGGCACGGGCAAGGCCGGCACCGGCGCCTTCGCGTCCAAGATCAAGGTCCGTACGTGGAGCGGCTACAACGCCTTCGACGCGGCCGGCGACGTCACCGGTGACGGCAAGGCCGACTACCTGGCCCGTACGCCCGGCGGCACGCTGTACCTCTACCCGGGCACCGGCAAGGCCTCCTCGGAGATCTTCGCCACACGCATCACCATCGGGACCGGCTGGCAGCAGTACAACATCTTTGGCTGAAAACCCTGGTGAGAGGGGGCTTTGACCCCTTTCCGCCGGACCGTTCGGACGACGTCCTGTGGCCCCTGCCCCCAGCGGGGGCCACAGGACGTTGTGCAACCCTTCACGGATGTCCGAGCAGCAGCAGACCAGGAGCAGCCGAATACGGGGGACCGGCAGACGCCGGAAGGAACCCAGTGCCCGCACGAAGGCGGCCACCGTCACGGCGTGGGCCGCGGCGGGCGCTGTGCTGCTGGGCGGCACCGGACTCGGTTACGTGTACTTCAAACTCAACGGCAATCTCAAGGCTGTTGACATCAACACCCAGCTCGGCGGCGACCGCCCCGACGACGTCGACAACGGCTCCCTGGACATCCTCGTCCTCGGCTCCGACTCGCGCTCGGGCGACAACGCCAAGTACGGCGAGGACGAGGGCGGCGCCCGCTCCGACACCGCGATGGTCATGCACGTGTACGAGGGCCACAAGAAGGCCAGTCTCGTCTCGATCCCGCGCGACACCCTGATCACCCGTCCCACGTGCACCTCCGACACCGGCGGCGGGACCGTCCCCGGCGGCGAGCAGCGGATGTTCAACACGGCGTACCAGGTGGGCGGCCCTGCCTGCGCGGTCAAGACCGTCGAGAAGATGTCCGGCATCCGCATGGACCACTACGTCGAGGTCGACTTCACCGGCTTCAAGAAGCTCGTCGACGATCTGGGCGGCGTGGAGATCACCACCACGCGGTCCATCAACGACGACAAGAGCCACCTCGACCTGAAGCCCGGCACGCACACCCTCGACGGCGAGAAGTCGCTCGCTCTCGTACGGACCCGCAAGAGCGTCGGCGACGGCAGCGACCTCGGCCGCATCCAGCTCCAGCAGGCCTTCATGAAGGCACTGATCAACCAGGTCAAGGACGTCGGCGTCTTCACGAGCCCCAAGAAGCTGTACGACCTCGCCGACAGCGCCACCAAGACCGTCACCACCGATTCCGACCTCGCCTCGGTCAACGACCTTGTGGCCTTCGCGGGCGGCCTCAAGGGCATCGGCCCGGGCGACATGAAGATGGTGACGCTGCCCGTGCGGTACGACCCGGCCGACCCAAACCGTGTCCTGCCGCTCCAGCGCCAGTCCAAGCGGGTCTGGGACGCGCTGCGCCAGGACAAGCCCGTACCGGCCTCCGCGACCAAGGGCTCGGCGGGCGACCGGGGCGGCGCGGGCAAGGTCGTACAGAGCCAGTAGCGCGACGGGAGCGGGAGGGGAATAGTTCTGCCCCGTCCCCGGTTTTGGGAGATGCGGCCAGTGCTGGCAGACTGGTACGTCGGCCCCGGTTCACGTATGCGCAATCCGCGCGTGCGACCCGGAGCCCTCCCGAAACTAGGAGACACCTTGAAGCGCGAAATCCACCCCGAGTACGTCGAGACCCAGGTCAGCTGCACCTGTGGCGCCACGTTCACCACCCGCAGCACGATCTCCAGCGGCAACGTCCGCGCCGAGGTCTGCTCCGAGTGCCACCCGTTCTACACGGGCAAGCAGAAGATCCTCGACACCGGTGGCCGCGTGGCCCGCTTCGAGGCCCGCTTCGGCAAGGCTGCCGCCGCGAAGTAGCGAGCCACTGCGCCGGTCCTCGGCCGCTCCGTACAGGGGTGGGGAGGACCGGCGCTTTGTCGTGACGCACAGGACGCACAGGCCGCAGTTCCCTTAATCTTTTTTGCAACCCAGGAGCCCGAAGATGTTCGAGGCGGTCGAGGATCTGATCGGCGAGCACGCCGATCTTGAGAAGAAGCTGGCCGATCCCTCGGTCCACGCCGACCAGGCGAACGCGCGCAAGCTGAACAAGCGTTACGCCGAGCTGACCCCGATCATCGGGACGTACCGGGCCTGGAAGCTGACCGGCGAGGACATCGTCACCGCGCGCGAATACGCCCACGACGACCCGGACTTCGCGGCCGAGCTCAAGCTGCTGGAGAAGCAGCGCGACGAGCTCACGGAGAAGCTCCGCCTGCTCCTCGTCCCGCGCGACCCCAGCGACGACAAGGACGTCATCCTCGAGGTCAAGGCGGGCGCGGGCGGCGACGAGTCGGCCCTGTTCGCCGGCGACCTGCTGCGCATGTACCTGCGGTACGCGGAGCGCGTCGGCTGGAAGACCGAGATCATCGACGCCACCGAGTCCGAGCTGGGCGGTTACAAGGACGTCCAGGTCGCGGTGAAGACCAAGGGCGGCAACGGCGCGACCGAGCCCGGCCAGGGCGTCTGGGCGCGGATGAAGTACGAGGGCGGCGTGCACCGCGTGCAGCGCGTGCCCTCCACCGAGTCGCAGGGCCGTATCCACACCTCCGCGGCCGGTGTGCTGGTCACCCCCGAGGCGGAGGAGGTCGACGTGGAGATCCATCAGAACGACCTCCGCATCGACGTCTACCGCTCGTCGGGTCCCGGCGGCCAGTCCGTCAACACCACCGACTCCGCGGTCCGCATCACGCACCTGCCGACCGGCGTCGTCGCCTCCTGCCAGAACGAGAAGAGCCAGCTCCAGAACAAGGAGCAGGCCATGCGCATCCTGCGCTCGCGGCTGCTCGCCGCGGCCCAGGAAGCGGCCGAGCAGGAAGCCTCCGACGTACGCCGCAGCCAGGTCCGCACGGTTGACCGCTCGGAGAAGATCCGTACGTACAACTTCCCGGAAAACCGGATCTCGGACCACCGCGTGGGCTTCAAGGCGTACAACTTGGACCAGGTACTCGACGGCGACCTGGACGCAGTGATCCAGGCGTGCGTCGACGCCGACTCCGCCGCCAAGCTCGCGGCGGCCCAGGAGAGCCAGTAAGCCAGGAACGCCAGTAAGCCAGTAAAGCCCCCTGCAAGTCGGAGGACCGGGATGAATCTGCTGCTCGCCGAGGTGGCTCAGGCCACCCAGCGGCTGGCCGACGCCGGCGTGCCCTCACCGCGATTCGACGCGGAGGAGCTCGCCGCGTTCGTGCACGGCGTCAAGCGGGGAGAGCTGCACAACGTCAAGGACGCCGACTTCGACGCGCGCTACTGGGAGACCGTCGCGCGCCGCGAGGCCCGCGAGCCGCTGCAGCACATCACCGGACGCGCCTTCTTCCGTTTCCTGGAGCTCCAGGTGGGCCCGGGCGTCTTCGTACCGCGGCCGGAGACCGAGTCGGTCGTCGGCTGGGCGATAGACGCCGTACGGGCCATGGACGTCGTCGAGCCGCTCATCGTCGACCTGTGCACCGGCTCGGGCGCCATCGCGCTCGCCATGGCGCAGGAGGTGCCGCGCTCGCGCGTGCACGGCGTGGAGCTGTCCGACGACGCCATCAAGTGGACCCGCAAGAACGCCGAGGGCTCGCGCGTCACCATCCACCAGGGCGACGCCAAAGACGCTCTCCCGGAGCTCGACGGGCAGGTGGACCTGGTCGTCTCCAACCCGCCGTACATCCCGCTCACCGAGTGGGAGTACGTCGCTCCCGAGGCCCGCGACCACGACCCGCAGATGGCCCTCTTCTCGGGCGAGGACGGCCTCGACCTGATCCGCCACATCGAGCGCACCGCCCACCGGCTGCTGCGGCCCGGCGGCGTCGTCGTCATCGAGCACGCCGACACCCAGGGCGGCCAGGTGCCGTGGATCTTCACCGAGGAGCGTGGCTGGGCCGACGCGGCCGACCACCCCGACCTGAACAACCGGCCCCGCTTCGCGACCGCCCGCAAGGCCATGCCGTGACCGCCGGCCGCACAAACCAGTTCCCGCACGAGGAGGCCCGTTAAATGGCACGGCGATACGACTGCAACGACGCGACCGACCGCAAGACCGGTCTTCGTGAAGCCGCGGCCGCCGTCCGTCGTGGCGAGCTGGTCGTCCTGCCGACCGACACCGTCTACGGCATCGGGGCCGACGCCTTCAGCGCCGAGGCCGTCGGCGACCTGCTGCAGGCCAAGGGCCGTGGCCGCAACATGCCCACGCCCGTCCTCATCGGCTCGCCGAACACCCTGCACGGGCTGGTCACGGACTTCTCCGAGCAGGCGTGGGAGCTTGTCGACGCGTTCTGGCCGGGAGCTCTCACACTCGTTGCCCGCCACCAGCCGTCCCTCCAGTGGGACCTGGGCGAGACGCGCGGCACGGTCGCCGTGCGTATGCCGCTGCACCCGGTCGCGATCGAGCTGCTGACCGACTTCGGCCCGATGGCGGTCTCCAGCGCCAACCTCACGGGACACCCGTCTCCCGAGGACTGCGACGCGGCTCAGGCGATGCTCGGCGACTCGGTGTCGGTCTACCTCGACGGCGGCCCGACGCCCGGCATCGTCCCGTCGTCGATCGTCGACGTCACGGGCAAGGTCCCGGTCCTGCTGCGAGCCGGCGCGCTGTCCGCCGAGGAGCTGCGCAAGGTCGTACCCGACCTCGAGGTGGCCAGTTGACCGCCCTTGACGGGCGTGGCACAGCCGAAGGTATATCCGGAACCACCTTCCGTATCCTCCACGTCAGCACCGGCAACGTCTGCCGCTCGCCGATCACCGAGCGGCTGACCCGCCATGGCCTCATCGACCGGCTGGGCGACCCTTTGACGCGTGGCCTCGTGGTGGAGAGCGCGGGCACGTGGGGGCACGAAGGCGCGCCCATGGAGGCCAACGCCGCTGCGGTGCTCGCGGACTTCGGGGCGGATGCGGCGGGGTTCACCGGGCGTGAGCTGCTCGACGAGCACGTGATCCGCGCGGACCTCGTGCTGACCGCGACGCGGGACCACCGTGCGCAGGTCATCTCCATGGGGCACTCGGCGGGGCTGCGTACGTTCACGCTCAAGGAGTTCACGCGGCTCGTACGGGCCATTGACCCTGCCACTCTGCCCGACCCGCTCCAGGACGGTGTGGTGGAGCGCGCGAGGGCCCTCGTACGGGCTGCGGCGGCCCTCCGGGGCTGGCTCCTGGCCCCGAGCGTGGAGGCCGACGAGGTGTACGACCCGTACGGTGCCCCGATCACCTTCTTCCGCTCGATCGGCGACGAGATCAATACGGCGCTGGACCCGGTCGTCACGGCGCTGACGGGGATGCCGGCCCGCACGGGCTGAGCGGCTTTCCTCAAACGCCGGACCGGCCGGACTACGGCGGGCGGGGCGGGGCGGGGCGGCCTACATTGGAGGGGCCGCACTCCTTCGCCAGGCCCGGAGCCCGCCATGCCGGTCAGCGCCGCACCCGTTCAGCACAAGCACGCCGCCCTCGGGAAGGGGTTCGACGAGCTCCGCCGTCAGGATCCCGAGATCGCCGACGTCATCCTCGGTGAACTCCAACGCGAAGCCACCGGCCTCCAGCTGATCGCGGCCGAGAACTTCGCCTCGCCCGCCGTCCTCGCGGCCCTCGGCTCCCCGCTCGCCAACAAGTACGCCGAGGGCTACCCCGGCGCCCGCCACCACGGCGGCTGCGAGCTCGTGGACGTCGCCGAGCGCATCGCCGTCGAGCGCGCGGCCGCCCTCTTCGGGGCCGATCACGCCAACGTCCAGCCGCACTCCGGCTCCGCCGCCGTCCTCGCCGCGTACGCCGCCCTGCTGCGTCCCGGTGACACCGTGCTCGCGATGGGGCTCCCGTACGGGGGGCACCTCACCCATGGCTCCCCGGCCAATTTCTCCGGCCGCTGGTTCAACTTCGTCGGCTACGGAGTCGACCACGAGTCCGGCCTGATCGACTACGACCAGGTACGCCTCCTCGCCCGTACGCACCGCCCCAGGGCCATCGTCGTCGGCTCGATCGCCTACCCCCGGCACCCCGACTACGCCCAGTTCCGCGAGATCGCCGACGAGGCCGGGGCGTACCTCATCGCGGATGCCGCGCACCCCATCGGCCTGGTCGCCGGGGGAGCGGCGCCCAATCCGGTCCCGTACGCCGACGTCGTCTGCGCCACCACCCACAAGGTGCTGCGCGGCCCGCGCGGCGGGATGCTGCTGTGCGGCACGGAGCTCGCCCAGCGCATCGACCGCGCGGTCTTCCCCTTCACCCAGGGCGGCGCCCAGATGCACTCGGTGGCCGCCAAGGCGGTCGCGTTCGGGGAGGCGGCGACGCCCGCCTTCTCGACGTACGCCCATCAGGTCGTCACCAACGCGCGCGCACTCGCCGACGGCCTGGCGGCACAGGGTTTCGCCGTCACCACCGGCGGCACGGACACCCACCTGATCACCGCGGACCCCGCCCCGCTGGGCGTGGAGGGCCGCACCGCACGCGGCCGGCTGGCGGCGTCCGGCCTGGTGCTGGACTGCTGCGCTCTCCCGTACGGCGACGAGCGCGGCATCCGCCTCGGCACCGCGGCCGTCACCACCCAGGGGATGGGTGAGGCCGAGATGGCGCGTATCGCGGAGCTGTTCTCACTGGCCTTGCGGGGGGACGGCCGGGAGGCGGCCGCGGAAGTACGCGATCTGGCCGCTGTTTTTCCGCCGTATCCCGCCTGAGAGCGAGTCGTGCAACCATCTGCGGATACCCGAATGTCCTGAAGCATGTGGCCGCGAAGCTAGGGTGTGGGGCTGAGATGGCCGTCGATACCTGTGGGGCAGCCCGTGCGTGAATATCTGCTGACGCTCTGTGTCACGGCGGCGGTGACTTACCTGCTGACCGGACCGGTGCGGAAGTTCGCCATCGCGACCGGCGCGATGCCGGAGATCCGTGCTCGCGACGTGCACCGGGAGCCGACACCGCGGCTCGGTGGCATCGCGATGTTCGGCGGTCTGTGCGCCGGGCTGCTGGTCGCGGACCACCTGCAGAACCTCAGCAGTGTCTTCGACCTGTCGAACGAGCCGCGGGCGCTGCTCTCGGGCGCCGCAGTGATCTGGCTCATCGGCGTACTGGACGACAAGTTCGAGATCGACGCGCTGATCAAGCTGGGCGGCCAGTTCATCGCCGCCGGCGTGATGGTCATGCAGGGTCTGACGATCCTGTGGCTGCCGGTGCCCGGCGTCGGCCCCGTCTCGGTGACCGCCTGGCAGGGCAATCTGCTCACGGTCGCGCTCGTCGTCATCACCATCAACGCCGTGAACTTCGTGGACGGCCTGGACGGTCTGGCCGCCGGCATGGTCTGCATCGCCTCCGCGGCGTTCTTCATGTACGCGTACCGGCTCTGGTACGGATACGGCATCGAGGAAGCCGCCCCGGCGACGCTCATCGCCGCCATCCTGCTGGGCATGTGCCTCGGTTTTCTGCCCCACAACATGCATCCGGCGCGCATCTTCATGGGCGACTCGGGGTCCATGCTCATCGGCCTGGTGATGGCGGCGGGCGCCGTCTCGATCACCGGCCAGGTGGACCCGGACCGGCTCGGGCTGTTCACGGGAAGCCAGCGAGAGGTCACGCACGCGATGCTGCCGGTGTTCATCCCGCTGCTGCTGCCGCTGACGATCATCGCGATTCCGGTCGCGGACCTGCTGCTGGCCATCGTGCGGCGTACCTGGCAGGGCAAGTCGCCGTTCGCGGCGGACCGGGGGCACCTGCACCACCGACTGCTGGAAATCGGCCACTCGCACAGCCGGGCCGTCCTGATCATGTACTTCTGGTCGGCCCTGATCGCCTTCGGCGCCGTCGCGTACTCCGTGCACTCGGCGAGCATGTGGATCCTGCTCGGCATCGTCGCGCTCAGCGCGGTCGGTCTGGTGCTGCTGCTCCTCCCGCGCTTCACACCGCGCGCCCCGCGCTGGGCGGAGTCCTTCATTCCGCCGCGTTACCGCCGGAGCAGCAGGGCATTCTCCTCGGTGGCGTACGAGACGGAGGAGGCGGCCGAGGTCTGTGGGGCGGTGGAGGAGCCGCAGGAGCGCACCCCGATCCCGGCGGGCGTCAACGGGGCGACCGCCATCGGGCCCCGTTCGCGCTTCCCCGAGCGGCGTAAGGCCGGAACGTCTCGCTGACGATTTGCCGCGTCAGGCCCCAATACCAGACAAAGGGCCGAGTTGTCGTGCACAGACGGGCGGCTTCACTCTCATGTGTGACAGTTGGCACACCTCTTGGTAAAGACCTCATCAAATAGTTTGTGATACCGTTCACGAGACCCGGCGACAGGGCCGAAGGGCCGTAGTGCGACGGGCCTTCGGACAGAGGTGACCCCCTCATTCCGGCTTACGCTCGTCCATGACGACACCTACTGCCCCCACCAGCAAGCGGAGCTGCCGCCATGCCGTCCAACGACGCCCGGATTTTCCTTCAAACCGCCGTACCCACCGCTGTCGTCGGCGCTGTTGCCGTCGCCATCGGCGGAGTGGTCGCCGGTGGCAAGGGAGCGCTCGGGGCGGTCGTCGGTACAGCAGTGGTCATCGCTTTCATGGGGATCGGTCTGCTGGTGCTCCAGCGGACGGCGAAGCGGATGCCGCACCTGTTCCAGGCCATGGGGCTGCTGCTCTATGTGACTCAGCTGCTGCTGCTTTTCGGCTTCCTGGCGTTGTTCAAGGGATCCGACCTGTTCGACTTCAAGGCGTTCGCCTTCACGCTTCTCGCGACAACTGTCGTCTGGATCGCGGCGCAGGCGCGCTCCTACATGAAGGCCAAGATCCTCTACGTCGACCCCAGTTCGTCCGAGGCTGAAAAGCCCAAGAAGACAGGGCCCTCGTCGTGAAGGGTAGGGCCGGGATAAATGGCCGTTCGAGATCCTGCTATCGTCCGGTGCCAACTGCGGCACTGCGGGCGCGGGTATCCGAGCTGACGCCTGTCCCAGCGCGAGGCTCGCTGCCGAACCGCCCCGCCCATGACCGTAAGACCACCAGTCCAGTGCCGACCCGCGGCTCCGCGCCGCGCCGACACAACGAGGTTGCCGTACCTATGCGCCACGCTGAAGGAGCCCGCGGTGAGTGCTGACACAACGCTTGCCTTTGATGCGAGCTGCCACATTTTCACCGGATGCGGGTTCCCGGCTCCGGGGCTCCACACCTTCGTGTACAAGCCCATCTTCACGGTGTCGGGTTTTGAATTCACGAAGCCGATGCTGCTCGCGCTCCTGGGTTCGGTCCTGATCGTCGCCTTCTTCTGGGCGGCCTTCAACAAGCCGAAGCTGGTGCCGGGCAAGGTCCAGATGATCGGTGAAGCGGGATATGACTTCGTCCGCCGAGGAATCGTCTACGAGATCATCGGCAAGAAGGACGGCGAGAAGTACGTCCCGCTGATGGTGTCGCTGTTCTTCTTCGTGTGGATTCTCAATCTCTGGTCGATCATTCCGCTCGCCCAGTTCCCGGTCACTTCGCTGATCGCCTTCCCAGCCGGTCTGGCGCTGATCGTGTACGTCCTGTGGGTCAGCCTGACCTTCAAGAAGCACGGATTCGTCGGCGGCTGGAAGAACATCACCGGCTACGACAAGTCACTCGGCTGGGTCATGCCGCTCGTCGTCGTGATCGAGTTCTTCTCGAACCTGCTGATCCGGCCCTTCACTCACGCGGTCCGGCTGTTCGCGAACATGTTCGCCGGCCACCTGCTGATCGTGATGTTCACGCTGGCCTCCTGGTACCTGATGAACGGAATCGGCATTGCCTACGGCAGCGTCTCGTTCCTCATGGTCCTGGTGATGACCATCTTCGAGCTGTTCATCCAGGCCGTCCAGGCGTACGTGTTCGTGCTCCTGGCCTCCAGCTACATCCAGGGCGCGCTCGCCAAGCACCACTGAGCCAGCCCCGCTCCCAGAGTCCAACAGACGTCCGGTGGCCAACCCCCACCGGTCCGTGAAAGAGAAGGAAGTATCGGCATGTCCGCTGCTCTCGAAATGGTCAACCTCGCCGCGAGCGCCAAGGAGAACGTGGTCGGCAACGTCGCCTCGATCGGCTACGGCCTCGCAGCGATCGG
The DNA here is from genome assembly GCF_018614035.1 of Streptomyces sp. ISL-96. GTDB lineage: Bacteria > Actinomycetota > Actinomycetes > Streptomycetales > Streptomycetaceae > Streptomyces. Next base: position 91,459 of record NZ_JAGGPA010000036.1, read on the forward strand.
TCCCGGCGTCGGCGTCGGCATCATCTTCGGTAACGGCACCCAGGCTCTTGCCCGTCAGCCCGAGGCTGCCGGCCTGATCCGCACCAACCAGATCATGGGTTTCGCCTTCTGTGAGGCGCTCGCCCTCATCGGCATCGTCATGGGCTTCGTCTACCAGTAAGCCGGACCGACAGCCCAACCCCTTTCACGGAAGGCACTGATGTGAACGCTCTGTTCCTTGCGCAGGCGGAGGAGCCTCAGAATCCTCTCGTCCCGCATCTCGACGAGCTGGTCATCGGTCTGATTGCCTTCGCTATCGTCTTCGGCTTCCTCGCCAAGAAGCTCCTCCCGAACATCAACAAGGTTCTGGAGCAGCGCCGCGAGGCGATCGAGGGCGGTATCGAGAAGGCCGACGCGGCTCAGACCGAGGCCCAGAGCGTGCTTGAGCAGTACAAGGCTCAGCTCGCCGAGGCCCGCCACGAGGCCGCCCGCATGCGCCAGGAGGCGCTTGAGCAGGGCACTGTCCTGAAGGAAGAACTTCGGGCAGAGGGTCAGCGCCAGCGCGAGGAAATCATCGCCGCCGGCCACGCCCAGATCGAGGCGGACCGCAAGCAGGCCGCACAGGCGCTGCGTCAGGACGTGGGCAAGCTCGCCACCGACCTGGCCGGCAAGCTCGTCGGCGAGTCCCTCGAGGACCACGCCCGGCAGAGCCGCACCATCGACCGTTTCCTCAGCGAGCTTGAGGAGAAGGCCGAGGCTGCCCGATGAACGGAGCGAGCCGCGAGGCACTGGCTGCCGCACGTGAGCGTCTCGACGCGCTGACCGACAACACGTCGGTCGACGCTGCGAAGCTCGCTGGCGACCTGGCCGCCGTCACCGCGCTGCTCGACCGCGAGGTGTCGCTGCGTCGGGTCCTGACCGACCCGGCGCAGGCCGGATCGGCCAAGGCCGACCTGGCCGCGCGACTGCTGAGCGGTCAGGTGGGTGGCGAAGCCGCCGACCTGGTCTCCGGCATGGTCCGCTCCCGCTGGTCGCGCTCGCGGGACCTGGTCGACGCGATCGAGGAGCTGGCGGCCACCGCCGACCTCACCGCGGCGCAGCAGGCCGGCGTACTCGACGACGTGGAGGACGAGGTGTTCCGGTTCGGCCGGATCGTCGCGTCCGACGCCGGGCTGCGGGCCGCGCTGACCGACAAGTCGGCTTCGGCGGCCGCCAAGAGCGAGCTGCTGCGCAGCCTGCTCGGCGGCAAGGCCCAGCAGGTCACCGAGCGTCTTGTGGTGCGTCTCGTGGTTCAGCCGCGTGGACGTAGCCTGGAGGCGGGACTCGAAACCCTGTCCAAGATCGCCGCGGCGCGCCGGGACCGTATGGTCGCCGTCGTCACCACGGCGGTGCCGCTCACCGACCAGCAGAAGCAGCGCCTCGGCGCCGCACTGGCGAAGCTGTACGGGCGCCAGATGCACCTGAACCTCGAAGTGGACCCCGAGGTCCTCGGCGGGATTCAGGTACAGGTCGGTGACGAGGTCATCAACGGGACCATCGCGGACCGTCTCGAAGAGGCGACCCGCCGCATGGCCGGCTGACCAGCCAGTAACTGAACACGTATCACCAGCGGCCCGGTTGGGCCGTGCAGAGATTGCAGAAGATTCCTGGGGGACGGCCCCCAGACCCCCAAGAACTTCGGGCCCAACAAGGAGAGCAGGGAACCCAGATGGCGGAGCTCACGATCCGGCCGGAGGAGATCCGGGACGCACTGGAGAACTTTGTCCAGTCGTACCAGCCGGACGCGGCCTCGCGCGAGGAGGTCGGAACGGTAAGCGTTGCCGGCGACGGCATCGCGAAGGTCGAGGGTCTTCCCTCGGCCATGGCGAACGAGCTGCTGAAGTTCGAGGACGGCACCCTCGGTCTCGCCCTCAACCTCGAGGAGCGCGAGATCGGTGTCGTCGTCCTCGGCGAGTTCAGCGGTATTGAGGAGGGACAGCCGGTGCAGCGCACCGGTGAGGTCCTCTCCGTCGGCGTCGGCGAGGGTTACCTCGGCCGCGTCGTCGACCCGCTCGGCAACCCGATCGACGGTCTCGGCGAGATCGCGACCGAAAGCCGTCGCGCCCTCGAGCTGCAGGCCCCCGGCGTCATGGTCCGCAAGTCGGTCCACGAGCCGATGCAGACCGGCTACAAGGCCGTCGACGCGATGGTGCCGATCGGCCGTGGCCAGCGTCAGCTGATCATTGGTGACCGTCAGACCGGCAAGACCGCTCTGGCAGTCGACACGATCATCAACCAGCGCGACAACTGGCGCTCGGGCGACGTGAACAAGCAGGTTCGCTGCATCTACGTCGCCATCGGCCAGAAGGGCTCCACCATCGCGTCCGTTCGCGGTGCGCTGGAGGAGGCGGGCGCGCTCGAGTACACGACGATCGTCGCCGCCCCGGCTTCCGACCCGGCCGGCTTCAAGTACCTGGCGCCGTACACCGGTTCGGCCATCGGCCAGCACTGGATGTACGGCGGCAAGCACGTCCTGATCATCTTCGACGACCTGTCGAAGCAGGCCGACGCCTACCGTTCCGTGTCGCTGCTGCTGCGCCGTCCGCCGGGCCGCGAGGCCTACCCGGGCGACGTCTTCTACCTGCACTCGCGTCTGCTCGAGCGCTGCGCGAAGCTGTCGGACGACATGGGCTCCGGCTCGATGACCGGTCTTCCGATCGTCGAGACCCGGGCGAACGACGTGTCGGCGTTCATCCCGACCAACGTCATCTCCATCACCGACGGCCAGTGCTTCCTGGAGTCCGACCTGTTCAACGCGGGCCAGCGCCCGGCGCTGAACGTCGGTATCTCGGTCTCGCGTGTCGGTGGCTCCGCCCAGCACAAGGCCATGAAGCAGGTTTCCGGCCGACTGCGCGTGGACCTCGCCCAGTACCGCGAGCTGGAGGCGTTCGCCGCCTTCGGTTCCGACCTGGACGCGGCCTCCAAGGCGTCGCTGGAGCGCGGTAAGCGCATGGTCGAGCTGCTGAAGCAGCCGCAGTACGCCCCGGTCCCGGTCGAGGAGCAGGTTGTCTCCGTCTGGGCCGGCACCACCGGCAAGATGGACGACGTACCGGTCGAGGACATCCGCCGCTTCGAGGCCGAGCTGCTGGAGTACCTGCGCCGCGAGCGCAAGGAACTCCTCACCTCGATCCGCGAGGGCGGCAAGATGTCGGACGACACGCTGCAGTCCGTCGCCGACGCCATCGCGGCCTTCAAGCGGCAGTTCGAGACCTCGGACGGCCAGCTCCTGGGCGAGGACGCGCCGGCCGTCAACGTCTCCAAGTGACGACGGAAGGGACCTGACTCATGGGAGCGCAGCTCCGGGTCTACAAGCGTCGCATCCAAGCCGTCACCGCGACCAAGAAGATCACCAAGGCGATGGAGATGATCGCCGCCTCGCGCATCGTCAAGGCGCAGCGCAGGGTGGCGGCATCGATGCCGTACGCGACCGAGCTCACCCGTGCGGTGACCGCGGTGGCGACCGGCTCCACCACCAAGCACCCCCTGACCACCGAGGTCGAGGCGCCGACCCGCGCCGCGGTTCTGCTCATCACGAGCGACCGCGGTCTGGCCGGCGGCTACTCCTCCAACGCCATCAAGGCGGCAGAGCGGCTCCGTGAGCGCCTCGCCGGCGAGGGCAAGGAGGTCGACACGTATCTCGTCGGCCGCAAGGGTGTCGCCTACTACAACTTCCGCGAGCGCAAGGTCGCGGAGTCGTGGACCGGCTTCACCGACAGCCCGTCGTACGGGGATGCCAAGAACATCGCCGCACCGCTGATCGAGGCCATCCAGACGGAGACGGCCGAGGGCGGTGTCGACGAGCTGCACATCGTCTTCACGGAATTCGTGTCGATGATGACGCAGAACCCGGTGGACAACCGGATGCTGCCGCTCTCGCTCGACGAGGTAGCGGACGAGAACAGCAACAAGGGCGAGATCCTTCCGCTGTTCGACTTCGAGCCGTCGGCGGAGGACGTCCTCGACGCCCTCCTGCCGCGCTACGTCGAGAGCCGTATCTACAACGCACTGCTGCAGGCCGCCGCTTCCGAGCACGCCGCCCGCCGTCGTGCGATGAAGTCGGCGACCGACAACGCCGGGGATCTCATCAAGAGCCTCTCCCGGCTTGCCAACGCGGCCCGCCAGGCCGAAATCACCCAGGAAATCAGCGAGATCGTCGGTGGCGCCAGCGCTCTGGCCGACGCGACCGCGGGGAGTGACAAGTAATGACGACCACTGTTGAGACGGCCGCCGCCACGGGCCGCGTCGCCCGGGTCATCGGCCCGGTCGTCGACGTGGAGTTCCCCGTCGACGCGATGCCGGAGATCTACAACGCATTGCACGTATCGGTTGACGACCCGGCCGAGGAGGGCGCGCGCAAGCTGCTGACCCTCGAGGTCGCCCAGCACCTGGGTGAGGGCCTTGTCCGCGCGATCTCGATGCAGCCCACCGACGGTCTGGTCCGCCAGGCCCCGGTGACCAACACGGGCGCGGGCATCATGGTGCCGGTCGGTGACATCACCAAGGGCAAGGTGTTCAACACCCTTGGTCAGATCCTGAACGACCCCGACGCCGAGGCTCAGATCACTGAGCGCTGGCCGATCCACCGCAAGGCTCCGGCCTTCGACCAGCTCGAGTCCAAGACCGAGATGTTCGAGACCGGCCTGAAGGTCGTCGACCTTCTCACCCCGTACGTCAAGGGTGGAAAGATCGGTCTGTTCGGTGGTGCGGGCGTCGGCAAGACGGTCCTCATCCAGGAAATGATCATGCGTGTGGCGAAGCTGCACGAGGGTGTGTCGGTGTTCGCCGGTGTCGGTGAGCGCACTCGTGAGGGCAACGACCTCATCGACGAGATGACCGAGTCGGGTGTTCTGGACAAGACCGCGCTGGTCTTCGGCCAGATGGACGAGCCGCCGGGCACGCGTCTTCGCGTCGCCCTGTCCGCCCTGACCATGGCGGAGTACTTCCGCGATGTGCAGAAGCAGGACGTGCTGCTCTTCATCGACAACATCTTCCGCTTCACCCAGGCCGGTTCCGAGGTCTCCACGCTGCTCGGCCGTATGCCGTCCGCAGTGGGTTACCAGCCGACCCTGGCTGACGAGATGGGTGTGCTCCAGGAGCGCATCACCTCGACGCGTGGTCACTCGATCACCTCGATGCAGGCGATCTACGTCCCCGCGGACGACCTGACCGACCCGGCGCCGGCGACCACCTTCGCCCACCTGGACGCGACGACCGTTCTGTCGCGTCCGATCTCGGAGAAGGGCATCTACCCGGCGGTCGACCCGCTGGACTCGACGTCCCGCATCCTGGACCCGCGCTACATCACGCAGGACCACTACGACGCGGCCAGCCGCGTCAAGGGAATCCTGCAGAAGTACAAGGACCTCCAGGACATCATCGCGATCCTCGGTATCGACGAGCTGGGCGAGGAGGACAAGCTTGTTGTCCACCGTGCCCGTCGCGTCGAGCGATTCCTGTCGCAGAACACCCACGCCGCCAAGCAGTTCACTGGCCTGGACGGTTCGGACGTGCCGCTCGACGAGTCGATCGCCGCGTTCAACTCGATCTGTGACGGCGAGTACGACCACTTCCCGGAGCAGGCGTTCTTCATGTGCGGTGGCATTGACGACCTCAAGGCCAAGGCCAAGGAGCTCGGCGTTTCCTGAACGCAGTGAGCCGCGCGAGTCACGCTAGTGACTCACGTGACTCGTGGGAGAGGGGCGGGTACGTCCCGCCCCTCTCCGTACGCCCCCTAGAATTGACCCAACACCCGGCACTACCGCCGGGTGGTGACCCGAGGAGCCACCTTGGCTGCTGAGCTGCACGTCGAGCTGGTCGCGGCGGACCGTAACGTCTGGTCCGGCGAGGCCACCCTGGTCGTCGCGCGCACCACGTCCGGCGACATCGGCGTCATGCCCGGTCACCAGCCGCTGCTGGGTGTGCTGGAGTCGGGCCCGGTGACGATCCGTACGAGCGACGGCGGCACTGTCGTCGCCGCGGTGCACGGCGGGTTCATCTCGTTCGCCGACAACAAGCTGTCTCTGCTCGCGGAGATCGCCGAGCTGTCGGACGAGATCGACCTTGAGCGCGCCGAGCGGGCGCTGGAGCGGGCGAAGGCGGAGGCGGATGCCGCCGCCGAGCGCCGCGCCGCCGTCCGACTGAGCGCCGTTGCGGGACACTGAGTCTCGCGACGACGAGTTTTGACCTCAGCCGCGGCCCGTACTGGATACTCCAGGGCGGGTCGCGGCTGAGGCGATACATCTGGAAAAGTTTTGTTTTGTTGCCGGTACTGGACGAGATGACGCGAGGAGGTCGGTGGAGATGTTCCTCGCTCTGCTCGTGAGCGGCTCGGTAGTCGCGCTGGTACTGGTGGGACTCTTCGTCTTCGGGCTGCGCCGGCGGCTGATCCAGCGCTCCGGTGGCACCTTTGACTGCAGCCTGCGCTGGAACATCCCCGAGGAGCCCGACCGCTCCGGCAAGGGGTGGGTGTACGGCGTCGCCCGCTACAGCGGCGACCGCATCGACTGGTTCCGCGTCTTCTCGTACGCGCCCCGCCCGCGCCGCACTCTCGAACGCTCGGCGATCGAGGTGCTCTCGCGCCGTTCGCCCGAGGGCGAGGAGGAGCTGGCGCTGCTGTCCGACGCCTGCATCCTCGGCTGCTCGCACCGCGGTACGCGCCTGGAGCTGGCGATGAGCGAGGACGCCCTCACCGGTTTCCTCGCCTGGCTGGAGGCCGCGCCTCCCGGCCAGCGCGTGAACGTGGCGTAGACAGGCGAAGAAAAATAGTCGGGGGGACGGGTCACAGGACCCGTCCCCCCGACTATTTCAAGCCTTCTTCACTACTTCAGACCGTTGTTGATCGCGGTCACCAGCTCCCCATTGGCGGTGTCACCGCTGAACTCCCAGAAGAACGCGCCTCCCAGGCCCTGCCCCTTCGCCCAGCTCATCTTGGAGCCGATGGTGGCGGGGGTGTCGTAGCTCCACCAGTCGGTGCCGCAGTGGGCGTACGCCGTGCCCGCGACCGTACCGTTGGCGGGGCACTTGGTCTTGAGGACCTTGTAGTCCTCGATGCCCGACTCGTACGTCCCGGCGGCCGCGCCGGTCGCCGTGCCGCCCGGCTCCTTCTGCGTCACGCCCGTCCAGCCGCGCCCGTAGAAGCCGATGCCGAGCAGCAGCTTCTTCGCGGGGACGCCCTTGGCCTTGAGCTTGGCGATGGCGTCGGCCGAGTTGAAGCCGGCCTGCGGGATGCCGGGGTACGAGGTCAGCGGGGAGTGCGGGGCCGTCGGGCCCTTGGCCGCCCAGGCGCCGAAGAAGTCGTACGTCATCACGTTGTACCAGTCGGAGTACGTGGCCGCTCCGGCGTAGTCGGTGGCGTCGATCTTGCCGCCGGCCGAGGCGTCGGCCGTGATCGCGGCGGTGACCAGGTTGTTCGTACCGAACTTGGCGCGCATGGCCTGCATCATGGTCTTGAACGCGGCCGGGCCGCTCGTGTCGCAGGACAGGCCGCAGGCGTTCGGGTACTCCCAGTCCAGGTCGATGCCGTCGAAGACGTCGGCCCAGCGCGGGTCCTCCACCAGCTTGTAGCAGGAGTCGGCGAACGCGGCCGGGTTCTTGACGGCCTCGGTGAAGCCGCCGGACCAGGTCCAGCCGCCGAACGACCACAGCACCTTGATGTTCGGGTACTTCGCCTTGAGCTTGCGCAGCTGGTTGAAGTTGCCGCGCAGCGGCTGGTCCCAGGTGTCGGCCTTGCCGTCGACGCTCTGGTCGGCGGTGTAGGCCTTGTCGATCGCCGCGAAGCTGTCGCCCATGGTGCACTTGCCGCCCTGGACGTTGCCGAACGAGTAGTTGATGTGCGTGATCTTGCCGGCCGAGCCGGAGGTGTCCAGGTTCTTCACGTGGTAGTTGCGTCCGTAGATGCCCCACTCGGTGAAGTAGCCCAGCTTGACCTGGCCGCCCGGGCCGGGGCCCGGGTCGGTGCCGCCGCCAGTGGTCCTGACCGCGCGGGCGCCGCTGACCGGGCCCGTCTGATCGGCGGTGTCACGGGCCTGCACGGAGTACGAGTAGTCGGTGCCGGCGGTGAGCCCGCTGTCCGTGTACGTCGTCGCGGTCACCGTCGCGACCTTGGCGCCGTCGCGCAGCACGTCGTAGTTCTTGACGCCCTTGTCGTCGGTGGCGGCGGTCCACGACAACTTCACCGACGTGTCGGTGATGGTGCTCGCGGAAGGCGTGCCGGGTGCGGTCGGCGGAGTGTCACCGGGCACCGAACCGCCGTCGCACGACCCGCCGTTGAGCTTGCAGCCGCTGGGGGAGCCGGTGCCGGTGCCGTTGAAGCCGAAGGACGCGCTGGCGCCGGGCGCGAGATTGCCGCCCCAGCTCTTGTTCTTGGCGGTCCAGTGGTTGCCCGAGCTGGTGACGTCGGCGTCCCAGGCGGAGGTGACGGACGTACCGGCGGGGAAGTCCCACTCCACGGTCCAGCTGCTCAGGGTGGTGGTGCCGGTGTTCTTCACCGTCCACTTGCCCTCGAAGCCGGTGCCCCAGTCGGAGACCTTGGTGTACGAGGCGGTCGCCGAGGCGGCGGCCTGTGCGGGGGAGGCCAGGCCGACCATGGCGGCGAGCGGCACGATCAGCGCGGTGAGACCGGCTGCCGCTCTGGTTCTGAAGCGGGTGCGTAGGGGGGGTGTTGTACTCAAGGGTGCTCCCAAGAGAGAGGTCCGGCGGTGAACGGGGATAGGACCTGCGCCGCTGGGCGAGCACACCTTGTTGTCATGGCACGCTCACCACTACTGCGGTGCGGTGAGCGTAGGAAGGTCTGGACCAATCGTCAAGAGGTCTGGACCAGAGGAGTATGCCCGGTGGACATCAAGCTGTCAGATTCCCAACTCCTGAGCGAGTACGGCGGCTTGCACCCGGCTGCGCAGCTCCAGCTTCCCGAGCAGGCGGCTCACATGGGTCTTCACCGTGGCCTCGGCCATGGTCAGGCGTAAGGCGATATCCGCGTTCGACAGCCCTTCCCCGAGACACGACAGCACCTCCCGCTCCCGCCGGGTAAGCGCATCGAGGGCCTGGTGACCAGGCGCGTTGGCGGACCGTACGGGCGCGGGCGACGCGAACTCCGCGATCAGCCGGCGGGTGACGGCGGGCGCGATCAGACCCTCGCCGCGCGCCACGGTGCGTACCGCCTCGATCAGGTCCTTCGCGTCCGTGTTCTTCAGCAGAAAGCCCGCGGCCCCGGCGCGCAGCGCCCCGAAGACGTACTCGTCGAGATCGAAAGTCGTCAGCACCAGGACGTCGGCGAGCTGCTCCGCCACCACCTGCCGGGTCGCCGACACCCCGTCCAGGCGCGGCATCTGTACGTCCATCAGCACCAGGTCCGGGCGCAGTTCGCGCGCCATGGCGACCGCCGCCTCGCCGTCCGCGGCCTCGCCCACCACCTCGATGTCCTGGGCACTGTTGAGGATGAGCACGAGGCCCGCCCGTACGGCCGACTGGTCTTCGGCGACCAGTACCCGAATCGTCGTCATGCGTACAGCTCCGTATCGTCCTCGGCGGGCAGTCGCGCCCGTACTTGCCAGATCTTCGTGCCGTCCGCCGCGGTGACGGGGCCCGCCTCCAGCGACCCGTCGAGCAGCGTGACCCGCTCCCGCATCCCCACCAGGCCCGCACCCGAACCGGGCGCGCGTGGGCCGGGCCGCTCGCCGTACGGGCTGGTCACGCCGACCGTCAGCGTGTGGTCGGTGTGCGCGAGCGTCACCGTGACCGTGCCGGGGGAGGCGTGCTTGAGCGCGTTGGTGAGGGACTCCTGGACGATCCGGTACGCGGCCATCTCGACCGGCGCGGGGAGCCGGCCGCTGCCCGGTTCGCGGCCGTCGTCGAGGACGAAGACGAGTCCGCTGTCGGCGCCGACCGTACGGACCTTGGCGATGAGGGCGTCGAGCCCGTCGAGCGCGGGGGCGACAGCGGGCTCCTGGTCCGCTCCGCCGCTGTCGCGGAGCAGACCGATGAGCCTGCGCATCTCGGACAGGCCCTGGACGCTGTTCTCGCGGATGACGGCCAGCGCGTCCGTAGACGCCTGCGGCTCTGCGATGGACAGCGCGGCTGTGGAGTGGATCGCGATGGCGGACAGGTGGTTGGCGACCATGTCGTGCAGCTCGCGCGCCATGCGGGAGCGCTCGGCCGTGATGGCCTGGTTACGGTCGATCTCGGCCAGCAGCGCGGTCTGTTCGGCGCGCAGCCGGGCCGCCTCCGCCGCCTCGCGGTGGTTGCGCAGGCTGGCGCCGGTGATCGCGGGCGCGAAGGAGACCAGGCCGGTGCCGACGCCGATGAGCAGCGCCTCCGGGCGGCGGAGCCAGGCCAGGGCGGCGATCGTCATGGCCACGGTGATCAGGCCCGTGATGACGGGGATCCGGCGGGCCGCTCCGGGAGTTCCGTACACCACGGCGGCGTACATCAGGTCCGTGTACATCAGGACGGTCGCCAGATTGCCGTGGGTGAACTGGTCGGCAATCAGGGCGACGGTGCCGATGAGCAGGGCCGTACTGGGGCACGACCTGCGCAGCAGCTCCACTGAGGCCATCACCGCGAGCGGTACGAGGGTCACCCAGGACGGCGTCAGGTCCCGGAAGGCGGTGGTGTGCAGCCCGAGGCCCCACAGGAGGACTCCGCCGAGCAGGCCGATCACCGCGAGGAGGACGCCGTCGCGATGCGGGCGGGGGAAGCGGGTCACGTCACCATCCAACACGGCGCGGACCGGCTCGTCCTCCCCGTGCGGGTTGAGCCGCGGCTACATCGAAGGATGCAGTGCGGGTTCGTCATTGGCGACGACGATTCGGGGCTTCGCGGACGGGAGGGTTGGGAGCATAACGGGAGGGGAGTGAACACTGTGATCGTCGCGCTGATCATCATCTGCGAAGTCGGTTTCTGGGTATTGCTGGCCGGGGGCCTGGCCCTGCGCTACCTGGCGAAGATGCCGCGCGCCGGGGTGGCCGTGCTGCTCATGGAGCCGCTGCTGGAGGTCGTGCTGCTGGTCGTCACGGCCGTCGACTTGAAGAACGGCGCTGAGCCGGACTGGAAGCACGGTCTCGCGGCCGTCTACATCGGCTTCACGGTCGCGTTCGGCCATCGCGTAATCAAGTGGGCCGACGCCCGGTTTGCCCACCGCTTCGCTGGCGGGTCGGCGCCGGTGCGGCCGCCGAAGTACGGGATGGCTCGCGCGGTCCACGAGTGGAAGGTCGCGGGGCGGTGGATGCTGGGGGCGGGGATCGCGATGGGGCTGCTTCAGGTGGCGATCTGGTACGTGGGTGGGGACGGGGACGTCGGGTCGCTGCGGATGTGGCAGCAGAAGATGCGCTTCGTGATCGGCATCAACGCGATCATCGCGGGGGCGTACACGGTGTTCCCGAAGCGGGAGCCAGTGGGATAGCGGGGGCTGGGGTACGGGCGGGCCGCTGCGCGGCGCCTTTCCCCGACCCGCCCCTTCCCGAACTGGGGCGCTGCCCCAGGCCCCGCTCCTCAAACGCCGGAGGGGCTGGTTGGTGCGGCCGGATCCAGCCCGTCCGGGGGTCTGGGGGCTTGCCCCCAGTTCGGGAAGGGGCGGGGTGGGCAACAAGCCCGCCGCAGGCGATGCGCCCCTACCGCTCGCCGCCCGGAACCCACAGCACGTCCCCGACCTCCTTGTTGGCCACCCTGGCCAGGATGAACAGCAGGTCCGACAGCCGGTTCAGATACGTCGCCGTCAGCGGATTCATGACCTCCCCGTGGACCTCGAACGCCGCCCACGTCGACCGCTCCGCCCGCCGCACCACCGTGCACGCCTGGTGCAGCAGCGCCGCTCCAGGCGTGCCCCCCGGCAGGATGAAGCTCCGCAGTTTCTCCAGCTCCTCCAGGAAGCGGTCGCAGTCCGCCTCCAGCTTGTCGATGTACGACTGCTCGACACGAAGCGGCGGGTACTTCGGGTCCTTGACCACCGGAGTGGACAGATCCGCGCCCACGTCGAAGAGGTCGTTCTGGACCCGGACGAGGACCTTCACCACGGCCTCGTCGAGCTGCCCGAGGGCGATCGCCGTCCCGATGGCGGCATTGGCCTCATTGGCGTCGGCGTAAGCAGAGATCCGCAGATCGGTCTTGGCGGTGCGGCTCATGTCGCCCAGGGCGGTGGTGCCCTTGTCGCCGGTACGGGTATAGATGCGCGTCAGATTGACCATGCAACCGAGCCTAGCTACGCCCCCGCCTTCCGGAAGACCCGTGTGCCCACCGTCACGGCGACCGCCACCAGCGCGGCCGACACGAGCACGCCGTACAGCATCGCCGTACCCGCGTAATCGCCCACATAGCCCGCCCGCATCGCGTCCACCAGGTAGCGGAACGGCATGAAGTGCGACAGCACATCCAGCCACCCCGGCGCCAGCGTCATCGGCAGCATCAGGCCGGAGAGCAGCATCGACGGCATGCTCAGCCCGTTGATCAGGGGACCGAAATCCTGCGGGCGGGAGACCTTGAGTGCGACGGAGTACGACAGCGAGGCGAGCGCGATCGTCAGTACGCCCACGAACGCGAAGCCGATCAGGATGCCGCCCAGCGGAGCCCGCAGCCCGAGCACCGTCGCGGCCAGCACCACCAGTACCGCCTGGAGCACGAAAAGTGCCGCGTCCCGCAGCACGCGCCCCAGGAGCAGTGCGAGCCGGCTGACGGGGGTGGCCCGCATCCGCTCCAGTACGCCGGACTGCTGTTCGAGGATGACCGAGAAACCGGCGAACAGGGCGCCGAACAGGCCGAGTTGGAGGAGCAGGCCGGGAACGAGGACCTGCCACGAATCGCCCTGCGAGCCGAGCGGCAGACCGGTCAGCAAGGGACCGAAGAAGACCAGATACAGCAGTGGCATCAGTGCGCCGAAGAGCATCTGGAACTTGGAGCGCAGCGACTGACGGGCGTACCGCCCGAAAAGCAGTGCGGTATCGGAAAGAAGAACACTCATGAGTGTCGGGTCTCCTAGACCCGTACTTCGCGGGTCGTTGATTCGTATGGTGTGACCGGTCCGGGGGTGTCCTCGGGCCGGGGTGTGGCGTTGGGTGGGGTGTGTCGAATTC
>NZ_JAGGPA010000037.1 GCF_018614035.1 Streptomyces sp. ISL-96
CCAAAGTCACCAGCATTGGCCTTAGGCGTGTTCCGTCTGATGGGATTCGTCGCTGGCGGCCGTCTCGCCGGAGGTCAGGGCAGCAGAAAGAGCGGCGGTGGGTGGGGCGTCCTCGATCCGTTCAGGTTCGGCTGCTTCGTGGTAGGCAACGAATCGGACACCTTCAGGTTGGAGGCGGTTGAAGTAGTAGCAGCCGCTGTTCGATCCGAACGCTGCCGGGTGCATCACGATCAGCGGTGCGAGGGGGAGTGCGCTGCCAGCTTCGCGTGAGAGGAGGTACAGCCCGTCTTCCTCCATGGCCACGCTGATCGGGATCTGTTCCTGTCTGAAGGGTGCGTTAGGACCCATGGCCAGGTCCACATCATGGTGGAATACCCTGTTTCTGATCCGGGCGGCGCCGGCGCGCACGAGAAGAAAGTCCTGCCAGCCGGTGCCGATCAGGTTGCGCAGGGTGTGGACGTGACCGGTCAGGATGTCGAGTTGCTCCTTGAGTGACGCGGCGGTTGTCGTACCTGAGTGGCCGCTCCAGGCATTGCGCCGTTGGATCACCTCTCCGAACAGGTTCGTGAGGTCGGCGCTGAGGAGGGTGTCCAGGAAATCTGGTGGTGCGTCGGCAAAGGCTGCTCGCGCTCGTGCCTGCTCGTCGGTGTCGGTTCCGGTCAGTGCGGTGCGATATCTCTTGTTGAGTCGTTGCAGGATGATGTGCCAGACACCGAGGGTGGCCCGCTCGGGGGTGAGTCCCATGGAGCGGATTTGCTCGGCGAGTGCGGGAAGTTCCTGCTGGAGCCGTGAACGGTCCTGGAGCAGGGCTGACACGCTAACGGTGGCGTGGAATTGGATGGTGGCTTCCCAGAAGTGGAACATCTGGTCGCGGCGGGCGTGCAGGTTGCTGTCGCCTTTGGATTCGTATGCCCAGAGGGCACTGGCCATAGGGAAGGGCAGGCTGGTCGCCCATTGAGCGAGATCTGCCGACGGAATGAGACTGCTGGCTTCGCGGTAGATGTCGGATCGCTTTTTGGGGTCGTTCCAGAGCTCCCGGTGCGAGTCGACCAGGTGACGGCGGGCTGTAACAAGCGCCCGTTCCGCGCGGGCCATTTCCCTCTGGACGGGGAGGTCCGGCAGGGCGACGAGGAGATCGTCAGCCATGCGCCAGGCCTGGTTGAGGTTGACGGCGCGGGGGCTGACGTAGCTGTCGCCGCCGGAGCCGACGGCTGTCGAGCGCAGGTGCCGGCCGAGAGGGGAATTGAGCCACCCCGCCAGGTATTCGGCGTCCGTGTACGCGTTCCTGGGCCGAATCACGAGCACCCGGTTATCGGGAGCAACTTCGCCAGGGTCCCCGGCCACCGCGTCCAGGTGCGGTTCGATGGGGACGACAAGAGCCTGCTCCCCGGTGACGGCCAACAGCAGGGCGGCGCGCTCAGCGGCCTTGGCCGAGGGGATGTAGCAGAGGTGCTCAGTGAGCTCGGTGAGACGGGCGGTCTTCCAGCCGAGCTGGGTGAGTGCTCGCAGCGCACGCGGGGTTCGGTCGGTGGTGAAGACGCGGTCCACGTCGAACCGTGTGAACGGTGGTTTGGCCACGTCCGTCACGGTCGGTGGCACAGTGGCGTACCGAGTGTCGTGCCAGGCTTCGGTGGTGGAGGTCGCCGGCAGGAGCATGGTCAGGCGCGGAACATCGCCCGGCTCGCGCCTGCTGGTGACCGCGGTGGCGTGGTGGGTGACGCTGACCTGTCGGAAGGACAGATCCTTTGCTGCGGCTGATCGGCTGTAGGCCGTCGGCTTTGAATGCCTCAGGCTGCGGGACAGTTCGTCGAGAGCCGCCTCGCTGATCGTGCGGCGTTCGAGTCGACGGGCGTCCCCGTCCTGGTAGAAGCCCCGGAGGTCGATGAACTTCACCTTGTGTCGACGTGCCGCAGGCTTGCGGTTGGAGAAGACCAGGGCGTACAGCCGCATTCCGGTGCTGGTGCTGAGCCCTTCCGGCAGCACGACCACGGCGTCCAGGAAATCCTGGTCGAGCAGCCATGTACGGATAGCGCTGCCGCCCGCGTCGTACAGCGGTCCGGTGGTGGTGAACATGATGCCCCGGCCGCCGCCATCCGCCGGATCCCGAAGCTTACTGACCAGGATCTGGGCGAACAGGAGCGAGGCGTTGTCGGGCTGTGGAAGCCCGGCGGGGTAGCGGCCTTCCGGTCGGTCGGCCTCGGCTGCGCATTCCTCGTAGCTGTTCCGCCAGGACAGGTCGTACGGAATCTCGGCCACCGTGTAATCGAATCGGCGGTCGGGGAAGGCGTCCTGTGTGAGCGAGTCAGCTTGGCTGAACCTGGAGTCGGCGCCCAGGAGGAAGGCGTGGGCACGGGCACGCCGGACAGTCGCCGCGTTGATGTCCTGGCCGTTGACGGTGACAGCCGTTCCGGTCTGCTCGGCCAGCACCTGCGCCGCGTCCAGCGCCAGGGTGGCGGAACCGCATGCCGGATCGTAGAGATGTGCCGCCTCCGTGCGCGTACGCGGTCAGCGCGGTTTTGGCAACCTCGACGAGCGAGGCCGACGTGGTGAACTCGCCACGGTGGTCCGAGGGCAGGTAGGGGCGGAGCAGGAGACGGGCGTAGTGACGCAGCTGGGTCGGCGTGTAGCTGTTCAGCGCCTGTTGCTCACCGTCCAGCAATGAGTGCAACTCAGGGGCTCTGAGCCGTGCATCCCCCGCGGCACGCTGAAGGTCTTCGAGTTCTGGTGCAGGCAGGCCCGTCGTCCGGGTTCGCCATTCGACGACGTTCCACAGCAGCACGTCGGCCATCTCGCCGGCATCCATGTGTCCCCGGAGGGAGTCCAGGAGATGCCACAGGCGCTGGTCGACCGTTCGTTGCTCGTTCGTCATGTGGAGCCCCCCGGGGGTGGTCAAATGCGTCCCCGGCTGACCGGGGCCTGCCCTCTGACCGTGAACGTCGGCATACAGCGTGAGGGGATCAACCTACTAGCCGTTGCTTGTGATCTTGAATGGTGTTTCGAATACCGCGAGTTGGCCACTGAGCTGGTTCTCACCTGACGGGAAGTTGGACGGGCGACCCCGGCGGTGGGCACGAAGAAAGCTCCTGGTAGACGGGTTCACGACCAAGATCACCAATCCGCCAGGAGCTTTCGCGTGCTTGTCTACCCGTCCGGTATCGATCTGTCCGGCCGCACCCTGCGACACCTCTCCGGTCTCCTCGCAGGTCGCCGTCGTCAAATCGGCACCCGGTGACGTCGCCTGTCTGCGGCCAGCAGGCCCTACTCGTCCTGGCACACCTGCGTTGCGGGGACACCTACGCCGCCTCGCAGCAGGCTTCCGCATCGGGGGTTGCCACGGCCTACCGCTACATGTGCGAGGCCGTAGACCTCCTGGTCGGCCTCGCGCCCGCGCAGCTCACAGATGCGGTCCTGCTCCGCGAACAGCCGCCGGTTCTCCTCCACCAGTGACAGGCGCTTCGGCTTGGGCAGCCCGTTCCTGCTGCTTGGCCTCCCGGCGCTTCGCTGTGAACCCCTGCGCCTTCTTCTCGCAGTCAGGGTGTACCGGCTTGCCCCGGCTGGAGCCCTGTTCCCGGCTGGCCCACACCTTGCCCTCGATCGAGGCCTCGCGCATCGCACACACCGCCAGCCCACGCCGCCGCGGCGCCGGCGTCGTCTTGCGAGCCGCCTCCGCCGCCCGGACCTCCGTCGATCCGTCTGCCCAGGTGGCCGTCACCGGAGACGCTGGCGACACCGTGTAGGAGCGCAAGTCATCCGGAGGCGCCTGGTGCCGCTCCCCTTTTGTGCCCCCGCGCACGGGATCTTGCTGGCTATGAGCGGCAGGGTATGCGTCCTCGACCGGCTTGATGCGCTCCTGGAGGGCCGCCGCGTCGCCCTCCACTCGTGGCTGAGCCGGAACCGCGAGACCGCCGAGAAGGCCGCCGACTACGTCTCTCGGCTGGCGCGGCGGGCGGCGGTGTCGAACCCGCGGCGCAGGGAGTGGCCAGTCCACTGCCCCTCGAAGTCGGCGAGCATGGCAGCGCGGGTGACGATGGCGGCCGCGACGGTAGGGGTGATGCGGCCGGCCGGGGCCCCGACGCTCCGGGCGTGATGGGTCAGTGGAGGGGTGATGCGGTCGTGCTTATCGATACGGACGAACAGCGGCCCATCGGTGCGCCCCTTGGGGTTTAGCGCGGCGACCAGCGCGCGGACGGCCCACACAGGGCAGGTGGCGGGGGTGGGGCCATAGGGCACGGCCACTTTGTCGTGCCGCTTGAGTGGGCGCCGGTAGAGGGTTACCAGGAGCCCTGTGTTGGTTTCCACGGCGTCGGCCCGGTCGAGCGAGACCAGCTCGGAGACGTGGGCGGTGCAGGCGTAGCCAAGCAGGAGCAGCGCGGCGTCCCGCTTCCCAATGAGCGTGTCCTGGTCGAGGGTGGCGAGCATCTCGCGTAAGGCATCCGGGGTGGAGGGTCCGGCCCCACGGGGGCGGGCGATCCGGGCCTCGGCCCGGATCTTGGCGGCGGCCAGGCGTTTACGGTAGCCGGACAGTACCTTGCGGGCGCCCTCGGTCTCAGGGGCGGGTACAGCGTCCGCCCTGTGCGCAGCGCGGACGGCGGTCAGGATGCGATTGATGGACCCGGGGGCGAGCGTGCGGCCGGTCTGCGGCGACGGAGTTACGGTCAAGTCCCTCTCTGTCAGCCTTGGGTGAGACGTTCCGCTTCGGCGGGTTAGCCTGAGAGGGCACGACAGGAGACCCCACCCCTCATGACCAGCACAGAGTCCGTCGGGTCCGACCCGGCGCCGAGGCCGAAGCGCCGCACTTTCACCTCGGAGTACAAACTGCGAATCGTCGCCGAGTACGACGCCGCGCCCAGGAACGAGAAGGGCTCGGTCCTGCGCCGGGAACGGCTCTACCACTCGCATGTCAAGGAGTGGCGGGCCGCCCGGGATGCCGGGGCCCTGGAGAAGCTGGTCGACCATCGCACCAGCCCGGCCCGGCCGAAGAAGTCGGCTGCCGAGGCGGAGAACGAGAAACTGCGCCGCCAGGTGGAACGGCTGGAGAAGGAACTGGCGCGGAACAAGGCCGCGCTGGAGGTTATGGGAAAAGCTTCCGCGCTCTTGGAAATGATCTCCGAGAGCGCGGACTGAAGGCTGGCGCCGACCCGGTGGTGGATGACGCGTTCACCGGCATCGAGAGCGAACTGGGCATCACCGTCGCGTGCCGGCTGACCGGCCGCTCCCGCGCCACCCACTACCGCCGGCTTCAGCCCCCGCCACCGCGCAGGCCCCGCTCGCCGCAGGTGCAGCCGTCGGCCCTGACGGCCGAAGAGCGTGCTGCGGTACTGGAGTTGATGAATGGCGACGAGTACGCCGAACTGGCGCCCGCACAGATCTGGGCCCGCGAGCTGGATGCCGGGCGTTATCACTGCTCCGTCTCGACGATGTACCGGATCCTGCGCGAGCAGGATCAGTGCGGTGACCGCCGACGGCAGGCCACCCATCCCGCCAAGGCGGTGCCCGAGCTGGTCGCCACAGGGCCCTCGCAGGTATTCACCTGGGACATCACCAAGGCGGCCGGACCAGTCAAAGGCGTCTGGTATCACGCCTACGTGATCATCGACATCTTCAGCCGCTTCATCGTCGGCCACACCGTCGAGCGGGCCGAATCGGCGGTGCGGGCCCAGGAGTTGATCCGCGAGAGCATCGCCCGCAACGGCATCGTGCCCCAGACCGTGCACGCGGACCGCGGCACTTCGATGACGTCGAAGAAGGTCTCCCAACTGCTGATCGATCTGGGCGTGACGCGGTCGCACTCGAGGCCGAAGGTCTCCAACGACAATCCTTACAGCGAGGCCCAGTTCAAGACCACGAAGTACATGTCGGACTATCCCGAACGGTTCGATTCGCTGGCCCACGCACGCGAGTGGTTCGACGCGTTCATCGCGTATTACAACCATGAGCACCGGCACTCGGGCATCGGCTGGCACACCCCCGCCTCCGTCCACTTCGGGACCGCCGAGGAGGTCCGCGACCAGCGCGCGGTCACCCTCGCCGAGGCATACACCCGCCACCCCGAACGCTTCGGCCGCCGCCCCCGACCACCCGAGATACCCCAGACGGCCTGGATCAACGACCCAGCCAAGCGCAGGGAACCCGCACCACAAACCTCATAGCGTCACGACCGTCTCACTGGACTTGAAATCTTCCGAGTGCGCCACGTACTCGGTGACAGTCTCCGGGGCAGCAGGCAGCGGCCGCCGACCGACGCTCGCGCACCAGGCAGTGAAGGCGGCCATGTCGGCGGAATACATCAGGCGGGTGGAGTCGGTCAGCTGTCGGTCGGTCTCGGCGGTCCCCACGGCTATGTGCTGCGGGCCAGAGCCCGGGGCGCGGAGGCTTGTCACGCTGCTCATCGTAGGGCGGCCCGACACCCGGCTGGCCCGGACGTCACGGCGAGTGCTCCCGCGAGGTGGGCGCAGACTCAGCCCGTGACACGGCGCCCGTCTACGACGAAGGAGCCGCGCCCGCGTGGTGCGGGTCCTCTTCTGCATGGCTTGGTGGTCAGCCGGAGGAGTCGGATGCGCCGCCGAGCCCAGGTTGCGTCGCGAGGCCGGAGACATCGGGCAGATAGCGGCTCGCCTCGTCGACCACACGCGGTCGGCGTGACGCGACCGACATCGGACGTTGCGAGGTCGCTTCGGTGACAACTCTGCGTGAAGGCTGACGGCTGCTCAGGTTTGTCTGACGCATCGTCGACTACTCAAGATCATCTTGCACGTGCGTTGCACAAGGCGCTGAAAAACAACAGTGATCAGTGAAGGGCCGTGAAGGTAAGTATTCGCAGGTCAGCTGGCATGCTGTGGTGTCGTGCCCCTT
Source organism: Streptomyces sp. ISL-96 (assembly GCF_018614035.1). Taxonomy (GTDB): domain Bacteria; phylum Actinomycetota; class Actinomycetes; order Streptomycetales; family Streptomycetaceae; genus Streptomyces. The sequence goes on from NZ_JAGGPA010000037.1 coordinate 6,853, forward strand.
GGGTCCAAGGGGCACGACACCCCGCCGGTCAGATGTCGCGGAAGATCTCGATCTGCGCGCCGACCGAGTTGAGGCGCTCCGCCAGGTCCTCGTAACCGCGGTTGATGACGTAGACGTTGCGGAGTACGGACGTGCCTTCGGCCGCCATCATCGCCAGCAGTACGACCACCGCGGGCCGCAGCGCCGGCGGGCACATCATCTCGGCGGCGCGCCACCGGGTCGGGCCCTCCACCAGTACGCGGTGCGGGTCCAGGAGCTGGAGGCGGCCGCCCAGGCGGTTGAGGTCCGTCAGGTAGATCGCGCGGTTGTCGTAGACCCAGTCGTGGATCAGGGTCTGGCCCACGGCGACCGCCGCGATCGCCGCGAAGAACGGCACATTGTCGATGTTGAGGCCGGGGAACGGCATCGGGTGGATCTTGTCGATCGGCGCCTCGAGCTTCGAGGGCCGTACGGTCAGGTCCACCAGGCGCGTACGCCCGTTGTCCGCCTCGTACTCGCCCGTGCGGTCGTGGTCGAGGCCCATCTCCTCCAGCACCGCGAGCTCGATCTCCAGGAACTCGATCGGGACCCGCCGGATCGTCAGTTCGGAACCCGTCACGACGGCCGCCGCGAGCAGGCTCATCGCCTCGACCGGGTCCTCGGACGGCGAGTAGTCGACGTCCACGTCGATGTTCGGTACGCCGTGCACGGTCAGCGTGGTCGTACCGACGCCGTCGACCCGTACACCCAGCGCCTCCAGGAAGAAACACAGGTCCTGGACCATGTAGTTGGACGACGCGTTGCGGATGACGCTCACGCCGTCGTGGCGGGCAGCGGCGAGCAGCGCGTTCTCGGTCACCGTGTCGCCGCGCTCGGTCAGTACGATCGGACGGGTCGGCCCGGTCGAGGGCTCCACCACCGCGTGGTAGATGCCCTCGGTCGCGGTGATGTCCAGACCGAAGCGGCGCAGTGCGATCATGTGCGGCTCGATGGTGCGCGTGCCGAGGTCGCAGCCGCCCGCGTAGGGAAGCCTGAAACGGTCCATGCGGTGCAGCAGCGGGCCGAGGAACATGATGATGCTCCGGGTCCGGCGCGCCGCCTGGGCGTCCATGGAGTCCATGTCGAGCTGCGCGGGCGGGACGATCTCCAGGTCCTTCCCGTCGTTGATCCAACGGGTGCGTACGCCGATCGAGTTGAGCACTTCCAGCAGGCGGTAGACCTCCTCGATGCGCGCGACACGCCTCAGTACGGTGCGGCCCTTGTTCAGCAGCGAGGCGCAAAGCAGCGCCACACACGCGTTCTTGCTCGTCTTCACGTCGATCGAACCGGAAAGACGCCGTCCGCCGACCACGCGCAGATGCATCGGTCCCGCGTACCCCAGGGAGACGATTTCACTGTCGAGAGCCTCGCCGATGCGCGCGATCATCTCAAGGCTGATGTTCTGGTTCCCGCGCTCGATGCGGTTCACGGCACTCTGGCTGGTGCCCAGTGCTTCGGCGAGCTGTGTCTGTGTCCAGCCCCGGTGCTGACGGGCGTCACGGATGAGCTTGCCGATACGTACGAGGTAGTCGTCTGCCATAGCGGCAGGTTATCTCAGATATGAGATGACGCATCGCGTGGGGTGGGTGTGGCGGATTCACAGGGGACTGACGCCGCTTCAGGCCCCTCAGCGCCCCGTGTGCCACCTGGACGGGCGCATGTGGCGCGAAGGTTCGGCATCGCTGTGGTGGGCTGAGGAAGTCGGCCGGCGGATCGAGCCCGTCTCGCTTCCTTCCCAGGGGTCGTGGCCCATGAAGCCCAAGAAGCCCAAGCAGAAGGAGCACGGACCGTATGACTCGGCCACGCCTTCAACCTGTACCACTCCTGGCTGAAGAACTCCGCCAGTCCTCCGCAGCCGCTGGGTCCCAACGGTGGCCTGGGTGACCTGTCGTGGATGAACTACACGAAGCGGTACCAGCCCCCACCCCCGGCGCCGGGCGGAGAGCCCGCCTACTGGGCGGCCTTCCCGTTCCAGTTCACCGACAACGAGCTGGTCCACCTCAGGCACGGCTTCTACCGGGATGTGGCCATGGGAGGGAACCCCTTCGGCGTGGGCGCTGCCGAGACCGACGCCGCCCTGTTCGGCGACCCCATGGTGAACAACTCAGGCCTCGCCCTGGAGCTTCGCTCGCCGAGCACCTTCCGGTTCGGGCAGCCGGTCGTCGTCGAACTCAAGCTGTCCACCACCGACCTGAACGGACGCACCACACACGGGCGCCTGCACCCCGAGGAGGGCTTCGTCGCCATCGCCATCTGCACTCCCTCCGGCGACATCAAGACCTACCGGCCACCGCTGACGCGCTGTGTGGACGACGCCGCCGAGGTCCGGCTCGACAGCGAACGGCCGGCGGTCTACAAGAGCACGTACATCGGCTACGGCAAGGACGGCCTGTACTTCCAGCAGCCGGGCCGGTATCAGCTGCGGGCCCAGTACGTCGCCTCGGACGGTTCTCGGGTGCTTTCACAGGTCCACCACGTGACCGTCCGTTCGCCGCACACCGACGAGGACGAGAACGTGGCCGAGCTGATGATGGGCGACGACCAGGGCATGCTCTTCTACCTCCTCGGCTCCCACGGCGAATCGCTCACCTCCGGCCGGGACGCGCTGGAGGAAGTGCTCGCCCGCTACCCGGACCACCCCCTCGCCGTCTACCCGGCACTGGCCAAGGGTGCGAACGCCTCCCGGGACTTCAAGTACCTGCCGGCGGACAAGAAGCCGTTCGTCAAGGAAGCCGCCTCCGAGGAGAGCATCGGCCAGCTGAACAAGGTCGTGAACGCCTCATTGGAGAACCGCGGCGTCGACAACATCACCCTGGGCTGGGTGATGAAGCGCCGCGCCCGCATGGAGGCCAGGGCAGGCCGCATCGAGCAGGCCCGGCAGACCGCGGACGACATGGTCTCCATCCTCGGTGAGAGGACACGCAACCCCTCGGTCCGGCGGGACATCAGGGCCCAGGCGCAGCACCTCAGGGACACGCTCCCCGGCGGTGAGCGCCGGTAGGAGGGCCGGCGACGGGCGGGACGGGCGCGGGAGCACATGCCGGCCCGTCCCGCTGTCGAGCGCGGGCGCCCGCCGCATGCTGAGGGCGGTTGTCCTGTCTCACTGAAGGTGGAGCTCGTCTCATCGAAGTTGGAGCGATCCGGATCGGGTGAGCCGGGACATAGTAGTTGGAACCAGATGGTCACAGTTCTTGCAACCAACGGCGAATGCCAGTCTTGTCGGAACCGGTTCAGGAGAGCCGGAGCCCGCGACGGCGTGAACGTCTTCGCTGGTGGCATTCGAGGTCGGTTCGAGGTGTTCAATCCAGTGGTGCAGGGGATTCCAAGACTCTGGCGGTGAAAGCCGTCAGGTGAGCCCGCATCTGCTCACGAGTCATCCGCTGTTGGCCGACGAGGTGTTCGACGAGGTCGGCGCGGGTGGCAGCAAGTAGAGCATGCGCAGTGAAATTGCTGTCAGTGAGTCCGGGAATCTGCTCCAGCGCGGCCTGGAGTGTGCTGTGCCACCGCTCGTAGTGTTCTGCCGCATAAGGGCTGTCGCTGCCGGTTCCCTCCAGTGCCAGGGCAAGGTGGCGGTTGTCGATCTTGAAGCACAGGACAGCGTCGAGGAGGGCGGGTACGCGCTGGAGTGGCGGGGTGGCCGGCCCCAGAGGCGGCGGGCCCTCTTCGGCGGCGAGCCTGATCGGTGCGAGCCGCATCTCGTACAGCGCGTGGATCAGGCCGGTGCGGTCACCGAAGCCGCGGAAGAGCGTTGCCTTGCCGACGCCGGCTGCTGCCGCGATGTCGGCCATGGTGACCGCCTCAGGGCTCCCGCAACGGGCGAAGAGCGTGTCGGCAGCCGCAAGGACGGCCTCCCGATTGCGAGTGGCGTCCGCGCGTGGTTTGCGTTCGGGCATGCGATTCCTCCGTTTGCAAAGCGGACCCTGGGTCCGTATTGTAGCTACGTGAAACGGACCTAGGGTCCGTATCGTACGGGGATGGAGTAACCCATGAGCGCGAGCACCGCACCGATGGACCTGTACCGCCACGGCCTGCAACTACTGCTGGACAAGGACATCCCCGCCTGGGTCGACCTGTGGGACGAGAACGGGATCTTCGAGTTCCCCTTCGCGCCGGAGGGCTGGCCAAAGCGGCTGGAGGGCAAGGCAGCCGTCGCCGAGTACATGCGCGACTACCCCGACCACATAGACCTTCACGACTTTCCCCACGTCGAGATTCACCAGACCATCGCCCCGGAGACCATCGTGGTCGAGATGCGCGGTGTGGGCCGCCTGGCGGACACCGAAAGCCCCTTCGACATGTCCTACATCGCCGTTGTCACAGTCAAGAACGGCCTCATCACCCACTACCGCGACTACTGGAACCCGCTCGCCGTCCAGAACCCCGCCACCAAGTTTGCTGGGAGCTACTGATGAACGTGCCCGAGGAGTTCACCCTGGTCATCGGGGCCACGGGCACCACCGGCAGCCGCGTCGCCGCCCGGCTGGCCGCCGCAGGCCGGCGCGTCAAGGCCGCCAGCCGACGCGCCACCCCCGTGGGCGGGTCCCGTCCCGTGCGGTTCGACTGGCACGACCCCGCGTCCTTCGAAGGCGCCCTCGAAGGCGCAGACCGGGTCTATCTCATCCCGCCGCTCGGCGCTCCGGACCCGGCAGCCGTCATGCTGCCCTTCCTCCAGCAGGCCCATACGGCAGGAGTCCGCCGGGCGGTGCTGCTCAGCTCGTCGGCGATCCCCGTCGGCGGCCCTGCCGTGGGACAGGTTCACCAGGCCATGCCCGGCCTGTTCTCCCAGTGGGCGGTCCTGCGGCCCTCGTGGTTCATGCAGAACTTCACCGGCAACCACGCGCACGCCCGGACTATTCGAGCGGACGGGACCATCCAAACGGCAGCCGGCGAGGGCCGCGTCGGGTTCGTCGACGCCGACGACATCGCCGACGTCGCCGTGCACTCACTGACTGAGACGCAGGCGCCGAACACCGACCTGATCATCACCGGGCCGGAAGCGTTGAGCTACGGCGACATCGCCGCCATCCTCACTCAGATCACCTGTCAGACCATCACCCACCGCCAGTTGACCTACGAGCAGATGCGCGAGCGCCTGGCCGCCGACATGCCCGCCGAGTTCGCCGCGATGCTCGCCGGCATGGACCACGCCATCGCCGAAGGCGCCGAGGACCGCACCACCGACACCGTCCAGCGCCTCACTGGCCGCCCACCGCGCAACTTCCGCGCTTTTGCAGCACGGGAGATGGGTCGACTCCGGAGCTGACATCCCCCCGGTTCCAACATGCGTGACCAAAGTTCCAACCAGCGTGTCCTGGCTCGTCAAGATGCCTTTGGGCGGTCGGGGGAGAGCCGTCGCTGCTGGTTCTGAGCCGTGCGGCGTTGCTTGGTGGCCATGATCTGCAGGTTCGCAATCGACACTGAGATGTCGTGGATGTCCATGAGCTCGGTCCAGATCTCCTTGGCGCCCATCCCCTTGTTGATCATGGCGGTGATCAGTTTCTGGTCCTGGTCGTCGAGGGCGGTGCGTCGTCGGCGTGTGCTGCGAGCGGGGAAGATTGAGGAGTTCAGGACGCGGCGGACCAGCCAGCGGGGGACCAGCCATTCCGCTGAGATGGCGCGGACGGTCATGCTCCCGTCCAGCGCATCGTGCTGGATGAGAACGGTTTGGTCGACCCGGTGACGGGTGAGCGCTTTGTGCTGGTGGAGGCGGAGGGCGCGAGAGCTCGGCTTAGCCCGGCCTCGGGGAGAGCTGGCATCTGAGAGTGCGTGCTGCAGGGCTGCCGTGGAGCGTCCTGAGACAGCAGCGAGCCGTTCGATTTGGGGTCTCCCGACCCAGAAGGGTGGTCCGCAGAGGAAGCAGTGCAGGTAGCTCGGCTTGAGGTGGTTAGCTCGGGCCAGCCGTCGGATGTAGGAGTCGGTTATCTCACCGAGCCGCGGGCGGACATTGACGGGGAGCCGGGCGATCCGGTCAGGCAGCTCAGATGTCACCGACTGGCCGCCGTCGAAAGAGCTGAAGCGTTCTGGGCGGTGTGATCCAGTGGAATCGCTTCCAGGGACTTCTTGGTGATCTTCTCGGTGCCGGTGAGGATCGCGTCGATCGCAGCCCCGCGGATGGCATGGGAGAGCGCCCCGATCATGCCGCCGGTCCGTTCGTGCAGGTAGCGGTCGAGCGAGACCAGTGTTCCGGGGCGATGTTGGTGCAGCAACAAGGTGTTCTCCAGGGTTGCGACCAAGCCCTGCCACTCGGTGCCGTAGGGGAACGCGTGAGTGGGGATGAGGGTGAAGCGTCCAGCGATCTGGGCCCCGCGAGTTCCGGAGAGCAGGTTGCCGTGCTCGATGTTGATGCCGGCGTAGATGAAGGTCGCGGGGATGCGTTCGGAGAAGTACTTGAGGGTGTCGGCGACTTCGGCGCCGGTGCGGCTGGTCAGCGAGACGTTGTGCAGTTCGTCGACCAGGACCAGGCCGGTGCGAGCGTCGGTGCAGACGCCGACGACAGCCTCGATGAGGTCGGTGATGTTCGAGCGGCGGTGGACCGGAAGGCCGAGGAAGCGGGCGAACTCGGCGGCGACCATGCGGGCGGTCGCGGCGGGCGGGACGGTGATGTAGAGGACTGGGATCCGGCCAGGGGCATGTGGGTGGCGGGCGCGGTCCAGGAGTTCGTGCGAGCGCCCGAGCTGGGTGATGGCGATGGTCTTGCCGGTTCCGGCAGGCCCGGAGACGATCAGCCCACGGCGGGCGCTGATCGCGTGCCGGTTCAGCAACACAAGGCGTCGCCCGCAGGTCACGGTGTGGCGGACGATGGAAGTGGCGACCACGAGCAGCCGGGCGTGGTGATCAAGCCGGGCCTCGTGGTCGATGTCCCGTTCAAGATCCGAAAGTGCGGCGTGCGCATCGGCGGCCAACAGCCTTGGCGAGGCGGGTGGTTCGGCGGTGAAGCGGTGCCAACCCTCGCGCGTTGTCGGCGTACGGCCTTAGCTCCCCAGTTGCGTACGGATGAACGTCCCCAGTTGTCAGGCCACGTCGGTCTCTCGCTCGATGGCCTTGAGGCGGTTCTTCAACCGGTAGCTGGGGCCGTTGATGGAGATTACTTCGCAGTGGTGGAGAAGGCGGTCGAGGATGGCGGTGGCGAGGACCTCGTCGCCGAAGACCTGGCCCCATTCGCTGAAGGTCTTGTTCGAGGTCAGGATGATCGAGCCCTTCTCGTAACGCTTGGAGATCACCTGGAAGACCAGGTTCGCCTCGGCTCGTTCCAGGGGCTGGTAGCCGACCTCATCGACCACCAGGACGCTCGGCCGCAGGTAGGTGCCGAGCTTGTTGACGAGCCGTCCGGCTGCCTCGGCGGCTTTGAGGTGGCGGACCATGTCGTCGAGGCTGGTGAAGTAGATCGAGTAGCCGGCCCGGCAGGCCGCGACCGCGAGAGCGACGGCGATGTGCGTCTTGCCGACCCCGGGCGGGCCGAGCAGGGCGGCGTTCGCCTTGGCCTCGACGAACGACAGGGTGGCCAGATCCTTGACCTTGCGTGGGTCGAGGTCGGGCTGGAACGAGAAGTCGTACTCATCGATCGTCTTGTGGTGCGGCAGCCGGGAGAGACGTAGGCCCTGGCGGAAGCGGCGGTCGTCGCGGACGGCAAGTTCCTCGGACAGCACCAGGTCGAGGAAGTCGAGGTAGCCCATCTTCGCCTCGTCCGCCCGGCGGGTGAACTCGTTGATGGTTTCCGCCAGGTGGGGCAGGCCAAGCTTGCCGGCCGTGGTGCGGATGCGGTTGCCGGTCAGCTCGCTCAAGACGATTCCTTGCTCTGGGAACGGGTGGTGAAGGGGCGGGTGCCGGTCAGTTCGTCATAGACCGAAAGCGGTCGGCGGCCGACCTCGACGCGGGTGGCCGCGGCTCGGTTCAGTAGGGCCTGCAAGGGTCCGGCCTCCTCGCCGAGAGGCCGTTCGTGCCGGGGCTGGGGCGGGACATCGCCGGTGGTCGTGCGGCGTCCCTTGCCGGTGGGCAGACCGTCCCAGTGCCTCTCCTCGACGACTCGAACCCCGCGGCCGACCGCCCGCGGGTGCATGGCCAGCAAGGTCTCCCCGCTGGCGTCGGGGACGGTCGAGTGCAGCATGATCTGCGACTTCGTGGCCCGGATCTCCACCAGCTGGCGGGGACGGACCCTGCGGGCGGGCACCGAGTAGAGGTTGCCGCCGAAGGCGACCAGGCAGTCCTTGCCGACCGGCCGCAGATGCCGCTCGACCACCAGATACGGGGTGGGCGGCAGCGGCTTGAGGGCCGCGTGGTCGCGGGCCGCCCGCTCGCCGATGACCTCTCGGTGCGTCTTGTGGATCTGGGCCCGTCGGTGCGGCACCCAGGTGGCGAAAGCGGCGTCCATCTCCTCGATGGAGGAGAAGGCCCGTCCCGACAGAACGTGGTCGCGGACGATGAGGACCTGGCGTTCGACGCGGCCTTTGCCGGTGGGCCGGTAGGCGGCCAGGACGTCGATGTCGAAGTCGTAGTGGCCGGCAAAGCCGACCGCCTCCGGATGCAGCGGCACCGCATCGCCCGGGGCGACGTGCCGGCGGACGACGGTCTTGGTCCGGTCGTAGACGGCCGTCATCGGGACCCCGCCGAAGTGCGCGAACGCCCGTCGGTGGCAGTCGAAGAAGGTCTGCAGGTCCTGGCTGGTAGTGAAGCAGCAGAACGGGTCGCGGGAGTACGACAGGGTCATGTGGAAGGAGTAGACCTTCGCGATGCCCATGTGGGCGAGAATCAGGCCCTCATCACCCCAGTCCACCTGAGCTTGGGCGCCCGGGATCACTTCGAAGCGGCGGTGCATCCCCGCCAGCTCCTTCGGCGTGATCCCGAGATCTTCGGCGACCCTCGGGCGGGCTTCTTGGACATAGAGCTTGACGCGCTGGTAGTTCCCCGTGAACCCGTACTCCGTGGCCAGCCGTTCGTGGATGACCGCGGCCTTCATCAGGATCTCCGCGCGGAGCATCGAGTCGATCAGCGGCGCGAACTCATCGATCACCCTCGCGCGGGACCGTCCAGCCGGCGACCGGCGCGGCGGGGTGGAGGGGCCGGGGGCCGAGAGGTACTTGCGGACCGTCTTCCGGTCCAGCCCAGTCTCCCTGGCGATCTCCGACAGGCTCATCGCTCCGGACTCCAACAAGCCACGGAAACGCCGCAGTTCCAACCACCGACGCGAATCCAGGACCACCGTCGACCGCCCTCCACCGCCCACACCGACCAAGCAGCAGAGTGCCGACCCACGTTCCTCAGCGCATCAGAAACTGGCCACGTTCATCCGTACGCGGGTGGGGACATTCACGTGTACGCCGACACGCGTGGTCAGGTGGAGCCCGGCTTCGTCGTCCGCAGCCTCCAGGGCCATGCCTGCTGCCAGGCTCGGGTCGGTCACTTTCGCCTCCATGGATCTTCCAGTGGATCGAACAGCCCCAGCGGGATCACCTCGGCGAGTGGTTCGTCCCCTGCCGTGGACGTCTCCGGCTCGGTGTGCGGTGCAGGCTCCGGCCGGGGATACGGAGGTACTGGGACCTGCGGCCCGGGTGCGGGCGGCGACCCGCCTCTCCCGGGCGGTGCGTTTCGGCTTCGCCGGCTGATCGGGCCCGGCGTGGGCCTTGGCCAGGAGGGTGGCAACCGCGTCGAGCGATCTCGGCTTCGGTGGCCTCGGGCAGGCCCTGGCTGGCGTGGTCCCAGGCCAGTTCCCCGAACGGGACGGGGACGCGGCGCAGGTGCTTCCAGGCGGCCTGGATCCACTCGCCCTCGCCGTGATGGTTGCGTACCCAGATTCGGGACACGTCGTAGGGGTCGTGATGGACCTCCCAGAGCCCCTTCTTCGCCTTGACTCCGGAGTGCTGCCGACGGAAGGGCGTCAGCTCGAGGCTGTCGTAGGTGCGGCGCTTGATTTTGATGCCGTAGTCGTTGACCACTCGCCAGACGGCAGGCAGCAGCTCGATGTAATCGTCACCGCTGAGCGCGACCGGAACGTAGCCGCAGGCTTCGACGAGGGCCGCGTACTTCTCGTTCGGTGTGAATGGTCTGCCCGGATGGGACGGATCGCGCAGCCCGTCGTGCCGGCGATTTTGCCACTTGGCGACGAGCCACTCGTCCAGCAGTTCTTGCAGTTCCAGCAGGGACCACAGCGGCTGCTTGTCCAGATGCCGACCGCGGCGGTCGGTATTGCGGCCCGTGAAGCCCGCGAGGAACTGAGTGAACAGGGTGCCCACTGAGTTCAGCATCTTCTCGATGTGCCCCTTCTCGAAGGGCGAGCCCTTGTGGGCAGGCTGGACATCGATCTCCAGGAACCGGCAAGAGGCAACGAAGTTGCGGGAGATGAACGCCTTGCCGTGATCACAGACGATCATCTCCGGCACGATCACCGGTCGCGCAGCCGCGTGCTCCAGCCGCTCGTCAATACTCAACAGCCGCCGATGCGGCAGCACCGAACGGGACATCCGCAGGGCATCGATCCAGCCCGGCCGCATCACCTCCGGCGTGACAGTGCGGGCCAGCAGCACGCTTGCATCCACCGACTTCGTGGTGGGCCGCAGCACCGCTGCGGTCACTGTTCGCGTCGCGACATCGATCATGCCGGTGAGCTCGACCTTGCCCGTGACGCCATCGTCGAGGCGGACCAGTACATCCAGCGGTGTGGAGTCGATCTGCATCACCTCGCCGGGCGCGAAGGCCGGCAATTCGCCGAACGGAGCTTTCGCCCCGTGCGCCCGTGACCTGCGGGTCACGGCGGAACCGGTGGTGTGGGTGCCGGAAGTGAGTTTGTCCAGCAACCGGTAGAGCGTGGCGCGGGACGGCAGCTGGGTCCCCCGGCCCTCCTCAGTGGCCTTGAGGATTTCGCCGGTCCGCCACAGAAGGAACGTGCCCGTGCGGGTGGAGGCGTCCACGGCCTCGCTGATCGCCTGTCTCATCGCCGCGACCACCGCATCATCCACGGCCCCGTACGTGGGCGTCTTGCGCACTGGACGCTGATCCGCCAGTCCCAGAACCCCGCTCGTCTCGTAGCGACGACGCTTCTTGCCGACCGTGCTTGCGCTCACCTTGTGCCCGCTGGCAGTCAGTTCGGCGGCCTTGGCCCGCTCCCGCGCGGTGAGCGACCGGGTCGGGCTGTACTCCGGTTTCCCCTCCGTGCCCTGCGGGGCATCCGGCGGCAGCCCGTGCAGGACCTCCAGGATATGTTCCTCCCACCACAAGGCCTTCTCCAACACCGGCTGCGGCAACGTCTCCAGCAGGGACACCGGAGGCAGGGGCATCCGGCCAGAACTGTCGATGACCGCGAAGCCGTCGTCGGCGAACAGCAAGGCCGGCGGCACTGCCCGAGGCTCGCCGCACATGTCCGAGAGAGTGATCGAGCGACCCGAGACCGCCAGCACCACGCGGATCTGCCCGTCGAACCGCACCCGCTCACCGACCGCGAGACCTTCCGGGCGAAGCAAATGGCGCATCATCGCCCCTTTGCCGTGTGAACCATGCTGTCCGACCCCAGCAGCTGCGAGGCCACATCCGCCTCCAGCACGCGGGACCACAGCAGGTGGAACAACACCGGCAGCACCAGGAGCGGATCGCCAGCCTCCACGGCTCCCGCCAGCAGCGGAGCCGGTTCGTCGAAGACACAGACCAGCCGATCGGCAACATCCCGGCGGTGGCCGCACCGACGCCGGCGATAGCGCGACAGCCATCGCATGTTCGCCATCAGCACCGGATCCGGGACACCGACGCGCACGAACTTCCAGCCCACCGCCCGACAGGCCCGCTCCGTCGCCTCGAAGGCACCCGCGGCTGCCTCGTCGATCCGGTCACCGGCGCGGACATCGACGACCTGACCACGGCCGTCCGCAAGCCGCACGAAGTAATCCGGGGCGTGACGACGCTTGCGCGAGCCGTCATGCCAGTGCAGCCAGAAGGGTTGCGAGGCGATCCCTTTCACATCCGGATCAGCGTCGAGGAGGATCAGCCGGTCTCGCTCCAACCACGACTCGTACCCGATGTGGTCACCCGTCGTCGCCGACCAGTGCCAGCCCGCGAAGCTCGCCCCGCCCTTGGCCCATCGGAACGAACGCACCGGGTCCACCCGCTCGAAGCGCGCGTTCCAGCTGCCCCTCAGAGAACGACGAACCCGCGTGCCACCCTCGTAGAAGTCCAGGTCGAACGAACCCAATGCCGAATCCGCGTACGCATCCGCGAGCTCTCCCACCAGCCACCCCTGCCGACCCTGTATCCACTCACACTATGAAGAGTCAGACTCTCCAGGCCTTGTGGGATCCAGGCAGGTCAGCTGCAGTGACCCCTCGCACGAGTGAAGGGCCGCTCAAACTTCGGCGAGACGAAACCATCAGTCATCCGTCTTCGATGAGATCGATCAGCCTTCGATGAGACAGCACAGCGGTTGTCCTGTCTCAGCGAAGTTAGTCGTTGCCAGACCGCTGGCCTGGGCGGACTACCTTTGCTGAGACGGCCCCCGGATTCCGAGCCAGACGTCAGAGAAACAGCAGCCAGCGAGCAGGTCCGTCGCACCTCACACTGCGCTGCCCTGGGACTGAAACCAAGATGAGACGTGCCGTTTGTTGACCGAAATGGGATACCGGCTGAACCATCAGACATCAACTGGCTCCCGAAAGGCATCACGATGCGTAGCGCACTCCGTCGACTTGGGTGGCCATCCGTCGTGGCTCTGGCAGCAGCTGCCATATGCCTTACCGGGGGCATCCTGATGGCCGTGATCACCTGAGTCGACAGGTATGCGTGGTGGTGCGGATTTCGTGCTCCCTTCGGGTGGACCCTCAGACCTCCAGCGCGGCTGTGGCAGGCGGGCTTGTCGGGCGGCTCTACGCTCCGGGTGGCGACGTTCACTCATTCCGCACTGAAGGGGCTGATCTTGCGCGCAGCTACCAGCAGCGGCAGCTACATCCCAAGACGACACGACTTTGTCGTGAGTATCGTTGATAATTGGGCTAAAGAGAGGGGAAAGGAAGGCGCTCCTGCGCTCCAGGCCATTGTCAAGTACATTCTAGATGGCGCCGTATTGGTGTCGGAGAAGGAATGGGACTTGGCTCATCAGAAAGACCCGCAAAAATTTGACGAGGTTCAGACTCGAAAAATTCTGGAGGATTGCCTGGATGCCGTGGATGAATTTCGCGACATCGCCGATATTTCGCCGGATGAAGTTGCAGAAGTAGTCGACCCTATCTTTACCGAGGTTCAGCGAAAGGCGCGCTGTCCGTGGCCCTTTCATCGCTGCTGAGGTCACGGGAATAGCGTAATGGCGAGCGATGATGGCCAAGAACCCGGCGGCGGGCAAGTAGCTCATGCAAAGACTGAAGGCCATAACACTGGAATCGCTGAAGACAAGAGAGCGGCGCTCAACTCTATCGGCACCCTGACCAATTCCCTGATCACTCTGGCGACTGGCACTCTGGCGCTAACTGTCGCCCTTCTTAAGAATATCTACGGCGATCATCTAGTATGGGCCATGTGGCTTGGGTGGGGACTCCTCGCCGCCTCGATCTTCATTGGCGTTGTGGTTCTTGGGCAGCAGATTAGCTTGCTCGCTGAGTCTGCTCTAAAGCCTCGGGGTGGCCTCCTGGAGTGGCTTGGATTGATCCACCTGATCTTTGTGGTGGCTGGGCTGGTATTTCTCGGGTTCTTTGCTGCCGCGAATGTAGAGGTGGGTGCAACGGGTGGTTCATCGCCCGTGCCGAACCATAGTCCCACCAAAACTCCAGCACCCACTGCATCCGCTCCTGCCGTATCGAGCGATCCAAGCCCTATCGAGCCTGCTAAGAAATGATGGCGCTCAGGTCGCAGAGAGCAACAGAAGCGACCGTGCCAGATCTTCCGCAAGTCGGCAATCTCGGCAACCTGAACCGGGATCAGTCTGGGGGCGAGAGGCGCGTGTCCTGGCTAGCAGGCGTGATGGTCCTCAGCATGAGACAGTTTTCCGCTGGACCCTGAAGTGTTCGGACTGCCATTCTGAATTGCGACGTCTCTTGGAAATGTAGAGGTTGAGCGTTCCGTAGGACACCGAGGTGTTGTGCTGGTCCATCAGCGCGGTCCAGATTTCTCGAGGCCCGAGGCCGGCGTGCAGCATCGAGTCGATCAGGGGCGCGATGGGCCGCGTGACAGGTGCTTGACGAGCCGGGAGGTCTCGGGGCAGGGGCCTGTTGCTGGCGAGAGCGTTTCGGATCAGCCATCGTGGAATGCCGTGGCGGCTGGCAAGTTCGCGGACGGTCAGGCCCTCATCGCGGGCTGCGTTCTGCAGCTGGGTATACAGGTCCGGCTGTCTGTGTGCGATGCGGGCGGCTCGTCCCGGGCCTGTTCGGTAGCGGAGGCGGGGAGTGCTCACGTCGAACAGGGCCTGCTGCAGGTTCGCCGTCGTGCGTCCGGTGACGTCTGCGAGGCGTTCGAGGCGGGGCTTGCCGAACCAGAAGGGCGGGCCGCAGAGGAATCCGTGCAGGTAGCTGGGCTTGAGGTGGTTGGCGCGGGCGAGGCGTCGGATGTAGGAGTCGGTTCCCTCGCCGAGTCGCGGTGAGACCTGGACGGGGAGCCGGGCCAGCCGTCCCGGGAGCGTTTCAGTCACCGTGTGGCCGCCTTCTTCAGCGGTCTTTTCGGGGTTTCTGCGGCGTGGTCCAGGGGGATCGCGTCGAGCCCTTCCTTGGTCACGCGTTCGGTGCCGTTGAGGATCGCGTCGATCGCGGCGCCCCGGATAGCGTGGGACAGCGCTCCGATCATCCCGTCGGCCCGGTTGTGCAGGTAGCGGTCCAGCTTGACCAGGCTTCCCGGCGGATGATCGTGTAGAAGCAAGGTCTCCTCCATGGTCGCGACCAGCCCCTTCCACTCGTCGCCGTAGGGGAACGGGCGGGTTGGGACGAGGGTGAAGCGGCCTGCGATCTGGGCGCCCCTCGTGCCTGCCAGAAGCTCACTGGTCTCCAGGTCGATGCCTGCGTAGACGAACGTGGCGGGGATGCGCTCGGAGAAGTACTTCAGGGTGTCGGAGACTTCGCCGCCAGCTCGGGTGACTTGCGAGACGTTGTGAATTTCGTCGACAAGCACGAGGCCGGCGCGGGTGTCGGTGCATACGCCGACCACGGCCTCGATGATGTCTGTCATGTTCGACCGGGGACGGACCGGTAGGCCCAGGAAGCGGGCGAACTCCGCGGCGACCATGCGGGCTGTCGCGGCCGGTGGGACGGTGATGTAAAGCACGGGGATGCGGTCGGAGATATTCGGGTGGCGGGCCCGATCGAGGAGTTCATGGGAGCGTCCGAGCTGGGTGATGGCGCTGGTCTTGCCCGTGCCGGGAAGCCCGGAGACCATCAAGCCGCGGCGGGCGCTGATCGCGTGGCGGTTGAGCAGGACCAGCCTGCGGCCGCAGACCACCGTCTTCTCGACGAACGAGGTGGCGACCACGAGCATCCGGGCGTGATGGTCGAGCCGGTCCTCGTCATAGAGGCCCCGCTCGGCCGGGGACATTCGCTTCAGATCGCCGGGAGACACCAGGGCCGGGGGCTCGGGCGGGCCGTCGATGAACCTCCGCCATCCGTCCAGAGTGGTCAGCTGACGGTTGACCTCGGCATCGGCCTCCTGTAACGCGGTGTGCCAGGCTGCCGGTTCGGAGATGGTCACGGGCGCCTCCAGGGATTGGCGAGCGGGTCGAACAGACCCAGCGGGATGACTTTGGCCAGGCCGGTGTCCGCCTCGTCGTCGTGCGCGGGCTTGGCGGCAGGTGGGTCAGGGGTCGGCCGATCGGCGGCGGTGACCCGGGTGCGGGCGGCGACCCGACGGTCGCGCCGTGAGCGCTTGACTGGGCGGTCCTCTTCCGAGGCAGGGCCATCGTGGGCTCGCCGCAGCAGGGCAGCGGCGGCATCAGCGATCTGCTCCTCGGTGCCGCCGGGGACCTGTTCGCAGGCGTGGTCCCAGGCCAGCTCTCCGAAGGGGACGCCGACGCGGTGCAGGTGCTTCCAGAACACGGTGATCCACCGATCGCCTCGGCGGTCGCGTACCCAGATCCGGGAGATGTCGTAGGGGTCGTGGTGGATCTCCCACAAGCCCTTCTTCTCCACCACCCCGGAGTGCTGGCGGCGAAACGGGGTCAACTTGCGGTCGTCATAGGTGCGGTGCTTGATCCGGATGCCGTAGGCGTTGATCGCCTGCCAGCGCTCGGGCAGCAGCTCGACGTAGTCCTCACCGTTCAGCGGGACCGGGACGTAACCGCAGGACTGCAGCAGCGTCGCGTACTTCTCGTTCGGCGAGAACGCCCGCTTCGGCGCATCCGGGTCGCGTAGCGCATCATGTGGCCTGGTCTGCCAGACCGAAATGATCCATTCATCGAGAAGGTTCTGGAGCTCGGGCAGCGACCACAACGGTCCGTCTTCCAGCTTCCGGCCGCGGCGGTCCGTGGTCGAGCCGGTGTAACCCGCGACGAACTGAGCGAACAGAGTGGCTACTGAGCCCAGTGTTTTCTCGATCGTGCCCTTATCTGTCGGCGTGGCCTTGTGGGCAGGTTGCAGGTTGACGCCCAGATAGCGGCAGGACGCGCGGAAGTTGTTCGAGATGAACACCTTGCCGTGGTCGCAGACGATCGTCTCGGGTACGATCACCGGCCGTGCCGCTGCGAGCTCCAGGCGCTCGTCCAAGGGCAGAAGCCGCCGATGCGGCAGCACCGAGCGGGACATCCGCAGGGCCTCCGACCAACCCGGACGCATCGTCTCCGGAGTAACGCTGCGGGCCAGCAGGGCGGAGGCGTCGGCGGCCTTGGTGGTGGGCCGCAGCACCGCCGCGGTGATCGACCTCGTCGCGATATCGACCATGGCCGTCAGTTCGACCTTCTCGGCGATCCCGTCATCCAGCCGCACCAGCACGTCCAGCGGGGTGGAGTCGATCTGCATCAGCTCGCCCGGCGCGCTGGCCGGCACTTCGCCGAACGGCCCGGACGGCCGTGCGTTCACCGAGCGCCGGGTGCGGGCCGATCCGGTGGCGTGGGTGCCAACGGCCAGCTTGTCGAACAGCCGGTAGAGCGTGGCCCGCGACGGCATCTCGATGGCGGTGGTGTCCTCGCCGTCGGCCAGAATCTGCTTGGTCCGCCAGACGATGAACCCGATGGTCCTCGATGACGCGTCGCCGGTCTCGCCGATCGCCTGCCGCATCGCCGCCACCACTGCCGGATTGATCTTTCCGAAGGCTGGCATCTGCTTGGCCGACCGGCCGTCGGCCAGCCCGACCAGTCCATCGCGCTGGTAGCGCTGGCGCCGCTGCTTGACGCCACTGGCCGTCACCGTGTGCCCGGCCGCCGTCAGCTCGGCTGCTTTGGCCCGCTCGCGCTGAGCCAGCGAGTTCTGCTTCGGGTCGAACTCCGGCCGTGGAACCGCCCCGTCGGGAGCATCGGGGGGCAGGCCATGCAGGACCTCCAGGATGTGTCGCTCCCACCAGCGGGCCTGTTCGGCAGCCGTCTCGGGGAACTCGGCGATCCGGGCCGTCGGCGGAACCCGCCGCCTCATCTTGGTCACCGAGCACCTCCACCGGCCAAGTGCACGATCGTGTGCGGCCCCAGCAACTCGACCGACATTCCCTCGGCGACCAGCTCCTGAAGCCAGAGGAGATGGAACAGTGCGGGCAGCGTCGCAAGCCGGTCACCAGCCGTGTCAGCCCCGGTCATCAGCGAGCCCGGGGTCGCGAAGGCCTCCCGCAGTCGGCCTGCGGCCATGCCGTGCAGACACCGGGGGTGCCGGTAGCGCGACAGCCACCGGACATTCGCCAGCAGCACCGCCTCCGGCGTCCCCACCCGCTCGAAGCCCCACCCGGCGTGAGCGCAGGCCAGGCGCGTCACCTCGAACGCCTCGGCGTCCTTCGGCTCGATCCGCTCGTCCGCACGGACATCGACGACCACGGCCGAGCCGTCCGCGCGGCGTACAAAGTAGTCAGGAGCGTGCCGACGCTCCCGCTCGCCGTCGTGCCAGTGCAGCCAGAACGGCTGTGAAGAGATCCCCACCACCTCGGGATCGAAGTCCATCAACAGAAGCCGGTCCCGCTCCAGCCACGACTCGAACCCAACGTGCTGCGAGCTCGTCGCCGACCAGTACCAGCCCGCGAAATGACGCTCACCCCGCGACCACCGGAACGGCCGTACAGGGGCCGCGTCCTCGAACCGGGTCGTCACACAGTCCAGCAGCGGACGTCGCTGACGCTCGCGCACAGCGTCCACGTACGACAGCTCGACGTACGGCTCCGCCAGATCCACCACAGCCGGTACAGCCACCCAGCACCCCCAGTGCGATCGCCCGCACGACTAGGTTCACTGAGACAGAAGGCGGAACGACTGGGTTCGCTGAGTAAACGACTCGATTGGATGAGAGCGGTCAAGCGGTCCGGGCATGACCGGGTTGCGGCCATGTACTAGAGTTATCTCGACATCGAGATATCTGCCGAAGGCGTACCGCAGCCGCCGACCGGTAAGGGTGACCTAACTAAGTCTTACCTTAGCGGATGGCCAGGGGGTCGTGGCGGCAGGATGCGGTAAGAAACGCGCACATTGAAGAAGGAGACTGTCGTGTCGGCGAACAGCTTCGACGCCCGCAGCACGCTGCGCGTGGGCGACGAGTCGTACGAGATCTTCAAGCTGGACAAGGTCGAGGGCTCCGCGCGCCTCCCTTACAGCCTGAAGGTGCTGCTGGAGAACCTCCTCCGCACCGAGGACGGCGCGAACATCACCGCCGACCACATCCGGGCGATCGGCGGCTGGGACTCCCAGGCGCAGCCCAGCCAGGAAATCCAGTTCACGCCCGCCCGCGTGATCATGCAGGACTTCACCGGCGTGCCCTGTGTCGTCGACCTCGCCACCATGCGTGAGGCCGTCAAGGAGCTCGGCGGCGACCCGGCGAAGATCAACCCGCTGGCCCCGGCCGAGCTGGTCATCGATCACTCCGTCATCGCCGACAAGTTCGGTACGGCCAACGCCTTCCAGCAGAACGTCGAGCTGGAGTACGGCCGCAACAAGGAGCGCTACCAGTTCCTGCGCTGGGGCCAGACCGCCTTCGACGAGTTCAAGGTCGTCCCCCCGGGCACCGGCATCGTCCACCAGGTCAACATCGAGCACCTCGCGCGGACCGTCATGGTCCGTAACGGGCAGGCGTACCCCGACACCCTCGTCGGCACCGACTCGCACACCACCATGGTCAACGGCCTCGGCGTGCTCGGCTGGGGCGTCGGCGGCATCGAGGCCGAGGCCGCGATGCTCGGCCAGCCGGTCTCCATGCTCATCCCGCGCGTCGTCGGCTTCAAGCTGACCGGCGAGCTGCCGGCCGGCACCACCGCCACCGACCTGGTCCTCACGATCACCGAGATGCTGCGCAAGCACGGCGTCGTCGGCAAGTTCGTCGAGTTCTACGGTGAGGGTGTGGCGGCGACGAGCCTCGCCAACCGCGCCACCATCGGCAACATGTCGCCGGAGTTCGGCTCCACCGCCGCGATCTTCCCGATCGACGACGAGACCCTGAAGTACCTGCGCCTGACCGGCCGCGACGAGCAGCAGGTCGCGCTCGTCGAGGCGTACGCCAAGGAGCAGGGCCTCTGGCTCGACCCGGCCGCCGAGCCCGACTTCTCCGAGAAGCTGGAGCTGGACCTGTCGACGGTCGTCCCGTCGATCGCCGGCCCGAAGCGTCCGCAGGACCGCATCGTCCTCGCCAACGCCGCCCAGCAGTTCGCGCAGGACGTACGCAACTACGTCTCGGACGACGAGGAGTCGGGGAAGGAGTCCTTCCCGGCCTCCGACGCCCCGGCCGGACACGACGGCGTACCGACCCGGCCGACCCTGGTCACCGCCCCCGACGGTTCGACGTACGAGATCGACCACGGCGCTGTGACGGTCGCGGCCATCACCTCCTGCACCAACACCTCGAACCCGTACGTCATGGTCGCCGCCGCGCTGGTGGCCAAGAAGGCGGTCGAGAAGGGCCTGACCCGCAAGCCGTGGGTCAAGACCACGCTCGCGCCCGGCTCGAAGGTCGTCACCGACTACTTCGACAAGGCGGGGCTCACCCCCTACCTCGACAAGGTCGGCTTCAACCTCGTCGGCTACGGCTGCACCACCTGCATCGGCAACTCGGGCCCGCTGCCCGAGGAGGTCTCCAAGGCCGTCAACGACAACGACCTCGCCGTTACGTCCGTCCTCTCGGGCAACCGTAACTTCGAGGGCCGCATCAACCCCGACGTCAAGATGAACTACCTGGCCTCCCCGCCGCTGGTCGTCGCGTACGCCATCGCGGGCTCCATGAAGGTGGACATCACCAAGGACGCACTCGGCATCGACACCGAGGGCAAGCCGGTCTACCTCGCGGACATCTGGCCCACCGAGGCCGAGGTCAACGACGTCGTGGCGAACTCCATCGGCGAGGACATGTTCAACAAGTCCTACTCCGACGTCTTCGCGGGCGACGCGCAGTGGCAGGCGCTGGAGATCCCCACCGGCAACACCTTCGAGTGGGACAGCGAGTCGACGTACGTCAGGAAGCCCCCGTACTTCGAGGGCATGACGATGGAGACGACCCCGGTCGAGGACATCACCGGCGCGCGCGTGCTCGCCAAGCTGGGCGACTCGGTCACCACCGACCACATCTCCCCGGCCGGCGCCATCAAGGCCGACACCCCGGCGGGCAAGTACCTCACGGAGCACGGCGTCGAGCGCCGCGACTTCAACTCCTACGGCTCGCGCCGTGGCAACCACGAGGTCATGATCCGCGGCACATTCGCCAACATCCGCCTGCGCAACCAGATCGCGCCGGGTACGGAAGGCGGCTTCACCCGCGACTTCACACAGCCGGACGCGCCGGTGTCGTACATCTACGACGCCTCGCAGAACTACCAGGCCGCCGGCATCCCGCTGGTCATCCTGGCGGGCAAGGAGTACGGCTCGGGCTCGTCCCGCGACTGGGCCGCCAAGGGCACCGCGCTGCTCGGCGTCAAGGCCGTCATCGCCGAGTCGTACGAGCGCATCCACCGCTCGAACCTGATCGGCATGGGCGTCCTTCCGCTCCAGTACCCGGAGGGCGGCTCGGCGCTCACGCTGGGTCTGACCGGTGAGGAGACCTTCGAGATCACCGGCGTCACCGGCCTCAACGACGGCGGCATCCCGGACACCCTGAAGGTCAAGGCCGTCAAGGCCGGCGGCGAGAGCGTCGAGTTCGACGCGAAGCTGCGCATCGACACGCCGGGCGAGGCGGACTACTACCGCAACGGCGGCATCCTGCAGTACGTGCTGCGGTCGCTGATCCGCAGCTAGTCGTCACCGGCTGAACGCACGAGGGCCGCACCCCCTGAACCGGGGTGCGGCCCTCGTGTGGTTTTTGCGCCACACGGGTTGCAACTCCACTGCTGTGATTGAGTATTGTCCCCTCGACCACGACCCGCACCGCCGCGGGTCCCTCGGGGGGAGGTCGGCGCATGCCGAGAAGCTGGCCGGGACAGTCCGCGCGCGACCGGGCCGTCGAGGCGCACGTCGAGTCCCTGCTGCTGCCGGGGCCCGACGGAGCCCCGCGGCGGCCTGTCACCCTGCTGCTCGGGCCGCGCGGCAGCGGCAAGACGACCCTGCTGGAGCACCTGTACGGCTGGGCGCACGGCGTCCCGCGCGCCTGGCTGGACGTCGCCGAGCGCGCCGGGAGGAACGAACAGCCCGTCGACGTGCTCGCCGCCATCGCCGCCGGGCTGCCCCAGCACGAACCCCAAGTGAAGAACCTGCAGTTCCGGGCCTTCGACATCGTCGTGCAAGCCCTGTCGGTGCAGATCAGAGGGCTCAGCGACGAGGCGGCCAGGAGAGCCGTCGGCGCGGAACTGGCCCGGCCCCGCAGCGGATGGCTGGGCCTCGTCCTGCAACTTGCCCAGATCGCCGCCGGCCTGGCGGGACTGCCCGCCGCCGTCGGCTACGTACTGCAACTGCTGCCGCTCGCCGGGCAGAGCGGCATCCTGGCGCGCACCAGACTCAGGCTGTCACCGGTCCTGCGCGGCCGTACCGCCGGAGCCGGTCTCGGCCTCCTCGTCGCCCTGAACCGCGCCTACAACGAGGGCCCGCCCGGCCAGCGGGGCTTCGCCGAGCAGTTCGTCTGCCGCGCCCTGCTCGACGACCTGCGCCGCTGCTACCACAAGAAGGACTGGGCCGTACGCAGCCTCGTCCTCCTCGACAACATCGACAACCGGCTCGGCCGCGACGTCCTGCGTCTGCTGCGCGAGGCCCGCACGGCCGCCACCGACCCCCTGGTCGTACTCGCCACCGCCGGCAGCTACCCGCACGGACTGCCCGCCGTCCCCATCGGCCCGCAGTCCGGTTCCGCCTTCGCCCCGCAGCCGATAGACGAAGGACTGAGCGTCGGCCGCCTGCCCGACCTGACGAGGGCCGAAGTCGACCTCCAGGCCAGGGACATCCTGGAGGAGGCGGACGCGATCTCCCCGCCCCGCGTCGAGAACGGCACGCGCTGGCTCGGCTGGGCCGTGTACGAACTCACCCGCGGCCAGCCGGAAGGCACCCGGCAGGTACTGGCCGGACTCCTCGAATTCGACCGCGCCGTGCCGTGGGAAGTACGGCTGCGGCAGATCTTCGCCCCCTCCAACGGGCTCGCGCGACGGCTGCTGGAACGGCTGCTCCCGTTCGGCCTGGAACACCAGGAGAGCGAGCTCTACCAGGCCCTGCTGCGCGCCTCCGTCGTCCCCGACCTCGCCCAGGCCCAGGTCACCCCCGAGCTGCTGGCGGCGGGCGTGGCACTCCAGCAGTCCTTCAACACCTTCTGTACGGACCCCCTGCGCACCCTGCACCTCGACACCGGTGACGAGGCGGCCGACGGCATCGTCGAAACCCCCCATCCGCTGCTGCGCCGCCTCTTGCGGTACGCCCTGGACGACCCGGCCGCCGTACACGCGGACCGGCGTACGGAGGCCGAAGGGCTCGACGACCCAAGAGCAGCCGCGTACCACGCCCTGGCCTGCGGCGATCTGCCCGCCGCCGCCGCGTACCTCGACGGGCTCATCGAACAGGCCGGCCCCAGGGACTGGTACGCGGAACTGGCCCGGCTGCGCAGGGCGCCGCTGCCCGCGTCCGTCGTGGGCGGCGAGGCGCCGGGCACCCTGACCGGGCCCTGGGGGCCGTTCGAGCGGTTCGTACGGCACCTGGGCGGCGAGGGCGTCGATCCGCGCCTGCGCACCGTCACCCGGCTCCTCGCGGCGAGCTGGATCGCCCCCGAGCCACTGGAGTCCGACCAGGTGGGCGACCCCTACCGGGACCCGCTCGGCGATCCGTACGCGGAGCTCTACACCGAGATCAACGCCCGGCTGCACACGCTGGTGTCCGCCGACACTCATGTCCTGCCGGACCGGGTGGCCTGGACCTCCGTACTGCTGAACAAGGCGGGCCACTACAGGGAGATGCCGTGGCAGTGAACCAGCGTGTGATCCAGCTCCCCGAAGCACCGCCCAACTGGGGCCTGCGGGTCGCCGTCGCCCTCGTCGTGGCGGCCGCTCTCGTATTCGGCGGAGCCTGGGCGTACCGGAACTGGACCCAGTGTGCCGACGGCGTGGACAGGACCGGCGACGGCGAATGCGTCGGCGTGAGCGACGGCTCGTACGCCTTCCCCGGCCTGGAAGACATCAGCGCGCGCATCCACGAGGAGAACCGCAAAGTCGAGGCGTCGGGTGAGCGGTCCGTGACCGTCGCCTACATGGAGCCCATGTCGGGCGGCAGCGAGGACCGCGGCCGCGAGACGACACGCCAGGCGGTGACCGGCGCCCATCTCGCGCAGCTCGCCCTCAACTCCGACCGGGACACCCTGCCGCGCATCCGGCTGCTGCTCGTCAACACCGGCAGGGGTGACGCCCACGCCGAGAAGGTCGCCGCCAAGCTCATCGACCGCCGAGCCGAGGACCGGCTGGTCGCGGTCGCCGGTATAGGGCAGAGCAACGCGCACACCAAGAAGGCCGTCGAGAACCTGCGGGCCGCGCGGATCCCCACCGTGGGCGCGACGGTCGCCGCCGACGCACTGGCCTCCACCCCGCCCGAGTTCTTCCGGGTGTCCTTCCCGGCCAAGGCACAGGCGGCCGCCGCCGTACGGTATTTGAAGCGTCTCCAGGAGAAGAAGCCCGGCTACCGCGTCCAGGAGGTCAGGGACTGGAAGAAGGGTGACGAGTACAACTCCGCGCTCGACGCGGGCTTCGACGCGGCAGCGAGAAAGGCGGGCCTGAAGGTTGACGACGAGGTCATCCCCTTCTGGTCCGGCGGCGACTCGGGCGCGGGCAACGCGTTGCTGGGTGTCGCCAACAAGATCTGCGACGCCGCCGATCCGCCCGACGCCGTGTTCTTCGAGGGGCGCGGCCGGGAAATCCGCAGACTGATAGAGGCCGCGGGCTCGGGCGGCCGCCGCTGCCCCGTCACGGTGCTGTCCGGATCCAGCACGGCGGGCGTCTACTTCGACAGCGCCTCCGACGACGAGTCGCCGGGCCCGGAGCTCAAGGAGCTGGGGCGGCGGTGGCGGGACAGCGGACTGCGGGTGTACTACACCGCGTACACCCACCCCGAGGTGCCGACACGGCTGTACGGCGAGGGCGGCGGCCCGTACGTCGCCTTCGAGGAGAGCTACCTCCGGGTGCACGGTGGTACGCCGAAGGATCTCGGCGACGGCCAGGCGATGCTCGGCCGCGACGCCGTCTACACGGTGGGCGCTGCCGCCCGCCAGGCACTCGAAACGTACGGCAGGGACCGGGTCACCGCGGAGACCGTCCGCAACGAGCTGGGACAGATCAACCGCGGCAACCCGGTCCGTGGCGTCAGCGGCCCCATCGCCTTCGACCAGGCCACCGGTGAACCGGCCGGCCGCCCCATGGTGCTGGTGGAGCTGCGAGCCCGGGGCTCGGTCCGGCCGGCGGACGAGTGGGGCAGGTACCGCTTCGTGAAACTGCTGGAGTAGCTACCCCAGCAGCTCTACCTCCGCCGCCGTCGCCCCGCCCGCCGCCACGACCAGGCGGTAGTGGCGGTACGTACCCGGCTCCGCCACCGTGAACGCCCTGGTCTGCTGGTCCCAGGCGAAGGACTCGCCCGACCGCTTGTCCACCTCCGTCCACCGCTCGCCGTCGTCGGACCCCTGGAGGGTCCAGGCCGACGGAGCCTTGGCGCGGTCCGATGAGGTGAGGGTGTACTGGAGCGCCCGTACCGGGCCGGTCACCGGCAGGTCGAGCGAGGCGAACTGCCCCTCCGTCGCGGAGGAGTTGTCGAACAGCGGGCCCGATCCCGTGATCGCGTCGCCGCGCGGCGACGGCACCTTGTCGTCCTGCGTGATGGAGACGGGCGCGGCCTTCTTGCCCGTACCCCACGAGGACGGCTCGGGGCCCATGTCGAACTCCAGCGTCCCGCCGCGCGCGAGGATGTCGTGCGGGAGCGCGGTGGACTTCCACGGCTTGCCGTTGACCTTGAGGCCCTGGACGTAGATGTTCTTCGCGCTGTTCCGCGGGGCCTTGACCACCAGGTCCCGGCCGTTCTCCAGGTGCACGGTCGTCTTGGTGAAGAGGGGCGAGCCGATCGCGTACTCGCCGCTGCCCATGACCAGCGGGTAGAAGCCGAGCGAGGAGAAGAGGTACCAGGCGGACTGCTCGCCGTTGTCCTCGTCGCCGTGGTAGCCCTGGCCGATCTCGCTGCCGGTGTAGAGGCGGGAGAGGACCTCACGGACCTTCTCCTGCGTCCGCCAGGGCTTGCCGGCCGCGTTGTACATGTACGTCGCGTGGTGGGCGACCTGGTTGCTGTGGCCGTACATGCCCATCCGTACGTCGCGCGCCTCCGTCATCTCGTGGATGACGCCGCCGTACGAGCCGGCGAACTCCGGGGCCGCCGTCTCCGGGGTGGAGAAGTAGCGGTCGAGCTTGTCACCGAGGCCGGGGCGGCCGCCGTAGAGGTTGGCGAGGCCGCGGGAGTCCTGGGGCGCGGTGAAGGCGTACCCCCAGCCATTGGTCTCGGTGTAGTCGTAGCCCCAGACGCGGGGGTCGTACTTGTCGGACGGGACCCGCCAGTCGCCCTTGAGGTCGCGGCCCTGGAAGAAGCCGGCCTTGTCGTCGAAGAGCTTGACGTAGTTGCGGGCGCGGTTGAGGAAGTACGCCGACTCCTCCTTGTAGCGCGCCTTCTTCGTCTTCGCGTAAAGCGCCTCGCCCATCTTCGCGAGGCCGTAGTCGTTGAGGTAGCCCTCCAGGGACCAGGAGAGGCCCTCGTGGGTCTCGGTGGAGGCGTATCCGGTGAAGGGGGACGTCTTCATGCCCTTGCGGCCCACGCCCGAGAAGGGCGGCACGACGGTCGCGTTCTTGAGCGCCGCCTCGTACGCCGCTCCGGCGTCGAAGTCCACGCCCTTGACGTACGCGTCCGCGAACGCGACGTCGGAGCTGGTGCCGGTCATCAGGTCGGCGTAACCGGGCGAGGACCAGCGGGAGATCCAGCCGCCGTCCTTGTACTGCTGGACGAAGCCGTCGACGAGCCGGCCGGCCTTTTCGGGGGTGAGGAAGGAGTACGCCGGCCAGGTCGTCCGGTAGGTGTCCCAGAAGCCGTTGTTGACGTACACCTCGCCGTCGACGATCTTCGCGCCGGTGTGGGTCGGGGTGTCGGGGCCCGTCTGCTTCGAGAAAGGGCTCGCGTACTGCTGCTTGGGGCGGGACCTGGTGCCGGTGTTCTCGAAGCCGGAGTTCGGATACAGGTACAGCCGGTAGAGGCTGGAGTAGAGCGTCGTCAACTGGTCGCGGCTCGCGACCTCGACCTCGACGCGGCCGAGGATGTCGTCCCAGGCGTCCTGCGCCCGGTCCTTGACCCGCTCGAACCGGGAGCCCTCCGGGATCTCGTCGGCGAGGTTCTTCTTGGCCTGGTCCACACTGATGAGTGAAGTCGCCAGCCGCAGGGTCACCTGGCGGTCGTCGCCGGGTCTGAAGCGCAGGTAGCCGGTTACGTCATCAGCGCTGCCGCCCCCGCCGCCGCTGAGCTTGCCGCTCTGCGTGACCGGCGCGTCGAAGACGCCGTACACGAAGAGCCTGGTGGCGCCGGTGGACAGGCCGCTCTTGACGTCGGAGAAGCCGGTGAAGGAGCGGGTGGCGGGGTCGAGCGTCAGCCCGCCGTCGTTGGACACGTTGTCGAAGATGATGCTCGCGTCGTCACCGGGATAGGTGAACCGCATCATCGCCGCGTGGTCGGTCGGCGTCATCTCGGCCTTCAGACCGTTCTCGAAGGTGACGCCGTACTCGTGGGGCTTCGCTGTCTCCTTCTCGTGCCGGAAGGGCAGGGCGCGCGCCTTCCGTCCCGCGTCCGGGGTGCCCGCCGCCGCGGACGGCATCAGCTGGAACGTCTGGCGGTCACCCATCCACGGGCTCGGCTCGTGGCTCGCGCTGAACGCCTGGATGGTGGGGAGGTTGTCGCTGTTGTTGGCGCGGGCGTAGTCGTAGAGCCAACTGGTGGAGGCCGCGTTGGTCACCGGCGTCCAGAAGTTGAAACCGTGCGGCACGGCGGTCGCGGGGATGTTGTTGCCGCGCGAGAAGGCGCCGCTGGAGTTGGTGCCGCGGGTGGTCGAGACGTAGTCGGAGAAACGCGCGAGGGGCTTCTCAGGCGCCTTGGGACCGACAACGATGTCGTCGACCCACCCACTGAACTTCGCCGGCCCCTTCGGCGAGTCGTACGCCACCAGAACCCGGTCGACGGTCTTGCCGGCCGCGACCGCGCCGATTCGCGACGCCTTGTGGTTCCACTGGTTGACGTACAGCGTCTTCGACGCGCCCTGGCCCTGCGGGGACAGGACCGCGCCGTGCTGGTCGACGGCGCGCAGATCACTCAGATAGGTGCCGTCCGTGAAGGCCAGGTCGACCGACACATTGGTGGCGGGGTAGTCGAGGTCGGTCTCCGGGAGGGACGGGAAGACCCGGTACGACAGCTCGGTGTCCCGCGTGACGCGCGTATCGACGTCGAAGACCTTGTTGTACGAGTACGCCCGGCCCTCGGGCTTGTGCGTGCCGGCGTACCGCAGCGCACGCTTTCCCGTGAAGCCCGCGCCCGCCTTGGCGGTGGGCGAGCCCGACGGCCCGCGGTCGACCTGGCTGCGCATGTCGTCCGGGGCGGGCGTGGAGGTGTCACCGTTCGAGAACTGAACGTCCGCGAGCTGGGTGATGCCTGACGCGCCGTTGTTACGGGTGATTTCGAGGCGGTAGCGCGCGTAAGCCGTCGTGTTCTCGAAGCTGAAGCTCTTCGTCTCGAAGCGCTTCGTGAAGGTCTCCCCCTCGCGGGAGTCGAGGACCTTCCACTCCTTGCCGTCGGCGGAGCCCTTGAGCGTCCAGTCCTTCGGGTCACGCTCGGCATGGTCATTGGCCGAAGTGAGGGCATATGTCACGAGCCTGGCCGGTTCATCCAGATCGAACTCGATCCAGGCGGTGGGCTCGAAGGCCAGCCACTTGGTGGCCGGCTGGACGTCGACGAGGTTTTCCTTCACCTCTCCGCCGCCGGTGTTCTCGCTGCTGGCGCGCAGATCGACGACCCGGTCGGTCACATTTCCCGGAATCCCGGCGCTGTAGCCGCCGTCGACCCCAGAGGCGCGCTTCTCGCCGCCCGGTTCGACTTCCACCGTATTGCGCCAGTCCGGCTGGGGTTCGTCCGCCTCGAAGGAGGACTTGAAGGTCTGGTCCGGTGGTGCGGGCCTTGAAGGCCGGTCGGGCCGGCCGGGCAGGGCGACGGCCGCGGAGGGGGCCGTGACGACGAGCAGGAGGGCGGCCGCCGCGACGGCGGCCGCGGTATTCCTCTGTCCGTACCGAGGTCTGTGCTGCATCCCGGGCGTTCCTCCCCTTGGACAACGTTGTCATGAGCGGTGCAACAGGATCCAGTAGGGAGCCAAGTCGCCGATGGTGTCAAGGGTGTTGCATGGGGCGGAGCAGGCGAAGCGGGCGCGCCGTGTCTGCCGGGCCGTGCGGGCGACCACGTGCGCGTTCCAGATGTCCGCGAGGTCTCAACTCGGGAAAGCTTGCCGCCGAAACCTGCTTTCGATCTTGCTCAGTTGACCGGAAGTGGACTATACCTGTCGGCGTCTGCAACGCCGCTTTGCGGTAGCGGATCAGGGGGGACGGGGATCAGTGAGGGGAAGCCGCCGCGGTGGTTGCCGAACACTATTGTCCGTACCATCTGCCAACTCAGCACGACCCAGCGTCATTTGACTGCGGTGGCGGGGCCCTTCGCCTAGGCGAATAAGTACGGGCGACCGGTACACCGCCTGAGTCCTGGAGAAGGCGAGGACTTGAGCATGGGATCCACCTCCGCCCACAACAATGAGGGCCTTGGCCGTCGCGATCTGATCAAGCGGTCGGCCGCACTCGGCCTGATCGCCGTTCCGACGATGAGCTTCCTGTCGGCCTGCGCGAGCGGCGACAGCGGCGGCGACGAGAAGGTCGACAAGGGCAAGAAGACCGAGAAGAACCCGCTGGGCGTCAACGAGAAGGCGGGCATGGAAGCCGTCATCTTCGACGGCGGTTTCGGCACCAAGTACGTCCAGGACGCCATCAAGGACTACGAGGCCAGCTACGGCAAGGTCAAGTTCAAGGCCACCCAGGACATCCAGCCGCTGCTCCAGCCGCGCATGGTCGGCGGCAACCCGCCGGACCTGGTCGACAACTCCGGCGCCAAGCAGATGGACGCCGCGACCCTCATCGCCAAGGACCAGCTCGCAGAGCTCACCCCGCTCCTCGACGCCGCGTCCTTCGACGACCCGGCCAAGAAGGTCCGGGACATCCTCGTCCCCGGCACCATCGAGATGGGCCAGTACGGCGACGAGAAGGTCTGGCGCCTCAACTACGCCTTCACCACCTTCGGTGTCTGGTACTCCAAGAAGCTGCTCGCCGACAACGAGTGGGAGTACCCGAAGACCTGGGACGAGATGCTCGCCCTGTGCAAGAAGGCCAAGGCCAAGGGCATCGCCGGCTGGACCTACGCGGGCAAGCACCCGTACTACATCCCCTTCACGCTCTACCCCTTCATCGCCAAGATCGGCGGCTGGGACGTGATGAAGGCGATCGACAACCTCGAGCCGAACGCGTGGAAGCACGACGCGGTCAAGAAGGCGTTCGAGGCGTACTACGAGCTGGCCGCCAAGGGCTACGTCCTCAAGGGCACGCCGGGTCTGGACCACATCCAGTCGCAGACCCAGTGGACCAAGGGCAAGGCGCTGTTCATCCCCAACGGTTCCTGGGTGGAGAACGAGGCCGCGCCGACCACGCCCAAGGACTTCGGGATGACGATGGCCCCGCCGTCCAGCCTCGACAGCTCCGACAAGATGCCGTTCGAGACCATCTGGGCGCAGGCCGGTGAGCCGTTCATCGTCCCGAAGCAGGGCAAGAACACCGAGGGCGGCATGGAGCTGCTCCGGATCATGCTCAGCAAGAAGCACGCGCAGAACTTCGCCACGCTGGTGAAGTCCCTGACCTGTGTCGCGGGCGCCACCGAGGGCATGGACCTCCCGCCGGGCCTCGCCTCCTCCAGCGACGCGCTCGACGCGGCCGGCCAGAACGTGGTCAACCCGCGTCTGCCCGACTGGTACCAGACGCTGCACAAGGAGAGCGTCGGCGGCGCCCTCGCCGAGCTGATGGCCGGCCGCATGAAGCCGGACGAGGCCATCAAGAAGATCCAGGACGCGGCCGACAAGACCGCCAAGGACGACGCGGTCAAGAAGTACAAGCACGCCTAGTGTTCACGTCTGCGACTGATCAGTAGGGGAACGAACATGGAGCGGGGCGAGCATGGCCAGTGACAGCCGCGCGGTGGCCGACGACGTCCGGAAGGACGTCAGGGACACGGCGGGAACACCACCGAAAAGGCCAGGAGGCGGGGGGTTCAAGTCCTCTCCCCGCTACCGGACTTTCGTCAAGTACCGGTTCATCTCGGGGTTCCTGGTGGTGCCCCTGGTGCTGTACGCGATTCTGGTCATCTCGCCCTTCCTCCAGACCTTCTATTACTCGCTGACGGACTGGACCGGTTACAGCAGCGACTTCTCTGTCATCGGTTTCGACAACTTCAGCAAACTGCTCGACGACGATCTCTTCTGGCAGTCCCTTCAGCACAACATCGTGCTGCTGATCGGGATGCCGCTTCTCGCGCTCGGTCTCGGGCTTTTCTTCGCTTTCATGCTCAACGTCGGCGGACGGCACAAGCGGGGAGAAGCGGCCTCCGGCGTCCGGGGCTCGAAGCTCTACAAGATCCTCTACTTCTTCCCGCAGGTGCTCTCGATCGCGATCGTCGCCGTCCTGTGGCAGAACATCTACAACCCCCAGGGCGGTCTGCTCAACGGTGTCCTCACCGGCGTCGGGCTCGATTCCTGGGAGCAGAACTGGCTCGGCGACCCGGGCATCGCGCTGATGTGCGTACTGGTCGTCATGGTGTGGGCGAATGTCGGCTTCTACGTCGTGCTGTTCTCCGCCGCCATGGGGTCGATCCCCAAGGAGATCTACGAGGCCGCGCTGCTGGACGGCGCCAACCGTGTCACCACGTTCTTCCGCGTGACGCTGCCGCTGATCAGGGACAACATTCAGACGTCGTACGTGTACGCGGGAATCATGGCGCTGGAGACCTCGTTCGCGTACGTCATGATCATGACTGTCAACCAGGGCGGTCCCGACCACTCGACGCTCGTCCTCCCGGTGCACATGTACAACAAGGCGTTCCGGGACGGCCAGGCCGGCTACGCGACCGCCGTCGGTGTCTCGATGCTCGTCGTCACCATGATCTTCGCGGTGCTGGCCCTCAGCATCGGACGCCGCCGCGACCGGCTCGAGTTCTGAAATGAGCGGGGAGAACACAACGATGACCACCGCAGAGCCCACTGGTCTCGCGACACCGGCCAAGACCGGCCCCGGCTCACCGGCGCCGGCCCCGAGGAAGCCCACGGACAGCGGCCGCGAGGGCAGGACCCTCAACGTCTTCTCGCACGCCTTCCTCGTCCTCTGGGCGGTGCTGGCGGCGGGCCCGCTCATCTGGGCCTTCCTGAGCGCCTTCAAGACCTCCGGCCAGATCCTGGAGAGCCCCTGGTCGCTGCCGGACACCTTCACCTTCGAGGCCTTCGTCCGGGCGTGGACCAAGGCGAACATCGGCCGGTTCACCCTGAACTCGCTGATCGTGGTCGTCCCGTCGGTCCTGGGCACCATGCTGTTCGGCTCGATGGCCGCCTACGTGCTCGCCCGTTTCGAGTTCCCGGGCAACCGCTTCATCTATTACCTGTTCGTCGGCGGCATGACGTTCCCGGTGATCATGGCGATCGTCCCGCTGTTCTTCGTACTGAAGAACCTCTCCCTGCTGAACACGCCACAGGGCCTGATCCTGGTCTACATCGCCTACTCGCTGCCGTTCACGACCTTCTTCATGACCGCCTTCTTCCGGACCCTTCCAGGGTCCATCGCGGAGGCGGCCATGATCGACGGGGCCTCGCATTCCCGGGTCTTCTTCCAGGTCATGGTGCCGATGGCCAAGCCGGGTCTGATCAGCATCGGCATCTTCAACTTCCTGGGGCAGTGGAATCAGTTCATCCTGCCGCTGTCCCTGAACACGGAGGACCCCGACAGCTACCTGCTCACCCAGGGCCTGGCGACCCTCGCCGTGAGCCAGGGGTACAAGGGCGACTGGTCCGGGCTCTTCGCCGGTCTCACCATCGCCACGCTGCCGGTGCTGGTCGTGTACATGGTCTTCCAGCGCCAGGTCCAGGCCGGCCTCACAGCGGGCGCCCTCAAGTAATCCGGGAAGCTACCAAGCGCCCGCCGGCATCCCGCCGGCGGGCGCTTCGGCATGCGCCGGCGCCTTCCGCCACGCTCAAGGTCTTGACGGGTGGCAACCCGAAAGGCTCATCTTAGAGTTCACATGTTGGAGAAAGAGGAGAGTCAATGGAGACTCCGGGGTCGCAGACGTCACTGCACCGGGCCAACCTTGAGCGGGTCGTACGCGCCGTGCGCATGGCGGGCTCGCTCACCCAGGCAGAGATCGCCAGATCCACAGGGCTCTCGGCAGCCACGGTCTCCAATATCGTGCGCGAGCTGAAGGACGGCGGGACCGTCGAGGTCACCCCGACCTCCGCGGGCGGCCGCAGGGCGCGCAGCGTCTCGCTCAGCGGCGACGCGGGCATCGTCATCGGCGTCGACTTCGGTCATACGCACCTGCGCGTCGCCGTCGGCAACCTCGCCCACCAGGTCCTCGCCGAAGAGGCCGAGCCGCTGGACGTGGACGGCTCGGCCGCCGAGGGCTTCGACCGGGCGGAACACCTGGTCAAGCGGCTGATCGCGGCGAGCGGCATCAGCCAGGACAAGGTGATCGGCGTCGGCCTGGGCGTACCGGGACCCATCGACGTGGAGTCCGGCACGCTGGGCTCGACGTCCATCCTGCCGGGCTGGAAGGGCATCAACCCGAGCCAGGAGCTGTCCGGGCGCCTCGGCGTGCCCGTGTACGTCGACAACGACGCCAACCTCGGCGCGCTCGGCGAGCTGGTCTGGGGCAGCGGGCGCGGGGTCAAGGACCTGGCGTACATCAAGGTCGCGAGCGGTGTCGGCGCCGGCCTGGTGATCAGCGGCCAGATCTACCGCGGGCCGGGCGGCACGGCCGGCGAGATCGGGCACATCACGCTCGACGAGTCGGGTCCCGTGTGCCGCTGCGGCAACCGCGGCTGCCTGGAGACCTTCACCGCCGCGAGGTACGTCCTGCCGCTGCTCCAGTCCAGCCACGGCGCCGATCTGACCATGGAGCGCGTGGTGCAGCTCGCCCGCGAGGGCGACCCTGGCTGCCGCCGGGTGATAGGGGACGTCGGCCGCCACATCGGCAGTGGCGTGGCGAGCCTCTGCAACCTTCTGAACCCCAGTCGGGTGGTGCTGGGAGGTGACCTGGCGGAGGCTGGAGAACTGGTGCTCGGGCCCATCCGCGAGTCCGTCTCCAGGTACGCGATCCCCAGCGCCGCCAGGCAGCTCTCGGTGGCTCCGGGGGCGCTCGGCGGAAGGGCCGAAGTGCTCGGCGCTCTCGCTCTCGCACTGAGCGAAATGGGAGATTCGACCCTTCTTGACGGCGCACTGCCGGTCCGGGTCCCGTCTTCAATTAGATAACGAATGGCACCGTTGTCATCTCGTTAAGGATTTACTCCTTGACGCTGCCAGCGGCGCGGAGTTGACTTCCAGCCACCTCGGCCGCAACGACGCGGCCTCGTCAGGGAGGTTCCAAGAAATGAACACGCGTATGCGTCGTGCCGCCGTGGCCGTGGCCGCCACCGCAATGGCTGCCTCACTCGCCGCTTGTGGCAGCGCCAAGGAGTCCGGTGACCCCGCCAAGGAGACCGGCGCGAAGAAGGGCGACGATCTCAAGATCGGCCTGCTCCTTCCGGAGAACCAGACCGCGCGTTACGAGAAGTTCGACAAGCCGCTGATCGAGAAGAAGATCAGCGAGCTCACCAACGGCAAGGCGGAGCTCGTCTACGCCAACGCCAAGCAGGACGCCACCACCCAGACGCAGCAGATCGACACGATGATCACCAACCAGGTGGACGCGCTCATCGTCGACGCGGTGGACTCCAAGGCGATCGCCGGTGGCGTGAAGAAGGCCAAGGACCAGGGCATCCCGGTCGTCGCCTTCGACCGTCTCGCCGAGGGCCCGATCGACGCGTACACCTCCTTCGACAACGAAGAGGTCGGCCACGTCCAGGGCAAGGCTCTCCTGGAGGCGCTCGGCGACAAGGCCAAGGACGGCCAGATCGTCATGATGAACGGTGCGATCACCGACCCGAACGCCGCGCTGTTCAAGAAGGGCGCGCTCGCCGAGCTCAAGGGCAAGGTGAACATCGGCAAGTCGTACGACACCAAGGAGTGGAAGCCGGAGAACGCCAACGCCAACATGGAGGCCGCGATCTCGGCCCTCGGCAAGGACAAGATCATCGGCGTCTACTCCGCCAACGACGGCATGGCGGGCGGCATCATCACCGCCCTCAAGGCCGGCGGCTTCAGCAAGCTCCCGCCGGTCACCGGCCAGGACGCCGAGCTCGCCGGTGTGCAGCGCATCGTCGCGGGTGAGCAGTTCATGAGCGTCTACAAGCCGTACGCCCCGGAGGCCGCCGCCGCGGCCGAGATGGCCGTCGCGCTCGCCCGTGGCGAGAAGGTCGACTCCATCGCCAAGGAGAAGACGGACAGCCCGACCAACAAGGGCATCCCGTCCGTGCTGGTTCCGGTCGTCTCGCTGACCAAGGACAACATCAAGGACACCGTCATCAAGGACGGCGTCTACACGGTCGCCGAGATCTGCACCCCCAAGTACAAGGCCGCCTGCGACAAGCTCGGCCTGAAGTAAGCCCTGAGTAAGGCCTAAGCAGGCCCTAAGCAAGGCCCCCGGGTTCACACCCCCTGAAGCCTGTACGGCGCCCCGCCCCTTCTCAGCCCCCGCTATCGGGCGGGACGCCGTACAGAAACGCTTCTCCCCTCTGTTCGCTTCTGCTCAACCGTCGCGCCTCCTCCCGGCGCGGCATCCCGCCGGTCAGGCGGCGAAGGAGATGGTTCACGTGTCCGCTACGCCCGTGCTGGCGTTGCGCGGGGTCTCCAAGCGGTTCGGTGCCGTTCAGGCGCTCACCGACGTAGAGCTTGAGGTCCACGCCGGTGAAGTGGTCGCCCTGGTGGGCGACAACGGCGCCGGAAAGTCCACGCTGGTCAAGACGATCGCCGGCGTGCACCCCATCGATGACGGCGTCATCGAGTGGGAAGGCAGCACCGTCCGGATCAACCGGCCGCACGACGCCCAGAACCTGGGCATCGCGACCGTCTATCAGGACCTCGCGCTGTGCGACAACATCGATGTCGTCGGCAACCTCTACCTCGGCCGGGAGCTGCGCAAGCGCGGCATCCTCAACGAGGTCGAGATGGAGCGCCGCGCCCTCGAACTGCTCACCACGCTGTCGATCCGCATCCCCAGCGTGCGCATCCCGATCGCCTCGCTCTCCGGCGGTCAGCGCCAGACCGTGGCCATCGCCCGCTCGATGCTCGGCGAGCCGAAGCTCGTCATCCTCGACGAGCCCACCGCGGCCCTCGGCGTCGAGCAGACCGCCCAGGTCCTCGACCTCGTCGAGCGGCTGCGTGAGCGCGGCCACGCGGTGATCCTCATCAGCCACAACATGGCGGACGTCAAGGCCGTCGCGGACAAGGTGGCAGTGCTCCGGCTGGGCCGGAACAACGGCGTCTTCGACGTCAAGTCCACCTCGCAGGAAGAGATCATCTCCGCCATCACCGGTGCCACGGACAACGCCGTGACCCGCCGTGCGGCGCGCAACGGGGAGGCTCAGAAGTGAGCATCGACAAGTCCTCCACCCCCGGCGACGGCCACGTCGTCGAGAACCCCGAGGCAGCCCACGACGCGGTCACCGTCGTCGACCCCCGGCTGCTCGTCCGCGAGCGCGGCTTCGCCGGTTACGTCTCCGAGTTCAAGCGCAAGCTGCACGCGGGTGACCTCGGCTCGATCCCCGTGGTCATCGGCCTCGTCCTCATCTGCGTGATCTTCCAGGGCCTGAACTCGAACTTCCTGTCCGCGCAGAACCTCAGCAACATCGCCGTCACGATGGTGGCCACCGGCATGATGGCCGTCGGCATCATCTTCGTGCTGCTGCTCGGCGAGATCGACCTGTCGGTCGGTTCGGTCAGTGGCGTCTCCGGCGCCATCGTCGCCGTACTGAGCGTCACGCACGGCATGAACGAGTGGCTGGCGGTGCTCGTCGCGGTCGTCAGCGGCGCGGCCATGGGCGCGCTGCACGGCTTCTTCTTCGCCCGGGTCGGCGCACCGGCGTTCGCCGTCACCCTGGCCGGCCTGCTGTTCTGGCTCGGCTTCATGCTCCAGCTCCTCGGCGACCAGGGCACCATCAACCTGGACAGTGACGGTGTGGTCGGCCAGCTGACCACCTATTACTTCTCCGACGTGGCCGCCGCCTACGGCCTGGCGGCTCTCGCGGTGGCCGGTTTCTTCCTGTCGTCCTTCTTCGACAACCGCCGCCGTGAGGCCGCCGGGATCCCGTCCCGGCCGCTGGTCGACACCGTGCTGCGTACGGCGCTGCTCGCCGTGGTGGCCTTCGCCGCCGCGATCATGTTCAACCAGTACAAGGGCCTGCCGCTGGCACTGGTCCTCTTCCTGGTGGTGCTGGTCGTGACGGACTTCGTGCTCCGGCGCACCGCGTACGGCCGCAAGATCTTCGCGCTCGGCGGCAGCGTCGAGGCGTCCCGCCGTGCCGGCATCAACGTCACCGCGATCCGCATCTCGGTCTTCTCGATCGCGGGTACGTTCGCGGCCGTCGGCGGCCTGTTCTGGGCCTCGAAGATCGCGGCCGCCAACCAGAGCGCCGGCGCCGGTGACCTGCTGATGAACGTCATCGCGGCGGCCGTCATCGGCGGCACCAGCCTGTTCGGCGGCCGCGGCCGGACCTGGAACGCGCTGCTCGGCGTCATGGTGATCGTCTCGATCCAGTACGGCCTGGCCCTCGAAAGCATCGCCACGCCGATCCAGTACATGATCACCGGTGGTGTTCTGCTGGCGACCGTCGTGATCGACTCCGTCACCCGAAAGACGCAGAAGACCGCGGGTCGCGCCTGACCGCCTTGTCACAGCCGTGCCCGGCACCGGATTCCGGTGCCGGGCACGGCTGTGCGTACGGCCGCCCCGTCGTCGCGTGACTTAGAACGCACCACGCGACCACCGCCCGATGCGGACAGCCGTCGGCGGAACATTAGACTCGACAGACCGGCAAGCAGACAGTTCAACTGCAAGGAGGCACGGGTGGCGCTGCTGACCCGCATTACGGGACCGCGCGATCTGGACGGGCTCACCCCGGAGCAGCTGGACCGGCTGGCCGCCGAGATCCGGACATTTCTCGTGGACGAGGTCTCCAAGACCGGCGGACACCTGGGGCCCAACCTCGGTGTCGTCGAGCTGACGATCGCTCTGCACCGTGTCTTCGAGTCGCCGAAGGACAAGATCCTCTTCGACACCGGACACCAGAGTTACGTCCACAAGCTCCTCACCGGCCGCCAGGACTTCACGAAGCTGAAGATGAAGGGCGGCCTCTCCGGCTACCCCTCGCGCGCCGAGTCCGAGCACGACGTCATCGAGAACTCGCACGCCTCCACCGTCCTCGGCTGGGCCGACGGCCTCGCCAAGGCCAACGAGGTCCTCAAGAAGGAGGACCACCACGTCGTCGCCGTCATCGGCGACGGCGCGCTCACCGGCGGCATGGCCTGGGAGGCGCTGAACAACATCGCCGTCGCCAAGGACCGCCCGCTCGTCATCGTCGTCAACGACAACGAGCGTTCGTACGCCCCCACCATCGGCGGCCTCGCGAACCACCTCGCCACGCTCCGCACCACCGACGGTTACGAGCGTTTCCTCGCCCGCGGCAAGGACCTCCTGGAGCGCACGCCCGTCGTCGGGAAGCCGCTCTACGGGACGCTGCACGGCGCGAAGAAGGGCCTCAAGGACTTCATCGCCCCGCAGGGCATGTTCGAGGACCTCGGCCTGAAGTACGTCGGCCCGATCGACGGCCACGACATCGAGGCCCTGGAGTCCGCACTCCAGCGCGCCAAGCGCTTCGGCGGCCCCGTCATCGTGCACTGCCTCACCGAGAAGGGCCGCGGCTACCAGCCCGCCCTCGCGGACGAGGCGGACCGCTTCCACGCCGTCGGCAAGATCCACCCCGACACCGGCCTGCCGATCGCCTCCTCGGGTGTCGACTGGACCTCGGTGTTCGGCGAGGAGATGGTCAAGCTCGGCAAGGAGCGCGAGGACATCGTCGCGATCACCGCCGCGATGCTCCAGCCGGTCGGCCTCGACCGGTTCGCGAAGGCCTTCCCCGACCGGGTGTACGACGTCGGGATCGCCGAGCAGCACGGCGCGGTCTCCGCGGCGGGCCTGGCCACCGGCGGCCTGCACCCCGTCTTCGCCGTGTACGCGACGTTCCTCAACCGGGCGTTCGACCAGGTCCTGATGGACGTCGCCCTGCACAAGTGCGGCGTCACCTTCGTCCTGGACCGCGCGGGCGTCACCGGCACCGACGGCGCCTCGCACAACGGCATGTGGGACATGTCGATCCTCCAGTGCGTCCCGACCCTGCGGATCGCCGCCCCGCGCGACGCCGACCAGGTCCGCGCCCAACTGCGCGAGGCCGTCGAGGTCGACGACGCGCCCACCGTCGTCCGCTTCTCCAAGGGCGCGGTCGGCCCGGCGGTCAAGGCCGTCGGCAAGGTCGGCGGCATGGACATCCTGCGCAAAACGGACGACGGTACGGCCGACGTGCTCCTCGTCTCGGTCGGCGCCCTCGCGCCGATGTGCCTGGAGATCGCCGACCTCCTCGACAAGCAGGGCATCACCACGACCGTCGTCGACCCGCGCTGGGTCAAGCCGGTCGACGAGGCGCTGGCGCCGCTCGCCGAGCAGCACCGCGTCGTCGTCACCGTCGAGGACAACAGCCGCGCCGGCGGCGTCGGCTCCGCGATCGCCCAGGCGCTGCGGGACGCGGGCGTCGACGTACCGCTGCGCGACTTCGGCATCCCGCCGCGCTTCCTCGACCACGCCTCCCGCAAGGAGGTCATGGCCGAGATCGGTCTGACGGCGCCGGACATCGCCCGCCAGGTGACGGGTCTGGTGGCCAAGATCGACGGCCGCCTGGAGGACGAGCCGGCCGAGGCCGCGCGCGACTGACACGCCTTCATATACGGGGGAAAGCCCGCCCGGAGCAGCCGCTCCCGGCGGGCTTTTCGTTTGGCACACCCCGTTTCGATACGCCAAAAGGGTCAACTCGCAGGGCCGTGACGCATACCGGTCCGTGCCTCCCATCGGGTGAAACCGGGCGGCGGTCCTCGTGGGAAGTGACCGGTTCACTCACGATCATGACTGAAACTCGCTCACTTCAAGGTTGGGCGAACAGCCGACAGTCGGAGGTACGCCGGTGAGTACGCAGCACGACCCAGGGCCAGCCAAAGAGGGCATGTTCCGGACGAAGACGGTCGAGCAGTCGATCCGCGACACGGAGGAACCGGAGCACGAGCTCAAGAAATCCCTCTCCGCGCTGGACCTGACGGTCTTCGGCGTCGGGGTCATCATCGGCACCGGCATCTTCGTCCTCACGGGCAAGGTGGCCAAGGAGACGGCGGGCCCCGCGACCGCACTCGCCTTCGTCGCCGCCGGCGTCGTCTGCGCCCTCGCCGCGCTCTGTTACGCCGAGTTCGCCTCCACCGTCCCGGTGGCCGGTTCGGCGTACACCTTCTCGTACGCCTCCCTCGGCGAGCTCGTCGCCTGGACCATCGGCTGGGACCTGGTCCTCGAATTCGCACTGGGCACGGCGGTGGTGGCGGTCGGCTGGTCCGGCTACGTCCGCTCGCTGATGGACAACGTCGGCTGGAGCATGCCCGAAGCGCTCTCCGGACCCGAGGCGGCCGACGGATTCGGCTTCGACCTGCTGGCGTTCGTGCTGGTGCTGCTGCTGACGGCCATCCTGGTGGTCGGCGTGAAGCTGTCCGCACGGGTCACCGCGGTCGTCGTCGCCATCAAGGTGGGCGTGGTCCTCATCGTGATCATCGCGGGCTCCTTCTTCATCAAGTCCGACAACTACTCGCCCTTCATCCCCGACTCCGTGAAGCAGCCCGCCGGATCGGGCTGGGACGCGCCGCTGGTCCAGCTGATCTTCGGTTACGAGCCCACCAACTTCGGCGTCATGGGCATCTTCACCGCCGCCTCCGTCGTCTTCTTCGCCTTCATCGGCTTCGACGTCGTGGCCACCGCCGCCGAGGAGACCAAGCTGCCGCAGCGCGACATGCCGCGCGGCATCCTCGGCTCGCTCCTCATCTGCACCCTGCTCTACGTCGCCGTGTCGATCGTGGTCACCGGCATGCAGCACTACAGCGAGCTCTCCGTGAGCGCCCCGCTCGCCGACGCCTTCAAGGCCACCGGGCACCCCTTCTACGCCGGCACCATCAGCTTCGGCGCCGCGGTCGGCCTCACCACGGTCTGCATGATCCTGCTGCTCGGACAGACCCGGGTGTTCTTCGCGATGAGCCGCGACGGACTGCTCCCGCGGTTCTTCTCCGTCACGCACCCGAAGTTCCGCACCCCCTACCGCCCGACCATCCTGCTCGGCGTGCTCATCGCGATCATCGCGGGCTTCACCAGCCTCGAAGAGCTCGCGACGCTGGTGAACATCGGCACGCTCTTCGCGTTCGTCGTCGTCGCCCTCGGCGTGATCGTCCTGCGCCGGACCCGGCCGGACCTGCACCGGGCGTTCCGCACCCCGCTGGTGCCGCTGGTCCCGATCCTCTCGGTGGCCGCCTCGCTGTGGCTGATGCTCAATCTGCCGACCGAGACGTGGCTGAGGTTCGGAATCTGGATGGCGGCGGGGTACGTGCTGTACTTCGCGTACGGCCGAAGCCACAGCCGGCTCGGCCGCGCG
The DNA here is from genome assembly GCF_018614035.1 of Streptomyces sp. ISL-96. Taxonomy (GTDB): domain Bacteria; phylum Actinomycetota; class Actinomycetes; order Streptomycetales; family Streptomycetaceae; genus Streptomyces. The sequence continues at coordinate 48,327 of NZ_JAGGPA010000037.1, forward strand.
GGTGACAACGCCAAGTACTAGTCCCGCTCACGTCAAGCACGGCACTTCAGGCACAGCCCCGGCTCCGTATGTCCCGCCCCGCTGCGGACTGCGGGGCCGGATAGCTTGGCGAGCATGCTCACGCGGCAGCCGGCTTCCTCACCACCGCCCCCCTCGTCACAGACCGCCTCACCGCCGTCCGTGTCCGCGCCGGTGCTGCCCCGCCCGAGGCCGGTCACCGGCGCCCGTCCTGCCGCGCCCCCCTTCTGGCGGAGCCTGCTGCCCGCCCTGGTGCTGCTGGCCCTCCTCACCCGTCTCCCGTCCTTCCGCCACCCCCTGTGGAACCCGGACGAGGGCTATCTCGCCGTACAGGCAAGGATGCTGGCCGACGGGGGAGTGCTCTACGACACGGTCGTGGACCGCAAACCGCCCCTGCTGCCCTGGCTCTACGAGACGGCCTTCGGGCTCTTCGGCGACGAGTCGCTGCTGCCACTGAAGCTGGCCGCCGTCGCCGCCCAGCTGCTCACCGCGGCGCTGCTCGCGTCGATCGCCCGCCGCCGCTGGGGCGACGCGGCGGGACGCACGGCGGGCGCCCTCTACCTGCTCATCTCCATCGGGCTCAACCCCGAGGACGCGCAGGCGGCGACGTTCGAACTCTTCATACTGCCGTTCACGGTGGCGGCGGTGTGGTGCGCGGACCGGGGCCGCTGGTGCGGCGCGGGCGTGGCGGTCGCGGCGGCGTTCCTGACGAAGCAGACGGGCGGCGCCGCCCTCGTACCGGTCCTGTGGCTGCTGTGGCAGAACGCGCAGACCCGAAGTGCCCTGTTCCGTACGGCCTTCGGCTTCTTCCTTCCCGTCCTGTACGCCGCACTGCTCACCGGGCCGCACCGCTTCCTCTTCTGGACGGTCACCGGTTCGGGGACGTACGCGTCTTTCACCGGCTCAGAACTGCACGTCCTCTTCCGGGGCCTGGCGAACACCCTCATCCTCGCGTTCGCCTGCGCCGGGATCGTCCCCCCGGTCCTGCGCGCCCTGCGCGTCGCCAGGACCGGCGCGGCCGACCTGTGGCTGTGGCTGCTCACCGCCGCGGGCGCAGTGATCCTGGGCTTCCACTTCTTCGGCCACTACTACCTCCAGCTCATGCCGCCGATCGCCCTGCTGGCCACGGGCGCGCTCCAGCTGCTTCCGGCGCGGCGGGCGGCCGGGGCGGTCGTCACCTCGGCCTGCACCTGCGCCGTGTTCCTGGCGTGGGGTCTGCTGGCACCCCGGCCCGAGCTGGCGCACGTACAGAAGGTCGCGAAGGCGGTGAAGGTGCGTACGGGACATCAGGACCGGGTGCTGGTCTGGGGGATACACCCCGAGGCGTACTGGCTCGCGGACCGCGCGCCCGCCAGCCGCTACCTCACGGCGGGCCTGCTCACCAACTACAGCGGCGGCCGCAACGGCCCGCAGGTCGGCGAGAAGTACGCGATGGCGGGCTCCTGGGCCGTATTCCGCAGCGAAATGGTGGCCGGGCCGCCCGCCCTGATCGTCGACGACTCACGCGGCAAGCCCTTCGCACCCGAGCGCGTGCCGACGCTGCGCAGGCTGCTGGCGGGCGGGTACGAGGAGCTGACGACGGTCGACGGAGCGGTGCTCTACGTACGCTCGTCCTCGGTGCCGTCCCCGCCACCCCGCTGAGGCCGTACGGTGCGCGGCCCGGCGCACTGGGCGCCGTACGCCTCCACGCGCCGCCTGAGCTCACGGTCGGCGGTGACGACAAGCACGGCGGCCCCCTTGCCGGCCTCCTCCGCAACCACCTCGACGATACGGTCGTCGCCGCTGCCGGGCGCGGACTCGACCCGTACGCCGGGCACGGGGGCCACGCCACGGGCGGCGCCCTCGACGACGAGTACTACATCAAGGGGGCCGAGGGGCCCGGGATGGCCCGGGATGCCCTTCTCGGCGTACACCTGGAGGTGGTCGCGCAGCCGTTCGGCGGCCCCGCGGCGGTCGCGCCACCAGCCGTCGGGCACAGATCCGACGACATTGGCGGCGTCCACGACGACCAGAGTTCTCATACCATCCTCATAGCACGAGCGCGACGCGCGAGACAGTCGCCACCAGGCAAAAACGCTATGCTTGTTCGAAATCACGGAGAACCCGAAAAGCCGATGTACAGAAGGTTGGCCTGACGCCATGAGGCCGCGGAACGCGCGTAGGACCGAGCGAATTTCCCCGCCCCTGTCGGGCCCCCCGCCCGCGACCGGCCCAGAGACCAGCAACTGGCTGCTGCGCGGCAAGGACGACCGTCTCACCGCGTACGCCCCCACCGAGGGCGGGCTGCTGCGCTGGACGGAGACCGCCCCGGGCGGCCCCGAATGGACCGGCCCCGACTTCTTCCCGGCCCCGGACATCGAGAACCTCACCCTCGCCCAGGGCAAGGACGGCTACGTGCACTTCATCGGCCGGCGCCGCAAGGGCGAGGCCGTGGACATCGTGCACGCGATCCAGTACCAGACCGGCCGCCCGCTGACGGCCTGGCACTCCCTCGGCAACCCGTACAAGACGGACGAGCGGGGCCTCAAGGTCGGCATCCCCGCCGCCACCGTCAACGCGGCGGGCTCGGTGCACGTCTTCGTACGCAACGCGGGGCGCGGCATACAGATGCGCCGCCAGGCCGCGAACGGGAAGTGGGAAGGCTGGAAGGACCTGCGCGGCAGCAAGGCCCACGACGGCCCCACGGCGGTCGCCACCTCGTCGGGCGCGGTGGAACTGCTGGTCCCGGCGGAGGGCAAGGTCCTGCGCTGGACGCAGGAGAAGCCCGGCGGCGACCTGACGCAGGCGCAGGACATCCCGCTCACCCCGGCGGTCCGTACGGTCACCGGCCTGGAGACCGCCGACGACGTCATCACGTACTACTGGAACGACCCGGACTCCAAGGGCATCACCGCCCACCGCCCCGGAGAGGACGCCATCCCCCTCTCCGGCACGCCCGCGGACAGCCCTGTCGCCGCCCTGCGCGCCGAAATCGGCGGCCACGACTGTACGGTCCTCGCCCACCGCGGCAGTGACGGCCGGCCCGTGCTGGCCGCCTGCGTGACGCACGCCGAGGCCGACGGCGTGTGGTGGACCGCGACGGGCGAGGAATGCGTGGGCGCACCGGCGCTGGCGGTCGACGCGACCGGCCGCGTGGTCCTCGCGGTGATCGGCCGTGACGGCGCCCTGCACGTGGCCCGCCAAAAGCCGGAGGAGCAGGGCCTGGCCCTCGCGGCCTGGACCCGCGCCTGACCGGCCACTCCCCAGACGCAACTGAGCCCGGTACACCTTCCGGTGTACCGGGCTCAGTTACGTACAGCAGCGGTTACGCCGGGACGCTTGCCACGCCCTGGGGCAGGAACTTCTTGCCGTTCACTCGCTCCGAGTAGCCTTCGCGGTCCAGGTACGGCGTGATGCCGCCCAGGTGGAAGGGCCAGCCGGCGCCCGTGATCAGGCAGAGGTCGATGTCCTGCGCCTCGGCGACGACACCCTCCTGGAGCATCAGGCCGATCTCCTGCGCCACGGCCTCCATGACGCGGGTACGGACCTGCTCCTCCGTCAGGACGGTGTCGCCCTGCTTGAGGAGAGCCGCGACCTCGGGGTCCAGCTCGGGCTTGCCCGAGTCATAGACGTAGAAGCCGCGCTTGCCGGCCTTGACGACCGCTGCCAGGTTCGGGGACACCGTGAAGCGGTCCGGGAAGGCGCGGTTCAGGGTCTCCGAGACGTGCAGACCGATGGCCGGGCCGACCAGCTCAAGGAGCACCAGCGGGGACATCGGCAGACCGAGCGGCTCGACGGCCTTCTCGGCGACCGCGACCGGGGTGCCCTCGTCGATGGTGTTCTGGATCTCGCCCATGAAGCGGGTGAGGATGCGGTTCACCACGAACGCCGGGGCGTCCTTGCAGAGCACAGCGGTCTTCTTGAGCTTGCGCGCGACACCGAAGGCCGTGGCCAGCGAGGCGTCGTCGGTCTGCTCGCCGCGGACGATCTCCAGGAGCGGGAGGATCGCGACCGGGTTGAAGAAGTGGAAACCGACGACCCGCTCGGGGTGCTTCAGCTTCGACGCCATCTCGGAGACCGACAGCGAGGAGGTGTTGGTGGCGAAGATCGCGTGCGCCGGAGCGACCGCCTCGACCTCCGCGAACACCTGCTGCTTGACGCCCATCTCCTCGAAGACGGCCTCGATGATGAAGTCCGCGTCCGAGAAGCCCTCGGCCTTGTCCAGCACACCGGTGACCAGGCCCTTGAGGCGGTTGGCCTTGTCCTGGTTGATGCGGCCCTTGCCGAGCAGCTTGTCGATCTCGGCGTGGACGTAGCCCACACCCTTGTCGACGCGCTCCTGGTCGATGTCCGTCAGTACGACCGGCACCTCCAGGCGGCGCAGGAACAGCAGCGCCAGCTGCGAGGCCATCAGGCCCGCGCCGACGACGCCCACCTTGGTGACCGGACGCGCCAGCGACTTGTCCGGCGCACCGGCCGGGCGCTTCGCGCGCTTCTGGACCAGGTTGAAGGCGTAGATGCCGCTGCGCAGCTCGTCGCCCATGATCAGGTCCGCGAGTGCCTCGTCCTCGGCGTCGAAGCCGGCGCTCAGGTCGCCGTCCTTCGCCGCCGCGATGATCTCCAGCGCGCGGTACGCCGCCGGGGCAGCCCCGTGCACCTTCGAGTCGGCGAAGGCCTTGCCGCGCGCCACGGCCTGGTCCCAGGCCTCGCCGCGGTCGATCCCGGCGCGCTCGACCGTGACCGAGCCGTTCAGCACGGACGCGGTCCAGATCAGCGACTGCTCCAGGAAGTCCGCGCCCTCGAAGATCGCGTCGGCGATCCCGAGGTCGAAGACCTGCTTGCCCTTGAGCTGCTTGTTCTGGTTGAGCGAGTTCTCGATGATGACCGAAACCGCGCGGTCGGCGCCGATCAGGTTCGGCAGCAGCGCGCAGCCGCCCCAGCCGGGAACCAGGCCGAGGAAGACCTCGGGCAGGGAGAAGGCGGGCACGGCGGAAGACACGGTGCGGTACGAGCAGTGCAGGCCGACCTCGACGCCGCCGCCCATCGCCGCACCGTTGTAGTACGCGAAGGTCGGGACAGCGAGCCCGGACAGCCGACGGAAGACGTCGTGACCGCCCTTGCCGATGGCCAGCGCGTCCTCGCGGCGCTTCAGCAGCTCGACGCCCTTGAGGTCGGCGCCGACGGCGAAGATGAACGGCTTGCCGGTGAGGCCGACACCGACGATGGAGCCCTCGGCGGCCTCCTTCTCGACCTGGTCGATGGCGGCGTTCAGGTTCGCCAGCGACTGCGGACCGAAGGTGGTCGGCTTCGTGTGGTCGAAGCCGTTGTCCAGCGTGATCAGCGCGAACCGGCCCGCACCTGCGGGCAGTTCGAAGTGCCGTACGTGGGCGCTGGTGACGACCTCGTCCGGGAACAGCTCGGCCGCCCCCTTCAAAAGCTCAACGGTGGTGCTCACTTGCTGCCTCCGGCGTCCTTGTGGTTCGGGTTCTCCCAGATCACGGTGGCGCCCATGCCGAAGCCGACGCACATCGTGGTGAGGCCGTAGCGGACCTCCGGCTGCTCCTCGAACTGCCGCGCCAGCTGGGTCATCAGGCGTACGCCGGAGGAGGCCAGCGGGTGACCGTAGGCGATCGCGCCGCCGTACTGGTTCACGCGGGCGTCGTCGTCGGCGATGCCGTAGTGCTCCAGGAACGCGAGGACCTGGACGGCGAACGCCTCGTTGATCTCGAAGAGGTTGATGTCCTCGATCGACAGACCGGCCTTGGCCAGCGCCTTCTCGGTCGCCGGGATCGGGCCGTAGCCCATGACCTCGGGCTCCACGCCGGCGAAGGCGTAGGAGACGAGGCGCATCTTCACCGGGAGGTTGTGCTCGCGGGCGAAGTCCTCGGAGGCGATGATCGAGGCGGTGGCGCCGTCGTTGAGACCGGCCGCGTTACCGGCGGTGACGTTGCCGTGGACGCGGAACGGCGTCTTCAGGTTCGCCAGCGACTCCATCGTGGTGCCCGGACGCATCGGCTCGTCGGCGGTGACCAGGCCCCAGCCGGTCTCGCCGGCTTCCGCGTTGGTACGACGCACCGAGACCGGCACCAGGTCCTGCTGGATCTTGCCGTCGGCGTACGCCTTGGCGGCCTTCTCCTGCGAGCGCACGGCGTACTCGTCGGTGCGCTGCTTGGTGATGCTCGGGTAGCGGTCGTGCAGGTTCTCGGCGGTCATGCCCATGAAGAGGGCGGACTCGTCGACCAGCTTCTCGCTGACGAAGCGCGGGTTCGGATCGACGCCCTCGCCCATGGGGTGGCGGCCCATGTGCTCGACACCACCGGCGATGACGGCGTCGTACGCGCCGAAGGCGATCGAACCGGCCAGCGACGTCACGGAGGTGAGCGCGCCGGCGCACATGCGGTCGATGGAGTAGCCCGGGACGGACTGCGGCAGACCGGCGAGGATGCCGGCGGTACGGCCGAGGGTCAGGCCCTGGTCACCGATCTGCGTGGTCGCGGCGATGGCGACCTCGTCGATCTTCGCGGGGTCGAGGCCGGGGTTGCGGCGCAGCAGCTCCCGGATGGCCTTCACGACGAGATCGTCGGCGCGGGTCTCGTGGTAGATGCCCTTCGGGCCCGCCTTGCCGAACGGGGTGCGGACGCCGTCGACGAAGACGACATCCCTGACGGTACGAGGCACGATTGGCTCTCCTCCAGGGTGCGGGGTGGCACTGCTGCACGCATGTACACGCCGCGTGGGCGTGCCGCGTACCGTCCATGCTACTTGCGGGTAACCAAGCTGCCCACCCCCCACGGCGGGAGCGGCGAAGGTCACACGACGAAGCCCCCGGCCGCGGGCGGTCGGGGGCTTGCTTCATGGCGTCGAACAGGCCGCGATCAGGTGGCCGCCGTCACGGCCAGTGCCTTGGTCAGCAGCGGTGCCACCCGCTCCACCTGCCACTGGCGTGCGCCGTACGACACCAGCGAAGCCGCCACCGCTTCCGACGTCGCGTCCTTCGGCGGCTCCCAGCAGACCCGGCGCACCGTGTCCGGGGTGATCAGGTTCTCCTGGGGCATGTTCAGCTCCTCGGCCAGCGCCGAGACCGCCGCCCGTGCGGCCGACAGGCGGGCCGCCGCCGCCGGGTCCTTGTCCGCCCAGGAACGCGGCGGGGGCGGGCCGGTCACGGCCGCTCCGGGCTGCGGAAGTTCCGAGTCCGGCAGCACCTTGGCGCGGTCGACGATTGCCTGCCACTGCTCCAGCTGCCGGCGCCCCATGCGGTGACCAAAGCCGGGCAGCACGGACAGCGCCTGTACGTTGGCCGGCACGGCCAGCGCCGCCTCGACGATCGCGGTGTCGCTGAGCACCTTGCCGGGCGACACGTCACGCCGCTGGGCGATCCGGTCCCGGGCGTTCCACAGCTCGCGCACGATCGCCATCTGGCGTCGGCGGCGCACCTTGTGCATCCCCGACGTACGGCGCCACGGGTCCTTGCGGGGCGGCGCGGGCGGGGCCGACGCGATGGCGTCGAACTCCTGCCGGGCCCACTCCAGCTTCCCCTGCCGGTCGAGCTCCTTCTCCAGCGCGTCGCGCAGGTCGACGAGCAGCTCCACGTCGAGCGCGGCGTAACGCAGCCAGGGCTCGGGCAGCGGGCGGGTGGACCAGTCGACGGCGGAGTGGCCCTTCTCCAGGGCGTACCCGAGGACGGACTCGACCATCGCGCCGAGCCCCACACGCGGGAACCCCGCGAGCCGGCCCGCCAGCTCGGTGTCGAAGAGCCGCGTGGGCATCATGCCTATTTCGCGCAGGCACGGGAGATCCTGCGTGGCGGCGTGCAGGATCCACTCGGCGCCGTCGAGGGCTTCGCCCAGGCCGGACAGGTCGGGGCAGCCGACCGGATCGATCAGCGCGCTGCCCGCGCCTTCGCGGCGCAGCTGCACGAGGTAGGCCCGCTGTCCGTACCGGTATCCGGACGCACGCTCGGCGTCGACGGCCACGGGGCCGGTGCCACGGGCGAAAGCTGCGATGACCTCGTCGAGGGCTTCCATGGTCGCGACCACCGGCGGAATGCCCTCGCGAGGCTCCAGCAAGGGAATCGGCGCCGTCTCGACGTCATCGTCCAGGGGGGCGCCCCCGGGGTTTCGCAGGTCTGGGTCTGCTGCGGTCTCTTGGGCGTCGGTCACGTGTAAAGGGTATCTGCCCGAACGAACGCCTGACCTGCACTCCTGCACGAAGATGCGGTTGACCTGGGAAAATCAGTCTCAACAGGACTCAGCTTTTCTCGGTACTTCTCGGGGCGGAGTGCCCCAGAAGTGCCCTAAGCGAACGCTCAGTGAGAAGGTGATCTCAAATGAATGACACCGACCAGGATCGCAAGACCGCCCTCCGGGTGGACGTGATCCGCCGGTTCATGGAGCTGACAGACAATGTGTGCTGGGAAGGCAACAGCGACCTCGGCGACCCGCAGACCCTGGAATACATGCTCTCCGAGCTGGGCGTCGAGCGCTGCGCAGAGATCGCCACCGCCCGCCTGCGCGTCCTGGAAAGCGCGGCGCAACTCGCCAGCGCACTCTGAGGCTCAACCCTCTGGCCTTGCCCCCCTGCCGCGCCGCGCCGCCACGGTCACGGCAGGGAGAGGTCTCATTGGTCGCGTACGACGATCGCGAACGACGTCCGGATACGCCGGAACGACTTGTGCCCGCTGCGGCCCGTGTGGCTCATGCACTCCACATCGACCGCAGCCGGATCCGTCGAGGGGGTCGCCTCCCAGTTGCACCACCCGCACTCAGCTTCAAACGTCACGTCGGTGTCGGGGTGCTCCGCGATCCGGTGTAGGGCGTAGCGGTATGCTGCGCGCAGAACCGTCACGCGTGCCTCCCAACGGAGTGGTTTCGGATCTCGACGTTGCAGTCCGTCACACGCGACCAGTCCCAGGCCGTCACTGCCTCGGCGCGTTCCTTGACAAGGGCCCTGCACACGTCGCACCTGGTATCCGGTTCCGGGGGCTCAGGGGGAAGGGCCAGATGGACGGGGGGCGCCATAATGGTCTTGGGCTCGCTCATGAACTGGACGCTAGAGACCCGTAGTTGGCCACTGGTAGGCGATATTCTCGATTATTCTCCCGCAGAGCCCTGTGATGCATCGACATTCGTTCGCGGTGGCCTACATCCTGTGAGCCGAGGGGGCTTCACACGAGAGGGGCAGATCACATGGCACGCAGGTTGCGCTTCAACGGCACGGGCAGTGGTGGCACCGGGTGTCCGTCTGTACACGAAGATCTCGGAAGCCGGGAGGTCATCGTTCACGGCCCGCCGCTCACCGATCCCCAAGACATCGCGCAGCTTCAGCATTTGTCCGAGGGCGAGGTAGCCGTCGTGGTGCCGCGTGACCTCCTAGTGGACTACGCACCGAAGGACGCTACCCGCTTGGCGAGGATCATTGACCTGGTCGAGTTCGAGGAACTGTTCAGGACCTTCAAGTACACGGCCTGGCGGCTGGAGACCCGCAAGCGGTACGCGAGCGACGAGACCACGGACACCTACCGGCAGTTCATCGAGACCGGCACCGCACAGTGGGATCTCGACGACCCGTACTGCACGATGATCCGAGCGCAGACCGAGCAGGGTAAGCGAGTCGAGCGAGTGCGTATCGTCGACAGTCCGCCGACCACCGGCCAGCGCTACCTTCTCGACAACGCGAAGCGGAACAGCGCTCTGGGAGAGGACATTCGAAACCTGTGGCGCGCGGACGCCGAACGGCTGCATCTGCCCGTAGAGGACGTCTGGATCTTCGACTCGCGGCTGGTCGCCAAGCTGAATTTCGACGACGATGACCAGCTCGTGGACGTCGAACTCATCACAGAGCCCGCAGAGGTCGTGCGGTGTTCGCTGGTGCGCGACGCCGCGTGGCATCACGCCGTCCCGTACGAGATGTTCGCGGCTGGACTGTCCGCGCCCGAGTAACAGTGAGCGTGTGTAACCGGTGAGCACGGACTACCAGCAGGCACGCGCCGCACTCGGGGTGAGACTCAGGGAACTCCGCACCTCGTGCCCCGGCGGCCGGCTCACCGGTACGCACCTGGCCGAACGGCTCGGCTGGACACAGTCGAAGGTCAGCAAACTGGAGAACGGCCGACAGACCCCGACGGCCGACGATCTTCGGTCATGGGCGGAGGCAACCGGCCAGCCTTGGACGAACGACGAGCTGCTGGCGCGGCTCAAGGGCTTCGAGTCCCACATCCGTTCATGGCGGCGACAGCTCGCGTCGGGCCACCGCCCAGTACAGGACACCTGGAACGAACTGGTCACCGAGACCTCGGTCATCCACGAGTGGGAGCCCGCCATGGTGTCGGGCATGCTCCAGACGGCCGACTACGCGCGGCATGTCTTCATCCGGTACGCGGAGCTTCAGAACTCGGTGCACGACACCGAGGAGGCCGTCCGCTCCCGCATGAAGCGGCAGGAGTGGCTCTACCGGCCGGGTAAGAAAATCCACGTCCTCCTGTGGGAGGCCGCTCTGCGCACCTTGGTCTGTCCGCCATCGGTGCTGGCCGCCCAGTTGGACCGCCTCACAGGGATCGTCGGAATGGACACCGTCGCGCTCGGGGTCGTCCCGTTCGGGGCACCGCTGAAAATCGCCCCCGCCGACGGGTTCTGGATCTTCGACGACCGGCTCGCCGTGACGGAGGACTGGCACGCCGAGCTTTGGCTCGACGACGCGGACACCATCGCCACCTACGGACGGGTGTGGCGGACGCTAGAAGAGTCCGCCGTATTCGGAGCCGACGCCCAACGCGTAATCGCGCAAGCGCGCCGAAGCCTTTGAGGGGCCGAGGCTCACTGCGGCACACAGTGGCAGTGACTATGCTGAAAAATATCCCAACCTTGTGGGGAAGGGGTCGCGATGGACCAGCAAGAACCGAAGATCATCAGCCTGGAACAGTTCGAAACATTGCGTACGTGGATTTACAACCTATCCACGAAGGACTGGGCTAATCGGAACCTAAAGCCGAAGGAAACCTTTAATGAGGCGCTGAACATCTGCAATCTACTGAAACTCAGCGTGATCATTAACGGCCTGGAGGATTGGAACAAATTTCAGCCCACGGAGCGCAAACCCAACGATTCATGACATGCGCTAAAGTATTATCGCCAGAAATTCTCCTCGCGGAGAGAAAGGGCGACGGCGCGTCTCCGGCGGTCACTGTGCGTACGCGGCGGCGACCCGCCCCCCTGCCCCGCCCGACGTCATGTCAGCTCGGGCCGACAGCCCATGCGGTGGCGGCAGTCATCCAGCATACCGCGCCTGCCATGCGAGTGGAGCCCCACGGGGGCCTCAATGGGGCCCCATCCCACACCACCTACGCAACCAGCACGGAGGGAGCGCACAGGCGCCACCAGGGGGCCCCAACCGTGGGCCTTGAGCGGTGAGCTGCGGCCCCATGGGATGGGACCCAATCAGGCAGGTACGGCATGCGGTGCTGGAGGCACAGAACAGCGCGCCCAAAGGCCCGATAAGCCCTACGCCCTAGCCGACCAGCAACGGGGCCAGTCATGCGCACCGCCAAAGGGGGTGGGGCCCACGGGGGC
>NZ_JAGGPA010000038.1 GCF_018614035.1 Streptomyces sp. ISL-96
CCTAAATCACCAGCATTGGGGTTAGCCGTTGCCTGAGGCGAGTTCGCGACTGCGGTCGCGGGCCGCTTCCAGCGCGGCGATGAGGGCGGCTCGTACACCGTGGTTTTCGAGCTCGCGGATCGCGTTGATGGTGGTGCCGGCCGGGGACGTCACTGCCTCGCGGAGCTTTACCGGGTGCTCGCCGCTGTCCCGGAGCATCACGGCCGCACCAATCGCCGCCTGGACGATCAGGTCGTGCGCCTGGGCTCGGGGCAGGCCGAGGAGGATGCCCGCGTCGGTCATCGCCTCGACGAGGTAGTAGAAGTACGCCGGGCCGGACCCGGAGAGGGCGGTGGCCGCGTCCTGCTGGGACTCCGGGACGCGAAGCGTCTTGCCTACGCCGCCGAAGATCTCCTCGGTATGGAGGAGGTGCTCGGCCGTGGCGTGGGTGCCGGCCGAGATGACGGACATCGCCTCGTCCACGAGGGCGGGGGTGTTCGTCATGACGCGGACGACGGGGGTGTTGGGGGCGAGGCGCTCTTCGAAGTACGACGTGGGGATGCCCGCTGCGCCGCTGATCACGAGGCGGTCGGCCGGGACGTGGGGGGCGAGCTCGTCGAGCAGCTTGCCCATGTCCTGGGGCTTGACCGTGAGGATGAGGGTGTCGGCGCGCTTGGCGGCTTCGGCGTTGGACACCGGCTCTACGCCGTAGCGGGTGCGGAGTTCTTCGGCTCGCTCCGGGCGGCGGGCGGTTACCAGGAGGTCTGCGGGGCGCCAGCCGGCTCGGATCATTCCGCTGAGCAGGGCCTCGCCGATTTTTCCGGTGCCGAGGAATGCGACTGTCTGGGTCATGCGGTTCACCTCGCCGGTGGGGCTGTGATGGGGTGCGTTCTTGTTCTTTGCGTCCGGGTACATCCTCGCACCGGGGTGCGGGGTGGGGGTGCGGTGTCCGGTGGGCGGGACGTTGCCGGGGTGGGGTGCAGCTTGGGATCCTTCAGGCTGTGCGGCGGCGGAGGGTGGCTGCTCCCAGGGTGAGGACCAGCAGGGCGCAGGTCGCCACGATCGTGGCGTCGCGGACGAAGGTGACCGTGACGTCCGTGTGGCGCAGGACCTCGTTCATGCCGTCCACGGCGTACGACATGGGCAGCACGTTCGAGATCGCCTCCAGGGCCGGCTGCATCGTGTCGCGCGGGGTGAACAGGCCGCACAGGAGCAGCTGCGGGAAGATCACCGCCGGCATGAACTGGACCGCCTGGAATTCCGACGCGGCGAAGGAGGAAACGAAGAGGCCCAGCGCTGTGCCGAGTAGTGCGTCGAGCAGGGCGATCAGGAGCAGGAGCCAGGGGGAGCCGACTACATCGAGGCCCAGGAGCCAGAGGGAGACCCCTGTGGCTACGGCTGATTGGACTACGGCCAGGGCGCCGAAGGCCAGGGCGTACCCCGCGATCAGGTCGGCCTTGCCCAGGGGCATGGCGAGAAGGCGTTCGAGGGTGCCCGAGGTGCGTTCGCGCAGTGTGGCGATCGACGTCACCAGGAACATCGTGATGAGCGGGAAGATGCCCAGGAGCGATGCCCCGATGGAGTCGAAGGTCTGCGGTGACGCGTCGAAGACGAAGCGCAGCAGCGTGATCATCACTACCGGGATGAGGAGCAGCAGGGCGATCGTGCGGCGGTCGTGGCGGAGCTGGGCCAGGACTCGGGCTGCGGTGGCGAGGGTGCGGGAAGCGTTCATCGGAGCGTCTCCTGGCGGGAATTGGCCTCGTCCACCAGGTGGAGGAAGGCCGCTTCGACTGTGGCGGTGTGGGTGCGGTCGCGGAGAGCGTCGGGAGTGTCCTCGGCCAGGATCTCGCCTTCGCGCATGAGGAGCAGGCGGTGGCAGCGCTCGGCCTCGTCCATCACGTGGGAGGAGATGAGAAGGGTGGTTCCGCGGTCCGCCAGGGTGTGGAAGAGGGTCCACAGGTCGCGGCGCAGGACGGGGTCGAGGCCGACGGTCGGTTCGTCGAGGACCAGGAGTTCGGGCGTGGACAGGAGTGCTACGGCCAGGGAGACGCGGCTGCTCTGACCGCCGGAGAGGTTGCCGGCCAGGGCCGTTTCGTGCGAGGTGAGGTCGACGTCCGCGATGGCCCGGGTGACGGCGTCGTGGCGGGCTTCGCGGTGGTTGCGGCCCGGCTGGAGGACTGCCGCGAAGTAGTCCAGGTTCTGGCGGACGGTCAGGTCCGAGTAGATGGAGGGGGCCTGGGTCACGTAGCCGATGCGGGGACGCAGGACGGCTGCGCCTGCCGGGTGGCCCAGGACTTTCAGTGTGCCGGTGACCTTGGCCTGGGTGCCGACGATGGCTCGCATGAGGGTTGTCTTGCCGCAGCCGGAGGGTCCCAGGAGGCCCGTGATCCTGCCTCGGGGTACGGCGAAGTCGAGGCCGCGGAGGACGGTGCGGGGGCCGCGTACGACGGTGAGGCCGTGGGCGGTCACGGCGGCCCCCTCTGCCGTGGCGGCGGGTCCGGGGGAATAATTCATCATGTGTTGAATATCCTCCGGGTGGGCCTGCGCGTCAAGAGCCTCGCGAGGGGAGGGGTGGCCTCGCCTCGTGGTGTTCGGGGGCGCGGGTAGGGGGCAGAGGCGGCGTGCGGGGGTGCGGGGCGGCGCAGGCGGGCAGCGGCGCGATCGGAAGCGGAGCGTCCGCCTCCTTCGCGCTTCGATGGGCACCGATGCGTTCCGGAAAGTCCTGGGATGTCCAACTCCGTTACCGGACAATTGAGTTCGTCGTCCAGACGGAGGTTTCCTCTTGCGTGTGCGTGGTCTGTCGTTGCGCCGAGCCGACTTCACCGCTTCTCTCGTCGTGTTCCTCGTCGCCCTGCCGCTGTGCGTGGGCATCGCCGTCGCCTCCGGCGTACCGGCCGAGCTCGGCCTGATCACCGGCATCGTCGGCGGGCTCGTCGCCGGAGCGCTCCCCGGCAGCAGCCTGCACGTCAGCGGTCCGGCGGCCGGGCTCACCGTGCTCGTGTACGAAGCCGTTCAGCGGTACGGCGTCGCCGCGCTCGGGGTGCTGGTGGTGGCCGCCGGGCTGCTGCAGGTGGCCATGGGGGTGCTGAGGCTCGGGCGGTGGTTCCGGGCGATTTCCGTCGCCGTCGTCCAGGGCATGCTCGCCGGGATCGGGTTGGTGCTGGTGACCGGGCAGGTGTACGCCATGGCCGATGCGGAGGCGCCTGCGGGTGGGGTGGCCAAGGTGCTTGGGTTGGGTGGCTTGGTTGGTGGGCTGGGTGAGGCCGGGGTCGCCGCTGCCGCGTTGGGAGTGGGGACCATTGCGGTGCTCGTCGGGTGGCCCCGGTGGCGGGCTGCGGCCCGGGTGGCGCCGGCGCCGCTCGTGGCGGTGGCGCTGGCGGCGGTGGCGACCGCGGTGCTGGATCTGCCGGTGCGGCGCGTGGAGGTGCACGGGCTGCTGGACGCGGTGCAGCCGCCGGGGGCCGATTCATTCGCGCGGCTGGTGGGGGGTGGGGTCGGGGTCTGGGGCGGGGTTGTCGGGACGGTGCTGGCGTTCGCGCTGATTGCCTCCGCCGAGTCGCTGTTCAGCGCGACCGCCGTCGACCGGCTGCACGATGGGCCGCGTACCGATTACGACAAGGAGCTGATCGCACAGGGCGCGGGCAACACGGTCTGCGGGGCGCTCGGGGCGCTGCCGATGACCGCCGTCATCGTGCGCAGCGCCGCCAATGTGCGGGCTGGTGCGCGCACGAAGGCCTCGCGGGTGCTGCACGGGGTGTGGCTGCTGGTTTTCGCGGCCGCCGTGCCGGCGGCGCTCGGGGTGATTCCGGTGGCGGCGCTGGCGGGGGTTCTTGTGCACGCGGGCTGCAAGCTGATTCCCGTACGGGAGTTGGTGCCGCTGTGGCGGGAGCATCGGGGCGAGGTGGTCGTGCTGGTTGTTACGGCCGGGGCGATCGTGGTGACGAACCTCTTCGAAGGGGTGCTGGTGGGGTTGCTGCTCGCCGTCGCCAAGACCGCGTGGGACACCAGTCAGGTGCATGTGGAGACGGAGGATCTGGGCGCGGTGGACGGGCTTCTGGTGCGGGTGCGTGGGAATGCGACGTTCCTGCGGCTGCCGAAGCTGATGGGCGCGCTGGAGGCACTGCCGGACGACCGCCCCGTACAGCTGGACCTGGGCGGTCTGCGACACGTCGACCATGCGTGCGCGGCGGCGTTGGAGGGGTGGGCGGGGCGGAGTGGGGTGGAGGGAGTGGAGGGTATGCGATCTGGTGGTGCGGATGGGGGTGGTGCGGTTGCGGGTGGTGCGGCTGCGAGTGTGGCACCTCGCGGTGGGGCCGGCGTTGGTTCGCGGGTCAGGGGTGGGGTGTCCGGCTGAGCTTTCCCCTACCCACCCCTTCCCGTAACCGGGGCTCCGCCCCAGACCCCGGTCCTCAAACGCCGGACGGGATGAAATAGGGGCCGGGGTAGCTGGGCTCCGCCCAGACCGGCTGCATGCAAGCACGGGCGACCGACCCCGCCCGAGACCGGCCCGCACACGCCGGACAGGCTCCGCTGCCCGGCCGGTCCTCCCACTGGCGGGGTCAATTCGGGCGGCGTCGCTTGGGGGGCTTCTTGCGGGCTGCGGGGTTGCCTGTGCGGGAGTGGCGGCGGCGTTCGTACTGGGTGAGGGCCGTCTCGTACTCGGTTCGGCGCAGCTTCTCGCCCGGCGCCTCGGTGAGGGAGCGGAAGAAGTACGCGAGGAGCGAGCCGATGAAGCCGATGGTTTTCAGGCTGCGCAGCGACGCCTCGGTGTCGGGGTCCGGGCGGCGTGCGTAGCCCGCCCAGGTGCGGCGGAAGGCGATCGCGCTGCAGATCGCGAACATGGCGATGACCAGGATGCTGACGAAGCCGCCGACGTCGGCGATCGCCAGGCCCTGGTAGGCGAAACGGAGGACGAAGCATCCGGCCGCCGCCGCTGCCAGGGAGCCGACGGCGACGCCGGCCCGGCGCAGCCCGTAGCCGTTGTCGTGGTTCAGCCAGGTCGTACCGAAGAAACGGATGGGCTCGGGCTGCGGGCCGGTCGGGGTGCCGTCGGGGTTATCGCTCACAGGGTCGATTATCCCCGGAGCGGGCGGGATGGAAGTCAGGCGCAGCGCGGGGCTACGTAGCCGTCACTGCCGGTGTTGATGTAGGCGTCCGCGACGAACTGGCCGTTGGCGATGTTGTCCCAGAGGTTCGTGGTCCCGTACGGGCCCGTGACCGTCTCGCCCGGCTTCTGACAGTTGATCGGGACGCGTGCGCCGTACGGCAGGACCTTGACGATCCGGTACTGGGTGCCCGGACCGCTGCGTACGTTCACGCGGTAGCCGGGAGCGACCGGGTACAGCACCACCGACGCGTCGAGCGTGGAGACCGCTTCGTCGGCGCTTCCGGCGTTCACTTCGGTGTCTCCAATGGCCATTGGGCCCTCCCCCGTGGATGTTCGTATTCGTACGCCGCGCAGGCTAGCAAGCCACACCGACATCGCACGCATCATCGACTAGGCTCCGTGCGTCGCGCTTGCGGACGAACACACGGGGGTGGACGATGCCGCCGCTGCGCAGCACCGGGACGGGACCGGAAGCGGAGCATCCGGAATATGCCGGGCAGTATCGGCTCAAGTCGGTACTGGGCTCGGGAGGCATGGGTGTGGTCCATCTGGCCACGTCTGCTTCCGGGTTGCGGCTCGCCGTCAAGGTGGTGCACGCCGACTTTGCCCAGGATCCCGAGTTCAGGGCACGTTTCCGGCAAGAGGTCGCTGCCGCCCGTCGCGTGAGCGGTGCCTTCACCGCGCCCGTCGTCGACGCGGACACGGATGCCGAACGCCCCTGGATGGCCACCCTTTACGTCGAGGGCCCCACGCTCGCCGAACGCGTCAAGCGGAATGGCCCGCTGGGTACGGAGGAGCTGCTCAGGCTCGGTGCGGGACTGGCTGAGTCGCTGCGCGACATCCACCGCGTCGGCGTGGTGCACCGGGATCTCAAGCCGAGCAACGTGCTGCTGGCCGCCGACGGGCCCAAGGTCATCGACTTCGGCATATCCCGGCCGACCGACAGTGATCTGCGTACGGAGACGGGCAAGCTGATCGGTACGCCGCCCTTCATGGCGCCCGAGCAGTTCCAGCGCCCGCGCGAGGTCGGGCCCGCGGCGGATGTGTTCGCGCTGGGGTCCGTGCTGGTCCACGCGGCGACCGGCAGTGGGCCCTTCGACTCCGACAGCCCGTACATCGTGGCGTACCAAGTCGTCCATGAGGAACCGGACCTGACGGGCGTTCCTGACGGTCTGGCCCCGCTGTTCGCCCGCTGCCTCGCCAAGGATCCCGCCGACCGGCCCACGCCTGACGCGCTGATGACGGCACTGCGGGCCGCCGCGTACCCGACCGGGGACGACACCCACGCCTTCATACCCGCACAGCGGATCCCTGGCCGGGCGGAGGGCGTGACGGAGGAGACGGCGGACAGTTCCACGCCGGGATCCGGCTCGGTCGCCGTGCCGTGCCCCGCTCGCGGGCGCGGTCGTCGGCGCGTGGTCCTCGCCTTGGCGCTGGGCTCCCTGGTCCTGGGTGGGGCCCTCGGTGTACGCACGCTGGCGGACGGCGGCGGCCGCCCAGAGACCGCTCCCGCCGTGCAGCAGTCCGGCACGGGGGCGGGGGCGGGTGCTCTGCCCTGGAGCGTCTCGCTGCGGGGCGGGAGCGGTGGTGGGAGCATCGCGCCTGTCTGCTCGTACGCGGGGAGCTCCCTCTACTGCAACGCCCCCGGTATCCAGGCCTCCCGCCTGAGCCCTGCCGACGGCAGCGTCAGCTGGTCGAAGAGGTCGGCCAGTACCTCGCAGCCGGTCTGGGACGGGAGTGCGCCCGTGCTCTCCGGCGGGCTGCTGCATGTCGTCGCACCCGGCGGGGACCGCCTGGAAGCCCTCGATCCGAAGTCCGGCAAGCGCCGTTGGAGCATCGGCCTCTCCGGACGGCCCGTGGCCCTCCTCGCGGCGAAGTCCGTGCTTCTCGTGGCCACGGGCGACGGAGCAGTCAAGGCCGTCAACAACACCACAGGGGAGACTCGCTGGACTCGGCCGCTCGGCGGGATCGGCACGCTGTGGATGGCCTCGCCCGGCCGCCCCGAAGGGCCCGTCTTCGCGGTTACGCCGTCTGCGGACGGCACGGCCAGCACCGTCCGCGCGGTCGATCCAGACAGCGGCACCATGCTGTGGGAGCAGCGGCTGAATGGGGTGCTCAACCCGGTCGGCGCGTCGGGCGAAGCTCTGTTTCTGCTGTCCAGTGACACCGATACGCAGACGCGCGCGGTCGTCCGCCTCGGCATCAAGGACCGCACCGCCCGCCGCATCCCTCTCGTCACGCCGGTCAATCAGGCGCAGGCCACCGTGCGCGGAGACACGGCGTACATCTTCGGCGGCTCGGGCTCCCTCGTCGCCGTCGACACCGGCAGTGCTGGGAGCGCGCAGCAGGCCCAGCGGTGGCGGCTCGAAACAACGGTGAGCCGCGCCTCACGGCCGGTCGCGAGCGGGGACCGCGTCTATCTGACGGCGGCGGACGGGCGGCTGCTGGCGGTGGACGCCGCCGACGGGACGCTGCTGGGGCAGACCAGGCCCCGCATGGGTGAGGAGACCGATACGGTCACCACCATCTTTCCCGCCCCCGTCCCCGCCGCGGGCAAGGTCTTCGCCACTGCCCCCGACGGGTCGGTCTTCGCCGTGGATGCCCGGGACCCCGGCCGCTGGTGAGCGGTGAGCAGGCGGGCGGTAAGCGGTGAGCAGGCGCGCGCCTCAGCCCAGCATCGAGACGTCCCGCACCGCGCCCTTGTCGGCGCTGGTGGCCATCGCGGCGTACGCGCGCAGGGCCTGCGAGACCTTGCGCTCGCGGTTCTTCGGCGCGTAGACGCCGCCCAGGGCCTCGCGGCGGACGGCCAAGTCCTCGTCCGCGACGAGGAGTTCGATCGTACGGTTCGGGATGTCGATGCGGATACGGTCGCCGTCCTCCACGAGCGCGATCGTGCCGCCCGACGCCGCCTCCGGGGAGGCGTGGCCGATGGACAGGCCCGACGTACCGCCCGAGAAGCGGCCGTCCGTGACGAGCGCGCAGGTCTTGCCGAGGCCGCGGCCCTTCAGGAAGGACGTCGGGTAGAGCATCTCCTGCATGCCGGGGCCGCCGCGCGGGCCCTCGTATCGGATGACGACGACGTCGCCCGGCTTGATCTCCTTGCGGAGGATCTTGTCGACGGCCTCGTCCTGCGACTCGCAGACGACCGCGGGGCCCTCGAAGGTCCAGATCGACTCGTCGACACCGGCGGTCTTCACGACACAGCCGTCGACGGCGAGGTTGCCCTTGAGGACGGCCAGACCGCCGTCCTTGGAGTACGCGTGCTCGACCGAGCGGATGCAGCCGCCCTCGGCGTCCGTGTCCAGGGTGTCCCAGCGCTCGGACTGCGAGAAGGCGGTCGCGGAGCGGACGCAGCCGGGCGCCGCGTGCCACAGCTCGACGGCCTCGTCGGACGGTGAGCCGCCGCGCACGTCCCAGGTCTTCAGCCACTCGGCGAGGGTCGCGGAGTGGACGGTGTGCACGTCCTCGTTGAGGAGGCCGCCGCGGTAGAGCTCACCGAGGATGGCGGGGATTCCGCCCGCCCGGTGGACGTCCTCCATGTAGTACGTGCCGCCGGGGGCGACGTTCGGCGCGACCTTGGCCAGGCACGGGACGCGGCGCGAGACCTCGTCCATGTCGTCGAGGCCGAAGTCCAGTTCCGCCTCCTGGGCGGCGGCCAGCAGGTGCAGGATCGTGTTGGTGGAGCCGCCCATCGCGATGTCGAGCGCCATGGCGTTCTCGAAGGCGGCGCGGGTGGCGATGTTGCGGGGGAGGACGGTGAGGTCGTCCTGCTCGTAGTGGCGCTTGGTGATCTCGACGATCGTGCGGCCGGCGTTCTCGTACAGCGCCTTGCGGGCGGTGTGCGTGGCGAGGACCGAGCCGTTGCCGGGCAGGGCCAGGCCGATGGCCTCGGCCAGGCAGTTCATGGAGTTCGCGGTGAACATGCCGGAACAGGAGCCGCAGGTCGGACAGGCGTTTTCCTCGATACGGAGGATGTCCTCGTCCGAGATCTTGTCGTTCACGGCGTCGGAGATCGCGTCGACCAGGTCCAGCTTGCGGACCGTGCCGTCGACCAGCGTGGCCTTTCCGGCCTCCATCGGGCCGCCGGAGACGAAGATCGTGGGGATGTTGAGGCGCAGCGCGGCCATCAGCATGCCCGGCGTGATCTTGTCGCAGTTCGAGATGCAGATCAGCGCGTCCGCGCAGTGCGCCTCGACCATGTACTCGACCGAGTCCGCGATCAGGTCGCGGGACGGGAGGGAGTACAGCATTCCGCCGTGGCCCATCGCGATGCCGTCGTCGACGGCGATCGTGTTGAACTCACGGGGGACGGCGCCCGCCGCCAGGATGGCGTCGGAGACGATCCGGCCGACCGGGGCGAGGTGCGTGTGCCCCGGAACGAACTCGGTGAAGGAGTTCGCGACCGCGATGATCGGCTTGCCGATGTCCGCGCTCGCTACGCCCGAAGCCCGCATAAGGGCACGCGCGCCCGCCATGTTGCGGCCGTGGGTGACTGTGCGGGACCTCAGCTCGGGCATCGTCGCTCGCTCCTTAGGCAGATGGGACGTACGAGGCTCACTTACGAGAGTAGCTTCGAGCGTACGCCCCGGATCCACGATCTGGACAGGTCGTCCGATATGCGGGATGGCGCGCTCAGCCTTCGGTCACGACCCTGGCGGGGTACCGCGTCACGCCTCCGTCAGGTACCGCTGGAGCGTCGGGGCCACCATCTCGATGATCCGCTCGGGATCCGCCGACGCCAGCGGCTCCGCCTTGATCACGTAGCGCAGAATCGCGATCCCGACCATGTGCGAGGCCGCGAGCTCCGCCCGGAATGTCGGATCCGGTACGTCGAGCTCGGCCGCCACCCGCTCCAGCAGCCGGCGCAGCACGAACGTACGCAGAACCTTCGCCGCCGTCTCGTTCGTCAGCGCCGACCGTACGACCGCGAGCAGCGGAGCCCTGGTCGCCGGGTTCTCCCATACGCCGATGAAATAGCGGGCCAGCCGCTCGCCGATGCCCTCCGTGCCGCCCTGGCCGAGGACCGCGGGGACCGCCATCGCCGGCTCGAAGGACATCTCGATGGCGGCCGCGAAGACGTCGTCCTTCGTACCGAAGTAGTGGTGGACGAGCGCCGCGTCAACGCCCGCCGCCTTCGCGATGCCGCGCATGGAGGTCTTGTCGTAGCCGCGCTCCGCGAATTCGTCGCGGGCGGACTGGAGGATGCGCTCGCGGGCGCCCGGGCCGGCGTCCTGGGGCGAGCGGCGCGGGCGGCCTCGGCGGCGGGGCTCGGCGGCGGGCTCCGGCGTACCGCTGTCGCTGCTGGTCACTGCTGCGAGACCCGGGACGCCAGGTGCAGCCGGGTGAAGGCGAGGGCCTCCGCGAGGTCGGCCTCGCGTTCGGCGGACGACATGGCCCGCCGCGTATTGACCTCGATGACGACATGGCCGTCGAAGCCGCTGAGCGCGAGGCGCTCCAGGAGCTCGGCACACGGCTGGTTTCCGCGCCCGGGGACGAGGTGCTCGTCCTTCGCCGACCCCTTGCCGTCCGCCAGGTGGACGTGCCCGAGCCGGTCGCCCATCCGGTCGACCATGGCCATGGTGTCGGTGCGGGCGGTCGCGGTGTGGGAGAGGTCGACGGTGAAGTGCCGGTAGTCGTCCTTGGTGACGTCCCACTCGGGGGCGTACGCCAGCATCTCGCGGTCCTTGTAGCGCCACGGATACATGTTCTCGACGGCGAACCTGACGTCGGTCTCGTCCGCCATGCGCCAGATTCCGTTCACGAAATCCCGGGCGTACTGCCGCTGCCAGCGAAAGGGCGGGTGTACGACCACGGCCGAAGCACCGAGCTTCTCGGCAGCCGCCTGTGCGCGCCGCAGCTTCGTCCACGGGTCGGTGGTCCACACGCGCTGGGTGATCAGCAGACAGGGTGCGTGGACGGCCAGGACGGGGACGCCGTGGTAGTCGGAGAGTCTGCGCAGGGCCTCGATGTCCTGGCTGACGGGGTCCGTCCACACCATGACCTCGACGCCGTCGTAGCCGAGGCGTGCGGCGATCTCGAAGGCCGTCGCCGTCGACTCCGGATACACCGACGCCGTGGACAGCGCGACCTTCGCATCAGGGATGCGCACCACTGGTTCTGCCACGAGGGACAGCGTACGGGCCGGTAGGGGGTGGGCGTCAGGCGGTCGGCAGGTGATCCAGTCGGCGCAGGATGACCCCTTCGCGCAGCGCCCAGGGGCAGACCTCCAGCGTCTCGACGCCGAAGAGATCCATCGCACCCTCCGCCACCAGGGCTCCTGCCAGCAATTGCGCGGCGCGGCCGTCGGAGACTCCGGGGAGGCCGGCGCGCTGCGCTATCGGCATCGCGGCGAGCTTGGGCACCCACTCCTCCAGCGATTTGCGACTGAGCTCACGTTGTACGTACAGCCCCTCGGCGGAGCGGGCCGCGCCCGCGATCCTGGCCAGCTGCCGGAAGGTCTTGGAGGTCGCGACGACGTGGTCGGGGCTGCCGAAGCGGGCGAATTCGCCGACGGTACGGGCTATCTGGGCCCGTACGTGACGGCGCAGCGCCTTCACGTCCTGCGGGTCAGGGGGGTCGCCGGGCAGCCAGCCGGCGGTGAGGCGGCCGGCGCCGAGGGGGAGCGACACGGCGGCGTCGGGCTGCTCGTCCATGCCGTACGCGATCTCCAGGGAGCCGCCGCCGATGTCGAGGACCAGGAGCTTGCCGGCCGACCAGCCGAACCAGCGGCGGGCGGCGAGGAAGGTGAGCCGGGCCTCCTCCGCGCCGCTCAGGACTTGGAGGTCGACGCCCGTCTCGGTCTTGACGCGGGCCAGCACGTCGTCGGCGTTGGTGGCCTCGCGCACGGCGGAGGTGGCGAACGGGAGGACGTCCTCGCAGCCCTTGTCCTCGGCGGCCTGGAGCGCGTCGCTGATCGTCGCCACGAGGCGGTCGACGCCTTCGGCGCCGATGGCCCCGTCCGCGTCGAGGAGCTCGGCGAGGCGCAGCTCGGCCTTGTGCGAGTGGGCGGGCAGGGGGCGGGCAGGGGGCGGGCGCCGGGGTGCGCGTCGACCACCAGTAGATGAACCGTGTTCGAACCCACGTCGAGGACTCCGAGTCTCATATGCGGAACGCTACTGCGGCGGCGCGCTTACCCTTGGCCCCGTGTCGAAGACGAAAAAGGCGAAGCCGGGCAAAGCCGTGAAACTGCCGAAGACAACTCCGCCGCTCCCTCCTGCCCAGGACGAGAAGGGCGGGCTCGATTTCGCCCGTGCCTGGGTGGAGTTCCCCGACCCGGCCGACGACGAGCAGGTCTTCCGCTGCGACCTGACGTGGCTTACGTCACGGTGGAGCTGCATCTTCGGCAGCGGTTGCCAGGGGATCCAGGCGGGGCGCGCCGACGACGGCTGCTGCACGCTGGGCGCGCATTTTTCGGACGAGGACGATGAGAAACGGGTCGCGGGGCATGTGGCTCGCCTCACCCCTGACGTGTGGCAGTTCCACGACGTCGGTACGGAGTCGGGCTGGACCCAGACCGACGAGGACGGCGAACGCCAGACGCGCCGCTGGGACGGCTCCTGCATCTTCCAGAACCGGCCCGGGTTCGCGGGCGGCGCGGGGTGCTCGCTGCACATCCTGGCGCTGAAGGAGGGCAAGGAGCCGCTGGAGACCAAGCCGGATGTCTGCTGGCAGCTGCCGGTGCGGCGTACGTACGACTGGATCGACCGGCCCGACGACACGCGCGTCCTGCAGATCTCGATCGGCGAGTACGACCGGCGGGGCTGGGGTCCCGGGGGTCATGACCTGCACTGGTGGTGCACGTCTGCGACGTCTGCGCATGGGGCGGGGGATCCGGTGTACGTGACGTATCGGCCGGAGCTGACGGAGCTGATGGGGAAGCCGGCGTACGACCGGCTGGTGGAGCTTTGCGAGGAGCGACTGTCGTCGCTGCTTCCGATGGCGCCGCATCCGGCGGATCCGGCGCCGTCCGCATAGGGCGCAGGCTGGGGCGGGCGGGCCGCTGCGCGGGACACAGACGCCCTCCGGGCGTGTCCTCAAACGCCGGACGGGCTGGATTCTGCCGCTTGCGGCAGCTCTCAGCCCCTCCGGCGTTTGAGGAGCGGGGTCTGGGGCGGAGCCCCAGGGCCCCTCTACGGCGCCGGTGAGGTCGCTTCCGTCGGGGTCGGATCCGGGGAGGGGGGTGGCGTCGACTCCGTCGGCGTCGGGTCCGGGGACGGTGGCGGGGTCGACTCCGTAGGGAGCGGGTCCGGGGAGGTGGGCGGCGGCGTCGGGTCCGGCGACGGAGGCGGCGGCGTCGACGGGCGCGGGTCCGGGCGCGGCGGGGACGGTGTGGTCCGGCCGTGGCCCCGCACAGCGATCACCGCACCGGCCGGGTCCACCCCGATACGCGCGCGCCACCCTCCGGCCGGCTCCCGCTCATGGTCCACGGACACGTACAGAGTGAGCGAGCGGCCGGGTTCGAGCGTGCCCGACGTCTGGCTCAGGTAGAGCCAGGGCGCGTTCGTCCACGCCGACCAGGACACCGGCGAGTCGCCCGTCGCGGTCAGGGTGAGGACCGTCGTGCTGCCCGCGGATCTCGCCTCGACCGTCAGCCGCCCCGCCCCGGCCTCCCCGGGCCGGCCCGGCATCGACGTACCGCCGCTGACGACCTCGACCGACACGTCCGGCGACCGGCCGCCCTCCGTGAAGTGGGGGTCGGGGGTCGTGCGGGCGTTGCCCGTGTTCTCGTACGCCGGCCCGCCGGGGCCGCCCGGGCCGTTGTGCGGGTCGCCGCCGAGGCCTTCCGGATCGTCCGCCTCGCTCGCGGTGACCGACGCGCCGCCGTGGCTCTCGCCGGTGAGCGGTGCGCCCCGGTACGCCGCCCAGAGCGCGAACACCGGGGCTGCGACGACAGTCGCGACGACCGTCGTCGTGACCGCCCTGGTCCGCAGCCGGTCGCGCCGGGCCGCGTGGTCCTTGGGGTCCAGCGGGAAGCCGTCGCGGCCGAAGCGGGGCGCACCCGCGCGCGCCCGCGGGACGTTCGCCATCGCCGCGTACGCCGCCGCGCGCGGCGCCCCGACCACCGGCAGCGCGGTCGGCGCCGCGACCGTACCCGGCCAGGGCCCGCCGGCCCCGGACCGCTCGGCGAAGCGCCGGCAGCGCGGGCAGTCGTCGACATGCCGTACGAGCTCGTGGCGCAGGGCCGCGCCGAGCAGCACCTGGTTGTCGCCGGTCAGCCGGGCGACGGTCGGGCAGCTGCCGCTCTCCACTACGGCGAGCGCGGCCCGGGTCCGCTCCACCTCGCAGGCCGCGGCGGCGAGAAGTTCGCGGGCGGCGGGGTAGTCCATGCCCAGGACGGCGGCGACCTCGCGCGGGCCCAGCCCGTGGCGTACCGCGAGCTCCAGCGACTCGCGCTGCGCGGGGGTGGTGCCGGCCGCCTCGGGCCACGCCAGGAGTGCCAGTTCGCGCTGTCGGCGTACGGCCGTCTCGTCCGGTACGGCCGCGGCGCCTGCCGGGTCGGGGGCGTGGGCGCGGTGGCCGCCGTGCGCCCCCTGCCTTCGCCGCTTCTGCTCCGCGACCCGGCGCAGGCACGCCCACCGCGCCAGCGCGTACAGCCAGGCTTTGCGCTCCGGCTCGCGGGACGGGCAACGTCCGTACTGCCGCTCGGCGATGGCGAGTACGTCACCGAGGACCGCCGTTGCCGCGTCGTGGTCGCAGAGCACGGACAGGCAGTAGGTGAACAGGCCGTCCAGATACGGCTCGTACCGTGTCGGTGGGGCCTGTGAGCTCGGGGGGGCCTGCGCGAGCGTGGGCCGGGGCGCACGACTTTGCGCCCGGTGTGCGCCGGTGATGTGCGTAGGGGGCTCCAGCCTGCTGCTTGTCACCCGGCGACCGTAGGCAGAGAAGGCACGTCACTTCGTACCCCTTGAGCACTTTTAACCCGTACGGGTGAACACTTCCCTCAAAAGGGGACAGGAATCGTGGATTCCGGCTGCGGCGAACGGGTGGCGGACGAGTGGCCGACGACTGTCAGAGCCTGCCTGTACGGTCACCACCATGGCTGCCCGTACATCTCGTTCATCCGCCAAGGACCGGCCGTCCTACCGCTGCACCGAATGCGGGTGGACGACCGCCAAATGGCTCGGCCGCTGCCCCGAATGCCAGGCCTGGGGGACGATCGAGGAAACCGGCGCGCCCGCCGTAAGGACGACAGCGGCCGGCCGGGTGAGCACCGTCGCGCTCCCCATCGGCCAGGTCGACGGCCGCACCGCCACCGCCCGCTCCACCGGCGTCGACGAGCTGGACCGCGTACTCGGCGGCGGTCTGGTTCCGGGCGCCGTCGTGCTGCTCGCGGGCGAGCCCGGTGTCGGCAAGTCGACGCTGCTGCTGGACGTCGCCGCGAAGGCGGCCAGCGAGGACCACCGCACGCTGTACGTGACCGCCGAGGAGTCCGCCAGCCAGGTGCGCCTGCGGGCCGACCGGATCGGCGCGCTCAACGATCATCTTTATCTCACCGCCGAGACCGACCTGTCCGCCGTGCTCGGACACCTCGACGCCGTGAAGCCGTCTCTTCTCGTGCTCGACTCGGTCCAGACCGTCGCGTCGCCCGAGATCGACGGCGCGCCGGGCGGCATGGCCCAGGTCCGGGAAGTCGCGGGCGCGCTCATCCGGGCCTCCAAGGAGCGCGCCATGTCGACGCTCCTGGTCGGGCACGTCACCAAGGACGGCGCCATCGCGGGGCCGCGCCTGCTGGAGCACCTCGTCGACGTCGTGCTGTCCTTCGAGGGCGACCGGCACGCGCGCCTGCGGCTCGTACGGGGAGTCAAGAACCGTTACGGCGCGACCGACGAGGTCGGCTGCTTCGAGCTGCACGACGAAGGCATCACCGGCCTTGCCGACCCGTCGGGTCTCTTTCTCACGCGGCGGGCCGAGGCCGTGCCGGGGACGTGCCTGACCGTCACGCTCGAAGGGCGCCGGCCGCTCGTCGCGGAGGTGCAGGCGCTGACCGTCGACTCGCAGATTCCGTCCCCCCGGCGCACCACCTCGGGCCTGGAGACCTCGCGCGTGTCGATGATGCTCGCCGTACTGGAGCAGCGCGGCCGGATCACCGCTCTCGGCAAGCGCGACATCTACAGCGCGACGGTGGGCGGCGTGAAGCTCACCGAGCCCGCCGCCGACCTCGCCATCGCGCTCGCGCTCGCCAGCGCGGCCAGTGACACCCCGCTGCCGAAGAACCTCGTCGCGATCGGCGAAGTGGGCCTCGCGGGAGAGGTCAGACGGGTCACCGGTGTCCAGCGCAGGCTGGCCGAGGCGCACCGTCTCGGGTTCACGCACGCCCTGGTTCCGAGCGACCCGGGGAAGGTCCCGGCCGGCATGAAGGTCATCGAAGTCGCCGACATGGGAGACGCCCTCAGGGTCCTTCCGCGGCGCTCTCGTGCACAGGCCCCACAAGGTGAGGAACAGCGCCGGTAGACTTTGCCCTGGTCTCGCCCATCCGTACGAGTACGCGAGGCGAAGTTCAGTGCCTCAAGGGCACCGCAACCGTGTGACCGGAGGAGTGCAGTGGCAGCCATCGACCGGGCAGCAGCATCCGGAAAGTCCGGCGGAGGCTCGGGCACCGAAGCGCTGATGCGCGCCTCGCTGAGCGCTGTCGCGCCCGGCAAGGGACTGCGCGACGGCCTGGAGCGCATCCTCCGCGGCAACACCGGCGGTCTGATTGTCCTGGGTATGGACAAAACGGTCGAATCAATGTGTACCGGTGGATTCGTGCTGGATGTGGAATTCACCGCGACCCGACTCCGCGAGCTGTGCAAGCTCGACGGCGCGCTGATCCTCGACAAGGACATCACCAAGATCCTGCGGGCCGGCGTCCAGCTCGTACCGGACGCGTCGATCCCGACGGAGGAGACCGGCACCCGCCACCGTACGGCGGACCGCGTCTCCAAGCAGTGCAACTTCCCGGTCGTCTCGGTGTCACAGTCGATGCGCCTGATCGCGCTGTACGTCGACGGGGAGCGCCGCGTCCTGGAGGAGTCGGCGACGATCCTGTCCCGCGCGAACCAGGCCCTGGCCACCCTGGAGCGCTACAAGCTCCGCCTCGACGAGGTCGCGGGCACGCTGTCCGCGCTGGAGATCGAGGACCTGGTCACGGTCCGGGACGTGACGGCGGTGGCGCAGCGCCTGGAGATGGTGCGGCGCATCGCCACCGAGATCGCCGAGTACGTGGTGGAGCTGGGCACCGACGGACGCCTTCTCTCCCTCCAGCTCGACGAGTTGATCGCGGGTGTCGAGCCGGAGCGCGAGCTGGTCGTACGGGACTACGTGCCCGAGCCGACGGCGAAGCGTTCCCGCACGGTCGACGAAGCGCTGACCGAGCTGGACGCGCTGCCCCACTCCGAGCTGCTCGAACTGCCCGTGGTGGCACGGGCGCTGGGGTACAGCGGGTCGCCCGAGACGCTGGACGCGGCGGTCTCGCCGCGTGGCTACCGGCTGCTGGCCAAGGTGCCGCGACTGCCCGGCGCGATCATCGAGCGGCTCGTCGAGCACTTCGGCGGCCTGCAGAAGCTGCTCGCCGCGAGCGTCGACGACCTGCAGACGGTCGACGGCGTCGGCGAGGCGCGGGCACGGTCGGTGCGCGAGGGGCTGTCCCGGCTGGCGGAGTCGTCGATCCTGGAACGGTACGTCTGAGGGCAGCACGCCGGTCCGCAGGACCGGCGCCCACCCTTCTTCGCTAGTCCTTCTTGAGGGTGAACGCCGCCGGGGACTTCGCGCCCGGCATCTCCAGCAGGTAGGTACCGTCGCCGACAGACGCCTCGGACGGCGTCTCGCACTTCGGCTCGCTCCGCTTGAGGTCCCACTCGACGGTGTGCTTGATGGTGCTGTGCGCGGGGACGCGGAGCAGCATGCTGCCGGGGGCCCGCGGGCAGTCCTTCGAGGACCACACCGTCTTGTTGTCGTCGTCGGTGATCGTGAGTACGGCGGCCTTCGGTCCGAAGTCGACCTTGCAGGCGGCGCCCGACAGGTTCTCCGCGATCAGCTCGAACTTGGGCTTCTCACCGGGCTCGTACTCGTTCTTGACGCTGCGCAGCGACAACTCCACCGTGGACGCGTTGCAGTCGGGGAGGCTGGAGCCGGCCGGTACGCGCTGACCACCGCCGCCACCGCCCCCGCCGAAGCCGCTGCCGCCGCCCGCTCCGGCGCCGCCGTCTTCGCCGGAACCGTCGCCGCCGCCGTCACCCGCGCCGCCGCTGCCTGTGGCGCCGTCACTGGCGCCGGCACCGCCGCTGCCCGCGTCCGTACCGGCGCCGCCGCCGTCCTCGCCACCGCCGCCGCCGTCGCCGTCACCACCGTCGCTGCTGCCGCTGCCGCCGTTGTCGGCGCCGCCGCTGTCCGTGCCGCGCGGGTCGCCCCGGCCGCCCGGGTCCTCGGTGATGGCGGGGCCCGACGAGTCCGGTCCGGGGGTAATGGTGGACGGCGCGGGCGTGGCGCCGCTGTGGGCGCCGTCGTTCTTGTCGCCACTGCCGCCCGCGGACATGACGATCCATAGGATCACCAGTGCGAGCAGCACCAGCAGGGACAGCGCGACTGCCCTCCGGCGCCAGTAAATGGAGGAGGGAAGCGGCCCGACTGGATTGCGCATAGATCCCACGGCGCAAACTGTACGAGAGATCGTGGCCAACTCCTGCCCCACCCGCCGCCTCAGCCCCCAACTTTCGCACGATCATCATTTCGCACCGCCGCTGCCCGCCCCTGTCTTTCGTCGGGTCCGGCGCCTGGCGATCGCCGCATGTGACGGCCGGGCAGCCGTCCCGGAAGCTGATTCTGAAGTGGTCTGCCGATACGAAGAGTTCGCCTCGCGTGCGGTGGCAGCGGCCGAGCCTCGTCCGGCCCCGCGCAGAAACATGTCAGGATCGGTGGTGCCATGACTGCGACAAGCGAGATCACCACGAACGCGACCGACGCCGCCGCCACCGCGGCCCTCCACTCCCCCGTCATCGCGTGGTTCGACGCGAACGCCCGCGACCTCCCCTGGCGCCGCCCCGAAGCGGGCGCCTGGGCCGTGATGGTCAGCGAGTTCATGCTCCAGCAGACGCCGGTGAGCCGGGTCCTGCCGGTGTACGAGCAGTGGATGCAGCGCTGGCCGCGCCCCGCCGACCTGGCCGCCGACGCCCCCGGTGAGGCGGTCCGCGCCTGGGGCAGGCTCGGCTATCCGCGCCGCGCGCTGCGGCTGCACGGCGCGGCCGTAGCGATAAGGGACCGGCACAACGGCGAAGTACCGAGCGACCACGGCCAGCTCCTGGCCCTGCCCGGGATCGGCGAGTACACGGCCGCGGCCGTCGCCTCCTTCGCGTTCGGCCAGCGGCACCCGGTCCTCGACACGAACGTCCGGCGTGTCTTCGCCCGTACGGTCACCGGCATCCAGTACCCGCCGAACGCCACCACCGCCGCCGAGCGCAGGCTCGCCCGCTCCCTCCTCCCCGGCGACGAGGCGCGGGCGGCCCGCTGGGCGGCCGCCTCCATGGAGCTCGGCGCGCTCGTGTGCACCGCGAAGAGCCCGGACTGCGGGCGCTGCCCGGTCTCGGAGCAGTGCGCGTGGCGGCTGGCGGGCAAGCCGGCGCATGTGGGGGCGCCGCGGCGCGGTCAGACGTACGCCGGTACGGACCGCCAGGTGCGGGGCAAACTCCTCGCCGTCCTCAGGGACGCGGTCGATCCGGTGCCGCAGGCGGCGCTCGACGCGGTGTGGCACGAGCCGGTGCAGCGGGCGCGGGCGCTGGACGGGCTGGTCGCCGACGGACTCGTGGAGCCTTTGGAGAACGGCGTCTACCGGCTGCCTGTGGGATGAGCCGGGGCGAGCTGGGATGTGCACAGCCCGGCCACAACTCCGTTACACAACCGATGGACAGCCGTGCGTTTGCCGACGGCTGACCCGCACAGTGCCGTGACAACGCCTCCGTAGCGTCATCGCCGTAAGCAAGCAGGTCACGGGGTCTGCTTGCCAGTGGACGGAGGCGGTTCTGACATGGCACACGGCGAGGTGCTCGAATTTGAAGAGTACGTACGCACTCGGCAGGATGCCCTGCTGCGGAGCGCCAGGCGTCTGGTCCCCGATCCGGTGGACGCCCAGGACCTTCTCCAGACCGCGCTGGTGCGTACGTACGGCCGCTGGGACGGCATAGCGGACAAGTCCCTGGCCGACGCCTATCTGCGCCGCGTCATGATCAACACGCGGACCGAGTGGTGGCGTGCCCGCAAGCTCGAAGAGGTCCCGACCGAGCAGCTGCCGGACGCGAGCGTCGAGGACGGCAGCGAGCAGCGTGCGGACCGTGCGCTGCTGATGGACATTCTCGGCGTACTGGCACCCAAGCAGCGCAGCGTAGTCGTGCTGCGACACTGGGAGCAGATGAGCACCGAGGAGACGGCCGCAGCGCTCGGCATGTCGGCGGGTACGGTCAAGAGCACGCTGCACCGGGCGCTGGCCCGTCTCCGGCAGGAGCTGGAGAGCCGCGAACTGGACGCGTACGCCCTGGAGCGTGCGGAGCAGGGTGACGAACGGGGGATGGAGCGTTGCGCGGCCTAGGCAGGGGCGGCAGGTTCTCAGTGGCGGCGGGTGGCACGGCGGCGGCCGGCGTCGCCGCCGTCGGCCTGTTCGTGGTGGCGTGCAACGCCGGGGGGACGGGCGCGCGGGACGCGGGTCCGGCGCGTACGGATCCGGTCGCCAGAGCGACTCCTTCGGCGGGCGAGTCGCCGCCTCCGGCCACGAAGCTGGTGAACCCGGTCGCGCTGCTCCGCGGCGATCCGAAGGTCAGCGACACGGTGAAGCGGGACCTGAAGCCGTGCGTCAAGGACGAGTACCCGGTCGACGCGTCGTACGGGAAGCTGACCGGCGGGCCGGCCAATGACGTCGTGGTCAATGTGATGACGTGCGGGGACGCCGTGGGCATCGGGACGTACGTGTACCGGGAGGACGGGGGCGCGTACGAGAACGTCTTCGCCGCAGAGGCGCCCGCGGTGTACGCGGAGATCGACCGCGGGGACCTGGTGCTGACGAAGCCGGTCTACGGGGAGAACGATCCCATGGCGTATCCGTCCGGCGAAGAAGTGATCACGTACCGCTGGGTGGGGAACAAGTTCACCGTGCACGACCAGGTGCACAACGACTTCAGCCGTGCGGTCGGCGGGGACGGGGACGGATCAGAGCAGGACCCGCCCGCCCCGTCGGGCAACTGAGAGAACTCGAAGAGCTGAGAGGACAGAGAGCAGAGGATGGCCGAGACCCATGTCCTGTTCGTGGAGGACGATGACGTCATCCGCGAGGCAACACAGCTGGCGCTGGAGCGCGACGGCTTCGTGGTCACCGCCATGCCCGACGGGCTTTCCGGTCTTGAGGCCTTCCGCCGCGACCAGCCGGACATCGCGCTGCTCGATGTGATGGTGCCCGGCCTGGACGGGGTGAGCCTGTGCCGGCGTATCAGGGACGAGTCGACGGTGCCGGTGATCATGCTGTCGGCGCGGGCCGACTCGATCGACGTCGTACTGGGCCTGGAGGCGGGGGCCGACGACTATGTGACGAAGCCTTTCGACGGTGCGGTGCTCGTGGCCCGTATCCGGGCGGTGCTGCGCCGCTTCGGGCATGCGGGCCGGGCGGCGGGCGGGACGTACGACGACGGCGCGGGGCCGGACGGCGGGCTGCTCGTCTTCGGTGACCTGGAGGTCGACACCGAGGGCATGGAGGTCCGCAAGGGCGGCGTGCCGGTCGGGCTGACGCCGACGGAGATGCGGCTACTGCTGGAGTTCTCGTCCGCGCCGGGCACGGTGCTGTCGCGCGACAAGCTGCTGGAGCGGGTCTGGGACTACGGGTGGGGCGGGGACACACGGGTCGTGGACGTCCATGTGCAGCGCCTGCGGACCAAGATCGGCCAGGACCGCATCGAGACGGTCCGGGGCTTCGGCTACAAGTTGAAGGCCTGAGCACCATGCGCCTCGCACTGCGCACCGGCGTCCGCTGGAAGATCAGCATCGCCATCGCCGCGGTCGGCGCGCTCATCGCCATCGCGCTCAGCCTTGTCGTGCACAACTCGGCCCGCGTCTCGATGCTGGACAACGCCCGCGACGTACAGGTGGAGCGCCTGGAGTTCGCCCACCGCTGGTACGAGTCCTCGCGCGAGCCCAGGTTCGGTACCAAGCTCAACGACCCGGCCCTGCCCGAAGAGCTCAAGGCGAGCATGGCGAACGGCCGCCGCGCGACCTATGTCACGGAGCGCCACAACGGTGTGCCCGACGTATGGGCCGCCGCCCCTCTCGGCAACGGTGACGTCCTGTCCCTGCACACCCGGTTCACCGACCGCAGTGTCACGATCATGGACGAACTCGACCGCGCCCTGGTCATCGGCTCGGTCTCGGTCGTCTTCGGCGGCTGCGCGCTCGGGGTGCTGATCGGCGGGCAGCTCTCGCGCCGCCTGCGCAAGGCGGCCACCGCCGCCGGAAAGGTCGCGCAGGGCAATACGGAAGTTCGCGTACGGGATGCCATCGGGGGCCTCGTACGCGACGAGACCGACGAGCTCGCGCGCGCCGTCGACGCCATGACGGACGCGCTCCAGGAGCGGCTGGAAGCGGAGCGCCGCGTCACCGCGGACATCGCCCACGAACTGCGCACCCCCGTCACCGGCCTGCTCACGGCGGCCGAACTGCTGCCGCCCGGCCGCCCCACCGAGCTCGTACGCGACCGGGCCCAGGCGATGCGGACGCTCGTCGAGGACGTGCTGGAGGTCGCACGGCTCGACAGCGCGGCGGAGCGGGCCGAGCTTCAGGAGATCGCGCTCGGCGAGTTCGTCAGCCGCCGGGTCGCGCTCGTCGACCCGGACGCGGTGGTGCGCGTGGTGCACGAGTCATGGGTGAACACCGACCCGCGCCGCCTGGAACGCATCCTCGGCAATCTGCTGGGCAACGCCGCCAAGCACGGCAAGGCGCCGTTCGAGGTCACCGTCGAGGGCCGGGTCGTACGCGTACGGGACCACGGGCCCGGGTTCCCCGAGGCGCTGCTGAAGGAGGGGCCGAGCCGGTTCCGTACGGGCAGCAGCGACCGGGCCGGCCGCGGGCACGGCCTGGGCCTGACGATCGCCGTCGGCCAGGCCCGCGTCCTCGGGGCGCGCCTCACCTTCCGTAACGCGCACCAGGACGGCGGCGCGATCGCGGTGCTGTGGCTGCCGGAACACGCGCCGACCACCACGGGCAGCTTGCCGATCGTGCAGCTGCCGGAGCTGCCCGACGCCGGGTGGCGGTCACGGTCACGGACCTAGCAGGCCCAGTCCTTCTCCATGTCCAGGTCGCCCTGCCGGGCCTGGGTGAACGAGAACCAGTTCCCGGAGTCGTCCCGGAAGATCGCCTCTGTGCCGTACGGACGCTCCTGCGGCGCCTGCAGGAACTCGACCCCGCGCGCCTTGAGCGTCTCGTAGTCCCCGTGGACGTCGTCCGTGGCAAGGACACCGGCCCCCAGCACTCCCTTGGATACGAGCTTCTTGATCGCGTCGGCGGACTCGGGATCCATCGCGGGCGGCCCCGGAGTCATGAGCGTCAGCACGACGTCGGGCTGGTCCTTCGCCCCGACGGTCAGCCAGCGCATCCCGCCCTCGCCGATGGTCATGTCCGTACGGACTTCGAGTCCGAGCTTCTCGGTGTAGAACTCCTTGGCCCGGTCCTGGTCCAGGACCCAGACGGTGGAAATGGCAAGTCCCTTGATCATGGAGAGCTCCTCGGAGGGGTGTTTCAGTGCCGCTTTCGGCGCTGCACGGTCACCGTAGGCAGCGGGCGCTTTACCGCGCTTCCTCGGAATTGCGGTCGTTCATCTCGGGGAAGGCTCCGGCCCAGAGCATCGCGTAGCACCCGGGTATCAGCGCGGCCCCGCGCCGCACGTGCTGGGTGCGGTAGTCGCTCGGCGACAGCCCGGTCTGCTTCTTGAAGCGCGCGGAGAAGGTGCCGAGGCTGGTGAAGCCGACCAGCACGCAGATCTCGGTGACGGACAGATTCGCCGAGCGCAGCATCTCCTCGGCGCGCTCTATGCGTCTGCGTGACAGGTACTGGCCGGGCGTCTCGCCGTACACCGCCTTGAAGGCGCGGATGAAGTGGTACCGCGAGTAGCCGGCATGCGCCGACACCGCGTCCAGGTCGAGCGGCTCGGCCCAGTCGCGGTCCATGGCGTCTTTGGCGAGGCGCAGCTGTCGCAGGTGTGCGAGGTGCGCGGTCACCGGAGTCGTGGTGTCCACGTCTTCGATGCTGACATGCGCCACTGACAACGACCCCTGGCGCGCATGCGCATCCCGGGGGCCGTGGGGTTGCGGGAGGCCGTGGGCTCCGGCGATTTCCTCGACCTTGGCGACCATCGATCTGGTGAGCCAGGCGCACGGCCAGGCTCCGGGGGTCACGCGCTGACGCGGATCACGCGCCGGCACGGTCAGCCACTGACGGAGGTCAGATGCTGACGCCCTCCGCACGGAGGAAGGACACCGGGTTGATCGCGGTGCCGTAGTTCGGCGTCGTACGGATCTCGAAGTGCAGGTGCGGGCCGCTGGAGTTTCCGGTGTTGCCGGAGAGGGCTATGCGCTCG
The DNA here is from genome assembly GCF_018614035.1 of Streptomyces sp. ISL-96. Classification (GTDB taxonomy): domain Bacteria; phylum Actinomycetota; class Actinomycetes; order Streptomycetales; family Streptomycetaceae; genus Streptomyces. The sequence continues at coordinate 24,666 of NZ_JAGGPA010000038.1, forward strand.
CCCGTCTTGACCTTCTCGCCGGGGGTCACCTGGATCTTGGACAGGTGCGCGTACTGCGAGTACGTGCCGTTGGCGTGCTTGATCACGATCGCGTTGCCGTACGCCGGCCCGTCACCGCCACCGTTGGGGCCCGCCTTCACGACGGTGCCGCCGTGCACGGCGTCGACCGGGGTGCCGACCGGCACCGCGAAGTCCTGGCCCGAGTGCTTGCTCGCCCACATGCCACCTCCCTTGCCGTACGTCGCGCTGAGCGAGTACTGCTTGACGGGCTTCTGCCAGGAGGGCGCCTTCTTGGCCTTGGCCTTCGCCGCGGCGGCAGCCTTGGCCTTCGCCGCAGCCTTCTTCACGTCGGCCGCCTTCTTGGCGTCGGCAGCGGCCTTCTTCGCACTGTCGGCGGCCTTGGCCTGAACCACGGCCTGCTTCTCGACGGCCGCGGCAGCGGTCCCCTCGGCGGCGAACGCCACGCCCGCCGTGCCGAGCATCATCGACGCGCCGAGCCCGGCGGCCATGACAGCGTTGCGACGGGTACGGACGGACGAGGTGCGGGCGCGGGAGAACATGTCGAACTTCGTCATACGGGGGGAACCTCCAGGCGTGAATGAACCCGGCATTCCGCCGGGCTGGCTTCACATTGGTAACCCGCGACCCCGCCGGACCCAAAATGACCCATCTACTACCAAGAGCCGTATTAGCAGCATCAACTATTCGACTCTTGACGCAATCGCCCAGACACTCCAGAACTAGTGAAATAAGCCCACTTTGCCTGGTTTAATCCCACCTCAGACCGGCACAGAGAGGCCCGCCACCTAGGATTCCGTCCCCTCGTCCGCCCAGGCCCGAAGGTCCCCCGTCCAGCCACCCGAAAGTCCTCGCCCCGTCCTCGCCCCACACGCGAGAGGCCCACTACTGCGCCTCGTAGACCCCAAAACCCCTGTGCGCCTTGTCACCGCGGGGCCCCTCGATACGCTGATCCACATCCATCCACTGGACAGCACAGGCCCCCGGGGGACGGCACGTGGATCCCGCGGTAATCGGCACCCGCCTCGCATCGAGCGTGGCCGGACCACTGATCAGGAAGCTCTTCGTGGCGGAGGGCCCGGGCGCCGGCCTGGTGGACAAACCGGTCCGCCTCTCCGCTTACGTCTCCTTCAAGGGCGAGAAGCGCACCCTCACCCGTACGGACCTGGACAGGCTGTCCGCCGAGCTGTGCGGGCAGGCGCTGCGCACGGGACTGCGCACGGGCGAGCGGCCGGTATCCCCCGACGAGGAAGAGTCCGTCGTACGCGCCCTGGCCACGACGCTGCACTCCATGGGAGACCTCGCACTGAGCGACGTAGAGGCGGTCGAGATGGGCCACACGGAGCTCGCGCGTGTTCTGCGCCGGGCGAGCGACAGGCCCGAGCGCCACCTGTCGGCGGACGCGACGTACTTCTACGAGCGCCTGCTCGACGCCACGTGCCTGCACATCGTCCACTTCTTCACCCAGCGCTCGACCTTCGTCGCGGCAACCCTGGTCGCGCAGAGCCGCCGCCAGGGCGAACTGATCGCCAAGGTCGACGCCCTCATCGCCCGCAGTCCGCTGCGGGGGACGGAGGACATTGCCTTCGAGCGCCGCTACCTGGCCCACATGGCGAAGAAGCACAGCAAGCTGACGATCTTCGGCATCGACCTGACCAATTCACCGGGGAAGTGGCCGCTGGACGCGGCCTATCTGAGCCTGGAGGCGACGGCGAGCAGCGGGGCGGGCACCGAGGCGATTGCCGGGGCGAATACCGGGGCAAATACCGGGGCGAGCACCAGGACCATGCCCGATCTGCGGGAGCCCTTCCCCGAGGAATGGATCACGCAGGGAAAGCCGGGCGACTGGGGCAACAGGTGGGACGGGCCGATCCACCCTGCCGTCTTCGCATCACGCCCCGCCGATCAGGCCCTCGCCGACCACGAGCGCGTTCTGCTGCGCGGCGAAGCCGGCTCCGGCAAGACAACACTGGTCCAGTGGCTGGCGGTCTCGGCGGCTCGCCAGGACGCCGACGACCGCGACGACCGCGACGACCGCGACGACCAAGGTGACCGCGACCGCGGCGGCCGCATGGCGTACCTCTACAACCGCATCCCCTTCGTACTCCCCCTGCGCACCCTGACCCGCCACGGCGAGCGCCTCCCCGCCCCCAAGGACTTCCTGGCCGCCGTCGGCTCCCCGCTGGCCGGGGAACAGCCCGCCGGCTGGGAGTCGCGCGTACTGGCGACGGGCCGCGCCCTCGTCCTGATCGACGGCATCGACGAGATCCCGGAAGCCGAGCGCTCCCGCACCCGCGCCTGGCTGAGCGACCTGATCGACGCCTGTCCCGGAAACCGCTGGCTGGTCACGTCCCGCCCCTCGGCCGTACGGGAGGACTGGCTGGCCGACGAGGACTTCACCGAACTGACGCTCTCCTCGATGAGCCCGGCCGACGTGGCGGCGTTCATCAAGCGCTGGCACGCGGCGGCCCGTACCGGCTCGGAGGACGAGGACGAGGACGCGGCTCTGGTCTCGTACGAGCGCCAACTCCGGGCGGCGGTACGCGCCAAACCCGACCTGGGCCGCCTCGCCACCAACCCGCTGATGTGCGGCCTGATCTGCGCCCTGCACCGCGACCGCCGGGGCTTCCTGCCCCTCGGTCGCAAGGACCTCTATACGGCGGCGCTCTCGATGCTGCTGGTACGCCGCGATCGCGAGCGCGACATGGGCGTACCGGAACTGCGCGAAGAGCCGCAGGTCCAGCTCCTCCAGCGCCTCGCGTACTGGCTGATCCGCAACGGCCGCACAGAAATGGACCGCGCACGAGCGGAAAGCATCATCGCCGACACGCTTCCCGCCGTCCCGGAGGTGGCGGCGCTGGGCGACGCGAAGGCGGTCTTCGACCACTTCCTGCACCGGAGCGGTCTGCTCCGCCAACCGGGCCCGGGAACGGTCGACTTCATCCACCGCACCTTCCAGGACTTCCTCGGCGCGCGCGCCGCCGTCGACGAGGGCGACTTCGGTGTCCTGGCCGGGCACGCGGCGGACGACCAGTGGGAGGACGTCATCCGGATGTCGGTGGCTCACGCGCGCCCGCGAGAACGGGCGGAGTTCTTCACGGATCTGCTGGCCTACGGCGACAGACAGGCGGACGCTGCGGTACGGACCCGAGTCCACCTCCTCGCGGCAGTCTGCCTGGAAGACGCCGCCGAACTGTCCCCGGCCGTACGCCAGGAGGTCGAGCACCGCGCGGCAGCCCTGATCCCACCGGCGGACGCCCGCGCAGCCCGCGAGCTCGCGGCGGCGGGGCCTGTGATCCTGGACCTGCTGCCGGGTCCGGAGAGACTGGCCGAAGACCCGAATAGCGCCTCTACCGTCCATACCGCCGAGCTTGTGGTCATAGCCGCGTCCCATGTGGCATCGGATCGGGCCATCCCGTACCTGGCCCGATTCTGCGAGCACGAACGACGACAAGTCCGGGCTCAGCTCATCTGGTCCTGGGGCAAATTCGACACGAAGACGTACGCCGAAGAGGTCGTCGCCCATACCGACCCCACCGGCCTGGACTTCACCGTCACAACGGACGACCAGCTCGCGGCCCTGCGCGCACTCGGCACCCGACCGCGGCTGGACGCGAGAGGGGGCCTATCCGAGACTGCGCTGCGGGCGTACGCGGCCGAGGCCAGGCTCACCCACGCTCGCATCCGCGAGAACCCGTCCCTGCGACGTGTATCTTTCCTGCGCGGCCAGACCAGCCTCTCCAGCCTGGACATCTCCGACTGCCCGCAACTGACGGATCTCACCGGCATTGAAGGGCTCCCACTCCAGACCGTCGTCCTGGTCATGAACGGTGGCGCCGACCTCGGCCCCCTCGCATCGCTGGAGGGACTGAAACACCTCGGTCTCGCTGGACACGACACCGCCTGGTCCATGGCGGATCTCCCCTCACCGGCATCCCTGACTCATCTGTACCTTCGCGAGGCAGCCCGCCCAGCAGGTGGCCTTCAGGGACTGTGCAGATACGGCGAGACGCTGGACAGCCTCCACCTCGGCTCTCAGAGCAGCCCACAGGAGGCCGAGGAGTGGCAGGAGATCAGCCGATTGCCCAGGCTGCGCGACCTCGCGGCAACGGGAGACTCCCTTGCGCGCGCGCCGCGTGACCTGATCTTGCCAGCGGTCTCTTGCTTGAACCTCTGCGGTGAACTCCCGCCTTCGTCACTCGAGAGAGTCCCGGAGCTGTTCCCCAACCTCGTGGACTTCACGCTTTCTTGGTCGCAGCAGAGAACCTTTGACGTCAGCTCGCTGGCGAGACTGCCGGAGCTGCGGTACATCAGGTTCCCCATTGGCACCCGCTCCGTGGATGGCCTCGACCGCCTACCTGAGAGCACCGAGGTGTACGGGTACTCAGGACCGATTGACCGGGGTCCGTGACCACAGATCGCGTCTGGGGGTTTCGGGCCGTCCCGAGCGCTCGAGTGTCGGTGGGCCGGACCGGCGCGTCAAGGGCGCTCCTGCGTCGCGTCGCTACGCGATGTGCCTGCGGCCCACCCTTGACCCGCCGCCCCGGCCCACCGCTGACGCTTATACGGGGACGGCCCAAAGAAAAACGCCCTGCACGGGGGCTCGGGGAGTAGCGCGGGTGGGTCGGTTCGGTGGCCGACGGCCGAGTGGGTGGGGCGCGGTCTGTTTAGGGGGCGGCGCGGCCCCAGTCTCGGCGACTGCGGCGACGGCCGCTGGTGCGACATCCCCATTCCCACGCACACAAGCACCCACGTGAGCGGCGGGTTGGCCGGTCGGGTCGACGTGCGGACTCGTGTCGGTGCGGGTGGGGCGCGGCAGTTGAATGGGGTGACTCGGGTGGCTGTGGCGTCCACCCGGACCGGTGGTCGGTTGGGCCGCAAGCAGGTTGCTGATGTGGGTGGGTGGAAGGGTGCCCAGGAGTCGGCGGTCCTGCCGACGGCCCGGCCGGACGAGCAACTAGCTCGCAGGCCGGCCGACTCGACTCTCTCGGCGGGCCAGCGGAGCGGTTCCCGGCTCTCAGCCGGGCGGCATGGGACTAACCCAGCAGAAGACGAATAGGGGCACCCCATTTGCCCGGCTTATGGCAATTGGTAAGGGGCCACATGCGTCATGTGCTGGGTTCATCGCACGCCAGCAGCCCGGCATTCGCTTTGCCCGCCGCCCCATAATCCCACGGGCCCCAATTGCCGCAACTGTCTCAGCTGACTGAGTGGGCGATACGTCGACACTGAGTTGCGGTCTCGGACCACGCGGCGGGCAAGCTCTCGTGGGGTTCGGTCGCGCGACTAACCCCGTACTTGGCGAACCCCAACGCCCCTTCAGTCCCATCCGGTCTCAGCTGTGTCACTTCCCGTCGCCGTGGGAGTGTTTCGACCCACAGTCGGTGAGGGTGGTGAGGCCGGACAGGGTGGCCGAGATGTCTCTTCCAACGCCGCCCGGCCCAAGTGACGCCTGAACTACGCCCCTTGGCGGGTTCAGTCGTTCCAGCAACACGGTTCCAGGCTCGGAATGCAACTAACCCAACACTTGATGAATCCCAACACCCCTCCGACCCCACCAGTCCCAGCTGTATCGCCTCCAGCCATCACGGGAGCGTTTCGGTTCTCCACCATCCACCCACATCAGCAACGTGCTTGAGGTTCGGCCGACCACCGGCCGGGGTGGACGCCGAACCCGCCCGAGTCGCCCCATCGAACTGTCGCGACCCACCTGCCACCACCAAGAGTCCGCAGGTCGACCGGACGGGCCAACCGACCGCCGTCGTGGGCGCGCGTGTGCGTGGGAATGGGGACGTCGCACCAACGGCCGTCCCCGCGGTCGCCGAGACTGGGGCCGCACCGCCCCCTCAACCTGCCGCGCCCCACCCACACACCCTCGGGCGGCAGCGACACAGCAGCCAATCGCCGGAGCTTCCCGTGGGCTCCCCCCGGGGGCCGCCCCCCAGAAGCATTGCGGCGGAGGGGCGACGGTCAAGGGTGAAGCGCAGCGCAATCGCCGCAGGCGACGCGACGCAGGAGCGCCCTTTACCGGCGGGCCTCCGCCGCCACACTTACATGTGGCGGCCCCCACGCCAGAAGCAATCACCGCCCCGGGGCCGCCAACGCCCCACGACTCACCCAACTGCTGGCATCCTTCCCCCCGCCGCCGCCGTCCGGGATGCTCCTGTGCCATGAGTAGACCCGTGATCCGCGCCCAGCGCCGCACGCTCCCTACCCCTCGCACCCCCCGCGCCGTCGGCGCCCTCCGCGCCCCCCGAACTCGCCGCACTCGCCGCACAACCTCCATCGCCATCCTCGCCATCGCCCTCGCCTGCACACTCACCTGGAGCTCAACCACCACCACCGTCGCCGGCCCCTCAGACACCGGCCTCAAGGGGGCCATCGACACGATCCTCACCGACTCCCGCCTCGACGGCGGTGCCGCCGGCGTCGTAGTCGCCGACGCGACCACCGGCGAAACGCTCTACCAGCGCGACGGCTCCGACCGCCTGATGCCCGCCTCCAACACCAAGCTGCCCACCTCCGTCGCAGCCATGGCCCTGCTCGGCCCCGACTACCGCTACCGGACGGACGCCCTCACCACCGGCAGCCGCAACGGCTCCGTACTCCGCGGTGACCTCTACCTCCGCGGCACCGGCGACCCCACCACCCTCGCCGCGGACTACGACGAACTCGCCGCCCAGGTCGCCGACTCCGGCATCAAACGAATCACCGGCCGCCTGATCGCCGACGACACCCGCTTCGACACCCAGCGCCTCGGGCGCTCCTGGGCCGCCGACGACGAATCGTCGTACTACTCCGCTCAGATCTCTGCACTGACCGTCGCCCCGGACACCGACTACGACTCCGGCACCGTCATCGTCCAGGCCGCCCCAGGCGCCGAACCGGGCGCCGCTCCCGAGCTCACCCTCACCCCCCGCACCGACTACGTCGATCTCGACATGCGCGGCGCCACGACCGTCCCGGCCGGCCAGCCCAAGACCCTCACCATCGAACGCCTGCACGGCTCGAACACCATCAGCATCACCGGAAACATCCCCCTCGGTGCGAACGCCACCAAGGAGTGGGTCACCGTCTGGGAGCCGACCGGCTACGCCGCCGCCGTCTTCGCCGACGCCCTGACCGCCCACGGCGTACGCATCACAGGCCCCACCCACCTCGGCCGCCCCACCCCCAAGAACGCCAAACCCCTCGCCACCCACACCTCCATGCCGCTCAAAGAGCTGATCCGTCCCTTCATGAAGCTCTCCAACAACATGCACGCGGAGGCCCTCACCAAGACCATCGGCTACGAGACGGCAGGCAAAGGCACCTGGAGCGCCGGCCTCGCCGGCATCTCCAACTACCTCAAGAAGGAAGGCATGAACACGGCGACCCTCCGCCAGGTCGACGGCTCCGGCCTCTCCCGCATGAACAACATCCCGGCCGCCGAGTTCGCCAAACTCCTCCTCGCCGTACGCACCGCGCCCTGGTACGCCGACTGGTACGCGTCCCTCCCCGTGGCCTGCGCCCCGGACCGCGCGACCGGCGGCACCCTCCGCTCCCGCATGTGCAAGACCCCCGCCGCCTTGAACGCCCGAGCCAAGACCGGCACCCTTACCGGCGCCTCCGCCCTCTCCGGATACGTCACGGACGCGGGCGGCCGCGAGCTGGTCTACAGCATCGTCCTCAACAACCACCTGGCCGCATCAATCAAGAGTGTTGAGGACGCGATCGTGACTACCCTCGCCTCCTCAACCAAGACCACCACCACCCTCGTACGTCCCACCACCCAACGCGCCGCCACGCCCACCACCGAGCCCACCGACACCACTCTCGAATGCTCCTGGCGCAAGCCGGCACTCTGCTGACACAGCGCACCGCCTTACTCGCTCATTCACTCACTCGTTCGGTGGAGTGACAGAAAACCCACGTACGTAAACGGCATGGATGCGCGAGCGTCTGCACCATGAGCAAGAGCACCGACAGCAAAGCCCTGGTCCCCGCCCAGCCCGGAACCCTGCCGTCCTGGTACGGCGACCTGCTGGGCGAGGTCAAGGAGTCCGTCTCCAAAGCGCGCACCAGCGCTCGGCGAGCGGTCAACACCGAACTCATCCAGATGCACTGGGAGATCGGGCACCACATCCTGGCCCGCCAGAAGGAGGAGGGCTGGGGCGCCAAGGTCGTCGACCGTCTCTCGGCCGATCTGAGGACGGCGTTCCCCAACCAGCGCGGCTTCTCCCGGCGCAATCTCATGTACATGCACCAGATGGCCCGGGCCTGGCCGGGGCCAATTGTGCAACAGCCCATTGCCCAATTGCCGTGGGGTCACATCGTCACCCTCGTAACCCGCCTCAAGACCCGCTCCGAGCAGGACTTCTACGCGTCCAACGCCGTCCAACAAGGCTGTTCGCGCGACCGGCTGGAGCAGTCCATCTCCCAGCAGCTGCACCTCACGCAGGGCGCCGCCGACAACAACTTCTCCGCCACCATCCCCGACGGAGCCGCCGTACTCCAGGAGATCGCCAAGGACCCGTACCGGCTCGACTTCCTCGGCCTCGACTCCCGCCACACCGAACGCGAACTCGAGGACGCGATCGTCGCCGACATCATCCGGTTCCTCACCGAACTCGGTTACGGCTTCGCCTTCGTCGGCCGGCAGTATTCCGTCTTCATCGGCGGCGACGAGTTCCGGATCGATCTGCTCTTCTACCACCTCAAGCTGCACCGCTACGTGGTGATCGAACTCAAGACCACGGCAGCTCTCCCCGAGCACATCGGCAAGCTCAGTTTCTACACCAACGTCGTGGACAAGATGGTGCGCGACCCGGAGCGCGACGACGAGACCCTCGGCTTCCTCGTCGTGGCCGAGCGCAACAAGGCAGTCATGCAGGCCGCTCTGGAGACCAGCAACCGCCCGCTCACCGTCAGCACGTACTCCATGCTCCCGCCCTCGGCCAAGGCCCTGCTGCCCACCGAGGAAGACCTCGCCCGCGTCGTCCAGGGCGCCATCGACAGCAGCGGCAGCAGCAGCGGGCATGCGTAAAGGGGCGGCCCCGGAAACCAACTGAATGGTTCCGGGGCCACCCCTTAGGCGCTTCAGGCGCTACACGCCGTCAAGGCGCTTGTTACGCGTCCTTCGACATGTTCGGGCCGCTGCTGCCGCCCGTTGCCTGCTCGATCGGGGGGACGTCGGGCAGGGCCGACTTCTCCTCGCCGCGGAAGGTGAACTTCTTCGCCTCACCCTCGCCCTCGACGTCTACGACCACGATGTGGCCGGGACGCAGCTCGCCGAAGAGGATCTTCTCGGACAGGATGTCCTCGATCTCCCGCTGGATCGTCCGGCGCAGCGGCCGGGCGCCCATGACCGGGTCGTAGCCCTTCTTCGCGAGCAGCGACTTGGCTTCCGAGCTCAGCTCGATGCCCATGTCGCGGTCCTTCAGGCGCTCGTCCACCTTGGCCAGCATGAGGTCGACGATCTGGATGATGTCTTCCTCGGTGAGCTGGTGGAAGACGACCGTGTCGTCGACACGGTTGAGGAACTCGGGGCGGAAGTGCTGCTTCAGCTCTTCGTTGACCTTGTTCTTCATCCGATCGTAGTTCGTCTGGACGTCGCCCTGAGCCGCGAAGCCCAGGTTGAAGCCCTTGGAGATGTCCCGGGTCCCGAGGTTGGTCGTCATGATGATGACCGTGTTCTTGAAGTCCACGACCCGGCCCTGGGAGTCGGTCAGGCGACCGTCTTCCAGAATCTGGAGCAGGGAATTGAAGATATCGGGGTGGGCCTTCTCGACCTCGTCGAAGAGAACGACGGAGAACGGCTTACGGCGCACCTTCTCGGTGAGCTGTCCGCCCTCTTCGTATCCCACGTAACCGGGGGGAGAACCGAAGAGACGGGAAACCGTGTGCTTCTCACTGAACTCCGACATGTCGAGGGAGATCAGTGCGTCCTCGTCGCCGAAGAGGAATTCGGCGAGCGTCTTGGAAAGCTCGGTCTTACCGACACCGGACGGGCCGGCGAAGATGAACGAGCCACCGGGGCGCTTCGGGTCCTTCAGGCCTGCTCGCGTACGGCGGATCGCCTGCGAGAGGGCCTTGATGGCGTCCTTCTGGCCGATGACGCGCTTGTGGAGCTCGTCCTCCATGCGCAGCAGGCGGGAAGACTCTTCCTCGGTGAGCTTGAAGACCGGGATGCCCGTGGCCGTGGCCAGGACCTCCGCGATCAGTTCCTCGTCCACCTCGGCGACGACGTCCATGTCGCCGGCCTTCCACTCCTTCTCGCGCTTGGCCTTGGCCGCGAGAAGTTGCTTCTCCTTGTCGCGGAGAGAGGCCGCCTTCTCGAAGTCCTGGGAGTCGATCGCCGACTCCTTGTCGCGACGGACGCCCGCGATCTTCTCGTCGAACTCCCGGAGGTCCGGCGGTGCGGTCATCCGGCGGATGCGCATCCGGGAGCCGGCCTCGTCGATCAGGTCGATCGCCTTGTCCGGCAGGAAGCGGTCCGAGATGTAGCGGTCGGCCAGGGTGGCCGCCGCGACCAGCGCGGAGTCCGTGATGGACACGCGGTGGTGCGCCTCGTAACGGTCGCGCAGGCCCTTGAGGATCTCGATCGTGTGGGGGAGGGAAGGCTCCGCCACCTGGATCGGCTGGAAGCGGCGCTCGAGCGCCGCGTCCTTCTCAAGGTGCTTGCGGTACTCGTCGAGCGTCGTCGCACCGATGGTCTGGAGCTCACCACGGGCCAGCATCGGCTTCAGGATCGAAGCCGCATCGATCGCGCCCTCGGCGGCGCCCGCACCCACCAGGGTGTGGAGCTCGTCGATGAACAGGATGATGTCGCCGCGGGTGCGAATCTCCTTCAGGACCTTCTTCAGGCGCTCCTCGAAGTCACCGCGGTAGCGGGAACCGGCGACGAGCGCGCCGAGGTCGAGGGTGTAGAGGTGCTTGTCCTTGAGGGTCTCGGGCACCTCGCCCTTGACGATGGCCTGCGCCAGGCCCTCGACGACCGCCGTCTTTCCGACGCCGGGCTCGCCGATGAGGACCGGGTTGTTCTTGGTACGACGGGACAGCACCTGCATGACCCGCTCGATCTCCTTCTCGCGCCCGATGACCGGGTCGAGCTTGGATTCGCGGGCAGCCTGCGTCAGGTTGCGGCCGAACTGGTCCAGGACGAGAGAGGTCGAGGGCGTGCCCTCGGCCGGGCCGCCGGCAGCGGCGGTCTCCTTGCCCTGGTAACCGGAGAGCAGCTGGATGACCTGCTGCCGCACCCGGTTCAGATCGGCGCCCAGCTTCACGAGGACCTGGGCGGCGACGCCCTCACCCTCGCGGATCAGGCCGAGCAGGATGTGCTCTGTACCGATGTAGTTGTGGCCGAGCTGGAGGGCCTCGCGGAGCGAAAGCTCCAGGACCTTCTTGGCACGGGGGGTGAAGGGAATGTGACCGGACGGAGCCTGCTGGCCCTGACCGATGATCTCCTCCACCTGCTGGCGGACCGCCTCGAGCGAAATCCCGAGGCTCTCCAGGGCCTTAGCGGCGACACCCTCACCCTCGTGGATAAGGCCCAGGAGGATGTGCTCGGTGCCGATGTAGTTGTGGTTGAGCATCCGGGCTTCTTCCTGAGCCAGGACGACAACCCGCCGCGCGCGGTCGGTGAACCTCTCGAACATCGTTAATCGCTCCTCAGAGCGGTCGGTCAGTGAGGGGTCGGTCCCCTCCCAGTCCTTCCGCATGCTAGTCCCGCAGGACGGGACAGCTCATTCCAACTGCCGACATCCGTCCGGATCACCCCCGCCTCCGCGGGGAATCGAGCTGCCGAACAGCCGACACCTGCTCCAACCTGATGGTGGGAGACGATGTTCCCGCAGGCCAAACAGATACCCGTCCATCCACTACGCCGATGGCGAACGTGAGACGGTTCGGCAGGCGTGTCGACCCTTCCCACTAGGAATGTCTTACCCGTAAGCACTGACACTCCATGCGGCGCGCCCCAGTTCCCTCAGCTACGGGCGAACACCCTTGCGCCGCCGAATGCCCCCGCACGCCCCCACAGCATCAACGCAGCGCAGTCGGACGCGGACACAGCGTAACTCCGGGGCGTCTCAGGAGTTGGTCCGGACATGACGCCCACGGTTCCGTTCCCGCGCATGCCGAGCACACCGGTGCCTTCGCCGCCCGAAAACGGCATCGCGCAGTGGTACGAACACGAGCTCGGCTGGGCCACCGCGGCGAGCGGCGGGGACAGCGGCGAGGGCATGGGCGCGGGCCCGCCGGTGCAGCTGCTGACCGGTCTGCGCTTCGACGTACTGGAGCTGCCTGCGGACGCGGGTTTCGCTGTACTGCGGCGTCACGCGGGGCTCACGGGTCCCGTCGCCCTCATGGAGCAGCGGATGCTGCTGCTGGTGGCCGCGGGGAGCGCCGAGGAGCTCCCCGGATTGCTCGACTGGCTGGAGTGGGGCGGCGTGGCCCTCGATCTGCGCGCACTGGGCACCGGCGGGCGGATGACCGCGCCCTCACCGCCCGGATGGGCGCACTCGCAGGGGGCCGCCATTTGGCTGCGACCCCCCGAGCCGCGGCACGAGGTGGAACCGACCCTGCCGGCCTTCGCCGGACTCGGGTGCCGTGGGGAAACACCCGGTCTCGTACGACTCGTGAGCACGGCGGCGACGGAATGCCACCGGGCCCGCTTGTTGCGTGCGAATTCCGCTTACGCGAATGCTCAGCCGTTGGCCTTCTCGTAGGCCTCACGGATGTCGGCCGGGACACGGCCGCGGTCATTCACGTTGTAACCGTTCGCCTTGGCCCACTTACGGATCTCGGCGGTGTTCTGGTTGCCGCCCACCGCCGCGCGTGCCTTGCCGCGACCGGAAGCCGCACGGCCACCGGTGCGCCGCCCGCTCTTGGTGTACGGGTCGAGCAGACCACGGAGCTTGTCCGCGTTCGCGGTGGTGAGGTCGATCTCGTAGGTCTTGCCATCCAGAGCGAACGTTACGGTCTCGTCCGCCTCGCCGCCGTCGAGGTCATCGACAAGAAGGACCTGAACCTTCTGTGCCACCGGATTTCCTTTCATCGAAAATGCAGTACGCGGAAAGGAAACCGCTTTTCCCTGGAAAACACAAACCCCCGGTGGAGGTTCAGTACCTCAAGGAGACGGGAAACGTGCGCGTTTCGGACATAGGGCTCTCATGGCTTCTGGCGATCACAGGTGCAGAAGCATCCGGCTGTTGCCCAAGGTGTTCGGCTTCACTCGTTCGAGACCCAGGAACTCCGCTACGCCCTCGTCATAGGAACGCAGCAGCTCGCTGTAGACATCTCCGTCGACCGGTGCCTCTCCGATCTCCACGAAGCCGTGCTTCATGAAGAACTCGACTTCGAAGGTGAGGCAGAAAACCTTGCGTACACCGAGCCAGCGTGCGGTCTGGAGCAGCTTGTCGAGTACTTGATGTCCCACTCCGGCGCCCTTGAAGGACGGATCCACGGCGAGAGTTCGCACTTCGGCGAGGTCTTCCCACATCACGTGCAGCGCGCCGCAGCCGACCACGGTGGCATCCTCGTCGCGTTCCGCGACCCAGAACTCCTGGATGTCCTCGTAAAGCGTCACGTTCGCTTTGTCGAGCAGGATCCGCTTCTGCGCGTACGTGTCGACGAGACTGCGCACGGATGGCACATCACTGGTCCTCGCGCGCCGGACGGTGATGGCTTTTTGCTCTGACGGCATACGTCGACGCTATCGTCCCGGGCCCTCGGGGCTCTCGGCGACCTCTGCCGGACCCGCGGGGGGAGCGGGCGTCGCGGTATCGGCCGGGGGATCGGCGCGCTGAACGACGCGCATCGCGTCTTCAAGAGCTTCGCGCTGCTCGGCCGACATCATGCCGAAGAAGGCGACAAGAGCCGCCGCGGGGTTGTCACTGGTCGACCATGCTTCGTTCATCAGTGCGGCCGAGTAGGCGGCCCGGGTGGAGACAGCCGTATATCGATAGGCGCGGCCCTCGACTTCCCTGCGGACCCAGCCCTTCTGATGGAGATTGTCCATTACGGTCATGACCGTGGTGTAGGCGATGGACCGTTCCTTCTGAAGGTCCTCAAGGACTTCCCTGACGGTCACCGGCCGGTTCCACTGCCACACGCGCGTCATGACGGCGTCTTCCAGCTCTCCCAATTGGCGAGGCACAGCGCCACCATAGTGGGAGATTTCGGTAATGGCAGGTTTTTTGCCCAGCGAAAAGGGCGTACGACTCGAAATGAGCCGCACGCCCTCGTGAAGTCCCCCGTGGAGTACGCGGTGGGTCAGGTCAGACAGTCAGGCATCGCCGGTCTTGGGCGTTCCGGCCTGGCGGGCGGACTCGGCGCGGGCGAGCGTGGCGTCCACGGCCGCGTCTTCCTTGGCCTTGTTGGAACCGCCCTGTGACTTGACGATCGTCGTGACCAGGGCGATGAAGAACGCGGCCATCACCACGGGGGGCAGGAGCGCGGAAACGTAGTCCATGCCGACCAGAGTAGCTACCCCGCCACCATGTGTTCCCGCGGGGGCACCGGGCGCTTACGCGGTGGGAAGACCTCGGAAGGCTTCGGCATAGGACGCTCCGATGGCTCGCGGTCGGGCGCCGGCTGCTTGGGTTTCGGCGGTTGGTCGCCGGCGCCGGTACGGCCGCCCGCGATGGCCAGCAGCCGGGTGCGCGGCAGGGGGGCGGCGCTGCGGCCGGCCAGGCGGGCCCGTACGGACTGTTCCGCGATGGCCCGGCAGCGGTCGAGGAGCGCCGCGCCGGCCGGCCTGCCGCGCAGCCCGCGCAGCGCCACGAGATCGTCCGGGACCGGCTGGTAGCCGGCATCCAGGGCGTCCTGCAGTAGCCCCAGATAGCCGCCTGCGGCCGCTGGGAGGGCGTCGCGGTAGCGGGCGAGGTCGGCGAGGAGAAAGGCGCGCAGCCGGCCCGCCTCGCGGACCGCCTCGTCCAGGGAGCCTGCGAGGCGCAGGCAGTCCTGGACGTCTTCGTCGGACAGTGACGCGGGATGGAGGGCGATGGCGAGGGCGCGTCGGAGCACACGCAGCTCGTCCGCGCTGAACGCCATGCCGCCACGAGATCCGTATGGCGTGGGCATGCAGTGACAATACGCACCAAACGGACAAAATCTGTTTAATTGATCTACGACGGCGCGGCGGACGGCGCCCCCGCGTCACATCCGGGCGACGTTCCGCTCGTACACCAGGCGCAGGCCGATCAGCGTCAGCCACGGCTCGTGCTCGTCGATCTCCGAGGACTCGCCCAGCACCATCGGCGCCAGACCGCCCGTCGCGATGACCGTCACGTCGTCCGGGTCGCCGTCGGGGCCCACGAGCTCGCGCGCCATGCGCTGGGTGACTCCGTCGACCTGGCCCGCGAAGCCGTAGACGATGCCGGACTGCATGGCTTCGACCGTGTTCTTGCCGATCACGCTGCGCGGCCGGGCCAGCTCGATCTTGCGGAGCTGGGCGCCCTTGACGCCGAGCGCCTCGACGGAGATCTCGATGCCCGGGGCGATGACGCCGCCCGCGTACTCACCACGCGCCGATACGGCGTCGAAGGTCGTCGCCGTACCGAAGTCGACGACGACAGCCGGGCCGCCGTAGAGCTCGACGGCCGCGACCGCGTTGATGATGCGGTCCGCGCCGACCTCCTTCGGGTTGTCCATCAGGATCGGTACGCCCGTCTTGATGCCCGGTTCGACGAGCACCGCGGGGACGTCGCCGTAGTACCGGCGGGTCACCTCGCGCAGCTCGTGCAGCACGGACGGGACGGTCGAGCAGATCGCGATGCCCTCGATGCCGTCGCCCAGCTCGTCACCGAGCAGCGGGTGCATGCCCATGAGGCCCTGGAGGAGTACGGCGAGTTCGTCGGCGGTGCGGTGCGCGTCGGTGGAGATGCGCCAGTGCTCGACGATCTCCTCCCCGTCGAACAGGCCGAGGACGGTGTGCGTGTTGCCGACGTCGATGGTGAGCAGCATGGGTTACTTCGCCTCGCGCAGGTCGAGACCGATGTCGAGGATCGGGGAGGAGTGCGTGAGCGCCCCGACGGCGAGGTAGTCGACGCCCGTGTCGGCGTACGCGCGGGCGTTCTCCAGGGTGAGGCGGCCGGAGGATTCGAGCGTCGCCCGGCCGTTCACGAGAGCCACCGCCTCGGCGGTCTGTTCCGGGGTGAAGTTGTCGAGGAGGATCAGGTCGGCGCCCGCCTCCAGGACTTCGGCCACCTGGGCGAGCGTGTCGACCTCGACCTCGATCGGGACCTCGGGGAACGCCTTGCGTACGAGCGTGAACGCCTCGGCCACGCCGCCCGCCGCGACCACGTGGTTGTCCTTGACGAGCGCCGCGTCCGAGAGGGACATGCGGTGGTTGACGCCGCCGCCGCAGCGGACCGCGAACTTCTCCAGGGAGCGCAGCCCCGGAGTCGTCTTGCGGGTGTCGCGGACCCTGGCGCCCGTACCTTCCAGAACGTCCGCCCACGCGCGCGTGACGGTCGCGATGCCCGACAGGCGGCACAGCAGATTCAGCGCGCTGCGCTCGCCGGTGAGCAGGTCGCGGGTGCGGGTAGTGACGCTGATCAGCTTCTGCCCGGCCTCGACGCGGTCGCCGTCCTCGACGTGCCGCTCGACCTCGAACTCGTCCGTACAGATGATGGACAGGACCGCCTCGGCGACGCGCAGACCCGCCACGACGCCGGCCTCACGGGCCGTGAAGTCGCCGGTCGCGACGGCGTCCTCGGGGACCGTCGCGACGGTCGTCACGTCCACGCCGTCGGCGAGGTCCTCGGCGAGGGCGACGTTCGCGACGTCCTCGACCTCCATCGGGTCGAGGCCCGCCGCGACGAGGAGCTGCGCGAGGTCGGGGTCGAGGCCGCACTCGGCGGTGTCGAGTTCGTACGTCTCCTCCTCACCGCCGCAGCCGCAGGAGTCGCCGCACCCGCCGGACGCGGTCGGCAGGAGCTGGGGGTTGTCGGGCGTACTCACGGTTACTGCTCCCTCTGAGCTTTTACGGGCGGGAATGACGCGGATTCGGTGCGGTGTACGGCGAGGGTGCGGTCGGGGGTGAGCCGTACGACAAGGTGGCGGCGCCAGGTGGCGTCGTCGCGGTCGGGGCGGTCCTCGCGCCAGTGGCAGCCGCGGGTCTCCTCGCGGGCGCGGGCGGCGGCGACCAGGACGCGCGAGACGAGGAGGAGGTTGGTGGCCTCCCAGGCGTCCACGCCGGGCTCGGCTTCCTTGGTGTCATGCTCCTGATCCGCTTCGGAGGCCGCGCTGCGGTAGAGGATCTCCAGGGCGTCCGCCGCGTGATCGAGGCTTGCCTCGGAACGGAGTACTCCGGCGCCCGCCGTCATGATCCGCTGGATCTCGATGCGGGTGGCCGGGTCGAGAAGCGGACCGGGGGCCTCCGCACTCTGAACGGCCGGGCCGGGGGTGGCGGGGTGGGCGGCCGCGATGTCGTCGGCGATGCGTTCCGCGAAGACCAGGCCCTCGAGGAGGGAGTTCGAGGCGAGCCGGTTCGCGCCGTGCACGCCCGTGCAGGCGACCTCACCGCACGCGTAGAGCCCCGGGACCGTCGTACGGCCGCGCAGGTCCGTCCGTACGCCGCCGGAGGCGTAGTGGGCCGCGGGGGCGACCGGGATCGGCTCGGTGACCGGGTCGATCCCGTGGGAGCGGCAGGCCGCCAGGATGGTCGGGAAGCGGGACTCCCACATCTCGGCGCCGAAGTGCCGGGCGTCCAGGTACATGTGCTCGGTGCCCTGCTCGCGCATGCGCCGCATGATGCCCTTGGCGACGATGTCGCGCGGGGCCAGCTCCGCCAGCTCGTGCTGCCCGAGCATGAAACGGACGCCGTCCGCGTCGACGAGGTGGGCGCCCTCGCCCCGTACGGCCTCGGAGACCAGCGGCTGCTGGCCCTCCGCGTCGGCGCCCAGGAAGAGCACCGTCGGGTGGAACTGGACGAATTCGAGGTCCGAGACCTCGGCGCCCGCGCGCAGGGCGAGCGCGACACCGTCACCGGTCGAGACGGAGGGGTTGGTGGTGGCCGAGAAGACCTGCCCCATGCCGCCGGTCGCGAGGACGACGGCCGGGGCGCGGACGGCGCCGACGCCGTCGTGCTGGCCCTCGCCCATGACGTGCAGGGTGACGCCCGCCGTGCGTCCGTCGGCGTCCGTCAGCAGGTCCAGGACCAGGGCGTTCTCGATCGTACGAAGAGACGCGAGGCGTACGGCTTCGACCAGCGCCCGGGAGATTTCCGCGCCCGTCGCGTCGCCGCCCGCGTGGGCGATGCGACGGCGGTGGTGGCCGCCCTCGCGGGTGAGCTGGATGACGCCCGACTCGGGGTCGGTGTCGAACAGGGCGCCGGTGTCGATCAGCCGGCGTACCGCGTCGGGACCCTCGGTGACCAGGGTCCGTACGGCCTCCTCGTCGCACAGGCCCGCGCCCGCGACGAGCGTGTCGTCCAGGTGCTGCTCGGGGGTGTCCCCGTCGCCGAGGGCAGCGGCTATGCCGCCCTGCGCCCAGCGCGTGGAGCCGTCGTCCAGGCGGGCCTTGGTGACGACGACCGTACGCAGGCCGGCGGCGGTGCAACGCAGGGCGGCGGTCAGGCCCGCGACGCCGGAGCCCACGACCACGACGTCGGCGTCTACGGTCCAGCCGGGGGCGGGGGCCTTCAGCCGTATGCCAGTGCGGGTCATGCCGAAGCTCCCTGCTCGAAGGTCAGCGGGACGTTGTCGATCAGGCGAGTGGCGCCGACCCTGGCGGCCACGGCGAGGATGGCGTCGCCGCTGTGGGTGTCGGAGACCTCGGTGAAGTCGGACGGGTCGACGAGGGCGACGTAGTCGAGGGCGAGCGGGGGGTCGAAGCGCGAGGCTTCGTCCAGGACGGCGGCCGCGGCCGCGCGGACGGCGGCCGGGCCGCTCAGGTCCGCGTGGCCCGCCTGCTCGACGGCGTGCGCGTCGGCCGCCGCACGCGCCTCACCGATGCCCGCGAGGGCGGCCACGCGCGCGGGCGTCGTCACCGCGCCCTGGGCGACCGCACGCTCGTGCAGGGCCTCCAGGGCGATCAGCCGGTCGCGGGCGGCGAACAGCGCGCGGGAGAGGGCGAGCGCGGTGCGGCGCTCGGCGGGCGAGAGGTAGCGGTTGCGGCTGGACAGGGCCAGGCCGTCTTCTTCGCGGACCGTCGGTACGCCGATGATCTCGACGGTGAAGTTCAGGTCGCGCGCCATGCGGCGGATCAGGGCGAGCTGCTGGGCGTCCTTCTGCCCGAAGAAGGCGGCGTCGGGCTGTGTGAGGTGCAGCAGCTTGGCGACGACGGTCAGCATGCCGTCGAAGTGGCCGGGACGGGACGCCCCTTCGAGGCGCTCGCCCATCGGTCCGGCGGTGATACGGACCTGCGGTTCGCCACCCGGATAGACCTCCTCGGCGGACGGGGCGAACACGGCGTTCGCACCGGCCTGTTCGGCGAGCGTGAGGTCGGCGTCGAGGGTGCGGGGGTAGCGGTCGAGGTCCTCGCCGGCGCCGAACTGGAGCGGGTTGACGAACACGGTGACGACGACGAAGCCCTCGGGTCCGACGTGCTTGCGGGCGGCGCGGATCAGCGTCGCGTGGCCCTCGTGCAGGGCGCCCATGGTCATGACGACGGCTGTGCGGCCGGGGGCGCCGGAGTGCTGGAGGACGTGGTGGAGGTCCTCACGCGTGGGGACAAGCTCGAAGGCGCCGCTCATCGGTCCTCTCCCTCTCCGGTGGTCTTGTCCCCGTCGGTTCCGTCGGCCAGTACGTCGAGAAGGTCCTCGGCGAGCTCCGGCTTGAGCAGGCCGTGCGCGAGGGCGCGGTCGGCGGTCGTACGGGCCATGGCGAGGTATCCGGCGACGGCCTGCGGCGCGTGCTTGCGCAGCTCCGCGACGTGCGCGGCGACCGTTCCCGCGTCGCCGCGCGCGACGGGCCCCGTGAGGGCGGCGTCGCCGGAGCGCAGGGCGTTGTCGAGGGCGGCGCCGAGGAGCGGTCCGAGCATCCGGTCGGGCGCCTCGACGCCGGCCGTGCGCAGCAGCTCCATCGACTGGGCGACCAGGGTGACCAGGTGGTTCGCGCCGAGGGCGAGGGCCGCGTGGTAGAGCGGGCGCGACTCTTCGGCGACCCACTCGGGCTCGCCGCCCATCTCGATGACCAGGGCCTCGGCCGCGAGGCGCAGCTCCTGGGGCGCGGTGACGCCGAAGGAACAGCCCGCGAGCCGCTGCACGTCGACGGACGTTCCCGTGAACGTCATGGCGGGGTGCAGGGCCAGCGGCAGTGCGCCGGCGCGCAGGGCGGGTGCGAGGACGCGCGTTCCGTACCGCCCGGAGGTGTGCACGATGAGCTGTCCGGGGCGTACGGCGCCGGTCTCGGCGAGTCCCTCGACCAGGCCCGGCAGGGCGTCGTCGGGAACGGTCAGCAGGACGAGCTCGGCGCGGGCCAGGACCTCGGCGGGGGTGACGAGCGGGACGTCGGGCAGGAGCGTCGCGGCCCTGCGTACGGACGCGTCCGAGACGCCGGACACGGCGACCGGGCGATGGCCCGCGAGCCGCAGCGCGGCGGCCAGTACGGGGCCGACTCTGCCGGCTCCGACCACGCCGACGGTGAGGCGGGCCGGTCGGTCCCTGGCGTCCAGGGACTCATGTGCTGCCTTTGGTGCGTTCACGTTCACGCGGGGACGGCCTTCCGTTCCAGTCCGCGGGGGGTACCGGACGATTTCTCGTCATGCTACGCCAGCGTTTCGTGCGGTTGTCTCGCTGTCCACAGGCTGTGGGCAGAGGCCGCACGGTACGCGATGATCGGCTGATGACAGAGACCAGCGAGCAGGAGCAGCGTCGGCGCAGGCTGACCGCGTGGAAGAACTCGCGGCGCATACTCTCGCGCGCCTCCGCGGACTCGACGGTGGGCGAACGGCTGAAGGCGCTGGCGGCGGATGCCGGTTCGGCGTACGACCTGGACGAGTGGACCGACGTGTACGGCGACGGTGTCGTCGCCGAGCTGGAACGGCGTGTCGCGCGGACGCTGGGTCTGGAAGCGGCGGCGTTCTTCCCGACCGGCACGATGGCGCAGCAGATCGCGCTGCGGTGCTGGGCGGGGCGTACGGGCAATGCGACGGTGGCGCTGCATCCGCTGTCCCATCCGGAGATGCACGAGGGCGGCGCGTTGTCGGTGGTGAGCGGGCTGCGTACGGTGCACCCGACGCACGCGCCGCGGCTTCCGACGGCGGACGAAGTCCGGGAATTCAGCGAGCCGTTCGGCACGCTGATGCTGGAACTTCCGCTGCGCGACGCCGGTTTCGTACTCCCGTCGTGGGAGGAGCTGACGGCGGTCGTCGAGGCGGCGCGGGAACGCGATGCGGTGGTGCACTTCGACGGCGCGCGACTGTGGGAGTGCGCCCCCCACTTCGGGCGTACGCTCCCGGAAATCGCCGAGCTGGCGGACAGTGTGTACGTGTCCTTCTACAAGTCGCTGGACGGGATGTCGGGGGCGGTGCTGGCGGGTCCGGCTTCGCTGGTCGCGGAGGCGCGGACCTGGCGGCACCGGTACGGCGGCCAGGTCTTCCAGCAGTACCCGGCGGCGCTCTCCGCGCTGCTCGGCCTGGAGCGGGAGCTGCCGCGACTGCCGGAGTACGTGGCGCACGCGAAGGTGGTGGCGGGGGCGCTCGCGGAGGGGTTCCGGGCGGCCGGGCTGCCGTGGTTCCGGATACACCCGGAGCCGCCGCACACGCACCAGTTCCAGGTTTGGCTGCCGTACGCGGCGGAGGTCCTGACGGAGGCGGGGGTGCGGCAGGCGGAGGAGACGGGCGTGACGCTGTTCCGCCGGTGGTTCGCGGACACGCCGCCGGGGCTTTCCGTCACTGAGGTGACGGTGGCGTCTCACGGCCTGGAGTGGACGGCGCAGGACGTGGTGGCGGCGGTGAGGGACTTCGCGGGGCGGCTGGCTGCGGCGTAGGGCGCGCGCCTGCGGGGAAAAGCCCCGCAGGGAGCCCGCGCCCACCCCCTAGCCGCACGCGCTGGATCCGGTTCCAGCAACAGGGCGGGGGCGCCCGGAGCGACGGGTGGGCGAGGCGAAAAGGTTCGCCAGCGCGGCCCGGAGCCGGTGAACCCGGTGCGGTCGGTTCTCGGCCACCGCCCGGACCCGGCGGTGGTCGCGGACCTCCCGAACCACCTGCCAGTCGTTGAGACCGGGCGCCGGCGGCGCGGGAGAGCCGAGCTGGGCGGCGCGGTAGACGTCGAGCATGTGCTGCTGAATGGCGTTCATGTCCTCACCATGCGTACGCCGCCCCCGCACCGCACTGCGTTTGACGAGCCCCGTCAATCGACGGCCCGGCTGTCAGTGGCGCCAGGCACGATGGAGCCCATGAGCGTGTCCATCGACATCACCGGCCTGCCGCCCGAGCGCATCGTCTTCGAGACCTCCCCGCTGGCGGAGCTCGGCATGGCCCTGCACGCCCTGTCCGAACCAGGCCACCACCCAGGGCTGCACGGCTGGGCGACCGCGACCGCCGCCTCGCTCAAACCTGACCTCGCCGACCGGTTGAGCGAGGCGGAGTTCCTGTGGCGGAGTACGTTCTCGGACGTGTTCACGCCGTTCGCCGGCGTACGCGGCGGCGACGGCAGGACGGGCGCGACGCTCAGCGAGGACCTGGACGCGCTGGACCGGCTGGACGACGAGCGGTTCGTCTCGGCCGCCCTGGAATTCACCTGCTCCAGTACGTACGGCATCGTCAGCCCGTCCCCCCTCGTCGACGCGACCACGCGCGACCGCGCCCTGGACCTGGCCGCCGCGCGCGGGCCGAAGCAGACGGACTTCGCGTGTCGGCTGCTGGCCGACCCGGCGTCCGTACGGGCCTGGCTGCGGCGGCTGTTCGAGGACTGCGACCAGGCGTTCTTCGCCGACACCTGGCGCCGCATACGGGTCCAGCTGGCCGCCGACGCCCGGCACCACGCAGAGGTGCTGCGCCACAAGGGCCTGGCGGAGGCGCTGCGCACCGTCTCCCCCGCGCTGACGCTGAAGGAGAGCGGGGGCGCGGGGGGAGCCAGGACCCGTATCCACGCCGACAAGCTGGCCGAGGGCCGCACCAGCGCCGTGGAGTCTGCCGTCGGCGCGGGGCTCACCTTCGTCCCGTCCAGCTTCGGCTGGCCGCACCTGTCGATCCTGCACGCCCCCGGCTGGCGTCCGGTGATCCACTACCCGGTCGGCGCCCCCGAACTGCCGGGCCCCGCTTCGGTGGAGCTGCTGAAGCTGCGGATGGAGGCGCTGGCCCACCCGATGCGCATGCGCCTGTGCCGCAACCTGGCCCGCAGCCCGTACACAACGGGCGAGCTCGCCGAGGCACACGGCATCACCGCGCCCGAGGTCTCCCGCCACCTGACGATCCTGCGGAAGGCCGGCCTGCTGACCACCCAGCGCCGCGGCCGCTATGTCCTGCACGGCCTGGACCTCCAGGTGGTGTCCCGGCTGGGCAGCGACTTCCTGGAGGGCGTACTGCGCTGAGACGCGTACCGACTGGCCGTGGGCCGTCGCAGACCACACGCTGGCGGCATGAATGTGATGTTTCCAGGCGAATCGGCGGAGTACCGTGCCGCACGTGATCGGCTGCTGCTGCAGGAGGTCTCGCTGCGCCGCGCCACCGAGGCGGTGGCCGCCGCGAGGCGCAAGCTGCCTCCGGGCGGCCTGGTGCCCCAGGATTACGTCTTCCAGGGGGCGGGGGCCGACGGCGCTCCGGCCGATGTGCGGCTCTCGGAGCTGTTCGCGCCCGGCAAGGATTCGCTGGTGATCTACGGCTTCATGTTCCCGCGCCACCCCGGCGACGACCGGCCGGGGCCCAGGGAGGGACGTACCGCGCGGTTGAAGCTCGAAGAAGGACCCTGCCCGTCGTGTACGGCCCTGCTCGATCAGCTCGACGGCGCCGTCGAGCACGTCACCCAGCGCGTCAACTTCGCCGTTGTCGCGAAAGCGCCGCTGCCCCGGCTTCTCGCCTTCGCCGAGGAGCGCGGCTGGCGGCGGCTGCGGCTGCTGTCCGCCGCCGGCAATGCGTACCGGCGCGACTATCTGGCGGAGACGGCGGACGGGGCGTCGATGCCGATGCTGAACGTGTTCCGGCGCGACGGCGAGGAGATCCGCCACTTCTGGGGCTCGGAGCTGCTCTACGCGCCCACCGACGATCCCGCGCACGGCCCACGGCATCTCGGCACCATCGAACCGCTCTGGAACCTGTTCGATCTCACACCGGACGGGCGCGGAACCGACTGGGACGAACAGCTGAGCTACTGAGGTGCTGGGCTAAGAGGCGAACTCGTCACTTGTCGATGTCGCCCACGACGAAGAAGAGCGATCCGAGGATCGCCACCATGTCGGCGACGAGCGTCCCCGGCAGCAGTTCCACCAGGGCCTGGATGTTGTTGAACGACGCCGAGCGCAGCTTCAGCCGGTACGGCGTCTTCTCGCCCTTCGAGACGAGGTAGTAGCCGTTGATGCCCAGCGGATTCTCGGTCCAGGCGTACGTGTGCCCCTCCGGGGCCTTCAGCACCTTGGGCAGCCGCTGGTTGATCGGGCCGGGCGCGAGGTCGGCCATCCGGTCCAGGCAGGCGTCCGCCAGATCGAGCGAGTTGTGCGTCTGCTCCAGAAGGATCTCGAAGCGTGCGAGGCAGTCGCCCTCGGTCCTGGTGGCGACCTTGAGGGTGTCCTGGAGCTCGCCGTACGCCAGGTACGGCTCGTCGCGCCGCAGGTCGAAGTCGACGCCGGAGGCGCGGGCGATCGGGCCGCTGACGCCGTACGCGTGGACGGCCTCGCGCGACAGTACGCCGACGTCGCGCGTACGGCCGCGGAAGATCTCGTTGCCGATGACGAGCTCGTCGTACACGTTCATCCGGGACCGGACGTCCGCGACGGCCTCGCGGGCCCGGCCGAGCCAGCCCGCGGGAAGGTCCTCCTTCAGGCCGCCGACCCGGTTGAACATGTAGTGCATGCGGCCGCCGGAGACCTCCTCCATGACCGCCTGCAGCTCTTCGCGCTCGCGGAACGCGTAGAAGACCGGGGTGATTCCGCCCAGTTCGAGGGGATATGAGCCGAGGAACATCAAGTGGTTGAGGACTCGGTTCAGCTCGGCGAGGAGCGTGCGGGTCCAGACGGCGCGCTCCGGGACCTCCATGCCGAGCATGCGCTCGACGGCCATGACGACGCCCAGCTCGTTGGAGAACGCGGACAGCCAGTCGTGGCGGTTCGCGAGCATCACGATCTGGCGGTAGTCGCGGGCCTCGAAAAGCTTCTCCGCGCCGCGGTGCATGTAGCCGATGACCGGCTCCGCGTGCTGGATGCGCTCGCCGTCGAGCACGAGCCTGAGGCGGAGGACGCCGTGCGTGGAGGGATGCTGCGGGCCGATGTTGAGCACCATGTCGGTGCTCTCCGCCGCGCCGCCGATGCCGACCATGGTCTCCGTCATGCGGCCAGTATCCCCTGTGCGGGTTACGGCCGGGGCTCCGCCCCGGGCCCTGGCCCGGCATCCGAGGACAAGCCCGCCCACTGCATCAGCCAGGTGAAGTCCCCCAGACCCCCGCGGGCCGTCAGTTCCGCCGCCTCGCCCGCTCCCGACAGCGCTCGTACGTACGCCGCCGGATCCGTGGTCGCCAGCGCCAGCGGGGGCCGGCCGGCCGTGACGCCCAGGCGGCGCAGCGCCTCGCGCTGCGGCAGCAGCTCCGCGCCCGGCAGCGCGCAGGCGTCCAGCGCGACGTGGGAGGTGATGTCGCAGGTGCCGTCCGGGACCGGGCGTACCTCCCGGCCCGCCCGGAAGCCGGCCAGCGTGCCGAAGGGCGGACGCGCCGCCCGTTCGTGGGCGTAGTCGACCGCGACGGCCAGGCCCGCGTCGAGCGTCGCGACCGCCGCCGCCCACGCCTCGTCGCGCGGGCGGCCGATCTCGGCCCGCAGCCCGGGTTCGGCGTCCGGCGGCAACGGCCACCAGCGCGCGAGCCACTGCGCGTCCGGCCCGGCCACCGGGTCACCCAGGCGCTCTTCGCCGTCCCGTCGGCGTACGAGCACGTACCGCGCGACACCCGCCGCGTCGGTCTCGACCACGTCGACCGGGACGTTGTCCAGCCACTCGTTCGCGAACAGCAGCCCGGCGACGCCCGACGGGGGCTCGGCCAGCCACTCGATGCGGTGGTCCAGACCGGCCGGGCGGGGCGCGCGTTCCACGGCGTACGCCCTCACGCGCGCCGAAAGCTCCGGCTCCGGGGCCAGCGCCGCCAGTACCGCCGTCAGCAGCTCGCCCCGCCCCGCCCCCACGTCGACCAGCGCCAGCTCCTGCGGCCGCCCGAGCGCTTCGTCGACGTCCCCCAGCAGCCGCGCGACCGCCCCCGCGAACAGTGCGGACGCGTGCACCGACGTACGGAAATGGCCGGACGGGCCGGGACCGCCGGGGCGCACGTAGAAACCTTCCGGGCCGTAGAGCGCCTGCTCCGCCGCCTCCCGCCACCCCTGCCACTCATCCGTCACGGCACCAAGTCTCCACCTTGGGGAGTAGGCTCCGGCCCACCGGATCGCCCCTCCGGTTGACCCCTGCACCTATTCGTTTTCCCTACGCTGGGTTACGTGCAACGCCTCTACGATTTCATCCGCAGGCACCCGACGAGTGTCGACAGCTTCTGGGCTGTGCTGCTCCTCGGGTTCTCCCTGCTGTGGGCCGTCCAGGCGTCGATGGGCAGCGACTCACGCATCGCGGCCTTCCCGATCATCACGCTGCTCTGCCTCGTGGTGGCCCTGCGCCGCCGCGCGCCGCAGAAGATGCTGCTGCTGGCCGTCCTGATGGGCGTCGCGCAGCTCGTGCTGGACGTGGAGGTCAATCCGGCCGACTGGGCCATGCTCGTCATCATCTACACCGTCGCCGCGAGCGACGGGCCCCGCTGGATATCACGGGTCGCGCTCATAGGCGGTCTCGCGGCGGCTCCGCTCGCGCACCTGCGCTGGCCGGCCGACAAGGACGGCACGGTCCTCGCCTCGGTCTTCTTCTCGATCGTCATGGCGCTCCCCTTCGCGCTGGCGTGGGTCCTCGGCGACTCGATGCGCACCCGGCGCGCGTACTTCGCCGAGCTGGAGGAGCGCGCCGCACGCCTGGAGAAGGAGCGCGAGGCGCAGTCGAAGGTGGCCGTCGCCGCCGAACGGGCCCGTATCGCCCGCGAGCTGCACGACGTCGTCGCGCACAACGTTTCGGTGATGGTCGTCCAGGCGGACGGCGCGGCGTACGTCCTGGACGCCTCGCCCGCGCAGGCGAGGCAGGCGCTGGAGACCATCTCTTCGACCGGCCGCCAGGCGCTGGCCGAGATGCGGCGGCTGCTGGGCGTGCTGCGGACGGGTGAGCAGGCAGTGGGCGGCGAGTACGTGCCGCAGCCCGACGTCGAGCAGATCGAGGACCTCGTCGAGAAGGTACGGACCGCCGGGCTGAGCGTCGACTTCAAGGTCGAGGGCACACCGCGGCCACTGCCGAGCGGGGTGGAACTCACGGCGTACCGCATCGTGCAGGAAGCCCTCACCAACACGCGCAAGCACGGCGGGCCCGAGGCGGGTGCGAGCGTCCGGCTCGTGTACTTCGACGACGGGCTCGGGCTGCTGGTCGAGGACGACGGGCGGGGAGCGGCGCACGAACTGTACGAGGACGGCGGCGCCGACGGTCAGGGACACGGCCTGATCGGCATGCGCGAGCGCGTGGGTATGGTCGGCGGCACGCTCGACGCGGGGCCGCGGCCGGGCGGCGGCTTCCGGATCAGCGCGCTGCTGCCGCTCAAACCGGCCCACTGACCACGAACTACGCCGAACTGCGTCGAACTACGCCGACTGATGCCGACGAAAGGCACCCCATCCCATGTCCATCCGCGTGATGCTCGTAGACGATCAGGTGCTGCTGCGCACCGGCTTCCGGATGGTTCTGGCCGCCCAGCCGGACATGGACGTCGTCGCGGAGGCGGGTGACGGGGCGGAGGCGATCGAGGTACTGCGCTCCACGGCGGTGGACGTCGTGCTGATGGACGTACGCATGCCGAGGCTGGACGGGGTCGAGGCGACGCGGCGCATCTGCGCGGACCCTGACGCTCCGAAGGTGCTCATCCTGACCACCTTCGACCTGGACGAGTACGCCTTCTCCGGGCTGAAGGCGGGGGCCAGCGGCTTCATGCTCAAGGACGTGCCGCCGGCCGAACTGCTGGCCGCGATCCGCGCGGTGCACAGCGGTGACGCGGTCGTCGCGCCGTCGACGACGCGGCGGCTGCTGGACCGCTTCTCGCCGATGCTGCCGAGTACGGGCAAGGAGACGAAGGCCGTCGACACCGCGCTGGCGCGGCTGACCGAACGCGAGCGGGAGGTGATGCTGCTCGTGGCGCAGGGGCTGTCGAACGGTGAGATCGCGGCGCGGCTGGTCCTGTCGGAGGCCACGGTCAAGACGCACGTCGGCCGCATCCTGACCAAGCTCAACCTGCGGGACCGGGTTCAGGTGGTGGTGCTGGCGTACGAGTCGGGGCTGGTACGCGCGGGCGGCGGCGGCCGGCACTCGGCGTGAGGACACGCCCGAAGGGCTTTCACGCCTCCGGGGTTACGAGATCGCGCTGCGCAGGACCGCCACGTCGAGCTGTTCCGTCTCGTCGTGGGCCGTCAGGTCGATGACCTGGCCCACCACCCGGCCACCCGCCACCCGGTGCGCGTCGGCCAGCGCCTCCTCGCCCACCACGTCCGCGAGGTCCTCGTTCTGGACGGCTTCGATCGCCGCGGCGGCCGACTTCTGGGCGCCGAAGAAGTCGAAGCCCCCCTGGGCGCGCGAGGCCCGGCGGGGCTGGGTTGCGTACGGCACGACCGCGGAGGCGGCAGCGATGGGGCGCGGCACAACGGCGGACGCCGGGCGAGCGTGCTCCTGGGAGGGCACGGCGTCGCTACCGGCGGCCGCCTCGGACTTCCCCTCCGGCTCCTCCCGCGACTTCCGCGACTCGCGCGACTCCCGTGACTTCCGGGATTCCTGCTCCGCCGCGTTGCGCGACAGCTTGTCCAGCGCCATGGACGCCCTCAGATACGCGGACGGCGTCGGCGAACTTCCCGCGGCCGGCAACGCCTTCGCGGGGGCCGCCGCCTCGATGGCCAGCAGCCGCCGGCCTTCCAGCGCGCTGGCGCGCTCGGTCTCCGCGGTCGCGTAGCGCCGCAGGAGCGCGGCGTGCTCGCCGCGCAGGGCGGCCAGTTCGACCCGCTTGGCGCGCAGTTTCGCGTCCAGCTTGGCGCGCAGCTCGCGCGACTCCTCAAGGTCCGATTCGAGGTCGGCTATTCGCTCCTCGGTCTTCCACTCGTCGTTCGCACGGGCCCGCGACAATTCGGCCACGCGCCTGCCCGCCGCACGGTCCCAGCCGCGCATGAGGACCGCACCGGTGACCGCCGCGGCGGCGGCGGCCGCGACCAGACCGCGCAGCACCACCGGTTCCGCGAACAACCAGGCACCGGCGGCGCAGAGTATTGACGCGCCGGCGACCGCCGAAGGCGGAAGGATCCTGTGCAGGGGTGGGGAATGGCGGTGGCGTCCACGTGGCATGGCCTGAAATTTACCGTGCGTAGACGGCGGATGGGGACCCGCCCGGCAATCTGTTCCCGGGCGGTTACCCAATTCCTTACGCGATCTACTTCTTGATCAGACCCTTCGACTCCAGATACTCCTTCGCGGCGTCGGCCGGCTTCGCCCTGTCAGCGTCGATCTTGCGGTTCAGCTCCACCAGATCTTCGGTCGTGAGCACCTTGGTGAGCTTGCCGAGAGCGTCCGCTATCTCCTGCGTTCCGGCGTCCTTCGCATTGACCACCGGCAGTACGTTGTCGGCGTTCTGCAGCTTCTTGTCGTCCTCCAGGAGTACGAGTCCGAAGCCCTCCAGCGTCGCGTCGGTGGTCGTGGTCAGCACCAGCTGATCGGCGCCGTCCTTGACGGCCTGCTTGGACTGCGGGGTGCCTACGCCCTTGGGGTCGACGCCGGTGACGTCGATCCCGTACTTCTTCTTCAGACCCGGTGCGCAGAAGGGCCGGATCTCGCATTCGTCGCCCGCCGCGATCTTCACCTTGAGCTTGGACTCACCAAGATCGGAAAGTGTCTTGAGGTTGTTCTTGCCGGCGTATTCCTTGCTCACCGCGAAGGCGTTCTGGTCGACGGCCTCGCCGGCCGGCAGCACCTTCAGTCCGCGCGGCTGCGCGAGCTTCTCCAGTGCTTTGAAGGTGGCGGCCACATCGCTGGACGCGACCGGATTCTTCTCCGGCGCCTTGGGGCCGTTGGCCTTCGCGTTGAGGAATTCGGCAAGCGTAGCGGCGTATTCCGGTACGACGTCGATCTCGCCCTTCTCCAGGGCGGGTTCGTACAGTTCACGGTTCTCCACCGTCTTGATGGAGGTGCCGTATCCGGCATCGTCGAGGAGCTGCGCATACAGCTCGGCCAGCACCTTGGACTCGGTGAATCCGGCTGAACCGATGACCAGCGACACCTTCTTGCCGGTGTCACCGGTCCCGCCCGCACCACCGGTGCCGCCCTTCTCCAGGCTTTCGCCGCCGCACGCCGCCAGCCCGCCGGCCAGTGCCATCACTGCCGCTACCGCACCCGCTGTGCGCGAGATCCTGCTCATGAGGTTCACCATCCAAGGAAGAAGAAAAGAGCCATCGTCAGGCCGTCTGCCGCGACACCGAGCCGCGCCGCCGCATCGGGTCGAGCAGCCGGTCCGCCGCCACCAGCACGCCCTCCACCAGCAGCGCGAGAACGGCGACGAGCAATGCGCCCGCCACCACCTGCGGCGTGTTGTACGTGTTGAAACCGGCCGTGATGATCCTGCCCAGGCCGCCCTCGCCCGCCATCGCGGCCAGCGTGGCGGTGGCGACCACCTGAACGGCCGCCGACCTGAGCCCGGTCATCACCAGCGGGTACGCGAGGGGCAGTTCGACCCGTACGAACAGCTGCCACCCCGACATGCCCATCCCGCGCGCCGCCTCCACCACTGCCCGGTCCACCTCGCGCATACCGATGTACGCGTTGGTCAGCAGCGGCGGTACGGCGAACAGCACCAGCGCGATGACCGTCGGCAGGTCGCCCTGCTTGCCCAGAGGGGTGAGCGTCAGCAGGATCAGCACCGCGAGGGTGGGGATCGCCCGCCCCACGTTGGAGAGGTTGATGGCGAGCGCGCCGCCCCGGCCCAGGTGTCCGAGCCACAGCGCCACCGGCAGCGCGATCAGACAGGACAGCAGCAGGCACACGCCGCTGAAGTACAGATGCTCGGCCAGCCGGTTCCAGACGCCGCTCTCACCCTGCCAGTTGGCGCCGGTCCCCAGCCACGTGAAGGCGTCTGCGATCGCTCCCATGAATCAGCCGGCCTTCGCGATACGGGTGGTGGAGACGGCAGCCCGGCCCCTCGTACGTATTCGGGGCGTACGCGGCCTCGTCCACGGCGTCAGCAGCCGCTGGAGGCCGAGCAGCAGCAGGTCGGCCACCACCGCCAGCAGCACGCAGATCACCGAGGCCGTCAGGACCTGCGCCTTGAAGAGGGAGTCGAGGCCGTCGACGATCAGCGTCCCGAGCCCGCCGTACCCCACGATCGCGCCGACCGTCGTCAGGGCGACCGTCGACACCGTCGCGATGCGCACCCCGGCCAGCAGGGCGGGCAGCGCCAGCGGCAGTTCGACCTCCCACAGCAGCCGCCCCCGGCCGTACCCCATCCCCAGCGCGGCCTCCCGCGCCTCCGCGGGCACCGCTTCGAGCCCGGCCAGGATGTTGCGCACGAGAACGGTCAGCGAGTAGAGCACGAGTCCCGTGACCACCACGGCCGCCGACAGGCCGAACACCGGCAGCAGCAGCGAGAACATCGCCAGCGAGGGCACGGTGTAGAGCACGGTCGTGAAGCCGAGGACCGGGCCGGCGAATCTCGACCGGCGTCCGCCGGGGCCACGCGCGAGCAGCGCCAGCGGAAAGGCGATCAGCAGGCCGATCGCCACCGAAACCAGCGTGATCCACACATGCTGGACCGTCGCGTCGGTCAACTCCTGGCTGCGGGAGCGGACGTACTCCCCGCAAATCCAGTCGTTCGCCGTCAGACAGCTCTGGCCGCCGCTCATGCCGCCGCACCTCCCCCGAGACCTCGAACCTATGTCTGACGACCCTATCCCCGGCCACTGACAACCGCCGGGGCCCGCCACATTCCCGCAACATGGTCTTGACACCGGACCGGCCACAATGGGGAATCATGATCCGATTCGAGCACGTCACCAAGCGGTACGCCGACGGCACCACCGCCGTCGACGACCTCTCCTTCGAAGTCGCCGAGGGCGAACTGGTCACGCTCGTCGGCCCGTCCGGCTGCGGCAAGACCACCACCATGAAGATGGTGAACCGGCTGATCGAGCCGACCGACGGCCGGATATTCCTCGACGGGGACGACATATCGACCATCGACCCCGTCCAGCTCCGCCGCCGTATCGGCTACGTCATCCAGCAGGTCGGCCTCTTCCCCCACAAGACCGTCCTGGACAACACCGCCACCGTCCCCCACCTCCTCGGCGTCAAGCGCGCCAAGGCCCGTGAGCGCGCCGCCGAACTCCTCGACCTGGTCGGCCTCGACCCGTCCGTCCACGGCCACCGCTACCCCGACCAGCTCTCCGGCGGCCAGCGCCAACGCGTCGGCGTGGCCCGGGCCCTGGCCGCCGACCCGCCCGTACTGCTGATGGACGAGCCCTTCGGCGCGGTCGACCCGGTGGTCCGCGAACACCTCCAGAACGAGTTCCTGCGGCTCCAGTCCCAGGTGCGCAAGACCGTCCTCTTCGTCACCCACGACATCGAGGAGGCCGTCCGGCTCGGCGACCGCATCGCCGTCTACGGGCAGGGCAGGATCGAGCAGTTCGACGCTCCGGCCGCCGTCCTCGGCGCGCCCGCCACCTCGTACGTCGCGGATTTCGTCGGCGCCGACCGCGGCCTCAAGCGCCTCTCCGTCACTCCCATCGAGCCCGGCGACCTGGAACAGCCGCCCGTCGTCCATCTCGACGACCCGGTCAAGAAGGCCGCTGCCAAACTGACCGCGGAAGGTGCCCGCTGGGCCGTCGTCCTGGACGGCGCCGACGATCTGCACGGCTGGATCTCCGCCGAGCAGGCCCGTACGGCGACGGGGACCGTACGCGAGCACGCCCGCCGCATGGAGGCCTGGCTGCCCGTCGGCGCCTCCCTCAAGCAGGCCTTCTCCACGATGCTCCAGCATGACGCGGGCTGGATCGCCGTCATCGACAAGGACAGCGCCGGACGCTTCCTCGGCGTGCTCACCCCCGCCCGCCTCCACGAGGCGCTGCGCCGCTCCATCGACGCCGACGCGCAGGCCGTTCCCCGTACCGCGGTCGAAGTGGAGACCGTCAGTTCGCCCTGAGCCTGTCGCTGATCCACTCCATGGCGGCCGGTATCTCGCGCCGCCAAGTGCCGAAGTTGTGGCCCCCGCTGTCCAGCGTGATCGAGGAAACCCGTGCGGGCGGCCTCACCTTCTCGACGAACTTCACCGTCTCCTTGAGATTTTCCTCGCCCTCCCTGGAACTGGTCACCAGGAACGACGACGTTTTCGACGGCTTCACGTGGTCCAGGCTCCACAGCAGGTCGGCCCGCTTCCGCTCGCCGTTGTCGCCGTGGAAGAGGTCACCGGTCGTCGGGTCCTCCGCCGCCCTGTAGTACGCCGACAGGCCGGCGCCGGCGCCGAATGTCTCCGGGTGGTGGATGGCGAATTTCAGGGCGCAGTAGCCGCCGGTGGAATTCCCTATGACGCCCCAGTTCCGCGCCCTGGTGCCCACCCGGTAGGACTCCGACACCGCCTTGGGAATGTCGCCGGCGAGGAAGGTCT
Source organism: Streptomyces sp. ISL-96 (assembly GCF_018614035.1). Classification (GTDB taxonomy): domain Bacteria; phylum Actinomycetota; class Actinomycetes; order Streptomycetales; family Streptomycetaceae; genus Streptomyces. The sequence goes on from NZ_JAGGPA010000038.1 coordinate 58,504, forward strand.
CGGTCTGCGGGCCGCCGGGCACGTTCACGCATTCGGTGTCGCGCGGCGGCGCCACGGTCGGCCGCAGCATCACCAGGACCATCGGCTGCATCCTGCCCGCCTTCACCTGGGTGTGCGCCGTTCGCGGGTAGCGCAGCCCCTTGAGCAGGTTCTCGGCCGTACCCGGGTATCCGGTGAGCACCAGGGCCGCCGGGAAGGTCTGCTCGGCGTACTGCGGCCTGAAGTACTCGGGCGGCAGATAGACGTAGGCCTGGCTGGCCAACTTCGACTTCTCGCCCGCTATGACGACCTTCTGTATCTGGCCCCCCACCGCCGGCTTCGAGCCGCCCGGTACATCCATGCCCTGCGTGTCGACGACTTTGAGGTCCTTGGCGCCGGCCGAGTGGTCGACGACCACGCCCATTTCCGTCTCCTGGCCGAAGAGGTCGGTCCACGAGCCGTAGAAGAGGAACGACTTGTTGGCGGCGAGTCCCACGGAGGCGAACAGCAGCAGCTGGGTCGCGAGCAGCAGGCCGACACGGGCGAGTACGGAGCGCCAGTTACGGGCCGCCAGGCGCGGCCAGAGCAAAACTGTTGCGACGAACAGAACAACTGCCAGTAGGGCGGCGAGCGTCAGAACTGTGTTACTGGTGAGACCCATGGTGAGGAGCGAGCTTTCTGCCTGAGAATTTCCTGAGAGCGAGTGAACCCGCCCCCCGGATGCGCCGTCCTAGAGGGCGCAAATTGTCCGGCTGCTTTCGGCCCAAGGACAGAAATTCTCTCGCGGAGCCACGGGAAGCGATGTCTATCAGGCTAGATGGGGATAAAACTGGTGCGGTTCCGGGTCGGCCACGGCGGATCCTCCGGGGCCCGCGCCCCGAGCGCGTGCCCTCCCTGGTCGGCACGGCCTGCGCCGTCGTGGGCCTCCTCGACATCGCCGCCGGCGTCTTTCCGCGCTTCCGGCACAGCCGGATGCACTCCGTCGCCGAGGTGCTTCCGGGGGCGCTCGGCCCGTTCGCGGCCGCTCTCGCGATCAGCGCGGGCGTACTGCTGCTGCTTCTCGCGCACGGCCTCAAGCGCCACAAGCGCCGCGCCTGGCGGGCCGCAGTGGTCCTGCTGCCCGCCGGAGCGGTGGCGCAGCTCGTGTACCGGAACTCGGTCATAGGCGTACTGCTCTCACTGGCCCTGCTCGGTCTCCTGCTGCGCCACCGTGGGGAGTTCGCTGCCCTGCCCGATCCGCGCAGCCGCTGGAAGGCGCTCGCGAACTTCGTCCTCCTGGGCGCCGGTTCGCTGGGGCTCGGCCTGGTCATCGTCAGCTCGCACCCGGCGAGGGTCGTCGGCAACCCGAGCGTGGCGGAGCGTCTGGAGCACGTCCTGTACGGGCTCTTCGGCTTCGAGGGTCCCGTCGACTACGCGGGCCGGGTCTCCTGGACCGTCGGCTACTCCCTCGGCGCCCTGGGCCTGCTCACCGCCGTCACCACCGTCTACCTGGCTCTGCGGCCCGAGCACCCGGCGGCCCGCCTCACCCCCGAAGACGAGCGGCGGCTGCGCGAGCTGCTGGCCCGGCACGGCGGCCGCGACTCCCTGGGCCACTTCGCGCTGCGCCACGACAAGGCCGTCGTCTTCTCCCCCAGCGGCAAGGCGGCCGTCACCTACCGCGTGGTCTCCGGCGTGATGCTCGCCAGTGGTGACCCGATCGGCGATGTGGAGGCCTGGCCGGGCGCCATCGAGCGCTTCATGGACGAGGCCAAGGCGCATTCCTGGACCCCGGCCGTGATGGGTTGCAGCGAGACCGGCGGCGAGGTGTGGACCCGCGAGACGGGGCTCGACGCGCTGGAGCTCGGGGACGAAGCGGTGGTGCACGTGCCGGATTTCTCCCTCGCCGGGCGCGCCATGCGGAACGTACGCCAGATGGTCAAGCGCATTGAGCGGGGCGGCTACGAGACCCGCGTACGCCGCGTCCGTGACCTCGGCGACGCCGAACTGGAGCGCATCCGGCGGGCCGCCTCCGACTGGCGCGGCACCGACACCGAGCGCGGCTTCTCGATGGCGCTCGGCCGCATCGGGGGGCCCGGCGACGGGGACTGCGTGATCGCGACCGCCCACAAGACAGATTCCGCCAATTCCGCGGCTTCGGCGGCATCGGCGGCTTCGGCGTACGGCGACCTGAAGGCCGTACTCCACTTCGTCCCGTGGGGTACGGACGGCATGTCCCTGGACCTGATGCGCCGCGACCGCTCCGCCGACCCCGGCATGAACGAACTGCTGATCGTCGCCGCGCTCCAGGCCGCTCCCCGGCTCGGCGTCGAACGCGTCTCCCTCAACTTCGCGATGTTCCGCTCGGCGCTCGCGCGCGGCGAGCGGATCGGGGCGGGACCGGTGCTGCGCGTGTGGCGCGGCCTGCTGATCTTCCTCTCCCGCTGGTTCCAGATCGAGTCGCTGTACAAGTTCAACGCCAAGTTCCGGCCACGCTGGGAGCCGCGTTTCGTGGTCTTCCGCACCACCAGCGACCTGCCGCGCATCGGCTTCGCCGCGATGCAGGCGGAGGGCTTCGTCACGCTCGCCCTGCCCCGCCCGTTCGCCCGCCGCGCGGCGGCCGGGAAGCCGCGCCCGTGCGCCCACCCCGAACAGGTGCGGGTGAACGAGTACGACCGGCCGGTCCCCCGGCCTGTCACGGCGCTCAGCCGACGCTGATGGCGATCTTGCCGCGGGTGTGCCCCTCCATGCTCAGCCGCAGCGCCTCGGCCGCCTTCTCCAGCGGGAAGACGGCGGCCACCTCGACGCTCAGCGCGCCGCGCTCGGCCAGCTCGGTCAGCGCCGTCAGGTCGGCCGTGTCGGGGCGTACGAAGACATAACTGCCACCGAGCGCCGTGACCTCGGCGTCGACTATCGAAGCCAGCCGGCCGCCCGGTGCGAGCAGCGCCGCCGAGTCCTCCAGCACGCCGCCCACCAGGTCGAGCACGGCGTCGACGCCCTCGGGCGCGAGCGCCCGGACGCGGCCGGCCAGCCCTTCGCCGTACGTCACGGGGACAACTCCCAGGGCCCGCAGATAGTCGTGGTTGCGCTCGCTCGCCGTGCCGATGACCCGCACACCGAAGGCGCGCGCGAGCTGCGCCGCGAGCAGCCCGACGCCGCCGGCCGCCGCGTGCACCAGCAGCGTCTCGCCCTCGGCGATCCTGAGGTGGCGGACGAGCGCCTGGTACGCGGTGAGGCCGGCCAGCGGCAGCCCCGCGGCCTCCTCGAAGGAGAGGTTCGCCGGCTTGCGGGCCAGCGTGCGCACGGGCGCCGCGACGTACTCGGCGAAGGTGCCGCGGGAGACGAAGTCCTCGCGTACGTAACCGATCACCTCGTCGCCCGGCGCGAACTCACTCACGCCGCCACCCACCCGCTCCACGACACCCGCGACGTCCCAGCCGGGTACTACGGGGAACACCGTGTCGAGCACGGAGTCGAGGTAGCCGGCCTGGATCTTCCAGTCGACCGGGTTGACCGCGGCCGCCCTGACCCTGACCAGCACGGAGTCGGGGCCGAGCTTGGGCTCGGGCACGTCGCCGAAGTCGAGGTCGTCCGGCGTGCCGTAGCCGCGGTAGGTGATGGCCTTCATGATGCCGCTCCTATTACTTGAGGATCTCAATCAATAAATGAACCGTAGACGTCAATGTTTGAGATCGTCAAGTTTTGCGCGGTAAGCTGAGCGCATGGCAGAGACAAACCGGCCGGCCCCCACGAAGGCCCAGCTCATGGCACGGCTCGCCGAGGCCTTCAGCGGCTACTACGGCGACTTCTCCCTGGCCGCCGCCGACGCGGGCCTCAGCGCCAGCCAGGCCAAGACCCTCGGCGTACTGCGCGCGGCCCCCGCCTCGATGCGCGTCCTGGCGACCACCCTGGCCTGCGACGCCTCCAACATCACCGGGATCGTCGACCGGCTGGAGAAGCGCGACCTCGTACGCCGCGAGGTCAGCCCCAACGACCGCCGCGTCAAGAACGTCGTCCTCACCCCCACGGGCGAAGAGACGGTCGACGCCATCCGGGCCCGTATGAACGCCACCCATGCCGCTCTCGACGCCCTGGACGACGCCGACCGCGCCACCCTCTACGACCTCCTCGGCCGTGTCTTCTGCGGTTCGCGCGGTCCTGGCACCACCGCCTGACGCCTACGCTGGACGCATGAGTACGTTGCGCACACGTGGCCGGATCGAGGGCCTGCCGGAGTGGGACCGCTGCGCGGTGATGGGGGTCGTCAATGTGACGCCCGACTCCTTCTCCGACGGCGGGCGCTGGTTCGACACGACCGCCGCCGTCAAGCGCGGCCTGGACCTCGTCGCCGAGGGGGCCGACCTCATCGACGTCGGCGGTGAGTCGACCCGCCCGGGCGCCTCCCGCGTCGACGCCGACGAAGAGCTGAAGCGGGTGATCCCCGTCGTGCGCGGCCTCGCCTCCGAGGGCGTCACCGTCTCCGTGGACACCATGCGCGCCACCGTCGCCGAGCAGGCCGTCGCCGCGGGCGCCGTCCTGGTCAACGACGTCAGCGGCGGCCTCGCCGACCCCGCCATGATCCCGGCCGTCGCGGCGGCCGGAGCGCCCTTCGTCGTCATGCACTGGCGCGGCTTCAGCGAGCAGATGAACAGCCGCGCTGTGTACGCCGATGTGGTCGGCGAGGTCGTGTCCGAGCTGCGCGCGCGCATGGAGGCCGTCATCGCCGGCGGCATCGCCCCCGAGCGCATCGTCATCGACCCGGGCCTCGGCTTCGCCAAGCAGGCCGGGCACGACCTGGCCCTGGTCGCCCACCTCGCCGAGCTGCGCGCGCTGGGACGCCCCCTCCTGGTGGCCGCCTCCCGCAAGCGGTTCCTCGGCCACGTGCTCGCGGCCGACGCCGGCGAGGGAGCCACCCCGCCCCCCGCGCGGGAACGGGACGCGGCCACCGCCGCCGTCTCCGCCATCGCCGCCCACGAGGGCGCCTGGGCGGTGCGCGTCCACGAGGTACGGGCGACCGCCGACGCCGTACGGGTCGCCAGAGCCGTAGAAGGAGCCCTGTGAGCCACGCGCGCACGCACGTAGAGCAGGTCGAACAGGCCAACACGGCGTTCTACGAGGCCGTGGAACGCGGCGACTTCGAAGAGCTGTCGGTGATCTGGCTGGACGACGAGATCTCCTGCGTCCACCCCGGCTGGCCGGTGCTTTCGGGGCGCGGCGAGGTGCTGCGCTCGTACGCCCTGATCATGGCGAACACGGAGTACATCCAGTTCTTCCTCACCGACGTGAAGGTGAACGTCCTGGGCGACACCGCCCTGGTGGTGTGCACCGAGAACACGCTGAGCGGCGGTCCGGCCGAGGAGGCGGGCGAACTCGGCCCGCTGGTCGGCCAGCTCATCGTGGCCACCAATGTGTTCCGTCGCACAGAGGACGGCTGGAAACTGTGGTCGCACCACGGCTCCCCCGTTCTGACCGAAAACGGTGAGGACGAGGACGACGAGTCCCCCGCCTGAGTGGGTAGGGGCCTGGAAAAGGTTGGCGTCCGGAGCCTCTGGGTAGGGGCGGCTACCAGCCCCACCAGCTTCTGTCCATAGCCCCCGTGGGCGCCCGGTGTCAGTGCTCGCAGGTAGATTCGGGTGAGAGTGGCGTGCCGACCGCACTTGGCAGCGCCCTCGTTTTCTCTACGACAGCAGGAGTGATTCGCGTGGATCGTGTCGCGCTGCGCGGCCTCAAGGCCCGTGGGCACCACGGCGTGTTCCCCCGGGAGCGTGAGGAAGGCCAGACCTTCATCGTGGACCTGGTTCTCGGCCTCGACACCCGCCCCGCGGCGGCCGACGACGACCTGGCGAAGACCGTGCACTACGGCGTCGTGGCGGAGGAAGTCGTGGACGTCGTCCAGGGCGAACCGGTGGACCTCATCGAGACGCTCGCCGAGCGGATCGCCCAGCAGTGCCTCAAGCACGACGGGGTGAAGGAGGTCGAGGTCTGCGTCCACAAGCCGGACGCCCCGATCACGGTCCCCTTCGACGACGTGACCATCACCATCACCCGGAGCCGAGTATGAACCCCACCCAGAGCGACCCGACGGTGCAGCCGGTGCCCGCCTCCGTGGTGGAACAGGTCGACGCCGCGGACATCACGCTGTCCAACCCGAAACGCGCCGTGATCTCCCTCGGCTCGAACCTGGGCAACCGCCTGGAGACCATCCAGGGCGCGATCGACGCCCTGGAGGACACCCCCGGCCTGCGGGTCAAGGCCGTCTCCCCGGTGTACGAGACGGAGCCCTGGGGCGTCGACCCCGGCACCCAGCCGTCGTACTTCAACGCGGTCGTCCTCATCAAGACCACGCTGCCGCCGGCCTCCCTGCTGGAGCGCGGCCAGGCCATCGAGGAAGCCTTCGACCGGGTCCGGCAGGAGCGCTGGGGTCCGCGCACGATCGACGTGGACATCGTGGCGTACGCCGATGTGGTCTCCGAGGACCCGCTCCTCACCCTCCCGCACCCCCGCGCCCACGAGCGCGCCTTCGTGCTCGCCCCGTGGCGCGACGTGGAGCCGGAAGCACAGCTGCCCGGCCGCGGCCCCGTCGCGGACCTGCTCGACGGCGTCGGCGCCAATGGCGTACTCCCCCGCCCCGATCTGGAACTCCGACTGCCCGAGTAGTCGTTAAAGTGGCCGACTGGCAGTGATCACGACCGTATGTGAGGGGCGCTCTCGGTGAAGCAACTTCGGCTCGGTGTACTGGCCGGTCTCTTCGCCGTGGCAGGAATCCTCTCCTGGGGCGGCGCCCAGCTCTGGGGCACGTTCGGCACACTGCCGAGCGTGCCGCTCGCCGCCCCCGTCGTGCTGGCCGTGATCGCGGCCGTCCTGCTGGCGACGGCGCTGTCGATCCGCTCCCGGCTGCGCGCCCAGCGCGAGCGCCGGCCGGGCGCGAAGGGCGTGGAACCGCTGATGGCGGCCCGCGCGGTGGTTTTCGGCCAGGCGAGCGCGCTCGTCGCGTCGCTGGTCTGCGGGATGTACGGCGGCGTCGGCGTCTATCTGCTGATGAACAGCCTCGACGTCCCCGCCCGCCGGGATCAGGCCATTTACGCGGGCCTGGCCGTTCTGGCGGGCGCGGGGGTCGTCGCGACGGCGTTCTTCCTGGAGCGAGTCTGCAAGCTCCCCGAGGACGACAACAACGGCAGCGGCACGGCCCGCGCCGCCTGAGCCCAAGCCTGAGCCGGCCATCGGGCCCGAGCCGGTCAGCGGGCCATGATCAGGCTCATCGCCTCGTTGCGCGTCGCCGAGTCCCTCAGCTGGCCGCGCACCGCGGAGGTGATGGTCTTCGCGCCGGGCTTGCGGATGCCTCGCATCGACATGCACATGTGCTCGCACTCGATGACCACGATCACCCCGCGCGGCTCCAGGATCTCCATCAGCGATTCGGCGATCTGCGTGGTGAGCCGCTCCTGCACCTGCGGGCGGCGGGCGTAGACGTCGACCAGCCGCGCCAGCTTGGACAGGCCGGTGATCTTGCCGCTGGTCGCCGGGATGTAACCGACGTGGGCGACTCCGCGGAACGGAACCAGGTGATGTTCGCAGGTGCTGAAGACCTCGATGTCCTTGACCAGGATCATCTCGTCGTGACCCAGGTCGAACGTCGTCGTCAGGACCTCCTCCGGCTCCTGCCACAGCCCGGCGAATATCTCCCTGTATGCCCGCGCCACGCGCCCCGGCGTCTCCCGCAGCCCTTCCCGGTCCGGGTCCTCTCCGATCGAGATGAGGAGCTCACGCACGGCGTTCTCGGCCCGCTTCTCGTCGAACTCGCCGATAGTTCCTTCGCCGTCCAACGTCACCGGGTCGGTCATCTGTGCCTCGTTCCTGTGCTTTCACGTACCGCAAACGTGCGGACGTACGAAAATGCCGCGTCCCCCAGGCTAAAACCTGGGGGACGCGGCATCCATTCCGGGCCCCTTGGGGCCGGAATGATCAGCTTTCGGGGCGCTCCTCGGGGATCGCCTCGGTGGCCGGGGTTTCCACGGAGCCGGCTGTCACCGCGGGAGTCGCACCGTTGGCAGTGGCGCCATTGGTGAGGGAGAGCTCCTTCGGGGAAAGCACCGGCGGCCGCGTGGACGGCATACGGCGGGAAGAACCGGTCCACGCGGGGCGGGCCGGGCGCTTCACGATCGGGCTGAAGATCTCAGCGATCTCCTCCTTGTTCAGCGTCTCCTTCTCCAGGAGGGCCAGAACCAGGTTGTCGAGAACGTCGCGGTTCTCGACGAGGATCTCCCACGCCTCGTTGTGCGCGGTCTCGATGAGCTTCTTGACCTCTTCGTCGACCAGCGCGGCGACCTCTTCCGAGTAGTCACGCTGGTGACCCATGTCACGGCCGAGGAACGGCTCGGAGCCGTCCTGGCCGAACTTGATCGCGCCGAGGCGCTCGGTCATGCCGTACTGCGTGACCATCGCGCGGGCCGTGGCGGTGGCCTTCTCGATGTCGTTCGAAGCGCCCGTGGTCGGGTCGTGGAACACCAGTTCCTCGGCCGCACGGCCGCCCATCATGTAGGCGAGCTGGTCCAGCATCTCGTTGCGCGTGGTCGAGTACTTGTCCTCGTCCGGGAGCACCATCGTGTAACCGAGGGCACGCCCGCGGGACAGGATGGTGACCTTGTGCACCGGGTCGCTGTTCGGGGAAGCCGCCGCGACCAGGGCGTGTCCGCCCTCGTGGTACGCGGTGATCTTCTTTTCCTTCTCGCTCATGATCCGGGTCCGCTTCTGCGGTCCGGCCACGACGCGGTCGATCGCCTCGTCCAAGGAGTGGTTGTCGACCAGCTTCTTGTCACTACGGGCGGTCAGCAACGCGGCTTCGTTCAGCACGTTCGCCAGGTCGGCGCCGGTGAAGCCGGGCGTACGGCGGGCGACGGCCCGAAGGTCGACGTCCGGCGTGACGGGCTTGCCCTTGGCGTGCACCTTGAGGATTTCGAGACGGCCCAAGAGGTCCGGACGGTCGACCGCGATCTGCCGGTCGAAGCGGCCCGGGCGCAGCAGCGCCGGGTCGAGGATGTCCGGCCGGTTCGTGGCGGCGATCAGGATCACGCCGCCCTTCACGTCGAAGCCGTCCATCTCGACGAGCAGCTGGTTCAGCGTCTGCTCGCGCTCGTCGTGACCGCCGCCCATGCCGGCGCCGCGGTGGCGGCCGACGGCGTCGATCTCGTCGACGAAGACGATCGCCGGGGCGTTCGCCTTGGCCTGCTCGAAGAGGTCACGCACACGGGAGGCACCGACACCGACGAACATCTCGACGAAGTCGGAACCGGAGATCGAGTAGAACGGGACGCCGGCCTCGCCCGCGACAGCGCGCGCGAGCAGCGTCTTGCCCGTACCGGGCGGGCCGTACAGCAGCACACCCTTGGGGATCTTGGCGCCGACGGCCTGGAACTTCGCCGGCTCCTGCAGGAACTCCTTGATCTCGTGGAGTTCCTCGACCGCCTCGTCGGCGCCCGCCACATCGGCGAACGTCGTCTTCGGGGTGTCCTTGGTGATGAGTTTCGCCTTGGACTTCCCGAACTGCATGACCCGGGAGCCGCCGCCCTGCATCTGATTCATCAGGAACAGGAAGACGACAACGATGAGGACAAAGGGGAGCAGGGAGAGCAGGATCCCGACGAACGGATTCTGCTTGGAGGGGGAGACCGTGTAGCCCTTGTCGATGTCCCCGCTGTCGAACTTCGACTGCAGCTTGTTGGCGAGCGCGACGCCCTGGTCGCCGATGTAGCTCGCCTGGATCTTGCTGCTGTCCTTGACCTTCTGGCCGTCCTTCAGCTCGACCTTGATGACGTTTTCGTCACCGGTCGTCAGCTTGGCCTGCTTGACCTGGTTCTTGTCGATCGCCTGGACGACCTCGGCAGTGTCCACCGTCTTGTAGCCGCCGGACGAGCCGACAACCTGCATCAACACGACCACGGCGAGGACGGCCAGCACGATCCACATGACCGGCCCACGGAAGTATCGCTTCACGTCCATCCATACGGGGCGGTAGTCGCCCCGTCCCTCCTGCCCGTAGGTAAATGCTGCTGTTTAAAAAGACTGTTCTTCGGACGGTACCCCAGCATTGTCACCCGCGGCTGCCGGGGACGGCTGACGAACCTGCCTTCCCATGCTCCAACGCCGGGGCACGGGCGGAGGTTCCCGCTCAGCCGCCGTAGACGTGGGGGGCGAGAGTACCGACGAAAGGCAGGTTCCGGTACTTCTCGGCGTAATCCAGGCCGTAGCCCACGACAAACTCGTTGGGGATGTCGAAGCCGACCCACTTCACGTCGAGCGTGACCTTCGCCGCCTCGGGCTTGCGCAGCAGCGTGCAGACGTTCAGGGACGCGGGCTCACGCGATCCGAGGTTCGACAGCAGCCAGGAGAGCGTCAGACCCGAGTCGATGATGTCCTCGACGATCAGGACGTGCTTGCCCTTGATGTCGGTGTCGAGGTCCTTGAGGATGCGGACCACGCCGGAGGACTGGGTGCCCGCGCCGTACGACGAGACCGCCATCCAGTCCATCGTGACGGGGGTGGACAGCGCCCGTGCCAGGTCGGCCATCACCATGACGGCGCCCTTGAGGACACCCACGATGAGCAGGTCCTTGCCCGCGTACTCCGCATCGATCTTCGCGGCCAGCTCGGCCAGCTTCGCGTCGATTTCTTCCTTGGTGATGAGCACCGACTTGAGGTCGGTGCCCATGTCCTTCTCGTCCACCGGGGTCACTTTCGTAGTGCTTCAGCGCATCAGCCCTGCCGGATGACCAGTCTGCCACCCTGCCGCTGCGCCTCCACCCGGCCGGGGAGGTTGATGACCCCCTGCCCGCGCCAGCCGGTGATCAGCCGGTCGACCTCTTCGACGTGCCGCGCGAAGAGGGATCCGGCCGGTGAGCCGGCGGAGATGGCCGCCCGGCGCAGGACCCGGCGCCGTACGGCGGGGGGCAGGGCGTAGAGCTTGACGCACTCCAGCTGGCCCGATTCGTCCCGTACGGACGCGTCCGCCTCGGCGGCCCAGTCGTCCAGGGCGTCGGCATCGTCGCGGGAGAGCTGCGCGGTCCTGGCGAGGGCCTCGACGACTCCTTTGCCGAGCGCCTTCTCCAGCGCCGGCAGGCCGTCGTGGCGCAGCCGGGAGCGGGTGTAGGCGGGGTCGGTGTTGTGCGGGTCGTCCCAGACGGGCAGCGACTGCACCATGCAGGCCTTGCGCGCGGTCTGCCGGTCGAGCTGGAGGAAGGGCCTGCGGTAGCGCCCCGCGCCGGTCACGGCCGCCATGCCGGACAGCGAGCGGATGCCGGAGCCGCGGGCGAGGCCGAGGAGGACCGTCTCCGCCTGGTCGTCGCGGGTGTGGCCGAGCAGGACGGCGGCGGCGCCGTGGCGCTCGGCGGCGGCGTCCAGCGCGGCGTAGCGGGCGTCGCGGGCGGCCGCTTCGGGGCCGCCGCCGCGGCCGACGGTCACCGCTACGGCCTCGACGGGGTCCAGGCGCAGCGCGGCGAGGCGGTTGACGACCTCGGTGGCCCGCGTATCGGAGCCTTCCTGGAGGCCGTGGTCGACCGTGACGCCACCGGCCCGGATGCCGAGCTTGGGCGCCTCGAAGGCGAGGGCGGAGGCGAGCGCCATGGAGTCGGCGCCGCCGGAGCACGCCACCAGCACGAGCGGCGGGGGCGGCGGCTCGTGCAGGGGCGTGAGGTTGTCGGGGAGCGTGATGTCGTTGAGTACGTCGTGGAGTACGCGGCGGACCGCCAGGCGTATCGCTGCGACCGCAGGATGGGGACCCATGTCCGGTGCCCTTCGGTGAAGTTGTGGGTGCTTCGGGAGGAGAAGCCAGTCACTCAGAGTGCGTCGATGGTGACAGAGCCGGGCCATTCCCCGAGCATCGCACGCCTACCCAGCGCTCACGGTCCCTCGGATGGGTGATTAGGGGGGCGTTCTCCTGCCGTCGGCCGCAGCCGGATTATGCCTCTGGCTTACGGTGCACCCGCGCGACCCAGTCCGCCGGTTTGGCGATCTCCGCCTTCGTGGGGAGCGTGTTCGGGGAGGTCCAGACCCGGTTGAAGCCGCCCATTCCAACCTCCTCCACCACAGCCCGTACAAAACGCTCACCGTCACGGTACTGCCGGAGCTTGGCGTCCAGGCCGAGCAGCTTGCGCAGGGCCAGGTCCAGGCGGCTGGCGCCGCGGGCCCGGCGCTGCTGGAACTTCTCGCGGATCTCGGCGACGGACGGCACCACGTCGGGCCCCACGCCGTCCATCACGAAGTCGGCGTGGCCTTCGAGCAGTGACATGACGGCGGTCAGGCGGCCGAGGATTTCGCGCTGGGCGGGGGTCTGGACGATCTCGACGAGGCTGCGGCCGCCGTCCTCGCCCGCCTCGCCCTCGGGGCGGCCGCCGGCCAGTGACTGGGCCGCTTCGCGCAGGCGCTCCAGGACCGTCATCGGGTCGACGTCGGTCTCGGCGAGGAACGACTGGATTTCGCCCTCCAGGTGGTCGCGCAGCCAGGGCACGGCCGTGAACTGGGTGCGGTGGGTCTCCTCGTGCAGGCAGACCCAGAGCCGGAAGTCGTGCGGGTGGACTTCGAGCTCCCGCTCGACGTGCACGACGTTCGGAGCGACGAGCAGCAGGCGGCCGCCGCCGGTGCCGGACAGGAGCTCGCGGGAGGGCGGGGCGAACGTCTCGTACTGCCCGAGGACGCGGGAGGCGAGGAAGGACAGCAGCATGCCGACCTCCACGCCGGTCACCTTGCCGCCGACCGCGCCGAGCACGGCGCCGCCGGGCCCGCTGCCCCTGCGTTCCTGCATCTTGTCCAGGAGCGGCCGCAGGACCTCCCTGAATCCGGCGACGTTCGCCCTGATCCAGCCGGCCCGGTCGACGACGAGGACCGGGGTGTCCTGGGGCGTGTGTCCTTCGGGCATCATCCGCGTGAAGCCGCGGACGTGTTCCTCGGAGGCCTTGGCGTGCCGACGGAGCTCGGCGACGACGGCTCGCGCCTCGTCCCGGGTCACGTCGGGGCCTGGCCTCACCAGTCGGGTCGCGGTCGCCACCGCGAGGTTCCAGTCGACCATCTCCGCACCACCGATGCTCGTCATGCGTCAACCGTACGTTGTCGACCCGGCCCGCGGAGAGGTGTTGTGCTCCACCTGTACCCCTGAGGTTCCTCGGGGTTCACGTGTGTCCGGGCCGCCCCGCGGACGGCTCGCAGCCGCAGTTGGCGATCGTGGAGGCCAGCCGGTCCAGGGCCGACTGGGCCGCGTCGGGGCCTGTGGTGCCGGAGGTGAGGAAGGCGAAGGACAGGAGCCGGCCGTCCGCGTCGACGACGGTTCCGGCCAGTGTGTTCACGCCGGTCAGGGTGCCGGTCTTGGCGCGGACCATGCCCGTACCCGGTGAGTCGTCGGTGTACCGGCTCTTCAGGGTGCCGCTGAATCCGGCCACTGGCAGGCCGGTGAGGACTGGGCGCAGTTCGGGGCGGGCGGGGTCGGCGGCGCGGGCGAGGAGGCCGGCCAGCAGGGCGGCGGACATGCGGTTGTCGCGGTCCAGGCCGCTGCCGTCGGAGAAACGGGCGCCGGAGAGCGGCAGTTGGAGCTTCTTCAGCCGGGACCCGACGGCCTTGCCCGCGCCTTCGAAACTGGCCGGTTCGTCCGAGGCGAGCGCCGTCTGGCGGGCCAGGGCCTCCGCGAGGTCGTTGTCGCTGTGGGTGAGGGTGCGCTCGACGAGGGCGGACAGGGGCGCGGAGAGGGCCCTGGCCACCGGCTCCGCGTCGTCCGGGCCCTTGCCGGCCACGGGGTCGCCCTTCTCCTTGATGCCGCGCTCGCGCAGCAGCTGGGCGAAGGCACGGGCGGCGTCGCGCGCGGGGTCGGCGCTGCGCAGGGCGGGGCCGCTGCGGGAGTTGTCGAGCCGGCCCTCCTCGATCATCAGGGGGGTGACGGGGCTGATGTTCGCGTTGGGGCTGATCGGGTGGAGCTCTGGTCCCGAGTAGAGCGAGACGTCGTACGCGAGCTGCGTCTCGCCGACGCCCCGGTCGCGCAGCGCCCGCGCGGTGTCGTCGGCCAGGGAGGCCAGTGCGTCCCGGTCCAGCGTCGGATCGCCGCCGCCGACGAGCACGGTCTTCCTGCCGTCGGGGGACGCGGTGACGGTGGTGGCGATGCGGTGGTCGGGGCCGAGGGCATGGAGCGCGGCGACCGATGTCGCGATCTTGATGGTGGACGCCGGAATCATCGCCTGCGCGTCACCCTTCCCGTACACCTGCGTGCCGGTCGCGGTGTCGATCACCGACGCGGTATGCAGTGTGCCGAGCGCGGGGTCGCGCAGCAGCGGATCCAGGGCGTCCGCGAGGCCGCTCTCGGGGGGCGGCGGTACGGGGGCGCCGAGCACGGTGAGCACACCTGCCGCACTGGGGGCGGGCGCCGGTACGTCGCGCGACGGGTCCCCGTGATGTGCGCCACTACGGTCTTGAGAGGCGGCCCACGCCCGCTCGGCCTTACGCTGACCGGAGTCCCAGGGGCCTGCCGCGGCCACCGCCCCGGCAGAGAGGGCGAGACCGGCCACAGCTGTGATCGTCACGAGCTGCCACGTTTTGCGCTCCGGCACCTCGGACCAGCCCCTTTCGCGATCACACACCTGCGTGAGGGACACTTAATCACTGCGTGTTGCCGGGAGCATGACGCCCCGGCTCGTCCGGCCTACCGAACCGGCCGGCGGTCCGGGGTCAGCCCCCGGAGGGACGCAGCGCCATCCGGAGTTTGTGCTGATCATGGAGGAACCACCCGTGGAGTTCGACGTCACCATCGAGATTCCGAAGGGTTCGCGGAACAAGTACGAGGTGGACCACGAGACCGGCCGGATCCGCCTGGACCGTCGACTCTTCACTTCCACGAGCTACCCGGCGGACTACGGCTTCGTCGAGAACACCCTCGGCGAGGACGGCGACCCGCTGGACGCGCTCGTACTGCTCGACGAGCCCACCTTCCCCGGCTGTGTCATCAAGTGCCGCGCGATCGGCATGTTCCGGATGACCGACGAGGCCGGCGGCGACGACAAGCTGCTGTGCGTCCCGGCGTCGGACCCGCGGGTTGAGCACCTGCGCGACATCCACCACGTGTCGGAGTTCGACCGCCTGGAGATCCAGCACTTCTTCGAGGTCTACAAGGACCTGGAGCCCGGCAAGTCCGTAGAGGGCGCCGACTGGGTCGGCCGCACCGAGGCCGAGGCCGAGGTCGAGGCCTCGTACAAGCGCCTCCAGGCGCAGGGCGGCAGCCACTGACGAGCCCCTTGGCTCAGCTGACATCACGGCGGGCGGTGCACCCCCATTGGGGGTGCACCGCCCGCCGTGTGTTGAGCGGCGCGCGAGGGGAAGGTGTCCGTCCGCATACTGGGTGTGTCTGGCCTTGGCCATGGCTTGGCGTACGGACGTACTGAATCAAGGAATCGAAGCGAGGCAAGTAGTGGCGGAGCCGAAGCGCGGCGGCAGCGGAGCCGAGAGTGAGGGCCCCGAGGACCGCAAGCCGCAGTCGGACGAGGCGCGCAGCGCCTTCACTCCGCCGGCCGGGGTGGAGCAGCCGGAGCCGGCCGACGAGGACAGTCCGACCTCAGAGTTCGCGCTTCCGCGGGGCACGACCACCGGGGAGCACCCCATTCCGCCGGAGACCTCGGCCTTCGACACCCCGAGCACCTACAGCGCCCGGAGCGCGCCGCCCGCGTTCACCCCTGCCTACGGGGTGCCCATGGTCCGGCTGACCAAGGAGGCGCCCTGGCAGGACCGGATGCGTACGCTGCTGCGCATGCCGGTGGGCGACCGGCCGGTGCCGGAGCCGGTGCAGCGCCACGACGAGGCCGGGCCCGCCGTACCGCGCGTGCTCGACCTGACGCTGCGTATCGGCGAGCTGCTGCTCGCGGGCGGTGAGGGCGCCGAGGACGTCGAGGCGGCGATGTTCGGCGTGAGCCGGGCGTACGGGCTCGACCGCTGCGAGCCGAACGTCACCTTCACCCTGCTGTCGATCTCGTACCAGCCCTCGCTGGTCGAGGACCCGGTGACGGCGAGCAGGACCGTACGCCGCCGCGGCACCGACTACACGCGGCTGGCGGCGGTCTACCACCTCATCGACGACATCACGTCGCCGGACACCGACGTCACGCTGGAGGAGGCGTACCGCACGCTCGCGGAGATGCGCCGCAACCGTCACCCGTACCCCGGCTGGGCGCTGACGTCGGCCAGCGGGCTGCTGGCCGGTGCGGCTTCCGTGCTCGTCGGCGGTGGGCCCGTGGTGTTCCTGGCGGCCGCGATCGGAGCGATGCTCGGCGACCGGCTGGCGTGGCTGTGCGCGGGGCGCGGGCTGCCGGAGTTCTACCAGTTCGTGGTGGCGGCGATGCCGCCCGCCGCGATAGGGGTGGCGCTCACGCTGGCACCGACTTCGGCGATGTGGGACGTCCGGCCCTCCGCCGTGATCACCGGTGGGCTGTTCGCGCTGCTGCCGGGGCGGGCGCTGGTCGCGGGCGTACAGGACGGTCTGACCGGCTACTACATCACCGCGTCGGCGCGCCTGCTCGAAGTCATGTACTTCTTCATCGCGATCGTCATCGGCGTGCTGACCGTGCTCTATCTCGGGGTGCAGCTGGACGCCGAGCTGCACGCGGCGACGTCGCTGGAGACCGTCGAACGGCCGGTGACGC
This sequence comes from Streptomyces sp. ISL-96, assembly GCF_018614035.1. Classification (GTDB taxonomy): domain Bacteria; phylum Actinomycetota; class Actinomycetes; order Streptomycetales; family Streptomycetaceae; genus Streptomyces. The sequence goes on from NZ_JAGGPA010000038.1 coordinate 75,117, forward strand.
AGATCCTGGCGTCGATGCTGCTCTGTTTCGCCTTCGCGATCCTGCTCCAGCAGCAACGCAACACCGTGCTGATCGTGACCCTGAACGGCGGGGTCGCCTGGCTGATCTACGGCGCGATGCATGACGTCGGAGAGATCTCTCAGGTGGCTTCGACAGCGGTCGCGGCCGGCCTTGTGGGTCTCTTCGGGCAGCTGTTCTCGCGCTACCAGTACGCCTCGGCGCTGCCGTACGTCACGGCCGCGATCGGTCCGCTGCTGCCGGGCTCGGCGACGTACTTCGGACTGCTGGGCATCGCGCAGAACGACCTGAACAAGGGGCTCGCGTCCCTGTCGAGCGCGGCGGCCCTGTCGCTGGCCATCGCCATCGGGGTGAATCTGGGGGGCGAGATCTCGCGGCTGTTCCTGAAGATGCCGGGGGCGGGCCGTGGGGCGAGCCGCCGCGCGGCCAAGCGGACGCGCGGCTTCTAACTCGTCTGCTCGGCGTCAGCGCTTGGCGTGGCGGCCGCGCGAGGCCGGGGGCATGCCGTCGGCCTCGCCGCCGCCCTCGGCGGCCGCTGCCTTCTTGTTCTTGCCGCGGGCGCGCAGGTACTCGATGACGATCGGGAGCACCGAGACCAGCACGATCAGAATCAGGATCGCTTCGATGTTCTTGTGTACGAAATCGACCTTGCCGAGCGAGGCGCCGAGCAGCGTGACGCCCGCGCCCCAGAGCACACCGCCGATGATGTTGAACGTGATGAACGAGCGGTAGTTCATCCTGCTGACGCCGGCGATGATCGGCGTGAAGGTGCGCACGATCGGCACGAAGCGGGCCAGGACCAGCGACTTCGGGCCGTACTTCTCAAAGAAGTCGTGAGCCTTCTCGACGTTCTCCTGCTTGAAGAGCCGGGAGTCCGGGCGCGTGAAGAGGGCGGGTCCGACCTTGCGGCCGAAGAGATAGCCGACCTGGTCGCCGATGATCGCCGCGAGGACGACCAACGTGCAGACCAGCCACAGCGGGGTGTCGAGGGCGCCCGTGGTCACCAGCAGGCCGGTGGTGAACAGCAGCGAGTCGCCCGGCAGGAAGAAGCCGATGAGCAGGCCGGACTCGGCGAAGACGATGACCAACAGGCCGATCAGGCCGAACTGCTCCAGCAGATAATTCGGCTCCAGCCAGCTCGGTCCGAGCGCAAGCGTATTCACGGGTACCGGGCTCCAGGGTGGGATCGTCTGCGGGTTTGCTGCCCAAAGCTATCAACGCCGACGGGGGCCCACTGGTTCCAGTAGGCCCCAAGGGGATGCGCCGGGGACGCACTGGGGCAAAGCTTTGCGGCAGGAGGTGGATGCGGATGAGCATCGAGGATTACGGCGGTGGACAGGGCACCCAGTCCGACGTACTGGTGGTCACTACGAACGACGCGCCCGGATACCGGGTCGATCGCGTCATCGGAGAGGTGTTCGGTCTCACAGTCCGCTCACGGCACTTGGGCAGCCAGATCGGCGCCGGGCTGAAGTCGATGATCGGCGGGGAACTCAAAGGCCTCACCAAAACGCTGGTGGAGACGCGCAATCAGGCGATGGAACGGCTCGTCGAACAGGCCAAAGCGCGTGGTGCCAACGGCGTGCTGATGATGCGTTTCGATGTGACCGAAGCGGCCGATGTGGGCACTGAGGTGTGCGCTTACGGCACGGCGGTCGTCCTCTCCAAGGAGTGAACGAAGGTCCCGTCCGGCTCCGGGGCGCCGCCGGGGCCGGGCGGGCTGTTCGCTACTGCCGCGCGGCTACGCGTGGCGGGCGGCGTTGGCCAGGATCGCCTCGCGCAGGTAGGCGGCCAGGCCGGGCTTCGCCGCGTCGATGGACGTCGTGAAGCGCTCGTCGGTGACGTACATCTCAGCGAGGCAGACGTGCATGTCGTAGCCGCAGTCGTAGTGATTGCGGCTGATCAGAGCGCGGTGCTCCTCGGCCAGGTCCATGGCCCGGACGGAGTCGGGCGCGGCGCCGGCCTCGATGGCGGCGACCAGGCGGGCGGTGTTCTCGTCACCCTCCGCCTTGATCCGCAGCCAGTCCTCCTTGGTGTACGACGCGGTCCTGCGCTGCGACTCCTTGTACGCCTCACTGGCGCCCCAGCGCTGCTCGGCCTCCTCGGCGTACTGCTCGGGGTCGTGGTCGCCGAAGACCTCGAACTTCTCTTCCGGGGTGAGATTGATGCCCATCTTCCGTGCCTCCATGGCGGTTTCGACGGCGGCGGCCATCGCCTGAAGTTTCGCGATCCGGCCGGACAGCAGTTCGTGCTGGCGCCGCAGGTGCTCCTGCGGGTCCACGGCCGGGTCGTCGAGGAGCGCCGCCACCTCTTCGAGCGGGAAGCCGAGCTCCCGGTAGAACAGGATCTGCTGCAGCCGGTCAAGGTCGGCGTCGTCATAACGCCGGTGGCCCGCGTGGCTGCGGCCGCCCGGGGAGAGCAGTCCGATCTCGTCGTAGTGGTGCAGGGTGCGCACCGTCACTCCGGCGAATCCGGCGACCTGTCCCACGGAATAGCTCATCGCTTCCGCTCCTTCTGCTTCCTTTTCTTGGTACGCACTCAGCCTGAGCCCTCACGCCACGTGAGGTGCAAGCCTTGTTTCTGGTGTGTGGTCAGGTCTCGCAGGTGCCTATCGTGAACTGCGTCCAGCGCTCGCCGTCTGCCGTTATCCGGTACTCGCAGGCTCCGGCCGTCACCAAGCGGCCCAGTGGGACCGTCGACGCGTGACCCAGGCCGGGGCCGCGGCCCGTCTGGGTGAAGGTGCGGCCGCCGTCCGGGCTGGTGAAGGTGCCGCTCTCGGCGTGGAGGAGCAGGGTGTCGCCCTTCCCGGGAACCAGCACGCCCATCAGCGTGCGCGGCTCGCGGTCCGGGCCCGTCGTCCAGGTCCGCTCCCAGGTGCGGCCGCCGTCCCTGCTGCGGTGAATCGCCCGTACCGGATTCTTCACAGGCTCGCCGGCCGGCAGTTCTCCCGTCTCCGCCGCGTAAACGACTCCGTCGCCCACCGAGACCCGCACCGCCCAACCGGGCTTCTTCACCGGGCCGTCCAGCACGCTCGCTGTCCAGGTCCGGCCCGCGTCACGGGACACGGCGACCGCCGGCTCCCCCGTCGACGGGTCCTCCCCTGAGACCCACCACGAGCCGTCCGGCTCGGCGTACGTCGCCGGGTGCAGAAGCCCGGACAGCGGTGGACTCGTGCTCAGTCGCCGAAGCCTTCCGTCGTCGGGGGACATCACCATGAGGCGGTCCTTCGGGCACTCCAGCCCGTCGGGGGCCGTCGGAGGCCCGCAGAGCGTCGAGAGCGCGGCTCCCGTCGGGATCGACCGCGCCTCCCCGGCGCGCTTCACGTCACGCGCCTGCCAGGTCCGCCCGCCGTCCGCCGTGAACCAGTTGCGGTGCCGGTCCTCTCCCATCCAGTCCTGCATCCATGCGCGGCCGGGGCCGAGCACCCTCAAGTCCGCCGAGATGCCGTCCGTGCCCGACTTTTCGGTCAGTGGTGCCTTGCGAAGCCGCCACTGCGCCGCCCCCTTGTCCAGGACCGCCACATACTGGCGGCAGAACCCGTTCTCGGGCCGCTCCACGTCCTCCACGCACTGCGCGAGCAGCGCGAAGCCGCTGCCGTCGGCTGCCAAGCCCACCATGTGCGCCCAGCCGGGCAGTTCCCGTCCTGACGGCACCATCGGCGCCCGCGACGCCTCTTTCGGTTGCGGATCAGGCGTTTTCGAACATCCCGGCAGCATCGCCAGCGCGATGAGCACGGCGGCGATCAGCACCCCGACTGTCCTGAACGGCTTGCGCATCGCACTCCCCCGGTCTCGCGGTCTGCGGTGTCGCCGTGGACCGCTTCTCCTTCTGGTACACCGCAGACCGCGCCCGGGTTCCACTTCTCAAGACGTCAGTTCGTGAGTTTCAATGGCTCAGTTTCGCGAACCGCCTTACCGCCAGCGGAAAGAACACCGCCACCAGCACCACCGGCCACACCACCGCCAACAGCCCCGCGTGTTCCGCGGGCCAGGAGTTGCCGGCCGCCGCGGGGTTGCCGAAGAGGTCGCGTACCGCCGTGGCCGTCGCCGACAGCGGGTTCCATTCGACGACGGCTCCGAGCCAGCCCGGCATCGAGTCCGGAGTCGCGAAGGCGTTCGAGAGGAAGCCCACCGGCCAGACCAGGATCTGCACCGCCTGCACCATCTCCGGCTTGCCCGCGACCATCGCCAGCTGGATGCCGATCCACAGCATCGCGAAGCGCAGCAGCAGCAACAGCCCGATCGCGCCCAGGAATCCGAGCACCCCGCCGTGCCAGCGCCAGCCGATCGCGTAGCCCACGGCGACCAGGACCGCCAGCCCGGCCGCCGACTGGAGCATGTCCGCGACCGCCCGCCCCACCAGCACCGCCCCCGAGGTCATCGGCATCGAGCGGAACCGGTCGATGACCCCCTTGTTGAGGTCCTGGGTGACCGCGAGCATCGTCGCCTCCAGCCCGAAGGCCATGGTCAGCGCCAGCATGCCGGGCACCAGGAAGTCGACGTAATCACCCGACACCCCCTTGCCGCCACCGACCAGGAAGCCGAACATCAGCAGCAGCATCACCGGGAAGACCAGGCCGACGACCACCTGCACCGGCTGCCGCGCCCAATGGGCGAGTTCGCGCCGCGTCATCGTCCAGGAATCGGTGACCGCCCACCCCGCAGCCGCGCCCGCGCCGCTCATGCCGCGACCTCCTTGGTGAGGTGCAGGAACGCCTCGTCGAGCGTCGGCCTGCGCAGCGCGATGTCCTCCGCCTCGATCCCCGCCGTCTCCAGCGCCCGTACGATCCCGGTCAGCGCCGCCATCCGGTCCGCCACCGGCGCGCTGATCCGCCGCCGGTCCACGTCCGTCTGCGCGTCCGGGCCCATCAGCGAGGCCGCCGCGCCCAGTTGCCCTGCGTCGTGCAGCACCACGTCGATCCTGTCTCCGCCGACCTTGCCCTTCAGCTCGTCCGGCGTGCCCTCGGCGACGGCCCTGCCCCGGTCGACCACCGTGATCCGGTCGGCCAGCTGGTCGGCCTCCTCCAGATACTGCGTCGTGAGCAGTACGGTCGTACCTCCCCCGACCAGCGACCGCACCGCACCCCACACCTCCGCGCGCCCGCGCGGGTCGAGCCCGGTCGTCGGCTCGTCCAGGAACAGCACCTGCGGATCGGTGATGAGCGAGGCGGCCAGGTCCAGCCGCCGCCGCATGCCTCCGCTGTACTTGCCGACCGGCTTCCGGCCCACGTCCGCGAGCCCGAACCGCTGAAGCAGCTCGTCGGCCCGTACGCCCGCCCGCCGCGCCCCCAGGTGGTACAGCCGGCCGAACATCTCCAGGTTCTGCCGCCCGCCCAGCTCCTCGTCCACCGCCGCGTGCTGCCCGAGCAGCCCGATCCGCGCCCGCACCTCGCGGGCCCGCGACCGTACGTCGTACCCGGCCACCTCGACCCGTCCCGCGTCGTGCCGCAGCAGCGTGGCCATGATCCGGACGATCGTGGTCTTGCCCGCACCGTTCGGCCCGAACACGCCGTGCACCGTGCCGCGCCCCACCACCAGGTCCAGCCCGTCCAGGGCCCGCTTCTCCCCGTACCGCTTCTGCGCTCCTTCGACGACGATCGCCGCGTCCACGTCAGCCAATGCCATCCATCCCCTCCAGCCACGTAGTCAAATTTGACTACGTGGCCAAAGGTTAAACCCGCCCTCGCCATTCGTCAAACTTGATTAGCTGGCGTACGGATTCTCCTGGCCCTCCGCCAGCACCCCCACGAAGGGCTCACCGCCCTCACCCGCGAAGGTGTACGCCCCGCCTTCGATCCGGGAGATGAGGCCGCGCGTCCACTCGGCCCCGGCGTCCGCCGAGTGGACCCACATGTTCATGATTTCGCCGATGTGACCGACCGACTCCGGCCCGTCCTCCGGCGTGTAGTACTCGGTGACGGCCGACCGCCACCCCTCCAGCCCCCGCACCCGCTCCTTGAGCAGCTCGACCGCCTCGGCCCGCTCCAGGTCGACGATGAAGCCGATCCCCGCCGACAGCACGTCCATCTTCTGGTCGTACGTCGTCAAGGCCTCGCGGAGCAGCCCGAAGTACTCCTCGGTGCCCTTCTCCGTGACCTCGTACTCGGTCCTGGGCGGGCCGCCGGCCGTGCTCGGCGCGATCTCGTGGGCGTGCAGCAGTCCCTGCTTGGCCATCTGCTTCAGCGCGTGATAGATCGAGCCGGGCTTGGCGTTGGACCACTCGTGGGCGCCCCAGTACTCCAGGTCGTTGCGTACCTGGTAGCCGTGCGCGCGCCCGTGCTGACGGACGGCGCCTAGGACCAGCAGCCTGATCGCTGACATCGCCGCACCCTCGCCCTTTCACCTTCTACTCAACTTTGATCAGAGAGTAACGGGTGCGGCAAGGAGGAAAGGTCAGCCCCAGGTCTCGCCGCGCTCCAGCGCCACCAGCTCGAACGCCGTCTTGCCGTCCAGGCTCTCGCGGATGATGTCGGCATGGCCGGAGTGCCGGGACATCTCGGTGATCAGCCGGAGCAGCAGCCACCGCATGGAGACCCGCTCCGAGTCGGGGAACCACGGCTCGTTGGGCAGCGGGAAGGTGTCGTCCAGGCTCGGCACCGACCGGATGAACTCCTCGGTCTGCCGCGCGACCTTCTCCCAGTACGCCAGCCGGCTCTCGACCGTCTCGTCACCGACCAGCCGGAAGCTCTCGCGCCAGGTCTCCTCGGACCGCTGCACATCCGGTGCGACCTGCTTCGCCCGCGACAGCCAGCCCTGCTCCACCTCGGACACGTGCTTGAGGAGCCCGGACAGCGTCAGCTCGCTCGCGCTCGGCCTCGTCGCGGCCTGCTCGTCCGTCAGCCCGAGCAGCGCCCGGCGGATGCCACCGCGCTCGGCGTCCAGGAAGGCCAGAAGCGCGCCACGCTCGTCGCCGTGGGCCTCTGCGTTCACGTGTACGACCATGATTGTCTGCCTCTTGTCGTCTCGTCGTCGAACTGACAAGAGCTACGCTACGAAGCCTTGCGGACAGGTACCGTCCGCAACTCACCCCTCAGAACGGGAACTTCGTCCGCCCGTGCTGCACGGAGATCCACTTCTGCGTGGTGAACGCCTCCACCGCCGACTCCCCGTTCAGCCGCCCGATCCCCGACGACTTCTCCCCGCCGAAGGCCACCTGCGGTTCGTCCTGGACCGTCGAGTCGTTGATGTGGATCATCCCGGTCTCGACGCGCTTCGCGAAGCGCACGCCCCGCTCCAGGTTCCCCGTGTGCACCGCCCCGCTCAGCCCGTACTCGCTGTTGTTGGCGATCCGTACGGCCGCCTCCTCGCCGTCGAACGGGATCAACAGGACCACCGGACCGAAAATCTCCTGCGTCAGGATCGGCGAGTCGGCCGGCAGCCCGCTCAGTACGGTCGGCTCGACCAGATTGCCGCGCGTAGCCCCTCGTACGAGCGCCGTCGCCCCCTCGGCGAGCGCCTGCTCCACCAGCCCCGTCAGCGCCTCCGCCTGGAAGGTGTTGATGACCGGGCCGATGTGGGTCCTGGCGTCGGCCGGGTCGCCGGTCACCAGGGACCGTACCTTCGCGACGAACTTCTCCGTGAACTCCGCCTCGACCGAGCGGTCCACCAGGATGCGGTTGGCGGCCATGCAGACCTGCCCCTGGTACACGAAGCGGCTGAAGACCGCGGCGTCCACCGCGTAGTCGATGTCCGCGTCGTCCAGGACGACCAGCGCGCTGTTGCCGCTCAGTTCGAGCACCGCGCGCTTGAAGTGGCTCGCGGCGACGGCGGCCACGTGCCGCCCCACCTTGTCGGAGCCCGCGAAGGAGATCACCTTCGGCACCCGGTGCTCTATCAGCGCGTCACCGATCTCCGCGATGTCCGTGATCAGCACATTCAGCAGCCCGGCGGGCAGCCCCGCGTCCTCGAAGATCTTGGCTATCAGACCGCCGCCGACGACAGGTGTGTTCTGGTTCGGCTTGATCACGACCGCGTTGCCCAGCGCCAGCGCCGGGGCGACCGACTTGAGCGCCACCAGGAAGGGGAAGTTGAACGGGCTGATGACACCGACGACACCGACCGGCAGCCGGTAGACGCGGTTCTCCTTGCCCTCCACGGGCGAGGGCATGATGCTTCCCTCGGGCCGCAGCGCGCTCTGCATCGCCTCGCGCAGGAACTCCTTGGCGAGATGGACCTCGTACGCCGCCTTCAGCCGCGTACCGCCGAGCTCGTCGATGATCGCCTCGATGATCTCGTCCTCGCGGTCCTGCGTGATCCGCAGGGCGCGCTCCAGGACGTCCCGCCTCTTGTACGCACTCGACGCGGCCCAGGCCGGCTGCGCGCGCTCCGCCGCCAGGTAGGCCTCGTCGACCTCGTCCACCGAGGCCACCGTGATCGCGGCGAGCTTCTCCCCGTTGTACGGGTTGAAGTCGATGATGTCCCACGCGCCGCTGCCGGTCCGCCACTCGCCGTCGATGTACTGATGGGCCAGGTCGGTGAAGAAGGACATGCGATCCCTTACTGCAGGGTGAGCAGGTGCGGACTCCTGATGAAACCTCATCCTACTGGCCGGTTACGTGAGTTGGAGGAGACCGCGCAGCACGTCCCGGGATTCCGCCGCGCTCGGGCTGTCCTTCTGGAGCCGCTCCATCACCCGCCGGTACTGGGCGACTTCCTCGCGCTTGTCCAGGTAGAGCGCGCTGGTGAGCTGCTCCAGGTAGACGAGGTCCGAGAGATCCGACTCGGGGAACTGCAGCATCGTGAACGCGCCGCTCTCGCCCGCGTGACCGCCGAAGCTGAACGGCATGACCTGAAGCGTGATGTTCGGCTGCTCCGACACCTCTATGAGGTGCTGCAACTGCCCCCGCATCACGGCCCGGTCACCGTACGGACGGCGCAGCGCCGCCTCGTCGAGTACGGCGTGGAAGTGCGGCGCGCGCTCGGACACGAGCACCTTCTGACGCTCCAGGCGCAGCGCGACCCTGCGGTCGATCTCCGCCGCGCTCGCCTGCGGCATGCCGCGGGAGACGACGGCGTGCGCGTAGCTCTCGGTCTGCAACAGCCCGTGAACGAACTGGACTTCGTAAATCCGGATGAGGGAGGCGGCACCTTCGAGTCCGATGTACGTCTGGAACCAGCCAGGCAGCACATCGCCGTAACTGTGCCACCAGCCCGCCACGTTGGCCTCACGCGCCAGGCTCAGCAGCGACTCGCGCTCCGTGCCGTCCGTGACGCCGTAGAGCGTGAGCAGGTCCTCGACGTCCCTGGCCTTGAAGCTCACCCGTCCCAACTCCATGCGGCTGATCTTCGATTCGGATGCTCGGATCGAGTAGCCGGCCGCCTCGCGGGTGACCCCGCGCGACTCACGCAGCCGCCTGAGCTGGGATCCCAGCAGGATGCGCCGCACCACAGAGCCGCTCGACTCGCCTGCGGTCACCTCTCCAGCCCTCCCCAGTCCGACAGTTCAGTAGCGGAGCGCCGTCCCCCAGGTCTCCGAGAGGCGCAGTCTGCCATTAAAACGCTTCACCCCGTACTCATCCGATTACGGAAATGGCAAGAGCTGTACAAGTCACCAAAAGAGGTGCCGGGAAGAAATGACCAGGAACCGGCACGGGGTCGGACAGGTCCGGCGCGTGCACGTGCATCTGCCCTTGCATCTGCCGTACGCATTCGGAACCATGGTCCGCGCGCACCTGCATGCTCTTTCGTGCTGACGCCGTACTACCGCCGCATCGCTACCGCTGTATCGCAACGACCGCGAATCCCGGGAGTGCCTCGCATGGGGACGAATGGATCGACCGTGCTCGAGCCGTTCGAGCCATTAAGGCAGGGGCTTCCCCCCCTCGACCCCGCAGCGGTCTCCAGCTCTGCCTCCTGCGCACTGCCCCCCAGGTACGAAGCGGTGCGCGGGGCCCGCCAGTTCACCAAGTCCACGCTGACGCAGTGGGAGCTCGGCGAGTGCTTCGACGACGTGGCCCTGGTCGTCTCCGAGCTCGTCACCAACGCGCTGCGGCACGCACTGCCGGCCGACGCCCCGCGCACGAGCGAGCAGGACCCTCCCGTACGGCTGCATCTGATGCGCTGGACCTCGCGTCTGGTGTGCGCCGTGCGCGACCCCAGCCACGAGAGCCCGGTGACGCGTGAGCCGGACAACTTCTCCGCCGAGTCCGGGCGTGGCTTGTTTCTGGTGGATTCATTCAGCGACAGCTGGGGATGGCACCCGCTCGCCGGGACGCTGAGCGGCAAGGTCGTGTGGGCGCTGTTCCGCCTCGGGAGCGAACAGCAGTAACGGAGAGTAGGCGGGTGGCGGACCGGTTGATTCCGGTCAGCCGCCTGCTGTCAGGTGGTCGAACTCGCCGTCCTTGATGCCGAGCAGCATCGCCTCGATCTCGGCAGGTGTGTAGACGAGAGCGGGCCCCTCCGGGTGCCGTGAATTGCGGACTGCCACATTCCCGCCCGGCAATTTGGCAAACTCCACACAGGACCCCTGTGAGTTGCTGTGCCTGCTCTTCTGCCAGACCACCCCGTGAAGCTCTGTGGCCGCCATGCCGTTGTACGCGTGGTGCACAGGTCGCTCCCGGAAAAGTGCAGATGTCAACTGCCCCGGATCATAGCTTTGTTCACTTGCGGATGCATGGGCAGATGCACGTGCACGCCGGGTGCTCCCCTGATTACAGAACTCCGGATCAGCGCGAGGAGTACGGCAGCAGGGCCATCTCCCTGGCGTTCTTGATGGCCCGGGTCAGTTGCCGCTGCTGCTGGGCCGAGACCCTTGTCACACGACGGCTCCGGATCTTTCCGCGATCCGAAATGAATTTCCGCAGCAGGTCGGTGTCCTTGTAGTCAATGTACGTAATCTTCGCCTCGTCCAGCGGATTGGGCCGGGACTTGAGGGGCTTACGAGGATCTTTACCTCGGGACGGGCGGGGCAGGCGGGACATCAGGCCTCCAGAAGGGAATCAAAAACGGGCGGCAGGAGCTTCCACGCATCACGCCCCGCCGCGTATTCGGCATCGGTCAACAAGCAGGATTCGAGGAGCTCTTCGAGCCCGCCGCGGTCGAGTCCCGGTGAAGTGAAGACCAGGTGCTGGCAGCAGTCCCCGTGCTCGGGGTGCCAGTCGAGCGCGGCCGCGGCCCGGCGTACGGGCGGGACCATTTCCCACGCGGCGTCCGGCAGCGATGCCAGCCACGGCCCCGCACTCTCCACACACAGCGCGCCGCCCGCCGCGTCCCACGCCATCAGCGTGTCCGGCCGGTCCGCGAGCCAGAAACGGCCCCGGCTGCGGGCGGCCGCACAGGTCAGGTCCTCCAGCGCCGCGTACAGCCGCTCCGGATGGAAGGGGCGGTTTCGGTGCCACACCAGCGTGCCGACGCCCTTGTCGTCCGCGTCCTGCGGAAGCAGCGCGCACGCCGGGTGCTGGCGGGCCGCCGCGGCCTCTGTGTCGAAGCCGGCGAAGGCCGCCTCGGCCAGCTCGCCGGAGGCCGCCCGGACCCGGCGGGCCGTCGGATGCAGCTGCGCGAGGAGCGCGTCGTCCTGCTCGTCCGCCTCCTCGCTGTCCACCACGGCGAGGACCGGGGCGTACTCCAGCTGCCGCGCCCAGGTGTCCGCGACTGTGCGCTGGTCGGTCGCGGCCGCCGCCAGTCCGGCCTCGGCCAGATCGTCGCCGCAGCCGAGGTAGGGCAGGAGCAGCGCGGGGTCGACGGCCGTCATGACGGCGGTCAGGTCGAGTACGTCGCCGCCGTGCGCGACGACGACCTCGGCCATCGCCTTGGGCTCGACCGAGTCCCACAGCTCGACGACCGCGAGCCGGGTGAGGCCGCTGTCGGCCAGCCGCTCCAGCTCCGGCACCAGGTCTTCCCGCAGGGCGCAGCACGCGCAGTCGTTGACGAGCGGCGCGTCGCCCGACGAGCTCTCGCCGAGGGTGTCGCGGACGGTGCGGCGCACCGTTCCCTCTGCCGCGGTCGAGAGGTCGTGATGCAGGGCAACGCTGCCGGGGACCCGGCGCAGCAGCTGCTCCACGACCTCCTTGCGGGCGTCGGAGTGCAGGCCACCGACAATGACGACCGGCAGCTTCGCCTTCTGGCTCACTACTTCGCTCCGTAGCGGCGTTCGAAGCGCTCCACGCGGCCCGCCGTGTCCAGTACACGCGCCGTGCCCGTGTAGAAGGGGTGGCTCTGCGAGGAGATCTCCACGTCGACGACGGGGTACGTACGGCCGTCCTCCCACTCCACCGTCTTGTCGCTGGTCATGGTGGAACGGGTGAGGAAGGCGAAGCCGCCGGCCTTGTCGCGGAAGACGACGGGGCCGTACGACGGGTGGATTCCGGGCTTCATGAAGTGATGCCCCTTTCTGGTTCTGATCAGTTGCCGGTCAGCGCGCAGTTGCCGGTCAGCGCTCTTCGCGGAAGTCGACGTGCCGACGGGCGATCGGGTCGAACTTGCGGAGCGTCATGCGGTCGGGGTCGTTGCGGCGGTTCTTGCGGGTCACGTACGTGTAGCCGGTCCCCGCCGTGGACCTGAGCTTGATGATCGGGCGGACTTCGTTGCGTGCCATGTGGTTAGTATATGGAAATGGTTCCCATTTTCAAAGAGGAGTGATTGACCTTGTCCGCCCACTGCCAGCTGACCGGCGCCCAGCCGGGATTCGGCAACAACATCTCCCACTCGCACCGGCGCACCTCGCGCCGCTTCGACCCGAACATCCAGCGCAAGCGCTACTGGCTGGCCAGTGAGGGGCGCCATGTGCGGCTCGTGCTCAGCGCCAGGGCGATCAAGACCGTCGACCTGATCGGCGTCGAGGCGGCCGTGGCCCGCATCCGCGCGCGGGGAGTGAAGGTCTGATGGCGAAGAAGAGCAAGATCGCCCGCAATGAGCGGCGCAAGGTCGTCGTCGAGCGGTACGCCGAGCGGCGGGCGGAGCTGAAGGAAATCCTCCGCAAGCCCGGAACGGGCGAGAGTGAGCGAGCGGCCGCGCTGGCGGAGTTGCGCCGTCAGCCGCGCGACGCGAGTGCGACGCGCGTACGAAACCGGGACAGTGTGGACGGCCGGCCCCGCGGCCACCTGCGGAAGTTCGGGCTGTCCAGGGTGCGGATGCGGGAACAGGCGCATGCCGGTTTCCTCCCCGGCGTACGCAAGTCCTCCTGGTAGCTTGGCGCGTTCCGACCTACCGAAACTGGGAGTCCGGCGTGCGTGAGCTTGTACGTACCACCGTCTCGGCGGCGGCCGTCGCGGCAGCCCTCGTACTGACCGGCTGCAGCGGCGACAGCGGCGGCAGCACGGGCGGCGACAAGGGCAAGGACAAGGGCGGCAGCGGCACCGGGCAGAGCAGCGCTCCGCCCGCCGGGGGCCAGGGGGCGTCGGCGGACGTCTCCGGGTCCTGGGTCGCGACGACCGACGGCAAGATCGTCATGCTGGTCGTCCAGGGTTCCGACGCGGCTGTGGCGGGCGAGCACGTCTGCTCCGGCACGGTCGCCAAGGACGCCAAGGTGACGCTGAACCTCAAGTGCCCCGACGGCAGCACCGACCGTACGACCGGGGTTGTCACGCGGGGCGCCGGCGGCGACACGATCACCGTGAAATGGGGCAGCGGGATCGTGGACTCCTACAAGAAGTCCGCCGCCGGCGACAAGCTGCCGGAGGGCCTTCCCACGGACCTGCCCAAGCTGCCGGGCTCCTGACTGACGTTTCGGGCATCACGGGCCGCGGTTTCCTCACGGAACCGCGGCCCTTCGTCGTCCAGGGAGTCAGCGGGTCACGCCGGGGCGGCGCGGCATCGTTGCCCGGTCCGCGGCGGCCGTGCCGTGTTCCCAGCCCGCGTGGTCGTTGACGCCCCGTACCCGCGTCGACGTCGTCTGCGGGAACATCCGCTCCGCGCGGTCCTCCACCGCCACGTCCCGCGCCGCCAGCACCGGCAGCAGCGAGCCGCCCGCCTCCTCGGTGACGTGTTCCGTCGCCTCGGACAGGCGGTGGCCGACCCGGCTGGCGTACGCCGTCAGGAACGCCTGGCGGAAGGCCTTCGTACGCTTGCGGCCGGCCGCCCGCTGGGCCGCCTCCGCGCGGGTCATCGCCGCTGTGCCCTGCACGAGGAGCGAGGTGTAGAGCAGCTCGACGGATTCCAGGTCGGGTTCGAAGCCGACGACCGTGGAGAACCCGAGGCCGCTGTTCCACACCGCGCGGCAGCGGTTCGCGGAGGCGGCGGCGTCGAGCAGGATCGCCTTGGCCGTCTCGTACGGTGCGTCGACACCGATCCGGCACGCGACCGGCACGTCACCGGTGTGCCCCTGGGCGGCGAGCAGCGCGGCGTCGATGCTGTGGCGCGCCATCAGCTCCTGCGCCTTGGTGGTGAGGGCTTCCGCCTCCTCCGGATAGTCGGTCGCCTCAGCCTTCGCCAGCAGCGCGCGGATGCGGGTGAGCATGCGCGGCTCGTCGGGGGTGGGTGAGTGCGGGCGTACGTGCACGGGCTCGCCCGGGGGCGGGCCCACCGGCTCGATCGCGGGCAGCCGGACGAGGAGGCGAAAGACTTCGAGGACTGCTGTGGCGAGCGAGAAGCGGTCCGCCCGCTCGCGGGCCGCGAGCGCGTCGGCGTAACGGTCGTCGCTGCCCCACCACACCCCCGCCGCCTCCAGGTCGCGCAGCTGCGCCTCCCAGCGGGGGGCCGTGCTGGCGTACCTGCGGTTCTCGGCGGCGATCAGGTCGGTGGTCAGGCGCACGTGGCGGTCGTCGAGGTCACGGCGGACGATGCGTACGACATCGGCGGGCTGCCAGCCGCGCTCCCAGGCGCGGCGTACGAACTCCTCGCCCCGGCGCAGCAGTTCGCGGCCCGCTCCGGCCCATGGGGCGGCGGCGATGAGGGAGGCGCCGAGGTCCAGGCCGGCGCTGTCGTCGGCGTACACCGCTGCCGCGACGGCCTTCTCGATCTGTTCCATCAGCGGATTCCCGAGTCCGGGTTGGCCGCGTCCCATGCGCTGCGGCAGTCGGCCATCGCCTCCCGGTGGTCCAGGGACCAGACGGACAGGGCCTTGAGCACGTGAGTGAAGGAGTGGCCCATCGGCGTCAGCTCGTACTCGACCTGCGGCGGAATCGTCGGGTGGACGGTCCGCGAGAGCAGGCCGTCACGCTCCAGGCGGCGGACGGTGAGGGTCAGCATGCGCTGCGAGATGCCCGGCAGGGCGCGCTGGAGCTGCCTGAACCGGCGGATTCCGGCAGCCAGTTCGACCACGACCAGGACCGACCACTTGTCGCCGAGCCGGTCGAGTACGTCGCGGATTCCGCAGTCCTCCTGCGATTCGCCGCAGCTGATCACGGGGTCGGTGGTTACTTCCGTGTGCCCCACTGACATCAATGTGCCTCCTTACGCGATCGCGCGCCGCCACCGACGATGGTCCCAGTTACCAAGAGGAACCACGAACGCGGGGAGAGTCATTCCATGTCGAAGATCCTGGTCACCGGTGCGTCCGGCGGTCTCGGGCAGCTCGTTTCACAGCGGCTGGCGGGCCGCGAGGACGTAGTTCTGGGTACGAGGAACCCCGCTCCCGGTGGCCGCCGTATCGACTTCGACGACCCCGCGTCCCTGGTCGAGGGCTTCGCCGGGATCGGGACGCTGCTGCTGATCTCCGCCGGGGAGGGGGAGGACGACGTCGTCATCGCGCGTCACGAGGCGGCGATCTCCGCTGCCGAGGACGCGGGCGTACGGCACATCGTCTATACGAGCCTGTCGTCCGACGGTGACCATCTTCCGTACGCGCTCGCGCACCGCTGGACCGAGCGGCGCCTGCGTGGGAGCAGCCGGCTCGACTGGACTGTGCTGCGCAATGGGCTGTACGCCGAGTTCCTGGCCTTCATCGCGGCGCCCGGCCCCGACGGGCGGATCACCGCACCGATGGGCACCGGCAGGCTCGCCGCCGTGGCACGGGAGGACCTGGCCGAGGTGGCGGCGCGGGTCGCGGTGTCGGCGGCGTCGCATGCGGGGCGTACGTACGAGCTGACCGGGGAACGGGCGCTGGGCGGCGCGGACTTGGCGGCGGCTCTGTCGGTGCCGTACGAGCCGGGGAGCCTGGCCGGGGCCAGGGCGGCGATCGCGGGGGCGGGCAATGCCGCCGCCTTCCAGGTGCCGATGCTGGTGGGGACGTACTCCGCGATCGCGGGCGGCTTCATGGACGGCAGCGAGGCCGAGGCGAGCGAGCTGGCGCGGCTGCTCGGGCGGGCGCCTCGGTCGGCGCTGGATGTGTATGTGAAGTCGGTGGGCGGGCCGGCGTAGGCGGGGCCAGCCATACTCAAACGCGGACGGGCTGGAGCCGGCCGCACGATCCAGCCCGTCCGGCGTTTGAGGACCGGGGTCTGGGGCAGCGCCCCGGTTCGGGAAGGGGCGGGTCGGGGAAAGCCCCCGCGGGGCCAGGGACAGGGCCAGGGCCACGCCCGTTGTCAGTGCCGGGTGCCAGACTCGCACCCATGAGCGATCGCTGGGCCGTCGCCGCGACAGACGGGGGTGGGGCGCTGCTCGTGCCGCTGGGGCGGGACGGGCGGCCGGCCGGTGACGTGCGCAAAGAGCCCGACCTCGCGACAGCGGTCGGCTCCCGCCCGAGCGTCGGCCGGTGGGTATGGCGGTCCACCGCCGAGATCTACCCGCGCCTGCTCGCCGCAGGCGTCCGCGTCGAGCGGTGCTACGACATCGAGGACGCCGAGTCACTGCTCCTCGGCCACGAAGGCCGGCACGGCGAGCCCCATTCGGCCGCCGCAGCCTCCGCACGGCTGCACAACCATCCCGTACCGCCCGATCCCCCGCAGCGCCCCGCCGAGCCCGGCTCGCAGTCCTCGCTCTTCGAGCCGCAGCCGGTCCCCGTGCCCTTCGAGGACCTGCTGGAGGTGTACGCCGATCAGCAGCACAGGCACGGCGCCGCCGAGCACCCCGACCGGATGCGGCTGCTGACCGCCGCCGAGTCGGCGGGAATGCTGGTGGCCGCCGAGATGAACGGCGCGGGGCTGCCGTGGCGGGCGGACGTGCACCGGGCGGTGCTGGACGAGCTGCTCGGCGAGCGGTACGCCGGCGGGGGCGAACCGCGCCGCATGGCGGAGCTGACGGACGAGATCTCGGCGGCGTTCGGCAGGCGTGTACGGCCCGAGCTGCCCGCCGATGTCATCAAGGCCTTCGCACAGGCCGGGATCAAGGTGAAGTCCACGCGGCGATGGGAACTGGAGGAGGTCGACCATCCGGCGGTGGAACCGCTGATCGCGTACAAAAAGCTGTACCGGATCTACACGGCGCACGGCTGGGGCTGGCTCCAGGACTGGGTGCGCGCGGGCCGGTTCAGACCGCAGTACCTGCCGGGCGGCACGATCACCGGCCGGTGGGTCACCAATGGCGGCGGCGCGCTCCAGATCCCGAAGGTGATCCGGCGCGCGGTGATCGCTGACGACGGCTGGCGGCTCGTGGTCGCCGACGCCGACCAGATGGAGCCGCGGGTGCTGGCCGCGATCTCGCGCGACCCGGGGCTGATGGACGTGGCGGGGCAGCCCGGCGATCTCTACAAGGCGGTGTCGGACCGGGCGTTCGCCGGCGACCGCGACATGGCGAAGCTGGCCGTGCTCGGCGCTGTGTACGGGCAGACCTCAGGGGACGGTCTGAAGAATCTGGCCGCGCTGCGAAGACGCTTCCCGCGTGCCGTCGCGTATGTGGACGACGCGGCGCGCGCGGGCGAGGAGAAACGGCTCGTACGGACATGGCTGGGCCGGACCTGTCCGCCGGCGGTGGGCTCCGGCGACGACGAGGAAGCAGGCATTCCGCAGGACGAGCCGGAACAGACCACGGCATGCGGCGAGTTCACGCCGGGGTACGCGTCGTCCAACGCCCGCGCGCGGGGCCGCTTCACCCGTAACTTCGTCGTGCAGGGAAGCGCCGCCGACTGGGCATTGCTGATGATGGCGGCGCTGCGGCAGAACCTGAAGGCCGCGGGGCTCCGGGCGGAGCTGGTGTTCTTCCAGCACGACGAAGTGATCGTGCACTGCCCCGCCGAAGAGGCGGAGACAGTCGCGGAGGCGATCCGCGCGGCCGGTGATCTGGCCGGGCGGATCGCCTTCGGGGAAACGCCGGTGCGCTTCCCCTTCACGACGGCGGTCGTGGAGTGCTACGCCGACGCGAAGTGAAGTGCCGTACGGCGATGACTACTTCACCGTCCCTGCATGCCTTCCAGGTCGTACCACTTGTCGCTGAGCGCGATGGCCCTGAGCTGCTTCATGCTGAGCGCGGGCTCGGAGCGCGTGGGGGCGTTGTGATGCGTGTCGGAGTTGAGCGCGGAGACCATGACACGGTCGCCGTTCTTCCTCATCACGTCGGCCGTCCACATCACGGCGCCCGCCACGTCCTTGTCGCCCGCGCCACGGCGCTCGATGACCGTCGTCCCGTCGGGCAGCGTGGTGACCTCACCGGTCTGCTTGAGGTCGTCCAGCACGGACCCCATCCCCCGCTGCACTCCCACCTCGACCAGGCTCTTGCCCTTGCCGTCGTTCACCGTGACGTAGGCGGAATCGACCTGGCCGCCTTCGGTGGACGTCGTCAGTCCCTCGGGCAGCAGCGACTTGAACAGGGCCGAGAACTCGGCGGGATCCGTCTTCGGTACGTCGGCCGGCTCCTCCACGCTTCCGGCCGCCGGCAGGTCGTTCAGCGCCTTGTGCCACTTGGGCGAGGTGGCCAGGGCGCCCAGTTGCGCCGGGGACAGCGGCGGGTTCGGGCGGCTGATCTCCGCGTCCTTCTGCGCCGGGGCGTTCCATTCGCTCACGTCGACGAGGTAGCCCTGCGGCGTGACGAGCGTGGCGCGCCAGACCTTCGTGTCCACGCGGCGGTCGGGGTACTCGTACCCCTGGAAGAGCATCAGCGTGGAGCCGTCGTCCAGCTTCTTGCTGTTGCACGCGTCGTGCGGGACGTACGTCTGGTCCGGGCATTCGATCTGCTGGCGGGAGGACTCCGAGCCGGGGTCGACGCGATTCAGGCTGAGCGTGATCGCCGCCTTTCCCTTGCCGTCGTCGATGACGCCGAAGACGGCGGGGCCCAGCTCGTCGGCCGTGCCGCGCGCTTCCACCTCGACCAGCTCGCCGACGGACAGCACGCTCTTGAACGTCTGGATCATCTCGTCCGGGGAGACCGCCCCCGAGCCCGTCCGCCCCTGGGAGGGCGCAGGGGGCACCGCAGGGCTCACCGGGGCGGGGCCCGCCACCGAGACCTCGCCGGTGCTGCCACCGCCCACCAGTCCGCCCGCGTACGCCCCGACCGTGCCCACCAGCGCGAGCGCGGCCACGCTGCCGGTCACGGCGGCGATGCGCCGGCGCCGCACGGCGCGGCGGCCGCGGGCCATACCGGCGTCGACGAGCCCGGCGGGGCGGTCGCTGGAAAAGCCGTCGCCGGTTCGGCGGAGCGCGTCGCTGAGTTCTTCCTCGAAGGGACCTGAGAGATCCGAGTGTTCTGAGGGCATGGTGGAACCACCACTTCCTGTTCAGTACTGGACGGAATGAAGTGAAGTGAAGTGTCAGTGGGAGGCGAACTCGGCGAGGCTGCCGCCGAGCTGTTCGCGGAGCTTGCCGAGCGCGCGCACCGATCGGGTGCGCACGGCGGCGGAGCTGACGTTCATCGCTTCGGCGGTCTCGTCGACGCTGCGGTCCTCCCAGTACCGCAGCACCACCACCGCCCGGTCCTTCGGCGCCAGCTGCGCGAGCGCGTGGAGCAGCGCCAGCCGCAGGGCCGGGTCGTCCCCCGACGAGCCACCCGTCGCACCGCCGGTGTCGGGCAGCTCGGCGAGGGGGCGCTCGGCCGACGAGCGGCGGCGCTGATGCGTGAGGAATGTGCGTACGAGAACGGTCTGGGCGTACGCCGCCGGGTTGCCGATCCGGGAGACCCGCCCCCACAGCAGGTACATCCGGCCCAGCGTCTCCTGCACGAGGTCCTCGGCGAGGTGGGTGTCGCCGCTGGTCAGCAGGCATGCCGACCGGAACAGGTGGGTGGAGCGGCCTGCCGCGAACTCCCGGTACGCCTCCGTGCGGGACTGGCGCATGTCCTCCCCTTCTTCGTCGGCGTCTGTGTCCGGCAGCTGTGTCCGGTGTCGCCTTCACCTCACTGACGCGGTGGTGGTGAGGAAATGTTTCACCTGTGCGGCGGCTCATGACTCGGGCGCCTGTGGGTACTCGTCGCGCATGAGCGCAATCCAGAGCACGAGAACCAGCGAATTCGCCGGCCTCGCGGACCCCCTGGCCGCGAGTGACCTGGTCATCGGCATCGCGCCGTTCATCGCGGGGCTGGCCATCGCGGCTGCTCTGATCGCCGCCGTGTGGTGGGGCATCCGCATCAGGAATCGCGAGCCGTCTCCTCCCACGCCCCAGGAGCAGCCGCACCGGCCGGACGACGCGGGCCCGCCCGAGGTCACCGAGCGCCGGGAACCCGACGAGGTGACGCCACCGGAAGGCGGACGCGGACGACTCCTCCCGCACGAGCTCAGAAACACCGGCAATGCCTCCGGCAGGCACAGCGACGCGGATCCGAAGGACCGGCCCCGGTGGGACGAGAATTCCGGTGGTGCGTTCGGCAGCGGAGGTCCCGGCGGCTAGGTCGCCGACAGGCGAAACAGCGGCATCCGGCCAGAGACTGAATCCAGAGCACGAAGACAGACGACAGACGAGAGTGTCGACAAGGAGCAAGCTGCATGACGGCCCTCAAGAGCACCCTTCCCGAAGCCGCCCGTCAGACCACCGCGGACGCCCTCCAGGGCGCACTGGTGGACCTGCTCGGCCTGTCCCTTCTCGCAAAGCAGGCCCACTGGACGATCGTGGGCCCGCGCTTCCGCTCCATCCACCTCCAGCTCGACGAGGTGGTCGCGTTCGCCCGTTCGTACGCCGACGTGATCGCGGAACGCTCGTCGGCCATCGGCGTCGCACCGGACGGCCGTGTCGAGACGGTCGCCAAGACCAGTGAGCTTCCCGAACCCGCGAACGGCTGGACCCAGGACAGCGACGTCGTGGCGCTGATCGTCGAGGCGCTCGGCACCATCGGCCTCAGGATGCGGGAGCGGATCGACGCGACGGACAAGCCCGACCCGGTGACCCAGGACATCTTCATCGGCCTCACCGCGGAGCTGGAGAAGCAGCGCTGGATGTTCCAGGCCGAAAACCAGCGCTGAGGCCCACCTGCACTGAGGGAGCCGCACGATGGCCGGGACCGAACGAGCCGCCGGATGGACCGACGGGACGGGACGGGGCAGACAGGGTGAGCTGACCGGGCTCGGCGACCAGGGTGAGCAGGGTGAGCTGGGCGAACACAATGGTCGAGCCGCACGCCGGACCTCGACCCCCGCCCGCGCGTCCGCCCGGGACACCGCCCGCGTCGCCGCCCTGGTGGCCCTGCCCGCCCTCGCGGGCGGCGTCGTCCTCCGCCGCAAGCAGGGCGTGGCGCTCGCCGCCCGCCTCGACGCGGACCGCCGCGCGGTGAAACTCCTGAACGAGCTGCGCGGGCGGTACGGTCCCGGCCCCCTGCACCTGCGCGTGGCGGGCCGCGACGTCGCGCTGCCCCTCTCCGCCGAGGACGCTCAGCGCGTACTGGAGGAGACTCCGGAGCCGTTCAGCCCGGCGGCGCGCGAGAAGCGCGCCGCGCTCGGCCACTTCCAGCCGCACGGCGTGCTGGTCTCCACGGGCCAGGACCGCGAGGAACGCAAGGCCTTCAACGAGGACGTCCTGGAAGCCGGACAGCACCTCCACCACCTCGCCCCGCACTTCGTGCGCACCGTCCGCGAGGAGGCCGACGAACTGCTCGGGAGAGCCGGACCGCTGGACTGGGACGCCTTCGGCGCGGCCTGGTGGCGGATCGTACGCCGCGTCGTCCTCGGGGACGGGGCGCGCGACGAGACCGCGCTCACCGGCCTCCTCGCGCGGCTGCGCGGCTTCGGCAACTGGGCGTTCCTGATCCCTCCGCGCGTCACCGCCGGCCCGCGCGAGCGCTTCCAGCGCCGCCTGCGCGCCCACCTCGACCGCGCCGAACCGGGCAGCCTCGCCGAGGCGCTCGCCCAGACGGCCGCCAAGCCGGGCGTCGACCCGGCGGGGCAGGTGCCGCACTGGATGTTCGCGTTCGACGCCGCCGGCGTCGCGGCCGCGCGGACGCTGGCGCTGCTGGCGACCCACCCGGCGCAGGAGCAGCAAGTACACAACGAGCTGGCCATACCGGACCTCACCCGGCCGCAACTGCTGCCCTACACGCGGGCGTCCGTCATGGAGTCCGTACGGCTGTGGCCGACGACTCCGTTCCTGCTGCGTGAGAGCACCCGGCAGACGCGGTGGGGCGAGGGAACTCTGCCGGAGGGCACGGCCTTCCTTGTGTACGCCCCCTACTTCCACCGGGACGGTTCAGCGCCGTACGGTGACCGCTTCGTACCGGAGATCTGGCTCGACGGCACGGCGCAGACCGGCCCCGAGCTGGTGCCGTTCAGCGCGGGACCCGGTGTGTGCCCCGGCGAGGACCTCGTCCTTCTCGTCACGTCGACGCTCGTGGCCGCGCTCATGGAGCGTCACGACTTCCGGTTGCGCGATCCTGGCCGGCTGCTGCGCCCCGACGGCCCGCTGCCGTACACCTTCAATCACTTCGCTCTGCGCTTCAGCGTGACCGCGCGGCAATGAGTGGCATTGAGTGGCATTGACCGGGCCGTTCGAGGGACTCGTACGCCATGGACCACACCCACGCCCCGATACTGGAAGCACTCGAGCGCTACCACGAGCGCGGTGAACTCGCCTTCACCCCGCCCGGACACAAACAGGCCCGGGGGGCGGATCCGCTCGCCAGGAAGGTCCTGGGCGACGCGGTGTACCTCTCCGACGTCCTTGCCACCGGCGGCCTCGACGACCACCGCAGCAGCGGCAACGTACTGCGGCGCGCGGAAGAGCTGATGGCGGACGCCGTGCACGCCGAGCACACCTTCTTCTCCACCTGCGGCAGTTCGCTGTCCGTCAAGGCGGCCATGCTGTCGGTCGCGCACCCGCACCAGAAGCTCCTGCTGGGCAGGGACGCGCACAAGTCGGTCGTCTCCGGCCTGATCCTCTCCGGCATCGAGCCCGTGTGGATCGATCCGCAGTGGGACGCGAAGCTGAACCTGGCGCATCCGCCGTCCGCCGCAGCCTACGAGGAAGCGTTCGAGCGCGAGCCAGAGGCGCGCGGTGCGCTGGTCACCAGCCCGACCCCGTACGGTACTTGCGCCGAGCTGTCCGCCATCGCGGAGATCTGTCACGCCCGTTCGGTCCCACTGATCGTCGACGAGGCGTGGGGCGCTCATCTGCCGTTCCACGAGGGGCTGCCGTCGTGGGCGATGGACGCGGGCGCCGACGTCTGCGTGACCAGCATCCACAAGATGGGCAGCGGCCTCGAACAGGGCTCGGTGTTCCATCTGCGGGGTGACCTGATCGACCCGCAGGTGCTGAAGTCCCGCGCAGACCTGCTCGGCACCACCAGCCCCTCCGTCATCATCTGGGCCGGCCTCGACGGCTGGCGGCGCCAGATGATGACGCAGGGCCACCAGCTGCTGGACGACGTACTGCGGCTCGCCTCCCACGTGCGGGCGGAGATCGAGCGGATCCCCGGCCTGCACGTCAACGACCGCCACGACTTCACCGGTCCGGGGAAGGGCGCCGACTTCGACCCGCTGCCCGTCATCATCGACGTCCAGGCGCTGGGTACGACGGGCTACCGGGCCGGGGACTGGCTGCGCGAGCGGCGCAGTACCGACATGCACCTCATCGACCATCGCCGGATCGGCGCGCAGCTCACGCACGCCGACTCGCGGGCGACGACGGCGCCGCTGCTGGACGCGCTGAAGGATCTCGCCAACCACGCGGAGGAGTTGGCGGGTGTGCCGGTCGTCGACGTACCGGCGGGGCCGCAGATGCGGCTGGAGCAGACGTGCCTGCCCCGGGACGCGTACTTCGGCGACACCGAGGACGTACCGCTGGAGGAGGCGGTGGGGCGGGTGGCCGCCGAGATGATCACGCCGTATCCGCCGGGGATTCCGGCCGCGCTGCCGGGCGAGCGCCTGACGGAACCGGTGCTGCGCTATCTGCGCACGGGCCTGGACGCGGGCATGAACGTCCCGGACCCGGCCGACCCGAGCCTGAAGACGGTACGCGTGATCGCCGACGGGGGCCCTGGCGCCTGACGCAGCCGACGGGCGGTTGTCAGTGGTGGGTGACACGCTGGATTCAAGGAGGATCTTCGACTGAAGGAAGCGTCATGATCACCACCGACTTCGTGCCCGGTTCGCCCTGCTGGATCGACCTCGGCGCCCCCGATGTCCCCGCCACGGCCGACTTCTACCGAAGGGTCTTCGACTGGGAGTTCCAGAGCTACGGCCCGCCGGACGCACCGGACGCCAATGACTTCGGCGTGCTGAAGCGCGACGGCAAGAGCATCGCCGGAATCGGGAAGCTCACCGAGGAAGGGGCCCGGTCAGCCTGGATGATCTACTTCTGCACCCCGGACGCCGACGCCACCACCGGCGCCGTTGAACGGTTGGGCGGCAAGGTGCGGGTCGCCCCGATGGACGCCGCCGAAGAGGGGCGGATGGCTCAGTACACCGACCCTCAGGGCGGCCAGTTCGCCGTCTGGCAGCCGGGCAAGACCAAGGGCATGGAGGCCGCTGACCAGCCGGGCACCCTGTGCTGGACGGAGCTCTACACCACCGACGCGGCCGCGGCGAAGGAGTTCTACGGCAGCCTCTTCGGCTGGACCACCCAGGACGTGGAACTGCCGGGCGGCGGCGGGACGTACTCAATGATCACCCCCGCCGGCCAGCCCGAGGAGCGCATGCACGGCGGCCTCATGGAACTCCCGCCGGACGCACTCACACTGACCGGCGGAAAGCCCTACTGGCACCCCGTGTTCGCGGTCGAGGACTGCGATGCCACAGTCGCCAAGGTCACCAGCAACGGCGGCAGCGTGCAGATGGGCCCGGAGGATGCCGAGGGCGTCGGACGGCTGGCGGTCTGCGTCGATCCGAACGGCGCTGACTTCGTGCTGCTCACCCCGTCCACGCCGATGCCGGCCTCTGACAGGGGCTGACACCCAGGATTCCAGGGTCCAGGCCGGCCATGGAGTGCCGACCTGGACTCCGGCGCGTCGAGCACCGAATGCTTGAATCTGTTCGTAACAGCGTTCCCGTGAGCACCTATTGACATGTAACTGGCGACACGGCCAGAGTCGACCCGCACGCGCAAGTGATGCCGGTCACGCCACATGTCACACGTCTCACGTCTCACGCCACGAGGAGCGTTGTCGCCATGCCCGAAATCCCCGCAGTCTCACGTCGCTTGCTACTCGGAGGAACGCTGGCCACCGGAGCGACGCTCGCAGCCGGCCTCGGCTCGGCCCAGAGCGCGTCAGCGGTGACCGCGGCTGCCGCTCCCGCCGCGACCCCCGGCCGCGGACCCGGTCAGAAGTCGATGATCAACGTGCCCTTCGAGCCCTACAAGACCGTCCGCGTCGGCGTGATCGGCCTCGGCAACCGCGGTTCCGGAATGACCACAGGCTGGTCCGTGGTCCCCGGCTGCGTCGTGACCGCCGTCTGTGACATCCGCGCCGACCGCGCCAGGCGCACCGCCGACCAGCTGGTCGCGAAGGGCAAACCGCGCCCGGCGGAGTACGGCGGCTCGACCGACTCGTACGCACAGATGCTCAAGCGCGACGACATCGACCTCGTGTACATCGCGACGCCGTGGGAGTTCCACTACGAGCAGGGCAAGGCCGCGCTGCTGGCGGACAAGCACGTCGTCGTCGAGCTGCCCATCGCGACCGAACTCCGCGAGCTGTGGGACCTCGTGGACACCTCGGAGCGCACCCGCAAGAACCTGATGCTGTCCGAGAACTGCAGCTACGGCCGCAACGAGCTCGCGATGCTCAAAGCGGCGCACGAAGGCCTCTTCGGCGACATCACCAACGGCCACGGCGGCTACCTGCACGACCTGCGCGCGCTCCTCTTCTCCAACACGTACTACACCGACTCCTGGCGCCGGCTCTGGCACACCCGCAGCACCGCGTCCTTCTACGCCATGCACGGGCTGGCCCCGATCGCGGCGGCCATGGACATCAACCGCGGCGACCGCATGACGACGCTGAAGGCCACCGCGACCGCTCCGAAGGGCCTCGCCGACTACCGGGAGCGTTTCGTCCCCAAGTCGCACCCGTCGTGGAACGAGACGTACATCAACGGCGACCTGGTGACGTGCGCGATCGAGACCGCGAAGGGCCGCACCATCCGGGCCGAGCACGAGGTGAGTTCGCCCCGCCCCTACAGCCGCATCAACTCCATCGCCGGGTCGCGCGGGATCTTCGAGGACTACGCGGGTACGTCGACGACAGGCGGCCGCATCTACGTCGAGCCGGACCACGGCGGCCACTCCTGGCGCGACTTCGACACGTACCGCAAGGAATTCGACCACTGGCTGTGGAAGAAGATCGGCGACGACGCCGCGAACAACGGCGGCCACGGCGGGATGGACTACGTCCTGCAGTGGCGCACGGTGCAGCTGATGCGCGCGGGGCTGGTCCCGGACATCGACGTATACGACTCGGCGGCCTGGTGCGCGCCGGTTCCGCTGAGCGTCATGTCCCTGGCGGACAAGGGCCGTCCGGTCGCGATACCGGACTTCACGCGCGGCGGCTGGGTCAATCTGCGCACCGGCCTCGACTCGCGCGCCGGCGAGATGCCCCCCGTTTCCTGACCAGTCGGCCCACTCGAAGGAGCACGTCATGAGATCAGCACGCCTGATCAATCGGCTCAGAGCCGTGGCGGTCGCGGTGGCGGGCGCGGTCATGTTCGTCCCCGCCCAGGCAGCGGCCGCGTCCCCGGCCGGGCCGCAGGCGCCGGCGGCTGCCAGGACCGAGGTGACCATCTCGCCCGTGGTCCTCGACGGTCCGGCCATCTCGACGGTGAAGGTGACCGTCAAGAACGCCGGCCCGCAGCGCATGCGTTCACTGAAGGTGTCGTTCGCCGGACCGGTCGGCTGGGCGGTCCAGCCGTCCGTACGCGCCGTGGACGGCTCCCTCGCGACGGGCGCCTCGGTCAGTACGACGTTCCAGATCCAAGTCCCCGAGAAGCGGCCGGGCTTCGTGATCCGTACGTTCACGGCGACCGCGACGTACCAGGGCGGGGACGGCGAGGGCACAGCCACCGGCACCCACTCCGAGCGGTCCGGGACTCCGCAGGCGAGCCTGTCGGCGGCGTACAACAATGTGGCGATCACCGACGAGTCGGCGACGAAGGCGGGCAATTACGACGGTGAGGGAAACAGCTTCTCGGCGCAGAAGCTCGCGGCGGTCGGCCTGACCCCCGGGGCCGCGGTCAACGCCCTCGGCGCCAAGCTGACCTGGCCGAACGTGCCGGCCGGCACGAAGGACAACGTGGCGAGCTCCGGGCAGGCCATCACGCTGGGCGGCAAGGGCAGCAGGCTGGTGTTCCTCGGCTCGGGCGTCACCAGCGGGGCGACGGGCAGCGCCACGGTGTACTACACCGACGGGACTTCCGGCACGGGGTCGTTCGGCTTCCCCAACTGGTCGTTCGACCCGGTCACCGCGCACGGCGCGACGCTGGTCAAGTCGACCGACGGCCGCAACCGGCAGGACGGATACGGCAACGCGACGGTGAAGTACAGCGTGTTCGCGAACTCGGTCGCGCTGGACCCGGCCAAGACGGTCGAGTTCGTGGTCCTGCCCGCGAACGCCAACGTCCACATCTTCGACATGGCGATCGCACCCTGAGCGGGTCCTCAAGCGCCGGACACTTCAGCCCCTCCGGCGCTTGAGGAACGGGGTCTGGGGCAGGGCACCCCCGCCCGCACCCCGCACCCCGCACCCCGCACCCCGCACCCCGCACCCCGCACCTAGACCCGTACTTCGCAGGTCACCCGATCGTGAAGATCAACTGGTCACGACCGATCGCCGCTCAGTCCGGTCCGCAACGGCGATCGCAATGCCGGTCCGATCCGGTCGGGTTCGGACGCCGAAGAGCCGCTGCGGCGAACCCTTTCACCGACCCGCGAAGTCCGGGCCTAGACGGTGACAACCTTGATCCCCGCGTCGCGGAGG
>NZ_JAGGPA010000003.1 GCF_018614035.1 Streptomyces sp. ISL-96
ACGCTTGTAGGGGGACGGCCCAAAGAAAAACGCCCTGCACGGGGGGTGGGGGAGTGGCGCGGGTGGGTTTGGTGGCTGTCGGGTGAGTGGGGGGGAGCGCGGTCTATTTGGGGGGTGGCCCGGCCCCCGCCTCAGCGACTGCGGCGACGGCCGCTGGTGCAGGACCCCCATTCCCACGCACACGAGCACCCACGAGCGGTGTACGGCCGAACCTTCCGGTCGACCTGCGGACCGGCCGGTCCGCAGGTGCGACGCATCAGTTGAATGGGGGGACTCAGGCGGGTATGGCGTCCACCCCGACCGGTGGCCGGTTGGGCCGCAAGCAGGTTGCTGATGTGGGTGGGTGGAGGGGCACCCAGGGGTCAGCGGTCCTGCCGACGGCCCGACCGGACGGGCTGCCCGGCCCGCAGGCGGGCGGCTCGACACTCACGGCTCGTTGGCGCTTTCGGCCGGGCGGGATGGGACGAACCCAGCAGAAGGCGAACATGAGCGTACCTTTTGCCCCGCTTTCAACCCA
Organism: Streptomyces sp. ISL-96; assembly: GCF_018614035.1. GTDB lineage: Bacteria > Actinomycetota > Actinomycetes > Streptomycetales > Streptomycetaceae > Streptomyces. Next base: position 518 of record NZ_JAGGPA010000003.1, read on the forward strand.
TAGGAGAGTCATCGGTGTGCGTCATGTACTGGGTTCGGTTCACACCAGCGGCCGGGTGCGGGCTCCACGTGCACCCAACTCCCCACCACGCCAACTGCACCTCGTGGGCCCGCGCCGGTAGGGGTCGCGATCCGACCGGTGGGCGAATGGCCGGGCTGGGCAGTGAGGTTGGCGTGCCAGAGGGGGGTTGCCGTGAGCCGCGGCCACGAGCAACGAGGCGGTCCGCTTTCGTCGTTGGTGAAGCCGTCGGTTCGAGGCTCCGGAACGCGACGAACCAGCACTTGATGAGCGACAACGCCCCTCCAGCCCCACCCATCCCACTCATTACGCCTCGCGCCATCATGGAAGCGTTTCGACCCGCAGCCGGGGCGGAGTTGCTGCGGCGGCTGTGGCTGGGATGACGACCGTCAAGCCCATCGGACTGGCGGGGGGAAATTCGCTGGCTGGAAGCGGCAAGGACGCCCATTCCCGCCACCACGCCGCTCAGGGTTTCGGTCAGTGCAACGGCCCCCTCCGGGGCGTCGGAACGCGATGAATCCGGCACTCGGTGAAATCCCAAAACTCCTCACGTGCCGTCGATTGCCCAGTTCAGCAGCCGGTTGCAGGTCGAGCGACAGCAGAACGATCTGGTCACAGGCACCGTCCGTCCCACCACAGCGCGCCGGCCAGCGACCCCGTGATCACCAGCAGCGTGGCGAAGCCGCAGCCGTTCTCCTGCGCGACGGCAGTCTCTCGCCACTCGAACTCCTCGCTCTACGTCCCTGCCAGCCTGCCAAGCCGCCATGCGCGAAAGCTCAGCTCGTCATCCGTTTCGGGTACGAGTCAGGGTGCGGAAAGGGGTAGAGACAGCAGGTCGCGCCGTGTATCGCCATGGTCAGCTCACCACCAGCCCTGCGCGCCGCGCTCCAGTCTGCGGACGACTCCGCCCGAGCGCACCTCCAGCAGATACTGGCGGTACCCGGCGGAAAACGAGACGTTGAGCTCGCTCCACCAGCCCGTTCCGGGCTGGGAACGCAACCAACCCCGCACTTGATGAATCCCAGTGCCCCTCCAGTCCCATCCGTCTCACCCGTTGCGCCTCGGGCCAACACGGAAGCGTTTCGGCCCACATCGGCTCCCGCGTCTCCGCGTGGACCGCCGACTGGCGTGGCGGATTCGCACGTGCCTCGCCGTTCGGTGCGCCACCACCCACCCACACCAGCAACGGGCTTGCGGCCCAGCCGATCACCGGCCGGGGTGGACGCCGAACCGGCCCGAGTCCCCCCATTCAACTGTCGCGCCCCACCTGCACGACCATGAGTCCGCAGGTCGACCTGGCAGGCCAGCTGGCCGTCAGCGTGGGTGCGCGTGTGCGTCGGAATGGGGATGTCGCACCAGCGGCCGTTCCCGTCAGCCGCTGAGCCTGGGGCCGAGCCGCCCCCTGGACGTGGTGCGCCCCACTCACCGAGCCCGCCACCCGGGAACGGTGAACGGCCACTCGCCGGAGTTTTCCCGTGGGCTCCCCCCGGGGGCCGCCCCCCAGAAGCATTGCGGCGGAGGGTCGGCAGTCAAGGGTGAAGCGCAGCGCAATCGCCGCAGGCGACGCGACGCAGGAGCGCCCTTTACCGGCGGGCCTCCGACGCCACACTTACATGTGGCGGCCCCCAACGCAGACGCGACCAACGCCCCGGGTCGCCCGAAGCCGACCTCCCCGCTCGCGCCCCGTACGTTCCTGCACCCCGCTAAGCGATATGACTGGTAGACAGCGGTAATGACCTACTACGCAGACCTGACGCCGTACACCTACGACACTGACGAATCCGCGGCGCAAGAAGCAGCCGCGCCCGTCGGCGGCTCTCGTGACTCTGGCAAGTCCAGTGAGTCCGGGGAGTCCGGTGAGTCCGGTGACTCTCGGGACTTTCGTGGGCTTCCTCAGGTGAATGTGGGCTGGCTCGCGCGTGTCAGGCCGTACGCCAAGGGCGATCCTCCTCCGCAACTGGTGGAAACGCTCAAGCAAATGCAACGCACCCACCGCGTCCAGCAGACCCGCGGCTACCACTTCTGCCCCTGGTGCGCCGCAAGGCTCCTCGGCCTCCTCGGCGCGCGCGACAACTGCCCTCGCGGCAGCGCCGAGATACGAGTCATCGGTGAAGGTGTCGTCTATGCCGCCCCGGAGCTGATCGCCCACTACGTCGAAGCCCACAACTACGCACCACCGGCCGAATTCGTTCGAGCGGTCCTGGCGTCCAGGAGCTGACTCCCCCCTCACACCCAACCCCCACCCCCTTATTCGGTGGTGGCCGGCGGCGCCACCCGCCACGATCAGAAGATGCGCGGCATATTCCTTGAGACAGAACGGCTCGTCCTTCGTGCGTTCGGTGAGTGCGAAGCCGAGGCGGAAGACAGCGACGTCGAACGGCTCGTCCGCCTCGACAGTGATCCCGACGTCATGCGCTTCATCAACGGAGGCCGGCCCACCTCCCGCGCATTCGTCATCCAGCGCGTACTGCCGCAGCTGACGCACGACTATCCCTGCATCGGAACCCGCGGTTTCTGGGCTGCCGAGGAAAAAGCGACGGGAGCGTTCCTCGGATGGTTCGAGTTCCGGCCGCTGGCCGACGACAGCGCCGATGTCGTCGAGCTCGGGTACCGGCTCGGCCGGGCGGCCTGGGGGCGGGGTTACGCCACCGAGGGAGCCCGCGCCCTGATCGACAAGGGGTTCACCGACCTCGGCGTGCAGAAGGTGACCGCGGACACCATGTACGTCAACTCCCGTTCCCGGCGCGTGATGGAGAAGGCGGGCCTCCTCTTCGTACGCCGCTGGTTCGGGGAGTGGCCCGACAGCATCGACGGCTGGGAACAAGGGGACGTTGCGTACGCCCTGGAACGCAGTCAGTGGAAGGGTGGCTCCACCCACACCCGCCACACCTGCCACACCGGCCGCACCACTCACACCACCCACCGAGTCCAGTAATTCTCCTGCTCGTGTACGTACCGTGACCCTGACCAGGGATTATTACGTCCCGTGTTCACCAACCTCGTCACCGCCGTCGGCCTGGCCGTTCTTGCCTGGGCCCTCGTCCATGTCGCCCGCCTCGCCCTCCGCAACCAGCGGGCCAAGCGCTTCGACGCCACCGCCTACGGCCTCGTCCCCCGCGATCAGCTCGACAGCCGGCGCTCCGGACCGCCCCGCGACGAACCCGCGCTCCGGCTCGCCGTCGACGCCGCCTGCCAGGGCGACTGGGAGCCGGCCTCAGGCCTCCTGGCCTCTGCCTCGGACGACAAGGACTGGGAGTCGCGCTGGCGGCTCGTCGAAGTCTTCGCGGACGTCGCCGTCGAAGACGAGCGGTGGCTGCGGACCTGGCGCGCCGAGCGGCCGCAGGACGCGGACGCCGTGGTCGTACACGCACACGCCCTCCTCCTGCGCGCCTGGGCGGCGCGCGGTGTGAAGTACGCCGGGCAGACCTCGGACGGCCAGATGGCACTCTTCGCCGAGCTGCTGCCGACCGCGATGTACGCCGCCCAGGAGGCCGCCAAGCTGGCGCCGCGCGACCCTTGTCCGTGGATCACGATGGTCGCCGCCGCGCGCGGACTCGGGCTCTCGCACGACGAGTTCCGGCAGCTGTGGGCCGAACTCACCGCTCGCGCGCCGCAGCATTACGACGCGCACTGGCAGGCCCTCCAGTACTGGTCCCAGAAGTGGTACGGCTCCCACAAGCTGATGTTCAAGTTCGCCAAGGAGGCGGCGCAGTCGGCGCCCGCCGGCAGCCTGCTCTCCGCCATCTGTCTGCACGCCGTCCACGAGGCCGTGCTCCAGGAGGGCGACCAGGCCTACCGCACCTGGGTCACCAAGCCGATGCTCGCCCGCGTCCAGGCAGATCTGGCCCAGGCGGCACTCGCGGCACCCGACGATCACCGGCTGCCCCCGATACGGCACCTCCTCGCCGCGACCCTCGTGAAGACCGGGCGCTACGCCGAAGCCCTGGCACAGTTCCGGCTGATCGGCGGCTGGTGCGGAGCCGCCCCGTGGACCGACGCGAACGACCCCACGCTGGCCTTCGATCACGCCCGCGGCCTCGCCGCGCTGGGGTCCGGCCGCCGCCCGTAAGGGCGGACTGACAGTCATCCCGCCTGCCGCCGCATCCTCGCCGCCGTGTCCGCCGGGTCGTAACCGGGTGCGACCCCCTCGGCCAGGATCACGTCCCCGGTGATGTGCTTCGTACGCAGCGGCAGGATCTCCCGGTAGGCCTCGGAGTCGTACCAGTCCCGCGCCTTCTCGATGTCCGGGAAGCCGATGACGACCAGGTAGCCGGGCCACTCCCCCTCAAGGACTTCCACCTCCGTCCCATGGACGAGGAAGCGACGAGTGGCTAGCTCGTGACGTTCGTCCTCGCTGATGTGTCACATCCTTCCGGGGAGCACCACCACCGTCGATTACCGCTCAGGTAATGCGCACAATGCGTGTGCGCCCAACCCGCCGCAGATCAGATCGTTGCCGTGTCGATCACGAAGCGGTAGCGGACATCGCTCGCCAGGACCCGCTCGTACGCCTCGTTGATCTGGTCCGCGCGGATCAGTTCGATCTCCGCGCCCAGCCCGTGCCGCGCGCAGAAGTCGAGCATTTCCTGCGTCTCGGCGATACCGCCGATCATCGAGCCGGCCAGCGTCTTGTTGCCGCCGATCAGCGAGAACATGTTGATCGAGTTGGGCTCCTCCGGTGCGCCCACGTTCACGAACGCCCCGCCCACTTTGAGCAGGCTGAGGTACGCGTCCATGTCCAACGGCGCGGAGACCGTCGAGACGATCAGGTCGAAGGAACCGGCCAGTTCCTCGAAGGTCTTCGGGTCGCTGGTCGCGTAGAAGTGGTCAGCGCCGAGCTTCAGCCCGTCCTCCTTTTTGCGGAGTGTCTGGCTCAGTACGGTCACCTCGGCGCCCAGCGCGTCCGCGATCTTGACGCCCATGTGCCCGAGGCCGCCCAGACCGAGGATCGCGACCTTCTTGCCCGGGCCCGCCTGCCAGTGCTTGAGCGGCGAGTAGAGGGTGATGCCGGCGCACAGCAGCGGCGCGGCGACGTCCAGGGAGAGGCCCTCCGGGATGCGGACCGCGTAGTTCTCGTCGACGACGAGGTGGGTGGAGTAGCCGCCGTACGTCGGCTCACCGTTCTTGTCGAGTGCGTTGTACGTACCGGTCATGCCCTTGGCGCAGTGCTGCTCCTGGCCCGCGAGGCAGGCCTCGCACGCGCGGCAGGAGTCGACGAAGCAGCCGACGCCGACGCGGTCACCGACGGCGTACTTGCTGACGCCGGGGCCGACCTCCGTGACGATGCCGGCGATCTCGTGGCCCGGAACCATCGGGTAGATGCCCTCGCCCCAGCCGTCACGGGCCTGGTGGATGTCGGAGTGGCAGATGCCCGCGTACTTGATCTCGATCATCACGTCGTGCTCACCGACCGGGCGGCGCGGTACGGAGATCCTCTCCAGCGGGGCCTTCGCGGAAGGGGCGGCGTATGCGGCGACAAGGGCGGGAGAGGAAGACGGGGACGAAGACTGGGACGAAAGAGAAGTGGTCATGCCTAGAGGCTGCCTGAACTGCGGAGATCCACCCAGCCCCCTGTTGAACGTACGTCTGCTGTGCCTACCACTGGCGGGGACAGGATCACCGTCGTACGCCGGGTAATACTTGATTGCTATGGACCAGCGCGCCGAACTGAGTGAGTTCCTCCGCCTCCGCCGTGCGCGGCTCAAGCCCGAGGACGTAGGCCTGCCCGACTTCGGCAGGCACCGCCGCGTCCCCGGTCTGCGCCGCGAGGAGCTGGCGCAGCTGGCGGGGGTCTCGGTGGCGTACTACACGCGCCTTGAGCAGGGCAACGGCCGCAATGTGTCCATGGAGGTACTGGACGCGATCGCCCGCGCCCTGCGGCTCTCCGACGCCGAGCGCGATCACCTCACCCACCTCGCCAAGCCGACGCAGAAGCGAAAGCGTTCGGCGATGCGGCCACAGCGCCTGCGGCCGGGGATCCAGCAGCTGATGGACGCGATGGACGGCGTGCCCGCGTACGTCGTGGGGCGGCGTACCGATGTCCTCGGCTGGAACCGCCTCGCCCGTGCGCTGTTCGGCGACTTCGCCGCGCTCCCCGCCGATGAACGCAACTTCGCCCGTCTCGTCTTCCTGGACGACAACTTCCGGGACGTGTACACCGACTGGGAGCACAAAGCGTGCGAGGTCGTCAGCTATCTGCGATTCGACGCGGGCTGCCATCCGGACGATCCGCTGCTGTCCGCGCTGGTCGGCGAGTTGTCGGTGAAGAGCGAGGTGTTCAGGAGCCTGTGGGCCGCGCACCACGTGAAGGACAAGGGCCACGGCACCAAGCGGCTGCACCACCCCCTGGTGGGTGACCTGACGCTGGCGTACGAGACGCTGAGGCTGCCCGACGACGAGGAACAGTCCCTGGTCACCTTCCACGCGGAGCCGGGATCGCCGTCGGAGGCGTCCCTTCGGCTGCTGGCGAGCTGGGGGACGGACGTGAATGTGGAGGTACGTGGATAAGTGACCCGCCAGTGACCCTTCGCCGGGCGGCCGGCAACGAGGACACCGCCGCGGTGCGGGCCCGGAGGCCCGCACCTACGTTCCTGTCTCCCGCCGCCGCTAGTAGGCGGCCGGCGCGTTCTCCGTCACCGTGACCCGGCCCTTGCGGATCGTGGCGAGGCGCGGTGCGCGGCGCGCGATGGCGCTGTCGTGGGTGACCATCACGAACGTCAGTCCGTGTTCCTTCCACAGCCCTTCCAGCAGCTCCATGATCTCGTCGCGCATCGACTCGTCGAGGTTGCCGGTCGGCTCGTCGGCGAGCAGCACCTTGGGCCGCTTGACGAGCGCGCGGGCGATCGCGACGCGCTGCTGCTGGCCGCCGGACATCTCGCCGGGCAGGTGCGTGAGGCGCTCGCGGAGGCCGACGGACTCCAGTGCCTCCGCCGCTCGTTCGCGCCGGGCCGCCGCCTTGAGGCCCAGCGGTACGAGCGCCGTCTCGACGTTCTCGTGGGCGGTGAGGGTGGGGATGAGGTTGAAGCTCTGGAAGACGAAGCCGATGCTTTCGGCGCGGACCTTGGTCAGCCGGGCCTCCGGCAGGACGGCCAGGTCGACGCCGTCGAGTTCGACACTGCCGGCCGTCGGCCGGTCGAGGCCGCCGAGCATCTGGAGGAGGGTGGATTTGCCGCCGCCGGTGGGGCCCTGGATGACTAGGCGGCCGCCGTCCTCGATGGTCAGGTCGACACCGGAGAGCGCGTCGATGGTTTCCTTGCCGCGCCGGTAGCGCTTGGTGACGCCGCTGAGCTGGTACATGGGTGGGGTCAACTCCTGCTGTACGAAGAAGAGGAAGACGAGGAGGAACGGGGACGTCAGGGGCACGGGGACGTCAGGGGTACGGGTACGTCAGGCCACGCGGCGCAGCGCGTCGGCCGGCCGCAGTCTGGACGCGCGCCAGCCGCCGAAGCCGCCCGCGATCAGCCCGCCCGCGACGGCGAGTGCGACGGCGAGCCCGATGGTGGTGAGGGAGACGGGCGCGGTGAGCGCGATCTCGACGGCCTTGCCGGAGGCCTGCCGGAGCGGGCCTCCACCGCCGCCGGGGCCGGTCACGGTAGCGGCGGCACCACTGCCGCCACCGGCCGCTGTGCCCAGTTGCGCCGTAAGCGTGGGGCTGATCGCGGTGACGAGGTACGCGCCGCCGACACCCACCGCGATTCCGAGCGCGCCGCCGAGCAGGCCGTTGGCCAGGGACTCGCCGACGACCTGGCGGGTGACGCGGCCGCTCTTCCAGCCGAGCGCCTTGAGCGTGCCGAATTCCTGTACGCGGCGACTGACCGCCGAGGAGGTGAGCAGCCCGGCCACCACGAAGGCGGCGACGAGCACCGTGATCGACAGCCACTTGCCGACGCTGGTGGCGAGGTCGGACGCGGTGGACAGGGAGCCGGAGACCGTGTCGGCGAGGTCGGCGGAAGTGGTGACGGTCGTACCCGGAATGTTCTTCTGTACGGCCGACTTCACCTCGCCGATGCGCTGCGAGTCGGTGGCCCTGACGTAGACGGTGGTGACCTTGTTCTTGGCGTCGGCCAGGGTCTGAGCCTGCTTCAGCGGTAGGTACACATTCGCGGCGGCGTCGCCGCTGTCGGCCGTCGCGATGCCGATGATCTGGTATTTCGTACCGGAGATGGTGACGGTCTTGCCGGTCTTGAGCTTCTTCTCCTTGGCGTACGCGCTGTCGACGACGGCGACCTTCGCGTTGGTCTCGGACTCGGTGAACGTGCGTCCCGAGGTGATCTCGGAGGAGGTGAGCGGGCCGAGCGCGGGCTCGGTCACGTCGGTTCCGTAGACGGAGAAGGAGTCGACGCCGAACGCGGCGCCGCCGCCCCGCACCGCGCCGCCACCGGCCCCGCCGGGTCCACCCGGTTGCGCGGGCTGCGCCTTGTCGACTTCGCCGCGCTTGAACTGGCCGCTGACCTTGAGGACCTGGAGGTTCAGGCCGCCGACCGCGTCCGCGACGCCGTCCTGGTCCGAGACCTTGCCGACCGTGGAGGACGCCAGGGTCTGGAAGCCCTGCACCATCACCCGGTCGCTGCTCTGTTCCTTGTCGTCACCGCTGTCCTTGGCGTCGAACTCGAAGCGCGGTTTACGGCTGGTGTCGTTCTCGCCGGGCGGCGCCGCGGCCTTGGTGACCGTCATGTCGGTCCCGAGCCCGTACAGCGATTGAAGAACCTTGTCCTGGGCGCGGCCCATGCCGGCGGAGACCGAACTGACCACCATGACCAGGGCGATGCCGAGGGCAAGGCCTGAGGCGACGACGAACGCCGCCTTTCTGCGGCGGCGCAGCTCGCGCCGGAGGTAGGTGAAGAACATGGCGCGAAGCTATGGGCGCCGCGTGATGGCTGGATAAGGCCGGGCTGAGAGCCGCATGAGAAGCCGGGAACGCGAACGGCGGGCGCCGCCCCGAAGTTGGGGTGACGCCCGCCGCCGTACTGCCTACGGGCAACGCGGGAAGGTTGCCGGGAAAGCTGCTCGGATCAGATCGCGGAGCCGGCCTTCCACTGCTCCCAGTCCATGTTCCAGCCGTTGAGGCCGTTGTCCGGCTTGATGGTCTTGTCCGGGGAGTTCTTGACGACGACCACGTCACCGACGATCGAGTTGTTGAAGAACCACGCACCGGGCTGCTTCGGGTCGTTCGCACCCTTGGCGTCGTTCAGGCCCACGCAGCCGTGGCTGGTGTTGGCGCTGCCGAAGATGGAGTCGGCGCCCCAGTAGTTGCCGTGGATGAACGTGCCCGAGGTGGACAGCCGCATGGCGTGCGGGACGTCCTTGATGTCGTACTCGCCCTTGCCGTCCTTCTTCGTGAAGCCGACGGTCGAGCCGTCCATCCGGGTCTCCTTGAACTTCTCGGAGATCACCATCTGGCCGTTGTACGTCGGGTTCTCGGGCGCGCCCGCGGAGATCGGGATGGTCTTGATCGTCTTGCCGTCCTGGGTGACCGTCATGGTCTTGGACTTGGCGTCGACGGTGCTGACCTGGTTGCGGCCGACCGTGAAGGTGACGGTCTTGTCCTGTACGCCGTAGACGCCGTCGGCGCCCTCGACGCCGTCGAGCGCCAGCTTCATGGTGACCGTGGAGCCGCCCTTCCAGTACTCCTGGGGGCGGAAGTCCAGCCGCTGGGAGCTGAACCAGTGGCCGACGACTTCCTGGCCGCTGCTCGACGTGACCGTGATGCCCTTCTGGACGGCGGCCTTGTCGGTGATCGGCTTGTCGAAGTTGATCGACACCGGCATGCCCACGCCGACCTTGGAGCCGTCGTCGGGCGTGAAGTTCCCGATGAAGCTGTTTTCGGGCGAGACGGTGGTGAAGGAACCGTTCTCGTGGGCCTCTCGGCCCTCGGAGTCCGCCGCCGTCGCCGAGATCTTGTACGTCGTCGAGCGCTTCAGCTGCCCGTCCGGCTTCCAGCTCTTGCCGTCGGCCGCGATGGTGCCGGCCACGTCCGTCCCGTCCGTCGAGGTCATGGTGACCTCGGTCAGCTTGCCCTCGCTGACGGTGACCTTGGTGCCGCGGTTGATGCTGACGTTGTCGGCGCCGCCCTTGGGTGTGATCGCTATTCGGGCCTTGGAGGTTTCCTTGGCCGCCGCCTCGTCGACCTCGGCCTGCGACTTCTCCGAGCTCTGGGCGCTGCTGCGGCCCTTGTCGCCGCCGTCGTCGCCGCCGCTACAGGCCGAAAGCACCAGAACGCCGCCGAGCAGTGCGGACGCGGCCATAAGGCCCCTGCGCCGCTTGCTGTCCGTCATCACACGCTTCTCCATCGTTGCCGATTCCCCACAAAATCCCCGGGCAGAGCCGCTGGGCAGCATCACCCTGCCAATGTCCTAAACACCTGTACCGATTCGTCCGTTCCACATCTGGGGGGAATGTGGGGAACACCACTGATCACAGTGACCGACGCAGCCACGCCGCCGCCGGTTGCGGCGGCGGCGCGCTTTTGTTCGCCGGGCCCCCCGGAGAAGCTACGCGAGGCGCTACACGGGTCCCTCCTCGTCGTCCTCATCAAGGTCCCACTCCAGGGCGTCGGGGTTGTAGTCGATCCGCTCACTGCTCCACGAGGCCTGCGCGAGCTCCACCCCGGGTACGTCGCTGATCAGGTCGAACGGGTCCACGAGGTGGGCGAGGGCCTCCGCGACGTCTTCCCTGACTGCGGCCTCGGCATGCGTACGTTCGACGTCCTGCGCGTGTGTGTCCTGCGTTACGTGCGCGAGGGCGGCGCCGGTGAGCGTCTCGGGGTCGGAAATTTCCAGCACCAATTCCACCTGGAGCCGGACAAAACGTGACGTGTCAATTGCGTTCATGCGTCGGAGCGTAGGCCTCCGGGCTCCCGCGACTTTCCTGCGACCCGCTGCTTTCATTAGCATCGGCGTACACGGCCGACGGCCAATTCCCGGTTGCCTCAAGGGGGATCGATTACGTGTCCGCACGCCGACCGCTGCTGACCGCCACCGCTGCGGGCACACTGCTGTGTGCTCTGTGGTTCGTCCCGTCCGCCAACGCGACGGCCGAGGAGGAGGCGAAGCCCCAGCCCGCGACGCAGCCACAGTCGCAGTCGCAGTCGCAGTCACAGCTGCCGCCCGCGAAGAGCACCCCGCAGGACCTCGTGCTCGCCGACACGGGCAGCGTGGACACGACCCCGTACCTGGTCGGCGGCACGACGTTCCTGACCCTGGGCGCCGGTTTCATGGCGTACTCGATGCGAAGGGCCGCGCGCCAGATCATCTGACGCACGGCCCTTGGGACTGCGACTACGCGAGCGGCCCGGTCACCGGCTCGACGGCCTCGACGAGCCTGCCCGCCCGTACGAAGGCATCGGCGGCGGCGAGGTCGGGCGCGAGGAAGCGGTCGGGGCCGGGGCCCTGGACTCCCGCTTCCCGTACGGCCTTGATGACGGCCTGCGAGGCGGGCGCGGGCGTGAGCCCCTCGCGCAACTCGATGCCGCGCGTGGCGGCGTACAGCTCGACGGCGACGATCCGGGTGAGGTTGTCGATCGTGGTGCGGAGCTTGCGCGCCGCCGACCAGCCCATGGAGACGTGGTCCTCCTGCATGGCGGAGGACGGAATCGAGTCGACGGAGGCGGGCGCGGCGAGCCGCTTCATTTCACTGACGAGTGCGGCCTGGGTGTACTGGGCGATCATCAGGCCCGAGTCGACGCCGGCGTCGTCGGCCAGGAACGGCGGCAGCCCGTGCGACCGGTTCTTGTCGAGGAGCCGGTCGGTGCGGCGCTCGCAGATGGAGCCGAGGTCGGCGGCGGCGATGGCGAGGAAGTCGAGTACGTACGCGACGGGCGCCCCGTGGAAGTTGCCGTTGGACTCGACGCGGCCGTCGGGCAGGACGACGGGGTTGTCGACGGCGGAGGCGAGTTCCCGCTCGGCGACGGTCAGCGCGTACGCGATGGTGTCGCGTCCGGCGCCGGCGACCTGGGGGGCGCAGCGCACGGAGTAGGCGTCCTGGACGCGCGGGGCGTCGTCCTGGTGGTGCCCCGTGAGCCCGGATCCCGCGAGAACCCGGAGCATGTTGTCGGCGGACTCCCCCTGGCCGGGGTGGGGGCGTATGGCGTGCAGCTCGGGGGCGAGGACCTTGTCCGTGCCGAGGAGGGCTTCGAGGCTGAGGGCGGCGGTGATGTCGGCGGAGGTGTAGAGCCGCTTGAGGTCACCGATGGCCATGATCAGCATGCCGAGCATGCCGTCGGTGCCGTTGAGGAGGGCGAGGCCTTCCTTCTCGCGGAGCTCGACGGGAACGATGCCGTGCGCGGCGAGCAGCTCGCCGGCGGGCCGGATGGTCCCGTCAGGTCCCTCGGCGTCCCCTTCGCCCATCAGCGCGAGGGCGCAGTGACTGAGGGGGGCGAGGTCGCCGGAGCAGCCGAGGGAGCCGTACTCGTGGACGACGGGCGTGATCCCGGCGTTGAGCAGGTCCGCCATGGTCTGGGCGACGTGCGGGCGTACGCCGGTGTGGCCGGAGGCGACGGTCTTGAGCCGCAGGAACATCAGGGCGCGTACGACTTCGCGCTCGACGTGCGGGCCCATGCCGGCGGCGTGCGACCGGACGATGTTGCGCTGCAACTGGGCGCGCAGGTCCTGGCTGATGTGCCGGGAGGCGAGGGCGCCGAATCCGGTCGAGACCCCGTAGACGGGCTCGGGCTTGGCTGCGAGCGCGTCCACGATCTCGCGGGAGGCGGCGAGCGCGGCGACGGCCTCGTCGGAGAGCGTGACCCTGGCGTTGTCCCGGGCGACGGCGATGACGTCCGCTGCGGTCGTCCCGGACGTCCCCAGCACGACTGTGTGCATATCCATATTCAGAACCCTACGGACTGAATCCCTCTCTGTCACTAGTGGATGGGGGTGGTGCCCCTTACACGGCCGGTGGGCGGGTGCGGGTGCCTGCGGCGCTGTGACGCCCTTCGGGCGTGTCCTCAATCGCCGGACGGGCTGGATATTGCCGCTTGCGGCAACCTTTCAGCCCCTCCGGCGATTGAGGAGCGGGGTCTGGGGCGGAGCCCCTCACGCGGCGGAGCCGCAAAGTGTCACAGCGGGAAGGGGCGGGTCGGGGAAAGCGCCGCAGGCGCCGGCACGGCCACCGCACCCGCACTCCACTCACCCCCCGTCCACCCCAGGGTCCCGCCCCCGGAAAGCCCGCCGATCATGCGGCGCAGGCGGCGGCGCGTCCGCGAGCCGGACAACCGCTCCATCCCGCCCCGCCACCACCGGCTTCGAAGAGCGCGCCGCCTTCGCCCGGTACTGCGCCGCATCGGCCAGCCGGAACAGCCGTCGCGCGGTACGGACCGGCCCGATCGGATCACCCGTCGAAGCGACTCCGCACGCGACGCCCTCCCCCAGGTCCATTCCACCCGCCCGTACGCACAGTTCCTCGGCCACCTTCACCACCGCGTCCGACGAAGGACCGACCGCGAGGAGGCAGAACTCATCGCCCCCGAGCCGCGCCGCCAGCGCCCCCGGCAGCATCGCGCCGCACACCGACAACACCGAGCCGAAACGTTCTAGCAGCCGGTCGCCCACGGCATGGCCGAGCGAGTCGTTCACCCGCTTCAGCCCGTTCAGGTCGCAGACCACAAGACTGACGACCGTCCCCGACTCCCGGTGCCGCTCCACCGCCTCGTCGAGCCCTATGTCGACCGCCCGCCGGTTCGCCAGCCCCGTCAGCGGATCCGTGAACGCGAGCTTGCGGACCTCCTCCAGCAGCTCCGTCTGGGCGATACCGGCCGCGACCACCGATGCCAGCACCGTGGCGAAGTCCGCGTCGGACCGGTCGAAGACCGGCGCCCCGGCCGGCCGCGCCACATACAGCTCGCCCCACGCCTGCCCCCGCAGCACGATCGGCGCGACCACGCAGGACCCGCGCCCGCGCCGCCGCAGCGCCGCCACCCGCTGATGGCAGTAACCGGCGGCGGACGCATCGGTGGAAGCCTCGGCAGACGCACCGGCGGAAGTTCCGGCGGCCCCCTCCGCCGTCTCGACCCACGCGTTCGGCTCGCCCCCGCCCGCCCACTCCTCGTGCAGGAACTCCGCGATCTCCGGAAACTGATGTACGGGATAGGTCTCGCCCTCGGGGAACTCCTCCTCCCCCGCCGCCCGCTCCCCCGCGTTCACCAGGACCCGCAGCCGCCCCAGCTCGCGTTCCCACACCGAAACCGCCGCGAAGCTGCCCCCCAGCGCCTGCTTCGCCCCGAGCGCGGCCGCGCGCCAGGACTCACGCGGGGTGTGCGCCGCCGCCATCGCCTGCGCCAGCGTCACCACGGCCCGCAGCCGCGCATCCTCAGCCATTCCCCCAGCTTAGGGAGTTTATGGAGATTTGTAGCGATGTGATCCTTCGGCTTTCGGCCCCTGCCTCCGGCGCCCCTGTTCGCCTATTCGGCTATTCGCCCGGCCACTGTGGCGTGCGCTTCTCGTTGAACGCCGCCACACCCTCCGCGCGGTCGCCGGAGAAGGCCACCGACCGCCACGCCGCGTCCTCGACCTCAAGACCGGCCCGCAGATCCAGCCCGTGCCCGAGCCGCATCGCCCGCTTCGCGGCCCGCAGCCCCACCGGCGAGTTCCCGGCGATACGGGTCGCCAGCGCCAGGGCCTCCTCCTTGTCCTGCCCCGCGTCCACCAGCAGATCGACAAGCCCGAGCCCGGCCGCCTCCGCCGCCTCCACCCGCCGCGCCGTGAACACCAGCTCCGCCGCCCGCGCCGCCCCGACCCGCCGGGGCAGCAGCTGCGTACCGCCGCCGCCCGGAATGACGCCCACCGACACCTCGGGCAGCCCGACCACCGCCGTACGGTCCGCCACGATGAGGTCGCAGGCCAGCGCCAGCTCGAAGCCGCCGCCCAGCGCGAAGCCGTGCACGGCGGCGATCGTCGGCATGGGCAGCTCCAGTACGCCCGTGTACGCGCCCCGGGCGACCGGCCGCTGACGTACCAGCTCGGCGTCCGTGAACGAATTCCGCTCCTTGAGGTCCGCGCCGACGCAGAACGCCCGCTCGTTGCTGGACGTCACCACCGTCACCCGCACCTGCGGGTCCGCGCCCAGCGCGTCGCACGCCGCCGCGATGGAACGGGCCATGTCCGTGGACACCGCGTTCATCGCCTTGGGCCGGTCGAGGACCAGTTCGGCAACGTACCCGTGCCGCTGTACGCCGACGAACTCCCCGAACCGCTGCTGTTCCCCACTCATGCCGCACACCCTCCCGGTCAACGGTTAACGATCGTTACCGGGAGGATCCTAGGTGGGGCGCCTCGTCAGAAGCCATGGCTCGACCGTGCCGAGCCCGCGTACCGGCCGCTGCCACATCGGCTGGAGCGCGAAGCGGTACGAGGGCGGGGCGACGCCCTCCTTCTCCGCCATCTCCGCCTCTGCGGCCGCCTCCGCCTCGGAGACCGGCGCGTCACCGGTCCGCGACAGCTCCTTGGCCAGCGCCCCGTCCACCAGCAGCGCATCCTTCGGCGCTATCGACGTGAGCCTGCTGGCCAGGTTCACGGTCGTACCGAAGACATCGCCCATGCGGGTGGTGACCGTGCCGAAGGCGATGCCCACGCGCAGGGCCGGCATCGTCTGGTCGGCGGCCATCGTCTCGATGAGCCGCAGCGCGATCTCCGCCGCCGTGCCCGGTTCGTCCGCCGCGTACAGGACCTCGTCGCCGAGGGTCTTGATGAGCCGGCCGCCGTGAGCCGCGACGAGGTCCGCGCAGGTCGTCTCGAACGCCTCGACCAGCTCGCCCAGCTCCTCCTCCTCCAGCCGCCGCGTCAGCCGCGTGAACCCGACGAGGTCCGCGAAACCGACCGCGAGCCGCCGGTCGACCATTTCCTCGTCGTCGGCGGCCTGGACGACCCGGCCGGTGGCGGCGGCGAGCTGGCGCCGCCAGACGTAGCGCAGGAATTCCTCCAGCTCGGGGAGGAGCAGCTCGACCAGCGGATACGTGACTTCGGTACGGGTCATGCCGGGCTCCGGCGGCTCGGTCAGACCCTCCAGGAAGGAATCGATCTGCCATTCCGCCAGCCGGGCGGTGGTCTGCCCGGTGGACCGGGCGACCTGCACCGCCATCGGCTCGCTGAGCAGCCCGGCCTCGACGAGACCCGCGAGCCGCCGCAGGGCGAGGACGTCGGCCTCGGTCAGGGCCTTGGCCTGCCCGATGTCGGCGAAGCCCATGGCCCGCCAGAACCGGGAGGCGAGGTCCATGGAGACACCGGCCGTACGGGCGGCCTGGAAGGGGGTGTAGCGGCGCTCGGCGCCGAGGATCAGCTGTTCGAGGCGGATGGCGAGCGGATCGTCGGTCGGCTCGGCGGTGTGGTCGACGGCGTGGTGGGGCGTGGGGTACGGCGAAGGCTCAACGGCGGCCGGCACCCCGCTCTCGCTCCCGTCCGCACGGAGAACGCCGCGCCCGGGGCCGGCTCCGGTCCTGGAACCGGATGAACCTGTCGGACCGGACCGTGAGGCCTCGCCGGAGGGCTCCCCAGAACCCGCAGCGGAACCCGTACCGGAGCCACCCCCGCCCTCGCGCCCGGACGACTCACCGGGTCCCGAATACGGCTTCGCGACCGCGCCCGGTCCGGTCTCGTGGGGGTCTTCGCCGACAGCGGACGCGTCCGCGCCGCGGCCCGAAGGGGCTGCCGCACCCACAGAGGACTCCTTACCCGAACCGGAACCGGACGGCACAGCACCCGGTTCGGGACTCGTCCCCGGGTCCGGCCGCGCACCCGCAGAGGACCCCGCGTCGTCGACGGTCACCTACCGCCTCCTGCCCGTTCCCTGCGCACTGCCCTGTGTCCTGCCGATCGTCTGTCGCACCGATCCGTCGCGGATCGCCTCAACGATACGGCAGGTGTGCCCTAGCTCACTCCCCCGTCCCGCGCGTCCCCTCTGTACTCGCCCCCGGCCTGAGGTGTACGACGTCACCTGCTCCCACCGGCTGCTGAACCCCCTCGGCCGTCGCCAGCACCAGCCTCCCGTGACCGTCGACGGCCACCGCCTCGCCGGTCACCGACCGGCCGCCGGGCAGTTCGGCCCGTACCGTACGGCCGAGCGTGGCGCAGCCCGCCACGTACGCCTCCTGGAGGCGACTGGCCGCCGGATCGCCGCCGGACGCCCGCCAGTCGCCGTACCACTGACCGAGCGAACGCAGCACCGACCGCAGCAGCGGATCGCGGTCCGTCGAGACCGCTCCCGCGAGCAGGAGCGACCCGGCGCCGGGGATCGGCAGTTCCTTCTCGGTCAGGGTGACGTTGATGCCGATGCCCACCACGACGCCGTCCGCCGCCCGCTCGGCGAGGATGCCGCCGGCCTTGCGTTCCTCGCCACCGACGGTCACCAGGAGGTCGTTGGGCCACTTGAGCGCCGTATCGACGCCGGCCGACCGGGACAGCGCGCTCGCCACCGAGACGCCGGCGAGCAGCGGCAGCCAGCCCCACTTCTCGACCGGCACCTCGGTGGGCTTCAGCAGTACGGAGAAGAAGAGCCCGGAGCGGGCGGGCGCCGACCAGCGCCGGTCGAGGCGCCCGCGGCCCTCGGTCTGCTCCTCGGCGACGAGCACCGCGCCTTCGGGCAGGTCCTCGGCCCGCCCGGCGAGGTCGGAATTGGTGGATCCGATGGAGGGGACGACGTCCAGGGACGTCCACAGGCTGTCCTCCCGCACCAGTGCGCGGCGCAGCGCCACGGCGCTGAGCGGCGGCCGGTCGAGGTCGGACCAGCGGTGGTCTGAAGCATCGGGAGGCGTCATGCAACCCAGCGTAGGTGTGGCAAACGACGCACTGCCGAGCGGCACACGCGCCGCTACGCTACGTGCCAGTAGCCGTCCGCTGACCAGGCAGGGAGCCGCAACCCGATGTCCGAGCCCGAGACTGCCAACTCCGATGCACCCAGTCATACGACCGCGGGCAAGATCGCGGACTTGCAGCGCCGTATCGACGAAGCCACGCACGCCGGGTCCGCGCGCGCCGTCGAAAAGCAGCACGCCAAGGGAAAACTGACGGCGCGTGAGCGGATCGACCTGCTCATGGACGAGGGATCGTTCGTCGAGCTCGACGAGTTCGCCCGGCACCGCTCGACGAACTTCGGCATCGAGAAGAACCGCCCGTACGGCGACGGAGTCGTGACCGGCTACGGCACGGTCGACGGCCGCCCGGTCTGCGTCTACTCGCAGGACTTCACGATCTTCGGCGGGTCGCTCGGCGAGGTCTACGGCGAGAAGATCGTCAAGGTCATGGACTTCGCGCTGAAGACCGGCTGCCCGGTCGTCGGCATCAACGACGGCGGCGGCGCGCGCATCCAGGAGGGTGTGGTCGCGCTCGGCCTGTTCGCCGAGATCTTCCGTCGCAATGTGCACGCCTCGGGCGTCGTACCGCAGATTTCGCTCATCGTCGGCCCGTGCGCGGGCGGCGCGGTCTACTCGCCCGCGATCACCGACTTCACGGTGATGGTCGACCAGACCTCGCACATGTTCATCACCGGCCCGGACGTCATCAAGACGGTCACGGGTGAGGACGTGGGCTTCGAGGAGCTGGGCGGCGCGCGCACCCACAACACCACCTCCGGTGTCGCGCATCACATGGCGGGCGACGAGAAGGACGCGATCGACTACGTCAAGTCGCTCCTCTCGTACCTCCCCTCGAACAATCTCAGCGAGCCGCCGGCCTTCCCGGAGGAGGCGGACCTGCACGTGTCGGACGAGGACCGCGAGCTCGACACGCTCATCCCGGACAGCGCGAACCAGCCGTACGACATGCACACGGCCATCGAGCACGTCCTCGACGACGGCGAGTTCCTGGAGACGCAGGCGCTCTTCGCGCCGAACATCGTCACCGGCTTCGGGCGGGTCGAGGGCCACCCGGTCGGCATCGTCGCCAACCAGCCGATGCAGTTCGCGGGCTGTCTGGACATCAACGCCTCCGAGAAGGCCGCGCGCTTCGTGCGCACGTGTGACGCCTTCAATGTGCCGGTGCTGACGTTCGTGGACGTGCCGGGCTTCCTGCCGGGCGTGGACCAGGAGTACGGCGGCATCATCCGGCGCGGCGCCAAGCTGATCTACGCGTACGCGGAGGCGACGGTCCCGCTGATCACCGTCATCACGCGGAAGGCCTTCGGCGGCGCGTACGACGTCATGGGCTCGAAGCACCTGGGCGCGGACCTCAACCTGGCGTGGCCGACCGCGCAGATCGCGGTGATGGGCGCGCAGGGCGCGGTGAACATCCTGCACCGCCGTACGATCGCGGCATCCGTCGACGAGGCTGCCGCCGAGGCGACCCGCGCGGAGCTGATCGCCGACTACGAGGACACGCTGCTGAATCCTTACGTCGCCGCCGAGCGTGGCTACGTCGACGCGGTGATCATGCCGTCGGAGACGCGTCGGCACATCGTGCGCGGTCTGCGTCAGCTCCGTACGAAGCGGGAATCCCTCCCCCCGAAGAAGCACGGCAACATCCCGCTCTAGGAAGGGCCGCTGACGATGATCAAGGTCATACGGGGCAACCCGACCCCGGAGGAGCTGGCCGCCGCCCTCGCGGTGGTCCAGGCACGCGCCGCGGCGGCGGCGGGCTCGCCGTCCGGCGTGGAGGAACCGCCGACCGCCTGGTCGGACCCGGCCAGGGTCGCCCGCCACCGGCTGCCGCAGCCGGGACCGACGGCGTGGGGCCGGACGTACTGGCCGGGCTAGGCAGACCACACGAAGGCCGGACCCGCGAACGGGTCCGGCCTTCGGTATGCCGGGTAGCTAGAGGACCTCGGCGACGGTTTTGGCCATCAGCCGGTAGCCCGCGTCGTTGGGGTGCAGGGCGTCCCCGTAGTCGTACGCCGGGTTGAGGCGGTCGGCGTCGGCCGGGTCGGCGAGCGCCTTGTCGAAGTCGGCGTACGCGTCGAACTCGCCCGACGTACGGATCCAGTGATTGACCTCGTCGCTGACCCGCGCCGCGTGCTCGCCCCAGTGGTCGGACCCCTTGAGCGGCAGCAGGGTCGAACCAACGGCCCGCAGCCCCTTGGCGTGAGCGGCGCGGATCAGCTTGCGGTAGCCGGCGATGAGCTCGGCGGAGGAGACGACGGGTGCCGGCTTGTAGGTGGGCTGGTTCTTCGCCTCGCTGAAGCCGATGTCGTTGACGCCTTCGAGTACGACGACGGTGGAGACGCCGGGCTGGTCGAGGGCGTCGCGGCCGAAGCGGGCGGTGGCGCGTTCGCCGTACCAGGCGGAGTCGTTGAGGACGAGGTTGCCGCCGATGCCCTGGTTGACGACGGGGCGGCCGGTGCGCTCGGCGAGGGCGTCGGAGTAACGGCGATCGGTGTTCGGCGTCGAACCGAAACTGTCGGTGATGGAGTCCCCGAAGAGGACGATGCCGTTTTCGTTACGGACCCTTTTGTTACGGACCTCGACGCCGGTCAGGTAGTACCAGGACTGGGTGGTGTCGGTGAAGGCGGCACCGGAGGCGTCGACGCGGTGGTCGCCCTCGGCGCGGTAGGTGTCGGCCCAGGCCTGGGAGTGGAAAGTGGCGGGCCCGGTGGTGCCGGCCAGATAGAGGGTGACGGTGACGGACTCCAGCCGGTCCAGGGGCAGCTGGGCGGCGTCGCTGCGCAGCTCGCCACGGGCGGGGATCTCGACGGACCGCTTGCCGGAGAAGGTGAGGTGGCGGACGCTGCCGGCCTCGACGGCGGCGCCCTTGGCGGTACGGGCGATGGTGGCGCCGGTAACGCTCAGCGGCGAGGTCCCGTAGGCGTTGGAGAGGCGGATACGGGCCTGCTCACCGGCGCCGGTGACGCGGACGACCTGGCGGACGGTCTGGCGGGAGAAGCCCTCCTGGGACCAGTTCGGGGTGAAGCCGGTGCTGGGCAGCTGCGGCGAGGCGCCCCAGGCGGCGGTCCAGCGGGCGGAGGCGGACTGGGCGGAGGGGGACTGGGCGGGGGCGGACTGGGCGGGGGAGGCCGGCTGCGCGGCGCCGAGGAGTCCGAGGGCGAGGGCGGATGCGGCGACGGGTGCGGCGATGCGAGCGATTCGGCGGACGACGCTCATGACAAACCTTTCCCTAATGGGAAGCAAGTTCCGTTAAGCTGCGAGGACCGTAGCAGACTCGGAGCGTCTAATGGAACAGAATTCCCGTTTGGGGCCCTCGTCGACCACGCCGGGGACGGTGCGCCCCGGCGGACGGACCGCCAAGGTCCGCACCGCCGTGCTCGAAGCGACCCAGGAAGCACTGGTGGAGGGGGGCTTCCACGGCCTGAACATGGACCGCGTCGCGGCACAGGCGGGCGTCGGCAAGACGACCGTCTACCGCCGCTGGGGCTCAGCGGCCGGCCTGGTCGCCGACCTGCTGCGCGACATGGCCGAGCAGTCGGTACCCGCCGCCGACACCGGCTCCCTCGACGGAGACCTGCTGGCCAACGCCCGTCTCGTACGGCAGACCCTCACGGATCCGCGCATGGGCCCGGTCTTCCAGGCGGTCATCGCGGCGGCGGCGTGCGACGAGGAGTGCGCGCGTGCGCTGAACGGCTTC
Organism: Streptomyces sp. ISL-96; assembly: GCF_018614035.1. GTDB lineage: Bacteria > Actinomycetota > Actinomycetes > Streptomycetales > Streptomycetaceae > Streptomyces. The sequence goes on from NZ_JAGGPA010000003.1 coordinate 22,030, forward strand.
TACGCGACGCGCATCCGCGAGTGGTCGCCGTGCGTGGAGCGGGCGGCGGGGCGGGGCGAGGTCCCGGCCGGGACGGACCCGGGCGAGGTGATCCGTGCGGTGTCCGCCCCGCTCTACTACCGCTTCGCGGTGAGCCGGGAACCACTGGCGGAGGCGGACGCGGTGCGGGCGGCGGCGGTGGCGTTCGCTGCGGCGAAGGCGGGATCGTTCACCCGGAATTAGTCCATTGGTACTGGGCCGCCTGAGTACACGTACTCAGGCGCCGAGGCGGTTCCGCCCTCAGGATCGAAGGCATGCTGTGGTCCGACCCGGAGAACGAGCCTCCGAAAGAGCTGCGCGAGACGCAGGCGATGCTCCGGCGCATGGGCGTGCTGCTGGCGCTGGCGATGGTGCTGGCGATGTTCGTACTCGGCATCCACTGACGGCGGCCGGGCCGGGGGTACGCCGGGCCTGCCTGCGGCGCTTTCCCCTACCCGCCCCTTCCCGAAACTGGGGGACACCCCCAGCCCCCGAGCCACCCACCGGAGACGCTCACGTCCTTGCCCCGCCACAACCCGCAGCCGCCGACGGCGCCAAGCCACCCACCGGAGGCGCCCACGCACTCGCCCCCCCTCCAACGGGCGGGCGGGGTGGGGCAGCCGCTCGCCGCAGGCGGGGCCCTCCACCCACCGGCCCGCAGAGCCAAAACCGACGGCCGGGACCAGGGGCTCGCCCCATAGGCCGGCAGCCGCCAACCCCGGCAGGGCTGCTCGCGGCAGGGGCACCGCACACCACCGCAAGCGCCGCAGGCGAAGCCCCCGCCCGCCCGCCCGGCAGGAGTACCGGCGCCTCGTACGATGAACCGCATGACAGATCCGCGCCGCCGCCTCGTCCTCGCCTCCGCCTCCCCCGCCCGCCTCGCGCTCCTGCGCCAGGCCGGGCTCGCTCCCGAGGTGGTCGTCAGTGGCGTCGACGAGGACGCGGTCACCGCCCCCACCCCCGGCGAGCTCGCGCTCGTACTGGCAGAGGCGAAGGCCACTTCCGTCGCCGCCCGCCCCGAGGCCGCCGACGCCCTCGTCATCGGCTGCGACTCCGTACTCGAACTCGACGGACAGGCCCTCGGCAAGCCCACCGACGCCGAGGACGCCACCGCCCGCTGGAAGTCCATGCGGGGCCGCTCCGGCATCCTCCAGACCGGCCACTGCGTGATCGACACCGCCACCGGACGCCGCGCCTCCGCCACCGCGTCCACCACGGTCCGCTTCGGCGAGCCGACAGACGCCGAGATCGCCGCGTACGTCGCTACCGGCGAACCCCTCCACGTCGCCGGCGCCTTCACCCTCGACGGCCGCTCGGCCCCGTTCATCGACGGCATCGACGGCGACCCCGGCAACGTCATCGGCCTGTCGCTGCCCCTGCTGCGCCGCCTCCTCGCCGACCTCGGTACGCCGATCACCGCCCTCTGGGCATGACGGCCAGCGCACTGCCCAGCGTCGCCACGCCCTCCGCGATCCCGCCCGGCGAGGTAGCGGCGTAACCGAGCACAAGACCGGGCCGGCCGGCCCGCTGCCTGTGCCACGACAGCGGCTGCACCTTCACGCCGCGCGCGAGCGCCGCCGCCGCCAACTCGGTGTCGGGGAATCGCGCGCCGGGGAAGGTGATCATCAGGTGCAGCCCCGCCGCCGCACCGTGTACCACCGCCCCCGGAAGGTGCTCCGCGATCGCCGCGATCATCGCGTCCCGGCGCCGCCGGTGCCGCCCGCGCAGCAGGCGCAGGTGGCGTTCCATCTCGCCCGACTCCATCAACCGCGCCAGCACCAGCTGCGGCAGCACCGCGTTGCCGAGGTCCGCGAACCGCTTCGCGTCCACCAGCGCGTCCCGGTACTTCGGCGGCGCCAGCATCCACCCCACCCGCAGCGCGGGCGCGAGCAGCTTGGACACGCTCCCGGCGTAGCAGACCTGCTCCGGGAGCACGGACCGCAGCGCGGGCACCGGCGGCCGGTCGTAGCGATGCTCGGCGTCGTAGTCGTCCTCGACGATCAGGCCACCCTCCCCCGCCCACCGCATCAGCTCCCGGCGCCGTACGCCGCCGAGCACCACCCCGGTCGGAAACTGGTGCGCCGGAGTGAGCAGAACCGCCCGCGCACCGGTGGCGCGCAGTTCGTCGACCCGTACGCCCTCCGCGTCGACCGCGACCGGCGGCGTCTCCAGCCGCCGGTTGTGCAAATGCTGCCGGGCGCCGAGCGAGCCGGGATCCTCCACCGCCATCGCGGAGATCCCGTCGTCCCTGAGCACCTGCGCCAGCAGCGCCAGCCCCTGCGCGGTGCCTGACGTGATGAGGACGTCACCCGCGTCCACCCTGATCCCACGGTTACGGGCGAGCCAGTTCGCCACGGCACGACGCAACCCCAGGGCGCCGCGCGGGTCCCCGTACCCGAGATCGGACGCCGAGAGCTCTTTCAGTACGGCGCGTTCCGCGCGCAGCCACGCCGCTCGCGGGAACGCGGCCAGATCGGGCACACCCGGCGACAGGTCGATGCGGGCCGGTGCGGCGCGCAGCGCGTCGAAGACGTCCGATCCCGGCGGCGTTACGGCGAAAGGCGCCCCAGCAGCGGAAGCCGCAGCTGCAGCACCAGGAGCAGGAACAGGAACAACAGCGACCGGCGCCGCCACCACCACCGTTCCGCCCCGCCCCCGCCCCGCGACATGCCCGTCCTCCGTCAGGCGCTGGTACGCCTCCGTCACCACCCCCCGCGATACGCGCAGCTCTGCGGCGAGCACCCGAGTCGCCGGCAACCGGCTCCCCACCGGAAGGCTGCCGTCGGATATCGCGGCCCTGAGCCTGTCGGCCAGCCAGTCCGACAGCCCGCCGACGGGCGCGTCAGCGATGTTCAGCTGCAGGAAGTCCGACCCGGACGAGGCTGTTATGGACCGGTCGGAGACGTCGCCAATGGACCTGTTCATGAGGCCATTGTGTCGCCAGGGTGAGGGCATGAGCATCGAGTTCTTACTGACTTCGCTGATTGTCGTCGCCACACCCGGCACCGGCGTGCTGTACACCATGGCGGCCGGCCTTTCACGCGGCGCCCGCGCGAGTATCGTCGCCGCGATCGGCTGCACCCTCGGCATCATTCCGCACATGGTGGCGGCGATAACGGGCCTCGCGGCGCTCCTCCACACCAGCGCGACGGCATTCCAGATTCTGAAATACCTGGGCGTCGCCTATCTCCTCTACATGGCGTGGAGCACCCTGCGGGACAAGAACGCCCTGACGGCGGAGAAGGACACCGCACCCCGCTCGGCGACCAAAGTCATCATCTCCGCCATTCTCATCAATATCCTCAACCCGAAACTCACGATCTTCTTCTTCGCGTTCCTGCCGCAGTTCGTGAGCGCGGGCGAGCCGAACGCCCTTTTGCGCATGGCCGAGTTGAGCGCCGTATTCATGCTGCTCACGTTCCTCGTCTTCGCCGCCTACGGGCGGTTCGCCGCCGCGATGCGGCGCCATGTCCTCTCGCGCCCCCGCGTCCTGACGTGGATGCGCAGGGTCTTCGCTGGCGCGTTCGCCGCCCTCGGCGCCCGCCTCGCGTTCCTCTAGCCCTTCGAGCGATCCCGAAAGCAGACCTGCTGTATTTACAGCACGCGGACGACATCTGGCATGACTTCCACTCGCCGCGGGAGAAATTCCCGGGAGGGCCGCAAATCGACCCAGCACCGCCGCGCCTCCAAATCCCTCCTCCGGCGGTTCAGGAAAGGAAAGTCGCTCCCCCGGATTCATCCACAGATCGACGCATGCAATGCCGTCTCACTCGCATTCGCGATGCACGCGTCAGCCGTCAGACCGTCACCGGAGTCCCGCTCTCCGGCCCGGCCGGCGGAGTGTCCGAAGCGCCGGCGGAGCCGGGAACGCCACCCCGCTCGTCCCGCTTCCCGTACGCGATGACCGAGAGCACGACGAGGCCGAACGTGACCATCATCGCCACGAACGCCGCCCAGCCGACCAGCCCGACGCACAGCGCACCAAGCACCCCGTGCACCACCGCGCACGCGATCAGCAGGATCCGGCCGAGGCGGCCCGGCGGCCGGTCCGAGACCGCCGCGCGCAGCAGGAGGACGCCGCACGCCACCAGGTAGAGGCCGAAGCCGCCGCCCATCAGATACGTCGACGTGGACATCACGTCGGAGTCCAGGCCTGCCAGGGACATCGACTGGCTGTTGACGACCTTGCCGAGGATCCAGTGCACGAACACGATCCCGACGGCTTCGACGAACAGCAAGGCCGCAGCCACGGCAGCTATCGGTCTGCGCGCCACGGCGCCCACCCTCTTCCGGCTGTTACCCCTAGTACGTACGCGACGCCCCAAACGCTACTAACGGGTAATCGTCCGTACAAGGGGTCGGGCCCCGCCGGTCCCGCGGCAAAGAATCAACCGCCCGTTCGTGGAGACTCGACAAAGAAAGCCCTCCCGCGACTGGCCGCCCGGACAGAGACCTGCGCCACACCCGAGGGCTACTGTGCGGTGGAGGAACCCGTCGTACCGTGGTGCGACAAGGGAATTCGCGACGCGCGCGAGCCTCGCATCACGCTCCGTGTGGGCAAGCTCACTATTGGGGATGGGTCGTAGGGCCGTGTCGGCAGTCCCTAAACTCAGCTTGTTTCAAGGAGGGAGCCAATCGTGCGCAAGGTGCTCATCGCCAACCGAGGCGAAATCGCTGTCCGCGTTGCTCGGGCCTGCCGGGATGCCGGAATCGCGAGCGTAGCCGTCTACGCCGATCCGGACCGGGACGCTCTGCATGTCCGTGCGGCCGACGAGGCGTTCGCTCTGGGCGGTGACACCCCGGCCGCCAGCTACCTGGACATGGCCAAGGTGCTCCAGGCCGCCAAGGATTCGGGAGCTGACGCGGTTCACCCCGGGTACGGCTTCCTGTCCGAGAACGCCGAGTTCGCCCAGGCCGTGATCGACGCCGGTCTGACCTGGATCGGCCCGCCGCCGCAGGCCATCCGTGACCTCGGCGACAAGGTGGCGGCCCGGCACATCGCGCAGCGCGCGGGTGCCCCGCTCGTCGCCGGTACGCCGGACCCGGTCTCGGGCGCCGACGAGGTCGTCGCGTTCGCCGAGCAGAACGGTCTGCCGATCGCCATCAAGGCGGCGTTCGGCGGTGGCGGCCGCGGTCTGAAGGTCGCCCGTACGCTCGAAGAGGTCCCGGAGCTGTACGACTCCGCCGTCCGCGAGGCCGTCGCCGCCTTCGGGCGCGGCGAGTGCTTCGTCGAGCGCTACCTCGACAAGCCGCGCCACGTCGAGACGCAGTGCCTGGCCGACGCCCACGGCAACGTCGTGGTCGTCTCCACCCGTGACTGCTCGCTCCAGCGCCGCCACCAGAAGCTGGTGGAGGAGGCGCCCGCGCCGTTCCTGAGCGAGGCCCAGAACGCGGAGCTGTACCGCGCGTCGAAGGCCATCCTCAAGGAGGCCGGTTACGTCGGCGCCGGCACCGTCGAGTTCCTCGTCGGCGTGGACGGCACGATCTCCTTCCTGGAGGTCAACACCCGCCTCCAGGTCGAGCACCCGGTCTCCGAAGAGGTCACCGGCATCGACCTGGTCCGCGAGATGTTCCGGATCGCCGACGGCGAAAAGCTCGGTTACGACGACCCGGCCGTGCGCGGGCACTCCATCGAGTTCCGCATCAACGGCGAGGACCCGGGCCGCGGCTTCCTGCCGGCCCCCGGCACGGTGACCGCCTTTGCGCCGCCGTCCGGCCCCGGTGTCCGCCTGGACGCGGGTGTCGAGACCGGGGCGGTCATCGGCCCGGCCTGGGACTCGCTCCTCGCCAAGCTGATCGTCACCGGCGCCACCCGCGAGCAGGCGCTCCAGCGCGCCGCCCGCGCGCTCGCGGAGTTCAACGTCGAGGGCATGGCCACGGCCATCCCCTTCCACCGCGCGGTCGTGGCGGACCCGGCGTTCACGTCCAGCCCCTTCACGATCCACACCCGGTGGATCGAGACGGAATTCGTCAACGAGATCCCGGCCTTCACCGTGCCGGGCGCGGACGCGGACGAGGACGAGGCCGGTCGCGAGACCATCGTCGTCGAGGTCGGCGGCAAGCGCCTGGAAGTCTCGCTGCCGTCCTCGCTGGGCATGACCCTGGCCCGCACCGGCCTGGCCGCGGGCGCCAAGCCCAAGCGCCGGGCCGCGAAGAAGTCCGGCCCGGCCGCCTCCGGTGACACCCTCGCCTCGCCCATGCAGGGCACGATCGTCAAGATCGCGGTCGAGGAGGGCCAGGAGGTCAATGAGGGCGACCTCGTCGTCGTACTGGAGGCCATGAAGATGGAGCAGCCGCTGAACGCGCACCGCTCCGGCACCGTCAAGGGCCTGGTCGCCGAAGTCGGCGCGTCCGTCACCTCCGGCGCCACGATCTGCGAGATCAAGGACTGACGCACAGCCGTACGTGACTGAGGGCCCCGCCGAAACCGGCGGGGCCCTCAGCTCGCAATGGCATCCTGGAGACCGGAGCAGGAGAAGGGCAAGCCCATGGCGACGACCAGACCACAGCCGCCGGAGGCGCTGAAACCACCGGCGCCAGAGCCGGAGTCCCAGCCGCCCTCGGCGTCCCACCCGACGCCCCAGCCGGCGCCCGCCCCCGGGCCGCAGCCCCCACCCGCGTCAGCGGCCGCGCGGCCCATGCGCGCCGATGCCCGCCGGAATTACGAGCGCGTGCTGGCCGAGGCCCGCCGCGCCTTCGCCGAGCACGGCACCGATGCCTCGCTCGAAGACGTCGCGCGCCGCGCCGGCGTGGGGATCGGCACGCTCTACCGGCACTTCCCCACCCGGCACGCACTCATGAGCGCCGTCTTCCAGGGCGCCGTGGACGAACTCCTCGCGCACTCTCGCGAGCTCGCCGACAGCGAGGCGCCCTGCTCTGCGCTCGTCACCTGGCTGCGTGACATCGTCACCCATGCGGGTGAGTACCGAGGTCTCGCCCGCGAGCTCATGTCGGCCTCGCGCGACGAGAGTTCGGCCCTGGCGCGATGCAGTACGCCGATGAAGGCGGCCGGTGAGCGGCTGCTCGTACGGGCTCAGGAGAGCGGCGCCGTCAGGCCCGACGTATCGATCGGTGACCTGATGCAGCTGACCAACGCCATCGCGCTGGCCGCCGAACAGGCGCCGGACGACCCGGAGTTGGCCGACCGCCTGCTGACGCTGACGCTGAAGGGCCTGCGGGCGGAGAAGGAAGCGGCGACGTAACCTCGCCGTTTCGGCTCTTCAGCGGCGGCGCAGATCGGCGACGCGCGCCCGTTCACGCTCGGCGGGGCCCGACTGCTGCTCCGCCAGAGGTCCGGCGCTGCGCAGTTGCGCACCGGGCCCGCCCGGGTGCGTACGCCGCTGGCCCGGCAGGGGCATGTCCCGGCGGGGCTGGCGCCCCGGCGGGACGCCGTCGCCCCCGGCGCCGGCGGCTCCCGGCCCCGCGACGGCGATCTGCACTCCCTGATCGGCCAGGGCCTGCAGTTCGGTGGCCGCACGGTCGTCGTGGGGCGGCGGCTCGTCGGTGACGAGGCGCGTGATCACGTCGGTGGGCACCGTCTGGAACATGGTGTCGGTGCCGAGCTTGGTGTGGTCCGCCAGGACCACCACCTCGGCGGCGGCCTGCACCAGCGCCCGGTCGACGCTCGCCGACAGCATGTTGGAGGTCGACAGGCCGCGCTCCGCGGTCAGCCCGCTACCGGAGAGGAAGGCCCGGGAGACCCGCAGCCCCTGGAGGGACTGCTCGGCCCCGCTGCCGACGAGTGCGTAGTTCGAACCACGCAGCGTGCCGCCGGTCATGACGACCTCGACGCGGTTGGCGTGCGCCAGCGCCTGGGCCACCAGCAGGGAGTTGGTGACGACGGTCAGCCCGGGAACCCGGGCGAGCCGTCTGGCCAGCTCCTGCGTGGTCGTCCCGGCGCCGACGACGATGGCTTCGCCCTCTTCGACGAGTCCCGCGGCGAGGTCGGCGATGGCCGTCTTCTCCGCGGTCGCGAGATGGGATTTCTGCGGAAAGCCGGACTCCCGCGTGAAACCGCCCGGCAGTACCGCACCGCCGTGCCGGCGGTCGAGGAGTCCTTCTGCCTCCAGTGCCCGCACGTCCCGCCGTACGGTCACTTCGGAGGTCTGGACGACGCGGGCGAGCTCACGGAGCGATACAGCCCCGTTGGCACGCACCATTTCGAGGATCAATTGGCGACGTTCTGCAGCGAACACGAAACTGACAGTAACCCCAGCGACCGATAGTTTTCAGCAGTTTGCGCCGAATAGCAGAAGTTGCCCACAGGTGAGGACAGTTTGTGATAGTTGCCGCTTCGGGCAGACTGCCACGCAGCTGATGGTGGATCAAACTCCGCTTGCGGCACAGTGGGTGAAGGTCTACGGTCTTCGCCTACCTGAAACTTCATATGATCCTGGACTTCCAGTGCACCAGGGTTACCGGCCGGAGGCATTGCCGCCTCCCCCCGTCAACTCACCCCGCGCTCACCGCGCTTCCGGCGTTCCACTCCGGACCGCGTTGCTCCGCCCGGGGGTGCCAAGTCGGACAGGACCTGCCCGGCACGGGCGCTGCGCGCTCTCGTGCCACCGGAGGTCACACCACCATGCACGGCGCCTTACCTTCCCGAGCCACTGAGCCGGGCCCCCGCGCGTTCTGCGACGAGTCGCTGCGCTGCCGCGCCGACGGCGCCGGGATCTACATGCTGGCAGCCGTCCTGCTGTCGCCCCATCGGGTGCAGCACGCCCGGGACACCATGGCGTCCCTGCTGCTCAGGGGGCAGCGCAAACTGCACTGGCGCGACGAGTCCGCCCGGCGGCGACTGCTGCTCACCCGCCGCACGTCGTCGGTCGAGCCCGAGATCGTGATCGCCACGTGGTGCCGGATGGACAACGCCCACCAGGAGCGCGCCCGCGGCAAGGCGATGCAGTCGCTGCTGACCGCACTGGCCGAGCGCGGCGTCACCGAGGTGGTCTTCGAGTCCAGAGGCCCCGTACGGGACAAGGGAGACCTCAAGGGGCTGACCGGGCTGCGCCGCGCGGGAGTCCTGCCGGCGGACCTGCGCGTAGAGCACGCCGCCGGCCCCGTGGAGCACGCCCTGTGGGCCGCCGATGTCGTCGCGGGAGCCTTCGGCGCCGCGCTCGACGGCCGCGCCGGCTACTGGGACGACCTGGCCAGCGCCGCCAAGGCGACCGTGCTGACCTGCGGCCGGTGCTCCCTGTCCCACGGGCCCGCCGCCGCCCGCGGCGATTCGTAGCCAACCCAGCCAACCCGGCCAACCCAGACAACCCAGCCAAGACAACGCGAAGGCCAGGTGTCCGTCGTCCGGCGGATGACCTGGCCCCACTTCCGGGCCCTCGTGGGTCCGGCTCATTCACTGTGCCCGCCCAGGGGCACACGGTCAAGCGGAGGCTTACCACTTATGGGTGAAATGGAAATAGAGAAGGACATTACGGAAGGCGACTACCGGGACCGGGTGGAGGTGCTGCGCGAGCGCGTCGCGCATCTCGTCGTCCGCGACCGCAGGTCCGTCGAGAGTGCGGCCGAGCGCCTGGTACAGGACGCCGATGTCGAGATCGGGCATACGGAGGAGACCGCGGCCGAACTGCTCGCCACCGTGGTCGATCCGCGCGGTGTACGAGCGGCCCACATCAGGCAGCAGCGCGTGCGCGGCAACCGGACGCTCCATCTGCTCCGTACCACCGTCTGGACACCCCTGCTGCTCGTCGACGCGACGAACGGCAGGTTCGTCGTCGGCCAGACCTACCTCTCCGACCCCAAGGTCGGCGCGGCGGGTTCGCCCCATCTCGCGCTGCCGGCCCCTGAGTCACCTCCCGGCCTGCCCTCTCTGGTCTACCGGGGCTCGCGCGCGGCCGTCGCCGGCGCGCTGGACAGCAACGCGGCATTCGTGCTCCGGCACAACAGCTGGGTGGACGACATCGGATCCAATGGTGTGCTCATGCCCTTGCTCGCCGGACACGTGGAATTCCGCTTCTCGGACGGTACGCCGCGCCAGGCCGTGGGGGTCGTCGACGGCACCTCGCGCACCGCGTCCGCCCACAAGATCCTCGGGCTGACGGAATCCACGATCCTCACCATGGACCCCACCTCGCAGCGGCGCTGGCTCAGCAAGCTGATGCGCGACCTGAGCAAGGTCGCGGAGAAGCTGTCCAAGAACGAGGAGATGCGGCTGGACGATCTGTTCCACGCCGAGAGGCAGATCAACGCCCTTACCGCCGAAGCCGACCTGATCGTCGGCTGGGGCTGGAGCGAACAGGCCACACCACAGCAACGCACCGGAAAGGCGAGCTACGTCAGCACGCTGAACCTGGCGCTGGGAGCGCAGAACATCGAGCCGAAGGCGTTCTCGGAGGAGGCGCAGCGGACTCTCCTGGCGGAGCGCGCGGTCAACACCCTGGCCGACTACGGCCTGCTGGAGCCGGACAGCCTCGTCTTCGCACTGGGCCGCGAAGATCTCACCGACGTCGCGAAGAGAATCGGCCTCAGCACGCACCGGGACGAACGGTGCGCCTGGCTGATCCGGCTGATGACCACCCCGTCGAAGGAGAAGCGACGGGTGATCAATGAAGTGCTGGGAGCCAAGTCCTTCTCCGCGAAGGGGCGTTCACCGTACGTATTCGAACTCGCACTGCGCTCCTTCTCCGGTCAGGACAGCCACCTGCTGAGCGGCGCCCGTAACGCGGCGGTGCACGCCCTGTGGACTCGCGTGGGACAGGACTGGGACGTGGTGCCGCGTCCGGAGGACGAGGATCTGGACCAACTGGAACGGGATGCGCTGGCCGAGGTGGACAGCGGTGAGAGCGGCCCGCGCTGCTGCGAGGTAGCCGCCAGGGCGGTCGTACCACTGCTGGCGCTCGGCGGTCTGGGCGTGGACCGGGGATCGGCGGCCTACCGCGGGCACGCGTCGACGGTGGTCGACAAGATGATCACCAACGCGTGGGGGATCAAGCAGCTCATGGCCACCGTCCGGGCCTCCCGGCAGCCGCAGCCCGGGTTTCCCCGGCTGGACGAGGACGGCCGGACGGCCGACGACAGCGGTACGCCCAATACGCCGGCGGCCAACAACGACTGGCTGCGCCAGCGCGTCCTCATGAAGCCGACGAGCACTCCGGCTTCCGAGGCGGAGGCGGCCCGGCAGCGCATGACCACGGGGCTGGCGGAAGCGCGGGCCGGCTTCGACGACTACCGCGAACTGATGGATCCCCCGTACCAGTCCCTGGACGGCGACGACTGGCAGATGGCCGCGAAGAGCGCCCGGACGCTTTCGAAGGACCTTCACCTCTATGTGGTCAGCGACGACTGACCGCGCGGGCACGAGGACGCGGGATGCCGGGGCGACGCGACGCGCGTCCCCCGGCCCTACGCCTCGGCGGACGTCTTGCGGGTGTGCAGTTGCCGTGCGACCTCGGCGATCGAACCCGACAGGGACGGGTAGACCGTGAACGCGTTCGCGATCTGTTCCACGGTCAGGTTGTTGTCGACCGCGATCGAAATCGGGTGGATCAGCTCGCTCGCGTGCGGCGATACGACGCAGCCGCCGACCACGATGCCCGTACCGGGGCGGCAGAAGATCTTGACGAAGCCGTCGCGGATGCCCTGCATCTTGGCGCGCGGGTTGCGCAGCAGCGGCAGCTTCACGACGCGGGCCTCGATCTTGCCCGAGTCCACGTCCGACTGGCTGTAGCCGACCGTCGCGATCTCGGGGTCGGTGAAGACGTTCGCCGAGACGGTCTTGAGGTTGAGCGGAGTCACCGCGTCGCCGAGGAAGTGGTACATCGCGATCCGGCCCTGCATGGCCGCGACCGACGCGAGCGCGAAGACGCCGGTGACGTCGCCGGCCGCGTACACGCCCGGCGCGCTGGTGCGCGAAACCCGGTCGGTCAGGATGTGGCCCGAGTCCTTCAGCCGGACCCCGGCCTCCTCCAGGCCCATGTCCGCGCTGTTCGGGATGGCGCCGACGGCCATCAGGCAGTGCGTACCGCTGATGACACGCCCGTCGGAAAGGGTCACTTCCACGCGGTCGCCGACCCGCTTGGCGGACTCGGCGCGCGAGCGGGCCATGACGTTCATGCCGCGGCGCCGGAAGACGTCTTCGAGGACGGCGGCGGCGTCCGGGTCTTCACCCGGCAGCACACGGTCGCGCGACGACACGAGGGTGACGCGCGAGCCGAGCGCCTGGTACGCGCCGGCGAACTCCGCGCCCGTGACACCGGAGCCGACCACGATGAGCTCCTCGGGGAGCTCGTCCAGGTCGTACACCTGTGTCCAGTTCAGGATCCGCTCGCCGTCCGGGAGCGCGTCGGGGATCTCGCGCGGGTGCCCGCCCGTCGCGATCAGTACGGCGTCGGCGGTGAGGCGCTCCTCATTGCCGTCGCTGTACGTGACGACGACCGTGCGGGAGCCGTCGGAGCCCTGCTGGCCCTCGATACGGCCCCGGCCGCGCAGCACGCGCGCGCCCGCACGCGTGACGGACGCGGTGATGTCGTGGGACTGCGCGAGCGCGAGGCGCTTCACACGGCGGTTGACCTTGCCGAGGTCCACACCGACCACGCGGGCGGCCTGCTCCACGTGCGGCGTGTCGTCGGCGACGATGATGCCCAACTCCTCGTACGAAGAGTCGAAGGTCGTCATCACCTCGGCCGTTGCGATCAGAGTCTTCGACGGTACGCAGTCGGTGAGCACCGACGCCCCGCCCAGACCGTCGCTGTCGACTACCGTCACCTCCGCGCCGAGCTGGGCGCCCACCAGGGCCGCCTCGTATCCGCCGGGTCCGCCACCGATGATCACGATCCGGGTCACGAAAAAGTCCGCCTCGCATTGTCAATCCCGGCCCGCCTGCCCGCTCGGCCGGGGATCCGGGGATCGCCCGGGGGGAATGCAGTACGTACTCCATTGTCCCGCACGCTTCAAGGTGCTTCGCCCCGGGGCCTCCATCCGGCCGCGACGCTTCACAGCCACCGCTGCTCCACCCCCTCCCGTACCCTCGACCACATGTCGCTCTACGCCGCGTACGCCGGCAACCTCGACGCGCGGCTGATGACGCGCCGCGCACCGCACTCACCGCTGCGCGGGACCGGCTGGCTCAACGGCTGGCGGCTGACCTTCGGCGGCGAGTCGATGGGCTGGGAGGGCGCGCTCGCCACCATCGTGGAAGCGCCGCGCTCACAGGTCTTCGTCGCGCTGTACGACATCGCTCCGATGGACGAGGACTCCATGGACCGGTGGGAGGGTGTCGGACTCGACATCTACCGCCGGATGCGGGTGCGCGTACACACGCTGGAGGGCGAGGAGCCGACCTGGGTGTACGTCCTGAACGGGTACGAGGGCGGGCTCCCTTCCGCCCGCTACCTGGGGGAACTCGCCGACGCGGCGGAGTCGGCGGGCGCGCCGCACGACTACGTCATGGAGCTGCGCAAGCGCCCCTGCTGAGGGGTGTGAGCCTGCCTTCGTCGGATCCGACAAGGCAACGATCGCAACACCGTCGGCAGTGACATCTACGCGCGTAGGGCGAGACCGGTTACCCTCGTCGGCGTGAACGCATCTGTTACCTCTGACCCCACCGACGGCTTCGCCGACCCCCACGCGGCAGCCGACGCCGCCGCCGCCCGCCTGCGCGAGCTGACCGGAGCCGAGACCCACGACGTCGCCCTCGTGATGGGGTCGGGCTGGGTGCCGGCCGCCGAAGCGCTGGGCGCGCCCGAGCACGAGTTCGCCGTCACCGAGCTGCCCGGCTTCCCGCCGCCGGCCGTCGCCGGACACGCGGGCACGGTCCGCTCGTACAAGATCGGCGACAAGCGCGCGCTGGTCTTCCTCGGCCGTACGCACTACTACGAGGGCCGCGGTGTAGCCGCCGTCTCGCACGGCGTCCGTACCGCCGTCGCCGCCGGCTGCAAGACCATCGTCCTGACGAACGGCTGCGGCGGCCTGCGTCCGGGCATGCGTCCCGGCCAGCCGGTCCTGATCAGCGACCACATCAACCTGACGGCCACCTCGCCGATCATCGGCGCGAACTTCGTGGACCTGACGGACCTGTACTCGCCGCGGCTGCGCGCGCTGTGCAAGGAGGTGGACGCCACCCTTGAGGAGGGCGTGTACGTCCAGTTCCCCGGCCCGCACTACGAGACGCCCGCCGAGATCAACATGGTCCGCGTGATGGGCGGCGACCTCGTCGGCATGTCCACGGTCCTGGAGGCCATCGCCGCGCGCGAGGCGGGTGCGGAGGTGCTCGGCATCTCGCTGGTCACCAACCTGGCCGCGGGCCTGACGGGCGAACCCCTGAACCACGAGGAAGTCCTCCAGGCCGGCCGCGACTCGGCGACCCGGATGGGCGCACTCCTGGCCCAGGTCCTGGAACGCATCTGACGCTTCGCCCTGCCGGGCGGCCTGTCCTCAAACGCCGGACGGCCTGAAGCCGCCGGGGGTGGCTGGATGGTGCCGCTGGGCGGGGAACAAGCTTGCCGCAGGCGAATCGCAACGCACCACACACGAGAGGTGGACCACATCGTGCAGCAGGAGCAGGAGCTCATCGCCCGGGCGCAGGCCTGGCTGGCCGAAGACCCGGACAGCGAGACCCGCGACGAGCTCGCCAAGCTCATCGACGCCGAGGCCGTGGACGAGATCGCCGCGCGCTTCGCCGGCACCCTCCAGTTCGGCACGGCCGGCCTCCGCGGAGAACTCGGCGCGGGCCCCATGCGCATGAACCGCGCCGTGGTCATCCGCGCCGCCGCCGGCCTCGCCGCGTACCTGACGGCCAAGGGCCAGACCGACGGCCTCGTCGTGATCGGCTACGACGCCCGCCACAAGAGCGCCGACTTCGCCCGCGACACCGCCGCCGTCATGACCGGCGCCGGCCTGCGCGCCGCCCTCCTGCCCCGCCCGCTGCCCACCCCCGTACTGGCCTTCGCCATAAGGCACCTGGGCGCCGTCGCCGGCGTCGAGGTCACCGCGAGCCACAACCCGCCCCGCGACAACGGCTACAAGGTCTACCTCGGCGACGGCTCGCAGATCGTGCCCCCGGCCGACGCCGAGATCGCCGCCGGGATCGACGCCGTACGGTCACTCGCCGACGTACCGCGCCCCGACACCGGCTGGTTCACCCTCAACGAGGAGGTCCTGGAGGCCTATCTCGCCCGTACGGACGAGGTCCTGACCGCCGGGTCCCCCCGCACCGCCCGCGTCGTCTACACGGCCATGCACGGCGTCGGCAAGGAGGTCCTGACGGCCGCATTCGCCCGTGCCGGATTCCCCGAGCCCGTGCTCGTCGCCGAGCAGGCCGAGCCGGACCCGGACTTCCCCACGGTCGCCTTCCCCAACCCGGAGGAGCCGGGGGCCATGGACCTGTCCTTCGCCACCGCCCGCCGCATGCAGCCCGAGCAGCCGGACCTGATCGTCGCGAACGACCCGGACGCGGACCGCTGCGCCGTCGCCGTGCCCGTACCCGGCACCGACGAGTGGCGGATGCTGCGCGGCGACGAGGTCGGCGCGCTGCTCGCCGCCCACCTGGTCCGCAACGGAGCGAGCGGCACCTTCGCCGAGTCCATCGTGTCGTCGTCCCTCCTCGGCCGGATCGCCGCCGCCGCCGGTCTGCCGTACGAGGAGACCCTGACCGGCTTCAAGTGGATCGCCCGCGTCGACGGCCTGCGCTACGGCTACGAAGAGGCGCTCGGCTACTGCGTCGACCCCGAGGGCGTACGCGACAAGGACGGCATCACGGCGGCGCTCCTCATCACCGAGCTCGCCTCCGTCCTGAAGTCCGAGGGCCGCACGCTCCTCGACCTCCTCGACGACCTCGCCGTAGAGCACGGCCTGCACGCCACCGACCAGCTGTCGGTCCGCGTCGAGGACCTGACGGTGATCGCCGACGCGATGGCCCGCCTGCGCGCCCAGCCGCCCACCACGCTCGCGGGCCTGACCGTCACCTCCGCCGAGGACCTGACACGCGGCACCGACAAGCTGCCGCCCACCGACGGCCTGCGCTACTACCTGGACGGCGAGGTGAAGGCCCGAGTGATCGTCCGCCCGAGCGGCACCGAGCCGAAGCTCAAGTGCTACCTGGAGGCCGTAGTCCCGGTCGCCGGCGCGAACGAGCTCTCAACCGCGAAGGAGCGGGCCGAGGCCATCCTCGCCACCATCAAGCGCGACCTGTCGGCGGCGGCCGGCATCTGAATCACCCAGCGCCGGGCGGTCGGTTCCCTGCCCGGGACCGACCGCCCGGACGAGTGGTTTCCGTACGGCAGGTGACGCAGCGCCCCATGCCCTCTCCTGAGCACGCGAGGAAGGGTGACCCGGTATCCCCTGCCGAGTCCCAGGAGCTGCCGCCTTGCCCCCGACCGCACCCACGGTGACCCCCCGGCCCCACAGAGCCGACCCAGCCGCGAGACGCCCGTACGACGGGACGCGGGACCGGCTCGCGACGCTCACGAAGTCCCTGCGGCGTGCCGCGCCCGCCCTGGCCGGGTACGTCGCCGTACGCGTCCTGGGTGTGCTGGTTCTCGGGCACTGGGCCCACCTGAAGGGCCACGGCCTGTGGCCCGCTCTCGCCACCTCCTGGGACTCGCGCTGGTACCTGGAGATCGCCGACAGCGGGTACGACTCCACCCTCGGCACCGCCCACAACAGCAACAACCTGGCGTTCTTCCCTCTCTACCCGGTGCTGATCAAGGCCGTCGCGGTCATCACCCCGGGCTCGCGCGCCAGCGTCGGCGTACTCCTCGCCGTAGCCTTCTCACTCCTCGCGGTGTGGGGCATCTTCGCGGTCGGCGACAGGCTGTACGGGCGCCGCGTCGGCACCCTGCTGGCCGTCCTGTGGGGCTGCATGCCGGTCGCGGTCGTCCAGTGGATGGGCTACACGGAGTCGCTGTTCACGGCACTGACGGCCTGGTCGCTGTACGCCGTCCTCGCCGGCCGCTGGCTGTGGGCGGGCTCCCTCGCCACGCTCGCCGGCCTGACCCGCCCCACCGGCATCGCGGTCGCCGCGGCCGTCTCGATGGCGGCGGCGGTGGCACTGTGGCGGTCCTGGCGGGGCGGGAGGGGGCTGCGGCCCGCCGTGCTCGCCGCCGGGCTGATCGCGCCGCTGGGATGGTTCGGTTACGTCGCCTGGGTGGGCCTGCGCCTCGGCCGCTGGGACGGCTACCTCGCCGTACAGAAGCTGTGGCTCAACGAGTGGGACGGCGGGGCCGACACGCTGCGCGAGATGCGGCGCTTCCTGCTCTACCAGTCGAAGCCGCACCTGTTCCTGGTGGTGGTGACGCTGGTGCTGTTCCTGTCCGTAGCCCTGTTCCTCCTCTGCGCCGCCGAGCGCCTGCCGCTCCCCCTTCTGGTGTTCACCGGCGTACTGCTGCTGGTCGTCCTGGGCAGCGGCGGCGTCTACTTCCCGCGCGCCCGCTTCCTGATCCCGGGCTTCCCGCTGCTGCTGCCGCTCGCGCTGGCGGTGGGGCGGGCCCGGCGGCTCACCGGAGCGCTGGTCATGGGCGCAGCGGCGCTCGCCTCGGTGTGGTTCGGGGCGTACATGCAACTGATCTGGCCGGGCCCGCCCTAAGCCCCGACCCCGCCGAACGAGCCACGGTGCCAGGAGAGGACGGAGCCGGGCGCTCCCCCTCACAGTCCACGGTGCCAGGAGGGGACGTGGCGGGGCGCTCCCCGCAGGGCGTTGAACGCAACCACCCCGACGAAACAACGCAGTACCCGAACGTTCGACGCCCGAGGAGACGCCACGGCGCGGCACCGACCTCAACGCCCGGGCCCCCGAAACCCGGACACCCGCACCCCCGACCACGAGGACCGCCTCGGCCGACCGCCCGACGGACGGAGTCCGGCGCAGCCGCACGAAACCCGGAAGGCCGCCACGGCGCGGCACCGACCCCAACGCTCCCGCCGAAAAGACCCCGCGTCGGCTTCACCCAGTGGCGAAAAGCACGGCGAGCGCGATCGCGCCCACCACGCACGGCGCGATGATCTCGTACGCCCAGCGCACAGACGGACTGCCCTGCGCGGTCGCCCGCCCCGCGCACCGCTCCGCCTGCTCCCGCAGATCGTCGACCGTCTGGTCGGCCGGCGCCCTGCGCGCGCCCGTGTCCGTGACGTCGGCGGTGGCGGACGTCCGGCCGTACGGGTCGTCCGTCGCCTTCCTGGCCTGCTGCCGGGCGACGCGCTTGCGCTGGCGCAGCGAGACCGGGATCGCCCACAGCTGGTACTTCTTGCTGCCCGCGAACACCTCGCTGGAGTACCCGGCCCGTACTCCCTCGACGGACGCCCACGGCAGCGTGATCGTACGGAAGGGATTGCGGATCCGGAGCCGGTCGTCGTTGGCGAAGACGGCGGGCCGCAGCGTGAACGCCACCACCAGCGGCACGGCGAACAGCAGCCCCGCCACGGCCGCCCACGGCGTACGCCCCTCCCCGCGCACCAGCGCGTCGCCGCCGACCCAGGCGGCCAGCGCGAGCACCAGGACTCCGCCGGCCAGGGCGGAGGGCGACCGGAACACTCGGTCGGCGTACGTCGGCTCGGAGGGTGGTTTGGGGCTGCTTGTCATGGGGTGATTCTGCCTGAACCACGACGGCCGGGAGCGGCCGGGAGATTGCGTTACGGCAACGTCCCAGCCGCCGGCGTCCCGCCTCAGCGGGTCCAGGCGCTGTGGGTGCCGTCGGGCGTCAGGACGATGTACATCCCGTTGGCGTTCACGGCCGCGGCACGGTTGTTGGCGACCAGCGTCCCAAGGACCCGCCCCTGATGGACGATCTTCAGAGTGAAGTGGCCCGCCGCCACCTTGGCGACCTTGGCGGTGCTGCCGTCGGGCAGCGGGAACGTACCAGCGCCGTAGCGCGCACGGCCGGTCCAGGAGACGACCTCACCGTCGCGGGTCAGAACGACGAACATTCCGTTGTGCTGCCCACCCGCGTCGGCGTTCTTGGCCTCCAGGGTGCCGAGGAGGTGGCCGTCGCGGGAGATGTTGTCCATGCGGTAGTGGTGGGCGCCCAGCTTGTAGATCCTGGCGGTGCTGCCGTCGACCAGCTTCTGGCTCCGTATCGGGGCGGCGGACTTCGCGGCGGACACGGCGGACACGGCCGACGCGGCGGGCGAAGCCGGGCCGCTGGCGATGGCTGTGGCGGCCGGGGTCAGGAGGGCGGCGGCGAGCGCCACGGTGGTCAGGGCTCGGAGGGTGGTACGACGGCGGGAGTTCAGGCTCGACATGCGGGTCTCCTGGTCAGAGAGAGTTGCGGACCGGCGGAATGCCGGGCGGCGGGCTGCATGGATGAATCTAGGGAGGGTGTGCGGTGGAGTCGTCCCTTCCATGTCACCGGCGGGCAACAGAGATCACTTCTCCCCTTCCTCCCCTTCCTCCCAGTCATCCGCCCCAGGGGCTGTACAGGTCGCTACGCGCGTAGATATGCTGCAGTGGTGACCATGCCCACCACTGCACCCGCATCCGCGTTCGCCGACGTGACCGCGTCCGACGCAGCGCTGCGCCGCTTCCTGCACGGGCTCCCCGGCGTAGACACCGTCGGCCTCGAAGCGCGCGCCGCGTCCCTCGGTACCCGTTCGATCAAGACCACGTCCAAGGCGTACGCCATTGACCTGGCCATCTCCATGATCGACCTGACCACGCTCGAAGGCGCGGACACCCCGGGCAAGGTCCGGGCGCTCTGCGCCAAGGGCGCCAATCCCGACCCGACCGACCGCACCACGCCGCGCGTCGCCGCGATCTGCGTCTACCCGGACATGGCGGCCACCGCCAAGGAGGCCCTGGCCGGTACCGACATCAAGGTCGCCTCCGTAGCCACCGCCTTCCCAGCCGGCCGCGCCGCGCTCCCGGTGAAGCTCGCCGACGTACGCGACGCCGTGGCCGCCGGGGCCGACGAGATCGACATGGTGATCGACCGGGGAGCCTTCCTCTCCGGTCACTACCTGAAGGTCTACGAAGAGATCGTGGCCGTGAAGGCCGAGTGCGGCGACAAGGCCCGCCTGAAGGTCATCTTCGAGACCGGCGAGCTCTCGACGTACGACAACATCCGCCGCGCGTCGTGGATCGGCATGCTGGCGGGCGCGGACTTCATCAAGACGTCCACCGGCAAGGTCGGCGTGAACGCCACCCCGCCGAACACCCTGCTGATGCTTGAGGCCGTACGCGACTTCAAGGCGCAGACTGGAATCCAGATCGGCGTGAAGCCGGCCGGCGGCATCCGCACCACCAAGGACGCGGTCAAGTTCCTGGTGCTGGTCAACGAGACGGTCGGCGAGGACTGGCTCAGCAACGAATGGTTCCGCTTCGGCGCGTCCTCGCTGCTGAACGACCTGCTGATGCAGCGGCAGAAGCTGAGCACCGGCCGTTACTCCGGTCCCGACTACGTGACGGTGGACTGATACACCATGGCATCTGTATTCGAGTACGCACCGGCTCCCGAGTCCCGCGCGGTAGTCGACATCGCCCCCTCCTACGGACTCTTCATCGACGGCGAGTTCACCGACGCGGCCGACGGCAAGGTCTTCAAGACGATCTCGCCGTCCACCGAGGAAGTCCTCTCCGAGGTGGCGCGAGCGGGCACCGAGGACGTCGACCGCGCCGTGAAGGCCGCACGCAAGGCGTTCGACAAGTGGTCCGCGCTGCCGGGCTCCGAGCGCGCGAAGTACCTCTTCCGCATCGCGCGGATCATCCAGGAGCGCTCACGCGAGCTGGCCGTCCTGGAGACCCTCGACAACGGCAAGCCGATCAAGGAGACCCGCGACGCGGACCTCCCCCTGGTCGCCGCGCACTTCTTCTACTACGCGGGCTGGGCCGACAAGCTCGACCACGCGGGGTACGGCGCCAACCCGCGCCCCCTGGGCGTGGCGGGCCAGGTCATCCCCTGGAACTTCCCCCTCCTCATGCTGGCGTGGAAGATCGCCCCGGCACTCGCGACGGGCAACACGGTCGTCCTGAAGCCGGCCGAGACGACCCCGCTCTCCGCGCTCTTCTTCGCGGACATCTGCCGCCAGGCGGGCCTCCCCAAGGGCGTCGTCAACATCCTTCCCGGTTACGGGGAGGCGGGCGCCGCGCTCGTCGAGCACCCGGACGTCAACAAGGTCGCCTTCACGGGCTCCACGGCCGTAGGCAAGGCGATCGCCCGCCAGGTCGCGGGTACGTCGAAGAAGGTCACCCTGGAGCTGGGCGGCAAGGGCGCGAACATCGTCTTCGACGACGCCCCCATCGACCAGGCCGTCGAGGGCATCGTCACCGGCATCTTCTTCAACCAGGGCCAGGTCTGCTGCGCGGGCTCGCGCCTCCTGGTCCAGGAGTCGATCCAGGACGAACTCCTCGAGTCCCTCAAGCGCAGGCTCTCGACTCTCCGCCTGGGCGACCCGCTGGACAAGAACACCGACATCGGCGCCATCAACTCCGCCGAACAGCTCGCCCGTATCACCAAGATCACCGAGACCGGCGAGGCGGAGGGCGCCGAGCGCTGGTCCGCGCCGTGCGATCTCCCCTCCTCCGGCTTCTGGTTCGCGCCGACGCTCTTCACGGGCGTCACGCAGGCGCACACCGTCGCGCGCGACGAGATCTTCGGCCCGGTGCTGTCGGTGCTGTCGTTCCGTACGCCCGACGAGGCCGTCGCCAAGGCCAACAACAGCCAGTACGGCCTGTCGGCAGGCATCTGGACGGAGAAGGGCTCGCGGATCCTCGCGGTCGCGAACAAGCTCCGCGCGGGTGTGGTCTGGGCCAACACGTTCAACAAGTTCGACCCGACCTCGCCCTTCGGCGGCTACAAGGAGTCGGGCTTCGGCCGTGAAGGCGGCCGTCACGGCCTGGAGGCGTACCTCGATGTCTGACCGCTTGACTGTCCTCAAGACCTACAAGCTGTACGTCGGGGGCAAGTTCCCCCGCTCCGAGAGCGGCCGGGTGTACGAAGTGACGGACTCGAAGGACAAGTGGCTGGCCAACGCCCCCCTCTCGTCCCGCAAGGACGCCCGTGACGCGGTCGTCGCCGCGCGCAAGGCGTTCGGGGGCTGGTCGGGCGCGACGGCGTACAACCGGGGCCAGGTCCTCTACCGCGTCGCCGAGATGCTGGAGGGCCGCAAGGACCAGTTCGTACGCGAGGTGGCGGACGCGGAGGGCCTGTCCAAGTCGAAGGCCACCGTCGTCGTCGACGCGGCGATCGACCGCTGGGTCTGGTACGCGGGCTGGACCGACAAGATCGCCCAGATCGTCGGCGGCGCGAACCCGGTCGCGGGCCCGTTCTTCAACCTCTCCACCCCCGAGCCCACGGGTGTCGTCACCGTCGTCGCCCCCCAGGAGTCGTCTTTCCTGGGCCTGGTCTCGGTGATCGCCCCGGTGATCGCGACGGGCAACACGGCCGTCGTCATCGCCTCGGAGAAGTCCCCGCTGCCCGCGCTCTCCCTCGGCGAGGTCCTGGCCACGTCCGACCTGCCGGGCGGTGTG
This sequence comes from Streptomyces sp. ISL-96, assembly GCF_018614035.1. GTDB lineage: Bacteria > Actinomycetota > Actinomycetes > Streptomycetales > Streptomycetaceae > Streptomyces. Next base: position 44,456 of record NZ_JAGGPA010000003.1, read on the forward strand.
GTCAACATCCTCACCGGGCGTACGCGCGAGATCGCGGCGCCGCTCGCCGCGCACCAGGACGTCAACGCCATCGACCTCTCGGGCGCGGACGCCGACCTGGCGCGCGAACTGGAGATCGCCGCCGCGGACAACCTCAAGCGGGTTCTGCGTCCACAGGCTGTGGACGGCGACTGGTCGGCCGACCAGGGCACGCACCGCCTGACGGCCTTCCTCGAAATGAAGACGGTCTGGCACCCGACGGGCTCCTTGGGCGCGTCCGGCTCCGCCTACTGATCCCCCTGCGGATGGGCCCGTACCGCTTTCGGCGGTACGGGCCCATCCGCATGCCCGCAGACCCACATCCCCCGCACGCACCGCACTCCCACCTGGTTCAGCCCGGCAGCAGCCCCGCCGCCTGACCCACCAGCGGCAGCTCCCGCAGCGCGTTGCCCTGCGTGAGCGGGGCGGTGAGCGGCTTCGTGCTGAGCGGCTGGAAGTCGGCGACCTGCGTGCCCAGTCCGTTGTCCAGCGGGTCCACACCCGTCCCCGCCAGCGGGTTGAGACGGAAGTCCTTGACCGGGGCCAGCACACCGGCGCTCGCGGCTCCGAGCGCACCGGGCATGGCCGCCGGATCGAGGTTCTCCAGCGGTACGTCGATCGCGGCCTCCTGCGGGGCCGGCGGCGGGCCCGCGTGCGCCGCACCACCGCCGGCGGCAAGGGCCGCACCGGCCGCGGCGACGGCCAGACCTGCGCGCAGCAGCGCGCTCCGCTGGTACTTGGGACCTGCTTCACGTGCCATGGGATTCCCGCCTGAGTGAGTAATCATGAGCGCACGCAGCGTAGTTGAGGTGTGACGCTCGATACCAACCACTCCCCGGTGGGGTCCCCCGACCGGCTCAATGCCGCAGAATGGTTGCCCGTGAGTTCATCCCCTCTTCCCACGCGCGTCGTCCTGCTGACCGGCCCTTCCGGTTCCGGAAAGTCGTCGCTGGCCGCCCGTACGGGTCTGCCCGTGCTGCGGCTCGACGACTTCTACAAAGAGGGCGACGACCCCACGCTTCCGCGGGTCGCGGGGAGTACGGACATCGACTGGGACTCGCCGCTGTCCTGGGACGCGGACGCCGCCGTCGCGGCGATCGAGGAGCTGTGCGGTACGGGGCGCACGACGGTCCCGGTGTACTCCATCGCCAGCAGTTCCATCGTGGACAAGGAAGCGCTGGACATCGAGCGCACGCCGTTGTTCGTGGCGGAGGGGATCTTCGCGGCGGACATCGTGGCGCGCTGCGAGGAGCTGGGCGTACTGGCCGACGCGCTCTGCCTGCGCGGGCGTCCGTCCACGACGTTCCGCCGACGCCTGCTCCGGGATCTTCGGGAGGGCCGCAAATCAGTCCCGTTCCTGCTGCGCAGGGGCTGGCGGCTGATGCGGGCCGAGCGGGCGATCGTAGGCCGCCAGACGGCTCTCGGTGCGCACCCCTGCGCGAAGGACGAGGCCCTGGGCCGCCTCGCAGCCGCAGCAGCAGGCCGCCACCGCACCCCGGCAGCAAGCTAGTAGCTTTGTGCGTAGCAGGCAACGTTTGCCCTGTCGTGATGTGACGCGCCGTCCGGAGTCCTTGGCCCGACATGGGTAGGTCGGCTGTCGGTATACAGGACCACACAGACGCTGGCCCAGTCCCTTAATGGGCCCAGCGCACCCCCTGTGGGGCTCGTTGCCCAGGCGAGCGGGATGTGACGTCTGAGACGGTGGAGGCGCTGGTCGGACTGTGAACTCGAACTCAGCGCACGCGCCCGCTTCGCCCCCCTACCTCGCGGTGCTGCGCTCACCAGTCGGTCTGGGGGTGGCCACTTCCCTTCTGCTCTTCACCGTGATCGTCACAGACATACTGTCTATCGCCTCGGGCGGCTATCTGTACGACCTGCTGCGCGGCATGCCGCGCTCCGCGGCAGCCCTGGGGACGGTCCCCGGCGTCGAGAACAGGCAGTTCTACTACGACCTCTCCGGCCTGCTACAGAGCCTGCTCTACCTTTCCACCGGAATCGTCTACGTGTGCTGGCTCTACCGCCTGCGCGACAACGCCGAAATCTTCGCACCGGGCACTCACCGACGGGGCCGCAGCTGGACCGGCTGGAGTTGGCTCATCCCGGTCGCCAACTTGTGGTTCCCGCGGCGGATCACCCTCGACATCTGGGACGCGAGCCGTCCCGTGGGACCGTACGCGCCCAACCGGCCGGGGCATGGCCTGATCAACCTCTGGTGGGGCTTCTGGCTCGCCGAGGGCTTCGTCGCCCTGGCCGGCGGCGCGGTCTACGACACGGCCGAATCAATCGGCCAGACGAACGTGGGTCTCGGCCTTCTCATGCTCAGCGACCTCCTCGACATCGTCTGTGCCGTTCTCGCAGTCCGGCTGGTCCGCACCCTGACGCACATGCAACACGTCAAGGCGCTGAACGGACCGACCGGCCAGGACGCAGAGCCGCACAGCCAGGGGTGACCGAGAGGGCGGTACGTGACTTTATGTCCGATTCGGTGCTGCGGTTGGGATAGGCGAGCCGGTCGCGGAACCGTCAGCAGGCTACGGCCGCAGCTGCGTGAACAGTCCCGGTTCGGCTTCGGCCAGGATGCTGCGATCGACCAGACGCTTGAGCTTGGCGCGGATGCCCTCGGTGTGCTTAGGCAGGATCGGCATGTCCAGCGCCTGGCCCAGCTGACGGGGTCGCAGCGGCCCGTCAGTTTCGGCGAACACGGCCATGATCGGCTTGTAGGCCGGGTGGTCCGGCAGTACCGGACCTGACGGGGCGGGCGCCAGCGCCCTGGTCGGGAAGGTCCAGGAGTGTCTTGCGGGTGATCCTCATGTGGTCGGTGGCCTGGTCGAGTTCGCCCAGCCGTGCGGTCAGCTCCGCGATCTCGTCGCGGGCTGCCTCGGCCTGCGCGACAATCTGCTCCTCGCGGACTTGGAGTTGCGCCGGCCCGGCCCCGAGAGTCAGATCGTCCCGGCTCATGCGCCCCGTCAGGGCGCGGTGGAGGTGCCGGTCAGCCGGCGGGTGGTGCTCGTGGTCGCGGACCAGCCGCCGGTGCAGGCTGACGGCCGTGGGCCGCCCAGGGCCAGGACCCGGGCGGCGCGTCATCCCACAACAGGGCGAACGTTGCCTGCTGCGGCACGCAGCCGCTGCGCTGGGCGCCTGCGGCGGCCAGGTACCTGCCGCTACGTAGCTGGCACCTTGATCATGGGACGTGCCCGTTCGTACAGCTCACGGGCATGAGCGTTCTTCTGGTGCGGGCGGATGGCGGAGAGCATCGCCCGGACCCGGTCGTCACAGCGGCCGGACTGCACGTGCGGGTAATCGTCCAGGACACGGTGCCAGCCGACGCACGCCTCTTCGAGGCGGCCGACCTGCAATTTCCGCTCGGCAAGGATCGCGTTGTACCGGACCCGGGTGCGCCGGTAGACCGGCTCACGAAGGCGGTCCGCCAGCTCCAGGGACTCAATGGAACCCTTCACATCACCAAGCTCGTACCGGACTTGGCCGATGTGGTAGTTCAGCGATGACGGGTCGTAGGAGCCGAACGCCTTCGCGCGGGACTCGGCTTTCTCCATCGCAGTCTCGGCTTCCTTCATCTTCAGCAGCGCGCCGGAGCGGTGCCCGGTCTGAGCGGCGGCATGGGCCTGCTGCCCGGTCAGAAACGCGACCATGCGCGGGCCGGCCTGCGGGGAGGCGGCCGACGCGGCGTCGGCGAGCCGGACGGACACCTGACCGTGGCCGAGGTCAACGGCCTGGACACTCATCCCGCGCAGGGTGGTGCAGTAGGTCAGATGGTCGCCCGCAGCGCCAGCCAGCTCCAGGGCCTTCGTGTAGTAGCGCTGCGCGAGGCCGTCCGCGCGCTCATCCATCGCCATGTAGCCGGTGAGATACAGGTGATCAGACGCGGCGGACAGCATCGCTTTACGCACGTCGTCCGGGGCATCGGCCTTCACGTAAGGCGCGATGGTGTTGACCAGGAAGGCCGCCGCCAGCGGTCTGGCCATCCGGCCGCCGAACTGGTCATCGAGGTCGCTTATGTGCTCCGTCATGGAGATCACCGCGTTGACCTCGGCCATGCCGATGCGAGTATGCGGGTCACTGCGCAGCCGCTCGAAACGGTCGAGGACGTCTGGCCAACCGGGGATGGCCAGGGCCGCCGAGAAAAGCCCTACGCCGAGTACCGCCCTCCGCGATGGGTCCATGTCCGCGCTCCCCAAGTCAATCAGTCCCGCCACGGTATCCGCAGGTTCCGACGAGAGATCAGGTGATCTGGAGAATCCTGCCTCGAACGCAGTGACCGGCCTTGCCAGCCTGCGCGACAGGGCTTCAAGGATGAGGGGGCGAGCCGCCTTCCGGGGCATGGTGCCCGTCATCCAGTGCGGCACCGCGGACTCGTCATAGTCCGCTGCCACACCAACCTCGATGCCTGCGCGGTGGATGGCGCGGACGAACTGGCCGTTGGTCCACCCTGTCTCGGCGAAGAGTCCGGCGAGAGCCGTATTCGGTGTGCGGGTGCGTGCTGTCACGGTGTGTCCCCCGAACTTTCAAGGCTTTCAAGGTGCCACGTATTCCCTACCGTACTCACTTTGCGTTCATGCGAGTTGACTTGATGTCAGCCGCTAGGGGTGCTGATGGACCCCCCGGCTGCCTCCCGACAGACAGGAGTAACTCACATGCCCGCACCCCTCCCTCGCAGAGTGCCGAGCGAAAGCGCCCCGGCGTAACAACATCGCTTACACGTCCTCCGACTGGGTTCCGCTCGGCACGCCGAGTCCCGGCCTTGTGGCCCGGTCGGAGCAGGGCCTGGAGAAGTTCCTGCGCCGCTGCCACATCGACCAGGACGAGAAGGACGAGCGGTGAGCGGAATGTGGATGCGGATCCGCACCGTCAACCGCGACGGCAAGGCCGTCGAGCAGCGCGCCAAGGTCATCGTCCCGAAGGCGAAGAACGCCGTGCCCGAGATCAGCAACCAGTACCCGGCTTGCCGGTGTCCTCGGTGCATTTAGACGGTGCCGCCCGTGGGCTGGAGGGCAGCAGCTCGCGTACCTGGTGTACCTCGTTCTCGTCTCTGCCCTGGTGGTCTCTGGCCATCGTCAGCGATCCGGTCCGGCAGTAGATCCCAAACTTCCCGCCTCATTGGTCTCGCAGGCAACAGGGCGGGGATATCCGGCACCATCAAAAACACGACACGAAGGAGAAAGCCATGAGCGGTGGACACGGCGGAGGCCAGGGCGACGGCCAGGGCGGCAGCCAGCAGGACGACTCCAACAGCGGCGCCGGACACGGCGGGGGCGGCTCCGACGAGGGCGGGAACACCTCTGACGGCCAGGGCCCCGCGACCGGCAAGTAGGCACACGATGACGACGCGCACAGAGGAGGCGGGTCCCCCGGGGCTCGCCTCCGCGCTCGTAGAAACGGGCGCATTGACAACCGATTGGCTGCCCGCCTTCGAGGCAGTCCCCCGAGAGCTGTTCGTCCCCGACCGGATCTGGCCCGGCATCGCCGACGGCACTCGCCAGGAAGCTCTCATCTCCCGCACCGACGATTCACAGGCGTGGCGATCCGCCGTGTACTCCGACATCCCCCTGACGACCCAGTGGGACGACGGCAAGCACCAGGGCGACGGGCTGGGCACCACGCCCACGAGCTCCAACTCCATGCCGCGCATGGTGTTCTCCATGCTCGCCGACCTCGACGTCCATGCCGGGAACACGGTGCTGGAGATCGGCACCGGCACCGGCTGGAACGCTGGCCTGCTCGCCCACCGCCTCGGTGACGAGAACGTGGTGAGCATCGAATATGACGAGGTCGTATCACGGGTCGCGGGTGAGAATCTGCGCCGCGCCGGACTCCGCCCGCTGGTCATCGCGGGGGACGGCCGCCTCGGACATAGTGGCAGCGCACCGTACGACCGGGTCATCGCGACGTGCTCGGTGAGGAACATCCCCTACCCGTGGATTTCGCAGACGAAGCCCGGCGGGGTGATCGTCGCCCCCTGGGGCACCGAGTACGGCGGAGAGCACATCGTGCGCTTGGTCGTCGCCGCAGACGGCACCGCCACCGGACGCTTCACCCGCTCCTCCGCGTTCATGCGACTGCGTCAGCAGCGCACCGACCGGCCCCCTTTCGACGCGTACCTGAAGGGGCAGCCGTGGCCCGCCGACGCGACCAAGAGCACCACCGCGCTCTCCCCGGCCGACACCGGTAGCTGGTTGATCCAGTTCGTCATCGGCCTGCGGGTGCGGGGGGTGTTCTGGCGCGCTGAGAGGTACGAGGGCGGCGCGTACACGTTCTGGCTCTACAGCAGCGACACCGAGTCGTGGGCGTCGGCCGACTACGTCCTGGAAGCCGAGGAGTTCGAGGTCTACCAGTCCGGTCCGCGCAACCTGTGGGACGAGGTCGAGGCCGCGTACCGCTGGTGGGACAGACAGGGGCGGCCCGGGTTCGAGCGTTTCGGCCTCGCCATCAGCTCCAACGGCCGCCAGCACGCATGGTTTGACGACCCGGACAACTTCTGGCCCGTCTGACCGCACGCCCGTGCCCCACCCCCAGCGACAGGAGGCGGGGCACAGTGCGGCGGGGTCGTACAGGCTCCCCCGCCTGTACGACCCCGCCGCACTTTCCCCCGTACGTTCCGCCGTCTCCCCCGAAACAGCGGCCCCCGTACCCCCCGTACGCCTCAGGCCACCAGCTCGCCGAAGGACTCTTCCTCGTCACGGCCGAAGCTGAGGACCTCGTCCTCGCGCAGCCGGCGCAGTGACCGCCAGATGCTGCTCTTGACCGTGCCGACACTGATGTCGAGGATGTCCGAGATCTCCGGGTCGGTGCGGCCCTCGTAGTACCGCAGGACCAGCATCGTCCGCTGGAGTTCGGGCAGCCGGGCGAGCGCCTGCCAGAGCACGGCGCGCAGTTCGGTGCCGCGCATCGCGTCCGTGTCGTTCGCCGTCTCCGGCAGTTCCTCGGTCGGGTATTCGTTGAGCTTGCGCCTGCGCCACGCGCTGATGTGCAGGTTCGTCATGGTGCGGCGCAGGTAGCCGCCGACCGCCGCCTTGTCGCTGATGCGGTCCCAGGCGCGGTACGTCGAGAAGAGGGCGCTCTGCAGCAGGTCCTCGGCCTCGTACCGGTCGCCGGTCAGGTGGTAGGCGGTCGCGTACAGGGAGGCGCGGCGCTCCTGGACGTAGGCGGTGAATTCCGCCTCCGACGCCGAAGCCCCGTCCCCCGTGGCCTCCCGGTACGCCGCTCCCCCGTATCCCCCGCTGCCCCCGTTGCCCGCCACAGAGGCGTCGAGCACGGCAGCCACGTGCATGGTGCTCTGCGTGCGCTGACGCCCGATGCCGCGAACGGCGCACCCCCGCCCACCCGCGCCGGACTCGGTGCTCCGTGTGACGTCGTGGAGCCGCGTGACAACTGCGCTGGAGGTGGTGCTGTGCAGTGCGTTCATCTCGCGCCCCCCGTCGGTGGAGTCCGGTGCTGTGCGTTGCGGTGCGTTGCTGTCCGTGTGCCATTGAGCTTGCCCTGGCTGTTTCATCGGGGTGTCCGCCGACTGTCACAGCCGTGTCACAGGGACGGGGGCGCTCCAACTGTCGAACTACTCCTCCCCCATGGGCCAGAATGGCCCCTGTGCCTTTCCTGTTGCTGATCGAGGACGACGACGCCATCCGCACGGCCCTCGAACTCTCGCTGTCACGCCAGGGCCACAAAGTGGCCACCGCGGCGACGGGAGAGGACGGCCTGAAACTGCTGCGCGAGCAGCGGCCGGATCTGATCGTGCTGGACGTGATGCTGCCCGGCATCGACGGATTCGAGGTGTGCCGGCGCATCAGGCGCACCGACCAGCTGCCCATCATTTTGCTGACGGCGCGCAGCGACGACATCGATGTGGTGGTCGGCCTGGAGTCGGGCGCCGACGATTACGTCGTCAAGCCGGTGCAGGGGCGGGTCCTGGACGCCCGTATCCGCGCGGTGCTGCGGCGGGGCGAGCGGGAGGCCAACGACGCCGCCGTGTTCGGCAATGTGACCATCGACCGGTCCGCCATGACGGTCACCAAGAACGGCGAGGACTTGCAGCTCACGCCGACCGAGCTGCGGCTGCTCCTGGAGCTGAGCCGCCGGCCCGGTCAGGCGCTGTCGCGGCAGCAGTTGCTGCGGCTGGTGTGGGAGCACGACTACCTCGGTGACTCCCGGCTGGTGGACGCGTGCGTGCAGCGGCTGCGGGCCAAGGTCGAGGACGTACCGTCGTCGCCGACTCTCATCCGTACGGTCCGTGGCGTCGGCTACCGCCTGGACTCGCCTTCGTGACCGCTGCCGAGGAGAAGTCCCCGCAGACGGGGCCGCGCTGGACCAGTCTGCGCCTGCGGCTCGTCGTCGTCTTCGCCCTGGTGGCGCTGACGGCCGCCGTCGCCGCGTCGGGCATCGCGTACTGGCTCAACCGCGAGGCGGTGCTGACCCGTACCCAGGACGCCGCGCTGAACAACTTCCGGCAGGAGATGCAGAACCGCGCGGCCACCCTTCCGCTGCGGCCGACGCAGCCGGAACTCCAGGCCGCGGCGACGCAGATGGCGGCCGGCGGCAGCCCCGGCTACAGCGTCCTGCTCGTCGACAAGCGTGAGCCGGGCAAGCCGATCGCGGGCACTTCGGACATCGACGCGCTGACGCTCGACGACGTACCGCGGGAGCTTCAGGACGCGGTGAACCGGCGGCAGAAGGTCACGGACGCAAACGAGTTTCCGTACCACCTGTACTGGGTGCGCATCAGCCCGAAGGGCAAGCCGCCGTCCCTGGTCGCGGGCACGAAGGTGATCGGCGGCGGGCCCACCGGTTACATGCTGACCTCCCTGGAGCAGGAGCGCGACGACCTGAACTCGCTGGCCTGGTCCCTCGCCATCGCCACCGCGCTCGCCCTGCTGGGCTCGGCGCTGCTCGCGCAGGCGGCGGCGACGACCGTACTCAAGCCCGTGCAGCGGCTCGGGGACGCCGCGCGGCGTCTCGGCGAGGGTCAGCTCGACACCCGGCTGCGGGTGTCGGGGACGGACGAACTGGCCGAGCTGTCACGGACCTTCAACAAGACCGCCGAGTCGCTGGAGAAGAAGGTCGCGGACATGAGCGCGCGGGAGGAGTCGAGCCGCCGCTTCGTCGCGGACATGTCGCACGAGCTGCGGACCCCGCTGACCGCGATCACGGCCGTGGCGGAGGTCCTGGAGGACGAGGCCGACAACCTCGACCCGATGATCGCGCCCGCCGTGCACCTGGTGGTGAGCGAGACGCGCCGGCTCAACGACCTCGTCGAGAACCTGATGGAGGTGACCCGCTTCGACGCGGGTACGGCCCGTCTCGTCCTCGACGACGTCGACGTGGCCGACCAGGTGACCGCCTGCATCGACGCCCGCGCGTGGCTGGACGCGGTGGATCTCGACGCCGAGCGCGGCATCATGGCGCGCCTGGACCCGCGCCGCCTCGACGTCATCCTGGCGAACCTCATCGGGAACGCGCTCAAGCACGGCGGTTCCCCGGTGCGGGTGTCGGTGCGGCCCGTCGACCATGAACTGCTCATCGAGGTACGGGACCACGGCCCCGGCATCCCGGAGGACGTACTGCCGCATGTCTTCGACCGCTTCTACAAGGCCAGCGCGTCGCGGCCGCGCTCCGAGGGCAGCGGGCTCGGCCTGTCCATCGCCATGGAGAACGCGCACATTCACGGCGGGGACATCACCGCGGCCAACTCGCCGGAGGGCGGTGCGGTCTTCGTGCTGCGGCTGCCGCTGGACGTGTCACGGCCGGCGGACGGCGAAGGGCAAGAGGGCGACGGTTTGAGGGAGGGCGAGGAGTGCGAGGACCAGTGAGGCGCAGGCTGACCCGTTGCGCGGCCCTCGCCGCGCTCTGCGTCGCGCTCGCCGGGTGCGGGATCAGGACCACTTCGGTGCCGGTCGACGCGGGCGCCGCGCCGTCCCGCGTGCCGTGCGAGCTGCCGCCGCAGGACTCCGCCGGTGAGGCGGCGACCGGCGTACCGCTCCAGGTGTACCTGGTCTGCGGCGCGCAGCTGGTCTCGGTGGACCGGGCGGTGCGGATCCCCGAGGAGGAGCTGTCCGACCGGGTGCGGGTCGCGCGGACGCTCCTCGACGAGCTGAAGAAGGAGCCGTCGGACGAGGAGAAGCAGGCAGGTTTCTCCACGGATGTACGGGAGGCACTGACCGTTTCCGGGGCGCACAAGGGCGATCCCCGGGGCACGCTGCGGCTGAGCAGCCAGCCGGAGGACCTGCCGACGCACGCGCTGGCGCAGATCGTCTGTACGTACGCGGACAGTGCTGCGGCCGGGCCCGACCGGTCCGTGCTGCTCGGCGGGCCTTCCGACGACGCCGTACGCGGCTACCAGTGCACGGCCGCGCTCAAGGCCCGTCCCGAATCGGTACTGCCTACGCTGGGTGAGATCCGTCCTTCGCGCTGACCGGACCGGCCGGCGTGTCCGCCCGGCTCGTCACACTGTCGCTCGTCACACGGTCGCTCCAGACACTGTCGCTCCAGGCGGAACCGATCCTGCCGGTACCCGCGTCTTGGGGGGCGTGCGTCATGGCTCGGACGGCAGCGCCGTCATCCTCCGCTTCCGCGCGGCGGGAGGTTTACTCCTCGCCGCGCATCTGCTGCTCGTCGCGTTGCTGACGCTGCGCCCCCTGGACGTCCCGTGGGTGACCGCACCGAACTTCCAGCCGCTGGCCGGCATCGAGGCGGATCTGGCACTCGGTCCCGCCCGGGCGGCGCGGCGCATCTGCGAGGGGCTTCTGCTGCTGGCGCCGCTGGGCGTACTGCTGCCGATGGCGGGGGGCCGGCTCCGGGTGTCGCCGGTGGCCTCACTGGCCCGTACGGTCCTGGCCGGGGCGCTGTTCTCGCTGGGGATCGAGCTGCTCCAGACCGGGGTGCCGGGCCGGGTCGTCGATGTGGACTCGCTGCTGCTGAACACGGCCGGGGTGGCGCTGGCGCATCTCGCGGTCGTACCGATGGGGCGGGCTCGGCTGCGCCGCATGCAGCGGCGGGTACCTGGCCGTGCCCTGCGCCGGGACGAGGTGTCTCAGGGGGGTACCCCGACGATTCCCAGGGTCGGGATCGCCCCGTAGAGCGACGCTTTGGGCGGGTCTCGGCGAGCAGTATGGAGATATCGGGAGGCACACCGGAAGTGACCCCCCGCCCAGCTCACGAGGAGCCCGCCATGACCGCCCTTGTCCGCCCCCGTAACGGCCGTGTGATCGGCGGAGTGTGCGCTGCGCTGGCGCGGCGCTTCGGTACCTCGGCGACCACGATGCGAGTGATCTTCGTGGCCTCGTGTCTGCTGCCGGGGCCGCAGTTCCTGGTGTACCTGGCGCTGTGGGTGTTCCTGCCCAGCGAAGACACCGCGAAGACCGCCTGGTAGTCCGGCGTACGAACACGGAGGGGCGCGCACCGGAACGGATTCCGGTGCGCGCCCCTTTTGCGCGTGCGGTGCGCGGGTGCGTCAGCCGCCGAGGCCGGGCAGCGAGCCCGCCGGCAGCCCGCCCGTCGGCAGCCCGCCGAGCAGCCCCTTGACCGGGTCGGCGCTGCGGGGCCCGCCCTTTTCGCCGCTCGGCGTGGCCTTGGACGTGGCCTCGCCGAGGGCCGCCGGCAGCGTGGTGGCAGCCCCGGTGAGCGCGTTCTGGGCACCGGCCAGCGCCTCGGGAGCTCCGCCGGGGAGCTTGGTGACGACGTCCTGCACGGGCAGCGTCGTGGTGACGGAGCTCAGCGTGCCCGTCAGGTCGGGTACGGCCGGGAGGGCCGGCGCCGCGGATGCGCTGCCGGCGGCGGCAGCGGCGAACGCGGCACCGAGAGCGGCGACACCGAGGGTCTTGGCAGCAGACTGCTTCATGAAAAGAACGTCCTCGCAAACGGGGATGGGGAGCGGCTCTGCAAGCTAGCCACGCCGCGACTCCGCCGCAAACACGCGAAAGCGGCCGGGAATCGCGTTCCCGGCCGCCTCCGGTGCGGAGTACTCAGCCTCGGGTGGAGGAAGAACCGCTGGTCGTGGCGGTTTGCCGGAACAGCCATTCGGATTTCAACTCGGCATATCCAGGCTTGATCACGTCATTGATCATGGCAAGGCGTTCATCGAAAGGAATGAATGCTGATTTCATCGCATTGACTGTGAACCACTGCATGTCGTCGAGCGTGTAGCCGAAAGCGTCGATCAGGTGCTCGAACTCGCGGCTCATGCTGGTGCCGCTCATCAGCCGGTTGTCGGTGTTGACGGTGGTGCGGAAGTGCAGCTTGCGCAGCAGCCCGATGGGGTGTGCGGCGTACGAGTCGGCCGCGCCCGTCTGGAGGTTGGACGTCGGGCACATCTCCAGCGGGATGCGCTTGTCGCGCACGTACGCGGCGAGGCGGCCCAGCGTGACGCTGCCGTCGTCGGCGACCTCGATGTCGTCGATGATGCGTACGCCGTGACCGAGCCGGTCGGCGCCGCACCACTGGAGCGCCTGCCAGATGGAGGGGAGCCCGAAGGCCTCACCGGCGTGGATCGTGAAGTGGTTGTTCTCGCGCTTGAGGTACTCGAAGGCGTCGAGGTGGCGGGTGGGCGGGAAGCCCGCCTCGGCGCCGGCGATGTCGAAGCCGACGACGCCGTTGCCGCGGTAGCGGTTGGCGAGCTCGGCGATCTCCAGGGCGCGGGCGGCGTGCCGCATCGCGGTCAGCAGGGCGCCGACCCGGATGCGGTGGCCGTTCGCCTTCGCGCGGCGCTCGCCCTCGCGGAAGCCGTCGGTGACGGCCTCGACGACCTCTTCGAGGGTCAGCCCCTTCTCCAGGTGCTGCTCGGGGGCGTACCGGACCTCGGCGTAGACGACACCGTCCTCGGCGAGGTCCTCGGCGCACTCGGCGGCGACGCGGAAGAGCGCGTCACGCGTCTGCATGACGGCGCAGGTGTGGGCGAAGGTCTCCAGGTATCGCTCCAGCGAACCGGAGTCGGCGGCCTCGCGGAACCAGATGCCGAGCTTGTCGGCGTCGGTCTCGGGAAGGGCCTGGTAACCCGCCTCGCGGGCGAGATCGATGATCGTGCCGGGCCGCAGACCACCGTCGAGGTGGTCGTGGAGCAGCACCTTCGGGGCGCGGCGGATCTGGTCCGCGGTGGGCGTGTTAGGGGTCTCGCTCGTCATCTGCGCACTCTACCTCCTACGCGCGTAGATCGCCTCTGTCGATACGTAACAGTGACCGCGCGGACGGGTGGAGTACATCTGGGCTTCTGAGACTGTTCTGTCATGGCACAGCAAGCAATCCCGGTTTCCGGGGCCGCCCGATTGGGCCGGCCGGTCGGAGCGGCCCGAGTGGCCGGGGGCGGTGACCGCCGCACGGTGTGCGGCGTAGTCCTGCTTCTCCCCCCAGGCGAACCGATGTCGGCGCGCAGACCCTCCCCGCTGGCGTACGCCGGTGTACGGCCGCTGGCGCGGAGTCTGGCCGCGGCGGGGCGGGCGGACGGGCTCGTCGCCCACGTCGTCCGCTACCGCGGCCGCGGCTGGAACGGCTCGGACGCGCGGCTCGCGGCGGATGCGACGTGGGCGGCGGACGAGGTCGTACGGCGCTACGGGGACGTACCGGTGTGTCTGGCGGGGATCGACATGGGCGGGCGGGCGGCGCTGCACGCGGCGGGTCACCCGGCTGTGAACTCCGTGCTGGCGGTCGCGCCGTGGCTTCCGGACGACGATGTCGCGGCGGCGGAGGAGCCGGTGAAGCAGCTGGCCGGGCGCCATGTGCTGATCGTGCACGGAACGAATGACGAACGTACCGATCCGGAACTGTCGTACCGGCTGGCGGAGCGGGCGAAGAAGGTCAACCGGGACACGTGCCGCTTCGAGGTCCACTCGGACGGCCACTCGCTGCGCCAGCACCGCCCGGAAGTGCTGGCCCTGGCGGCCGACTTCGTCCTGGGCGCGCTGTTCGGCCGAGGGTACGCCCGCCCCCTGGCCGACGCGCTGGCCGCGCCGCCGCCGCTGGGCTTGCGCATGCCCCTGGCCTCCGGCTTCGGCCACGCGCTACGGCGCTGACGCACTCCGGCTGCGCGGGGCCTCTTCCCCAACCCGCCTCTTCCCGAACGCGGACGGGCTGGAGTCCAGCCTCTCCGGCCTTTGAGGAAGGGCGGGTTGGGACGGAGCCCCAGTTCGGGAAGCCGGCTCTCAACCCTCCGGCACCGCTTCCGCCACCCAGCCGTACGGGAGCTCCCCTCCGTCGAGGGTGATCGCTTCCACCGCGCGCGTGCGGGGATCGATGTCGGCCGCCACCCCGTCGCCCTCGTAGCGGGGGTAGCCGGACGCCCCCGTACCGCCAGTCGCTTCCACCACCGCTGTCCGCAGCGTGGACCCATGGTCGGGATGACCGTCGGCATCCGCAGCCCGGGGCTTGATCTCCACCGTGTAGCGGGCGGGCGGCGGCTGCGGAGTAGCAGGAGTCGGCATACTTCGACGCTAGCGCCGCCCACTACCGTCCGCCCCGCACGACGCGCGCCCCGCGCCACCCTCTGCCAGGGGCAAACGCGTGATCCGTCTGGTGCCGTCAGTCCGTGACCAGCGGTCCCCCTCGCTCACTCCGGGAGCAAGTGGCCCCTGCGCGACAGCAGGAAGCGCTTGAAGGCGGCCACCGGCGGTGTGTCCGGGTGGCCGTCCAGCCACGCGACTCCGATCTCGCGTACGGCGCGCGGGGCCGTCACCGTCAGTTCCCTGACGCCGGGGCGGGCCACGGCCGGGGGCGGCAGCAGGGCGACGCCGAGGCCCGCCGCCACCAGGCCCCGCAGCGTCTCCGCCTCCTCGCCCTCGAACGCGACGCGCGGCTTGAAGCCCGCCTCGGCGCACAGGTCGTCGGTGATACGGCGCAGCCCGTAGCCGGGTTCGAGGGTGACGAACGCCTCGTCGGCCGCCTCGGCGAGCCGCACGCGCTTCCGGGTGGCCAGGCGGTGGTCGTCCGGGACGACCAGGCGCAGCCGCTGCTCGTCGATGCGGCGCGCGACGAGGTCGGGGGCGTCGGGGACGGGGGAGGTCAGGCAGAGGTCGAGGTCGCCGGCGCGCAGCCGTTCGATCATGGCTTCGCCGTAGTTCTGGACGAGCTGGAAGCGGACCCGCGGGTGGTCTGCGCGGAACGCGCGGATCAGGCCGGGGACGGTTTCCGAGCCCATGGTGTGCAGGAAGCCGAAGGCGACCTTGCCGGTCGCGGGGTCCGCGTCGGCGCGTACCGACTCCGCCGCCCGCTCGACCTCGGCCAGTGCGCGCTCGACGGTGGTGAGGAAGGTGCGCCCGGCGGGGGTGAGCGAGACGGTACGGCCCTTGCGGGCGAACAGCGCGACGCCCAGGTCCTCCTCCAGCCTGACCATGGCGCGCGAGAGCGTCGACTGCGGGACGGCCAACTCGTGGGCCGCGCGCGTGACGTGCTCGTGGCGGGCGACCGCCGCGAAGTACGCGAGGCGCGGCGCGAGTACCTGCTGGATGTCTTCTTCGTAACTGCTGGGTGACAGCCGGGGCCGTGAGCTCGGGTTATGCAGCATGGGATTGATTATCGCGGGTTTGTGCATTGGACGCATGAAGCTGCTGTGCCTACGTTCAATGCATGCCTCCTGCCAGTACCAAGGCGTCCACCACCCATGTGGACGCCGACGCCGTTGTTGACGTTGACACCGACTCCCGTCTCGCCCCCTCCGTGCCCGGTTACCGCCGGATGAGCTTCGCGCTCTTCGCCGCCGGGGTCGCGACGTTCGCCCTCCTCTACTCCACCCAGGCGCTGCTGCCGCTGATCTCCGCCGACTTCGGCGCGAGCGCGAGCGCCGCCAGCTGGACCGTCTCGGCGGCCACGGGTGCGCTGGCCCTGTTCGTACTGCCGATGAGCGCGCTCTCGGAGCGCTTCGGGCGCAGCCGGATGATGACGGTCTCGCTGACGGTCGCCGTCGCGGTCGGCCTGCTGGTGCCGTTCGCGCCCTCGCTGGAGTGGCTGGTGGCGCTGCGCGTGGTGCAGGGCGCCGCGCTGGCCGGTGTGCCGGCCTCCGCGATGGCCTTTCTGGCGGAAGAGGTACGGCCGAAGGCGCTGGTCGGGGCGATCGGGCTGTTCGTGGCGGGCAACTCCATCGGCGGGATGAGCGGCCGCATCGTCACTGGCTGGGCGGCCCAGCTGTGGGACTGGCGCGTGGCGCTGGCCGCCGTCGGACTGATGTCCGTGGTGTGCGTGGTGGTGTACCGGCTGATGCTGCCGAAGGCCCGCCACTTCACGCCCGGTTCGCTGAACCCGCGGGCGCTGGCGAAGACGGTCCGCGGCCACCTGGCCGACCCGCTGCTGCTGCGCCTGTACGCCATCGGCGCGCTCTTCATGACGGTCTTCGGCGCGGTCTACACGGTGATCGGCTACCGGCTGGTCGAGGCTCCCTTCAGCCTCCCGCAGGGCGTCATCGGGTCTGTGTTCCTGGTGTATCTCGTCGGTACGGTCTCCTCCGCGGCGGCCGGAAAGCTGGTAGCCCGCCTGGGCCGCCGGGGTGCCCTGTACCTGGCGGTGTCGACGACCGCGGCCGGTCTGCTGCTCTCGGTGGCCGACGCGCTGGCCGCCGTGCTGGCGGGCCTGGTGCTGATCACCGCCGGGTTCTTCGCGGGGCACGCGGTCGCGTCCTCCTCGGTGAGCCGTACGGCGAAGACCGGCCGGGCGCACGCATCCGCGCTCTACCAGTCGGCGTACTACCTGGGCAGCAGCGTCGGCGGCACGCTCGGCGCGGTGGCCTTCCACGCCGGCGGCTGGGCGGGGACCGTGCTCCTCGGACTGGTCGCGGTGCTCGGGGTCGTGTCGATCACGCTGTACGGCACCCGGGTCGCCAGGGTCGAACAGCGGCAGCACATTTCGCGATCCGTTTCGCGGCCCGTTTTCGCGGCCCGCCCCTGAATGTCAGTGGCGTCCGGTAACTTCCGAAGTGCTGGTGCCAAAGGCGGCGAGTGGGGTGGACCCGATGGGTGATGTCGTGACGACGCAGGACCTGGATTCCCGGCTGGAGAAGCACCGGACCGAGCTGACCGGGTACTGCTACCGGATGCTTGGGTCCGCCTTCGAAGCGGACGACGCCGTGCAGGACACGATGGTCCGGGCCTGGCGGAATTTCGACAAGTTCGAGGGGCGGTCGTCGCTGCGTTCGTGGTTGTACCGCATCGCGACGAACGTATGCCTCGACATGCTCAACGCGGGAAATCGCAGGGCCCGCCCGATGGACCTGACGGCCGCGACGCCGGTGGCGCAGGCCGCGCTCAATCCGCGGCCCGAGGTCACCTGGCTGGAGCCGGTGCCGGACGGGCGGGTGCTGCCTTCGGTGGCGGATCCGGCGGAGACCGCCGTGGCGCGGGAGACCGTGCGCCTCGCGTTCGTCGCCGCGCTCCAGCATCTGCCGCCGAAACAGCGGGCGGTGCTGATCCTGCGCGAGGTGCTGGCCTGGAAGGCGAGCGAGGTCGCGGAGCTGCTGGACACCACGGTCGCCTCGGTGAACAGCGCGCTCCAGCGGGCCCGCGCGACGATCGCCGAGCACCGCTCGCAGGAGACGGACACCGCGAATCCGCTGGACGAGGAGCAGCAGAAGCTGCTGGAGCGGTACGTCGCGGCCTTCGAGGGGTACGACATGGCGGCCCTGACGGCGCTGCTCCATGAGGACGCCACGCTGTCCATGCCGCCGTACGACCTGTGGCTCCAGGGGCACGACAACATCGTCGGCTGGATGCTGGGCGTCGGCGAGGTCTGCCGGGGCTCGAAGCTGGTCCCGGTCGTGGCCAACGGCACGCCGGCCTTCGCCCACTACCACCCGAGCCAGTCGGGCGACGGCAGTTTCGAGCCGTGGGCGCTCATGGTCATCGAGATCGTGGAGGGCAAAGTCAGCGGGATCACGTCCTTCCTGGACACGAAGCGCTGGTTCCCGCTCTTCGATCTGCCGCCGCGCCTGGAGAAGGAGTAGGAGCGGAGCCGGGAAGTGCGCAAGGTTCTGGTGATCGCCTGGGCGGCGCTCGCGGTGACGGGGTACGGGCTGACGGTGCTGCTCGACGAGCCGAGGGAAATCACCTTCCCGACCGGCCGGGTGTCACCGCAGGACCCGTCGCCACCGTCCCCGCCGGCGCCGGACGCGGGGTGCCCGACGCCGGAGGACCACGAGGACGGGACCCAGGGCTTCGGCGTAGTCGTGTGACGCCCGGTTTGCGATCATCCGAGGCCGAGGAGTGCGAGGGGGCGACGGGAGTCGCGGGCGTTGTGGCGGAGGCCCGCTGCGATGTTCGTGGCGCCGCTCAGCCGCAGGGCCCCGATGGCGAGGTTGCGCCAGGTGGCCATCACGCGGGGTGCGTTGCCGGTCCGGGTTTGTGAGGCGTCCTCGGCGAAGGTGGTGTCGCGGACGTGGTGCAGAGCCTCGATCTTCCAGTGGTCACGGACCAGTTGGGCGAGTTGGGCCCCGGTGGCCTCCCTGGCGGTCAGGCTGGTGACGGCGTACACGGTCTTGATCGTGGTCTTGCCGGTCCTGCGGTTCGTGCGGCGTCGTTTGATCTGGATGGCCTGGCGGGCTCCGGGGAAGAGCAGGTTGCTCACGGTGGCGGCCTTGATCCGGCGTATTTCCGAGCGGCCGTGGCCGACGTCCTTGGTGCGGCCCTGGAGCGGGATGTCCTTCCAGGGGAGGCGCTTGAGCTGTCTGCGCAGTTTCTTCTGGTTGCCCTTGACGATCACGATGTAGTGGGCGCCGCGGGCCAGGAGGTAGTCGGCGTGTTCGCGCTGGGTGTGCAGCGCGTCGCTGGTGACCACGGTTTGGGCCAGGTCGGTACGGTCTGCAGCAGCGGCTGGAAGCAGGTGATCTCGTTGGTCTTCTCACCGACGTCCAGCTGGGCGAGGACCAGACCGGTGGTGTGCTCCACGGCGGCGAGCAGGTGGATCTTCCGGTCCTTCGCCTTCGCCGCACCGCGCAGGCTCTTGCCGTCCACCGCCAGGCCGCGCAGCCCGGCGTCCCCGGTCGCCTTCGGCCTGCGGTCCGCGAGCCAGCGTCCGACCGCCCGGTCCAGTACGTCGCCGTCGATACGGGCCAGCAGCCGGCGCACCGTCGTTTCAGCCGACAGGACCCGCCCGGGCACCACCGGATCAGGATGGGCGCCGACCTGTTCCAGCACGTGTTGCGGGGCGTCGGCGATCCACTCGCCGACCGCCAGCAGCGATCTCGCTCCGGCCAGCACCGCGCACGCGGTGAGCGCGAGCACTACGGTCAGGCGGTGGCGCACCCCGCGTGGATCACGCGGATCGGGGACCTCGGCCAACCGTTCCAGCAGGCCCGCGACCTCCTCGGATGCGACCACCTGTTGCTCGCGGAGCTGGTCAAGGGCAGGCGGGATCAGCGATGATGCGTCGGCAGGCACGGTCTTCCACTCTGATCACGGGGCGTCGAGAACTCCATGATCTTGGAAGCCGTGCCTGTCATGTTCCGGGCCCTGCCGCCCATCTGACGGACCGCCACGAACCGGGCGTCACGTGACTACGCCGAAGCCCTGGGACGGGACCGTCATCCTCTGCGCCGTCAAGACGGCGGACTGAGACCGGTCGGAGCGGTGATTCACAACCCCCGCCCCCTTCCATTTCTACGACCGACCACCTTTCCCGTTTATCATTCGGGGCGAATGGCGAATTCACTTCGGACCGCCCGCATTCCGACGATTTTCCTTTCGATCCGTTACTGCCCTCCTATTGCCGCGTTGAAGGAAGGTGAAGGCCGCAAGCCCTGCGGTCGACCTCTTCATCTCGCAAGGAGAACTGATGTCGCATATCGCGAAGGCAGCTGCCGTCATCGCCGGCACCGGTGCCATCCTGGCCGGCGGGGCCGGCGTGGCCACCGCCAACGCCGGAGCGCAGGGTGAGACCATCGGGAACGCCGGTGTCATCTCGGGCAACGCCGTCCAGGTGCCCATCCACATCCCGGTCAACCTCTGCGGCAACACCGTGAACTTCGTCGCCGCACTCAACCCGGCGTTCGGAAACATCTGCAAGAACGTTTCGGACCACGGCGCCTACGGCCACTGATCCCCGCCTCACACAACTGCGGCCTCCCCTTCAGGTACGGGGAGGCCGCAGTTGTGCGTCCGGTGCTAGGCGTAGCGGTAGATGCGGCTGTGGTCGAGGAGCTGCGCGGGCGCCACGTTCCATGGCGGCATCGGCTCGTCGAGGCTGAAGACCCGCCCGCGCTGCGGATCGGACCCGGTCAGCTTCTTGCGCGGCAGATAGCCGGAGCGGGGGTGCGCCCGCTGCCAGCGGTCCCAGAGCAGGTCCATGAAGGCGTGGTGGAGCCAGAAGACCGGGTCGTTGGGCGAGGTGGCGCCCAGCATCACACCGCCGACCCAGCGGTGGACCCGGTTGTGGTTGAACGTCGTGGCCGTGCCGCCCCGCCCCCACCCCTCGATCTTGTTCCGGAAGCCCCTGGTCACGGTGGAGTCCCACGGCGCGGCGTCGTAGAGCGGATCTCTCAGCGCCTTGGCCACGTCCTGCCTGGTGGGCAGCGAGACGGGGGCGGAGGGCCGGCCGAAGTTGCGGGTGAGGTAGGTGCCGTCGCCGACCCGTGCGCGGATGTTCCAGTTGCCGGTGGCGTGGGCGAACGGTCCGGTCATGACCTTCTGGTCGCCGGCCCGGCCGTTGCCTCCGAGGAAGTCCTCCGCCCACAGCGACGCGGCGGGAGTGTTGTCCTTCGTCCAGTCCCAGTACGGAACCGACACCCCCGGATCGACGGCCCGCAGGGCGCGTTCGAACTCCAGGAGATAGCGGCGGTGCCACGGGAAGAAGGAGGGGGTCATGTGGCTGGCCCGTGGCCCGGGTTCGTCGTCGGTGACGTAGTACCGGCCGTGCAGGGTCACGAACTCGTCGTACCGCCCCGAGCGCTTCAGCTCCAGGAGCGCACTGACCAGACGCTTCTTCTCCGTACGGGTGAGATCGCGCTGGTTCTTCCGGGTGTACACCACTGTTGACCTTCCCCTCTTCAGATGCTGTGCATGGGGGATGCCGACAGCTGGGCGTCACCCAGCTCGTCCACCGCCGCGCGTGCCGCGTCGAGCAGCGTGGGGAACGACTCGTAGTGGTTCACCAGGCTGAGATAACTGCCGTCGGCGCGCCGCATGACATGCAGTGGCCGGCCGTCGATGCGTACCTCGGCGTCCCGTACGGCGGCGACGGTCATGGCGTCACCGGCGGCCCGTACGCGGCCGGCCGCCCTCGCGGGCAGTGTGACCCTGGCGGTCCCCTGGATGTGCCGGCCGCGGTACGTCTCGGCGAATCGCTCGGCGAACCGCTCCTGCACCGGTCCTGCCGTGCCTCCCGGCCTCTTGGCGAGGATCGGGGCGAGCGCGCCCGCGGTGCCCGCGATCACGCCCATCGCGAAGACGCCACGCAGCAGAATGCGGCGGGTCAGGGAATCCCCTCGCACGGTCGCTGCGTTCCTGCGCGTGATCAGGCCCATGCCGAAACCCCTTGCCCTTCGCGTTGGTCCACTCTTGCGATGTGCGCATGCCTCGGTTTTGACAACGACCCGTCGGCGAAACAGTTCTCGTGGGGCAGGTGGCCGGCGCCTGTGAGAGACGCCGGCCACCGGATGCGCGACCTCAGCCCATGAGCAGGGCGCCGGCCGGCGTGCCCTGCAGCATCGGCGAGACCAGCCCGAGCTGGGGCAGTACCGGCTCGGGCAGCCCCGAGAGGTCCTCGCGGGGCGCCGACAACGGCGCACCCGCAGTGGCGCCCGGCGCCCTCAGCATCAGATCGGAGGCACCGGAGGCGGCGCGCAGCGCGCCCAGGTTGCCCTCCCCCAGCGGATCCTTCACGGGGAGTTCGACCTCGGTCTCCGGCAGCTCGGCCGTGAACGGCACCGCGGGCAGCGTCTTCGCCGGCAGGAGCCGGCCGGTGACGTAACGCGGCCCGTCGGGTACGCCGGCCACGGGCACCGGCACTCCGGTGCGCAGCCCGGGGGCGTGGACCGGCAGAACCCGCTCCAGGTGCTCCAGCGGCAGGTCGACCGGCGCCGACGTGCCGGCGGCGGCGGGAGAGGCCGCCGCCGCGGTCGCCATGCACGCCATGAATGCCGCCGTGACAGAGCCTCGGATGGTCAACTTCATTGATACGTACGTCCCCTCTGATTCGCAGACACGCTGTTGCTCTGCAAGAACGAGCCAAACGCCCGAACCAGTGCATAGTTCCCCCGTCCGCAGCAACCGACTCGGGCCAAAACGGCCGCCCGAGCTCCCGAAGGGTGTAGCTATGAACATCCCGACGCAGGCGTCCACGCAGCACATGCTGCGGGCGCACAACGCCGATCTCGCCGATCCGCTGTTCTGGCAACTGCCGCGCTCCGAACGGCTGAAGGCCTTCGCGCTGCTGCGCGGGCTCGACGCCCCGGTGCGATTCGGGGAGAGTAAGGGCAAGAGTTTCTACGCGCTGGTGAAGCACGCGGACGTGATGGAGGCAAGCCGGCAGCCGCGGCAGTTCGCGAGCGCTCCGGGCGTCACCACTCCGGAGCCGGCCGCCTGGGCGAAGGCCGTCTTCGGGAATTCCATGGTCAACATGGACGGCTCCGAGCACGCCACGATGCGCCGAATCGTCTCCCGCGCCTTCACGCCGCGCCTGCTCGCCGCCGCCGAGGAGGACATCCGCGATGTCGCCAGGCGTGTGGTGGACGAGATGATCGACCGGCGGCCGGGCGACTTCGTCCCGTCGGTGGCTTCCCGTATGCCGTTCGAGGTCATCTGCAACCTGATGGGAATCCCGGAACGCTATCGCCCGGAGATCGCGGACCGCGTCAACCACGCGTCCGAGAATGTCGGCGTGAAGCGCGGCCTGCGGGCCAGGCTGCGGGTGCCGGGGCGCGGTCTGCGGGCCCTGGCCCATATGCAGCTCGTCATGGCGAAGCTTGCCCGTGAGCGCCGCCGCCGGCCCACCGACGATCTCATCTCGGCGCTGGTACGCGCGGACATCGATGGCCAGTCGCTCTCCTCCCGCCAGCTCGGCGCCTTCTTCTCGCTGCTGCTTGTCGCCGGGGTGGAGACCACCCGTAACGCGATCGCCCACGGGCTGGCGCTGCTGACCGAACACCCGGAGCAACGGGCCCTGTTGGTGTCCGACTTCGACCGGTACGCCGACGGGGCGGTGGACGAGATCGTCCGTCACTCGACACCGATCATTCAGTTCCGCCGGACGGTCATCGCTGAATGCTCGCTGGGTGGACGGGAGTTCCATCCCGGTGAGAAGGTGGTGCTCTTTTACGCTTCGGCCAATCGCGACGAAACGGTGTTCACCAATCCCGATGTCTTCGACATCACCCGCGACCCGAATCCGCATCTGGGCTACGGCGGCGGCGGGCCGCACTACTGCCTGGGGTCACATCTTGCCCGGCAGGAGATGAAGGCCCTCTTCCACGAGCTGCTCACCCGGCCACGGGATCTGCGGGCGGTGGGAATTCCGGAACTTGTCGACTCGAATTTCGACAACCGGGTCCGTGCCCTGCGTTTCGCCTTCGACCTGTCCTGAGGAATTTCACCCGAGTGGCCGTTTTCGAGGTGGCCCGTATCGCCAATGGCCTACTGACCGGCATTCAGACAGCCCATTAGTACGACTTTCTGCCTACTGTCGGACGCGTCGGTAAGAACGACCGATCGTAGGAGGAGTCATGGCTAAGAGGCGCCGTCTCACCGGCACCTGCATCGGGACGGTTGCCATAAGTCTCGTCGTCGCCGGTGGTGTTCTCGGGGGAAAAGCGGCTGAAGCAGCGCCGCCCGTGTTCACGTCGGAGGATCCCCGGCCCGCCATCGGCGCGTATCTCGGCTACGGGCCCGACGGCGTGACACGGATGGCTGAACTGTCCCAGTGGCTGGGCGGTGCGGACCTCTCGGTCGGGCACACCTACCTGCCGGGCGATGTCTGGGCGAACATCGAAGGCCGCCCCGGCTTCCTGCGCTCCTGGGCGGACTGGCGGCGCGGCGCGGACGACCGCATGTTCGTGCTCAACGTGCCCATGCTGGAGCGGAACGAGGAGCGCCTCGACGACGACGAGGTCCGCGCACTCCTCCAGGAGGGCGCCGGGGGCGGCTTCGACCACCACTACCGGAAGCTGGCCACACGCCTGGTGGAGCTGGGCGTACCGGACACGGTGATCGTCCTCGGCTGGGAGATGAACGGCACGACGTACTCACATCGCTGCGGACCCGACCCCGAGGCCTGGAAGACGTACTGGAACCGCATCGTCGGTGCCATGCGGTCCGTTCCGGGCCAGAAGTTCCGCTTCGACTTCGCCCCGAACCGCGGCATCGACTCGATTCCGTGGACCGAGTGCTATCCGGGCGACGACGTCGTGGACATCATCGGCATGGACTCGTACGACCAGCCTCCCGGCGACACCTTCGACCAGCAGGTGTCGGATCCGTACGGGCTGCAGGCACAGGTCGACTTCGCCGCCGAGCACAAGAAGGCGATCTCGTATCCGGAGTGGGGGCTCTTCCGCAACGGCGACAATCCGGAGTACATGAGGCGGATGCTCGACTGGATGGACGAGCACAAGCCGCTGTACCAGACGATTACCGACTACTGTCCGCACGGCGTCTGGCAGTGCGACGAGAACCCGCAGTCGTCGGAAGTCTTCCGCGAGAAGCTGTTCGGGCGGAAGCAGCCGCCGGGTACGCCGACTCCCGACACGCCGGCGCCCGACACGCCGGCGCCCGCGCCCACACCGCCGGGCCCGGCGCCGACGCCGCCCCAGGCCCCCGCGCCTTCCGTGCCGAAGCCGGCGGAGAGCAAGCCGGTCAGGCCCACGCCGACCGATCCGCCGGGGAAGCCGGACTCCGACGAGGAATGGTGCGTGCCCGTCGAAATGGGCGAATGGATCAACCGGTGGATGCGTGACTTCACGGTCTGTGTGAACCCCGGGACTCCGAAGCACTGGAAGCACTGGAAGTCCTGACCGCACCGTCCGCCCGCCAGCTGTTCACCCGGTCACGCCAGTCACGCGCCGCCGGAAAGCGCGTACTCACGGTCTCGGCGGCCCGGTCCCGCATGGTCACCTGCGACTCGCGCACGCGCAGCAGGGGTTCCAGGGCGGGCCGGGCCAGCAGCAGCCGCTGGTTGGTGACCGTCGCCGGCCGCCAGTGGTTCTTGTACGGTTCCGATCCCCGCAGCAGGCTCAGCACGCCGCGGCCCGAGCCCGCGGCCAGGTCCGCCTCGTGGCGCAGCAGCATCGTCGTCACGTCCACCTTCTTGTCCCGGAGTGCCGGGTCGGCGCCGTACAGGTAGCCGCCGGACAGGAGGCCGGACTGGAGCGTCATGCTCACCGCCACCACGTCGCCGTCCAGCCGGAACTCCGTGACCGCCGCGTCACCGTCGCGCAGCATCCGCCGCCCGGCGCGCGCCAGGTGCTCGGCGAATCGCGGTCTGAGGTGCTCCACGTTGACGCCGCGGCCCCGCCACTGGAGTTCGTGCAGGTGGAGAAGGCGGCCGATGGCTCCGGGCACGTCGTGCTCGGGTACCTCGCGCTCCTCGATCTTCAGGGCGTCGATCTTGCGCAGCTTGGCCCGTACGCGCTGGGCCCGGCTGCTCTGCATCCGCTTGAGGAGCGCGTCGATCGGCTCGGCGGGCAGCTCCATGCACGTCGAGTCCGTGAGGTGGGCCCGGGCTCCGGTCCATCGCTCGTACAGCAGCTCGGCCGCCGCGCCGGGCCGTACCTCCCGCAGGTCGATCACCGCCTGGCGGGCCGCGCGGTCGAGTCCGCGTTCCAGTGCCGTGATGGCGTCCTTCGTTTCGTTGGCGTCGACCAGTACGTCGGAGAAGTCCGAGATCGCGCCGCCGATGGGGACGAGCAGTGGCATCGGGCGGTGCACGAGCATCAGCGGCGCCGCGCCGATCAGCCGGCCGTCGCGGCGGGCCAGTACCACACGGAGCCGGCCGTTCGTCCCGTACGAGAGCCACCAGGAGTGGAGCCAGGCGTGGCTCTGGAACGGTGTGGCGGCGGCGCAGCGGCGGTGGAGTCCGTCCCACTCCTGCGGGAGCGCGGCGAACCGGGCGGGATCGCGGCACAGCGTGACGGTGAGGCCCCGGTCCCGCCGGCCGCCGGGCGCCGTCACACCAGCTCCCGGTCGGCGTTGTTGTTGGCGTTGGAGTTGGTGTTGGAGTTGGTGTTGGAGTTGGTGTTGGCCGTGGCGTGGGCCGTGGAGGGTGCGGGCACCGACGCCGTCCTGCGGGGGCGCCTCGGCCGTACGAGGAGCGCCAGTCCGCCGATCAGGCCGCCGGTGCTCGCCCCCACGGCCGCGCTGATCGGGACGGAGGGAGAGACCGGCTCGGCCGGCGCGATCGCCCGGGAGAAGACGAGCAGCTTCACGCCGGTGTTCTTGGAGACGTGGTTGCTGCTGACGAGGACGGCTTCGGCTACGGCGTTGGCGATGTCCGCCGCCCCGGCCGGCTTGGCGGCGGTGCCGGTGATCGCGATCATCGGCGAGTCGGGGGAGGTCTGCGTACTGACCTGTGTACGCAGCGCCTTCGGCGGGACCCCCGCGGCCACGCGCGCGTACGCGAGGGTGGAGTCGCTGGTGGTGATCCGGCCGTACGCCTGGGCGTAGCCGAGCGCCGCGGTGGGCTCGATGCCCTTGCCGGGGACGGCTACGACGTAGCTGGTGGCGGCGTACTCCGGGGTCTTGAGGGCGCCGTACGACACTCCGCACAGCGTGCCGAGGAGGGCGCAGACGGGGACGGGCCACCACGCGGGGAGGCTGGTGGCTTTGACTTGTTGTCCGGTCTTCGTCAGGAGCCGGCTCATCCTTCCGGGGGCGGTGGGCTGCGGCTGGTCGGGTGACTCTGTCATCGGTGTGTTTCTCTCCTGGTCGAGGGAGTGGAGGCGAGTGCGTGTTCGTATACGTCCATGAGGCGTGCGCTGCTGCGCGCGATGTCGTAGTGGCCGACGGCGGGCGGCGGAACCAGGCGCCGTGCTCCGCCCTCCATCTGCCGGCGCAGCGCCGCCGTCAGCTCTCCGACGTCGCCGGTGATGCGCCGGGCGCCGGGTGAGTGGCCCGGAGGCAGGTCGTCGATGGCGGGGCAGGTCCGGTGGAGTACGGGCAGGCCCGCGGCCAGTGCCTCCACCACGGCCAGGCCGAAGGCCTCCTCGCGCGACGTCGAGACGAAGACGTCGACTGCGGAGAGCACCGCGGGGACGCGGACGCGGACACCGGGCGTACGGCTGTGGGTCTTGGTGACGCCGCCGGTGTCGCCGGAGCAGTCGCCCAGGAAGCGGATGCGGTCCGTGGCTCCCAGGCGCGCGGTCAGCGTGCGCAGTGCGTCTGTTTCCGGGCCGTCGCCGGCCAGCAGCAGCCACGCGCCGGGCAGGGCCGCGACCGCACGGACCAGTACGTCGAACCGCTTGCCGGGGACGAATCTGCCCACCCCACCCACCACGAACGCGTCGGCGGGGACGCCCAGTTGTGCGCGGGTGGTGAGGCGGCGCGCGGCGTCGAAACGGAAGCGCGCGGCTTCGATGCCGTTGGGCACTACGTGGATGCGCGCGGCCGGTACGCCCCAGTCGCGCAGTCGCCCGGCGACGGTGGCGGAGACGGCCACGGTGGCGGAGCCCAGGCGTTCGGTGCCCAGGTACAGCGCGCGGGCGCCGCGGGTGAGCGGGCGGCCCTCGATCTCCGTCTGCCCGAGGGAGTGTTCGGTGGCGACCGTGGCCTTGACCCCGGCCAGCCGTGCGGCGATCCGCCCGTAGACGCAGGCGCGGTACAGGTGCGTGTGGACCAGGTCGTACTTCCCGCGCCGGATCAGGTTCGTCAGCGCGGGCAGGGCCTTGAGGTCCCGGTTGCCCCTTATCCCCAGGTGGACGACCCGGACGCCGTCCGCGCGCAACCCCTCGGCCACCGGGCCCGGGTTCGTCAGCGTAACGACGTCGCAGGGCACGGGCAGGTGTCGCAGCAGCAGCCGCAGTTGCTGTTCGGCGCCTCCGGTGCCCAGTCCGGTGATGATGTGCAGTGCCTTCATCGGCCGGGACCCCGTACGGCGAAACGGTGGCGCAGGCGCTTCGCCCGGAGGCGGAGGCCGCCATCGGCGTGGCTGATGTGCGTCCTGGGCAGGGCGTACGCGCCGAGCGGCGGGTCGGGGGCGATCGCGAAGCCGTAGGTGTAACCGGCGGCCCGCACCGCGTCGGCCACCCGGTCGTCGACGATGCCGTACGGGTAGCAGAAGCTGTCCGGGGCTGTGCCGGTGATGTCGCGGATCAACTCCCGGCTGTGGAGGGTTTCCTGGCGCAGGTCGGTGTCGGACAGGGTGGTGAGGTCCTGGTGGTAGAGGCCGTGCGAGCCGATCCGCATGCCGGCTGATGCGGCCGTTCTGATCTCCTCCGCCGTGAGCAGCCGCTTGCGCGGGCCCAGCGCGTCCCACTCGTTGGAGCCGCCGCAGCGGCCGGGCAGGACGAACACCGTCGCCGTGCACTCGTGCCGGCGCAGCACCGGCAGCGCCTCGTGCAGGAAGTCGGCGTATCCGTCGTCGAAGGTCAGTCCGACGAGGCGGCCGGCGCGGCCCGCGGCGTGGGCTCGCAGGAGTGTGTCCACGTCGACTCCGGTGAGTCTTCGGCGGCGCAGCCAGGTCAGGTGCCGGTCGAGGCGGTCGCGGGCGACGGTGATGCCGTACGGGTCGTCCGCCGGGTCGGCCACCGAGTGGTACATCCAGATCCATGGCTGGGGGTGGGGGGCGCCTACGGGGCGTTGGGCGGTGCGGGTTGTCGTTTCAGTGGCCATGGTGGAACCTCTGTCGGGTTTGGGCCAGCAGGTGAACGACCTCTGGGGCTCTTACCGCGAGTCCGCAGAGGACGAATACGGTCGGGACCAGTACGCAGCCGACGGTCAGGCTCAGCAACGGGTCCGACATCGTTGGTGCGGCCGCCGCGCCCGCCGTGGCCGCCGCTGCCGCCGCGAGCGTCAGGCGGCCGAGGGAGGCGGTGATGGCCCTTACCCGTACGGGGACCACGCGTGAGCCGAGGCCCGTGAGCAGGAGCAGCGCCGTCGTGCTGATACCGACCGCGTTCGCCGCCGCGATGCCGTGTACGCCGAAGCTGCCGACCGCGGCGGCGCCGGTGGCGGTGGTGACGACCAGGCCCGCGGCCATTGCGGCGGCCGGGTACCAGGTGGGGCGGCTGGTGGAGAAGAACGGCCTGCTCAGGGCGCCTACCAGGCAGTGGCCCAGGAGGCCGACGGCGTACACGCGCATGACGGTTGCCGTCGTGGCGGTGTCCTGGGCGTCGAACGCGCCGCGTTCGAAGAGGACTTCGATGATCTGCGGCGCGTAGCCGAGGATCAGCGCTGTCCCCAGCAGGACGACCATTCCGGCCAGGGCCAGGTCCCTTTCCACCCTGCGGCGGGCTCCTTGTTGGTCTCCCTCGGCCATGGCTCTTGCTACGACGGGGTACGTCACCGTGCAGATCATGAGCGACAGCACCATCGGCATCTGCGCGACCTTCTGCGCGTAGTTCAGGTGCGAGATGGCGCCGCCGGGGAGGGACGACGCGAGGAAGCGCTCGACCAGGACCTGGGCCTGGCGGCTCACCGCGAAGAGGACCACGGGGGCCAGGACGGCTGTGCCCAGGAGTGGGGGGATTGTGGTGCGGGGGTGTTTGTGGCGGGGCCAGTGGGGCTTTACCAGGTGGAGGAACGTGGGGAGTTGGGTCAGGATCATCAGGAGGCTGCCTGCGGCCACCCCGGCCGCGGCTGCTCGTACGCCCCAGAGGGAGTGCAGCGTGAGCATCGTGACGATGATGCCTAGGTTGTACGCGGCGTAGACACCGGCCGGTTGCCAGAAGCGGCCGTGTGCGCGCAGGGCGGCGCTGAAGTATCCGGTGATGCCGAAGGTCAGTACGGTCACCGCTGTGAGGCGGGTGCAGTCGGTGGCCAGCTGGGGGTTGCTGAAGCCCGGCGCGAGGACCTTGACGATCCAGGGCGCGCCCAGGATCAGGGCCCCGGCTGCGCAGGACAGCAGGGCGAACAACCGGGGCAGGGTGGCCCGTACCAGCGTTCTCACGGCGTCGCGCTGGGCGGCTCGGCGGGCGATGGCGTGGCTGAAGGCGGGGACCAGCAGCAGCGCCATCGCGTCCTCGATGAGGAGGGTGGACGCCATCTCGGGCAGGGTCCAGGCGATCAGGAAGGCGTCGCTGTCGACGCTCGCGCCGAAGAGGTGGGCGATGGCCTGGTCGCGTACCAGACCCAGCAGCGCCCCTGCCGCGGTCAGGCCGGCGGTGACGGCGGCGGCCCGCGCCAGAAACCGGCCCAGCTTCGGCGGATGCGGCTCGCGGGGCTGTGGGGTCGGTGCCGCGCCGTGGCGTCTCCTCGGACGCCGAACGTTCGGGTAGCGCGTTGTTTCTTCGGGATCGTTGCGTTCGGCGCCCTGCGGGGAGCGCCCCGGCACGTCCCCTCCCGGCACCGTGTTGCGCGGGGCGGGGCCGGGCTCGTCGAGTGCCCGCGTGGGGTGGGCGGGGGCGTCTGTCATGCCCTCTCCTCGGACGGCGCCAGGGCCCACCAGGCGGCCAGGCCCAGGATGATTCCGGTGAGGACGGTCGAGGGGCCGCCGATGTCGGCGTAGAGGAAGTCGACCGTCTGCCAGGTTGCCAGGCCTACTGCCGCCAGGCCGCAGTCCGCTGATGTGGTGGGCGATCTCAATCTGCGCAGGGCTGCCAGGAGGATCGCCGCCCAGCTTGCCAGGAATGCGGTGAGGCCGATCAGGCCCTGTTCGGCCAGGACCAGGAGGTACATGTTGTGCGGGGAGAGCAGGGCTTGTTTGTGGAAGCTCTGGCCCGCTCCCGCGGTGTCGCTGCCTGAGGAGAGAGCGATCGACGCGTGGGCGTCACGGTGGGCGGGGAAGCCCTTGAGGCCCACTCCGGTCGCGGGGCGGTCCTGCCACATGCTCGCCGCTGCGGTCCACATGGTGTAGCGGTCGGTGACCGAACGGTCGGGCGCTTCGGTCACCTCCGTAATGCTGGTGAGGCGTTGGGAGATCATCTCTGAGCCGATGCCGAAGCCGCCGACGAGGATGACTGCGGTTGCTGTGACGGTGGTCAGAGCTCGTACTGCCTGGCGCCGGCCCGTGAGGAGGATCATGGCGAACGCGGCGATGAGGGTGGCGATCCAGGCTCCTCGGCTGAAGGAGAGCGCCAAGGGGACGGTCAGTGCGACTGTTGCCGTGATCGCGCAGGGGCGCAGGTACGGGTGAGCGTTCTTGGGCGGGCGGAGTGCGAGGGCGAGTGCTGCCAGGAGGCCGTAGGAGACCACTGTGGCCATTCCCATGACGTCGGTGGCGCCGAAGGTGCCTACTGCTCTGATGTCCTCGCCCATGTACGACGCGCCGGTGCTGGTCGCGTACTGGTAGACCCCTGTGGCTCCTTGCGTTACCGCTAGGGCGATCAGTGCGGTCGTGATGATCCGGAAGTGGTCCGGGGTGCGGAGGAGGAGGACTACCGCCGCGGGGACCAGGACGAAGACCTGGAGGTAGCGGACGAAGCCGGTGAGGGCGGCTGTCGGGTCCGTGGCGGTTGCCGTTGCCACGGCGATGGCTACGGCGGGCAGGCCCAGGACCAGCGCGGCCGTGGGGGTGAGCGGGCGTCGGCGTCGGTGCAGTGCTTGCGCGAGCGCGCTGAGCACCAGGGCGCAGGAGGCCAGGTCCGCTGGTGTGATGTTCGCCGATGTGTCCGCTCCCGCGGTTTGGATCGGCGCCGCCAGCAGCAGCACTGTGGCGATCAGAGGCAGGAGGGGCAGTCGGTCGCCGCGCAGGTGCGGTACGGGTGTGGTCCACACTGCCGTCATGCTCAGCTGCCTCCGAGCCGGAACAGGGAAGCGGCGGTGCGCATGAGGATGCACACGTCCTGCCAGAGCGACCAGGTCTCGATGTAGAGGTTGTCGAAGCGCGCTCGGTCCTCGATCGAGGTGTCGCCGCGCAGTCCGTTCACCTGGGCCAGGCCGGTGATGCCCACGGGCATGCGGTGGCGGGCCTGGTAGCCGGGGTAGGCGTGGCTGAATTTGGAGACGAAGTACGGGCGTTCCGGGCGGGGGCCCACCAGGCTCATGTCGCCGCGCAGGACGTTCCAGAGCTGGGGAAGTTCGTCCAGGGACGTGCGGCGGAGGAGGTTGCCCGTCGAGCTCATGCGGCGGTCCGTGGCCACGCTCCAGCGGGTGGCGGACTCGTGCTCGTCGGCCGGCCTGAGCGTACGGAACTTGAGGAGGGTGAAGGGGCGGCCGTCGCGGCCGATGCGCTCCTGACGGAAGATCACGCCGGGGCCGTCGGCCAGGCGTACGGCCAGGGCGCAGGCCGCCATCACCGGCGCTGCCGGTAGCAGGGCCAGCGCGGCGACGAAGGCGTCCAGCGCTCTCTTGGCCGCGTGTGCCACTGGGTTGTGGAGCCGGGTGTGGAGGGGGCGTACGGCGAAGCCCCAGAGGTGGTCGGCGTGGTGCGGCGGGGTGCGGCCGTCCACCTGCCAGAGGCGGCAGTCGTGCTCGGCGAGGAGCGCGACGAGCGCTGTCGCGTCGGGGGCCTGCTCGGGCGGGTGGGTGAAGACGGCGTGGCGTACGGAGTTCTGGATGACCGCGCGGCTGACGTCCTCCAGGGTGGCGAGGACGGGGAGTGTCTCGGTGGCGTTTGTGGGTGAGGCGTCGATTCTGCCGACCGGGCGCAGTCCGTACTCGGGCCGCTCCTGCAGGGCCGCCGTGACCTGTTGGGCCACCTGGCCGCGGCCGACGATCAGTGCCGACTGCGGGCGCCGGACGGCCGTCCTGCGGCGGGTCCGGTAGACCAGGGCGCGGGCGGTGCAGGTGAGGGTTGTCTGCGTGGCGGTCGCGAGGGTGATGGCCGCCCAGGTGACTGTGTGCTCCGGGGCGTACGCCGCGAGGGCCTCTGCTGTGGCGTACCACTGGATCAGGGCGAGGACGAGGAGTGGGGGAAGCTCGGTCAGCGCTGACGGGGACAGGCGTGCGCCGTAGAGGCCCCGGTACGAGTGGAGCGCCAGCATGAGGGTCGCGAGCGGGGCGAACACCATGGCCGGCCACGGCATCAGGGCCAGAGTGAGGGCCAGCGCGAGGGCGTCGGCGGCGATGAGGCCCGCGACGGGGCCGCGTCGGCGGATGCTCCGTGGGGCGAGGGGTACGGGGCGGCGGCCGGTGGCGCTGCGTGGCGGGTGTACGGATGGAGCCGCGAGCGGTACGGCCGTGGCCTGGGCGGTGTTGGGTGCGAACGCACTCTCCGTCGTCATCGCTCGGTGCCCATCCTCGTCGTGGGTCGGTGCAGGCTGAGAAGTTCCCGATAGAGGCCGCTGACGGCTGCGGCGGTCTTCCGTACGTCGCAGGTCGACCGGGTGTGGGTCTGCGCCGCGCGGCCCAGCGCGTCCCGGAGACCGGGGTTGGTCAGCAGCTTGGTGAGTGCCGCCCCGAGGGCCGCCGGGTCCTCGGGCGGTACGAGGCAGTGGGCTTCGTGGCCGGGCGGCAGGCTCTCCCTGGCGCCGCTGACGTCGGTGACCACGACCGGTCTGCCGCAGGCCATGGCTTCGAGCGGAGCAAGGGCCATGCCCTCCCAGCGGGACGGCAGGACCACGATGTCGGCCGCGTGGAACCAGGGGCGGGGGTCGCGGCTCGCGCCGGCGAAGAGAACGCCGGGGTGGGGGTCCGACATCAGCCGGTCGCGGTCCGGGCCGTCGCCCACCAGTACCAGCCTGGCGCCGGGTACCGTCCGGGCCACGTGTTGCCAGGCTCGCAGCAGAATGTCCTGGCCCTTCTGACGGCACAGGCGGCCCACGCAGACCACCAGCGGGGTTCCGGCGGCCATCCCGGTCAGCAGGGGCAGGGCGGCGCGGGCGGGGGCCCGGCTCGCGCCCTCGTCGGGGCGGAAATGGCGGAGGTCGATGCCGTTGCGGATCACCGACCAGCGGGCGGCGATGCCGGCCTCCTCGCCTGTTT
This sequence comes from Streptomyces sp. ISL-96, assembly GCF_018614035.1. GTDB lineage: Bacteria > Actinomycetota > Actinomycetes > Streptomycetales > Streptomycetaceae > Streptomyces. Next base: position 78,391 of record NZ_JAGGPA010000003.1, read on the forward strand.
TACGTTCGGTCTCGCTGACGCACAGGGTCCTGGAGGTCCAACGGGTCCCGTACCGCTCCCATTTGAGGGCGAGTGCCGCCTCACGGCCCTGCACGGCTTCGAAGGACCAGGCGTGCGGCTGGAAGACCGTGGGCACCCGGCCGCGTACGGCCAGCCTGCCCGCGAGCCCGGCCTTGGCACTGTGGGCGTGCACGACATGGGGGCGGCTCTGGCGGATCAGCCTGGCCGCGGTCATGACTTCGCCGGCCAGGGTGGGACCGGGAGCTCGTACGGCAGGCCAGGCGTGTACGTACGCGCCTGCCTCGGCGGCCTCGGTCGCCAGCGCTCCGCCCGGCGGGCAGGCGACAACGGTGCGCAGGCCTTCACGTGTCTGCGCTCTGACGAGATCGGTGACAACGCGCGCAACTCCCCCCTCCACGGGCTGAACAAGGTGAAAAACCGTCAGTTGGCTCTCGGTCCAACTTCTTTGCGGCACGTGCGGCTCCTGACCGAGAAAGCAACCGCGGAATTCGGCTTTGAAACAAGTTGACAAAATCAGGAGTGAACTTTGTCAGAAAGCCGGTTGGAAAATCACGCTGGACTCGCCTGTTCGGCCATTTGGAGCCTTATGGCCGGGACGCCTCTTCAGGGGCATTGACTTGCGTCAACAGGCGTTCTCTGCTTTTGCGGAAATAACCCATCGGGTGATCGCGCCGCAGGGCCCGGTAAGCGGAATCGCTGCCACGGGTGGGACTGCCGCGCCTGAGTACGCGTACTCAGGCTGACTGCGTCGCCCGGCCCTGACGCGGCCGGTCCCCGTTCCCCACGATGGCCTGGCCCCCCGCCGTGTTGAAAGAGGTGCCCATGGGCCTGCAGCTGCGCGCTGCCACTCCTGAGGATCTGGAGTGGATCTACGAACTGCGTCACCGGGTGTACGCGGAGGAGCTGGGCCAGCATGCGCCGGATCCGGCCGGGCGGCTTCGCGACGGGCTGGACGGCGACAACGTCTACCTGGTCGCGGCGCGAGGAGCGGCCCGGATCGGCTTTGTCAGCCTGACTCCGCCCTGGTTGGGGCGGTACGCGCTGGACAAGTACCTGACCCGAGACGAGCTGCCGCTGCTGACCGACGGCGACCTGTTCGAGGTGCGCGTCCTCACCGTTGAACCGCGCTGGCGGACCACCGCGGCGGCGCCACTGCTGATGTACGCGGCGCTGCGCTGGATCGCCGCCCGGGGCGGGCGCCGGGTGGTGGCGATGGGGCGCAGCGAGCTGCTCGACATGTACCTCGCCGTCGGCCTGCGCCCGGTCGGCCGTACGGTCCACAGCGGTGCGCTGACGTTCGAGGTGCTGACCGGCGACGTGGCCGGGCTGAGAGAGGTCACGATGGACCGTTACGGCACGACGTTGGAGCGTCTGAGGTCCGAAGTGGACTGGCGGCTGGACGTGCCGTTCGCGCCCCGGCCGGACGGCTGCGAACACGGCGGCGCCTCGTTCACCGCCATCGGCACGGACTTCCGCAGCCTGCACCGACGCCATCAGGTGGTCGCGGCCGACGTGCTGGACGCCTGGTTCCCGCCGGCTCCCGGAGTGCGGGCGGCGCTGGCGGAGGATCCGGACTGGGCCGCCCGGACATCGCCGCCGAGCGGCGCCGAGGGCCTGTTGGCGGAAATCGCCGCGGCCCGGGCGCTGCCCGTGGAGACGCTCGCGGTGGGTGCCGGTTCCTCCGACCTGATCTTCAGGGCGTTCGGCCAGTGGCTGACCCCGGAGAGCAGGGTGCTTCTGACAGACCCGGGATACGGCGAGTATGCCCACGTCACGGAGAAGGTGATCGGTTGCCGGGTGGACCGGTTCCGGCTGCGCCGTGAGGACGGCTGGCGGATCGATCCGGCCCGGCTGTCCGCTGCCGTCGAATCCGGTCGCTACGACCTCGTGGTGGTGGTCAACCCGAACAACCCGACCGGACGCCACGCGCCGGCCGCCGAGCTGCGCTCGGTGATCGCCGCCGCTGCGGACAGCACCCGCTGGTGGATCGACGAGGCGTACCTGGGCTATGTCGACCTGGCCGAGTCGCTCGCCCAGCTCGCCGCGACGGATCCGCGGGTGGTGGTCTGCACCTCGCTGTCGAAGATGTACGCGCTGTCCGGCATGCGGGCCGCGTATCTGGTGGCCGACCCGGTGACCGCCGGGCGGCTGCGCCGATGGACGCCACCCTGGCCGGTGAGCCTCCCGGCGCAACTGGCCGCGGTGGCAGCCCTGCGCGACCCGGCCCACTACCGCGGCTGCTGGCTTCGCACCCACGCGCTGCGCCGGCAGCTGGCCGGGGACCTGGACGGACTCGCCGGGCTGGACGGGGCCGTGGTGGTCGAGGAGGGCGTGGCGAACTTCCTCACCGTGACCCTGCCGGCCGGCGGGCCGAGTGCCGCGCAACTGGTGAACGAGTGCCGCCGCCACGACGTCTACCTGCGCGACCTGTCGCCGTTGTCGCCGGAGTACCGGGGGCGGACCGTGCGTATCGCGGTCAGGGACACCGCCGAGAACGCGCGCATCGTGGCCGCGTGTCGGGCCGCCCTGGAGGTGCTGGGGACGGATTCGGACTCGCTCGTCGCGATGCCCGCGGTCACTTCCGCCGCCGGATCCGCTCGGTGATCACCGTCGCCTCCCTGGCGCCCCACCTCGGTGGGGCGCTGGTCCTGGGCGGCCTCGCGGTGGCAGCGTCCCGGCGCCGTGAGCTGGTGATCCGGTGGTGCGCCTGGGCGGTCGGAGTGCCGCTGGTCACCGGTGCGTTCTGGCTGGGCCGCCCGGGCGCCGCGGCTGTCGCCATCGTGGTCGGGGTGATCGCCGTGATGGAGTACGGCGGGCTGATGCGGCTGGGCCGGGTCGACCGGGTGGTGCTCGCCGCGGCGGTGGTGGGCGTGGTGCTGGCCGCCTGGCTGGCGCCCGGACAGGTGCTCCGGGCGGTCGCGGCCGGGGCACTCGCGGTGGCCGCGGTGCCGCTCCTGGCGGGCGACGCCGATCATGGCCTGCGCCGGCTCGGCGCCGGCCTGCTGGGGCTGGCCTGGCTGAGTGTGACGGCCGCGCTGGTGCCGCTCGGGGCGAGCGCGCTGGCGTTGTTCGTGGCGGTCTCGGTCGCCGACATCGTGGCGTACTTCGCCGGTCGGGGGCTGGGCGGGCCACGGCTGTCGCCACTGTCGCCGGCCAAGCGGTGGAGCGGCACTCTGGCGGGGGCCGCCGCCGGCCTCGGCGCGCTCGCCGTACTGTCCGCGCTGAGCTGGCCGATGGCGGTCGCGGTGGCGGTCGGCGGCCCGGCCGGCGACCTTCTCGAATCCATGATCAAGAGAGGTGCGCGGGCCAAGGACGCCGGCCGCTGGCTGCCCGGCTCCGGCGGCCTCCTGGACAGGATCGATTCGCTGCTCATCGCGCTGGCCGTCCTGCTTGTCCTGCCTCGGGCCTAGGCGACGTCGCTGAGGCCCACCAGGCGCAGCAGCATCAGCAGGTCCTGGCGGGCGCCGCACAGCCGCAGCCGGCAGCCTGCTTTGCGGGCGGTGAGCCGCAGGCGGGCCAGGGCGTCGACGGCGGTGAGGTCCGGGTGGGTCAGTCCGGTGACGTCACAGATGACCTCGGTGGCCCCGGACTCGTACAGCAGGCTGTCGAGTTCGTCGCACAGACGAGGGACGTCGGCCGGGGTCACCCGGCCGACGACGACGAGAACGGCCGGCATCGTGGCATCCACATCAGGGAGACCGGGGCCGCGGCTGTAACTCATCGGTGGAGGACGTGGACGAGAAGAGCGGGACCGGTGGCTTCCACCGGTCCCGCTCGGTCGTGCATGTCGTTACGTGTCAGGCGATGCGGCCCAGCACGATCGGGTTCGGGGTGAACTCCGTGCCCTCGGGGGCCGTCAGGACCCCGCCGTTCAGTGCTTCGAGGGCGTACTCGAACTTCTCCGGGGTGTCCGTGTGCAGGGTCATCAGGCGCTGGCCCGCGGTGACCTTGTCGCCCGGCTTGGCGTGGAGTTCGATGCCCGCGCCCGCCTGGACCTGGTCCTCCTTGCGCGCGCGGCCCGCGCCGAGGCGCCAGGCCGCGACGCCCACGGCGTACGCGTCGAGGGTGGTGAGGACGCCGGACTCGGAGGCGTGGACCACGTGCTGCTCGCGGGCGACCGGGAGGGCCGCGTCCGGGTCGCCGCCCTGGGCCACGATCATGCGGCGCCAGACGTCCATCGCGGAGCCGTCGGCCAGTGCCTTGGCCGGGTCGGCGTCCTTCAGGCCGGCCGCGTCGAGCATTTCGCGGGCGAGCGCGAGGGTGAGTTCGACGACGTCGGCCGGGCCGCCGCCCGCCAGGACCTCGACCGACTCGCGGACTTCGAGGGCGTTGCCCGCCGTGAGGCCCAGCGGCGTCGTCATGTCGGTGAGCAGTGCCACCGTGCGTACGCCGTGGTCGGTGCCCAGGCCCACCATGGTGGCGGCGAGCTCGCGGGCGTCCTCGATGTTCTTCATGAAGGCGCCGGAGCCGACCTTCACGTCCAGGACGAGCGAGCCCGTACCCTCGGCGATCTTCTTCGACATGATGGAGGACGCGATCAGGGGGATCGCTTCGACCGTGCCGGTGACGTCGCGCAGGGCGTACAGCTTCTTGTCGGCCGGGGCCAGACCGTCGCCCGCCGCGCAGATGACCGCGCCGGTGGATTCGAGGACGTGCAGCATCTCCTCGTTGGAGAGCAGCGCACGCCAGCCGGGGATCGACTCCAGCTTGTCGAGCGTGCCGCCGGTGTGGCCGAGGCCCCGGCCCGAGAGCTGGGGTACGGCCGCGCCGCAGGCCGCGACCAGGGGGGCGAGGGGCAGCGTGATCTTGTCGCCCACGCCGCCCGTGGAGTGCTTGTCGGCGGTGGGGCGGGAGAGCTGCGCGAAGTTCATGCGCTCGCCCGAGTTGATCATCGCTGCGGTCCAGCGGGCGATCTCGACGCGGTTCATGCCGTTGAGCAGGATCGCCATCGCGAGCGCTGACATCTGCTCGTCGGCGACCTCACCGCGCGTGTAGGCGTCGATGACCCAGTCGATCTGCTCGGGGCTCAGTTCGCCCTTGTCGCGCTTGGTCCGGATGACGGAGATGACGTCCATGGGGTTTATCGGGTTCCTTCCGGGGTGCCGGGCGCCAGGTGCTGGGGGCCGAAGGCGTCGGGGAGCATGTGGGCGAGCGTACGGATGCCCGCTGACGTGTCGAGCAAAAGCGCCGGGCCGCCGAATTCGTACAGCAGCTGGCGGCAGCGGCCGCACGGCATCAGGTTTTCGCCCCGGCCGTCGACGCAGGTGAAGTGCGTCAGGCGGCCGCCGCCGGTGGCGTTGAGCTGCGAGACGAGGCCGCATTCGGCGCACAGGGAGAGGCCGTACGAGGCGTTCTCCACGTTGCAGCCGGTGACGATGCGGCCGGTGTCGACGAGGGCCGCGGCGCCGACCGGGAAGCCCGAGTACGGGGCGTACGCATGGGACATGGCCTCACGCGCCGCCTCCCGCAGGGCTTCCCAGTCGGCTGGTACCGCGGCGTCCGTCATTTGCCCTGGCCCTTCCGGTACGGCATGCCGTTGGCCTTGGGCATCCGCAGCCGTTGCGCGGACAGCGCCAGGACGAGCAGCGTGGTGATGTAGGGCGCGGCGTCCACGAACTGGCTCGGGACCTCGTCGGTGAACGCGTACCAGGTGAAGAGGAGCACGGCGGCCACGGCGGAGATCGCCGCGGGCAGGTACTTCTTCTTGTACACCTGCCAGAACACCACGAGCAGCAGCAGGATCGCCAGCAGGAGCAGCATCGCGTGGACGTTCTCGGCGCCGCCGCGCAGCTTGAGGCTGTCGGTGAAGCCGAAGAGGCCCGCGCCGAGCGCCATTCCGCCCGGCATCCAGTTGCCGAAGATCATCGCGGCGAGGCCGATGTAGCCGCGGCCGCCGGTCTGGCCCTCCTGGTAGATGCCGGTCGCGACGATGGCGAGGAAGGCGCCCGCGAGGCCGGCCAGGCCGCCGGAGACGACGACGGCGATGTACTTGTACTTGTAGACGTTCACGCCGAGGGACTCGGCGGCCATCGGGTTCTCACCGCAGGAGCGCAGCCGCAGGCCGAACGCCGTACGCCACAGGATCCAGATGGTCGCCGGGATCAGGAGCAGCGCGAAGATCGTCAGCAGGGAGAGGTTGGTGAGCAGGCCGCCGAGGACGCCGGCGACGTCGGAGATGAAGAACCAGTGTTTGCCCTGGATGTCCTGTAGCCAGTCGGACAGTCCTGGGACGGTGACCTTGGTGATCTCGTCGATGCGCGGGGACTGCTTGGAGGAGCCGCCCTCGACCTTGTCGAAGGTGAAGTTGGACAGGTAGCGGGTGGCGCCCACGGCCAGGATGTTGATGGCCACACCGGAGACGATGTGGTTCACGCCGAAGGTGACCGTGATGATCGCGTGCAGCAGACCGCCGATGGCGCCGCCGAGGATGCCGAAGGCGACACCCGTCCACGGGCCCCACTGGTAGCCGGCGTACGCGCCGAACCAGGTGCCCAGGATCATCATGCCTTCGAGGCCGATGTTGACGACGCCCGCGCGCTCGGCCCACAGGCCGCCGAGACCGGCGAGGCCGATCGGGATGGCGAGCTGGAGCGCGCCGGAGACCTGGCCGACCGAGGTCAGGTCGTCGGCGCCGCTGATGAGGCGGACCAGCGAGATCAGGGCGAGACCGCCCGCGATGATCAGCAGGATGACGGGTACGGACAGCTTGCGGCGGGCGCTCTTCTTCGGCGCCGCGCTCACGGCGGAGACAGTGCTGGTACTCATTACGCCGCCACCTCCTCACGGTTCTTGCGGGCGGCTGCGGCGAGCTCCTCGCCCACCTTCTGCTGCTGGCGGCGGAGCCCGTAACGGCGGACGAGTTCGTAACTGACGACGACCGCGATCACGATCAGGCCCTGCATGATCGTGGCGATTTCTTTTTCGTAGCCGTACTGGTCGAGCGCGGCGGACGCCTTGTCCAGGAACGCGATCAGCAGTGCGCTGAAGAAGATGCCGACCGGGTTGTTGCGGCCGAGCAGGGCGATGGTGATGCCCGTGAAGCCGATTCCGGTCGGGAAGCTGAGGCTGTACGTGTGGGTGTCGCCCAGCAGCGTCGGCATACCGGCGAGACCGGCGACGCCGCCCGAGATGAGCATCGCGGTGAGGATCATCTTCTTGGCGTCGACACCGGAGGCCGCGGCGGCGCTCTCGCTGGCGCCGGTGGCGCGCAGGTCGAAGCCGAAGCGGGTGCGGTTGAGGATGAACCAGTAGACGACGCCGAGTGCGAAGGCGACGAACGTAAAGCCATAGATCTCGCCGCCGTCACCCATGCTGACGCTCGGGAACCAGCCGGACTCCGCGATCTCACCCGTGGTGAGGTCGTTGGAACCCGGCAGCTGCACACCGAAGTTGTCGGTGAGGATGAGCCAGGCGATGAGGCTGGTGGCGATCGCGTTGAGCATGATCGTGGAGACGACCTCACTCACCCCGCGCAGGGTCTTGAGCACACCCGCGATACCCGCCCAGAAGGCACCGGTCAGCATCGCGACGATCACGATCATCGCGACGTGCAGCGGACCCGGCAGCTCGACGGCGGCGCCGGCCAGGGCCGCCATCATCGCGGCGAGCCGGTACTGGCCGTCGACGCCGATGTTGAACAGGTTCATCCGGAAGCCGATGGCCACGGCGAGCGCCGCCAGGTAGTACGTGCCGGCCTGGTTCAGGATGAGCACCTGGATGTCGGCGTACTGCGCGCTCTCGACCATCAGCGTGTACGGCTCGAACGGGTCGCGGCCCGAGGCGAGCAGCACCACCGAGGTGAGCGCGATGGCGACGACCAGCGCGAGCACTGGGCCGGCGAGGCCCAGAATCAGCCGGTCCTTGTCGAATTTCTTCATCAGGCCTCGTCCTCCGGGGCGTGCTCCAGATGACCGCTGGCGGCGCCGGTCATGGCCGAGCCCAGCTCCTCCGGGGTGATGGTGGCCGGGTCGGCGTCCGCGACCAGGCGGCCGCGGTACATGACCCGCAGGGTGTCGGAGAGCCCGATGAGCTCGTCCAGGTCGGCGGAGATCAGCAGTACGGCCAGTCCCTCGCGGCGTGCTTCGCGGATCTGGTCCCAGATCTGCGCCTGCGCGCCGACGTCCACACCGCGCGTGGGGTGCGCGGCGATGAGCAGCTTGGGGGCGTGGCTCATCTCGCGGCCGACGATCAGCTTCTGCTGGTTGCCGCCGGACAGGGAGGCCGCGGTGACCTCGATACCGGGCGTACGGACGTCGTACTCGCGCACGATCCGTTCGGTGTCGGCGCGGGCCGCCTTCAGGTCGAGCAGCCCGCGCTTGGAGTTGGGCTCCTCGGTGACGTGGCCGAGGATGCGGTTCTCCCACAGCGGCGCTTCCAGCAGCAGGCCGTGCCGGTGGCGGTCCTCGGGGATGTAGCCGATGCCGCGCTCGCGGCGCTTGCGGGTGGGCGCGCGGGAGATGTCGGTGTCGTCGAGGGTGATGGCGCCGCCGTCGGGGGTGCGCAGACCCATGATCGTCTCGACGAGTTCCGCCTGGCCGTTGCCCTCGACGCCCGCGATGCCGAGGACTTCGCCCTTGTGGATGGTGAAGTCGATCCCGGCCAGCACCTCGCGTACGGCGCCGTCGGGGTCGATGGCGTTCAGGTGGAGGTCCTGGATGCGGAGCATCGGTACGTCGGTGACCGTCGACTCGCGGGTCTCGGGCGACGGGAGTTCGGTGCCGACCATCAGCTCGGCGAGCTGCTTGGTGGTGGTCTTCTTCGGGTCGGCGGTGCCCACGGTCGTACCGCGCCGGATGACGGTGATGTCGTCGGCGACCGACAGGACCTCGCCCAGCTTGTGCGAGATGAAGATGACCGTCAGGCCCTCGGACTTGAGCTCGCGGAGGTTGGCGAAGAGCGCGTCGACCTCCTGCGGGACCAGGACGGCGGTCGGCTCGTCGAGGATGAGGATGCGGGCGCCGCGGTAGAGGACCTTGAGGATCTCCACGCGCTGGCGGTCGGCCACGCCCAGGTTCTCGACCAGGGCGTCGGGCCGCACGTTCAGTCCGTACGCCTGGGAGATCTCCTTGATCTTGTTACGGGCCTTGGCGCCGATGCCGTACAGCTTCTCGCCGCCGAGAACGACGTTCTCCAGGACGGTGAGGTTGTCGGCCAGCATGAAGTGCTGGTGCACCATGCCGATGCCGCGTGCGATGGCGTCGGCGGGGCTGTGGAAGGTGGCCTGCTCCCCGTCGATGGTGATGGTGCCCTCGTCCGGCTTCTGCATGCCGTAGAGGATCTTCATCAGGGTCGACTTTCCGGCACCGTTCTCACCGACGAGGGCGTGCACGGTGCCCTTGCGGATGGTGATGTCGATGTCGTGGTTGGCGACGACGCCGGGGAAGCGCTTGGTGATGCCGTGCAGTTCTACGGCGGGGGGCGGGCTGGACGCGTTGATGACGCACTCTCCTTGGCGGAAAGGAGCGGGAGGCAGGGAGGCTGGGGCGCGGCGAAACTATCGTGCTGCGAGAGTGTCTACGCGCGTAGCACTGCCAAATATCAAAAAGACGGGGCGATGCGGGCTTATTCGGATGCGGCCCGGGGCCGGAGAGGCGGCGGAAAACCGCCTCCCCGGCCCCCGGGTCTCGCGTCGTCGTGGCCGGCCGGCCTTACGGCGCGGTCTTGACCTTGATCTTGCCGGCGATGATGTCGGCCTTCGCCTTGTCGACGGCGGCGACGAGGTCCGTCATCTTCTTGTACTCCGGGTTGGAGTCGGAGAGGGCGACGCCGTCCTCTTCGAGGCCGTAGCGGACCTCACCGGACTGCGGCTTGCCGTCCTTGACCGACTTGATCAGGTTGTAGACCGCGTCGGAGACGTCCTTGGTGACCGAGGTCAGGATCTTGTCCTTGTACTTCGCCAGGCCGGGCTGCTTGTACTGGTCCGAGTCGACACCGATGGCCCACTTGCCCTGGTTGGCGGCCGCCTCGATCGAGCCGGAGCCCGCGAGGCCCGCGGCGTGGTAGATCACGTCGGCGCCCTTGTCGAGCTGGCCCTCAGCTGCGGCCTTGCCGAGGTCGGGCTTGGAGAAGCCGTCGAAGTTCGGCGGCTGCGTCAGGTACTGCTTGAGCACCTGGACGCCGGGCTTGGTGTCCTTGACGCCCTGGGCGAAGCCCGCCTCGAACTTCTTGATCAGCGGGACCTCGACACCGCCGATGAAGCCGACCTTGTCGGTCTTGGTGGCCTTGGCGGCGGCGACTCCGGCGAGGTAGGAGCCCTGCTCCTCGTTGAAGACCATGTTCGCGATGTTCTTACCGGTCACCGAGGTGTCGTCGATGATGCCGAAGGTGGTCTTCGGGAAGTTCGGCGCGACCTTCTTGATGGCCGGGGCGTAGGCGAAGCCGACACCGATCACCGGGTTGTTGCCGGTACGGGCCAGCTCGGTGAGGCGCTGGACCTTGTCGGCGTCCGACTCGCCCTCGGAGGGCTCCTGGTCGTTGCCCTTGATGTCGAGTTCCTTCTCGGCCTTCGACAGACCGGCGTAGGCCGCGTCGTTGAAGGACTGGTCGCCCCGGCCGCCGATGTCGTACGCGATGGCGGCGCTGGGTTCCTTCGTGCCGGAAGCGGAGTCGGACGTCTTGCCACACGCGGTGGCGGAAACTGCGAGGGCTGTGGACGCGATGGCCACAGTGGCGATCCTGGTTACGCGGCGCAAGGGAGGGCTCCTTCAACCTGACCGAAGCGCCTCTGCCGGCGCTGGTTTCGCCGCGATCGTAACGCGCGTAGATGCCGGATAAGCGACCGTACGACAGCTGTTATCGGATCGTCGTGAACGGAAGGCGCCGTGGCTGATTACGAACGGTGCTCGTCAAGCAGCGCGGCAGCGGTGAAGAGTTCGACGCCGGCCTCGATCGCGGCCTCATCCACGTCGAAATCACCACGATGCAGGTCACGCCGGGCCGTGTCACCCGGTGTGCGTACGCCCAGGCGGGCCATCGCGCCGGGAACCTGCTCCAGGTACCACGAGAAGTCCTCGCCGCCCAGGCTCTGCTCGGTGTCCTCGATCGAGTGCAGTCCCCGCCTGGCGGTCATGGCGGCGACGAGCAGTTCGGTGACGTCGTGCTCGTTCACGACCGGCGGGACGCCGCGCACGTAGTTGATCACCGACTTGGCGCCGTGCAGGGTCGCGACCTCGTCGACGGCGGCATGGACCAGGTCCGGCGCCTCGTGCCACGCCTGGAGGTCCAGGCAGCGGACGGTGCCGGCGAGGACGGCGCGCTGCGGGATGACGTTGCAGGCGTGACCGGACTCGATGCGGCCCCAGGTCACCGCCAGGCCGGCGCGCGCGTCGACGCGGCGGGCGATCAGCGCCGGCACGTCGGTGGCGACCCTCGAGACGGCCGTGACCAGGTCGGTAGTGAGGTGCGGGCGGGCGGTGTGGCCGCCGGGCCCGTCCAGCGTGATTTCGATGCGGTCGCAGGCCGAGGTGATCGGGCCCGTACGCAGACCGATGCGGCCCGCGTCGACCTTGGGGTCGCAGTGCACCGCGATGATCCGGCCGATGCCGTCGAGCCCACCGGCCTCGATCACGCCGAGCGCGCCGCCGGGCATCATTTCCTCGGCCGGCTGGAAGATCAGCCGTACCGGATGCATCAGCACGCCCTGGCGGTCCAGCTCGGCCAGGACGAGGCCGGCGCCGAGCACCACCGTGGTGTGCACGTCGTGGCCGCACGCGTGCGCGCGGTCCGGGACCGTGGAGCGGTACGGCACGTCCGTCTTGGTGTCCGGGATGGGGAGCGCGTCGATGTCGGCGCGCAGGGCCAGCATCGGGCGTACGCCGTCCCAGCCGGCCGCGCCGGTGCCGATGTCACAGATGAGTCCAGTGCCGGAGGGCAGCACACGCGGCGTGAGGCCTGCCTGCTCCAGGCGGGCCTTGATCGCGGCCGTGGTGCGGAATTCCTGGTTGCCGAGCTCCGGGTGCATGTGCAGGTCGCGACGGAAGGCGATCAGCTCACGGCGCAGGCTCTCGTGCAGCGTGCCGGGGAGCTGGGGCGCCACCGGCAGGGCTGCTTCTTCGGACTCGCAGATCAGCTGGCTCATCCCTGAAAGAGTAGGCGTCTTATGGGGGTAACTAACCAGCGATCAACGAAATTTCAGCCGCATAGGGGAAAAGAATCTGGTTCCGGGGCGCATAAGCGTCGCTGGGGGCGGGTATGCTCCGCCGCTCCTCGTCCCCGTGCCGGCCTGGTGTTTTTCCCTCCAGCGGGTCCGTTCGCGGGCGCGCTCGGGCGCCGACCGGACGCGTGATCCACGTGGGCAAGGTCACATACGTGACTAAGTAGACATTTGCCCCAGCGCGGGCAGGCGCTGGACGTCGCGCGCCGTGGTCGTGACGCCCGACAGGAAGCCCTGGGCGCGCGGCGAAGCCGTCTCCCGCAGCCACAGGGGGTTCACGTCGCAGACCGCGACCTGTACGCCTGTGCCCGCGAGGGCGAGGGGGAGCGTGTGGACCACGGTGGACGGGAAGCTCAGGATCAGGCGGCCGATCGGGCCGCGCCGGGCTATCAGCTCCAGCGGCAGGTCGGGGCGGACGATCTCCAGGCCCGTCTCGACGGCCAGGCGGTGCAGCTTGTCCGCGCTCTCCCGGCGGTGGGCGAAGTAGCGGGTGGCCCCGTGGGCGCGGGCCAGGGCGGTGACCGCCTCGACGTACCGGTCCGGGTCGACGACGCCGGTCTCGACCAGCGACGTACCGACGAGGTCGGCGCCCCGCGAGATGCGGGGCGGGCCGAAGCGGGCGCGCGTCCAGCCGAAGTCGTTGGCGGTGACGGTGATCCCCGGGGCCTCTCCCAGGGGCATCGCGGTGAAGACCTCGACGGTGCGGGCGCCGGACGGGGTGAGGCGGCGGCGCGCGATCGCCGAAACCGGCCCGAAGACCAGATCGCGCGGCCCCCGGCGGCCGCCGCGCCGGTGCCAGCGCTCCAGGCGCTCGCCGCCGGTGAGCTGGGCGACGAACTCCATGGTGGCCGTGCCGTCGTCGACGACGACCAGATCACGGGCGCGGGTGATCGTCAGCAGCAGCTGTACGTACCGCGAGAACGGGTCCCCGATCACTACGCGGCGCGCCCGGCGCAGGGCCGACGCCAGCCCGCCGATGGTCTGGAACGGCGCCCCCGCCCCGCCCCGGGCCTCCTCCCACCGCACCCGCATGCCTTCGTGGCGCGCGAGCTCCGCCATGCGCCGCAGCTGGCCGCGGGTCATGGGGTCGGTGGGTGACAGGACGACGACCGTGAGGTCGTTCGTTTTCGGATCAGCCTTCGCGTGGGCCCACTCCAGGACGTTCAGGAGCTGGACCGGGCTCTCGACGAAGGCGAGCGTCCCTGGAGGCCCGGTGGCGGGGGTTGGAACTACTCCCAAATGAGTGTCCATGAGTGTCCTTTAGGTATCACAAGTGATGTATGATCTCGTGTGTGAATCTGACTGAATGGGCGCGCGCGCAGGGGATCGCCCCGCGTACCGCCTACCGCTGGTTCCGTGAGGGCACGTTGCCGGTCCCTGCCAAGCGAGTGGGGCCGCGCACGATCCTGGTGAACATGGACGCGAACACTTCACCTTCTGTGACTGGTGGGCTGGGTCTGTATGCCCGTGTCTCCTCCCGTGATCAGAAGGCCGACCTGGAGCGGCAGACGGCTCGGCTGTCGGCGTGGGCCGCCAAGGCCGGACACAAGGTCGTGCGGGTCGAATCCGAGATCGCCTCGGGGGTGAACGGCGCCCGTACCAAGGCCCGTCGCCTGCTGGCCGACCCGGTGGTGACCACCGTGGTGGTGGAGCGCAAGGACCGCCTCGGCTGCATGAACGTCGAACTCGTCGAAGCCGCCCTGTCCGCCACCGGCCGCCGCCTGGTGGTGCTGGAAGACGGCGAGGCCGAAGACGACCTGGTGCGCGACATGGTGGAGGTTGTGACCTCGTTCTGTGCCCGCCTGTACGGCGGCCGCTCGGCGAAAAACCGCGCGAAGAAGGCCCTTGAGGCAGCGGCTGCCGATGACTGACAAGAAGCAGCTGCGAACCATCGATGATCCGTTCGTCGCCCTCGGTCCGTCCGGTGTGGCGATACGCGACCGGCTCAAGCACCTCACCGTCGAGGACGAGAAGGTGTTGCGGCTGGTCGGCGAGCACCTTGGGCGCCTCGCATCGCAGGACCTCAAGCAGCGTTGCGTAGATGGCCTGGAGCACTCCAACGAGACCTGGGCGGCCCGCAAGCGGGAACTGACCGAAGAGTGCTCCTCGCGCTGGGCCGGAAGCATCACGAAGGCGACCCACGACCAGTGGGCGCTTTCCCGGCGCTGTCAGATCGCGCACATCCAGGGCCTTGAGGCCGGTGTGCAGACGCTGATGCACCGCCTCTCCCTGCCGATCGGGGAGAAGGGCAGCAAGCGGGCTCCGGGCGGCTACCGGTCCGAGGGCGAGTGGTTCCACAAGACGCGCCGCCTGACGGTTCTGAAACACCGGCTCGATGCGGCCCGTGCAGACCGTGAGGCCGGTGTCGTGCATGTAGTGCGCGGTGGCCGGCGACTCCTCAATACCCGGCACAATCTCCAGGCAGCGCAGCTCACCGAGACCCAGTGGCGTCAGCATTGGGAGGCGGAACGCTGGTTCCTGGCCGCTGACGGCGAGTCCGGCAAGCGCTTCGGGAACGAGACGATCCGCGTCAACCCCGACGGCGAAGTCAGCATCAAGCTCCCGGCCCCGCTGGCCGACCTGGCGAACGCGAAGCACGGCCGGTACGTCCTCGCCTCCAAGGTCGCGTTCCAGCACCGGGGCGCAGAGTGGGCCGACCGCATCAGCGCGAACCAGGCCGTCGCCTACCGCATCCACCTCGACGTGCAACGCGGACGCTGGTACCTCACCGCTTCCTGGCAACGCCCGGTCGTCCAGACGATCCCGCTGGCCACAGCCCGCACCAAGGGCATGGTCGGCGTCGATACGAACGCCGACCACTTCGCCGCCTACCGGCTCGATGCGCACGGCAACCCTGTCGGCGATCCCAAGCGGTTCTCCTACGACCTGTCCGGGGCGGCTGATCACCGCGACGCCCAGATCCGCCACGCACTCACTCAGCTCCTGCACTGGACGAAGCAGACCGGCGCGACCGCGATCGGTATCGAGAACCTGGACTTCACCGCGGAGAAGACCCGCGAAAAGCACGGCCGGCGCAGAAGGTTCCGGCAGCTGATCTCCGGCATGCCCACCGGCAAGCTCAAGGCCCGCATCGTCTCCATGGCCGCCGAGCTGGGCATCTCGATCGTCGCAGTCGATCCGGCATACACCTCGATGTGGGGCGACCAACACTGGCGTAAGCCCCTGGCCAGCACAAACCGCACAATGACTCGCCATGACGCCGCTTCGGTGGCGATTGGCAGGCGCGCCCTCGGGCACCCGATCCGGCGACGGACGGCACCGCCCCACGACGACCAGAGTGATCGTCGTGGGCATCGGACCGTCCAGGCCGACCGCGGTATCCGAGGGCGCGAGGAACCCCGCCACCCCGTCACGGAGCGTGCACACGATGCACGCCGCCGGACGGAGGGAACGAGAACGCGGGTGACCAGCGCATCCAACACCGTTCGGGATGCGCACAGTTCCAGGACGTGGGTCCAAGACTCACTCCTGGACACTGTTTAGGAACGGTGCCGTTCACGGCGACTACGACCGTTCGTCCGTCGGGTCTGTCCGTCAGACCGCGACGGGCTCGCGGTCGGCGCCCTCGGCGACGACGCCCGCGACCCGGCGCAGCTTCTTCATCGGGCCGAGCTCGGACTCGTACACCTTCTTGACGCCGTCACCGAGGGAGGCCTCGATGGTGCGGATGTCACGGACCAGGCGGGTCAGGCCGCCGGGCTCGACGGAGGCGGCCTGGTCGGAGCCCCACATGGCGCGGTCGAGGGTGATGTGGCGCTCGACAAAGGCGGCGCCGAGGGCGACGGCGGCCAGGGTCGTCTGGAGGCCGGTCTCGTGGCCGCTGTAGCCGATCGGGACATTGGGGTACTCGGCCTGGAGGGTGTTGATCACCCGGAGGTTGAGCTCCTCGGCCTTGGCCGGGTACGTCGAAGTGGCGTGGCAGAGCAGGATGTTGCTGCTGCCCAGCACCTCCACGGCGTGGCGGATCTGCCGCGGCGTCGACATGCCGGTGGAGAGGATGACCGTGCGGCCGGTGGCGCGCAGCGAGCGCAGCAGCTCGTCGTCCGTGAGGGACGCGGAGGCGACCTTGTGGGCCGGTACGTCGAACTTCTCCAGGAACGCGACGGCCTCGGTGTCCCACGGGGAGGCGAACCAGTCGATGCCGCGCTTCTTGCAGTGCTCGTCGATGGCGCGGTACTCGTCCTCGCCGAACTCGACGCGGTGGCGGTAGTCGATGTACGTCATCCGGCCCCACGGGGTGTCGCGCTCGATGTCCCACTGGTCGCGCGGCGTGCAGATCTCCGGGGTGCGCTTCTGGAACTTGACCGCGTCGCAGCCGGCGTCGGCGGCGGCGTCGATGAGCGCGAAGGCGTTCTCGATGTCGCCGTTGTGGTTGATGCCGATCTCACCGGTGACGTAGACGGGGTGGCCGGGGCCCGCGGTCTTGGAACCGAGGGTGCGCAGGCGGGAGTTGGTGCTCATGTCTTTCATTTCCTTACGGAGGGGGGATGTGCGTTACGGGGTGGGGGTAAGGGAGGGGCCGAGGATCCAGGCGGCGATCTCGCGGATCGCTCCGTCGCCGCCGGGGATGGTCGTGACGGCGCGGGCGGCGCCGCGGACCGTGTCGTGGGCGTTGGCGACCGCCACCGGCCAGCCGACGAGGGCCAGGCAGGACAGGTCGTTGACGTCGTTTCCGGCGTAGAGCACGCGCTCGGGCGCGACGCCCTGCTCCTCGCACCACTGCTTGAGGGCGAGGTCCTTGCGGTCGATGCCGTGGAGCACGGGGACGCGCAGCTTGCGGGCCCGTGCGGCGACGACCGCGTTCTGTTCCGTGGACAGGATCAGCAGCTTGAGCCCCGCGTTGCGCAGGGCCGCGATGCCGAGTCCGTCGCCGCGGTGCACGGCGACGAGTTCGCGTCCTTCGGAGTCGATCAGCACCCGGTCGTCGGTCTGGGTGCCGTCGAAGTCGATGACGACGGCGTCGATGTCGTCGCGGGTCGGGAGGTCGGTGGCTTGCGGATCCAGCAGCGGCGCGAGGGCGCGGGCGCGGGCCAGGTCGTGCGGGTCGTCGATCTCCAGGACGCGGGCCGGGTCCGTGACGACGAGCGCGGTCCGTCCGAAGAAGCGGTGCCCGGCCTTCCGGAATCCGGCGGCGTCCATGGCGTACGCCGCCCCGGTCTCCAGGAAGTCCTGCGGCCGGTCCTGACGGCGGGGCCGGAAGCTCTTGTCGTGGTTGACGCCGGTGGCTGTGTCCCCTGCGTCCCCTTCCCGCCAGACGAAGCCGTGGAAGGGGGCCACCGTGTGGGCCGTGTCGGCGCCGTCCTCGACGACCGCCGCGCAGACGCCGTCGACGTCCTCGCTCGTCAGGAACGGGCTTGTGCACTGCACCAGCAGCACCACGTCCACCACCGCGCCGTGCAGCGCCTCGTGGGTGTCCAGGGCGTGCAGTACGGCCGCCTCGCTGGTCGCCGTGTCCCCCGCTATGTCCGCCGGGCGCAGCGCCACTTCGGCGCCCGCGCCGCGCGCCGCCGCCGCGATGGCGGGGTCGTCCGTGGAGACCACGACGTCCGTGACCCGGCCGGCGCCCAGGCACGCCCGTACGGCGCGCGCCACCAGCGGCACGCCCCCGACCGGGGCGAGGTTCTTCGCCGGTACGCCCTTGGAGCCGCCGCGGGCGGGGATGACGGCCAGGACGCGGCGTACGGACGCGGTGTCGGTGTCGGTCTGCGGCCGGCTGCTCATAGTTCTCCCATGCGGCGGATGACGGGGGCCACGCGCTGCACCCCGTGGCGGTACGCCCCGCGCGCCGCCTCCCGTACGGCGTCGCGCAGGACGCGGCGTACGCCGGTGACATCGGTGGTGGTGGTCCGGGTGCCGTCGAGGCGGTGGCGGGCGAGGACGCCGGGGAGATAGCCCGGCGCGGTGGCGGAGGTGTAGTAGGGGGCGATCGGCGGCAGGCCGGGGCGCTCCAGGAGTGCGGTGACTCGTTTACGTACGGCGTCGAAGGCCGTCCCGTACGAGCCGTCCGCCGCCACTCCCTGGCCCGCCAGCCACTCCTCGTCCGCCCGCGGCCGGTGACCGGCGTCCAGCTGGTCCCAGGAGGCGAGGCACCCGGAGCCGAGGAAGTGGTGGTTGCCGAGGACCTCGCGCACGCCCAGGTCGGTGAGGACGGCGGTCGGGATGCGGCGGTGCAGAGACTCCAGGGCGGCGGTCGAGCTGACCGTGACGAGGAGGTCGGTGCGGTCCAGGACCTCGCCCATGTGTCCGTAGACGAGCCGGAAGTTGGGGGGCGGGCCGCCTTCGATACGGGCCGCCAGCTTCTGGTAGGGCAGCTCCTCGATGTGCGTGGTGTGCTCGCCCGGCTTGCTGCGGAGCTTGAGCAGCACCTCACGGCCGGGATGCAGCCGGGCGTGCTGGACCAGGCGGCGCAGCAGGTACGAGCGGTCGGCGCGGGACTGCGGCACGGAGGGCTGGGCGGCGAAGACGACGGTGCGGGTGTCCGTACCCGTGTAGCTGTCGCCGCCCAGGAACGGCAGCGCGGCCTCCGTGACCGCCGACGCGTCCGCGCCCACACCCTCGTACACCGCGCGGAAACGTTCCGCGTCGTGGCGGGAGTTGGCGATGACGATGTCCGCGCCGTGGCGCAGCAGCAGCCCGTCGGCGAGCTTCTCGTAGACGACGCCGACGTAACCGGTGCCGATGACGGGCCGGCGGCCGGTGTCCGGCCACAGCGGCGCGAGTCCGTGCAGCATCGCCTGTACGGCGCCGCCGACGAGGGCGAGCAGGACGACGTCGTACGCCTCGTGCTCGATCTCGCCGATGAATTCCGCGGCGGTCACCTCGCGCACACCGTCGACCGGCACGCCGACCTCGGCGAGCTGGCGCGGTGTGGGGGTGGCCCGGCCGCGCAACAGGAATCCGCCGATTTCGGCTTCCGGCGCGATACGGCGGGCGGTGAGGGCGCCCCATTTCCATCGCGTATCGGAATCGGCGATCACGGCGATCCGCAGGGTTTTGCTGGTACTTGCTGGCACATCGACGAAGTTAGGCACGCATTCCGATTGACGGCCCAACTCAGCCGCAACAAACGGTTAACAGCACATCGACGATCGGCGTCGGCCCTTGCAGAAAAGGCAGGTTAACCATTCCGCCATTCTTCGTTCACCCGCCATCTCTCCGGCGGTCGCAACGAATGCCGCGGTGCGCCCTAGCGTCACGCAGGTGGTCAAGCTCTCTGTCGTCGTGCCGTTCTTCAACGTGCAGACATACGCCCCAGACACCCTTCGAAGCCTCGCCGCGAACGCACGCGAGGACTTCGAGTTCATCCTCGTCGACGACTGTTCGAGCGACGGAACGCCGGAGATCCTCCAGCGCGCCGAGCGCGACCTCCCGGGGGCGGTCCTGGTCAGACACGAAACCAACGGCGGCCTGGCCACCGCCCGCAACACCGGCCTCGACGCCGCGCGCGGCGAGTACCTGACCTTCCTCGACGGCGACGACTGGCTGGCCCCCGGCCACTACGCGCGGCTCCTCGCCACCATGGAGGAGCTGGGCTGCGACTTCGTCCGTACGGACCATGTGCAGTGCACCGGACGTACGCGTACGGTCCACCGCGTCCCGCACGGCAGGCGCGGCGTCGTCATGTCACCGCGCGAGGCGATCCTGCCCGCCACCCGCTCCACCTCCGTCGACTACGCGTTCGCCTGGGCCGGCATGTACCACCGCAGGCTCGCCGACCGGGGGCTGCTGCACTTCACCGACGGCCTGCGCACGGCGGAGGACCGGCCGTGGATCTGGCGGCTGCACCGGGAGGCCGAGAGCTTCGCGGCGCTCGGCACGCTGGGGGTCTTCTACCGGCGGGGCGTCGCTTCCTCGCTGACGCAGATCGGCGACGTACGCCAACTCGATTTCATCCGGGCCTTCGATCAGGTCATCGAGGAAACGGCGAAGGACCCGGACGCGGACCGTCTTCTGCCGAAAGCGGTGCGTACGTACTGCGCCATCATTTCCCACCACTTGGGAAGTATCGAAAGGTTCGAACCGGCCGTGGCACGGAAATTGCGGACGATGAGCACGGCGGCCCTCAAGCGAATGCCGCAGGATTTCCTCAAGGACGCGCTGGATTCGATGGACATGGAGCGTTCGGGGCGGCTGCGCCGGCTGCGCCGCCGTCCCGTGGCCCCCGGCACGACCGCCGCGTCGGGGGTCGCTGCCTGATGGCCACCACGCAGATCTTCTTCGCCTCCACGCTGTACGGCGCCGCGACGCTCGCCGCCGCGATCGACAGCGACTGCTTCTCGCCGGGCGCCCGGCGGCTGCTGCTCGTCAGCAACAACACCACGACGCCCGAGACGACGCCCGCCCTCGACGAGATGCCGGGCTTCGAGCGGCTGCGCGGCCGCTTCGACCGCGTGCTGTCCTGGAACGAGACCATCGCCCCCTTCCACCCCGGCGGCTGGTCGCCGCGCGCGGACGACATCCCACTGTGGGAACGCCACTTGCGGCTGCTGTGGGGGCTCGGCGACGACACGGTGGAGCTGTTCGTCGAGTCCATCCAGGTCAACCCGGCGCTGGCGCTCGCCCAGCTGTTCACGGACGCGCCGATCGAGGTGTACGCCGACGGGCTCATGAGCTACGGCCCGACCCGCAACAAGATCGACCCGCTGGTCGGCACGCGCGTACGCCGCCTCCTCCACCTGGACCTGGTGCCGGGCCTGACTCCGCTGCTGCTGGGGGAATTCGACGTACCGCCGGAGCTCGTACCGACGGAGGCGTTCCTGAAGGTCCTCGCGGAACTGGCCGACGGGGAGGAGCGGTTGCCGGTCCCGGCCGACTCTGCTCTCCTCCTCGGCCAGTACCTGTCCGCGCTGTCGATCCTCACCGCCGAGGAGGAGGAGAACCTCCACGTCAGGATGTTGCTCGGGGCGGTCGAGCGGGGCCACCGGCAGATTGTCTTCAAGCCGCACCCCACGGCGCCGGCCCGCTGGTCACGCATGCTGGAGCGCGAGGCGCGGACGCTGGGGGTCGAACTCACCGTCCTGGAGAGCCCGGTGCTGGCCGAGGTGCTGTACCAGCGGTACCGGCCGGCGCTGGTGGTCGGGTGCTTCTCGACGGCGCTGCTGACGGCGAGCACGTTCTACGGAATCCCGGTGGCCCGCACCGGGACCGACGTACTGCTGGAACGGCTCTCGCCGTACCAGAACAGCAACCGCGTACCGGTCACGATCGTCGACGCGCTGGTGCCCGACCTGGCGGAAGGCACCCCGCAGCCGGCTCCGGCCGACCTGGCGGGCCTCCTCCAGGCGGTCGGCTTCGCGATGCAGCCGCAGATCCGGTCCGACCTGCGGCCGGCGGCCGAACGCTTCCTCTCCCGGCATCTGGACGGCCACACCTGGCGCTACTTCAAGCGCCGCCGCCTGACGACCCTGGCGCTGCCGGGCGCGATCCCGAAGCAGTTCGCGTTCATTCCGCGCAGTGCTGGGCTGCGGCGGGTGGTGCGCAGGGCGCGGTCCTTGAAGCGGGCCGCGCTCAAGCACGCCTCAGTGGGATGAGCACCGCCGAGGCCGTGCTGGCCGGGCCGCCGCGCATACCGGATGGCGCGCGCGACTCCAAGCCTGCGACGTACGACGACAAGCCGCAGCACCACACCAAGCCTGCGCCCTCCGCGCGGCTGGGCGCGCTGGACGGGCTGCGGCTGGCCGCCGCCCTGATGGTCGCCGCGTACCACTACGGCGGCCGGGGCGGTGACATCACCACGGCCTGGGGCTCCTCGCCCAAGGTCCAGTTCCCCACGGCCCACGCGTGGTTCGCCTACGGCTCCCTCGGGGTGCAGGTCTTCTTCGTCATCAGCGGCTTCGTGATCTGCATGAGCGGCTGGGGCCGCCCGCTGCGGTCCTTCTTCGCCTCCCGCGTCTCGCGGCTCTTCCCCGCCTACTGGGCCGCCATAGTGCTGGTCACGGCGGTCTTCGCGCTGCCCTGGGTGGCGTACGAGGCGGTCTCGCCCAGCGACGCGCTCGTCAACCTCAGCATGCTCCAGCAGCCGGTCGGCGCCGACCGCGTGCTCGGCGTGTGCTGGACGCTCTGGGCGGAACTGCGCTTCTACGCGCTGTTCGCTCTGTTCGTCGTGCTGCCCGGCGCCGGCCGGCAGCGCGTCGTGCTCTTCTGCGCCGTGTGGACACTGGCCGCCGTCCTCGCGGACGCCGCGAACGAGCCGCTGCTCGACGTCGTCCTGATGCCCGAGTACGCGCCCTTCTTCATCGGCGGCGTGGGCCTCTATCTGCTGCACCGCGACCGCCGGGACGCCACCGCCTGGGGCATCGTCGCCGTGAGCTGGCTGCTCGGCCAGCACTACGCGGTGGCGGAGCTCTGGCACCCGGACAGCCCGGAGTTCTTCTCGTACCGCTCGGGTTCGGTGATCATCGCGGTGGTCACGGCCGGCTTCGTGCTCGTCGGCGCGATAGCGCTGGGGTACTTCCGGTGGGCGAACTGGCGCTGGCTGACGGTGGCCGGCGCCTTGACGTATCCGTTCTACCTCGTGCACGAGCACCTGGGCTGGGTCGCGGTCGACGTACTGCACCAGCGCCTGGGCCTGCCGTCTTGCGCGACCTTCGGGCTGACGATCGCCGGGATGCTGCTGCTGGCCCAGCTGCTGAACCGTTGCGTCGAGAAGCCGCTCACTCCGCTGCTGCGCAGATCGCTCGCCGCGAGGCGCTAGAGGGGAGGGCAGGAGAAGGGTGGGGCGCCCCCTGGACGGGTGCCCCACCCTTCTGCTGTCCATCAGCGAGCCGGGCGCCCCAGGATCGCCCTCAGATCGGCGGCGTTCGCCTCGGTCACCTTCCACAGCTCCTGCTGCCGGCCGTGCACGTCGGCGACCGATGCGGCGTGGTCGTCGAGCAGGCCCAGCGCGCGCTCGGTGAGCACCGCGCCGAGGTTCTTGTCGTGTACGGAGATGCCCCACTCGGGCCGGTCGATGTCGGACAGGAAGTACGCCATCTTGGGGTGCGAGATGAGGCTGATGATCGGCGTACCGCAGCCGAACGGGATCATCCCCGCGTGGCCGCGCATCCCGATGACGAGCTTCGTGCGCGCGTACGTGTCCCTGATCGCGTCGTTGTCGAAGTCGTACATCGGGATGACCGGCAGCGAGACACCGTGCTCGCGCCGCAGGTCGAACGCGATCTTCTCGTCGTCGAGCGAGTGCGCCACGCACTTCACCTCGGCGTGGGCGCCGAGCGCCCGTACCGCCTTCGCCATCTCGGAGAGGAAGTGGCCGTAGTCGTGGCCGAAGCGCAGCCCCGCCCGGTCGTACGCCGCGTTGACGAGGACGGTGTTCTCGCGGTGGAGGGGGTCGGTCCAGCCGTCGACGAGCTGCCGGGTGACGGTGGTCGGGCAGGGCTGGAGGCGGACCTTGTCGTGCAGCTCGGCGGGGAGCAGCGCGCGTACCTTCTCGATCGAGCCGTGGTTGCGGAGCCCGAAGAAGGAGGCGCGCTCGACGAGGGCGCGCAGGGCGGTGTTGAAGCGGTCGGCGCGGTAGGACTGGCCGTCAAAGGCGTTGAAGCCGACGGCGTACACCATGACGGGTACGTCGATGCGGTTCAGCAGCGCGTCGGGGACGTTCCACTGCCAGGCGCTGTTGCCGTTGGGCGCGGTGTCGGGGATGAACAGCCCGCCGCCGCCGATGACCAGGCCGCGCCGGGCGTTGACGCGCTCCAGGGCGGCCTCGTCGAAGAGGCGGTGGGCGTGGATGGAGTGCCATGTGCGCGGCCCGGTGTCGCCGTCCGTGTCGAAGGCGAGCCGTACGCTCTCGGGCAGGAGCTTGTCGCCGGCGTTGCCCTGCTGCTCCATGTAGAAGGCGACGTGCGCCAACTGTTCGCCGGGCACACCCACTTCGGCGGGCCGTGGATTTCGCGTACGGCGCTGCATGAGCCGGTTGGCCCGGTGCGTCGGATCGACCCGCAGCCCGTCGAGCGCGTGCCGCTGCGCCGCGTCGTCGTCGCCGTGGATCCAGGCGATCTGCGCCAGCCGGCCGAAGGCGGTGGGGGCCCGGTTGGGGGCGGCGGTGGCGAGCAGCAGCTGCGCCCGGGCTTCGTCGTAACGCGACACGCTCATCAGCGCGTGGCCGAGCACCTCGTGCGGCCAGGACCAGTCGAGCGGGATGCGTACGCGCCCGAGCAGATCCACCGCTTCCTGGTACTCGCCCGCGGCGATGTGGGCGGCGGCGACCTTGCGGGCGCTTTCGACGTCGCCGGTGCGCTCGACGTGCGGGGTGCCGAAGTGGACGAGCAGGTCGTGGTGCATGCTCTTGCCCAGCGCCAGGCAGGCGGCGTAGAACTGCGCGTCGGACAGCTCGAACTCGCGCCAGCGGTCCTCGGCCTTCCCGTACCCGGCCTCGCCGCCCTGCCAGGGCTTGTGGCGTCCGGTGAAGTGCAGGATCGCGGTGTCGTCGGGCACCGGCAGGTCACCGGACAGCCGCCGCTTGACGAAGTTGTAGCGGGCGTCGAGCTGGACGAAGTCTCCGTCGAGTACGGCGTTGAGGATGCCCTGGTCGTGCTTGTCGAGCTCGTAGTCCCCACTGCGGCCGGTCTCGTCGATGCGGGCGCAGAATTCGTCACTCAGATACTCACGCTGAATCACCAGCAGCCCGCTGTTGAGTTTGTGCTGCCCGTAGAAGAACTGCGGTACGGCGGCGAGCCCTTCCCGCAGCTTCAGCAGCTCACTCAAATCCCCCAGCACCACCATGTCGGTGTCGAGGGTGATCACGGTGTCGTAGTCGCGGATGCGGAAGACGTCGAGGATGAAGTAAGCCTTGCGTACCAGGTAATTGTCCTGGCCCCCCTTGGCGTACGAGTCGTAGTGCGCCGCATCGACGCGGCGCAGCTCGACGCGCGGGTGCAGGGCCCGTATCCGGGCAATGGACGAAGGCTTCAGATCGTCGTGCAGAACGATGAAGTCCTCGCACAGCCAGGGATTCGACAGGGCGAGGCTGCGCAGCAGCACAAGAAAGCCGGGCAGGTAGTTCTCGTCGACAAAGCTGGCGAAGGCGATGCGGCGCTTGCCGGTAAGGGCATGGGTGGTGGATGTCATCGCAGGGAAATCCTCATGTCACTGACGCTCTGGGCGCGTTCCATGACCCACGCCTTTTCGCTGGTGTATTCGTGCACGGAGGTGATGGGCATCCGCATGGCCTCTTGAAGGCGGTAGGCGCCGCTCTCGTAGAAGTCGAAGCCAATGAGATCGAGCGTGGGGCTGACGTCCAGGAAGTCGAGCAGCCACAGCATGTTGAAACCGCTGGTGGGGATGGAGGACCACACATCCGGTCCCACCTTGCCGACATTGCGCAGGGGCCAGCGCAGCGACTCGTCGCCGAGGTACTTCTGTGCTCCGGGCACCAGCCGGTTGCGCAGCGAGTGCTTCCAGTCGCCGGAGACGCCGCCGAAGACGAGCCGCGTCGTGACCGGCCGCTCCCAGTTGAAGCCGTGCTTGTGGATGGTGGCGTGGATGTCGGTGCGGCTGCCGGTCGCCGCCGCGTCGATCTTGTACGAGTTGAAGCGGAGGACGAGGTCGTACGCGTCGATCTCGCTCCCCAGCGAGCTGCGCCCCACCCGCTGAGAATTGGCTATAAGGCATACGGACTTGCCGGCGATCTGATTCCGGAACTCCCCCAGGGTGATCCACTCCACCCCGCCGAAGGTGGGGTCGGCGACGGGCCCTCGCATGCGGTTCCTGCGCTGCTCGGCGTAGAGCGTAATGACCTCGCACAGCCCTGCCGCTTCGCCCCCGTTGATCCCGATCCGCAGATCAAGATACTGACCGACAGCCTCCTGAATATCCTGAACAGGGCTACCGCTCCGCTCCATCGCGAGCAGCGCACCGACGAGCCGCGCCTCGCCCTGCGCCCAGTCCCCACGCGCGTGCAGCGCGAGCCCTTCGGCCCAGACATCGGTGGCGGGCCCGGCGGAGTACTCCCTCGCCTTGGGGCACTCGCGCTCCAGCAGCCGCAGCAGCTCGTCCTGCCGCTGCCCGCCGGCCCGCATGCCGGCGATTTTCGGCGCGACGCCGAACCCGTCGTCGTCGGTGAGCGCGAGATACCGCTCGTACGCCTCGACGGCGGCGGCCTCGTCCCCGATGGCGTCCAGCGTCCGGGCGCGCAGCCGCCAGCCGGCGCGCGATTTTGCCCGCCGGGTCAGCACGGTGTCGCTGATGAGCAGCGCCAGCCTCAGCTCGTCGTCGTACCCGCACTCCAGAGCCTTACTGCCCACAGCAAGCAGCGCATCGAGCAGCTCACCGCCCCACACATCGGCGGGACCACCCGCGCCTTTGGCGGCGCGCCGGATCAGGGCGGTGGCACCGGAGGCGGCGGTCACGAGCGCCGGTTCCTGCGTCATGGCCTGCACAGCGAGCAACTGTCGCAACTTCTCGGCAAGTTCCGTACGCCGTCGATCCAGCCCGGAGACAAGCTTGCCGCTGTGCACGGCGCACGCACGCAGGCACTCGTCGAGCCCGGTCGGCTTGATCCCGGCAGATGGCTCATGAGGTGACTGGCCGTTCGGCGCGCCGGTGGGATTCTCCCCGTCGCGCGGTCTCGGCCATCGGTTGCGGGCCTTCGTCATGATGCTCCAAGGTCTTTCCACCCCGCTGACAGGTGGCGGGTCCGCGTCACCCTAGGAACCCAGCACGACCCCAGGGTGAACTCCCCTCGTCCCCCCGGAAAACGACTGCCCCTACGTGGGCGGTCGTGTGCGTGGGGATCCAACTACAGAAAGAGCGTGCGTCCTTGGCGTGCACGACGGATGCCTCGGAGCCCGCAGAATCCGCAAAAAGCAGCCCCGCCGCCCGGATTGAGGTCCGGGTGACGGGGGCCGCTTGGCGTGTGCTCATAAGTGGCCCTTGCGATCGGCCGTTACCGCATGGGAACCGCGGCTACAGGCGGAAGGGCAGGAAGCCGTGCGAGCCCTGAGCGAGGGCTGGGATGCCGCGCCGTTACACGCGGGAGAAATTCGGAGATCAGCGGGTGGCGAGCTTCGCCTTCCAGGTGCCGGAGCCGCTGGCGACCTCCTGGACTTTGTCCAAGTCCTTACCGAAGGACTTCACCAGGGGGTAGATCGTCCATACGGTGGATGCGGTGGCGACGGCCGCGTGGTGGCCCCTGCGGGCGACCTTTCCCTTGTGGATGGCGATGGCGGCGTTGACGTTCTTGACCTCGCTGCCGGCTCGCAGGACGTCAGTGACCTTGCCCTTGTCGAACTGATAGCGCAGGTTGAGCGTCTCGCTGGTGACCGGGACGTTGAAGATCCTTTCGGTCACGGTGAAAGAGATCCACTCAACGCTCTTGCCCTGGACGGCCTGGTCGGTCTTGGAGGTGACCTCGGTGACGAACTTGACGTCCTTGTTGTAGGAGTCGACGACCTTGAGCGGGCGGTCTATCTTGCCCTTGGCCTGGCCGCTGAAGGCCTTGTAGATGTTCCGGTTCTGGAGGTACTTGACGAACCGGGCCTGCTTGTCGGCCGGCAACTTGGTGAACGCGTTGAGGGCCTTTCTGGCCTCGGGCGTCTTCTGGTGCTTCAGGTAGGCGGTGTAATTCTTGACAGTGAGCTGGGCGGGCTGCTTCGCCTCGGCTTGGGCGACGGCCTGCGTGCTGTTGAGATACGCGGTGGCGTCCATGGCTGACGCGGTGGGGGCCAGGACGGCGAGTGCGGCGGCGCCGGCGACGGCGGAGGCAGCGATGCGACGCGTGGCGATACGGCTGTGCACGATGTTCTCCCTGAGGCTGCGGTATTTGGCGGGGGGGGGCAACAAGCCTATGGATATGCCGAGTTGGCCAATATTGACTCTTGGGGCATTGCACTTGAGGGCCACCCGTTCCTAAAGCGTGTTGCAGAAGGCTGCGACCGGGGCCCCTCTCGTGCACGCGTGTGGAGTTGTGGGCTGAGCCGTTGTGGGTGAAAACGTTCACCGGGTGGCGGATGCGGCAGCTCGCGCCGCTGTTCGAATGCTCGCCGATAACGGTGTGCCGGGTTGTCCAGCGGCTGCGGCCGCTTCTCGCCCCGGAGCCGGCTCCGCGCCGCGCGGACACCGCGGAGCATCGCCGGGTGCACGCCCGCGCCGAGCACGCCTTCTCCCGGACACGACCCCGGCCCTGACCTGCGCAGTCACAGCCTTCTGCAACACGCTTCAGTCTGGAATGCGGCGCCCCATCTTTGCCGATTTCCGGTTATGGTCCTTGGTGTCCCACCACTCTTCCAAGAGCGCGTGTACCAGGTGCACGAGTTGGTCCAGACGTTCCGGATCAGGGGCGGGCGAGGTGAATACATCCGTGAAGGATTTTTCGTCCCACGGCAGGGTGAAGACCCAGCGCTCGTCCTGGTGACCTTGACGCATCACGGTAAGCCGGTAGGTCAATGTCACCGTGCGGTTCGGGTGATGATCGACCGACAAGCCGGAGACGTGGTACGTGGTTGGTGGGTCACCCGTGGTGTACGAGCGGGCCAAAGCGCGCTCAGCTGGTGTCCGCGCCGGCATGTGGCCCACCCGCCCCTTCGTCTCATCAGGTAGGGAATGCTTCCCCTCTTGCTGCGGTCAGCACTTGGCAGCGTAACCGGTGGTCACCGTATAGGCGGTGAGCAGGTCATTGGTTCCGGCGGGGGTTCCGATGATGGTGCGGAACTTTTCCTTCGGAGGGCACGCGGGGGCGTAAGTGGAGAACCCGCCTCGGCCATTGGGCTTGCCGGACCAGATGGCCGCCCTGATTCGCTTGTCCATCGTGTTGTTCCAGCCGTGACGTCGCTTGATGTGCTTCCAGCCCCAAGTCTTCGTGCCGCAACGAAGGGTGTACACCCCGGGGCCACGGTGATACTTCTTCACGATGTACTTACTGTTCTTCCTTTTGCACGTCGCGTCGATACTGTCGGCGGCAGCCTGAGTCGACGAAGAGGGCGCGGCGGTCGCAGGCACAGCCGCCGGTATCGTCAGAGCCGAGGCCACAACGAAAGCCGAGAAAATGGTCTTGACGTTACGGGACCTGTCCAGATGCACGTCTCCCCCTTGGGCTATCTCCGCATTCAGCGGGGCGAATGGCAACCTCCGGTCGGGGATGCGTGATAATCACACCACGTCTGCGCGCATTCGGTAATTGTCTTTTGGGGCATTGCCCTTCAGGTCACTGTCCGCTTCTGGGCGCTCCTATCAGTGCTGGCTGCTAGGTACGTTGAGCAGCGACGCACCCAGGGGAACATGGCTCTGCTGGGAACAGATGGACAGGAAGGCACCCCGAGGATGGCGACAGCTGCCACGAGTGGCCTCGGAGGAATCGTCCCCGGCGGCTTTCCGCTGGGGACGGGGCCGGCCGATCAGAGGCGGTTGTGCAACGCAGGGCAGCTCGACCGGCAAGGGATTCGAAGATCCGCTTGATCACCGGGCGGACCGTCCCGCCCATCTCGCCGCCCCATGATGCCCGGGTCCATCATGGGCATTTCGTGGCGACCATTACTTCAGTCCCCACTCCTGCTTGATGCGCTTGCTGTTGCTGTCGTTCCACTTGGTGATGGTCAGCTTCCTGCCGCTCTTGCTGGTCTCGGCAGTGATGGCCATGCCCGACCACTTGTTGATGATCTTGCTGGCGTTCAACGCCCACTGCTGCTTCGTGGAGGAAGGGCTGCAGCCGTACTGCTTCACCTGCGTGCCGGACGCCTTGGAGGTCACGCCCATGCACTTGGCCGACTTCTTGTTCCTGATCGTGTAGAGGCCCCTGCTGTTGCCCTTCAGCGTCCAGCGCTGTTCAGAGCCACTGCCACACCGCCGGATCACCAGGACCGCGCCGCTGTTTTTCTTGCCGTCGTTGGAGATGCACACGTCCTTGCCCTTGGGGGTACCCCATACCTTGCCCAGGCGGACGTTGGTGTAGCTTCCGGTAGTTCCTGTCTCTCCAGCAGCGGCCGGAGCTACGCCGCCACCGACAAGCGCGGTGGCCGATGCGGCAAGGATGAGCGTACGGGCTGTCTTCTTCACGAGAGGTTCCCTTCTGTGGTTCGTGTTTCGCGGGCGCGGATGGCCGTCACAGCGGCGGCGATCGGCGCCCTGACTGGCGGTGTGCTGGTGGCACGTCAGGTGAGCTCGCCCGGATACGGGTTTGAGTCCGCCCCGCGAGCCGAGCGGCCTGAATGCGAGAAGGCCGCGTCCCGCTACCCGGACCGTCTCGCGGGCCAGAGGCTGACCTTCACCGGACGCCCCGGAGTCGCAGTGTGGGGCGATGACGCGATTGTTCTGCGCTGTGGCCTCACGCCGCCGGCCCCGACCGTCGACCCGTGCGCCAACGTCAACGGCGTGGACTGGGTCTTCCTCGAAGACCGTTCCAAGGACGGCAAGAAGGTGGTCCTCACCTACGGCCGGACTCCGGCTGTAGAAGCCGTGGTCTCCGACAAGGTCGCCGCCATGGACGCCGTCCTGGTCGACCTGTCCAAGCTGGTTGAGCCGATCAAGAAATACACTCGATGCCTGAACTCTGAAGACGTGTGACCTCAACCTTGTATGCGGGGACCGAATCCGCGCCATTGATGTTCGAACGAAGGCGTGAGGGCGCCATGCCCGCGATGTCCCGTTAGGGCAGTGTCCTTTCGAGCACCGCCCTAACGGGACCCCCACCGGATTTCGCGCCAACTGAAGACCAAGAGCTGGAGCGGCTGCCTTCCGTAAATGGCCCTTGACGGCCAGCCGTTGAGGGCCCGCAGAGGTTCAGGCAGTGAGCGTTTTCAGCGTGACCACCGATCGGGTGACGTGTGACTGAGCATCACAGATGGCGGATGAGCGCTCTACTTGGCGGGTCTGAGCGCTAGGTTCTGCTCGCGGGGCCGCCATCGTGGTGGACCATTGGCAGGGGGCGTCATGAACCGGGGATCTCGGGAGAACGGGCTGCGCTGGGTAGCGGACCCACGTAGCGACAGCTTCACGCTCACGCTCAGCGAGGGGCTCTCGCCGTACGAACTGCTACGCAGCGTAGGAGCTGAGGAGCGCCACATCGTCCCGCTGACCCGTCACGCGGCGTACGACCTGCTACTCAGAACCGAAGAGGACCACATCAGCGACCTGGACTTCCTGGACTGGGAAGACGACGCGGCAGTGGCCCGATTGACGAGCGGGGGCTTCCTTCCCGCCCCGCCGGACGCCATCGTCCGAGCGGGTTCGGTGGCGGGCTGGGCGTACGCGCTGGAGGAGTTCACCTGTCACACCAGTACCTACGTCGCGGCGCTGTCCGAGCGGGGACGGGCTTTTGTCGTGCATCGCAATGCGAAGGGTTTCAGCCGCGTCAGCTACGGCCTGCACGGCGAGGTTGTGTCATCGTTCGAGCCGGGTCTGCCCCATCTCGGGGACGGCGCTCCGGCC
Organism: Streptomyces sp. ISL-96; assembly: GCF_018614035.1. Classification (GTDB taxonomy): domain Bacteria; phylum Actinomycetota; class Actinomycetes; order Streptomycetales; family Streptomycetaceae; genus Streptomyces. The sequence goes on from NZ_JAGGPA010000003.1 coordinate 109,937, forward strand.
GAGGTGGCGCTCGGTTTCGTTCACCGTGGTGACGAGGTAGGGGATGTGGCGTTCCTACGGTTCCTGGAGGGCGAGCTCGGCATCTACCTCCCCTGGGAGGAGACGGAAGCGGAGCTGCCGGCGGTCGCGTTCACTCACACAGCCGGGGAAGATCAGATTGTTGTGAATTCGTAGAGGGACGCGCCCGCGACGGCGCGCGTACCGCTTCGGAGGACCGCCAGCCGCGCGGAACGCCAATTGCATCGCCCAGTCCCGCCAAGTAGGGCGTTCATCCGCCAACTGAAGCGCTCAGTCACATGACGGCGACGAGGACGCAGCGCACGAGGCACCCGTGCCGTTGAGGGAGGTGTTCGAAGCCTCAACTCATCAGCGCAGGTGCCTCGTTGGTCTCTTATCCTGCCGCACTCGACCTGCCGCATGCGCTGGTCGAGTGGGTCACCATGCTCATCGTCACCCGCCAGGGTGACCGTCGCTGCAAGCTTCCGCCGCACCAACGCGCGCTCGTCGCTTTGGTGTACTTGCGCAAGCACGACACCCTGGCCCAGATCGCCGCCGGCTTCGGTATCTCGGTCGGCACCGCCCACGCCTACACCGCCGCGGTCATCGACCTCCTGGCCGCCCGGGCTCCGGGCCTGCTCAAGGTCCTGCGCGAGCACGAACCGGAGTACGCCCTGCTCGACGGCACGCTCGCCGACTGCGACCGTGTGGGCGACGGTCGAGCCGACTACTCCCACAAGCACCGCCGCCACGGCGTGAACGTGCAGGTCGTGACCGACCCAGCCGGGCACGTGCTGTGGATCTCGCCGGCCCTCCCGGGCCGCTGCCACGACCTGACCGCGGCACGAACCCACCGGATCATCCGGATCTGCGAACGCCAGGGAGTCCCCGTCCTTGCCGACCGCGCCTACACGGGCGCTGGCCCCTGGGTTACCACCGGACGCAGACGACCGCCTGGCGGACAGCTCTCTCCCACACAGGAAACGATTAACCGGGCGCTCGCCACGTCCCGGGCACCCGTCGAGCGCGGCATGGCACGGCTGAAGTCCTGGCGGATCTTCCGAAGATCCCGGATCAGCCCGAACCGAATGACGTCAGTCGCTAAGGCCGTCCTCACCCTGGAGAGGCAACGCTGAAAAGGCTCAGTCACCGAGCTGACGAAGGGCGAGCAGCCTCTCCTTGGGTGACCGTTCTCCATCCATGCGACAGGTGGCGGATCAGCGGTTGGCGAGCTTGGCCTTCCAGGTGCGGGTGTCGGCGGTGATCTCCTGGACCTTGTCCACGCCCTTGCCGAAGGACTGCACTCGGGGGACTGCCTTCCAGACCGTGGAGGCGGTGGCCACGCCGGTGTGGCCGGTGCGGGCGACCTTGCCCTTGGTGATCCTGATGGCGGCGTTGACGTTCTTGATCTCACTACTGGCGCGCGGAGTGCCGCTGACCTTGCCCTTGAAGATCTCGTAGCGGAGGTTGAGCGTCTCACTGGTGACCGGAATGCCGAAGATCGTCTCGGTCACGGTGAACGAGACCTGCTTGGTGCTCTTGCCCATGGCGGTCTTGCCGGCGGTGACCTCGGTGATGAACGTGACGTCCTTGTTGTAGGGGTCGACGACCTTGAGCCTGCGGTCGATGTTGCCCCTGGCCTGGTCGATGAGGGCCTTGTAGATGTCCCGGTCCTGGAGGTACTTGACGAACCGGGCCTGCTTGCTGGTGGGCAGCTTGGTGAACGCGTTGAGCGCCTTCTTGGCCTCGGGCGTCTTCTGCTGCTTGAGGTAGGCGGTGTAGCTCTTGACGGTGAGCTGGGCGGCAACCGGCTGCGCCTCCGCCTGGACGGCCTGGTTGTTGCTGGGCTGCGCGTTGGCGTCCATGGCGGACGTGGTCGGGGCCAGGACGGCGAGGGCAGCGGCGCCGGCGACGGCGGACGCTGCGAGGCGGCGCGTGGATATGCGGCTGTGCATGGTGTCTCCCGGTGGTTTTGATGTTTGCTATTGCGCAGAACGACACTATGAATCCGCCGGGTTGGCCGAAATTGTCTCTTGGGGCACTGCCCTTGAGGGACCCCGCTTTTCTGGCGTGCTCTTGTCAGTGGCGGGGACTAGGTTGGGTCGTGATCGCCGCCGCACCCAGGGCACGGGGCTCTGCTGGGAACAGCGGCATCAGGAAGGACCAGCATGTCCAAACGGTCCGATGCGGCAGATGTGGCTTGCGCCTACCGGCGAACCGGAATCGCTCCAGTGAGTGGGATCGGGAGACTCAAGGAGCTGACGGGCCGGGAGAAGGAAGTCCTTCTCCTGCTGGGTACGGGGTTGGGCAATCGGCAACTGGCGCGTGAGCTGGGCATAGCGGAGCGGACAGTGAAGGCGCATGTCGCCCGCATAGTGGATAAACTCGGGCAGGAAACTCGACTGCAGGCTGCAGTGCTGTCCGTGCTCGCCCACAGCGTGCTCTGCGTCGATCCATCGTGTCCGTGCCGGCACTCCGCGCTGCCGCCTGGCATCCGGAATGCGTTTGCCGCGTAAGTGCGGGTCGCGCCCGACCCCCTGACCCGGGGTCGGGCGCGGCCTCCCCGAAGGCGCCCCGTGTGGACACTGCCTGCCTGGTACACCTCACTCTCACATGCCACAGCGAGGGCTCCTCAGGTGCACATGCGTCACTCGGGCTTCTCGGACAGCGCCCTTGCCATGCGCAATAGTTGAGCGTTGCACATGACAAGGGTGCAATGCCTCCGCGTATGCGCGTGATGCGACTGTGCCGATCTCGCAGGGTGTGCTGCGTATCCAACGAAGCCTTACGTGACAGACGGCTCAAGGGCGACGCCTACCGCGGCGGGACGCATCCCCAAGGGGCATTGCCCTTTCGTACACCTCCCTGCTGGACGTCGCGAGAATGAGGAACTCGCGTCTACGTTCGAGCCTCGGGTTGCCGGATGGGCAGCCATGACCGACTGGGGCTCACATGAAGATGCGCATGATGCCGAAGATCGCGGGGACCGCGGCCCTGGCGGCGGCAGTCACCCTTTGGGATCTCTGGCTCGGAGACGCTGTCAACAGCTCGTCTCATGGTCTCTGATCATGATCCCGAACGGGTTCGACGCCCATCTGGAGGCGGATTCACCGACCGCCGGGCTCGCGGCAGCGTGCTGCCGACAGTCACACTGTGCGTGAGCTTGATCTCACAGGCGCCCCTCTGTGTGGTGCAGATCCGAGAGATCGCCCGGAAAGTGCCATGATGGGGCCTGCAGGAGTCTCATACCTGCGTGTCGAAGATGCCGACACCCAACAGCGAGGAACCCGACATGGCCACCGGATCCGCAGACAGCCCCGCAACCCTCTACGGGCCCGTCTCACTCGTCCTTGGCACTGTTGCTCTGATCGCCGCGGTGTTCGCCGGCTATATCGGAATCGCGATCCCGTTCCTGTTCGGCAGCCTCGCCGTCACTTTCGCGCTCCTCGGCCTGGCACGCAAGCTCAACCGAGGCCAGTGCGCCATCGGCCTCACCGCCGGATCCCTGAGCGTGCTCTACCCGATCTTCCTCGCCGCTGCCCTGAGCGCCTGACGAGCTCAGCACCCACCGGACACTCCACCGCGGCCTGTCCGAGGGCCCTCCCTCTCATCGCGACAGGAGCGATGAGCTCACGAGGTGTCGATGATGGGCCCGGCACACCGTGGAGTCGACATTGAGGTCCCACACCCACGAAGCGGGATCATCCAATGCTCAAGATCCGCTTTCGATACACACCCTGACCGGGTCTCCGTTCGTACGGCGCTGGACGGAGACGGAGCAACCAGCAGCGCCGCGTACACGGCGTTCCACCCCCTTTCCCGGAGCCCTGCGCCTCAGCAGAGCCGCTCACTCAGTGCGGCGTGGCGCAGTTCCTCACATTGAACAGAATGTCATGGGCACGTAAGACAGCCGCCCCTTCGTGCACTGCCCACCAGGGCACTGCCCCAGGAGACACTTACGCCGCAATCCCCCTCCTTCTTAGGGTCGTTGATACATCCCCTGCCAGAAGGAGGAAGGCAGGTGCGAGCCCCCTTTAAGGGGCCCTGATGGAGGAGGCGTCGCTCGCGACGCTCTGCCCTCCACAGGTCAGCGCTGTGCAGATCAGTCAGCAGCGCCTGTTGCATTGCCAGCCTTCAGTCCGGCCCAGGCGAAACAAGGCAACGCCGGCTAACCCTTCCGCCCCCGCACCTCTCCAGCCCACGACCTTCACCGAACGCAGAGGCATCGGCCTGGAGCGGTAGTCCACCGGCCTTCGGCCGGTAGGCGGCGCTGCCCGCAGAGGCCTGGCAGGGACGAGCGGGACTGCCCGCTCCCACAGATCAGCAGTCGAAGAGGATGAAAGGGAAGATCTATGCAGCTTTCTCGTTCCGCAAAGGCGGCGGCGCTGTCCTTGGCCCCGCTCACACTTGTTGCGACCGGGTTCCACGCATCTGCCACCCCCGACCATGACCCGCGGCTGGGCACTTCGGCGTTCTCCATATCCGCCCTGTCCTCCGGCAAACTGAAGGACGTGTCCGGCGTCAGCGCAAACAGCGCGGACGGCAAGACGCTGGCAGCACAGGGGTTCAGCGTGATGCGGGCGGCTTCCGGAGAGACGGCTGTTGTGGACCGTTCCTCGGCCCGCGAAGGGATCACCGCAGCAGCCGGCAAGTCCTTCGTGGACCTCTCGTGGAAGGGATACGCGAAGGACGCCCGCTACGTGGTCACCCGCGGCGGCAAGGAAGTGGCCCGCTTGGACGCGGGGGTCACTTCCTTCCGCGACACGAACGTGGCACCGGGAGCCGACTACCACTACCAGGTCGCACCGGTACTGCCGAAGGGCGGAAACCCGCAGGCACGGCTGTGGGGCATGAAGGTGTCCGTCCCGGTCTCCGGATCGCCGACGGCACTGCGCGCGCAGGCGGTCTCCCAAGCGGCCGCCGCAGGCGTTGCCAAGACGTCCACCCTCTCCTGGGTCACCTTCATCCCACAGAAGAAGATCAACGCTCCCACAGTGGGATGCGACTACGGCGGCAAATTCCAGTTCGGCGGTGACGGGCGCACCAAGTTCGACTGGAAGTCCAGCAATTACCGCACCGCCCTGCATGCCACGGTCACGTGGAAGTCCAAGAAGGTGGTGGGCAACAAGGACGTCCGCTCCACCAACGTCTACGTGAAGAAGACCGGCAGGAAGGTCGCCACCAAGACTGCCACCAGCAAGCACATGTCGGCCAAGAAGCTGGGCTCCGGCAGCAACTACGTGGACGTGCGGATGTCCCTGCACGCCACCAACCCCTTCTGCAAGGGTCTGGGCAGCGTCAAGGGTGCCATCAACGGGGCCTTCACCATCAACCTGACCAAGAGCGGGAATTACACCATCCGCTCCGGCAAGCACCGCCTGATGCCCAACCACCACATCTACATCTACGACGGTGGCAAGGTCACCAACGTCTACACCCGCAAGTACGCCAACGCCTCGTGCCTGGTCGGCTCGATTACCTGCCCGGAGGCCGACCTGACCGGCACCTACGGCAAGTTCTGACCGCGACGACGGCCTCCCTCAGCCAAACGGCGCGCCCGTACCCGCGCCCGATGGAGTCAGAGACAAGCCGCTCAAGCCGTCCAGGGCTTCGCCTCCTCCTGGCGCCGAGTTTCGTTGCTGCGCGGCAGATCGCCCCTGCAGTCCCACCCGTCTCAGGCTCAATGCCTTCGGCCACCACGGGGGTGTTTCGGCCCACGTGAGCCCCACGCGGCCCGTGCCGACCGCCGGCTGGAGCGGACGCCGAACCGACCCGACGACGATGCCGTACGGGTACGCGTCCGTACCCGTACGTCAGAACCAGGGCCGCTCGCCGTGCGTGGGCAGTGGGCGCAGGGTCGGCCAGCGGGTCAGGAGGCGGGTGGCCAGGGTGTTGCTGAGGTGGGCGAGGGTGTGCAGGGGGTCGTGGCTGCGGGTCAGGGCGGCGACTGCGTTCAGGCGGTGGAGCAGGCGTTCGCGGGCGGAGACGTAGCCCCAGGCGAAGTCCTCGGCGGGGATGCGGGCGAGGTGGTCGGTGGACTCGCGTTCGGCGCGCTGGACGAGGGCGTCGCCGCGGATCAGCCAGCCTGCGCAGGCGTCGGCGAGGTCGCCGGGGACGTCCGTGCCGGTGAGGCCGCGCCAGGTGGACCGGTAGATGTCCTCGACCTCCGTGAGCGGGGTGCCGGTCACCGACATGGCGCACCAGCAGGTCGGGAAGCCGATGCGGAAGTACGCCAGTTCGACGAGGCCGTTGCCCAGTGATGCCTGCTCGAAGTCGATGAAGCGCAGGCCCTCGGCGGTGCGCAGGTCGTTGCCGGGGCAGGGGTCTCCGTGGAGGAGGGCGTGGTGGGGGGCCGGGTCCAGGCGGTCGATCAGGTCCGCGAGTTCGTTCGGGAGTCCTGGCGGGACGGTTACGTCGAGTGCCTTCGCGAGGGCGAGGAAGGAATCGGCGTCGGCGGCCGTCGGCCCCGACCAGGCGGGAAGCGTGCCGGTGTCGGCCGGACCGGTCAGCGCGTGCAGGCGGGCCAGCGTCTCGGCGTACGCCGGCATCCAGTCGTCCACGGCCGCCCCGAGGTCGTCCAGGTGCTCCAGGACCATCACCCGGGACGCCGGGTCCGTGGCGAGCAGCGCGGGGGCGACGGCCGGTCCGCCGGCTCCGGTGGCTCGGGCGGCGAGGCGCAGTGCGGCGACCTCACGGGCGTACCGCGCGTCCTCGTCAGCCTTGGCCCCGGCCCCTCCCCCGCCGGCCGACTGCTTGACGATCACCCGGTCACCCCCGCGCAGCTCCACCCGCCACACCCGGGAACGCGGGCTGCTCTCCAGCAGCGTGGCCCGGGAGGGTGTGCCCACAGCGGAACGTAACTCGTCACTCATCGGCACCTGGATCGGCATGACGCCCAGGGTAGGGGTTCAGGTCTCAACGCCGTTGACGTCAAGTGTGCTTGAGGTTCTACGGTCGGTCTCATCAGCGTGAACACCGCACTACAACGACGAGTTGAGGGCAGAGCCATGGAGTACTCGCACGACGACGCAGGACTCGTACGCCAGCCGATCGGTTACTGGAGCTGGGCGGCCCACAAGTCGGTCGTCACCCACATCCGCACCGCCCTCGCGGAGCTCGGCCTCACTCAGCCCCAGTGGTGGATCCTGAGCCAGCTCGTCGACCACCCGGAAGGCAGGTCCCGGGCGGACGTGGTGGCCGTCCTTGCGGGCTACCTGGACGTGGGCGCCACCCTGGAAGGCGACATCGACGTCCTCACCGCCAGGAACCTCATCACCCAGGGCGACGACGACAAGCGTCTTCGGATCACCGACGAGGGCCGGGCGCTCCAGAAGACCACCGCCACACGCCAGCAGGTCCTGCGTGACGAGATCCACGCCGACATCACGGACGAGGAGTACGTGCGTACGCTCAAGGTCCTCCAGCGCATGATCCACAACACCAGCGGCCAGGCCTGGCACGAGTGAGGCACCGATTCGCCGGCCTCGCGACGGGTCGTCGCACACGAGCACCACTCGTCCGCCGACACCTCCGCCGGGAACGGTGCGGCCGGTGCGGCCGGTGCGGCAGCCGGTTCAGACGCTGCTGAATGACAGCTTTGCCGCGAAGCCCAGGAACAGGGCCCCCGCCGCCGACGTCGCGCCCGCCGACAGCCGCTTGCGGCGGCGGAAGGTGGCGGCCAGGCGGGTGCCGCCGAAGATCAGGGCCGAGAGGTACAGCACGCTCGCGACCTGGGCGAGGGTGCCCAGCAGGACGAACGAGAGGGCGGGGTGGGCGTACGCCGGGTCGACGAACTGTACGAAGAAGGAGATGAAGAAGAGGATCGCCTTCGGGTTGAGCAGGCTGATCACGAGCGCGCGCCGGTACGGGCGCTCCACGGCCGGGGCTTCCTCGGCGACGGCCGTACTGTCGTCCGCGCGCTCGTTCCGCGTGCGCCACATCGACCAGGCCGCGCGCATCATCCCGATCGCCAGATACGTCAGGTAGCCGGCGCCCGCGTACTTCACGATGCCGAAGAGCAGCGCGTTCCCCTGAAGCAGCGAGGCCACACCGGCCGCGGACAGCACCATCAGGACCGCGTCGCCGCACCACACGCCCGCGGCGGCCGTATAGCCCGTGCGTATGCCGCGTCGCGCCGCGACGGAGAGGACGTAGAGGGAATTCGGACCCGGCAGAAGAATGATCAGGACGAGCCCAACGAGGTAGGTCGGCAGATCGGTGACACCCAGCATGGGCGGAGTGTCGCATGTACGTGCGACACTCCGCCTCTGGGTTTCACATGGCAGGCAGCCGGGGCGCCTGTCAGTCCTCGTCGCCGTCGAGGAGCCGGTCTACGGAGAGTTCCATGCCGACGCCCACCGAGGGAGGAAGCGGGACACTGCTCCCCCTCTTGTACGTCGAGCAGGTGCGATATCGGTCCCCCTCGGGGTCGACATACACCAGCACCTCGTCGTGCTTGCGGTCCGCGATGATGTACGCCGGAATCCCTGCCTCGGCATAGGTCTCGACCTTGGTCACCAGGTCGTTACCCCAATTGGAGGACGTAACCTCCAGCACCAGGCGGAAGACGTTCGGCGCGTAGCAGTTCTTCGCGACCAGCGCGTCCTTGTAGTCGGCGTCGACGATGGACAGATCCGGGACCGCATAGTCGTCCGGCCCGGTCGGCAGCCACAAACCAATACCCTGGAGGACCTTGAGCCCGAGTGCTCTGCCTCCGGCGCTCAGGAACTCACAGCTGACTTCAAGCAGCACCTCCTGATGCGGACCGTCCGGCGGCGGTGTCACGAAAATGCCCCCCCTGATGATCTCCACCCGGTGCCCGGGCAGCTCTTCCCAGAGGCGGTCGGCAGCATCAGCAAGCGACGACTCGTGCAGTATTACGGCCACGGCAACCTCCATTCGAGACCACTCTTCTCGAGCGTATCCACCACCACCGGCATTCCGCTCGGGATCACTCGTCCGAGGTACGGACCTCAGAACGCTTTCGTCGGCACGTACGTGCCCCACACCTCCCGCAGCGCGTTGCAGACCTCCCCGACCGTCGCCCGCGCCCGCAGCGCGTCCTTCATCGGGTACAGGACGTTGTCCGTGCCCTCCGCCGCCTTCTTCAGCTCCGCCAGCGCCGCGTCCACCGCCGCCTGGTCGCGCTCGGCCCGCAGCTTGGCCAGCCGCTCCGCCTGCTGGGCCTCGATCGCGGGGTCGACGCGCAGCGGCTCGTACGGCTCCTCCGTCTCCAGCTGGAATCGGTTCACGCCGACCACCACGCGCTCGCCGCTGTCCGTCTCCAGCGCGATGCGGTAGGCGCTGCGCTCGATCTCGTTCTTCTGGAAGCCGCGCTCGATCGCGTTGACCGCGCCGCCCATGTCCTCGACCTTCGCCATCAGCTCCAGGGCGGCCGCCTCGACCTCGTCGGTCATCTTCTCGATGACGTACGAGCCGGCGAACGGGTCGACGGTGGCCGTGACGTCCGTCTCGTACGCGAGGACCTGCTGCGTCCGCAGCGCGAGGCGGGCGCTCTTGTCGGTCGGGAGGGCGATCGCCTCGTCGAAGGAGTTGGTGTGCAGGGACTGCGTCCCGCCGAGGACGGCCGCCAGGCCCTGCACGGCGACGCGCACCAGGTTGACTTCCGGCTGCTGCGCCGTCAGCTGCACGCCCGCCGTCTGCGTGTGGAAGCGCAGCATCAGCGATTTCGGGTTCTTCGCGCCGAACTCGTCGCGCATGACTTTCGCCCAGATCCGGCGCGCGGCACGGAACTTGGCGACCTCTTCGAGGATCGTCGTACGCGAGACGAAGAAGAAGGACAGGCGCGGCGCGAAGTCGTCGACGTCCATGCCGGCGGCAACAGCCGTGCGGACGTACTCGATGCCGTCCGCGAGCGTGAACGCGATCTCCTGCGCGGGCGAGGCACCGGCCTCCGCCATGTGATAGCCGGAGATCGAGATCGTGTTCCACTTCGGGATCTCGGTCTTGCAGTACTTGAAGATGTCCGCGATCAGGCGCAGCGACGGCTTGGGCGGGAAGATGTACGTCCCGCGCGCGATGTACTCCTTCAGCACGTCGTTCTGGATCGTGCCGGTGAGCTTGTCGGCCGGTACGCCCTGCTCCTCGCCCACCAGCTGGTACATGAGCAGGAGGAGAGCCGCCGGCGCGTTGATCGTCATCGACGTCGAGACCTTGTCCAGCGGGATGCCGCCGAACAGGACGCGCATGTCGTCGATCGAGTCGATCGCGACACCGACCTTGCCGACCTCACCGCTCGCGATCTCCGCGTCGCTGTCGTGGCCCATCTGGGTGGGCAGGTCGAAGGCGACCGACAGGCCCATCGTGCCGTTGGCGATCAGCTGCTTGTAGCGGGCGTTGGACTCGGTGGCGGTACCGAAACCGGCGTACTGGCGCATCGTCCATGGCCGGCCCGTGTACATCGACGGGTACACGCCACGCGTGAAGGGGTACTTGCCGGGCTCGCCCAGCTTCTCCGCGGGGTCCCAGCCCTCCAGGGCGTCCGGCCCGTACACCGGCTCAATAGGCAGTCCCGACTCCGACTCGCGCGCCATCTGCTGTGCCTCCCGCTGAACGTACTGGCTGGTAATTAACCGACCCTCGCGACGGACTGTAGCGGCGAGCGTGCGGCCGGTGGAGAGCCGCAGGCTGGGACCTTGCTCACAACGTCGCTGTTGGTCGCTGTTCCCATCATGCGGGGGCTTTCGCAACCGGGCAGAGCGGGAAACAGTCCATAGGGACATACGAGATGCCGGGGGGCGGGGATGGACGAGAACCAGCGGAGCAACAGAGCCGTGCGCAGAGCGGTGGCGTTGACGGCGGTAGCGGTGGTGGCCGTGACAGCGGGGTGTACGGCGCGGGCGAGCGGGGTGGGAGCGGGAGCGGCGGCGGGCGTGACGAAGTCGGCGGCTCCCGCTCCCGCGCATGAAGCCGCGATCGCGTCGCCGGACACAGCCGCCCCCACCGAGACCCAGTCGCAGACGCCCGCGCCCAACCGCACGCCCACTCTCAGGCCCGAGCCGCCGGCGCCGGCGCCCAGGATCCTCATGGCCAGCGGATCCGAAGGCGCCCAAGTACGCGAGCTCCAGGCCCGGCTGCGCCAGATCGGCCACTTCAACCGCACTCCGACCGGCCACTACGCCTCGGTCACCGCCGCCGCCGTCTCCTCGTTCCAGGACAAGCGCGGCCTGCCCCACACGGGCACCACCGACACCGTCACCTGGGACAAGCTCCTCGGGATGACCAGGAAGCCGACGCGCGCCGAGCTGCACCCGACGACCGCCAACCCGGTCGCCAAGCCCGACCCGCGCTGTATGCGGGGCCGGGTCCTGTGCATCAGCAAGACCAGCCGCACGCTGTCCTGGATGGTGGAGGGGCGGGTCGTCTCGGCGATGGATGTGCGGTTCGGATCGCAGTACACGCCCACCCGCGAGGGGACGTTCACCGTGTACTGGAAGTCCCGCCACCACGTCTCGACGCTGTACGACAGCCCCATGCCGTACGCCCTGTTCTTCAGCGGCGGGCAGGCCGTCCACTACTCGTCGGACTTCGCGGCCCGCGGCTACAGCGGTGCTTCGCACGGCTGCGTCAACGTCCGGGACGAGGGGAAGATCGCGAGCCTGTTCTCGCAGGTGCGCAACGGCGACAAGGTCGTCATCTACTGGTAGCGGATGAGGGAGAAGAAGTGGCGCGGGCGGGACCGGGGGAACGTGTCCCGCCCGCGCCTGTTGCGCGGAGCCGAAGGTACGGGGGGAACCCCGGCTCGTCGCGCTGCCGATGACCAGTCGGCTCACTCTCTACTGCGTCACCCGCTCGAAAAACGTCACACCTGCGTGAGCGCGGCAATAAAAGCGCAGGTCAGTGCAGTGAGTGCGGCTGCGGCGAGGCTCCGACAGTGGCGGACGGCTCGACGGTCGGGGAGGGCGGCAGGGTGTAGGAGATGGGCGGCACAGCGTGGCGGCTCCCGCCGGGCGCGTCGTCTTGGGTCCCGTCGCTCCCGTCGCCCTTGTCGCCGCCCTCGTCGCCGCCGTTGCCGCGGCCGTCGCCGTCGCCGTTTCCGCCGCCGCTGCTGCTGCCTTCGCCTTCGCCGCCGCCTTGTTTGCCCCCGGTCCCGTTCCCCTTCGCGGAGCCGTCCAGCACGCGGTCGCAGAAGCGGTCCACCCGGTCGGCGCCGTTGGCGGCCGCCTCCAGGCGTCGCTCACGGTCGGGGGTGAGGGTGCCGGCGCGGTAGTCCTGGCACGCCTTGCCCGTCTTGCGGTACCAGTCGCCGGAACCGGTGCCGGAACCGTCGCCCGGTGCCGTTCCCGGTGAGTCGTCGCCGGTCCAGCCCGGGTAGGTGGGGAGCAGGCCGGTGTCCGACCCCGGCGAGGACTCGTGCGTACCGCCGGTTTCGCCTTCGCCGGCCCCGTCGCCGGACGTCTCGACGTCGCCGCCGGGAGTGCCGGTGGCGCCCGGCTTGGGCTCGCCGGTGGCGCCCGGTTCACCCGTGGCGGTCCCGGAGGTGAGCGGCTGGGGCGTCGCGGCCGCGGACACGGAGGACGCGGGCGCGGGGTCGGCGCCGCGTCCGAAAGGGCCCGGCAGTACGCCCGTGCCCGCCGCCACCGCGACGCCGCCGAGCGCGACACCGGCGAGCGCCCCGGCCAGCCCGAGGCGTACGGGACGTGCCCAGCGCACGGGTACGGAGACCTTGCGTCCGAGACGTACCGCGGAAACGGAAACGGAAGCGGAAAAGGTGTCGGGGGCCGCGGCCCTGGCCTTGCGGAAAGCCGCCAGCGCGGCCGCCTCGCCAGGGAGTTCGCCCGCCTCGTGGCAACCGGCCCGCGCCACACCGTCGAGGGCGGCGGAGAGGCGCTCGGCCTGGGCGCGGGCGTGGTCGCCGACAGGCCCGACGGGTTCTCCGCGCAGCAATCGCTCCGCCGTGTCCTTGTCGAGCCACTCGTAACGCTCGTCGGCCATCACATGTCCCTCTGCGTCCGCACGCCGGAATGCGTCACACCGGCGGACGTCGCCCGGCCCGGTCGCGGGCCTCGCTGGGGCGGTACGGCGCCGAGTTCCGGCCTTCCACCGGGCAGGCCCGCCGACGTACCGCTACTGCTGCTGTCACTGTCTTCCCCCCCGCCGAAACCCCCGGCGCCGTACGGACCGCCGTCCGCCGCGTTCAGCAGCTCGGCCAGCCGCTTCAGCCCGCGGTGGGCAGCGGTCCGTACGGCGCCGGGGCGCTTGCCCAGGGTCTCGGCGGCGCTCTTGGCGTCGAGCCCGACGACGACGCGCAGGACGACGGCCTCGGCCTGGTCCTGCGGGAGCTGGGCGATGAGCGCGAGGGTGTCGCCGGTGGCGAGGGCTTCCATCGCCTCGTCGGCGGTGTCGCAGGCGCCGGGCTTGGCGGCGAGTTCCGTCTCGTCGCCGCCTACGGCCGGGCGGCGGCCGCGCATCCGGATGTGATCCAGGGCACGGTTGCGCGCTATGCGCGCGGCCCAGCCCCTGAACCGGTCGGCGTCGCCGCTGAACCGGTCGAGGTCACGGGCTATCTGGAGCCACGACTCGGAGGCGACATCCTCTGCCTCCGGGTCGCCGACCAGCGTTCGTATGTAGCCCAACAGCCGCGGGTGCACGGCGCGGTACACAGTACGGAAGGCATTCTCGTCCCCGTCCTGTGCCGCGAGCACCGCGGCGGTCAGCTCCGCGTCGTCCCCCAGCACTCCCTCAACCTGTCCCAAGTCGCAGCTGGTCACCACTGCCGCGCAGCCCCGCGCGAGTCAGCACGCTACGACGTTCGAAGGGGTCCCGTCCACGTCTTGCACAACGGGCGACTGATCGCTGACAGAGAGCGGTGTGACAGAAAACGCATCCACGGCGCTGAGAGTAGTACGGGCCGCCGCACGGTCCGCGGACGGCGACCGGGGCCTCTCCTGTGGGGGGTGGCGGCCCCGGTCGTCCTTCCAGGACCTGCGGCGGCCCTATCTTCCGAAGCTTCCTGACGGCCCGTGACGTCTTTCACGGCTTCCCGGATTCGCTTTCGCCGCTCTCGCCGCTCTCGCCGTTGCCCTCGGTGCCGTTCGCGCTCTGACGGCCGTCGTTGCCGTCTTCTTCGCTGTCGGCGGGCTGCGTGGGATCCGCGGCGGGATTCCCCGGATCCGCAGGATCCGCGGCCGCGTCGCCGTCCGGCTTCGCCGGGGGCTCCTCCGGCGTCCCGGGCGCCGCGCCCGGCTTCGAGGCCTTCAAGCCCTTGGGCGCCTTCGTGGAGCCCTTGCCGCCGGTACCCGCGCCCGGCCCCGGCTGCCGCTTCTCGGCCGCCAGCACGCCCTCGCAGTACGCCTCCACCGTCAGCCCGGCGTCCTCGGCGTCCGCCGTCAGCTGCTCGGAAGCCGCACCGCGGCCGGAGGCCGAGCGACCGTGGGACACCAGGTACGCGACGCAGTTCGCGACGTCGTTCCGCGCCCGTGCCGGGCGCGGCGGCCCCGAGCGGGTGACGTCGGCCGAAGGAAGGCGCGCCGCGCCCTCCTCTGCCGCACCTGCCGCGCTGCCCCGCGCCGCGCCGGGGGTGGCCTGGGCACTGCTGTGGGTCCCGGTCGCCACAGCGGCGGCCCCGCCGCCGCCCGAACCACCGTCGCCGATCCCGAACGGCGCCGGGATCGCTCCCGTGCCGGCCGCGAGCGCCACCCCGCCCAGCGTCACCGTGGCCGCGGCCGAGGCGAACGCCGCCCTGACGGGCAGCACGCCGCGCCACCGCCGGGACGGCCGCCAGTCGTCGCGCCTGCGCGCCTGCCACCAGCGCTCCGGGCCGGCGTGCACGCCGGAGTCGCGCGCCTCCCGGTACGCGGCGAGCGCCGCCTGCGCGTCCGCCTCGCCGGGGCGAGGCGCGGATCGGCGTACGGCGGCCAGCAACGCCTCGACCTCAGGCGTGACCGCCTCCTCACCCACCGCTTCCCATTTCCCGGCCCCGGCCCGCTGTCGCATCCGCGCCCGTCTCCGTACCCGTCTCATGTGTCACGTCTCATGCGTCACGTCTCATGTCTCATCTCTCAGCGTGCGCGGCGCCGCAGACGTCACAACGCCCGTCCGGCTCCCCGCGGCCAGCTGCTCGGCCAGCCGCTTGAGCCCGCGGTACGCGGAGGTCCGTACCGACCCGCTGCGCTTGCCCAGCACCCGGGCCGCCGCGGGCCCGTCGAGCCCGACGACGACGCGCAGCAGCACCGCCTCCGCCTGCTCGCGCGGCAGCGTGGCGATCAATTCCAGCGCCTGACCGGTCGACAGCGCTTCGAGCGCGTCGTCGGCGGTGTCCTGCCGGCCTGGCAGGTCCAGTACGTCCTGCTCGATCAGCGAGGTAAGGGGTCTTCGCTTCCGCTTGCGCAGGTGGTCCAGTGCGCGGTGGCGGGCGATCGTCGCCGTCCAGCCGCGGAACCCCGCCCCGTCGCCGCGGAATCGCCCCAGGTCCCGGGCGATCTCCAGCCACGCCTCGGACGTCACGTCCTCGGCGTCTTCCCCCACCACCCCCCGCACGTATCCGAGCAGCCCTGGATGCACGAGCCGGTACGCCGCAGCGAACCCGCTCTCGTCCCCCTGCTGGGCCCGCTCGACGGCAGCACCCAGCTCCGCGTCGTACGCCTGTGTACGACGCCGCTCCCCGCCCCTGACCACACGACCCTCTTCGTACGACTCGGCACTGGTCACCGTGCCCATGCCCCCTGGGAGCCAGGCCCCCCATTGCTCTGCGCCGGGAGCCACAGAAACGTCACAGCGTCTTCGCCGCGCCCGGCTCAGACTTCCATCAGAAGGTCACCCATCACGCCTCGCAGACGGCCTTGCGAGCCCGGCCGTGAAGCAGCAGGTAGAACCGCTGCACCGACTCCTCGGAACCGGCCTCGAACCGGTTGACGACCTTCCCGAGCGGGTTCCACACCCGCCCGTCGGGCATCCGCACCCCGACCGACTGCCGGAACAGCTCACGCTGTTCGTCCCCGAAGTCGACCCAACGCCCGCCCGCCCTGCGGACGATGACCTCACCGGTGTACGCCCCGAGCCCGCGCAGCACCGCGTCGATCTGCGCACGCTCGGGCGCGTTGCGCCGCAGTCCGTCGACGACGAGGTCCACGAGCCGCAGGCTGGCCACGGAGTAGTCGAGCGGCAGCCGGTTGCGCCCGGTGAGCTGCTCGACGAACTCGGCGGCGTACCCGCGCATGCCGCACGCACCGGGCAGCCTCAGCTCGCCCTCCCCCACGCGCTCAACCATGTACCCACGCCCCTCCGGCTCAGCCGATCAACGCCTTCCACTGACCAAGCGTCAGGAGCCTCAGGAACATCACGCTAACCACCCTGTGTTCGTTGTCACGACCCCAGATCCGACATTTCCGCGATCTCCGTACAACCATCACCAGCCTTCGAGCGTCTGGCAGCGCACCGTACGGGCCCCGGAATCGTTCTTAGAGGTGTACTTATTCGAGGTACGCCTCTAAGAGATTCGGACAGCGGCATGCCCAAGCCGAAGGTGCGAAACCTTCCGAAGCCCAAAGACATGTTCGACCGCGACTGGGAGTGGAGCGAACTCACAGCTTTCGCCACCGGCGAGGGCCTGGGCCCCCGGCTGGGTGTGGTCTCCGGCCGTCGCCGACAAGGCAAGAGCTTCCTGCTGCAAGCCCTGGCCGAGGCCACGGGCGGCTTTTACTACGCGGCTGTCGAGGCCTCGGCGGCCGAATCGCTGCACCTGCTCGGAGAAGCTGTCTCCCGGTACACGGGCGCGGCAGTCCCACCCCGCCCGGCGAACTGGCAGGAGGCGCTGGATCTCCTCTTCGACCTCGCGGCGGACCGACCGGTCCCGGTGGTGATCGACGAATTCCCGTACCTCGTACGGAACGCCCCCGCTCTCCCCTCTCACCTCCAGGCAGCCATCGGCGTACGCTCCGGCCGCCACCTCCAGCGGCACCCACGGGTCCTGCTCTGCGGCAGCGCCATGTCGTTCATGGGCGGCCTGCTGTCCGGGACGTCGCCGTTGTACGGGCGAGCCGGACTCGACTTGGTCGTGCACTCGCTCGGGTACCGGCAGGCAGCCGAATTCTGGGGCATCCGAGACCGCCGCCTGGCCGTCCTCACCAACGCGATCGTGGGCGGAACCCCCGCCTACCGCCGCGAGTTCGTCGACGACGACGTTCCATCCGGACCGGACGACTTCGACGACTGGGTCTGCCGGACCGTACTCAATCCGGCCCGCCCCATCCACGCCGAGGCCCCGTTCCTACTGGCGGCCGAACCGGACCTGCGCGACCGCTCGCTGTACCACTCAGTGCTCGCGGCCGTCGCGGCCGGCAACACCACCAGCGGCGGCATCGCGAGCACAGTCGGCCGCAAGGCCACCGACATCTCGCTCCCGCTCACCGTGCTGAAGCGGTGCGGGCTGCTCACCGCCGAACCGGACGCGTTCCGCAAGAACCGCACCATGTACCGCGTCGCCGAGCCGCTGATCGCCTTCCACCACGCGGTCGTACGCCCCGAATCGGCCCTGCTCGCCCGCAGGCGCGGCACGGCCGGGGTCTGGGAGCGCAGCCAGGCCACCTTCCTGAGTCAGGTCGTCGGTCCGCACTTCGAGCGCCTGTGCCGCGAGTGGGTCGAATGGCACGCCGACCCCGAAACGTTCGGCGGCATGCCGATCGACGTCGCTGCGGGGACGGTTCCCGACCCGGCGGCCCGCACGAGCCACGAGGTCGACGTTGTCGTACACGGCGCGGTGGGGCAGGACCGGGGCATCCTGCTCTCGGTCGGCGAGGCGAAGTGGCACAAGGTGATGGACGTACGCCATCTCGAACGCCTGCGCCACATCCTGCGCTTGCTCTCGGCCCGGGGCGTGGACACGACGCACGCCAGACCGGCCTGCTACAGCGGCGTGGGGTTCGCTCCGGAACTTCGGGCGGCGGGCGAGCGTGGAGAGGTGGTGCTGGTGGATCTGGAGCGGCTGTACGCCGGCCAGTAGTGGGTCACCCTCCCATTTGCGCCTTGAGGTGCCCGATCACCTCGTTGAACTCCTTGGTCGGCGAGAAGTCGATGTACTCGCAGTCCTCGAGGGCCTCCGGCACGTGACCGGGCGCCCAGTAGAAGGCCTGCCCCGCCTCGTAAATGTCTTCGCCGTCCTTGGTCCGCATCTTCAGCCGGCCCTTGAACAGGTATCCCCAGTGAGGGCACTGACACAGGTCATCGGGCAGGCCCTTGGCCAGCGGCCCCATGTCCGTACCTTTGGGAAACCGCGCGAAAGCGACGGTCATGTCGCCCCCGACCTCCTGCATACGCAGCTCTACTCCGCCGCCTTCGATCGCGACAGGAGCATCATTCCGGGTCGTTGCCTGCATGAGTCCTCCAGGGCGAGACGGTTGCGGGCTCGGACTGTCCGCCTCCTCCCAGTCTGTCCCCGACCGCACGGCCGTGCGACACGGAGGAGACGCCGGGCGCCGGGCAGTCACACGCCCACCTCCCACACGACCTCCCCCTCCTGCCGACGCTCGGTGGGCGAGAGCCCGGCCGCCGCGGCGACGGCGGCGGACGCGTGGTGATCCGGGTGGATGTGGGCGATGACGGTACGTACGGACGCCCCCCGCGCAAGCCACGCCACCAGCCCGGACGCGGCCTCGGACGCGATGCCACGCCCCTGCCACGGAGTCCCGACGACCCACGCGATCTCGGCGCCGGACGCACTGACGGTGGCCTGAACCGTACCCACCAGACACCCCTCGCCCCGGAGCCGGACGACCCAGTTGCACCAGGAGACGGCAGCATCGGCCGACCCGGCCACCAACCGCACATACCGCTCCCGCAACTCCTCCGACGACGCCGGAGCGCCGCCGATGAAGGCGTGCAGGCCAGGATCGGACAGTACGACGGCCATTTCCTCGGCGTACGCGACCCGCAGCGGCAGGAGGTCCAGACGCGCGGTGACGACGGCTTCGGCCTGGACGGAATTCATTGGCACCTGCCTTCCACAGCCATGAACGGCGGAGCAGCCGGTTTGCTCATCGGCTCAGCCGGATGAGCCCCAGCCAGGTCGCCGGAGCCGGCTTCACAAACCCCGCTCGCATTCCGGCATCCGCAAGCACCAAAGCATCCAATGCCCGCCACCACAAGGCAAGTTCTGCCCGGACACTACGATGAGCGGCCGCGGGCTCCCCAAAGGCGTATCACGTCAGGTGGAGCTTGAGCTGTTGGTTATGTTCCGAATGACCCACCACGACTCCAGTAATTGATTCGCCCACCTCGGGCCAGATCAACACCGAATCGTCATCGTCACGTTTATGCATCCCAGCCACATCCGCTAGGGCGCCGTACCGTCGCACACCTTCAATTGAAATGAAGATGCCAAACGAAGCGACACGTTCAACAGCGCCGGCGACCTCGGCCCCGAAAGGGAACTCCTGCTTGACGGCGTCCCATTCATAATTCACCATCTGCTCACATCCCGTCGCACGACCGCACGTCCACGTACGTACGTGCGTGCGTCTCGCGCCCACCAATGGCGGCACACCTTAGCCTGCCGACACGAAGGGCGAGCCCTCTAGCAAGGACACACCCAGTCAAGGTCTCATCCATCAGCCCATGAGTAGTCCCAGAACAACGAGTCGAAGTGTTCAACCTTGAGCAGAACCTCCAACCCCATGTCCCGCGGCAACAGACAGCCACGGGCCCAGGTGAAGTCGTCGACCCCCATCCTGATCTCGACCTCTTCCGTGTCGTCGGAGATCTTGAGATTCCAGAATGACGCGTCACGCCCCATGGTCACGACGGAGAATTCGGGTTCGACTGCGACGATGAGGCACTCCTCTTCACAGTCGTTCCACGTGAAGACGGCCGATACACCGTCCAGGAGACTGCGATACGCCTCCCTCACCTCGCCGAGTCCTATCAATCTCTCGCTGCGTGCCGGATCCCAGATTTCGAGCTGAACTGTCACGGATTTCAACACCGCGCAACCTTCGCGTGCCGTTTGAACAGCCTTCAGCGTGGTGGCTGACGGCAGGCGGAGCGGCGACATCACAGCAGGGCCGGATCAACCGAAACACCGTCCCTCACCAAAGCCAGCGTTCGAGGAACTCGGCCCAGATGAAGCCGAGGTAGCCCTCGAAGGCGGGTGGGTCAATCGCCTTGAGTTCCGCCGCCAGCCCGCGAAGTTCGGCAAGGGCTTCGTCCTCCTGCTCGTCCGGGTCGTTGAGGATCGGAGACTGGCTCACGTGTCGGCCGTAGTGGTGCAGTGTCTGAAGGCAGAGGTCGATGGAGGTCGATGGAGGAATTAGCAAACCAGGCTTCCCCGCCCGGCGGGACGTAGTAGACCCTGCCAGTGTCCGGCTCGACGCCGAAGGCCCACTGCAAACCTGGCACGAGGTGGCCGTGGTGGTTCCGCGACAGCTGATAAAGGACGGTTCCTGATGTGGTCTGGAGGGCGGGGGCCGGATCTGTCTGGAACGCGACGTACTCGATCACCGCCGAACGGGGGCGACGTCGCATGCCCGATGAGACCACTCCTCGTCATCCACATAGTCTCCAATTGCCACATCAAAGAGAATTGAACGCCAAAAACCCGGATCGTCTTCTAGTGCCGACGAATCAATCTCCGCGAGTGACCTTCCCAACAGATCGGAGAGCCCCTCCAACACTGCCGGATCGGCCTCACCTACAGTTTGACCGATCTCAAGTTCAAATACATTCAAACATTTAGAGAAGTTCTGCGGTGATGAATTCACAAGAAATAGAGACAGGCCATCATTGTCGACATTGAACACCTGCCCGCTTTCGCAGTCAATGCAGTATGCATCGGCACCATCCCCTCCGGATCCCAATTTTAGGAGGTCGCGGCCTTCAATATTCTTGGCACCGCCACCAGTGGCTTCCGAAGCCGAAAAGAGGACATGCCCAACAGGCAGACCGACCGAAGAAAGGTATTCTCGCATCGCAAGGTTTCTCACGCACGCAACGTATTCGATTGAATAGCGATGGTTAATCACCGGCGGTCGTCCCCATTCTCGTAATGATGCAGTAATGCTACTGCTCATTCTCGAAACCGAACGGCTCAAGGTCGACCATGGCGATATAGCTGCTCGTCGGCCGCCAGACCGGGTCCTCATGCGTGATGTACGAAATTCAATCAACCGAATCCGACATTTTTGAATATCCACTCGAACTAATCAATGTGGCTCCAGTCACGGACCCGCCGTGGGGGGGGGGGTGACCCGCTCCGCTGTTGCACATCTGGATGATCTTCTCCGCCTCCGGCTCGCGCCCGGCCAGTCGGCCGCCTTCCCTGATTTCCGAATCTCTCATCAAGGGGGCGATCTGGAAAACCTCGTGCACACCGTCGAAGTTGTGATGCTCAAGCATCCGCAAGAACCATTTGACCGCGACAACCCGGTTCTCCGAGGTGCCGATTCCGTCCCGGTACCAGCACCCTGTCGCCAGCATCGCCGCGATGTGCCCCAATTCCGCAGCCCGCTCGTACCAGAAGAGCGCTTCCTCGTCCCGGTCCAGATCCGAGAGGACATCGCCGAGTTTCGCCGCGGCTTCGTCCACGCCCCCGTCGGCTGCGAACCGCAGCCAATGGATCGCTTCCGGCAGGTCAGGCGGACCTTCGCCCTCCTCCAGGCAGAAGACCCCGAGATTGTGCGCGGCGATCACATCGCCTTCGCTCGCGGCAGCCAGAAACAGCTCCCTTGCCTTCGCCAAGTCCTGGGCGACTCCGTCTCCTTGGACGCAGAGATATCCCAAAGAACGGCGAGCCTCGTTGCTTCCGGAATCGGCCGCCTTCCTGAACCAGGCGGCGGCTTCCGTCGCATTCTCGTCCAAGGCGAGCAGCACTCCGCCCAGGACGTTCTGACTGTCGGCATCGCCGCCCCGCGCGGCCTCCTCCAGAGCAGGGCGGAACTGCGCCAGCCGGCGGCTGCCGGTCTCGCTCTCACCCTGAGCCGCCCGCAGTAGCCATCGTGCGCGATCCGCCACACCCGATGACTCGGCCATCAACAACATCTCGGTGTCGCCCGCTTCGGCTCTCGCGAGGATCTCCGCTGTGCGGTCTTCGCTACCGGGCACAAGAACTCCTTCAACCAATCTCTGGCTAGGATCGGGGAGCCCGGACCTCCCCGGCCTTCACTCCGAGGACCAGCGCCGTCAGCGCTGCCCGGTTCGTCGAAACGATGTCGGCCGGGCTCTCGCTCTCCCGTATCGCAACACCGTCGCTTCCCGCCGTGGCTACCTCGACACAGTTGTTGCCGCCGCCTGCGCAGAAAGATGAACGCTGCCAGTCATGTGGGGGCATCTCTTAGACCTTTCACAGCTCGCGAGCGATGGACCGGATGAGCCTTTGCGACTCTTCGGGAGGGAGCGCGGAGCGCTCCATCAGGTCCAGAAGGGAACGATAGTTCGCCAATGGTGTCGGGGCATCTACGAATTGGCCACCGAACGATGTGTCCAGTTGGACCGTGTCCAACTGCGGTACGGGACCTTCGGTATAGAGGATCGACTGACCCGCACCATGGAATGGGCCCGCGTTGAACGGGATGACCAGCAGCGTTACGTGATCCCGCTCGGATGCGTCCGCGAGGTGGTCCAGTTGTGCACGGGCCACATCCCTGCCGCCGAACTCCAGCCGCAGCGCGGCCTCATGAATGATGCCGACGTACGGAGTTGGGCTCTCTCCCGCGAGGACGGCCTGTCGCCCCATGCGGTGAGCTACCCGCAGTTCCACCTCCAACCGGGGCAATTGCGGAACCGCGAAATCGAAGATTGCCCGTGCATGCTCTTCGATCTGCAAGAGGCCCGGCAGGTGCACAGTCTGTGCCGTCCGGATGCGCGTGGCATAGTGCTCGATCTCGGAGACGTCGACAAACCCGTCGGGGAGCTTGCCCCGGAATTCGTCCCACCAGTGTCGCGTACGGCGGCTGCCTGCCATCGCCGCGAGCGCGTCGACCAACGCTGAGTCTGGGCATCCGTAGTGGCAGGCGATTTGCCGCACGCGCTCCTCACTGAGTCCGGTGCGGCCTGCCTCAATGTTGGAAATCATCGTTCGGTCCGCGCCGAGCATCGCAGCCGCCGCCTGGATCGAGATGCCGGCCTGCTCACGCATGCGGCGCACTTCGGCTGCCAAGCGGCGCTGACGGCCTGTGGGTGGATTCCGTGGAGCCATGGTTCCTCTCTCGTGCGCGCGCGCACAGTCTCGCAGGGACGCTGTTGCACGGTCCAGTGAGTCAACTAACTACTCACTCATTCGTGAAAAGTAACTCACATGTGAGTTGTCGTGGTCTAGCTTGTCAGTCACGCCACTTGCTCGGCCGTCGCCAGCGGAAGCGCACCGTTTCTCCTACCCCAGGGACGGAGGCCGGCATTGCCACCGCCGGACGTCAAAGCCTGCGGCACACGCCCACTTGACGCCACTCGCACGCACCCCAGGAGGTGCCCCGTGAGGACAGAAGCCACCCCCCACATCCACCCCACGCCTATCCCGTTCGCGGCCCCCTGGCAGTACGAACTCACCTTCCCCTGCGACCCGCGCGGCCCCCGCATCGCCCGCACCACTCTCCGCGCCATCCTCGCCGCCCATCACCTGGCCGAACTCAGTTACCGCGCCGAGCTGTTGGCGTCCGAGCTGGCCACCAACTCCGTGCAGCACGCCAAAGGACCGGCCGCCGTACGTCTCCAGTGGTTGCACCCCGTACTCCGAGTCAGCGTCTGGGACCTGAGCCCCGACATGCCCAAGCCGTACGCACCACCCGCCAACCCCGACGCCGAGGCAGGCCGCGGACTCGCCATCCTTGAACTTGTCGCCGACCGCTGGGGCGGGTGCGCCATAGGAGAAGGACCATACGGACCCGGCGGCAAGACCATCTGGTTCGAGCTCGCCCTCCGCACGGGACCACCCCCACCCGCGCTCGCCAACTGACCGAAGCCTCAGCGGCAGTCCGGTCGATAGCAGGCAGGGCGCCATCCGACGGAAGACAAACCTTCGGGCGACCGCAGCGGTGTTGATTCGGCCCCGGCGCCTGGACCTCATCCATAGCGGGCGTACGGACAGGCAAGCTAAACCGCCACTGGCACTCCAGCTTCAGATCTGAATGTTCCAGTGGGGGCAAGCTCTGGAACGGGTGCGCCACCGGGGTGGGTGACGGAAACGCAAGGCTGAGCGAACGTCGCCGTTAGCCGTCGGCCTGCGAGACTCAACGGAGTTGATCGTCGGCGTGCCCCTGAGAAGAAATGGGCCCTGTTCCCTGTCGTGACCGACGGGGAACAGGGCCCACTCACTCAACTGCTGTCACCTGTCACGGCGATAGCCCTTGGCCATCGCGGCACTGTAACGACCGCAACGGAGGCGGCTGACGGGCTTCATCGCTCCGCGGCTCGCATTCCGGCGCGAGGTCGTCTATCGGCCGCCCGCGGCATGGCGGCCGATAGACGACAAGCTGCTCTAGAGGTGCTGCTCGTAGAAGGGCCGGTCAGTGGCGAAACTGCGAGACCATACGGTCATGTTCTCCCCTCTCAGCTAGGACAACATCCAGTCATTGAATGTCATCGCGTACTCGTGATAGGTGCCCTCGTCCGACTCGTAGACCCCGACGGCCCATTCATCGGAGCCGACCGGAGGCACCCGGAAGAACATGCGGACGCTCATCTATGACGACGCCGACTCCGTCTTCTGGGGCGACAACGCCGACCGCGGCCGCAACTGGACCGGCCGTCTCCTCGAATTCGTCCGCTCCGAGCTGCGCGCGCGGCGGGCCGGGATCAGGTAACCGGGCTGGATTTGGTCATCGCCGTGCCCGTATGAGGAGGGCGGCAAGTTCGCACGCGGCCTTGTAGGCGACGGCGAGTTGTCGGCTACAAGGCCAGCGGCGCCGCAATTTTGGGCGGTTGATGCACCGATCGACGCCCATTCGCCTTCTTCTCATCCGGCGGGGACCTCACGCCGTGATGACGGTCCGACCTCAAACCGATAGGGACCGCCTCCCGGGGGTCCAGGAGGCGGCCCAGTTTTGCTGTGACCGCCAGGCGAACGGCGGTCTCGGCTCGATCAGGTCAGATGAAGCTTGAGCTGTTCGTTGTGGTCCGTATGGTCCACAACGACTCCGGTGATCGCATCGCCCACCTCGGGCCAGATCACCACCGAATCATCGTCGCCGCCATGGTGCATCCCGGCCACATCGGCGAAAGCACCGCCCCGGCCGGACACCTTCAATCGAAATGAAGATGCCGAAGGGAGCGACACGATAAACGGCGCCCGTCACCTTTGCGCCGAAAGGGAATTTCTCCTTGACGGCGACCCATTCGTCATGCGTCATTTGTGCACAATCTTTCGTACGAATTCAGCTGACCGAAAGCGCCGTGCGGGATCGGCATTTTCATTTCGGGACCATCCTCGTACTGTCTCTCATAGCCCTTGAAGTAGCGATTGTACTCGTCCTCGGGGATTCGGATTTCGATTACACCGTCCCCGTAGTACCTCGCATACTTTTCCTCCACCAGGCTGCGACTCCTCGCGAAGTACGCCAGTCCCGGCTCCTTGTCCGAGGAAGGGAAGTCGGCCGCGTGATACCCGGAGTTGTACTGCTTTTGTCGGTGTAGGTTTAGAGGATGTCTCACGTGGTGAGTTTTGCGAGCTTCTTGTAGCAGGCCAGGGTGGCTGCGAGGCCGAGGAATGCGAGGAAGTGGCTGCCCTTTCGCTCGTATCGCACAGTGAGCCGGCGGTAGCCGAACAGCCAGGCGATCGACCGCTCGATCTTCCGGCGGTGGCGGCCGAGCCGTTCGCCGGACTCGATGCCCGGACGCGCGATCCGCGCGACCAGACCCCGGGTGCGGAGCCATGCGAGGTGATCGGCGGAGTAGTACGCCTTGTCTGCGCGGATCTTGACCGGCCGCCTTCGGCGTGGTCCGCGCCTCGAGCGGATGGCGGGTATACCAAGGATCAGCGGCTTGAACGCCTGGCTGTCGTGGACGTTCGCGCCGGAGACCGCGAGGGCCAGCGGGATGCCCTGGGCCTCGGACAGGACGTGTAACTTGCTGCCGTTCTTGCCGCGATCGACCGGATTCGGCCCGGTCAGTGGGACCCCCTTTTTGCGCGGACGGAGGCCGCGTCGGTGATCGCCGAGGTCCAGTCCAACTCACCCCGGGCACCGAGTTCATCCAGGACCGCCCGGTGCAGCCGACGCCACAGTCCGGACTCGGTCCACACCGTGAACCGGCGGTGCGCTATTGCCGGGGAGACCCCGAACGTCGGCGGAAGATGCCGCCAGGCGCAACCGCTGGTCAGTACGTACACCACCGCCGTGAACACCGCCCGCTCGTCCACCGGAGTCGTACCGCCAACCTGTGGACGGGACTTGAACCTCGGCAGCAGCGGTGCCGCCAACTCCCACAACCCGTCCGGCACCAGCCGACGGGACAGATCAACAGCCACAGTGCGGCATCATGCCGCATCAGCGACTCGCCACGTGAGACATGCTCTTACTCGGTCACCTTAGGAGGGGTGTCGGTCGCGGACTTGCCGACCTGCACCGACTTGACCAACTCGCGCAGGCCGTAAGTGTAGTTCGAGTACTGGTCGGGGTGGGTAACGGAGTCCAGTCGGCCGTTCACATCGTACGTGTACGACGTCGCCTTCTTCTCCTGGCCGGCCAGCGCCTCGGTAACCTTCTGGACCTGGTTGAGGCCGTCGTAGGTCATCGTGTACGCGTCGATCCTGGCGCCATTGGAGGTGTCGTCGATCGACGTGGTGTTGCCGTTGGCGTCGTAGGCGTAGGCGAACGACTTGGGGTCGGTGCCTGATGAACGGCTCGGCCCGGCCAGCGTCGCTTTTGCCCTCTGCCTTATAACAGTTCACGGTTTCGGGCTCCGTCCGAGCAGAACCGGAGCGCCGAGGCGAGGTGCCAACCGGCCACGGAGTGGGCATGGCCGTGGCCACGCCAAGACGATCTGGCGTGGCCACGACGTTTTCGCTGACCCCTTGGCTCCGCAAACCTGACCGGCGGCCCAGAGGGGCGAAGCCACACCCGGCTACATGCCTGCACTCCGGTTGGCCGCATAGCCGCGCGCCCACGCGATGAATTCGTCCGCCACCGGATAGTCGAGCTCAACCCGCTGAAGCAGCGGTTCCAGCTCGGCCGGTGACAGCCGGTCCACCTTCAGGAGCACCTCGGCCCAGCCCGGCGGCCGCCGACGGCGGATCCATGGTGAGGGCGCTCGGACCTCCGCGAAGAGTTGCTCCCGGTCCAGCAACCGGCGCATTTCCGGAATCGTCTCCTCACGTAGCATCCGGACCATCGCACGAGCGCAGTCATTCGGATCGATCCGCGGACCGTACGCCCAGTAGCCGCGGGACGGCATGTCCGCCCCGGGCTCGTACGCGACCTCTGCCGGCGGGATCAGCTCCCACTGGACCATGGGCGCGGACGCGGTCGGCAGCCAGTGTTGCGCGATCTCCCAGCCATCCCGGTGCACCCAGGCCCGCTGCGGGCCCGGAACAATGGAGACCCTGACGAAGAACACCTCCATCGACCGGTCAATGAGGTGTGGATGGAACTCCAGCACCGCGCAATCGCCGTGCTCACCGGTCAGCCGGAGCACATTCCCTTTCTTCGTCAGCCCTTCCGCCTTGGCCACCGGCGTGATGTGCCGCCGAAGCCATGCACTCTGCGAAATCATCGCTCTCCCTCCGCGCTCACCGACGCAGTCATGCTGCCAGTTGGAACATGGCCGCAGTGACCCCAACCGTGATAGCCGTTCCTGTG
This sequence comes from Streptomyces sp. ISL-96, assembly GCF_018614035.1. GTDB lineage: Bacteria > Actinomycetota > Actinomycetes > Streptomycetales > Streptomycetaceae > Streptomyces. The sequence continues at coordinate 137,668 of NZ_JAGGPA010000003.1, forward strand.
GCCACACTGCCACCTGCCGCTACCGCGGGGATGGCGACCAGGGCCACGGGCACCAGCAGCGGCCAATGGCTCACACCCTCCGTGGACAATGGGACGTTTCCAAGGCCGGGCTGGTGCGCGATCCCCGGGTAGGCGCCAGGACCGGGGCCCGGGCTCGGCGACGGTACCGGCTGCGGTTGCTGCTGCTGGACCGCGGTGGTCGGGCTGGACGACAGCGTGGTGTTGTTGTTGCTCCGCTTTCCCCTTCCGTAGATGACGGCTCCCGGCGCGGGACCGTTCACCTGATCGCCTGTGGTAGGGACGTTGTAGGGGCCGCCAATGGTCCATCCGAGGACGGCTTTCTCACCGCTGGCCTTCAGCCGGTCTACGTACCACTGCGCCTCGGGTACGGCCTTGGACGCCTCACCCGCGGACTTGACCTCCCAGACGAAGTAGACGTCGCTCGACTTGTCGTGGCCGACGATGTCGGCGAATCCATTGCCGCAGGGAGGTGTGGCGCGGCCGTACAGGCAGTCCTTGCTCCCCCCGGGGATGGACATACCCTGCACGACCTCGAAGTCGGCTCCGCGCGAGGCCGCCTGCTCCTTGATCTTCCCTGCGGCAACATTCTGCGCCTGATTGTGAGGGAATGTTCGGTCCATCGGATGACGGCCAGCCGCACTCTGTGCACGCTGGGCGGCCGAGATCATCTGCTGGATTCCGGCCTCGAGCTGGGCGATCATGTCTTCGAAGAACCCGCCGCCACTGCTGGTGTTGCCGCCACCGTCGTCGATCCTGTGGCCGTCGAGCTCGATGAAGCTGGTTGGGTTGCCACCGGTGAAGGCGTACCGGTTGCCGGTCAGGGGATCCGTGCCGAGGTTCATGTCGGCGAGGGCGCCGTTGTACATGTCCCGGGTGGTGAAGCGGTTCAGCCCCGGGTTGTAGTCACGGAAGCCCATGTCGTACGTGCCTGAATTGGCGTCCCAGCGCTTGGAGTTGAAGCGGTAGGCGTTGTACGGCTCCTTTGCCGGGTCTGCGGTGCCGGGCTTGTCTATGCCGGTGAACTCGGACTTGTCGTCGGAGCCGTAGGCGGTGTAACCGTACGTCGCCTTGGCGTCACCGTCCTTGGTGGTGACGTCCTCGACGTCGGTGTGGCCGTTGTAGCCGTAGTAGCCGTCCTCGCTGGTCCCGTCGGTGTTCTTCGTGACCTGGGAGAGGCGCTCGCCCCACGGGCTGTACTGGTACGACTTGCTGAGCTTGCCTGCGACCTCTTCGCCCAGAACCTGGTCCGACAGTCCCAGATAGGTGAAGTCGGTCGTCTTGCCGTCCGCGGTCTTGCTCGCGGTCCGGTCCAGCGGATCGAAGGTGTACGTCGTCGTCTTCAGCCCCCCTGTGCTGTCCGCCTTGCTGGACTGCACGACGTGGTCGAAGCCGTCGTACACGCTTCGCTCGATCACCTTTCCGCCCGAGGTGACCGACTCCTGACGGCCGAACGGGTCGTAGTTGTAGTTGAAGGACGTGCCGTCATTGGTGGACGACAGCAGCTTGTTGCGGTCGTAGCTGAAGGTGGCCGGGACACCCTTGACCTTCTGGCTGATGACGTTGGCGTTGTCGTCGTGGACGTAGGTCTCGGTGCCCGCCCCGTTACCGGTCTTGACCGCCTTGGCGAGGCGGTTGGCCGGGTCGTAGGTGTAGTCGGTAGTGGAGTCGAGGTACGCCGAGTGGTTGTCGGCGTTCATCTTTTTCGCCACGTCCTGCGCCTTGTTGCCATTCGTGTCATAGGCGTAGCTGTGTGACGCGACCAGCGTCCCGTTGGCCTTTTTCTCCGCCGTGCTCTTCAGCGCGCCGTTGAGGTAGTAGGAGTAGTCGACGGTGTTGCTGTTCGCCTTGGTCTCCTGCAGCTTCCGTCCGTTGGCGGTGTAGGTGTAGCTGCTGACCTTCGGATTCGGATCTGTCGCGTGTCCCCGACCGAGACGCTCTTTACCTGCTCCCGGGGGTCGTACGTGTACTTTGAAAACTGATCGGGATGCGTGACGGTCTCGAACTGGCCGTTGACGTCGTAGATGTAGGAGGAGGACTTCTTCTCCTGGCCGGCCAGCGCCTCGGTGACCTTCTGGACCTGGTTGAGCCCGGTATAGGTCATCGTGTAGGCGTCGATCTTGGCACCGGACGAGGTGTCGTCGATCGAGGTCAGGTTGCCGTTGACGTCATAGGCGTAGGCGTAGGACTTCTTCTCGGTGTCCGTCTCCCCGCTGGTGTCCCGCACCAGCTTGACGCTGTCGGCGACGACCGCGCCCGCGCTGTTCTGGGACAACTTCAGCGTTGCGTCATTGCCCTGCTTGAAGCTGTACGAGCCGAGCGAAACCCAGTTGCCGGTGCCGGTGTTCTGGTCAAGCGTGGTGTCCTTCGGGCCCGTGGAGTCGGTGACCGTGTATTTTGCCGCGGTCGCCACCCCCGTCACCTTCGGGAACTTCACATACGCGGTGTACGTGCCGTCCTTCGGGATGTTGAGGGTCCAGGTGAAGGCGTCTGCGCCGGTGCCGGCGGCGTGGACCCGGTGGTCGTAGCCCTGCTGACCGACGAGGCTGCCCGTCGTCCAGGTGCCCGTGGAACCGGCGTTCTGTGTGTCGGTGTTGTCGACCAGAACCACGCTCTTGCCCACCGGCACACCGTCGTCAGACTTCGACCTCAGCTTGCCATCAGGGAAGTAGTCCCAGGTCATGGTGCGGTCGGAGGAACCGCCGGCCGAGGTCAGGGTCCGCTTGGTCTGCTGGCCCAGCTGGTTGTACTCATAGCCGGTGACGATCTCCCACGGGTCCGTCGAAGACTTCGTCCAGCCGTTGTCGAAGTAACTGAGCGTGGTGTCGTTACGGACCGTCTGGCCCTCCGACGGCGGCGCGGACACTCTGGAGACACGGCCGAGCGCGTCGTACGTGGTCTGCGTGTAGACATCCGCCTTGTTGTAGCGCGGATCCGCCGGATCGTACGGCTGGTATTGCTTGACCGGCCGGTTCAGCTGGTCGTATTCAGTGCGGGCGGCGAAGTCGTCGGTGCTCAAAGTTTCTACACCGCGCGGGCTGATCACCTTGGTGGCGTTGCCGACCTGGTCGTACTCGAACTTGGTCGTCCGGTAGGTGATCGTGCCGGCGCCTGAGTAAGGCACCTTGACCTCGGTCTGCTTGCCTCGTTCGTCGTACTTGATCAGCGAGGTATTGTTTTCCGCATCCGTCGACTCGACGACGAGGGAGTCCTTGTCGTACTTTCGCGACGAGAACTTGCCGATCGCGTCAGTGACCTGCACGACCCGGTGATTCAGGTCGTAGGTGGTCTTGCCGGCATAGTCGTCCGGGTCCGAGGTGGCGTTCTTCTTCGGCGAGACGGACTTGACCGTGTTGCCGACGTCGTCGTACTCGTACGAGATTTTGTCGCCGTTCGTGTTGACCACGGACAGGAGCTGGTAGATCTCGTTGTAGCTGTTGGTGGTGGTGTACGAACCCGCCACCGCACCCGCCACGTTGCCCTTTGGCTCCGTGGTGGCCTTTAGGTTGCCGACCTTGTCGTACGTGTAGGTCGCCTTCCGGGTTTCCTGAGTGCTGGTGTCCTTCGGCACGGTCGACGAGGTGACCTGGTCCGCCGCGTCGTAGACACCCGTCGCGACCGCCCCGTTCGGGGAGGTCGACTGCGTGACGTTGTCGTTGGCGTCGTAGACCGGCGCAGGGGTGGTGATCAGAACGCCCGTGTCCTGGTCCTGCGGCACGGAGCCAGCCAGCCTGCGCCCGAACACGTCGTATGCCTGAGTGGTCTTCTTGCCCAGTGCATCGGTCACTTCGGTGACCCGGCCGACGGAGTCGTAGGCGAACAGTGTCGCCTTGCCGAGCGGGTCGGTGATCGTCGCCGGGTAACCGTCCGGCCTGAAACCGCTGTTCACCGTCGCGTTGCCGTTGGCGTCCGTTACCTTGGTCAACTGACCGTAGGCGTCGTACACGTAGCTCACGGTGTAGTCGTCGGCCGTGGTAGTGGCGACACCCTTGGGGTCGGTGACCGACTTCAGGTTCCCGAAGGTGTCGTACCCGAACTGGTGGGTGCGGCCTTCAGGAGACGTCTTGCGGAAGATGTCGGTGGAGTAGCCGTTCAGACGGGTCTGGTACTCGTACCTCGCCGCATTGGCCGGGTACGTGCCAGGCGCGCAGTCCGAGGACGGCGGTACGCCCGCCTTGTTGTTCTCGGCGTCGCGCTCCCAGAGCGGGTATCCGGTCTTCTGGTCGTAGCAGTAGGCGGTCTTGGCGCCGTTGTTCTCTTCGAGGTACGTGACGTTGTTGTCCGCATCCCACGCCAGCTTGCCGTACTGCCCCTTGGCGTTGGTGGTCTGGACGGCGCGGCCGAAGTCGTCCGTCACGTATGCCGTGGTGCGTGTCTCGGCGTCGGTGACCTTGGTGTCGGTGAACTTGGTGTTGGTAGCGTTCGGGGCGTACGTGAAGCCCGTGGTGCCCTTCAGACGGTCAGTGATCGTCTGCGTCCACCAGTGGTACTTCGGGTCGTCGCCCTCCTTGGGGTAGTAGTACGCCAGGTCGGTCGCGTTGCCCCGGGGGTCGGTGGCCTTGACCAGCTTGACGTTCTTCTTTCCCTGGACGGCGTCGTAGGTGAACTTGAACACCTTGGGCTGAGCCGAGCCGTCACCGTCGGTGAACTGCCCGAGCAAGCCCTCGCCGGTGTAGTAGAAGGAGATCTTGCGGCCTGAGATGTCCGTCATGGACTTCACATGGTCGATGATCTTGGAGTTGTTCAGGTTCGTGCCGGAGACCTTGGCGCCGGTGGCGTCAAGGTACTCGTAGGTCGCGTCGCCCTTGTTGTAGTAGTCGAGCGTCAGCGTCTGTCGACCGGCCGGGTCGGTGACGTACTTCAGGAACTTGACCGGCTTGCCGCCCGCCTTGCGCTCCTCGTAGGTGAACGACTGCGTGTTGCCGTTCTTGTCGATCACCGACGTGAGGTAGCCGTCGCAGCCGAACAGGAACCGGGTGCCGTCGGGACGAGTCATCGTCCAGGCGTCCGGGATCGGGTCCTTCGCCGGGGTGCAGTCCAGGTTCAGCTTCGGGGTGAGCTTGTAGTGCACACCCGCCGGGGCCTTCCAGCTGCCGTCCGGCTCCTTGCGGAAGACGTGCGTCGTACCATCGCCGTCCGGGAGCCTGACCTCGGTGGGGCTGGGCTTCGGGTGCAGTTCCAGCGGCGCGCCCATCCGGATGGGCCCGGCTGCCTGCCCCGACCAGCCCGCGCCGAGCACCGTGTCCGAGGTGTCCAGCGAGTTGCAGGAGAGGCGGGCGAAGGTGTTCAGGCCGCGGCCGGGGTTGGTGAACACGTTGTAGGACCAGACGCTGTTGCCGGACGCGGTGTTGTTCATCACCGTCGAGCCGGCGCCGGTGTTCTTGCCCGCGTACGAGTAGAACTTCTCCAGGCCCAGCTGGTTGGAGGTTGGGTCCTCCACCGCCACGTTCTGCTTGAGCGAGGGTATGCCGCCGGTGCCGGCCGACAGCCAGCTGCCGTCCGCGATCTTGCGTACGTCCCAGCCCAACACGTAGTCGTTGCGCTTGTTGCCCGAGTCGGAGTTGATCGGGGTCTTGACCTGCGCCTTGATCGTCGCGGACTGGCCGGGCGCGAGGGTCGGAATCGCCGTCGAGACCTGGTTG